>NZ_BCVZ01000001.1 GCF_001592005.1 Bacillus sonorensis NBRC 101234 = KCTC 13918
TATGTTTGATCGCACGTCCATGTGCTTTTGCAGCATTCAGGCTGCCCTTCCTGCTACATCCTTTATATCGGAGCCGGTATTGGAATGTTTATAGCCAAAATAAAAAAATCCTCACTTTTTTTGTGAGGATAATTTCGCCAGCAAATCGTTTGAAATAGAAGCGGCCCGGCTGTTTTCTTCCTGGATTGACAAATAGATTTCCTTGCGGTGAATGTCAATGTGCTTCGGCGCATCGATGCCGATTTTCACCTGATCTCCGTCAACCGCAATAATTTTCACTTCAATATCATCGCCGATTTGAATCGATTCATTAAGTTTGCGGGATAAGACTAGCATGCTCCCCCTCCTATCGGATGCTTTGTTTGATAAGGGGAGTCGTGCAAAATTACTTGTTTGGCGAGCATTTTTTTGCGATTTACGACGATCGGAGCCATCAAGTTGGCCGTCGATTTCTCAAAAGGCTCTTCAATTGTTAAAATAGCCATCACTTCAACGTCTTCGGCCGATTCGATTTCCAGCAGCTCAACTGTCGTTTCATCAAGATCAAAACCGTAGTCTTTGAAAAAAACAAACGGACTGGCCACGATGAAGGCAAGCTCTGCCGTTTCCGCCGACTGGAGGACGACTAACGGGGAGTCCTCTGAAAGCGGCAGGATGACGAATTTTTTCTCATCCGAAAATCCCGGCAGGCCGTTTGCAAACAGTATCATTTGTTCTTCTTGGATTTGCGTGTCTCCATGGTATTTTGTTTGAATGATCATTGTTCACGATCCTTTTCGTTTTACTTTTGTTTTGGATATTCCACATCTATTTTTAACTCCGGATATTGAAGCATGTCAACCTTCACGCTGCCTGGCGTATAATCCACAATCGGCTTATTCGGCTTTACTTCAATGACAGGCTTATGCGGTGTCACTTCAATATTCGCTTTAGATGGTTCATACGCGATTTTTACTCGATCAAAAGAAGGTGTAAAGTGGACGCCGATCTGGATCGGTTCAGGCTCGCTGTTTCTTTTGGCCTGATCGGCAATCGGGTCGCCTTCGATTTCGATCCTCATCATTTCGTCCCCTTCTTCGGCCGTTCTCGCCATCCCGGCAAGCCAATCCTGATAGCCTTGCTGTGCAGCTTCTTCAATCCGTTTGAACACATTCTTCCTATCCAAGTCTTCCCAGGCTTTCGTCTGGTCAATCGTAAGCTTTGAAGGAGTCGTTGTGATCTCCAGCTCAGCGGGCGGCTGTTCGATCTCCACATCTGCTTGGGGCTGTTCCATTCTCAAGTCCGGCGGTATCGTTGTTAAACCGATGCGGCCGGGGATATTTTGCATAATTAACCTTGGCATCTGCATGCTGTCTGCCTCCTTTTGTTGAAAAAAAGCAACTCAATGAGAGTCGCTTTTATCTTAAAAAGTCTATCAATGTCGGCTGAACGATTTTCGCGTTTACAGAAAGTGCGGCTCTGTGGACGCTTTGCTGTGTAATAAAATCGGTGATTACTTCTTCAAGCTCAACATCTTCGTTGTCTGACAGCACTTTAGTCGAAGTTTCTTCTTGTGCGCTTAACCTCGTATTGATTAATTCAAGCCGATTGTAGCGCGCGCCTATATCAGACCGCTCAGCACTCATCTGACTGGAAAATTGATCAATATCTGACAAAATGGCGTCCATGCCGTCCAATGAACCTGATTTTAAGGCTTGTTCAAGAGAATCGAGCATTTGAAAGACGTTTTGCCCGCTGTCTGATTGTCCGCCAAAGGCTGTAATCGGATTTGCATTCACCTTTAATGTCGCATTAGGAGAAACATTAATGGTTACGTCAGAAGTGCTTGTATAGTTTTCAAAATTATACGTATAAGATCCGTCAGCATTTTTGACGATCGGAGCGACATCCGAGTTCGTCCCGTTAAAAATGTAGCGTCCGTTGACCTGGGTATTGGCGATCTGCGTCAGCTGTTCCTTCAACTGGCCGATTTCAACCCCAATCGCCTGCAGCTCATCGTCACCGTTTGTATTGTTTTTAGCTTTAACAACAAGCTCTCTTACTTTCTGCATAACATCAATGCCCTCAGTAATGTTCGTTTCCGTGTTTTCAAGCCATGTAAACGCCTGTGAGGCATTGCTTTTATATTGTTGCACCTGGGATAATTGCGTATTGTATTTCAGGCTTTTCATCGCAACGATCGGATCGTCTGACGCCCTCGTGATTTTTTTCCCGGATGAAATCTGTGATTGAAGCTTATCCAGCTTCCCGTAGCTGGAATTTATGTAGCGCAAAGAGTTTCTTGCGATCATGCCTTGGGTTACCCGCATAGTTCTTTACCTACCTTCCCACGACACCCATGCCGTTAATTATCTTATCTAGAATTTCGTCCTGCAGTGTGATCATTCTCGCGGCTGCATTATAAGCATGCTGGAATTGGATCATGTTTGACATTTCTTCATCCAGCGAAACCGCGCTCACCGACTGCCGGTTGATTTCTGCTGAATTGAGCTGTGTTTCCGTATTTTTCGCCAGGCGGTTCGTCTCCTGCGCCTGAACACCCATTTCGCCGATGATGCCGGCGTAGTAGTCTAAAACAGTCGTCGTTTTCTCGCCGATTGTAATTTTGCTCGTAAAGACCGCTGCCAGGTTTGTCGCATTTGCGTTATCACTCGTTTGGCCGTTCAGCGATGCGGCGATCTTTTCACCTCTGGAAGCCATGATATCATCGGCTACTTTTATTTTCGCCGCCGCCCCTTTGGCAGGCTCAGCCTCTGTGCCGGTAAATTCAAAGAACGCGCCTCCCTTTTCACCTGTATTGGTGAAGCCGTTTTGATGGACCTCGTTAAACGCTTTTGCAAAAGCAAGCGCCATATCATCAAGATTGGTGAGCATGTCGGGATAAATCCCTTTTTCTTCGCCGTTTGACATATAACCGAAGGATTCAATTAAACCTAAAAGCGAGCCTTTGCTTGTAAAAGCGTCGGCTGCGATGTCCGTCCCGCCGAGTGAGATGCTTGTCACAAGCCCTGTGTCATTGTCATAGTTTACTTTGACATCCGCAGTTGTGTAAGTTTGACCATCAAGCACCTTGCCGAGAGACTGGCCGTTGCTGCCGAGAATTTCGACGGAAACGGTTCCCTCTGCAGCAGGAAGCGAATTGCCGCCTGTTTTATTGTAGCTGACTTTTATACTGGCCATGGAGGACAGCTGATCAAGCAGCTGGTCGCGTTTATCGTATAAATCATTCGGAAGATAGCCGTTTGGTTCAACTTGTGCAATTTGCTCGTTCAAGCTGTTCAACTGAGAAAGCAGCGAATTCATCGTCAAGACGTCTTGATTCAGCTGATCGCCTAAATTTCTTTGGACAGTCGTTAATGATTCATACAAATGGTTGAACGTCTGGGCGACCGTCTGCCCTTTTTGCGCCACAACCGACCGCGCGCTCGGCTCATGCGCATTGTTCGTTAATTCCTGGATTGAATTCCAAAAAGAATTGAGTACGCTGTTCAGCCCGCTGTCATCCAGTTCGTTCATTATGCCTTCCATTTGTGCAAAGGCATCGACTTTTGAATTGTAATAACCTGCGTTTGTACTGTGGGACCGATATTGATAATCGAGAAAACTGTCTCTCACCCGTTCAACCGAACCGACCTCAACACCTGTTCCCATTTGTCCGGCAAGACCGACGGAATTCATTGAGACCGACGGATAAGGAGTTGTCGCTTTAAAAGTGACACGCTGCCTTGAATATCCTTCCGTATTGGCATTTGATATGTTGTTTGCTGTGACGCTTAAAGCAGCCTGCTGGGCGGCCAGCCCTCTTTTCGCTGTTTCCAGCCCCATAAAAGTTGGTATCGTCATCTTTCTTTCCCTCCGTTCTAAGCCTTTGAATCAAAAAGAGAAAGCCTGCTTGAGGCCCCCTGCTTGGGCGGCTCCTGCGGTTTTCCGTAATTTGCGTTTCCTTCGTTCGGAAAAAGCATGTCAAATGTGAGTGATATGAATTGAAGCGACTGAATCGTCAGCTGTTTGTTCAGGTCGTTCACATCTTTCAAACGGGCGACAAGCTGTGAAAGCCTTTCAAATAGCTGTTCCAGCGCCGTTTTTTCACTGCCTTCCGCCTCGCTGATGCATGTGCTGATGGTTGTATCGGCTTTGCCGATGCAATCTTGTGTAGCCTCAATCCGTGCTTGCTCCGTTTGTTCAATCGCCTGCACATATTTTTGTTCCTTCGTCACGATGTCAGAAAGATCTTTAATTTCATTATTCTTCAGTGCCTCTGTTTTTTGTTCAGACAGCTTCAGCAGATGCTCGTGCAGGACGCAAAGGCGCTCAAGCTCTTCTATCACCCGTTTCACTGATATGTCTTCCTCCTTCTTTATTGCTGTTTATAGAAATTGACCATTTTTTCTGCTATGCCTGCGCGGTCGATTTGATATGTGCCATTTTCAACTGCCGCTTTCAGCCGGGCGATTTTTTCATGGCGTTCCTTCATTAAATCAGGTCCTTTTTGCAGCTCCTTTGCCTTTGCAGAAATTTCAACTTTATCCTGCTGGGCTGCTGTCTGAGTTGGCAATGTTTGTTTTTCAAAAGATTTATGATAAGGACTAACAGATTGTGTTCCATATTGGTTGATCTTCATGGGATTCCTCTCACTTTCCGTCATAGTCATCTATGATCATACTCATTTTATCGTCTGAGCTGCGAGTTAGTTTAGGGAATCAGTTGTTTTTAGGCTGAAAGGTATAGTATGTGCCTTTGGAACTATTGCCCTTCTCTTTTTCAAGCTGTTCCAGCTGGTCTAATTGGCTTATTTGCGATGCTAAATCTTGATCACAGGACTGGCAATACCGGCCTTCCCGGATAGTGGTGCCGCATCTTTCACACGGATAGCCGAGATTCGGAAAGTTGGAAAGCTGGATGCGTTTCTGTCTGATAAACTTCAAAATAAGCTCTTCCTCGACACCCGTTTTTTCCACAATATGAATCATCGTAGACTGCCGGTTTTCCTGTTTTTTTAGAAATTTGTATACTTTTTCAAATGAACGCTCTTCTTCTTTGAGACAAGAATTACAGACGGTTTGAAAGCTGTTTTTTAAAAACAATGCATTACAATTTGGACAATTCGCCAATTGATTCATAATTTTGACCCCTATCCTTAAATTCTATCATTTATATCGGCAGGGAAAAGAAATGATTTAGCTTCGAATTAAAGTGTAGGATGATACTGTATTTGCTTCCCCGTCCGCTTTCAGACATTCAGCCGCATGATGAAGAGTGGCCCCAGTCGTATACAAATCATCAATCAGCATGACGTTCAAACCTTTTACAGAACCCTTCTCCGTCTTGAAAACCGTTTTCTGTTTAAGACGCTCCGCCTTGCTTTTTTTCGACTGTTTCTCATTTTCCGTTCTGATCAATGGCTGCATGATAGGCCTGTTCAATAAGGAAGCAAGCCTTTCCGCCTGGTTAAAGCCTCTTTCCTTTTTACGTTCTTCACTGAGGGGTATCGGTACCAGTGCGATATCTGAATGGGAGCAGTATGTTTGAAAGGCGCGGCTAAATGAAGGAGCAAATGCGTAGACGAGTTCTGCGTCGCCCCTGAACTTAAAACGGGCGAGAACTTCTTTCATGAAAGGATTATAGACATATACGGAGCGGTTTTGTTGGAGAAGGCCGCAGGTTTTCGGATTTGCTTCCCATTTTAAACAGTCCGGGCAGAGCTTTTCGCTGCTTTGAGGCCGGCCGCATTTGCGGCACACACTCCCTTTTATTTTGATAAAGCTCTCTTTACATTCTCTGCATATTTTTTCTTCCGTCTTGAAAAAGAAAAAAGAACGCCATGAAAGAGAATGTAAAAGAGGCGCTTCACAAATTAAACAAATCAGCTTATCCTCTTCCTTTCTTATGTTGTTCGCAATGCGGATTTTCATTGACCCTTCTGGCGGCTTCAGCCAAAGTGACAAGCATTGATGTATTTTTCTGCTTGTCAACAAGCTCAGCCTTTATGTACGCCAGCTTGGATTTATCTGTGACATATTTGGGCTTGACCGCATTCAAAGCCAAAGCCAGCACATCTTCTTTGCACCTGCTGCATAAGCAGCTCATATTGAGCTGGTCTATATATTGATTAAACAGTTCTTCCATGACAGCTTCTTTTGCATTGACTAGCATTCCGGCACCGCTCCTCGTTTTTCATCTTTTGAGTATACTGTACCATGATTATCGGACTAGTCAATCAAATTTTCCAGTTTAGCCATTTTATTCATTTGTTGAATATGACGGCGGGCGGCTATCATATTGACCGTCTTGCCGAAATGAAAAAAACAAACGGCTCCGATCGGAAACTGCGGATGCCTCCCCGCTCTTCCCGATATTTGAACAAGAGCTCTTTCTGTAAAAACGGCTGACTCCGCACCGAGCACTCCGACCTGGGCTTTTTTGACCGTTACCCCCCGTTCCAATATGGTTGTTGTGACGAGAATATCAAACGCTCCGCTTCTAAACTGCTTTACCTTTTCATTTCTATCCGGGTCATCCGCATGTACGCCCGCTGTATTGAAATGTTCCTTTTTCAACAGCCTGACCGCAGATTGAAGCGTCTGAATCGAGGGCACAAATAAAAAGACAGGCTGATCCAGTTCTTTATGCTTGAAAAGCCAATTTTTCACGGCGGAGGGAATGTTTTTTCGTTCAAGTCTCTTTTTCCAGTTGCCGCACCATGCAAATTCCGGTTCTGGCAATGGACTTCTGTGATACCTTGCCGGAATCTGAACGGCCTTAAGCCTCCCGGATCCAACATGCCGTTTCATTTCCCGCGAAGGTGTAGCCGTTAAATATATTCGGGCGCATTGCTGCTTTCCCGCTTTTTTCACGGCGTATTGCAGCTTTTTATCCAAACAATATGGAAATGCATCAACCTCATCAACAATGATCACATCGAACGCTTCTTTGTAGCGCAGAAGCTGGTGGGTGGTAGAAATCATGAGAGGCGAGAGCATCCCCCTGTCTGGACTCCCTCCGTATAAAGCGGCAATTTCTACTCCTTTAAAAGCGTTCTTTAATCTCGGGGCAAGCTCAAGAACAACATCTGTTCTCGGAGTGGCTATACATACTCTCAAGCCTTTAGCCAAAGCAAATTCTATTCCCTGAAAAAGAATCTCTGTTTTACCGGCACCGCAAACCGCCCAAATTAACAGCTCTTCTTTTTTGCGGATGGCTTCAACAATCGAGCTTGCCGCTTTTTCCTGCCCCTCGGAAAGAACGCCTCTCCACTCCATCCGGACAGCCGGCCATTTGGGCAGGTCAGCGTCTTTCCAAGTTAAGAGCGGCGTACATTCGCTTACTCTCCCCATCATCACGCATGAACGGCAGTAAACGCAGGTTTTATCACAAATAAAACAAGGGTATTTAGCAAAAAACGTCTGCTGATCCTGTCCGCATCGTTTGCAAATAAAGCCTT
Organism: Bacillus sonorensis NBRC 101234 = KCTC 13918; assembly: GCF_001592005.1. Lineage (GTDB taxonomy): Bacteria > Bacillota > Bacilli > Bacillales > Bacillaceae > Bacillus > Bacillus sonorensis. The sequence continues at coordinate 7,442 of NZ_BCVZ01000001.1, forward strand.
TTGCCGTTTTTGCAATCGGTTTTTCAGTTTTTATCAAACCTTTTTGGATATGCCATTCAATCACATGATCGGGAAAAGGCAACTCGCTTTTGAGAAGGTGGCGGGACTCAAGCATAGAATGAAACCTGCGGGAGTATTCGGATGCTGGATGCCGGCTATTTTCGGCTGACGCGATTTGAATCACCTCCAATCTGTTATCAGTATCTTTCAGGCCCGCTGTTTTGTAAAACCGGCAAAACCGAAAAATAGCGGACTGTGAGTCTTAGAAAATCAAAAAATCCCCGTTTTATCAAACGGAGATTTACATTTATACTAGATACCAGGCGATGCCCATTGCGCCTTCGCCAAGGTGCGTGCCGATTACAGGGCCAAAATAGCTCTTGTAAAATTCCGCATGAGGATATTGCTGTGACAGCTCTTCGATTATCTGTTCGGCTTCCTCCTCGCGATTGGCATGGATGACGACAACTCTCAGCGGTTTGCCTTTTCCGGCGTCCTCATCAAGAAGTTCATATATACGGTTTAAGGCTTTTTTTCTCGTCCTGATTTTTTCAAATGGAACGATCAGCTTGTTCTCAAAATGTAGAATCGGCTTTACTTTTAAAAGGCTGCCGACAAAAGCCTGTGCGCCGCTCAGCCTGCCCCCTCTTTGCAGATGGGAAAGATCGTCAACCATGAAATAAGCTCTCATCGAGGTTTTCATATGATCCAAATGACTGAGGATTTCTTCGGGCGCTGCTCCTTTTTCCGCCATTTCAGCCGCTTCGATCGCATAAAAACCTTGGGCCATGCAGCTGATTTCCGAATCATATGGATACACCTTGATGTTCTCCAGCATTCCGCCTGCTGACACAGCGCTGTTAAACGTGCCGCTGATTCCGCTGGAAAGATGGATGCTGATCACCGCATCGTATGATTCGGCAAGCTTTTCATACAGGGCGATCAATTCGCCGTAAGCAGGCTGGGAAGTCGTCGGGAGGTTGTTATGAGCTTTGACTTCTTTGTAATAATCTTTCCAGCTCATGTCAATTTCTTCTTTGTATGAAGCTTCACCGAAAACGACATTGAGCGGTATCATATGTATATGGTGGCGATCCCGCAGTTCTTTAGGTATATAAGCTGTACTGTCAGTTACTACTGCTGTTTTCATGAAATAAACCTTCCTTATGAAAGATACTTTTTTTCCTATTTTAAAAGAAAAACAATCGTTTTTCACTATAAAATATGATTTTCAAAAAAGAAAAGACCTGCCCGATGGCAAGTCCACTTTTATCTCATTTCTACCCAGCCATTTTTAATGGCCACAACTACAGCTTGAGTTCTGTCATTGACATTCATTTTCTGCAGGATGTTGCTGACATGGTTTTTAACCGTTTTTTCACTGATAAATAAAGATTCTCCTATGCCGCGGTTGCTTTTTCCGTCCGCGAGCATCTGTAAAACTTCGCATTCCCGTCTTGTCAAAATGTGCAAAGGTCTGCGGATTTCCGGATATACTTCGTGCTGAGCGTGTGATGACACACCGCTTGTTGCCAGACGGCGGAATTCATTGACAAGATTGTGCGTTACTTTAGGGTGAAGATAAGAACCGCCTTCTGCCACTACCTTAACGGCTTCAATCAATGTATCTGCGTCCATTTCTTTCAGCAGATAGCCGCGCGCTCCGGTTTTCAACGCATGTGTCACATAGTTTTCGTCATCATGGATCGATAGAATAATGACCTTTGATTCAGGATACAAATCGACAAGCTGTTTTGTCGCTTCAACTCCGTTTACATTCGGCATATTAATATCCATGATCACAACATCAGGATGATAGTGCTCGACGATGCGAGCCGCTTCATCACCGTCGTCTCCTTCAGCCACTACCTCAAAAGTAGGCTCAAAATCCAAAATCCGTTTGACACCTTCTCGGAATAACTGATGATCATCAATAATTACAATATTTACTTTAGTCACAAGCTACGCCTCCCCATTCTCATTGTTCTACACACCGCTTTTATGGTCAATATGTCTTTTGTCTCTATTTTACAATTATATTTACAATGAAAGCGGAACTTTAATCAAAATAAATGTCCCGAGACCTATTTTTGAATCAATCGTCATTGTCCCTTCAAGCAAATCGACTCTTTCCTTCATCCCGAGCAGACCGAAAGATTTGTTTTTCTTGCTTTTCGCTTCTTTTAAATCAAAGCCGTTTCCGTTATCCTTTATAATCAGAGTAACAAAATCTTTCGTTACTTCTACTTTAACATGAATTTCGGTCGATTCGGAATGTTTCAGGGCATTTGTGACCGCTTCTTGAGCAAGCCTGAAAAGCGCCACCTCAAAACGCGGTGCAATTCGTCTTTCTTCAGATTCCCCGATACAATGGAAATGAATTTTCGCTTTCCCATGATAATCTTCGATTGTGTTCAAATACTTTCTGAGCGTCGGAATTAGCCCCAGGTCATCTAAAGCCATCGGCCTTAAATCATATATGATCCGTCTGACTTCATAAAGGGCATTTCGAACGTTTTGCCGGAGGTTTTTAATTTCCTGAAAGCCTTCTTCCGTTCCCTTGTCCCTGAATATCCGTTCTATCAATTCCGATCTCATCATCACATTTGCCAGCATTTGCGCTGGGCCGTCGTGAATCTCACGCGACACTCTTTTTCTTTCTTCTTCCTGCGCTTCGATAATTCGAAGACCGAAATCCTGTTTTGCCTGTGCATCTTCCAATAAAACGCCAACTTGGCGCAAGTCTTGGTTTAAATAGTTTAAGACAACTGTAATTTGACTGACAAGCCCTTCGGAACGTTCAATGATTTCCTGAAGGCCAAGGAGGCGCCTTTCCAGATCGTCGCGTTTCTCTCTAAGCTGTTTTTCGCGCTGCTGAATCATCGTCAGCTCTACTTGAAGTTTGTGCGCCTTTTCATAAGCTTCGCGAATTTCCGCTTCACTGAATTTATGAAAGTTTCTGCTGACCTCAGACAAACGGTTCCTCGCATGCCTGGCATGTACCTCTAATCTGTCTCCGAGATCAATGACTTCGTTGACCTGCTGCTTTATCTGCTTCAGCTCTTCCACCAAGCCTTCATATTGCTGGCGGGATTGTTCGCCGATTTGAAAGACTTCATCTTTGCTCCCGTCCACGGTTTTTAACATTTTCATAATAATTGAATCTAAGACTTTGGAGTCCATTTTGGAAACACTCACCCATTTTCCCTCCGTAACAGCATTGTCATGTAGTTTTATCATAAATTTCATTGAACTGAAATTCGTGTCGAATTATAATGAAAGAATGCGTATTCTGTTTTTTGGTTCTATTTTGATCTCCTATCCATATCACTTTAATCATAACAAAATACGCGTAAAAATTCTAAGTCTGTTCGTATTTAATGAACAGCCGCATGGCTTTTGTCAGGGGGTAAACAGGCATGCTTCAAAGCTATCTCACTGTTTCCGGTAATGGGACCCATGAAATCGTGATTGAGAAGTCCCGGTTTATTTGTCATTTAAGCCGTGTCAGTTCTGAGGAAGAAGCACAGGATTTTATTCATACCATAAAAAAACAGCATTGGAATGCAACCCATAATTGCTCCGCTTATGTCATCGGGGAAAACGACCAAATTCAAAAAGCGAATGATGACGGCGAACCGAGCGGAACGGCAGGGGTCCCGATGCTTGAAGTCTTAAAAAAACGCAATTTGAAGGATACTTGCGCAGTTGTGACACGGTATTTCGGCGGCATCAAGCTCGGCGCCGGGGGGTTGATACGCGCTTATGGAAAATCCGTATCAGAAGGGCTGAACCATGTCGGCGTCGTCGAACGCAAACTGATGCGCGTCATGCACACCAAAGTCGACTACACATGGATCGGCAAGCTCGAAAACGAGCTTCGCGAGTCCCCTTATCAAATTAAGGACGTTCACTATACTGATGAAGTTGAGTTTGAAACATATGTAAAAGAAAGCGACAAGCAGATCTTTACAGAATGGATGACCGAATTGACAAACGGCAAGAGTGAAAACAGGGAAGGTATTCAGATTTACTTGGAAGAAGCTTTTAATAATTAAAGGAGAATATATATATATGGCTGAGCGTATAAGAGTGAAAGTGCGGAAAAAAAAGAATAAAAAAAGGAAGCTGATCAAACGTTTTTTTGTCCTTATGTTACTCGCACTGCTCGCGGTTGGCGGAGTGGGGATATACAAGATTTACAATACGATCTCTGCGGCTGACGGCACCTATGACCAATTGGAACGGGGGGAAAAGTCGAAGCTTCGCGATGAGGTCGTCGACATCAAGAAAAAACCGTTCTCCATCTTATTTATGGGTGTCGAAGATTACTCGACGAAAGGGGAAAAAGGACGGACTGATTCCCTCATTGTCGTGACGCTCGACCCTAAACAAAAAACGATGAAAATGCTGAGCATCCCGAGGGATACAAGAGTTCAGCTCGCCGGTGACACAACAGGAGCAAAAACAAAGATCAATGCAGCGTACTCCAAAGGCGGCAAAGAAGAAACGATTGAAACTGTCGAGGATTTCTTAGGGATTCCGATCGACTACTATGCAACGGTCGATTTTGACGGATTCAAAGATGTCATTGACGAAATCGGCGGAATCGATGTAGATGTACCGTTTGATTTTAATGAAAAAAGCGATGTCTCCAAAACGAAACGAATTTACTTCAAAAAAGGAAACATGCATTTAAACGGGGAAGAAGCTCTTGCCTATGCCAGGATGAGGAAGCAGGATAAACGCGGCGACTTTGGCAGAAACGACAGGCAAAAACAAATTCTGAAGGCAGCGCTCGACCAAATTTCCAAGCCGCAAAACCTGGCTAAGATCGATACGATCGCACAAAAAGCAAGCAAGAATATACAAACGAACTTTAGAATTACACAAGCATTGGCCCTTCAGCAAATATACAACGGCTTTAAAGGCAACGATATTGAGACGTTAAGCATTACCGGCAAGGATTTGAATCTCGCAGGCGTCTATTACTTTGAGCCGGACGAACAAAACCTGACCAATGTTCAGAATGAGTTGAATCATCATTTATATCCGAATGCAACCGCTGATTCAAGCGGAACATCGACAGAAAGCCCCGCATCCACCGTTGACGGAACGGAAAGTTCTACCGATACGTCTGCGTCTTCTTATTAGGAAGAAAAGCATCTCTTGATCATGAAGAGGTGCTTTTTATTATGATCACCTTGCCCTTGTCACTGACCTCAGTGAGGACCGATAAAGGACGATAGCAAAAAACCCTGATCTCATTAAGAAATCAGAGTTTTCCCATTCCGTCTCAATTCTTTTTCACCATACGCCTGTAAAACTTCGTGAACGGTTTATATTTTTCATTCACCAGTCCTGTTACTTCTGCGATGATCTGCATGAACAGGATCAAGCAGAAGATGATGAAGATCGACATCCAAAGTGTCGCCGTTTTCAGGAGAATGGCGCAGAGGCTGAAGACAATGCCGATTAAATAGATGACAATGACGGCCTTTCTGTGTGACAGCCCGAATGCCATCAGCCTGTGATGTATATGCGATTTATCCGGGGCCGAAATCGGCTGCTTGTTCAAAATCCTTCTGATGATCGCAAACGTTGTGTCAAATATCGGCACCCCTAAAATAATGATCGGCACGACGACGCTGAAGAGCGTCACGCTTTTGTACAGCCCCAATAGCGACAGCACGGAGATCACATAGCCGAGAAAGAGCGAGCCTGTGTCTCCCATAAAGATTTTCGCCGGGTGGAAATTGTAAAAAAGAAAGCCGATCGTGCTGCCGATGACGACGATGGATAATGAGAAAATTAAGATTTTGTCGGCTGAAAAAGCCATGACGGCGATTGTGGATAAGCCGATCACGGATATCCCGGCCGCCAATCCGTCCAATCCGTCAATTAAATTGATCGCATTGGTGATTCCCACGATCCACAATATCGTCAATGGGTATGCCCACAAGCCCAAATCAAAGCGGACATCCCAAAACGGTATTGATAAAAATTCCATTTTCAAGCCAGTACTGACGATGAGACACGCAACTAATATTTGAACGATAAATTTAACTTTTGCACTTAAATTGTATTTGTCATCGATAATTCCTAAAATCACAATCAGACAAGCGCCGAGCGTAATCGCCGTTATTCTGTTTTCATAAAGGCCGCCGGCCACCGAACCGGTCAAGACTCCTATAAATATGGCTAAACCGCCCATTCTCGGCATGACTTTATTGTGTATTTTTCGATTATCCGGCTGGTCAACGACACCGAATTTGATTGCTAAACGTTTTATAAGCGGAGTAATGATTAAAACAACAATCAGAGAGACAAAAAACGCAAAAATTGTGCGTTCATAAGACATAAAGAAGTCTCCTTTTTAAATGAAGTCTGGATAGTTTATAATGTCGGACATACCTCTCCATTATACAATTTCATTATTTATTATAACAAGCTTCAACTAAAAGAAACATTATAAATTATAGACTACGCATCTTGATTGAGGTTCAGTTTTCCAAGCATTGTTAAAAACAGCCGGTGCCAGTCCTTTTCACACGCAATTTTCTTGCGGAGTTCAATAGACGAAGGATCATCATATGAGCGCTCGAGTTCTTCACAGAGAGCCGTAAAAGCGCCTGGATCGCTTCCTGTCATATGCCGGTATACATCCTCTTTCTCCACCTTTTTCGTCGAAGGCAAGTTCATCCCTGCGACAGGCTTTCCTGCCGCCAAAAATTCAAACAGCTTTAAAGGAAACACCGCGTCATTATAAGGCGAAGGCTTATAGGGCATGATTCCGATATCGATCACATTCATGTAGGCGGGAACTTCCGCCGGCGCCGCCGGGCCCGTCCATACGACATTATCCTCCTCAAGCATTTCTTTAAAATCGGCATCACCATTCGTTCCGTCGGGGCCGACAAATAAAAATATCCAGTCTTTTTTTGCTCTCGCCGCTTTTTTAACCAGCTTAAAATCAAGCTTTGGTTTAATTCCGCCGATAAAGCCCAAAACGGTGCCCTTTCTTCCGCTCAGCACCTCTGCCCTTTCATGATTCAAGGCAAAGAAGTCATATTCCACTCCGTTTTCCACTGTAAAAACCGGCTTTCCCTCTTCCCCCAGCCGGTTTTCAACATTTTGGCGCAAGTGCTCAGAAGTGCAGAAAATTGTATTTGCCGCCTTGATAATTCTGCTTTCCGCCTCAAAAATAACCTTTTGCCTGAATGTAGATGCAAGATTTCGTTTTCCGCTGATCGGGGCTGCCCAAAGGTCGCTGCAATCGTATACGATATGGTCCCAGTCATAAAGCGACGACAACAGCGGAAAACCAGGGAATGTATACCATAAACACACTTTTTCGCCTTCTACCTCAGTTTTCAGCCGTTCAAGCAGCAGTCTCAGTTTTTTTTGATAAAACACGTCCCGATAACGGGCAAACCTGAACATTTTCTTTTTCAAAAAATCCTTTACCGCAAATTGTATAATTCCGTTGTGAAGCTTTGTAAACGCTTCTTGAGGAGCTTCTGCAGCCGGACATACCCAGAAGACCTCCTTCGTCTCTTGTTGCTCTGCTAAAAATTCAGCCAGCCGATGCCTTCTGTACCTTAATTGGTCTTGTCCCCATTCGCCCGTCGCCACGATGACGTGTATCACTTTTTCATCTCCCACGTTCCATCACTTCCCGCGCTATAATCTTTTTTTTACCGCATTTTTCGCATAATGCATAAAGCACCATGTCGCTTTCATCAAGTGCAGACGCTCGATCTCCCTGTACACATACCAGGTTTTCTGGGCCGCTTTCCACTTGTTTCTCGAAATCGATGTTTCGACAATCCGGTATTCCGCCAATGGCTCGTTCAGCCCGTACGCTTTAAAGCCCCGTTTTAAAATGGACAGCCATGTCGCCAAATCCTGCCTTGTTCTGATATTCGGCATCTGAATGCTGCCGGTCTGTTCCCTGTCAAGCATGACCGTCAAACAGCCGATGATCGTGTTTTTCAGGACGTCATCATATGTGAGGCTTTCAGGCGCTTCAATCGTTTTATGAAGCGCCTCACCGTTTTGGCTGATCAGCTCGTAAGCCGTGAATGTGAAGGCATGCTGGTGTTTTCTCATAAAGGCGAGCTGTTTTTCAAGCTTTTCCCTTTTCCAGACATCGTCGCTGTCCAAAAACGCCACATAGCGCCCTTTCGCTTTGTTGAGCGCCGCATTCCGCGCGGCAGCCGCCCCCTTATTCTCCTGTAAATAAACGGCATGAATCCGCCCGTCTTCCGCTTCATAGCGCTTCAAAATGTCTCTTGTTCCGTCTGTCGAGCAGTCATCGGCTATGATCATTTCCCAATCGGAAAAGCTCTGGCCGATGACAGACTGAATCGTCTTTTCGATAAATTCCTCCGCGTTATAGGAAGGTGTAATAACAGAGATTAAAGGTTTTTGGCTCGTCATGGTCCTTGTCCACATCCCCAATCAAAATTTAACGTTCTCTAAAAACTTCGGGAACAACAATGATAAAAAACGACAGCGCCAAGCCGATCAGAATCCCCAATACCGCTCTTTTTTTAGGAGACATCCCTCCGGCTGCATTGTCCAAAACGGTTAACGGTTCTATTTCCTCAGCCGCTTTCAGGTCGAGCCTGTTCGTTTCCAGCTCATACAAAAACCGCTGTTTATCCACCTTTGAATCATCGCTGACCGTCTCACCTTCAAGCGCTTTAATGTTCTTGTCAATGACCTGGTCTCTTTTCAAAAACAGTTTCTGATCTTCTTTCAAATAAGCATCCTTGATTTTTTGCAACACATTCAACGTTTCTTCTTTGTCTGGCCCCGTATAACTGAGATTAAAAAGCGAATCAGACCTGATGTCGATTCCCAGTTCCTCTTTCATTTCGGCAAGTTCCTCCTCGTCTGCACCAGGAAAAACCTCTTTTAAAAACGGCTCGTTCTTCAGCAATAACGGAACTTCTTTAGCGTTGTTGTATAGCGATTCACCGTAATTCCCGGTTGAAATGGTGACGCTTGCCGTATAATCGGCCGGGGCAGTCTGGCCTTTTGGCATCATATACCCAAACAGCCCGAGAACAAGCGGAAGCGCGACGATCGGCACGATATACTTTTTGATTCTTCCTGCAATACGTTTCATTAAATCTTTCACATGAATGTCTCCCTGTTTTTAAATTTTCTTGCAAAACATCATCTGAAACGTTCGATCTCATCCGTCTCTTTGATTCTGAACGTGTTGACGGTCGCAATGACCAGGGCGAGAAATACCCAATGGAAAAATAAATTGGAAATCGAACTTGGGCTTATGCTTGAAACAAGAAAGCTGAGAAGGGCGGCGAGCAAACCTTCCAACAGAAGTTTGTACCGGCTGGCAAGTCTTTTTTTATAAAATCGGTAAAGGGCCAGCATGACATACAGATACATCGTGATATAGCCGAGCATCATGATTACACCGAAGTTCGCCATAATTTCGACAAGCCAGTTATGCACCTCAACAACCTGATCTGTATCAAAAAGAGCATGGTGCTCTAAGTAATAAGGAACATTTCCCGCGCCGACGCCAAATCCGTATGTATCCAGCACATAGTGTCCCGCGTTTTTCAAAAGATTCGCCCTTGCGACATTTGACGGCAGCGGCTCACTGAAATCATGTGCGGTTTGCGGGGCAAAAAACAGCGTATAAACCACGTTTGTGATCTTGCCGGCGAAAAGTGCAGCAAAAGCGATGAATCCGGCAGCCGCGGCGATCAGCACCCACCTTTTCAACAAGCGGGGCAGCAGAATAAAGGCGTACAGCGCGAGTCCGGCAAGGATCCCCAAAATGCTTGCCCTTGAACCGGTTAGAAAAATCAAGTAAACGGAACAGCACGCAAGCAGCAGGCCCGCAATTTTTAAATAGCTGTTTTTTATATTTTTAAAAAAGGATAGGTAAAAGAAAAAGCTGATCGCCAGAAACGTCGCAAAGTCATTTTGGTTGAAAAATACAGATGTCGGATAGTGCTGTTTATACAACGGTCCGTTGTAAAGCGTCGAACTCGGCAGATGGTGCAGGGTAAAATGATTATAGAACCCGATGGCCATCAGAAAAACCGTCATCGCCATCCATATGTAATAAAACAAGAGCAGCCGCTCCAATTTCTGAAAATACATCACAATCAGAAAAACGAAAAACATTCCCATCGCCAACAGCGATAAATATTTCAACCCGTCTGTAACAGACTTGACCCAAAGCAGTGAAATCATTCCATAGCAAAACCAAAAGGCAAAAAAAGCAAGGATGCCCTTCACATGAACCTGCTTCCATTGTTCAAGGTGGCTTTGGCTTTTCAGCATTTCCGCAATAAACCAGACAGCCGCGACGATCAGGAGAATTCTGTATGGAAACAGGCTGAAAAATCCCAGTTTAATCGTGAAAAATGCATTGTTGGCAAATGTGGCAGCAATGAGAAGATAGATGACGGGCATCTTCAGCTGATCGTATGACAAGTATGGCTTGAGGAGCAACAGCGCGCCGATTGCGATCAATAGCAGAAAAACAAATATGATTTTTTTTGAACTTGTTTGAGCCAATATATGAGTTAGAGCAAAGCCTGCGGTCAAAGCTGCGAGCCAAATCAGCACATTGACCGCCGAACGTTTCAAACTCATTTGTCCCCCTCCTTCCGCTTCTTCTAGGAAAAGGGCTGCCGGTATTAAGCCAGCAGCCAGATTTTTTATGCTTTCATTTCTTTTCTATAATATGAAATGGTTTTTTCAAGACCTTTATCAAGCGGCATTTGCGGTTCCCAGTTTAATATTTTTTTTGTTTCTTCATTACAAAGCGTGCTGTGGCGGATGTCTCCGGGTCTTTCATCCCGGTATACCGGGGAAAGCGTTGAGTTCGTGGCCTTTTTCATCTCTGCAAACAGCTCGTTGACTGTGATGGAAAAGCCGTTTGACACATTTAAACAAACGTTTGATTGAGCTTTGAGCGCATTCACATTGGCAGCGGCCACATCTCCCACATAAATAAAATCCCGGGATTGTTCTCCGTCGCCAAAGATGACCGGCGCGGTGCCGTTTGTTAATAAATCGGAGAAAATCGAGACGACGCCGCCTTCTCCTTTTGCATCCTGGCGCGGTCCATATACATTGCTGTACCGTAAAATGCAGTACTCGACTCCATACAAGTCATAGGCCAGTTTCAAATAGTTTTCAACCGTCAGTTTTGTCAAACCGTATGGAGAACCTGGATTTGTTATATGTCGGGTGTCGACAGGCAAATAATTCGGATTTCCGTAAACGGCCGCGGACGAGGCAAAAATGATTTTTTTCACACCGCATTCACTGGCCGCTTTTATGACGTGCAATGAACCTCTTATATTGATGTTTTCGTCCTTCAAAAAATCGCTGACAGATTCCGCAACGCTTACCTGTGCTGCCAAATGAATAATATAATCGGGATTAATGCTTTTGATCAGCTCCATCGCTTCGGGCTTGGTAATATCCTCCTGATGGAGGTCAACCGGAAGTCCGTCAATATTTGCAAGATGGCCCGTTGATAAATTGTCGAGAATCGTTACGTGATAATTTTCTTTTAAAAGCTGTTCTGTGATATGTGATCCGATAAATCCGCATCCGCCTGTCACCAAAACTTTTTCCATCAATAACACCCCGCGTTTTAAACTTTTGTTAGTATCTTCTCTCCCTGTACCTCAGGGCGGCCGATTGAATGATAGATGAACCCTTCTCTTTTCATGTCTTCAAGCTCAAATAAATTTCGTCCGTCAATCAGGACAGGCTGGTTTAAGCATGATTTTAATTTTGTTATATTCATATGCTGAACCTCTGGCCATTCTGTCAAAATCAGGCATGCGTCTGTATCTTTTACCGTTTCATACAAGTCTTCGCTGTATTCGGCCTGGCTGCCAAGCAGACGTTCTGCTTCAGGAGCGGCAATCGGGTCGTAGGCTTTGACTCGCGCCCCAAGGCTGTGAAGCATTGGGATGACGTCAAGAGCCGGAGATGAGCGCATATCATTTGTATTCGGTTTGAACGCAAGCCCCAAGACGGATACCGTCCTGCCCTCAAGATCGCCAAACACATCAAGCAGTTTTTGAACGATGTGGGCGCGCTGTTTTCGATTCGTCTCAATGACGGCTTCTATCATTTTGAAAGGATAGCCGACTGATTTTGCGATTTGCAATAAGGCCATCGTATCCTTCGGAAAGCATGAACCGCCAAAGCCGATTCCGGCTTTTAAAAACTTTTTGCCGATTCTGCTGTCAAGCCCGACTCCTTCAGAAACTTTGGACACATCCGCCCCGACTCTTTCGCAAATATTGGCAATATCGTTAATAAAAGAAATTTTCGTTGCCAAAAATGCGTTTGCCGCGTATTTAATCATTTCCGCGCTTTCTAGATTTGATTTGACGATTGTCGTTTGAAATGGTTCATGAAGTTCTTCAATTATCGCCGCGGCTTTTTCACTCGTTGCCCCAATAACGGCTCTTTCCATATTCATCGTGTCGTAAATGGCTGTTCCTTCACGTAAAAATTCAGGATTTGACACGACATCAAACAGATGACGGCCTTGGGAAGCCTGCTCGATAATCGATTGGACGAGCTTTCCTGTTCCGACAGGGACCGTGCTTTTGTTGACGATGATTTTATAGCCGTTCAAGTGTCTTCCAATCGTTTCGGCAACCGCTTTGACATAGGTTAAATCGGCTTCTCCGCTCTCTGACATCGGCGTCCCGACTGCTATATATATGATGTCAGCTTCTCTTATCGCCTTGGGAATGTCCGTTGAAAAGAACAAACGGTTTTCATCTACGTTTTTATCAACAAGTTCTTTAAGCCCGTTTTCATAAATCGGCATGATACCGGCTGAGAGACTTCTGATTTTTTCAGCGTCTATATCACAGCAGACGACAGAATTCCCCACCTCAGCAAAACATGTTCCAGATACCAGCCCAACATATCCTGTTCCAATAACAGCGATTCTTTTCAATATCATCATTCCCTTCTCTTAAGCTAACCCTTCCATCCAATAGCTTTTTATTAGGCGATGATTTTTTTATCTCTTTCCATCTCTATACATCAGGTGTATGTTCTCTCTATATTTCCATCATGGACGCAAACCCGCCGCTTTAAACGGCTTCGTCTTTATTTGCCAAAAGGCTTATGAACCGAGTTGTTTTGTTGCAGCATGCCATACGTTTTCATACCGCTTTGCCAGCGCTTCTGCGTTTCGTCCGGCATCGTATTGGGCGTGCACCGTTTGATACAGCTCCTCAGCAATGTCTTCCCGCCATTTGCCGCCCTCCGTATAGCCAAGAACAGCTTCTTTCAAAGCAGATACAGAGCGCGGCCTCACGAGAAGACGCTGATGCTTCCCAAACAAGCCTGGAACACCCCCGACCGCGGTGCTTAAGACCGGAACCTTCAGCGCCAGCGCTTCAATGACAACGGTCGGCATTCCCTCCGAATATGAAGGAAGCGCGAAAATGTCTGATGCTGCAAGGTATTCGGCGATTTGCTGATTCACAACCTGCCCCGTCAATATCGCTTTTTCACCCGCTTTCTGCCGGATCAGCTGCTTTTCCGGTCCATCGCCGATAAATACCGCTTTGTATTTGTCATCAAGCTGCCGGACAGCCTCCGCAAGCTCAATCACTCCCTTTTCCCTGACAAGGCGGCCGATAAAAACGATAAGCGTTTGATCTTTTGGCAGCTTGAGCTTCTCCCTCAATTCCTCTTTTGAAGCAGAGGGCTTTTGAAACCGCTCAAGGCTGACTCCGATCGGGAGCACCGAACTGTCAATTCCTGACATTTCCTTTGTTTTTTCCTTGAGCGCATCACTGACAGCCAATACATCGGCAGCCGACTGAACCGCTGTTTTAAAAGCCTGGAATGCGCTCCGGCTGTAATGGGGATAAATGTTGACATCGCTCCCGTGCAGCGTCAGTACATAAGGAATTTGCAGCTTTTTTGAGACAACAGCCCCCGCTCCGCCGGAAGGCATCGCAAAATGGGCATGGATGACATCCGGATGGAGACCGTTTGCTTCGATTGTCCGCAAAACGGATTTGGCTATTCTGTGATGCGGCTGGGCCCATTTCAGCTGTCCGGGCAGCGCCGTATAAGGCGGTCTGAAGACGGGAACCCCGTTTCGTTCCTCATAATCAGGCACTTGCCGTATCGTCCGGTATTTCTTTTTCAACAGCCTGAGAGGCGCAGGATTCACAGGCAGAGGGCATACCACCGTTATATCGATGCCGAGTCTGCGCAATGCCTGCACCTGTGTTTCATGAAAGACCCCTTCCCCCGGCTTTCTGCTGCTCGGGTAAACACTTGTCATCCAAAGTACCTTCAACATTAACCGCCCTTTCTGCTGAATTGGGCTCTTACCGCCCTTTGATAAACCTTGCTGACCAAGAAGCCGTAAAAAACCGCGCTGATGCCGACTGAGACGGCCAGCTGAAGTACGGCTTCAGAAAGCAGCTGTCTGCTTCCCGCACTTAACAAGAGAGCGAGTGCAGCCATTGCAGCCGTTAAGGCCAGCGGTTTGCCGATCGTTCTGAAATAATCTCCGAGTTTCAGCTGGATGACATATTTCAAGAGCCATCTGCCGATAAAAAAGTTGATCAGGCTGATGGCCGCATACGTCCAGGCGGTAACCGTCAAATCCTTTGTCAACACAGCGGCGTAAAGAGACAGCCCGTAAAGGATGAGGATGCCGCTGTCCCAATAAAACGCCAGGTCGGCTCTCCCCTTCGACAGCAGGACCGATCCGTTCGGATTCATGAGAACCCTGAGCAGACCGACAATTGCCAGAATGTTAAGAACAGGGACGGCCGGGAGCCACCTTTCACCGAATACGACTTCGATAAACAGATCGGAAACGGTCGTCAGTCCGATCAAAAGCGGGAAAGACACCAGCGCGAGGAGCATTGTCATGTTGAGAAAGCCCTCCCGCAAGGTCGTGTTGTCTTTTTGATTTTTGGAAAAGACGGGAAAGGCGACTCTAGTAATGATCGGATTGATCCTCATCACAGGAATCGTGATAATCTGGTAGGCCAGATTATAGATCCCCAATGCCTCCGCACCGAGAAACCGGCCGATTAAAATCATATCGATATTGGCGCCAAGCCTGTTGACAAGCCTTGAAGCCAGCTGAAATGCGCCAAAGGAGAAAAAACCTTTTACTTCCCGAACGGCAAACACAAAAGAAGGACGCCATTTTTTTAAATATACAGCAAAGAACATGATCCCCTTAAACGAATTTAGAAAAACTTGTGACAAAACATAGGCCAGTATCGGATCAATCAGGAAAACCAATACGACGAGCAGCACAAAAGACAATAAGTTTGCCCCGGTTTCAATTTTACTCAGCACCTGAAATCTCAATTCCCTTTGAAGCAAATATTGATATTGCTGCCCGACCGGGGCTATTAAAAACATCACCGCCAAAATTCTGATCAGCGACACAAGTTCATCCCGCTGATAAAAGTTTGCGATCACCGGGCTCAGCAAAAACAGTCCGATAAACAGCAGGATGCCTGTTATGATATTAAGCCAATATAAAGTCGATAGTTGGCGTTCGCTGATATGTTCTTTTTGAATCAATGCGGCTCCAAATCCCATGTCAAGCACGATCTGCGTAAAAACCGTAACAGTCGTCAGCATTCCGACCAATCCGAATTCGGCGATGGTCATCATATTGCCAAGCAGTGCAAACTGCACAATCTGGATGACCGTGATGATGACAGTTGAAGCACTTGTCCACTTTGCACCGTTTAAAATTTGTTTCGTAATGGTTGACATAGCTTTTTCCTAACTTTCCCGGATTATCTGGCTCCTTCACCAGTCAATACTACTTTAATTGTTTTTGCCATGACCTTCAAATCGAGAAGAAACGTCAAATTTCGAATATAATACAGATCATGCACCAGCTTTTCTCTCGGGCTGATATCATAGCCTCCGTTTACCTGCGCCAGACCGGTCAGCCCCGGTTTTACGATTAATCGGTTTTTAAATCCCGGGATTTCATGATGAAACTGCGCCGTGAACATCGGCCTTTCAGGCCTTGGTCCGACAAGGCTCATGTCTCCGGCCAGCACGTTGATCAGCTGCGGAAGCTCGTCGATTCTCGTTCTTCTAATAAACGCCCCGACCGCAGTAATACGCGGATCATTCTTCTGCGCCCATCTCGCCCCTGATTTTTCAGCGTCAATCCTCATTGAACGCAGTTTGATCAGCTTAAAATGCTTTCCGTCTTTACCGACGCGTTCCTGGCGGTAAAAAGGAGAGCCTGGAGTCTCTATAGAAATCAGGATACAGAATAATAGGATCACCGGCAGTGTAAGAGCGAGTCCGATGAGTGAAAGGACGATATCCATTGCCCGTTTAACATTCAAATAGCGTTCTGCTTTTTCAGATAGAGCACAAGAATAGGTTTGCTGGCTTGAATATTCATTATACATTCTTAAGCTTTTGTCCATACTCACTGACATACACCTCACGATTTGTTTGGTACTTGTGATCTCTGCGTCAGTGTAGCATACGAACGTAAACTCAATGTAAAGGGCCTGTTAAAGAATATTAATTGTGTGATTTTTTGATAAATTCGTTTTATTTTTAGTAAATCCCTCCTTTTTCTTGAATCAATGGAATTATCATACTATATTTCAATGCATAAAAAAAGAAGCCGACATATCGGCTTCTTTCAGCACATCAGACCGCCTTCTATCTATAGTAAGCGGAAACGGCGGCATTGATTCCTTTTGCCGCTTTATCCTTTAAAGTCGCGCTTTTTAATTTGCCGGCGTCTGACGAATTCGTGATAAAGGCGGTTTCTATTAAAACGCTCGGCATTTTAGAGTATTTGATTACATAGAATCCGGCTGTTTTAACACCCCTGTCCCTTGTTCCAAACGCGCTGACGACCCTTGGCTGAACTTCTTCAGCGAGCCGTCTGCTGTTGGCGCTTTGATAGGTTTCATCATAATAGGTTTCAGTTCCGGAAGCTGAAGCCGTTGCTGAATTGGCGTGTATGCTGATAAACAGATCGGCATTCGCGTTTGCACCCTTTTTCACCCGTTCTTCAAGCGAATAGAAGGTATCGTTTGATCTTGACATCACCGGAATGGCGCCGGCGCTATTCAGCTTGCTGTTCAGCCGTTTTGCGATATCCAGGTTTACGTCCTTTTCCTGCAGTCCGTTGCCGATCGCACCCGGGTCTTGATCTCCATGGCCCGGATCGATGAATATCGTTTTGCCGACAGCCGGATTTTTAAGCTGGGTCACGACTTTGTCAGCAACAGAAGGGGTGCCGCCCATTACGGAGAAGGTTTTAATATTTTTGTCGCCGATGAATGCTCTCGGTTCCTTTGATAAATTATCACCATTCGTCAGAATGATCGCTTTATTTTGTTTTGCAGCAAGAGCCGCTCCTATTACGGAGTCGGGATGTCTAAAGCCATTGCTGACATACGTGTTGCTTGTACTTAAATTATATTTCTTGGCAATATTCACTGAAAGATCATATCTGTTTTTGCCGCTGATTCGTGTAGGCGAAGGGAGCTTTGAATACAGTGTGCTATTAATGCTGTTTGTTCCCCCCACCACGATCGTCTTTGTAATGCCTTTGTTTTTGATGGCTCCGGCCGTTGCGCTGTTTAATGTTTTTTCATTGGTAAATAAAATAGGATAACCATTTCGAGCCGCATATGGAATGATTGCGATTGGATCTTGGTAAACAAATCCGTTTGCTACAACGGCTTTAGATGTACTTGACATGGCGTTTGCCACTTTTGCCGCAGTCTCATACCTGGTGCTTCCCGCGATTCGTTTCACTGATATTCCCAGTTTTTTAATTTGATTGACAACATCATTTGATACTGCCGGAGTTCCTCCTACGATAATGACATTCTTCGTTTTTAACTCCAGCAAACGATTTTTAGTTGCCGAAGAAAGACTGGATTTATTTGTCAATAATACAGGCGCATTTTTTTGATAAGCGTAAGGGATTGCTGTAATCGCATCCGCATATGCGTCTCCACCGACAATCACTGCCGTACTGGCGCTTGTCCATCCTTTTTTTGAGGCCGCCACAGCCGTAGCATAGCGGGAATTACCCGAAATTCTGTTTGCTGAGTTGTCCGCCAGTGCAGAAGGTATAAACAGAACAAGCCCCAAAAAGCTTAAAGTCAGGACCTTTAATAATGATCGCAATTTCTTTCCCTCCAAATATTTGAAATCAGCCGCATGAAAAAGGAAAACAAGAGACGGATGGCCTCCTGTTTCCGCTAAAATGTAGCTTAATAGTTCGTTAACGTTGTTCCCGGATAGTAAAATTTCAAAATAGAACTATATGAATTTCCTGCCGCGGCTCTTTCTTTGGCTCCGTATTGACTCATGCCGATGCCGTGGCCGTATCCTTTTCCAGCAATGACAAACCGATTGGATTCTTCCTTCACCTTCACATAGGTGCTTTTAAAAACGGAAGCTCCTATCATGGTTCTTAAATCAGTCGTTAACACATCAATGGTTGCGGATTTACTCGTCACTTTCGAATTGTTTTTCACAAGGTAATTGACCTTGATTGTCGCCCTTTTAGGACGCTGTCCTTGTGTCTTTCCGCTGAAGGCAATAGAACTGATGCCTGCAATTTTGACGCCATCCGCGCCTGTTTCTTTGTTTTTGGTGATCCAGTTCTTTAATCCTTTCAGCTGCGATTCATTGGTTTCTGTCGTTTTCGACCACCAAGAACCGGCGCTGTTCAGATTAAGGGAACCGGTATGAATTTGTGTTTTGGAGAGCTTTAATGACCAGCTGTTTTGCGGATCCATCGAATCCTTTTTGGCAATCAGATAAGGAACTTTTGAGCTCCAGACTTCATTGCTTGCTTCAGTGTACCCTCCGTTGCTTGAGGAATATACCGCGGTAATCAGGCTTCCATTGTATTTGAGAACTTTTCCTTTCGTCTGATCCACTGCCTTGCTGGAGTTTGCAGACCAGCTGTATCCGCCGTAAACTTGGAACGCCGTTGTATCCGCAACAGTCTGTCCAATTTTGCTGACCGAATATGTACGGGCGGCCACAGCCTGTGCTTTCAACGCTTCTAAAGGCCAGCTTGCCGGCATTTCATTCGGAACGACCCCTTTTAAATAATCCTCGAAAGGAATATCCAAATTGATCGGTCTGATATATTTTCCGGACTCCACGGTAAAGTTGACCGTCCCTAAATATTCTTTGCCATTCAAGCTGATCCGGTTTGAAGTCGAATATTTTTCAGGCTGGATTTTCACAGCAGCTCCAAATGTTTTGATGTTTTTCAAACTCAAGTTTCCGCTGCTGACATTTAGGTTATAGGATTTTCCGTTTACCAGATAAAATTCCTTTGACAAATTTGTTTGGAGATTACTCGAAAGTGAATTCGTACTTCCGATCAGATGATGCGCATATGTCCCTTTTTCTTTTAAAATGGATTTTCCCTCTGCAGGAACTTCATCTTTCTTGATGAGCAGCAGCTGCCGGTTTTGTTTGGCTGCCAAAGACGCACCCATTAATACATCTGCGTACTTTGTGCCATTTGCAACAACCGCTTTATCAGTGTTTAAATTTAAATATTTTATAATGTTCGCAGAGAGCTGATATCTGCTTGTACCCGGAATTCTCGTAACCTGAGAGGCTTGTTTTTTGATCTTGCTTTCTACATTTTTGCTGACACTTGATGTGCCCCCCACCAAAATCACCTTTTTGGGAAGTTTGACATCAGGAAGATAATCTTTTCCCGCCAAAAATATAGGATACCCATTTTGAGCCGCATAAGGAGCGATGGCAAGTGCATCTTGATAAACGCTTCCTGTTACGACGATCGCACCATTATAGCTTCCCATTTCTTTTGCTATATTGGCAGAGAGTGCATAGCGGTTTTTCCCGCTGATTCTTTTGATCTTGCCGTATTTCTTCAGCTTGCTTTCCACACTTTTTGAAATGCTTTTCTCTCCGCCGATCACCAAGATGTTATCGGGATCTAATGTTTTGATTTGGCTTTCGGTAGCGGATGTCAGCTTATTCGGCTGAGAAAGCAATATTGGCGCATCCAGCTTTTTAGCCAGCGGGATCACAGAGAGCGAATCTCTGAATAGGTCCTCATCCTTGTTCATTACAATGACAGCAGACGGGTTTTTCCATGCACTGGAAGCGACGGTATTTGCCGTATCATAACGGGTTGCCCCGCCAAATCGCTTTGTTTCCGCAACATTGCTGCCGGTCACTTTATAATATCCGGCTGTTGAAATATCCAGGCTCGTCTTGTTTCCGATATAATTGCTCAGCCTGACCGATATGGACCCCGCAGCTTGAGAGACGGAAGGGGCGAAGAGTAACATGATGATCAGTGCAAAAAACATCACTTGCTTTGTTTTTTTCAAGACTCCAAATGTCTCCCTTCACTGACAAACTTCAATTATTTCGCACTTTTGATTTCTTTTAATTCAAGTTGTCCTTTTTCGGTTTTCTTGTAAGTCACTTTTACTTTTTGGCCGTCTTTTAATTGATCAATGTCACCATCATAATCGCCAACAATGTTTAAGCTGACAGGCTCGTTGTTAATCTTCACTTCAATCGTATGGGAATCTGCCAGTCCTACAAACGTACCGTCCTCCGTTTGAACCTCATTTGTTTGGTCGGTTTGGTTGGTTTGCTCGCCTTGCTTTGACTGTTCTGCAGTGCCGCAGCCTGCCAGGAGCAGCATAAAGAACATGAGCGCCGCAAATTTCTTCATTTTTCATCACCTCTTGTTTTTTATCGACAAACATCTATAATTTTAAAGAAGAAAGCAGTGCATTGTAACATTCTTAAGTGCTATTTAATCAACTTGTAATATTAAATCCAGCGATATGAAAAAAATAAGTTGTTTCTAGTATTTTAAAATTTATAATCATATAAGATGATAAAAAATTAAAAAAGCGGGGAAAATGATGAGAGCTGAAAAAAGAAAAAAGAAGAGGAAAGTCCTTTTCATTATTTTAACGATTATAGGCTTATTCGTTTTATGTACGGGCGGCTATGCATACTATCTTTGGAATAAAGCCGCCTCTACTGTCGCAAGCATTCATGAAGATCTTGGAAAGTCTGGTAAACGGGACAAGCAAGTTGACGTGAACAGCAAAGATCCAATCGCTGTACTAATTATGGGTGTTGATGAAAGGAAAGGCGATAAAGGACGGGCCGATTCTCTTATTTATATGACGGTCAACCCTAAAACCAACACAACGGAAATGGTCAGCATTCCGCGTGACACGTACACTAAAATTGTCGGCAAAGGGAAGATGGACAAGATCAACCACTCCTATGCCTACGGTGGAACCCAAATGACCGTAGACACAGTGGAAAACTTCTTGGACGTACCTGTTGATTACTTCGTGAAGGTCAATATGGAAAGCTTCAAGGATATCGTTGACACACTAGGCGGAATTACGGTGAACAGCACGTTTGCCTTCAGCTATGACGGGCATTCTTTCAGCAAAGGGGAAATTACCCTAAACGGAGAAGAGGCCCTTGCATATACCCGGATGAGAAAGCAAGATCCGAAGGGAGACTTCGGAAGACAAGAGCGGCAGCGCCAAGTCATCGAAGGCATCATTAAAAAAGGCGCCAATATCTCATCCGTTACGAAATTCGGCGATATGTTCGAGGTCATTGAAAACAATGTAAAAACAAACCTGACGTTTGATGATATGTGGGATATTCAGTCAAACTACAAATCAGCGCGTAATAAAGTCGTACAGCACCAGCTGAAAGGCGAAGGAACCAAAATTAACGGAATTTATTACTACAAAGTCGACGAGAGCGACCGCGCATCCATCTCAAATGAATTAAAAGAAAGCCTTGCACTACACAATTAACAAAAAAACAGCTTACTCAAGCTGTTTTTTTGTTTTCGTTTATGGATATATAATCCATTTTCAAGTTGCCGATTTGATCATATTTTTGAAAAGCATCCTTATACTAAGGTTATACGTGTGAAAACGTTAGAATTGTGGTAAAGTTTAAGGTATCGACCACATACACTTTAAGGAAGGTGCTTTATTAATGAAAAAAGTAAGAAAAGCCATTATTCCAGCGGCAGGTCTTGGAACCCGCTTTTTGCCGGCCACGAAAGCGATGCCAAAAGAAATGCTTCCCATTGTCGACAAACCGACGATCCAATACATAGTCGAGGAAGCCATTGAATCCGGCATTGAAGATATTATTATCGTTACCGGTAAAGGAAAACGCGCCATCGAAGACCATTTCGACCATGCGCCTGAACTGGAACGCAACCTTGAAGAAAAAGGAAAAAAAGAGCTGCTTGAAAAAGTACAAAAAGCATCTAATATGGCTGACATTCATTATATTAGACAAAAAGAGCCAAAAGGACTTGGACACGCTGTATGGTGTGCACGGAACTTTATCGGCAATGAGCCTTTTGCCGTTTTGCTCGGGGATGACATCGTGCAGGCTGAAACGCCTGGGCTCCGCCAGCTGATGGATGAATATGAAAAAACGCTTTCTTCCATCATTGGTGTTCAGCAAGTCCCTGAAGATCAAACACACCGCTACGGAATCATCGATCCTCTGACAAAAGAAGGCCGCAGATACCAAGTGAAGAACTTTGTTGAAAAGCCGAAGCCTGGAACTGCTCCTTCTAATTTGGCAATTCTCGGCCGCTATATCTTCACGCCTGAAATTTTTATGTATTTAGAAAAGCAGGAAGTCGGCGCCGGCGGTGAGATCCAATTGACAGACGCCATCCAAAAGTTAAATGAAATTCAGCGTGTATTCGCATACGACTTTGAAGGCAAACGATACGACGTCGGTGAAAAGCTCGGATTTATCCAAACGACTCTTGAATTTGCCATGCAGGACCCTGAGCTGAAAACAAAGCTTGTTCCTTTTATGGAAAACTTATTGAATAAAGAAGAAATATAAAAACGCAAAAAACTGGCATCCTCACCTGCCAGTTTTTTTTATAAGCTTTTATCTTTCACACTGCCGCCTTGAAGTTTGCTAACAAAATCCAGCAGCTGCCTGCTGGCATCTCCTTTTGAATATTGATTCCATTCATTTGCAAACCATTGAATCTTTTCACGGGCGTGCTGAATGTTTTGCAATTCCTCAAGAAGCATGTCACGGGTGGCACAAGCTTTCCCCGGGATCACTGCTTCGTAGTCGTCAATCAGTCCCCGCTTTTCATCGTACTCTTTTAAATCATACGTATAAAACAGCATCGGTTTATCCAACAGGGCGTATTCGAAAGGAATCGAGGAATAATCTGATATCAGCACGTCGCTTTCGTACAACAGATCTTTTAATGGAAGCTCTGACACGTCCTTGATCATGCCTTCATGCTCTTCAAGCATGACATGGCCGCGGACGGCCGGGTGCAGCTTGACCAAAAGCAAAAATTCCCCCTTTAGCTCTTCAGAGAGCTGTTCTTTTGAAAAAGGGAGTTTCACGCTTGTCATATGATAGTCTCTGTATGTCGGCGCATAAAGAATGACCTTTTTGCCGGAATCCCCGACATGTTGTACATCATCCTGAAAATATTGATCAGTCAAGGGAACGCCTGTCCGCAGCAGCTGCTCATCTTTTATTCCGAATGACCGTTTGAAAATATCCGCCATCTTTTCCGATCCGACGGTGATGTAATCAAATGAAGCATACACTTTTTTAAACCTCTTGATATCGGAAGCGGTTCTGTGCCGGTTGCCGATATCCTCAAGGCCGAATTTCTTCAGCGCGCCGTTTGCATGCCAAATTTGAATGCACTTCGTCTGAGGCCGTTTGTTAAGGACGCTCGTCAGCAAAAAATAATTGTCTGTGATCACGCATTTGCTTCTGAACATCCGGTAAACGGCCCTCATCAAATGAACAGGATTTTTCTCATTGATCATGGTTGATGCAACAGACGGATATTCCTTTGCAAGAGAAACCGCATGCCTCGTATACAGCACTTCGATTTCAAACGGACAGTCTGATTTTTCGTATTCATTTAACAGCGCTCTTGCGTTATCCTGGAAGGAAACGAGAAGAACGGCTCTGTTTCGGGGCTGCACCCATTTCAGCATGAAGCCGATGACTGAAAGGGCGGCCGAATAAAACGTGGCGAGTAATGACCGTATATTCATGATTCAACCTAATCTCTTTTAAAATGTAATGGCTAGCTATGCATCGATTTGTTTTGAGGTTCTTTCACCTGTTCAGGATAGTAGCTCTGTTTTTGAACCCTTTCCTCCTTCAGAACGGTGAATGCGTATTTAGGGATATTCATCATCCGTTTCCATCTTGAAGGATTCGTCACAAGGCGGTACAGCCATTCAAGGTTCAGGCGAATCAGCCAGCCCGGCGCCCGTTTCACGGTTCCGCTGAACACATCAAAGCTTCCGCCGAGGCCGATGGCAATCGCCTGCGGGAATAAATGCTTATATTCATAAATAAATCGTTCCTGATGCGGATAGCCGAGGGCCACGAATACCATGTCCGGTTTTGCTTTTGCAATCCGCTTGGCGACCGCTTCTTTGTCCTTTGCATAACCGTCCGAGTATCCGACTACGCTGATATTCGGATATTCAGATGAAATGCGGTCTACGACAGCTTGATTGACCTCTTTTTTTGCGCCGTATAAAAAGACCCTTTTCTTTTTGTCATTGGCGATCTTTAGCAGATTGATAAAAACATCATACCCTGCGATTCTTGATTTTAACCGGCTATTCGTCAGCTTTGACATCATCACGACGCCGATGCCGTCGGGCAGGATAAAATCAGCGGATGACAAAACATTGCAATAGCTGCTGTCTTTAGCAGCTGCATAGCCGATTTCAGGGTTGACGGTCGCAATGTATGCCCCTACCCGCCGATTAATGTATGAATGTTCAAGATGATGCAAAAAGCCGGGCAAATCGGCATTTACATATGACAGTTTATGAATGCGTTCCGTTTGCACAAACATCTCCTCCTTCCAGCATAAAAGTCCAATTATATGTTTAAACGAAAGTAACATGTCAAAGGAAAGGGGCAAGCCCATAAATTCATTTGGTCTAACGTATATTTTAACATAGATGATTCATAAAAGCTTAACAATATCTTTACATCAGATTAAGATTTTTTACGCCGGATTCAGACAGAGGGGCGAAAAGAGGAGAATTTTAAAACAAAATTTGGAATTTCATTTGCTGTTTACAACACTTAACGTTTACTAGGCAATGTGCTATAATAAATGATCAGTGAAGACATACGGAAAAATTGTCTTTTTTTAGTGAAGAGTATACGTGTTTTTCGGATCCGCAAATTTCGGAAAGTTAATTATAGTTGTTTGTGACGTTATAGTTTAGGAAGGAGCGTACATTTAACATGAAGAAAGTCATCACATACGGAACGTTTGATTTATTGCATTGGGGACATATAAAGCTGTTGGAACGCGCCAAACAGCTTGGCGATTATCTAATCGTAGCGATCTCTACTGACGAGTTCAACCTTCAAAAACAGAAAAAGGCCTACCACAGCTATGAGCACCGTAAGCTCATTCTGGAAACCATCCGCTACGTCGATGAAGTCATTCCGGAAAAAAGCTGGGATCAAAAAGTCCAGGATGTCATCGACCATGATATTGACGTTTTTGTCATGGGGGATGACTGGGAAGGAAAATTTGATTTCTTAAAAGAACATTGCGAAGTCATCTATCTGCCTAGAACAGAAGGAATTTCGACAACTAAAATCAAAGAGGAAATCGCCGGCCTGTAATGGAAAAAGAAATAGAGTTCTTTCTGGAAGTACTTTTCCTGAAAAAGGAAAAGTACTTCTTGTAATTTAGAGCCCGTTTAGCTATATTTGTATTGCACAAATTCCCATGGATAGAGGAGAAAATAAATGAATATCAGTCGTTTATTTAAGATGAAGCGAAATGAAAATGAGGAAAATATCCTTCAAAAACATAGTTTTCGAGTATTAAATGAACATTCTCTTGAAGAGCAAAAAGAAGTAGCCGTAGTCGTCCCTGTCTATAATGCGGAGAAGTACCTGAACATAACGGTAGATTCCGTGATTAAACAAAACTTCGGTTTTCACCGGATATCTTTGATTTTGGTTGATGATTGTTCAACAGACAGCTCAAGGGAAATCCTGAACGAATATGCCAGCCTTTACGAAAATATTACGGTCGTTCTTTTAGATACCA
The DNA here is from genome assembly GCF_001592005.1 of Bacillus sonorensis NBRC 101234 = KCTC 13918. Taxonomy (GTDB): domain Bacteria; phylum Bacillota; class Bacilli; order Bacillales; family Bacillaceae; genus Bacillus; species Bacillus sonorensis. The sequence continues at coordinate 33,645 of NZ_BCVZ01000001.1, forward strand.
ATACCGGAACGCCCGCCCATCCGAGAAACTTGGGAATCGAGCTGGCAAATGCGAAATACATTACGTTCCTTGATGCAGATGACTGGTTTGCGCCGAACGGAATTTTAAGTCTATATAATATTCTCGAAGAGAGTCAAGTCAACTATGCCGTAGGAAAAACGATACAGGTTGAAGCCGGCGGCCAGAAAATTATCGGTAAATATGAATCTGTGAGGAAAAGGCTGAATATATCTCCGCTTTCGATTCCGCATATTTTTTATCATTTGGGGCCGCGTGCGAGAATGATGCGTCTTGATTTTATAAGGGATCACAAGATCAGGTTCCCTGAAATGAAGTTTGCGGAAGACAAGCAGTTTTTCATGGATGTGTTGTTTAAATGCGAAGAAATTTCAACAACAACAGATCCGATCTACTATCTGAACCGGATGGACGATAATAACGAATCATTGACGAAGCAGACAAATATTATCGAAAAAACAGATTCCAACATAGCCGTCATGAAATATGTCCTGCGCAAAAAGCTTGATCAGAATATAGAGAAAATGGCGATCAACCGCCTGATTGAGTTTGATTCGATTACCCGTCTGTTTGACAGGCACCATTTCTTAAAGAGCGAAAACAAAGAAGAGTATTTTGAAAAATTCCGAGAGATTCTAGGAATATTAAAGAAGACGAAATATGATATTTCCGAAACGTTTTTCAAACCGCTGCACAAGATTGCATTTGATTTATTGAAAGAAAAGCGCTATGAAGAAGTTGAGCAGTTATTTCGCTGGTCCAAAAAGCAGGCTGATAAAAAAATCGTCATTAAAGGCGATACAGCTTACTATGAAGGTCCTTTAAAAGACGAAAAATACAAACTGATCGAAATTCCCCTGCATGCAGAGGTGAACAGCCATGAATTTCACGATGATGTTTTTGTCCTGAATTTCGCGGCTTATGGAAAACAGAGGGAACACATAAACGGCATACAGTTTCAGCACAGGGAAACAGCCAAAATCACTCATGACTTTAACGTGACTGCTGAGGCTGACGGTTCCTATCGCTTGAAGCTGACCCTTGATGAGCTGGCGGAACTGCGCTCAGGTGGATATGTCATGTATCTTGTGTATAATGATTATGAAAGAATTAATATCATTAAGCAGTCAGACGTTAAATCTGAAAAGGACATCAACCAAAAATCATACACCTTTTATAAGACTGTAAAAGGCAACATTTCTTTAAAAATAAAATAAAAAATCGTTCTGCTTTTTATGATTTGGATTTGATAAAAGAGGAGTAGACTTATTTTATGGTTAAGGCAGCTGCAATAACTTGCAATTTAATCGATCTAAAAATAAAAGATTGGCATCTTCATCTTGTTTTCTCTTTTGAAAGCTCATTGCCTGCTGAAGAAATCGGTCTGCTGGCAGTCAATCGGAAATCAAAGGAAGAGCTGTCGTTCTCCTGCGAAAAAACAGATGAACCGGAAGCCCGGCTGTACAAGGCAGTGATCCATTTGGATGAGCTTTCAAACCATGTCAGGGATACAGGATGTGTCGACTTCTATGCGACATACCGGACAATGGAAGATATGGATGAAGCTGAGCTTCTGAAGAAAAGAATGAAAACGGAGTTTCAGCCGATTGAACTTTCCTGGCAGAAAGATGAACAAAAGGGCATTTTCTTCCTTCCTTATACAACGAAAAAAGGAAACTTTTCTTTGAAGATTCTTGCAAAAAAAGCCGTTGCGGAAGTTAATCATGTCGAATTAACTCCTGAAGCTCAATTGACGCTTAAAGGATTCGCTTTTTTGCTGCAAGGAGAAGAAAGCTTCCCTGTGAAGCAGAGAAGGCTTGTATTAAATGAAATCACGGATGCCGAGGAAAAAAGGCTGTTTCAATTTCCTCTTGAGAAAAGTTTCAGGGAAGATGCACATGATGAAGCTGTAAGCTTTGAGGTGCAGATTGATCTCAAAAAGCTTTACGAAGAAAACATCATGCCGGCGATGTTCCAATTTCATATCGAATTTTGCGGCGAGGACCCTGAAACAGGCGAAGAAGTCGTCAAGCGCAGCAAGGCGTTAATGCTAAAAAATAAAGCAAATCCGAAAACAAACCAGTTTACGGTTCTTGAAACAGAAAAAGGCCCTGCGCGTTTTCATGTCTATCCGCAAAAGAAAAAAAGAAACATGCGTTTAAGAATGAATGATTATACATTTAAAACAAGAGCTGTTTATTTTGTCGTTGGCAAAAAAAACCGGGCCGTTTCCTTTTTCCGCAGGAGAAAAAATAAACTGAAGAAAAAGATAGACAGAGGTGTGAAAAAAGCATATTATTTCACCTTTGGACTTGCCGCAAAGCTGCCCGTCAAAAAGAAGACCGTCATTTTTGAAAGCTTTGCCGGAAAGCAGTACAGCTGTAATCCGCGGGCGATTTATGAATATATGAAAGAGAACAATCCGGAGTACAGCCTGTACTGGAGCGTAAATCCGGAATATACGGATATCTTTGAGGAAAAAGGCATTCCTTATATTAAAAGGTTTACCCTGAAGTGGCTGTTCGCCATGGCAAGAGCCGAATATTGGGTGGTAAACAGCCGAATGCCGTTATGGATTCCAAAGCCGGAGCACACCACATATCTTCAGACATGGCACGGAACGCCGTTAAAAAGGCTTGCCGTCGATATGGATGAAGTGCACATGCCCGGCACCAACACGGAAAAATACAAAAAGAATTTCACAATGGAAGCATCAAAATGGGATTATCTGATCTCCCCGAACGCATACTCAACCGAGATCTTTGCCCGTGCATTCCAATTTAATAAAACGATGATCGAATCCGGCTATCCGAGAAATGATTTTCTTCATACGGACAACAATCCCGAAACGGTTCGCGCATTAAAAGAAAAAATGCAGCTCCCGGCCGGCAAAAAAGTGATCATTTATGCGCCGACATGGCGGGATGATCAATTCTATAAAAAGGGGAAATACAAATTTGACCTTGATTTGGATTTGGCAAAGATGAGAGAGGAAATCGGCGACGAATACGTGATCATCTTACGAATGCACTATTTGGTGGCGGAAAACTTTGATCTTGGGCCATACCAAGGATTTGCATACGATTTCTCTTCATATGAAGATATCCGCGAGCTGTATATGGTGTCCGACTTGCTGATCACGGACTACTCTTCCGTCTTCTTTGACTTTGCGAATTTGAAACGTCCGATGATTTTCTTTGTTCCCGACATCGAAACGTACCGCGACAAGCTGCGCGGCTTCTACTTTGACTTTGAAAAAGAAGCGCCCGGCCCGCTCGTCAAAACGACCGATGCCGTCATCGGAAAAATCAGGGAAACGGAAGCGCCGGACTACCGCCTGCCGGATATATTCGAGCCATTCTATGAGAAGTTCTGTTATCTGGAGACGGGACATTCGTCTGAAAAAGTTGTGAAAACGGTATTTGAATAATAGTTGTAGCAAAAGCCATTGCATACCTTTGACTGGTTGCATTGGCTTTTGCTATATCGTATGAGAGTAATATAATTCAGCTCCAATATGTAAAAATCATACAGCGGTTTAAAAGTGAAAAAAATAGCGAAATCTGATACAATATAGTGCGGTGCTTTAAATAACGTTCTGAAAATAAAGACCTAAAAACTTTAACTCTAAGGAAGATTCGAATGAATGCTATGGTAAAAGTTCTGAAAGAAGTATTTTCTTCGCTTCCGCTGATTATGCGGCTTGCGGTTTATGAAACAAAGTCAAAGTATCAAATGAATTATTTGGGGATTGTTTGGCAGTTTCTAAACCCGCTCATCCAGATTTTGGCCTATTGGTTTGTGTTTGGAACCGGAATTAAAGGCGCCAAAGGAGATATAGACAACTACCCGTTTATTATTTGGATGCTTGCCGGGATCATCCCTTGGTTCTTTATTAGCCCGACGATTCTTGATGGATCAAATAGTGTGTTTAGAAGAATCAATTTAGTTTCAAAAATGAATTTTCCGGTCAGCTCGCTTCCAGCCGTCGTGATCGTTTCCAATTTATTCAGCTACTTTGTGATGACAATCATCTATGTTTTGGTACTTATGGGAAGCGGACATTTTCCGACGCTGCATTGGCTGCAATACTTTTATTATTTGTTCTGTATGCTTGCGTTCATGTTTTCATTCAGTTTGTTTAATTCGACGATCAGTGTGTTGGTAAGAGATTATCAATTTTTGCTTCAAGCGGGGACAAGGCTGCTGTTTTTCCTGTTGCCGATTTTTTGGAATGTGCATCACAGCCTCGCCAACAGACCGCATCTTTTGACTCTTATTAAACTAAATCCGCTGTTTTATATTATTGACGGCTTTCGGAACAGTTTTTTGAACGGAAATTGGTTTTTTGAAGATATAAAATACACCTTGTATTTCTGGACATTCACATTGCTGTTGTTAACGTTAGGGTCCATCCTGCATATGAAATTCAGGGACAAGTTTGTTGACTTTCTTTAATAAAGTAAGGAGATTATACGATGAAACTAAAAGTTTCGTTTCGAAATGTTTCAAAACAGTATCATCTGTATGAGAAACAGTCTGAAAAGATAAAAGCTCTGTTCTTACCGAACAAAAATGATAAAGGCTTTTTTGCCGTACGCGATGTCTCCTTTGATGTATACGAAGGAGAGACGATCGGGTTTGTCGGAATCAACGGCTCCGGAAAATCGACGATGTCGAATCTGCTGGCAAAGGTCATTCCTCCGACAACCGGTGAAATCGAGATGAATGGACAGCCTTCCCTGATCGCGATTTCGGCCGGGTTGAACAACCAGTTGAGCGGGAAAGACAATATCCGGCTCAAATGCTTGATGATGGGGCTGACCAATAATGAGATTGATGAGCTTTATGATAAGATCGTTGAGTTTGCCGATATAGGAGATTTCATCAATCAGCCTGTCAAAAGCTATTCAAGCGGGATGAAATCCCGTCTTGGCTTCGCCATATCCGCCCACATTGATCCGGATATTTTAATTATTGATGAAGCTTTATCTGTCGGGGATCAAACGTTCTACAAAAAATGTATTGACCGGATTACTGAATTTAAAAAAAGCGGGAAAACCATTTTCTTTGTCAGCCATTCCATCGGTCAAATTGAAAAGCTATGTGACCGCGTTGCCTGGATGCATTATGGCGAAATGCGCATGTTTGACGAAACCCCAAAGGTTGTAAAGGAATATAAAGAGTTTGTTGACTGGTTCAATAAGCTCTCCAAAAAAGAAAAGAAAAAGTATCAACAGGAACACATCGAACAGCGTAAAAAAGAAAAAGAAGATGAACGGACAAGACGTTATTTGAAAAAAAGTAACAAATCACAAACAATTGCTAATGCCGTTCAAATTGCTTTTCTTTCAATGCTGCTAATTGCATTTGCAGCAACTATGTTTATCAGCACTCCTCTGCGGACAATCGCATCCTTTGGAGCAATACCTGGAAATGACAAAAAAGCAGAGGAACGCCATATTGAATCAAAATCCGAAGTCTTGAAAAAGGTGAACCAGCCGGCATATATAAAAGCAAATCGGCTTTCAACTTACAGTGATAAAGAATTAAAACAAAAAATGTCCGTTTCTTTGACTTTTGGAACTGAAGTTACGCTTGTATCCCAAAATTCTAAAGTTGCAAAGATTAAATTTAACGGTAAAAGTTATTTCGTGAAAAAAGGCAGTGTTTCACCGGCTGAAGACCAGGCAAGTGTTTCATTGGCTGCAAATGCCTTTTCGCCTTACTTTTCAGAAAAGGCAAAGACATCTTATCAATACTTCCTTTCATTTTTGGGAGAGGACGAGCAGAATGTACAGCAAAGCCTGCGAGGAACTAAAGAAGTAAAATACGATGACGGAAGATCCGGTATTCACCTCGATTATGAAAAAGTCGATTATGTGATAGAAAACCAAAAAACTTCAGCAATCGTATTTCATGACATTCAAGTTGTTGAACCGGCTTCCATATCTCTATCTGATGATAAAGTCACTTTTGACAAAAGCCGTAAACGATTCTTTTTCAAAACAGATAAACAGCTTTTTGTAGTCGATAATGAAGAACATTCGTTAATGATAAAAGATAAAAAATGACCATGTGAGCCATTGTGATGATAGCAGAATCAATCACAATGGCTTTTACATATACAAAAAAGATCAGACACACATTTTTCTGTGTCTGATCTTTTTGGCTTATTTATATTTAGGAATGTCATAATACAACGTATAATCATCCAGCAGAGTGTACAGGCTGTACATCCGGTTCACTTGTTTATAAGCCCAGCCGATATCTGTTGCATATTGGTGGCTGGCCGTTGGAGCCCATCTCATTTTAAAGAGTGTATCCTGCTGAAAACCGCTTCTGTGGATATAGTTTTTGCCGATCAATTCGGCTCCCCCGATGATCGCCTTTTCAGGAGTATCCCACCCCTGCTCATAGGCTGTTTTCGAGCCGCATTCCAACGGACAAGAATCATATGCACCATATCCGTACATATTGTAAACCGTTTTTCCGTTATATTTGACGCCTTTAGCTAATTGGGAAGTTCCATTTCCGGTTTCCAAAAGGGCATGAGAGATCAAATACAATTCATTAATGCTGTATGTTTTGGATGCCTCAACAAATGCTGCTCCTTTTCCTTCAAGAATTCCCTTGCCTTTTAAAATCTTGCTGTTGATTTCACTGGCTGATAGACCTGCATATTGCGACAGTTTCAAAAACTGGAAGTAATATTTGCTGTCCATTGAAAAGTTGTTCGGATTAATATAATATGCGGTCTCATCTTCACTTGCATTTCTCCAGCCGAGGTTGATTTTTGCCCAATTTCCTTCTGTGCCGAGCACACTGACTTTATCGCCTTTTTCAAGAACCCCTACAATGTTGTTTGCCGACACTTCTGGAGAAGATCGCACATTTAGAAAGTCTGCCGTCACAGTACTGTTTGCAGTATTGATATAAGTAAGTGATACATAACCCGGAGAGTCTGTCTGCGGGTTGACGCTCATTTGCTTTTTCAGCATTTCATTGAGCGTGAGACCGTAATCCGTATACATGATTTGAGGACCTTCTTTTGTTTTGACGATGCTCGCAGACCATCCAAAATCTTTTTTGATTTTATCGGCTGTTGCAGAAGCATTGTTGTACCCCTGGATATCATCAACCACGATTTTATAAAGGTGCTGGCGCTCGCTCGTATAGCTGCTCCACCAGCCTTTTTCCTTAAAGAAAGCCTGAGCTTTAAGCAGGTCGTCATACAGCAAAGTCATTCCGGTTTCAATTCTATAGCTTGAATATCCTGTTTTCCCGGTGTTAACGATTTTAGCCCACCAATCGTTTTTCTGGAAGAATTCCAGACCTTTTTGAGCTTGAGTTTTTCCTAATACCTGATGAGATACTACCCGATATGAAGAATATCCGGTTTCACCGGTTTTTTGATAACTTACATACCAAGAATTCTTTTTGAAGTACTCCAGCCCTTTATTGACTTGATCCATGCCTAGAACCGGATTGGAATAGATTTTAAAGCGGGTGTAGCCTTCTTTTCCTGTATCTTGATAGCCCACATACCAATTATGTGATTTAAAAAATGCTAAACCTTTATCAAGCAGTGCTTTTCCAAGAATCGGATCAGAGTATATTTTAAATTTTTGATATGCCTCTTCTCCATTTTCTTTATATGACACATACCAGGAGTTCTTCTTAAAGAATTCCAGCCCTTTGTTGACGGCATCCATTCCCAGTACTGGCTCGGAAATAATTTTGTAGCGCTCGTATGTCTGTTTATCGCTTTTTTGCGTTGAGAACCACCAGTTTCTTTTTGTCAAATACTGCTCAGCCTTTTCCGCATCTGTAGATTTAAGGTCATTAAATACAATTCTATAGGATGTTGAATTCGGCACTTGTTCGTATTTCGCAGTTAGATTGGTAGCGTCCTTGATTTCTTGAATATATTTTTTCACGACAGACTCGCTGCCAAACCCGCCGGTTCTGATATTGAAGTATTCGACAGGATCGCCGACAGGCTGCACGTTTCCTTTTATACCCGTCTCACTCTCGAATTTTTCAAGATTGGCTTTTGCGGCAGACTCGCTGTTGAAGCCACCGCTTGTCAAAATATAATACTTTTCAGGATCGCCGACAGGCTTATATGTTCCCGCGATTCCAGTTTCTTTTTGGAAATCGCTTAAAATGTTCTTCACTTTTGATTCGCCGTTGAACGCGCCGCTTGTCAAAGTGTAATACTTCTCGGGATCTCCTGTCGGTTTATATGTTCCCGCGATTCCAGTTTCTTTTTGGAAATCACTTAAGATAGACTTTACCTTTGACTCGCCGGCGAATCCGCCGCTGATCAATTGATAATAGTAGTCCTTGGTCGTGTCTACCGGTTCAACCGATGCAGAAATGCCGGTCTCCTTTGTAAAAGACTGAGCGACTGATTCCGTTTTGGATTTGCTTGAAAAACCGCCGCTTGATACGTAGTAATAATAATCTTTCGTTCCGATTGGAACGTAGTCGGCATTTAAGCCTGTTCCCTTTTCAAACTCAGCCAGGCTGTCCTTAACTCGGGATTCAGTCGGAAATCCGCCGGAAAACAAGTTATAAACATTTTTATAATCACTGGTTTTTTGATATGTTGCATCCCAACCGGTATTTGTTTTAAGCTTTTGCAGATTTTTTTGTGCATCTTCCAGTCCAAGAAACGCAGCCGTCGTTTCTACTTTATATGTAGAAGTATCTGTATACCCTGAAGACTTGTTGACAAAAATCGTACTGATCATCCCAATAAAAAGTATAACAACAGCAAATTTCAAAGATACTTTTCTCACTTAACTCCCCCCCTTTCTTCTTTGATTATTCTAATCTCTCACTTTCTTTTATCGGCAACAAAAAAGTATTTATTTAACCGACATTTACGAGTATATCAAAATTTTAATCACAGACTATTATTTTTTTGAAAAATTAAAAAAACAGGAAGAAAGCCATGACAATCGCCCCAGAAATAAGCATTCTAATGTTCAAAAAAACGATCTTGACAAATATTAAAGAATACGGATATCTTTAATTAAAAGCAATGACAAGGGGACTTTATGAACATAAAAAAGACATTCACTTCATTAGAAAGTTTATCAAAGGAATGTTTTACCTTCAATGAAACATTCATATTAATCGTTGAACATAAACAAGTCAATTTTGAATTTTTTCTAAACCTGAAATCATCTTACAATGCATTGCTGATTCTCGGTTCCGGGGCAATAGATCCCCAAAAGCATTCCCTCCCTGTTTTTCAGCGGCATTCATGGGCAGATGAAATTGCGAGTTCAACTATATTTTATAATGACCCGACTCTTTATTTAGGAAATATCAATATCGGCTGGGGTCAGGGAAATGAGAATCATTTTTATCTGGAGTCGATTTCAGCAATTATTGAAAAAATGACTGAAATATTAAATATAAAACCGGAGAACATCACTTTTTATGGAAGCTCAGCCGGCGGATTCTCCTCTTTGTTCCTCAGCGGACTTATAAAAGGATCTACTGCTTTGGTCAATAATCCGCAAACGGTAGTTTTCAACTACTATCAGACCCATGTTCAGAAAATGCTCGAAGTATCTTATAAAAAAAAGGGAATGGAAGAGTTTCCTCAGCATCTTATGTACAGATTGAGCATTCCAGATTTTTATAAAAAAATAAATTACATTCCCAATATCATTTACTATCAAAATTTAGCCTGTGAGCACGATTATGAGCGGCATTTTCATCCTTTTATCAATGAGTTATTTGAGCTGACCAAACAAGAACCTTTCATAAAAAAAATTGAATGTCACTTTTATTATGACAAGGTACAAGGACATAATCCTCTTGGCAAAGAAGAAACCTTGGCTATTTTAAACGGAAGAATGCACTAGAGCATTTTTTCAAATGAAGGGTAAGGGGGAAATCCCCCTTATCTTAAGCTTCTGACTTCAGAAAATTTAAAATCTCTTCATCTTTCCAATTCATGCCCTCATATAGCTTCAGTATTTGAAGCAAAAGATCTCTTGCTTCGTCTTTTTCCTCTTCACTTACCAGAGATAATTTAGCCATATACCAATTTTTAACGTAGTTTTCCAATCTGATGTCCTGGTAGTCTTCCAATAGACCTTGTTCCTTCAGCCAAGCGATCCGTCCTTTTTCAAGGAGAATATACCGTTCAAAAAATCTCTTATTGATATTGTTGACTGAAGAATTTTCTACCATTGCATAATAAATATGAATAGGCAGATCAATGACTTTAAACGCCTTTGAAGAAAGAACCATTTCATGGAAAACAAGTGTGTCCTCGCCGATTGCTCCTTCTACCATTTTAATTCCGGAGCCTTCCAGCCATTTTCTATTGGCTACAAGCGCCTGAATGCTCATCGCCTTAAAGTAGGTTTTCTTAAGAAAATCGTCATGGGGCGCTTTACGGGATGCCTTGCCATTATTAAAGCCCATCATCGTTTTATAGTAAGAGAACAGCTGCTCTTGATCTGACAACCGCATCATATCGCCGATGACCATGTCATAGGAAGATGTTTCAGCTTCCTTTAGAAGGGCGGCATATCCGTCATTTATGGCTTCATTATCAGGATCAAGATATGTTACCCATTCAGACGTTGACAGTTCGAGCCCTTTATTTCTCGGCCTTGAAGCACTTCCGCTGCCCCCCTGCGGATAAAGATACGTTTTGACATTAGGATATCTTTCTTCCAGCCGTTTTACGACATAAGGGGTATAGTCGTCTGTTGAACCGTCATCAACGATGATAATTTCCATATCCTCAAAAATGCTGCTTCTGGAAAGGCTCTGGAAACATTTATATCTTAGATGCTCACCATTATTATAAGTTGGAACAATAACAGAAAGCTGATATGACTTGCCGCTTTTCTTTTGTCCACGCTCCGGAGCAGTCAAAAGCTCTAAAGGATCGACGCTGTACCCGTTAGAAAGCTCGCCCGGCTGTATATTTTTTAAAACTTGCCAATCAAAAGAATCTCTCCAGAACAATGTGCGGTAACGGTCTTTCATTTCATTTACGTAGTGGTGTTCAACTCCAGATACATACTCCTCAGGAGAACAATAGTAAGCATCTTTTGTAATATAATCCGAAGCCGTGTATTTAAAACCGTTGACCATGTCTTCGAGATAATATTCCCCATAATTATAATCTTCGCTGAAAAATGCAACCATATCATGTTCTGCATAAATCTGTTCAGTCACATCTTTTTCCAATATAAATGTCTTGTATTTATAAGACTGGCGATTAAACTGCTCTCTCATTTCAGGTGTATCTTCTTTTGCTACGACCAGCACCTTTTTCGCGAAGTCATGTTTTTCAAGCCCTGCGATTTCCGCTATTTGATTTACTCTGTCAAATGCCGTTTCGCCATTCAATACCTTTCTGACGCCATGCATCTGCAGTTCATATACTTCCTTCGCAGATAATGAATTCAAGTAATCCGTCAATTCTTCTTTTGAAGGAGCAAGAAAAACGTTTGGATATTTACTGTTTATTCCGATGCTGTAGTTGGACAGCACAACCGTACCCATTGCCTGCAGTTCGTACACCCGGTTGGCAAACATTGTATTGCTGTCTTTTACAGAATTTAAATTTAATGTAAAGTCATACATTTTATGAATTTTTTGCAGTGTTTTATGGTCTGTTGACGGGACTACATAAGGAACATATTCCTTCGGATAAAAATGAGCCGGGAGCTGCAATGAAAAATTGCGGTCAATGATGGTTAATTCACGGCCCGCATTTAATACTCCGTCAAAAAGGATGCGGCTGTCATGCTGTCTGGTCGGATATTTATGGTACCACGACCCTGCAAATAATATATCCTGCCTTCTGAACATTCTTGTTCCGATCGGGTTATGGTAGATTGGATTAACGCCAAACTCCAGTACATCAAATGTTTTTGCAGAAGGACAATCCCTTCGATAATCATCAAGGACTTCTTGGCATGTCGTAAAAATATGATCCGCCTGCTGAGCCAGGTCTATATAAAATTCATAGTTAACAGGGTCTTCTTTTGAATAGAAGACGATAGGAATATGCTTGCTTCTATAAAATTCAATAATACTGCGAATTCGATCGCGTATTTTTTTTATTTTTGGATTCCCCAAACCCTTCCATGTTCCGTCCAGCCCTCTCCAGGCGGTGGCCAGAACAAAAACGTCAATTTTATCGCCGAAATTTTTGTAGTTTTCATAGGTAATATAATGAAAACCGGCAGCGTCTTCCAAGCTTTTAAACAAAAATTCGTCTGCAATAATACCGATTTGAAGATCGAGCTTTTTATAATACCTTGAACCATTGCTGTCAGGCAGCTGTTTGATTTGTTCCTGAATTTCATCATAATATCCTTTTTTATGATTTTTCTTCAAAAACTTCAAATAGGCTTCCTTTTCCGCCGGCGTCATTATGCTGTTTTGAGGAGAAGACGGCGCGCTTTTTGCCGCTTGACTGTTTCTTAAGCTTGATAGCTTATTTTTTCTCGCATTTAATACATCTAAGCTCTTTTTATTGTTAAACTCCTTTAGAGCAGCATTATCAACCGCAATTTCTTTTGTCAATCTATTTATTTTTTGTTTTATGGTCATAAGACGTTGGTCAATATTCGACATCAACGATTACCTCTTCTTTTTCTAAATTTCCAATAAAAAAGGGTTAAGCGTCCTAATTTTGAAGAAGAGAGTGCTTGATAGCGCTTCTCAAGATACTTTGTTTGCTTGTCCATCTTTTTTTGCTGCTGCAGCAATTTTTCTTCTTTTTTATATGAATCAACAAGCTCTTTCTTCAGAGCCATTACTTCGCTTAAAAGCGCAGATATTTGTTTTTCGTATGGCTGAATCTGTTTCTTGTCATGAAGATTAAGAGCATCGATTACATAGCGGATTGCCTCTGATATATCGTTAACGGCCGTATCTTTTGAATGCTCTAATTTCAATCCCAGCCATTTGTTCCCCCTTTGAACTTTAACGCGCAACCCGAGATGGTAGGATTTTATAACTAAGTTAAGGAGATGATCTAGATTTAGATCTTTTATAAAAGTCCATAGCACGAAGCTTCCGTTCGGTGATAAATATGGAGTAAGCCGTTCAATATATCTGTCTGAATCAAATACCATCTTTGGAAGATCTCCCAATAGAATGGTGTCGAATGTTTCAAGACCTGCTTCTTCCTCTTCTTCAAGGTCATTTCTTAAATACATCACTTTTTTTCCAATAGCGGACAAATATTCGTCGCCAAGATTACTTGACCTCACTGCAATTAAAACGCGGTCCCCCACAGCTGATGTATATTCCCATTTTATTGGATTGTTATCGTCCAATTGTAAAAACTCGATCGTTTTTTCGTCTTCTGTCGGAGCTGTTTCTGAGAAAACAGGTTTCAAAACATCTTCCTCCCTTTCTGCATAAGTGAGGGAATATAAAATAAATTCCACACAATTGATGATAGTCTGCCATCCGGCAGACTATCGATTATTTCATGAAAAATATTGGAGAAGAGCTTCGACAATGCGCTTGGATGCATGTCCATCTCCATAAGGATTAGAAGCCTTAGACATTTTTTTATATTCTTCCTCATCTGTTAATAGCTGTTTAGTCAACTTGTAAATGACTTCTTCTTCTATACCTGCAAGCTTTAATGTCCCTGCTTCGATTCCTTCAGGTCTTTCTGTCGTATCCCGCAAAACAAGCACGGGCTTTCCTAATGAAGGAGCTTCTTCCTGCACTCCTCCTGAATCGGTTAAAATCAAATATGATTTTGAAGCGAAGTTGTGGAAATCGATGACTTCCAAAGGTTCAATTAAATGAACGCGATCAAGGCTTCCCAAGATTTGCTCTGCTGTTTCCCTGACAACTGGATTTAAATGGACGGGGTACACAACTTGAACGTCATCATGCTCTTCAACAATTCTTTTGATAGCCCGAAACATATTTTCCATAGGTTTACCTATGTTTTCTCTTCGGTGAGCGGTCAAAAGGATCATCCGGTCATCACCTAGCTGATCAAGTACTTCATGATGATAATCATCCCGGACAGTCGTTTTTAAGGCATCTATCGCAGTGTTTCCCGTCACATAGATTTGTTCAGGATCTTTGTTTTCCTCTAAAAGGTTTTGTTTAGACTTTTCTGTAGGCGCAAAATGCAAATCTGCAATGACGCCCGTAATCTGACGGTTGATTTCTTCAGGAAAAGGAGAGTACTTATTTCTGGTTCTCAGTCCTGCCTCTACATGTCCTACAGAGATTTGATTATAAAACGCAGCAAGGCTGCCGACAAAAGTAGTTGTTGTATCTCCGTGTACAAGAACAATATCAGGTTTTTCCTCAATTAATAATTCATTTAATTTTGACAGTGCCCGCGTGGTGATATCTGCTAATGTCTGCCGGTCCTTCATAATATTCAGATCAAAGTCCGGCTGAATACCAAAAGCATTCAGAACCTGGTCAAGCATCTGCCTATGTTGTGCCGTAACGGTGACCAAAGATTCGATATGATCAGGATATTTTTTAAGTTCAAGGACAAGAGGAGCCATTTTAATCGCCTCCGGACGAGTCCCGAATATGGTCATAACTTTTATTTTTTTCAATGCTTTACCTCCGCTTGTCATTGTATCTTAAAGAGCTATTCAATCTCACAGCAGCTGGCTGAAAAATGAATTAGGAGCATTAACGATTAAGCCAAGACCGTTTCTTTTTGAACGGATTCATGCAGACTTCCAAAATTGATATATTTAAAATCGTTTGAACGGTTTTTCACGATGTTCTTTGTATCAAATATTTGCTTAGTCGACATGTTTGATAGCTGAGCCCAGTTTAATTCTTTAAATTCATTATGATCGGCTAAAATTAAAATTAAATCAGACTCTTCCACGGCTTCTTCAATATCGTTTATTACAAAGTCTTTTTTTACATGTGGATCATATGCCCTTACTTCATATCTTCCCTGTTCTTTTAATATTTCATAGATTTCCATCGCAGGGCTTTCTCTTATATCATCCACATTCCCTTTATATGTAAGGCCAAATACAGTGATCGTTTTTCCATTTGTTTTCTCTAATAACGCATTTACGTTGTCCGCCACATAATACGGCATTGATGTATTAATGGAACGGGAAAGGTCGATCAGCTTAGCAGTTTCAGGCGCTTTGGCCACGATAAAGTACGGATCGACTGCTAAACAATGTCCGCCTACACCCGGTCCAGGCTGATGTAAATTGACTCTGGGGTGTTTATTGGCCATTTCAATGACATCAAGGGCATCGATTTCAAGTTCATTGCACACTTTTGCAAGTTCATTTGCCAAAGCGATATTTACATCTCTAAACGTGTTTTCCATCAACTTTGACATTTCCGCCGTTTTAGCATTTGTTTTAATCATTTCACCTTTGACAAATGCGCTGTAAACTCTTGCTCCCGCTTCCGTGCAGGCCGGAGTAATTCCACCCACAATACGATTATTATATACCAATTCGTGAAGAATCTGACCAGGAAGTACCCTTTCAGGACAGTGAACTAAGTACACATCTTCGCCGATGACGAAGCCTGCTTCCTCCACAAGAGGTTTTACATAGTCATCCATGCTTCTCGGTCCGATCGTTGATTCAACAATAATGACATTTCCTTTTTTAATAAAAGGAAGAATCGTCTTAACCGCGTCAAGCACATATGTTAAATCACAGGATTTATGTTCATCATTTCGATTGGGGGTCGGCACAGAGATAATAAACGCGTTGGCTTCTTCCGGCTCTAAAGAGGCCCTAAAATTGCCTGCTTGAACCACTTCATTCAAGGCTTCCTGAAGCCCCGGCTCTTCAATATGGATGATGCCAGCATTCAAAGAATCGATTACTTCCTGCTTCACATCAACACCTACGACTTCAACATTGTGCTTTGCGAACATAATAGATGTGGGCAGTCCGATATAACCAAGACCTATGGTGCAGATTTTCATATTTTATACGCTCCTTTTCGCAAATAATTCATTGGCTCTAGTGAATAATACCTATTCGCACATCAAATGATCCGTATTAAATTTACTATAAACTGTTAAAAAAGCGGTTTTCTCTTGCTCCCAGTTATATAAATCTCTTGCTCTTAGACTGTTTTTACTTAACTCTTCTCTTAAACCAGGGTCGCTCAACAGCTTGTTAACCCCTTCAGCAATAGAATCCGAGTCATGGGAATCTACTATTACACCGGTTCCCTCCCCCTCTACCACCCTCTTGATTTCAGGAAAGTTACAAGCGACAACCGGAACTCCGGCCATCATATACTCGAATAGCTTGTTAGAAGATGCAGAATAGTGATTAAAACAAACATTATTTAAAACTTGAAAGCCTAAATATGCATTTCGTGTATATTTAGGAAGGTCAGCCAATGGAACTTTGGGCAGAAATTTCACTCTGTCTCCGATACCCAATTCCCCAACCATTTTTTCTAAATCAGGCTTTATTCGGCCGTCTCCAATGAACACAAGGGTTCCTTCATTAAACTTCGGGGCCGCTTTAACAAGGTTTTCAAGCCCTCTCCCCGTTTGTATGCCTCCCTGATACAACAGTATTTTTTCATTTTCGGAGAGGTTCAATAATTTGCGGAGGTCCACTTTTTCAATAGACTCTGTTTGCTTAAATGGATAGTTATGAACGACATACGGATAAAAACCGTAAAGCTCCTCATTATACTTCGCTCTTGTATGGTTTTCGACAATCATGGCATCTATTTTTTTAATCAAAAAAGCTTCCATTTTTCCGTAAAAGCTGCTGTCATATCCTGTTCTGCTTGTCTGAACTTCATGAGAATCATAAATCAGCTTTTTTTTCTTTAGGCGGAACTTTGAACAAATGTAGCCTTGCGGAAGCGTATTTAAATCATTTGAATGATATATATCATATTTTTTATTTACACCTTTTAAAATCATTCTTAAGATGATACTTCCTCTAACAATAGCTGTGTTAAGTTTCGTTTTGAGAACAACAAAAGCAAAAAAAGTACAAAGGATGACAGGAATCGGCAGAAAATAAATCCCTAACAACCATAAAAGACAAGCCAAGAGCAGCAGAGGTTTGGATTGCCTTAAGCTTTTGTAGACTTTTTGTAGAAACATCATGCTATCAGGGTATCTTTTTACACGGTGAACCCGAAAATGTTGATTGTATTCTTCAAAGGTTTTAAGATCAGGGTTTTTCGGATCGTCTATACAAATCAAGTCTACATCGTAGATATCTTCAGACAAAGCCGTACATTCTCTCATCACCCTAGCGTCATTTGTGAAATGATTCCAGACAAACATACAAACTTTCGTTCTCATCATCATAATCAACCTTTGGCAAGTTTATCTATCAAATTTGTTAACTTGTTAATATTATTTTCCCACAAGAAATTTTTTTCGATAAATTTCCCGCAATTCGACTTCATCACCCGCAACAGTTCAGGGTTATGATGAAGCTTTAAAATATAATCTACCATTTCATCTACTGATTGACTGTTTGTTACAAAACCGATTTTTTCATTCTCAATCATGTTTTTAGGATAACCTGATAATGAAGCCACAACAGGAAGTCTGCATGTTAAATAGTCAATAATTTTTCCAGGCAAAACGGTTTCAAACACATTGGAATTATTTAATGTGGCTATTCCGACATCACAGAGAGCCATCCGATTTAAACAGTCTTGCCTCCCCATCGGTTTTAAAAGATTTACATTTTTAAGATCATGGCGATGAACAAAGTCCGCAAAGTTCTGCTTGTGAACCCCATAGCTGATAACGGTTAAAGAAATATTATGAAGATCAAGTTTTTCAGCAAGCTGCTTCAAGATTGTGACATCTTGAGCTAGACCGATATTGCCTGCATACACCACGTGAAATTTAAGAGTGTCTTGACGCCCCTCCCTTAACACCATCTCATTTTTTCTAGCCGCATTCGGAAGAAACATCAATTTTTTCATTAAATCCTCTGATTTTTTTTTAAAATGATTTCTAAATCCTTCACTGTTGATGATGATATGATCTGCCTTCCTATATAAAGCAGACTCCATTTTTTCAAAAAGCCAAATGACCCAAGAATGATGAAATACACCCACACCTTTTAAGGATTCTGGCCATAAATCCCTAATATCCAGCAGCAGTTTCGCCTTATAACGGTATTTCGCCACTAGTCCGACAAAAGCTACAAAAATAGGCGGAGAAGTAACAAACACAATGTCATATTTATTTTTATCCTTTGTGACATAAAAAAACATCTTCAACATAATCTCCAGATAATAGAAAAGACGGCTGAAAAGGCTGGAAGAATATCGTTTGTTTTGTACCGACAATCGAGTAATGTTTTGATCCGAATCGATCTCTTGTTCATTCCAAAAACAGTCTTGAGAATAAATTTCTCTGGAAGGATAGGTCGGCTCAGTAGTTAAAACTTCTACATGATATCCTTTTTGTTTAAGCATGAGGAACATGTTCTTCATACGGTTACCCGCACTGCCGATTTCAGGATAAAAATTCTGTGTAATCATTAAAATTTTAACTTTCAAATAAAACTCCCCGCACTTCCACAAAAAATTAAATATAAATTTTTATTTTTAAATCGATTATCAACCACCTAAAAAATAACAAATGTATGGTAGACATACCAAATGAAGCAGATTCATATAATTTTGTAAGTCTATCTAGATTATAATATTTACAAAACGACAATTGCAACGGGGTTTTACGAATTTCGACATAATTCTCATTTGCTTTTTTAGGAAAATGGATGTACAAAACCGAAAAATAAATAGGAAGCAAGTCCCTGCTTCCTATAGGTCACCGATACACCGGCACATCATAATACAGCGTATATTGATCAAGCAATGTATACAGACTGTACATTCTTCCGACTTGCTTGGCGGCCCAGCCGACATCAGTCGCATACTGATGGAGGGCGTTTGGCGACCATCTCATTTTATAGAGCGTGTCTTGGTTGTAGGTCTGGTTGTGAATGTATTTTTCGCCGATAAATTTGGCTCCGCCCACAATGGCGGCTTCTGGTGTGAACCAGCCTTGTTCATAGGCGTATTTTGCACCGTAGTAGAGCGGGTTGCTGTCATATGCTCCGACTCCGTACATATTGTAAACCGTTTTGCCGTTGAAGCTCGTTCCTCTTGCCAATGCCGAGGTGCCGTTCCCTGTTTCGAGAAGGGAGTGGGATATGAGATAGAGTTCGTTGATGCTGTATTTTCTCGCGGCATCTATAAATGCCTGGCCCTTTCCGGTCAAAATCCCTTTGTTATAAAGGATTTTCGCATTGACTTCCGCGGCATTCAAACCGGCCGTTTTTGATAGCTTTAAAAATTGAAAATATGATGAACTGTCTTGTGTGAACTTTTCAGGGTTGACATATTTCTCGACTTCTTCTCTGCTGGCATTTCTCCAGTTCATTCTGATCTTCGCCCAGCCCGACTCATGGGAGATGATGTTGACCTTATCGCCCTTTTTCAGCTGGCCGATGATATTTCCGCCCGCCGCACGGGGGCTTGATCTGACGTTCAGGACATCCGCTGTTACGGTTTGATTTGCCGTATTGATATAGGTTAAAGAAACATATGCCGCAGCATCGGTTTGCGGGCTGGCCTTCATCTGTTTGTCAATCATCTGGTTCAGCGTGATCCCGTAGTCGGTCGTCATGATTTGCGGGCCGTCTTTGATTTTCATGATATTGACCGGCCATCCGTAGTTCTTTTTGATCACATTGGCAGCCGCTTCGGCGCGGTCTTTTCCTGTGAATTGTTCGTTTATCACCACTGTGTACAGGCTGGTCGTTTTTGTGCGATAAGAAACACTGATATGGTGTTTCCCGAAAAACGCCACGCCCTTATCAAGACTTGATTTGCTTGAAACTGGGGCTGATGTGATCTTGTATTGCCTGTAGCCGTATTTCCCGGTCGGCTGAACTGTACCCGCGATCTTCTGTTTGCTGTAGAACTTGAGGGCTTTGGCCAGCTTTTCCTGGCCGATCACCGCTTCAGACGTCAGTTTGTATTGGCTGTGTAATTGTCCTGTTTTTTGTGCGGCCGCTTTGATGCCGTTTGTTTGGAAGAAGCGGAGCGCTTTTGTGATGTTTCCCTGGTCGAAAACAGCTTCAGATGCCAGTCTGTATTGGCTGTATATTTTCTTTCCCGTTTGGGCCGCTGTTCCCGGGGCCCCATTTTTGCTGTAGAACTGAAGCGCCTTTGTGATCTGGCTTTGCGCTGCTGTTTCAGCGGAGACAATCCGGTAGCGGCTGCTTGTTGTGCTTCCTTTCTTTTGCACAGACGACGCCTTCACCTTTTTGCTTTTAAAAAAATTGACTCCTACGGCCGCTTTATTTTGATTTGCAGTCTGGGAAGAGACAATCCGGAAGGCCGTTTGCTTTTTCCCCGCCTTTGAGGACGTATAGCGCCATGTTTTCTTTTTGAAAAAAGCGCTGACTTTGCTCAATTTTTGACTGTCAAGATTCTTCATGTTGACGACCCAGTACCGCGTTTTTTTCACTCTTTCAACGCTTGAGGAAACACCCGCAGCTTTTTTAATCTGAGCGGCGGCGTTTTGAGCGGTTTTTTCATCGCTGAAGTATCCTGATACTGCATTGTACAGCTGTTCAGGGCGACCTGCCGCTTCATAGGCGCCTTTGATCTTCACCTGATTTTCAAACTGTTTCAGCAGGTTTTTGGCGTTTGTCTCCCCCTGTATGGCGCCTGTTATGACTTGATATTGCGCTTCCTGTTTTTTGACAAGCTCAAGCGATCCTTTCAAACCGGTTTCTTTTTTGAATTGCGGGAGCAGGCGTTTCGCTTTGCTTTCTCCCTCTATTTCCCCGGAGATCAGCTTTACCGTGCCCTGTCCCGCTCCGTATGGGCCGTAGGTTCCTTGTAGGCCCGTCTCTTTTTCAAAGCGCGCCAGCAGGGCTTTTGCTTGTTGTTCTCCTTTTACTGGATCAGAGATGACCTTAACATAAGATTCCTGTTTCCCCGTTTTCACGTAGGACGCTTGCAAACCGGTTTCTTTTTTGAATTGGAGAGCGAGTTCTTTCGCTTTCGCTTCTCCCGGAAATTCTTTTGAGACGGCTTTTGCTAAAGGCTCCCGCTTGCCAATGGGGGCGTATGTTCCTTTCAGGCCGGTTTCTTTTCCGAATTGAAGAAGCAGGCTTTTGGTTTTGTTTTCCCCATCAATGCCGCCCGTTGCCAGTTCATATGTCGTGCCGTTTCTTCCCGATGTTTGAACATCAGCTTTCCACCCCGTATCTTTTTTTAGGCGTTCGGCTGCTTTTTCAGCTTCGGTTTGGCTGCTGAACTCTTTCGTCGTTTCAATCTTGTATACGGACGTATCCGTATATGCTGCAAATGCAGGGCTCGCTGTAAAAGCCGCCTGGATGAAAAGCAGGCCCGCAGCGAAAAAAGTGGCTTTCCTGATGTACTTGTTCACGTTTTTGTTTCCCCCCACCCGAGTCTCTTTTCTTATGAAACTCGCTTTCTCTTTTTATCGTCACCTTGCATATAATGTTTCATAATAAAAAAAGCCTAACGGCCCCTTTTTAGGTCGTCAGGCTTTTTTTATATATGTGAAACGATCAGCTCGCATGTCCCGTCAATGGTAAAATCGCCGGTTTCCGCCGGCAGGATCAAATTCGTCCCTGTTTGGATATGGTATACATCGCCTCCCTGCATCAGTTCCGCTTCACCTTTAATGACGCTGCAGAGCAGGAAAGGCTGGTCCTGGGTCATTTCGGCGCGGCCGTCGACATCCCACTTGTATACTGAAAAATACTCTGCTTCCACAAATGTTTTAATCGTGATCCCTTTATTCGTTTCCGTTGATTCATCAGTATATCCGTCAACATGCGGGACGGTGGTGACATGGATGGCCTGTTCGAGATGAAGCTCGCGCTTTTCGCCATTTTGATCTGTCCGGTCATAGTCATATACACGGTATGTCGTATCAGAGCTTTGTTGGGTTTCAAGCACAAGTGTGCCTTCGCAAAGAGCGTGGATTGTACCGCTTGGCACATAATAAAAGTCGCCCGGTTTGATCTTGATCCGCCTCAACAGGTTTTCCCAATCCCCGCTGTTGATCATCGTGACAAGCTCCGTCCGCGTCCTTGCCATGTGTCCGTATACAATTTCGGCATCCTCTTTGCAATCGATGATATACCAGCATTCCGTCTTGCCAAGTTCACCGTTTTCATGTTCACCGGCATAATAGTCGTCCGGATGAACCTGGACAGATAAATCTTTGTTGGCATCAAGAATTTTCGTCAGCAGCGGAAAACGGTCCCCTTCCGTCCCGCCGAACAGTTCGCGATGCTCGTCCCAAAGCTGGGCAAGCGTTTTTCCTCGATAAGGCCCTCCGGCCACTACATTCGGTCCGTTCGGGTGGGCGGATATGGCCCAGCACTCACCTGTCAGGTCAGAGGGGATATCATAGCCGAATCGATCTCTTAAAGCGGTCCCTCCCCATATTCTTTCTTTGAATTGAGGCTGTAGAAATATCGGTGATTGCGTCATGCAGCCATCTCCTCCCTTTGTCGTCTCTTATACAACCAGGCAAAACACAGAAATAAAACGCTTTCTTTTTCATTTTACTTCTATACCTTTTCATATTTATTATGACGCTATATGGCAGGAAGTCAATCCCGGGCGCCCTATGTGTTTACCAAAAACAAGAAGAAGCCCGCGGGCTTCTTCTTCATGTCAGTTTGATGATTCTTTGATTTGAGCTTCCCCTGTAGAGCAATGTCAGATCCCTTTTATTGAGTTCAAACGGACCGTCCACCAATACATCGCAATATTCCAGCAGGGCGCTGTGTTTGTCATTGTTTAAAATCTGTTCATACGTATATCCGCTGTACAGCCATATATCCTTTTCAGAATCCTGCTTAATCCTCTTGGAGAGTTCAATCAGTTCACCGGTATGCAGGAGCGGCTCTCCTCCGGAATAGGTTACATTTGTCAGGGGATTCTTCATGATTTCCTCATAGACTTCATCAATGCTCATGTCAAAGCCGTTATTGATGTTCCAGCTCTGTTTGTTGTGGCAGCCTTCGCACATATGCGGGCAGCCCGCCAAAAAAACAACGGTTCTCAAACCTTCTCCGTCTACTATGCTGTCATGGATTATATTCATCACTTTCATTGGTGCTTCACTCTGTCCTTTTCTTCTTGTCTTTTAGCGGAATTCCATTTCGACATGTCACCGACCAAATATCCGGTAATCCGTCTGATTCGTTCAATTAAAGCTTCATCGCTGTTTTTGCATTGCGGGCATTCGTTATCAATAATGCCGGTGAATCCGCACGCTTTGCAATGATCGACCGGATGATTGATAGAGGCGTAGCCCATGCCTTCCCTGCGCATGGCATTAACGATTGTATCCATCGCTTGTATGTTTTTCTTCGGATCCCCGTCAAGCTCGATATAGCTGATGTGTCCGCCGTTGCACATCATGTGGAAGGGCGCTTCTTTTCTGATCTTTTCTATCGCCGTCAGCTTATAATGGACGGGAATATGAAACGAGTTCGTATAATAAATCCGATCCGTGACATTTTTGATAGCGCCGAATTGGATTCTGTCTTTTTTGACGAACTTTCCTGACAACCCTTCGGCAGGGGTGGCGATCAATGAAAAATTGAGCTTGTGTTTTTCCGTAGCTTCATCTGCCTTGTCCCGCATAAATTGGACGATTCGTTTACCCAATTCAAAGGCCTCATCGCTTTCTCCGTGATGTTTTCCCGTCAAAGCGGTCAAGGCTTCAGCCAATCCGATAAAGCCGATGCTCAAGGTGCCGTGCTTGAGCACGTCTTCAAGCGTGTCATCAGGACCCAATTGCTCGCTTCCGTGCCAGATTCCTTGGGAATATAAAAATTTAAAGTCTTTCGCTCTTTTTTTGCATTGAAAAGCGTACCTTTCCAACAGCTGCTGAATGGTTAAATCAATATAATGGCTTAACGATGTGAAAAACTGTTCAGTGTTTTCGCTCAGCAGGGCGATTTTCACAATGTTGATTGAGGTAAAAGATAAATTTCCCCTGCCGATGCTGTTTTCTTTCCCATTTATGTTGGACATCACGCGGGTTCTGCATCCCATATAGGCAATTTCGCTTTCAGGCGTTCCATCATAAAATGGCTTGTTCACGGGTGAATCGATAAAGCTAAAGTTGGGAAACAGCCTTTCGGCGCTTGTTTCTAATGCCAGCTGATATAAGTCGTAGTTTTGATCCGTCTTGTGGACATTGACCCCTTCTTTCATCTTAAAAATTTGAATCGGAAAGATGGGTGTTTCTCCCTTGCCTAAACCGGCTTTTGTCGCCTTGAGAATGTTTTTGATCAGCATCCGGCCTTCCCTTGATGTGTCAGTTCCGTAATTAATGGAGACGAAGGGAACTTGTCCGCCTCCTCTGGAATGCATGCTGTTGGCATTATGTATGAATGCTTCACAGGCTTGATAAGTGGTATTGTCGGTCTCTTGCCAAGCTTTTTCAGCTATTTCTTCTTCAGTTAATGTTGTCGGATATTCTTTGATCCTCTTCACGTGTTTTTCAAATGTTTTGCGGACGTAAGGGGCAAGGTCGTAGTCAAACATCGGAAATGACTGGCCCCCGTGCTGCATGTTTTGATTGGACTGGAAAATAATCGACGCTAAAGACAGCGCGCTCATGATGTCTTTCGGTTCTCTGAGGGACCCGTGTCCTGTGTGAAATCCATCCTGCAGCAGCTGCCCCAAAGGAATCTGACAGCAGGTTGTTGTACCGCTGGCCATAAAATCCAGATCGTGCGGGTATAGAAAATTGTCATCGACCGCTTTTTTAATTTCCGGCGACATTAAATAATGAAGCGCATAATGTCTCGCGCTCTCAGATGCAAACCGGCTCATTTGCCCCATCGGCGAACGTCCGTCTACATTTGCGTTTTCCTGCATTATATCGTGGTTTCCATATCCTACAATGTCGTGAAATGTCTCTGTTAATTGCAGTAATCCCTGCTCTTTAACGCCAGGTTTCATCCTTAACTCTCCTATCAATGGCATATATTGTGTTTTCATTTTTTAAAAAACACTACATATTGATATTAGCACAGTTTTTATTCTATAATTTTAGCAATTTCGTGACTTTCTCGGAAAAGGCATCATAAAAAGCGCCGCAGAATGGAATATTCCGCGGCGCCTATAGCCTTCATTTATTTATAGTCTATGGTGATCTGTTTTGGAGGTTTCCTATGTTTGACCCGTTTTTCTATCCAAATGGTTGCAAGCGGCGTCAGAAGCGAGGTGACGATGACGCTAGTTGCGATGATGGCCGTAGCCGACTCAGCCACCGGGGCAAACACCGGGTTTGCATCCGCCAGTGCATATGGAACGGCTACCGCCGCGCCGGCCGTAGATGATGCCGCCACTCCGGCCACACCGTCCCCCCTCGCAATCAGACGATCGAGCAAGTATAAAGAGGCTCCCGACAGAATGACGACCGACACACCGACAAAAATCCCTAAAAGGCCGGATTTGACGAGCATTCTAAAATCGAGCGTATTCCCTAATGAAAATGCGAAAAACGGAATGATCGCCGGGACGACTTTACTGAATAAGTCACGCAGTTCATGGTCAAGATTTCCGAGT
Organism: Bacillus sonorensis NBRC 101234 = KCTC 13918; assembly: GCF_001592005.1. Taxonomy (GTDB): domain Bacteria; phylum Bacillota; class Bacilli; order Bacillales; family Bacillaceae; genus Bacillus; species Bacillus sonorensis. The sequence goes on from NZ_BCVZ01000001.1 coordinate 59,295, forward strand.
ATGCAGCCGAGCAAAAACGGAATGACGGTTGCAGCGAGCGTCTCCCACGGAAATGCCGCCAATCCTGTCACACCAAACGTCACCATAGTCATAAACGGCCCGGACTCCGTACTGATAAAAGCGAAAGCCCCTGCGTCTTCCTTCCGTCCCATATGGTTCATCAATGCCAAATAGAGTCCGCCGTTCGTTTCATTCAAGACCGCTACAATGGCAAGAACGGACAAGCCCGCAAAAAATCCCGATTGAATTCCTTCGTCAGGAATAAACTGTGAAGCGATCAAGCCCAATAAAGCAGCAAAGCCTACTTTTCCAATCAGCAGTGTCAAGCCTTTTCTGGCGATATAGCCTGAAGAGCGAAAATCGATGGTGGCCCCAACACAAAAAATAAATACCCCTAAAATCGGCAGCGTTCCTGTAATCAAGGCTCCTGTAAATCCACCAAAAAAGTCGGCCGTTCCGGGAGCAAACGTATTCAGCGCCGCTCCCAAAAACAGCGGAATAATCATCATGCCCCCAGGCACACGTTCAATCGTTGCTTTAATTTTCATCATTTTTTCTCCCATCTCAGTTAATGACAAAACAAAGCTATTGATCTGAAAAGCCTAAAATCGTGACGATGCTGCGGCATGCTTTATTTTTGTTTACATCCGTCTTTGGAAAATCCGCTGAAGGTCTTCTGCCGACACTTTATCAAGCTGGCTTCCCACTCCTACGGCCAGCGCTCCGGCGTCAAGCCATTTTTCCACATCGCCGGGATGAATTCCCCCGGTCGGAATAAAGCGGATGTCCGGGAATGGACCCGCCAAATTTTTCATATAGGAAATGCCTGATGTTCCGCCTGGAAATAATTTAAGAATGCGAAACCCCTTTGACACCGCTTCCATAATTTCGCTCGGCGTTATGACACCCGGAATAAAAAATGCATCCAATGATGCGGCTTCATCAGCCAGCTCCCCTGAAAACCCGGGGCTGACGATAAATTTCGCCCCCGCATCGGCGGCTTCCCGCGCCTGCAGACCCTCGGTGACCGTACCCGCGCCGACAAGAAGACCGTCCATCTTCGCGAATTTTGCAATCAACTCAGACGCTCCAGGAGTGGTGTAAGTGATTTCAATCGCGGTGATTCCTTTATCGATGAGACGATGAATGGCATCATCCGCCGCCTCCATGCCTTTGGCGCGGACGACTGCGATCAGGCCGGCGTTTGCAAGCTGTTCCTGTGTTTTTTCGATCATGGACATTTCCATCATAGTGAACCTCCTATTTTTTGATTTTCCATCACTCTTAAAAACTCTGTTAATTTTTCTCTTGACGGAAGGCCGTCCATATCCCCCGGAGCCATGACCGCCAGTGCTCCGATGGCATTCGCTCTCTGCACCGCTTCCTCCAGCGGCAGCCGGTCCAAAAGCCCGCTGATGATGCCGACAGCAAAGCCATCACCCGCTCCAACGGTGTCGACCACTCTATCAACCGCATATCCCGGTATATAGCCGGTTTTTTCCGCCGTCCGGAAGTAGGCTCCTTCTTTTCCCAGTTTGACGACGATTAGCCCGACTCCCCTGTTTAAATAAAATTCCGCAATGTCTTCAGGTGCGTCCAGGCCGGTCAAGAGCTTCCCCTCGTTGATTCCCGGAAGAAACCAATCAGCCCGGGCTGCGATCTCGTTGATCGTGTGTATCATTGTCTGCTCGTCAGGCCAAAGCTGGAAACGTAGATTCGGATCAAACGAAATGGTTTTCCCCTGTTTTTTCATGTGGTCGACGGCATGATGCACAAATTCTTTCATGTTTTTTGATAATGCGGGCGGTATGCCTGTCATGTGCATATGCTTCGCCTGCTTGAAATAATCCCCCGGGTAGTCGTGTACGCCCATTGTGCTGGCGGCGGATCCTTTTCGATAATATGTTACATCAGGATCTCCGCTTTCCACCTTTGATTTGAGCAATATTCCCGTTTGTCTTCCTGCCGTGCGTTTGACTTCAGAAATATCCACCCGTTCTTTTTTCAGTTCATTTAAGATAAAGGTTCCGAGCGAATCATCGCCGACCTTGCTCATCCAGCCCACCCGAAAACCTAAACGGGCCAGCCCGACGGCGACATTTGTCTCGGCTCCGGCAAGCGCCTTGGAAAACGAAGAAGCTTCATGAAGCTCCCCCGCTTCGTTTGCATAGAACATCGTCATGGATTCACCGAACGTGATGATGTCGAGTGTCATTCTTCCACTCCTCCTTCGAAAAATGGTACCGGTTTCAAAAATATTGCCAGAAAAACACTCTCCCCCAGATTACGGGCGGCATGAGTGCTCTTTTTGATGATGAGATTCAGCTATAGTGAAGACCTAAGGATCAATTCCGCCTCAAGCTGGATAGTTTGCGGAGCGCTGTCATCTCCTTCAAGGCGTTTGATAATCCTTTCCATTGCAACTCTGCCCATTTCGTGCGACGGCTGGGCAATGGTTGTAATCCCCGGACCGATTAATTTATACCATTCGGTGTCGTCAAATCCCGCAATTCCGACATCCTCCGGAATCGCTGCGCCCATCTCATAAAGGCAGCTGATGATTTTCAGCATCAGGAGCCCGTTGTTCCCAAGTATGGCTTTTTTGCCTTGATCATCACCGGATGCCAAAAAGCTTTTGACAGCCTGCATGAGAGCCGCTTTATCTTTCACATCGACTTCATATATCTGGGGAATGCGGCCCGCATTGCGTTCAAGAGCGATTTCGGTGTAAGCCGAAGCCCTTTCTTCCCTCGGGCTGATCCCAGCCATCGGCTCTGTGAACAGACCGACATGGCGGTAGCCTTTGTCATACATGTAATGGACGATTTGGCTTGTGACTTCGCGGTTATTTGTCGTGACCGCATCAAGCTTCAATCCGGGCACTTTCCGGTCGACGAGCACAATGGAGACGTCCTGGCTGATCAGATCCATCAGCACATCGTTGTTTTGTCCGGTTGTATTGATAATCAGCCCCTCAATGTAATGGGCGTTCAGCTTGTGCAGCATTTCCCTTTCCTTCTCAGGGCTGTTATCCGTGTTGCAGACCATGATGCTGTACCCGTACTGATCACAAACCTCTTCGACTCCCCTCAAGGTTGCTACAGAAAACGGGTTTGTAATATCGGCTACTAAAAAACCGATGAGTTTGCTCTTTTTCACTTTCAGTCCCTGCGCCATCTGGCTGGGCCGATAATTTAGCGCCTCGATCGCTTTTTTGATGCTTTTGACTTTTTTGGGCGATATGGCATCGATTTTCCCGTTGATATACCGGGAAACCGTTGATTTTGATACGCCCGCATGTGCTGCTACTTCGTTGATGGTTACTTTTTTATCCTTCATTCAAGTACTCCTATACGCCTTAAATTTGAAACCGATCTCAAAAACTTTATACATTCAGCATACCACATCCGCAAAAGTTTGGAATGGTTTTTTTAAATTTGAAGATTTACATTGACAATCTTCAGAAAAAATCGAAAAGGCTGTTGACGATTTCCATTATCTGCTTTACAATTCATGTTTGAAACCGTTACCAAAAACTTTGCATTTTCATGCTTCATTCAAGTCAAAGCGAAAACGTCCAATCCAAGGAGGAGAAAGTATGGAAAATCGCTATTCCGTTCATCCTGAACAAGCGAAACGATTCACGACCGCAGAGCTTCGCGAACATTTTTTAATAGACTCATTGTTTGTTGAAAATCAGCTGAACATGTTTTATTCACATGAGGACAGGGTGGTAATCGGCGGAGCCGTGCCGGTGAAAGAGCCGATTAAGCTTGATGCGGGCGACTTTTTAAAAACCGATTATTTCCTTGAACGGCGCGAGGTCGGGATCGTGAATGTCGGACAGGCGGGAACCGTAAAGGTTGACGGTGAAGAGCACGTTTTAGGGCATAAGGATTTTCTGTATATCGGTCTGGGGAGCAAAGACGTTTATTTTTCAAGCTTGAATGAAGGCGCTGCCAAGTTTTATTTTATTTCCGCGACAGCCCATAAACATTATCCTGTGCAAAAAGCCGCGCTTTCCGAGCTTCCATACGACCACTTGGGGGATGAAGCGTCTTCTAATGTCCGCAACCTTTATAAAGTGATCCATGAAGACGGCATTAAAAGCTGCCAGCTCATGATGGGAATTACTTTCCTTGAGTCCAACAACACGTGGAATACAATGCCGGCCCATGTGCATGACCGCCGGATGGAGGTCTATCTCTATCTTGACCTTCACGAGGAAGAGAAAGTGTTCCATTTCATGGGTGAACCGACTGAAACGCGCCATCTCGTTGTCGGGAATGAACAGGCTGTGATTTCGCCTGCCTGGTCGATTCATTCAGGTTCCGGGACATCCAATTACTGTTTTATATGGGCGATGGCCGGCGAAAATTATACATTCAAAGACATGGATGCCGTCCCGATGAATGTCATACGGTAAGGACGTGAATCAAATGGGATATCTGGAATCATATTTTTCTCTTGAAGGAAAAACCGCTCTTGTTACAGGCCCCGGCACAGGGATCGGCCAAGGTATCGCCGAAGCCCTCGCAAAAGCGGGCGCCGATATTGTCGGCACCGCCCACACGAGCGGGCTTGATGAAACAAAACGGCTGATTGAAGGAACAGGCAAAACGTTCACTTCCTATCAACTCGACATGGGAAATCCCGATGAAGTCGAGGCTTTCACAAAAGAAGTGCTTGACCGTCATCAAATCGATATTTTGGTAAACAACGCCGGTACGATCCGCAGAGAAAAAGCGGCCGAGTTTTCCCGCGAAAACTGGGAGACCGTCATGAATGTCAATTTGAACAGCCTCTTCATCCTGACACAGGCGGTCGGCAGACACATGATTGAGAGAAGGCATGGGAAAATTATCAATATCGCTTCCCTTCTGTCGTTTCAGGGCGGAATCCTCGTTCCAGCTTATACGGCGAGCAAGCATGCCGTGGCCGGATTGACCAAGTCATTTGCCAACGAATGGGCCGCATACAATGTCCAGGTGAATGCCATCGCACCGGGATACATTACGACAAACAACACAAAACAAATCCGCGAGGACAAGAACCGGAATACCGAGATTTTAAAACGGATTCCGGCGGAGCGCTGGGGAGAGCCCGCCGACATCGCCGGCGCGGCGGTATTCCTTTCATCTCCTGCTTCAGATTATGTGAACGGACATGTTTTGGCTGTCGACGGCGGATGGCTCGCGAGATAAAGAGAATATATGAAGGCTGCCGGAACTTTGGCAGCCTTCAGGCACGTCAGATCAAAACGATGGTTTTAAGATCACCTTGATGCAGCCATCCTCATGATCGTTGAACAATTGATAGGCGCGGCCGGCTTCTTCAAGCGGAAGCCGGTGCGTAATGATTTCTTTCGGGTCAAACGCTCCCCGTTCGATTTTCCGAAAAATCTCCGGCATCAAATGGATGACGGGCGCCTGCCCCATTTTCAGCGTCACATTCCGGGCAAAAAAAGCTCCGAGCGGAAACATATTATAATTGCTTCCATAGACTCCGGTGATTTGGACAGTACCGCATTTTCTGACCGCCTTCGTTGAAATCTGAATCGGACCGAGCGTCCCGCCCTGAAGCTTTAATTTTTGCTCAAGAAACTCAAGCGGCGATTTCTTCCCATCCATTCCGACACAGTCGATGACGACATCTGCGCCGCCTTTCGTTATTTCCTTTAAGTGCTCTCCCATGTCGGGATATTCCGTAAAATCAAACACCTCCACTTTGTTCAGTGCTTTCGCTTGTTTTAAACGATAGTCCAAATAGTCAACAGCGATGACCCGTTTCGCCCCCTCCATCCAGGCGAATTTCTGCGCCATTAATCCGACCGGTCCGCAGCCGAGCACGATCACGGTATCCCCCTTTTTGACGCCCGCATGAAGCACGCTCCAATAAGCGGTGGGCAACACATCTGATAAAAATAAGAGAGATTCGTCTTCAAGCTCGCATGATTCCGGAATGACAAACGGCGTAAAGTTGCCAAACGGCACTTTCAAATATTCAGCTTGTCCGCCGGGATGGTTGCCGAACTTCTCCGAGTAGCCGAAATATCCGCCTGAATCATAATGCGGATTCGAATTGTCGCATTGGCTCTCCAGCTTGTTTTCGCAATAGTAGCAATGTCCGCAGGCGACAGTGAAGGGGATGACGACCCTGTCGCCTTTTTTCACCTTTGTCACGTCAGGACCGGTTTCTTCTACGATTCCCATCGGCTCATGGCCAAGCTGAAACCCTTTTGGAAGGGGGAAGTTCCCTTGATAAAGATGAAGATCAGAGCCGCAAATCGCCGTTGAGGTGATCCTGACGACAATATCGTCCTTTTTCTCGATCTTGGCGTCCTCCACTTGATTGACCTCAATATGCTGAGGCCCTTGAAACGTTACTGCTTTCACTTGTCCACACTCCCATTATTTTCATGTCATTTTAGTGTTGGATAAACCGGTGATCTTATTCAGATTTTAAACAAACGTTTGCTTATCGGCCCCTCCTTCAAAAAAGCTGAATCATCGAAAGGATTCGTTCATACATAAAATAAACGGATGTTCCTGCTGGGGGGTGTTGTAATGCTGCTGCAAATACTGGTCGGAGGGCTTTTTGTTTTCATTGTTTTCTTTCTGATTTTCCGCGGGATTAAATCAGGCCATTTGCCCCGCCATGACCAGGCAGGTGATGAAGATGCCGCTAAAGAGCATAAAGATGAACGATTATAAAGGAGAAATTTGTCCGGCAAAACAGAGGATAAGCTGACACCCATCCTCTGTTTTTTTCTACTGGTCAGCCGCCCGGCCGCCGGCTTTCCGTTCGCCGCCATTCTTTAACTCGTGTTCAATTTCTTCAAGGCTCTTTCCCTTGGTTTCCTTTACTTTGAAAAAGACAAACAGGAATGCAGCGATCCCGATGCCCGCATAGCAAAGGAACAAATAACTGATTCCCATCGCCTCAAGCAAAGCGGGAAAGGTGATTGTCACGATAAGATTTCCGGCGTGAAGCATTAATGTCGATACTCCTGTCCCAATCCCCCTGATGTGAAGCGGAAACAGCTCAGGAAGCATCACCCAGACGATCGGGCCCCAGCTGACCGCAAATACGACGATAAACACGCCTAAGCAAATAACCGTCGTCCATGCTGCACCAGCGGTATTGCCAAAAAAGAGATTGGTCAGGGCAAGCACGATCAGGCTGATGACCATCCCCGCATTTCCGAACAGCAGAAGCGGCTTTCGGCCGAGCCTGTCGATCATCCGGATGGCCACCAGCGTCATGAGCACGTTTACCGTTCCGATGCCGACTGTGCCCAAGATGGCGGCTGAATTTTCAAATCCCACATTCGTAAACGTTTTCGGCGCATAATAAATGATGGTATTTGTTCCGATAAATTGCTGGAGAAAGGCTAGACCAAGTCCGGCAATCAATGCCGGGCGCACCCACGGTTCAAAAAGCTCTTTCAAACCTCCATTATCCCGCTTTTCCGTTTCTTTGATCTCATGTACTTCCTGATCGACTCTGTTTCGGCCTCTCATCTTGGCCAAAACCGCTCTCGCTTTTCCATCTCTTCCATTCGCCAACAGCCAGCGCGGGCTCTCAGGCATAAAAAAGATACCGATCAGAAGAGCGGTTGACGGCACAATCGCCAAGCCGAGCATCCAGCGCCATGCACCAGCATCGCTAAAAGCGTAATTGATCAGATAAGAAACAAGAATCCCGATCGTAATCATCAGCTGATTTAATGAGGAAAGGGCGCCCCGCGACTCCTTCGGCGCAAGCTCTGAGAGATAAAGGGGAACGATCGTTGTTGAACAGCCCACCGCAAGACCGAGCACGATTCTAAAGGCCACCATATATTCCGCAGTCGGCGCCATCGCCGTACCAAGTCCGCCGATGCAATACAGCACGGCCGCCGACATGATCGTCTTCCTCCTGCCGAACCGGTCTGTCAGCTTTCCTGAAAAGCCGGACCCGAAGATCGCCCCGATTAAAATCGCACTGACAACAAGCCCTTCTGTAAAAGCATTCAAACCGAGCTCTTCTTTCATAAACAGGATCGCTCCGGAGATGACGCCGGTGTCATAACCATAGAGCATCCCCCCTAAGGCTCCAAAAAAATAAAGCCAGAGATTCGATCTTTTTTTCTGCATTAATACGTCCTCCTCTATTAAACAGGGATGCGGTTATCTGTTATGAATCTTTTACCTCATCTCTCATTCTTCAAACATCAAAGTTACTCCCATTAAAAGGAATCCGAATAAATGAAACATTTTTTTGTTTTTATCGTCCTATTATAGGTGGCGAAAAATAAATAGCAGTCCAGCCTACATCTCCCCACATAGCTGAATGCTGTCTGTTTTGTAAATTCAAAATCTTGAAATCTATATAAATTTGCACTTATTCAACAGAAATGATATGTTTCAATAAATAGAAGAGGAGCTTACACGATGTCACGATCGCAACGAACGAAAAAACGAAAGCTGAGAAAATGGGTAAAATACTCATTATTCTTGATTGTTTTGCTTATAACGGCTACAGCGGCCGCAGGCGGCTATGCCTACTTTAAAGTCGCCAGCGCATCAAAAGAGGCGCAAATCAGCCTTGCAAGGGGAAGCCAGTCCGTCAAGCGGATTCAAGAATTCAATCCGAGCAAGGATAACTTTTCGATCCTGATGATGGGGATTGACGCACGTCCGGGACAGGATATGAACAAGGAACGAAGCGACGCAATGGTCCTTGCCACATTCAACAGGAAGGACAAATCCGTAAAGCTTCTGAGCATTCCCCGGGATTCTTATGTCAACATCCCAGGGCGGGGATTTGATAAAATCACCCATGCCCATTCCCTTGGCGGCCGGGATCTAAGCGTTGAAGCCGTCGAAAATCTGCTTGATATACCGGTCGATTATGTAATTGATGCCAACTTTACGGCTTTCAGAGAAATCGTCGACGAACTCGGCGGCGTTCCGGTTACCATTAAGAACGATTATGTCGTCAAGCAAATCACAAAAGATACAAAAGGAAAAGTGAATCTAAAGACCGGTTCTCAGACGCTGAACGGTGAAGAAGCACTGGCTTACGTCAGGACGAGAAAAGCCGATACCGACTTAATGCGCGGACAGCGGCAGATGGAAGTGCTGAAAGCGGTCATCGACAAATCCAAATCGGTTACCTCCATACCGGCGTATGACGATATTCTTGACACCCTCGGAAAAAATGTTTCGATGAATCTGTCATTAAACGAAGCGATCGGACTGCTTCCATTCGTTTCTTCAATCACTTCGGTCGACACCCTTCAGCTGAAAGGGACCGATTACCAGCCCAGCAATGTCTACTATTTCAAGCTTGATGAAGAAAATCTCGCTGAAACAAAGCAAATATTAAAGCAGCAATTGGGCATGTAATATGAATAAGGATGATCTTAGATCATCCTTTTTTCTGTTTAATTTAAACACGATTTACTATTGAAAAAATTTAAATTTAGGTTTAGCCTTTTACATAACAGTTTTATATCATTTAGGGAATACTCTGGGAAAGCTGTTTTTTGCCTCTGAACACTTAAAACCGCTCTAATAGGAGGTCATATTTACATAATGAGATTAATTGCAATCGATTTGGATGGAACCCTTTTAAATACCGAAAGCAAAATTTCTGCAGAAAATCGGGCCGCCATCAAAAAGGCGCTTGTCTCGGACTGCATCGTGGCGATTTGCACGGGAAGGGCAACCTTTGACGTAAAAGCGCTTCTCAATGATTTAGACATTCCGATTATCGCCGCAAACGGGGGAACGGTTCACGATTTCAACTATAAACTGCTGAGCAGAACCTTGATGGATCGGGAAGCCGGGCAAAAAGCAGCTCAATATTTGACAGAGCATGATATTTACTTTGAAGTATATACGGATGATGCCCTTTTATCTCCATATGACGGAAAACAAAAACTCCAGGCCGAGCTTGATATCGTCACGAGCGCCAATCCGGACGAAGACAGGGAGACGCTTTGGCAGGGGGCGCTGACACAGTTTAAACAATTCGGCATTAAGCCTGTTCCCGATATTCGCGAAGTGTTTAACGGAAACGAAAATATTTATAAGCTGCTTTGCTTTTCATTTGATATGGAGAAGCTGAAAAAAGCAAAAACCGATCTGTCGGCATATACAAAACTCGGACTCACTTCGTCCGGAAAGCACATTATTGAAATTCTGCCTGCCGACTCAGGTAAAGGCAGGGCCTTGAGAGAATTTGCGAGACATTACGGAATTGAGAAAAAGGATATCTACGCAATCGGCGACAGTCCGAACGATTTATCAATGTTTGAAGAAGCGGACCATCGAATCGCGATGGGAAATGCGATCGATGAGCTAAAACATATGAGCACGTTTATCACGAAAAGCAATGATGAAAATGGTGTGGCTTATTTTATCAACAAGCTGCTTGAAAACGAGTATCAATAAAAAAGAAACCGCCTGATCACCTCAGGGCGGTTTCCTTTTTTAAGCTATTGAATTCTGACGCTTCCGACATATTTATCTTTCCAATACGCGCTTGTCTCCATGTCGGCGGTCGTCACACCAGAGGAAAGGGTGACGAGAACGACCTGGCCGTTGCCGATATAAATGGCGGGATGGAGGACGGTCGTTCCTTGGAAGAAAACGAGATCTCCCGGTTCAAGCTCCTGCTTCGTGATCTTTGTGCCTGCTTTGTACTGCTTATCGGCGTAGCGCGGCAGCTCGATGCCGGCCGCCGTTTTGTACACATACTGGATAAAGCCTGATGTGTCAAAGCCTTCCTGAGGGGTTGTGCCGCCCTTTTTGTAGCCGACTTCGCCAATATATTGAATGGCTTCGGAAACAATCGGATTGTCCGGCAGCGAGAGATTGTCAAAGCGGCGGATACCCGTGAATTTCTTTTGCCAGTATGATGCCGACAAGTAGGAAATCGTCACTTTATCTGAGCGGCTCGCATGAATGAACCTGCCTCCGCCGGCGTAAATGCCGTTATGCGAGATGCCCGGCTTATAGGTGTTGCTGAAGAAGATGACATCTCCGGGCTGGATATCCTCCAACTTAACTTTTTTGCCGACTGCCCATTGCTGTTCCGCCGACCTCGGCAAATATACACCGAGCGCCTCTCTAAAGACATATTGGGTCAGACCTGAGCAATCAAAGCCGACATCAGGTGAAGCACTTCCAAACACATAAGGAACCCCAACATAATTCAGCGCTTTTTGAACAACAGGATCTTTTGAAATTTCCGGTTCTTCTGTTATTCGTCTCGCCTGATCATAGGACGAACTCCAATAAGCGCTGCCTTCAAGCTTTGTAATGGCGACCCCGTTCGATTTCGTGCTGTGGATGATTTGATCCTCTCCTAAATAAATGGCAACATGTGTCGGGCCGTCTGATTCAAGCGCTCCGTTTTTAAAAAAGACAATATCGCCCTGTTCAAGGTCCTGGCGGTTCACCTTTGTTCCGATCTTTGCCTGCTCCTTTACCGTTCTGGGAAGCGGGATGTCAAGCGCCTCCTGAAAAACGTACTGAACAAAGCCTGACGGATCAAACCCCTCTTTTGGCGAGGCTCCGCCATACGTGTATTTTTTGCCTTCCAGCTTCTTGGCCGTTTCGGCAATTGATTCGCCTTTCGTCTGTGGCTTAGCGGCCTTTTCGCCAGGCAAAAATGAAAACATCAAAAACACCGCCATTCCAATAAACATGAGCAACTGTTTGTGTGCTGTTTTTTTCTTCAAATGACCTGTTCCTCCTCTTTTTCTCTATCATCGGCGTTTTACTGGGATATTTAAGTTCTGACTTTTTCGGCATGCAATGCGAAGCAGTGAGAAGAAATGCAGACACTCGAATCATCAGCTTTTATTAACATTCAGGAAAAATCATATTCAGAGGGACATTCGCTGCAGAAGGTGATATACATGAGGTGTTCGTTTCCATCCCGATTTGTACAACATGAGTGCTCGCAAAAAAGCCGGATTTGGATATGAAGCTGCTGCCGCATTTTCTTCTTTGATTTGGATGTATATATGTTTGTTTTTTACCCCTTTAAAAGAATACAATAAACATCCTCTTTGACCAACAGCAAAATCCTCCTGAATTTTTATAAAACTTTTTTCCCTGATTAGCTAAGGAATTAGTCGTTTCTTGCTCAAAAAAATAAAGACTGCCGGGATAGGTCCCGGGCAGTCTAATCATGATTCTACAGATTCTATTTTATTACTTTCCGCCTGTCGCATTATCTTGCTGATGCACTTTTTCGATTTCTGCTGAAATTTTTGCTTTTTCATCGCTTGACAGTTCATCAGAGTATTTAAAAGCGGACATGAATGACATGATCAGAATCAATCCAACAAACGGCCATATCGCTTTCACAATTTTCATTTGTTTGTCACTCCGTTTTCATTATTTTTCAGTTTGTCCGTATGATCAACTTCAAATGTTAGCTTTCCGTTTTCCTCTTTCCAGTCAAGGCCTGTTCCTTTGGTTAATTGGCGGAAAATCGCTTCCCGCTTAATGAAATCGCTCTTGCCCAAAGGCGATGGCGTGGCTTCGCGAATATTAAGAGGCGTCACCTCAAAGCGGCCTTTACCATCGTTCATTAAATGATACTGAACAAGCGCGCTGTCGCGGGTTCTTGACCATCCTTGGTCAAATACGAAGTTTCCAAGGCTGTAGAAAATCGCTGTGCCATTATATACTTCAATCGGTTCAAGAACATGGGGATGTGCGCCGAGGATAACGTCTGCACCCGCATCGGCGATCGCTTTTGCCAAATCTCTTTGTCTGTCGTTCGGTTCATTGTCATACTCCTGTCCCCAGTGAACGTGTACGACGACAAGATCCGCTTTTTTGGAGGCTTCCGCAATCATCGGAATAAAGACTTTCGGGCTTAGCGGCAATACCCCGCCCCTGTTCTTTTTGGCTGTGAAATTTTTCGTGTAGGTATCTGTAAATCCAAGCGTGGCGATTTTTACGCCGTTAACATTTTGATAAGATACGTGCTGCTTGGCTTCATCCAGATTTTTGCCTGCGCCCACAATGTCCAGATTCTCTTCTGTAAACTTGTTAAGCGTATCATTCAAACCGTCCTGGCCGTAGTCCATCGCATGGTTGTTGGCGAAGTTCATCACACTGAAGTTCATATTTTTCAAGGTTTCGACAGACTCTAGATTGGTTTGCAGATGAATATTCTTTTCTGCAGGCTGATAGTCTTTTTCTTTTGTTGCAGGGTTTTCGAAGTTCCCTGTTATAAAATCTGACACATCAAAATATGGCTTCACATTTTTGAAAACACTTTCCGGACCATGCAGTTTCGTCACTTTTTCTACATTTCTGCCCATCATGATATCGCCGACAAAGGTGGCTGTCAGTTTGGCATCCTTTTGCTTTGTGATTTGTGAAGGAGTCTTGGCGCTTCCGAACCAAGTAAAGACAAACATTAAACAAAATATAACAGGCAATGCGATGAGAACATGTTTATGCGTTTTCTTTTTCTCCTGCTTTGTCAGTTTCAGCAGCTTTTCCTGAAAGTTCAGTTGTTTTTTCATCGTTTTAGACACACCTAACTTTAGATTAGATAGTAAGCATACATAATCACGAATGTTGCTCCGCTTAATAAAAGCGTACTTCCGAGCGTAATGGTTAATCCTTGACGTTGGATGGTATTGGCGATCAGACCCGGTACGATGATACCGATTCCCCTGAATTCCGCAATCTCAAACGGCATCACCGGATAGATGAAATCGAACCCGATTTTCAGGAGAATCCCCGTGATCAGCATAGCTGCGAATTTTCTGCGTCCGTAAAGAATCATGATTTTTGACAGTCCGTATTTTACAATCACATAAGTCAACAGGCTGACAAAAAGGACCAACAGCATGAAAATCGGCTGGTTAAATACAAGTCCCAAATAGCCCGGTACGACAAGTCCCGCCGGTACAATCCCCGTTTTTTCCGCGAAAATCAAACTGAGTAAGACACCTAAAATGAGGGCGATATATAAATCTGATCCAAACATTGTGTTTTCTTCCTCCTAGCTAACGAGCTGTTTAATCTTGTAATCTTGTATTTTTTCGATGAGAGGCTCCGCTGCTCCGTGGATATTTCCGATTCCGTATACCACACGGCCCTCTAATTTGTTTTTCAGCATGAACATAATTTCTTCCGTCGTTTTGTGCTCAAAATCAAACAGCTTGTCCGCAGGAATTTTGCCTGCTTCATATGCTTTGACGATTGGCTCTGTCGTTTCTCCAATCAGCACAAGTTCACTTGCTTCAATATAAGGAAGGACATCGTTTGCAAACTGCTGTGTCCTGTCCACCCTGTCGGCGCGGCAGTTCATAATAATGATCGGCTGATCTGTCGGATAGCCCATTTCTTTCACGCGTTTCCATATGTTTAACGTAGAAGCTGCGTCATTTGCCGCAAAACCGTTAACAAAATGGCCCGGATTTTTGGCGTTCATCAGCGGCAGAACCCTCATTGCTCCTGGATCTGGCGGCGCATTCAGCATGCCTTTAAAAGCGGTTTCTTCATCAATTCCCAAGGCCTGCGCAACGCCGAGGGCGAGCGACGCATTGTCCGGAAACACCATATACTCAAACTGGCGGAGGTATTCATCAGATATTTTGGAGTTATCCGCAATAATGACTTTGGTGTTCCGTTCTTTGGCAACTTGTTTAAAGAAATCTGTATACTCGCTATCCGTAATGACCAGGTGGCCGTTATAAGGAATCGTTGCCGTGAAAGCTTCAGCGATTTCATCCAAAGTCGGCCCCATGACATCCATGTGATCTTCAAGCACATTTACGATCACGCCGATATTAGCCTGAAGTAATTCTTCCTGAAAGATGATTTGGTAATCAGGATTAACGGCCATACACTCACTGACGATCGCATTGGCTCCTCTTTCCACCGTCTCTTTCATGACTTCCTTTTGCTCTCCGATGTTCGGCCCTTGAGGCTTTCTTTTAATCGGCTTTTCCTCCGGTGTGTCCCAATAAATCATCCTTGCATCAGTCCCGGTGGTCTTTCCTACTGTTTTGTACCCTGCTTCAATTAATATCCCTGTTGTCAGTCTTGTCACCGTGGACTTTCCGCGTATCCCGTTGATGTTCACTCGGACCGGAAGCGCATCGATGTTTTGCTGATGGCGCCTCTTTTCATAAATGCCGATCCCAACAACGACCACACAGGCTAATAGCATTACCCACATTGTTTGTCTACATCTCCTTCTTGGAATCTGATATGTAAATTCATTCATCAGTATATAGGTTCAATATGAAATCACAATCGGCATTATGTAACAGAAAGCGACTTTATTTTCTGTGACAAAGATCATCTCATCTAAGATACTAATACCTATCATCGTGTTGATAATTTTGGAAATCGACAGTTCTTATCTCTCACTTATTTTTCAACACATTTTAAAGAAACCGTTTTCAAAAATACGCACATTTCATTTTGTACTTTTCTGCCTATATTTGATGAAAGGTGTAAAGATACATCGGTCATCAATCTTTATATCCCCGGTATTTCCCCAACAGACGGGAAAATATCTGGTGCTCGCGCTTATGATTGGTGTTTTTCAAATTGTTCGGACGGGTTAAAAAGTCATCCATTATGGAGAATAAAAATAAAGTCGTCCCATGACATTGAGACTATATCTCAAAAACGCAAAATCCCTTTCTCCAATGAGCGGGATTCATTAACAAATCCAAGCAATTTTTGAGGCGATCGATTCATCTCGTTTTATCGGTTTTTAGGTTATAATCCTAAGATTTAAATGGGCATTAAATTTTATTATCTATAATTCATCAAACTTTAACATTTTTAATTTTTCTTACTATTCATTTTGTTTATAAGTTCAAATAAATGTTGATTATTGCATAAGCATTTCTTCATAATATCCAATTACATGAGATTATTAGTGATCTGTTTCTTCTATATAACCCTTCGTATGTATTTTCCCGGACATGCAGGTTCCCTTGCGTTTTTTTATCTGTTACCGGTAAAGCTGCACATGTAGAAATTTTTTTATTGTCAATTATGCAGGGCCATGATACTCTTTATGTAAACGGTTACACACAGGAGGGGGGAATTCTTCGTTGGTCACGATCAAGGACGTCGCGCTCGCTGCCAAAGTATCCGTCGCCACGGTTTCCCGCGTTTTAAACGAAACGGGATATGTACATGAGGATACGAAGACCCGCGTGCTAAAAGCGATGGAACAGCTGAATTACCACCCGAATGAAGTAGCCAGATCTCTCTATAAGAGAGAGTCGCGGCTGATCGGACTGCTGCTGCCTGATATTACAAACCCATTTTTCCCGCAGCTGGCCAGAGGCGTCGAAGATGAAATCCATCAGAACGGCTTTCGTCTTATATTCGGCAACAGTGATGAAAATCTTGATAAAGAACTTGACTATCTGCAAACATTTAAACAAAATCACGTCGTCGGAGTGATTTCGGCCACAAATGATCCAGGTTCTGCGAATTACAAACATTTATCAATGCCGATTGTCTTCCTTGACAGAACCGGAGAACATGCGCCATCTGTTTTTGCGGACGGCAGAGAAGGCGGCCGGATTGCCGCTTTAGAAATCATCCAAAGAAACTCAAAGAGAATCACGCTTATGAAAGGACCTGGCCACTTGCAGACGGCAAGAGACCGGTTTAACGGGGCTCTTGAGATTTTAAGCGGAGCTGATGTTGACTTTCATGTCATGTCGACCGAGACGTTTTCTTTTCGGGAAGCGCAAAAGCGGGCTGAGGAGTTATTTTCTTTGTACCCAGAGACTGACGGCGTTATCGCAAGCAATGATATTGTGGCAACAGCCGTTTTGCATGAAGCGTTAAAACGGAAGATCAACGTTCCGGACGATTTGCAAATTATCGGTTTTGACGATATTCCGCAAAGCGAATTGCTGTTCCCTTCCCTGTCGACAATCAGGCAGCCCGCTTATGAAATGGGAAAAGAAGCGGCAAAATTGCTGCTGGCATTAATGAAAAACGAAAATATTGAACAATCGGCGGTGCAAATGCCGGTGACCTTTATTGAAAGACAAACGACAAGAAAGGTTGATGACAATGAGTAACATATGCGTGATCGGCAGCTCTTCAATGGATTTGGTCGTCACATCGCAAAAACGGCCGAAAGCCGGAGAAACGGTGCTTGGAGATTCCTTTAAAACCGTGCCGGGCGGAAAGGGGGCAAACCAAGCCGTCGCGGCGGCAAGGCTTGGCGCGGAAGTGCACATGATCGGCTGTGTAGGTGATGATCATTACGGAAAAGCCATTCTCGCCAATTTGAAAGCGAACGATGTTTTGACAGACTATGTGGAACCGGTTACAGATACAGAAAGCGGGACAGCTCACATCGTGCTGGCCGACGGAGACAACAGTATCATCGTCGTCAAAGGTGCAAACGACCATGTAACGCCTGAATATGTCGAACGGGCGCTGCCAGCCATTGAGCGGGCGGATATCGTGATGATTCAACAGGAAATTCCCGAAGACACAGTCGATTACGTAAGCAGGCTGTGCAAAACGCTCGGCACCCCCCTGCTGCTGAATCCGGCTCCAGCCCGGCCGCTTAGCAAAGCAACAATCGAAAACGCGGCTTACATTACGCCGAATGAACACGAAGCCTCCGTTTTGTTTCAAGGCCTTTCCCGTGAAGAAGCGTTACAACGGTTCCCGGAAAAGCTGTTTATCACAGAAGGCAAAAACGGCGTCCGCTTCCATAACGGGACAGAAGAAAGGCTCATCCCTTCTTTTCCGGTAAAAGCAGTAGACACGACAGGAGCCGGGGACACCTTTAATGCCGGATTGGCTGTTGCTCTTTCAGAAGGCGGGGATATTGAATCGGCCCTGCGCTTTGCCAACCGGGCAGCCTCACTTTCAGTGCTGAAATTCGGCGCACAAGGCGGCATGCCGAAACGGGCGGAAGTGGAGCGTGCGCTCTCATGAAAAAACACGGCATATTAAACAGCCATATCGCTAAAGTGCTGGCCGACCTCGGGCATACCGACACGATCGTCATCGCAGACGCCGGGCTGCCCGTGCCGCCAGGGGTTCCGAAAATCGATTTGGCTTTGACATTGGGAACGCCCGGCTTTAAAGACATCACAAAGTTGATCGCCGAAGAGATGGTCGTTGAAAAGGTAACCGCCGCCACAGAAATTCATACAGGCAACCCGGAGCAAGCCGAGTTTTTAAGGAAGCTATTTTCCAAACAGCCCATTGAATATATCCCGCACGAAGCATTTAAAGAAGCAGCAAAGCGGGCAAAAACGGTGATTCGCACCGGTGAAGCGACGCCTTTTGCAAACTGTATATTGCATGCCGGGGTGATTTTTTAAATGTTCATCTGGAAAGAAGGTGCAGCCTATGCATATTGAAATGAAAGACATCTATAAGGCATTTGGTCAAAATCGGGTGTTATCCGGTGTTTCTTTCGAGCTTAAAGAAGGCGAAGTTCATGCCCTGATGGGAGAAAACGGCGCTGGTAAATCGACCTTAATGAATCTATTAACCGGCCTTTATAAACTTGACAGCGGAATCATAAAAATCGACGGACGGGAAATGTATTTTTCCGGACCGAAAGAAGCTGAACAAAACGGAATTGCCTTCATCCATCAGGAGCTGAATATTTGGCCTGAGATGACCGTGTTGGAAAATCTCTTTATCGGCCGGGAGATGTCTTCAAAACTTGGTTTTTTAAATACTAAAAAAATGAAAGCGCTCGCAAAAGAGCAGTTTGAAAAACTCTCAGTCTCCATCTCTCTTGAAAAAGAAGCCGGGCTCTGCTCCGTGGGCCAGCAGCAAATGATTGAAATCGCCAAAGCGCTCATGACCGATGCAAAAGTGATAATTATGGATGAGCCGACAGCGGCTCTAACGGATAGAGAGATTAACAAATTGTTCGGGGTCATTGCCGCATTAAAGAAAAACGGCGTTTCCATCGTCTATATTTCCCACCGCATGGAAGAAATTTTTGAAATCTGCGACAGGATTACGGTAATGCGCGATGGAAAAACGATCGACACGACAAACATCCCTGATACCGATTTTCATGAAGTCGTCAAAAAGATGGTCGGCCGGGAGCTGACAGAACGCTATCCTGAACGGCATCCAAAGCCCGGCCCAATTGTTCTTGAGGTCAAAAACGCGTCTAAAAAAGGCGTATTTGAACATGTCGGCTTTCAAGTACGGGCCGGGGAAATCGTCGGCGTATCGGGACTGATGGGCGCAGGGCGCACGGAAATCATGAGAGCCATTTTCGGCCTTGATCCGCTCGACTCGGGAGATATTTTCATCAACGGCAAAAAAGCGGTCATTAAAAAACCTGGCGATGCTTTGCAAAAAGGCATTGGGTTTATTACTGAAAACCGGAAGGACGAAGGGCTCGTCCTCGACGCCTCGATTCGGGAGAATATCGCCCTTCCGAATCTCACCAGCTTTTCTCCTAGAGGCTGGATCGATCACAAAAGCGAGCTGGAATTCGTTGACCTTTTGCTCAAGCGGCTGATGATCAAAACGGCATCGACTGAAACGCACGTCCGCAGCCTTTCAGGAGGAAACCAGCAAAAAGCGGTCATCGCCAAATGGATCGGCATCGGACCAAAAGTGCTGATTTTGGATGAGCCGACGCGTGGCGTTGATGTGGGTGCAAAAAGGGAAATTTACCAGCTGATGAATGAGCTGACAGACCGCGGCGTCGCAATCCTGATGGTCTCCTCAGAGCTTCCCGAGATTCTCGGAATGAGCGACCGCGTGCTTGTGATCCATGAAGGAAAGCTGAGCGGGGAATTATCGGGGCATGATGCCACACAAGAACGAATTATGACACTTGCTACAGGAGGGCTGTAATATGAAAACTCAACCGGCCAACGATGTTGGAAAAAGCCTCAATCTCGACTCGATTTTGCAAAAGCTCGGCCCTTTTCTCGGCCTCATCATACTCGTTGTCATCGTATCGCTGTTAAATCCGGGCTTTTTAGAACCATTAAATATTTTAAACCTGTTAAGACAGGTCGCCATTAATGCGCTGATTGCGTTCGGTATGACGTTTGTCATTCTGACCGGGGGCATCGACCTTTCAGTCGGAGCGATTCTCGCTCTTTCAAGCGCTTTAGTGGCGGGAATGATCGTCGGCGGGATCGATCCTATACTCGCGGTCATCATCGGCTGCCTGATCGGGGCACTGCTCGGCATGGTAAACGGGCTCCTCATTACAAAGGGAAAAATGGCCCCGTTTATCGCAACGCTGGCGACCATGACGATTTTCCGCGGGCTGACAATGGTTTATACAGACGGAAATCCGATTACAGGGCTCGGCAATCATTTTGGTTTTCAGCTGTTTGGCCGCGGCTATTTTTTAGGCATCCCCGTCCCCGCCGTCATTATGGCGGCTGCCTTTATCGTGCTTTGGGCGCTGCTTCATAAAACGCCGTTCGGCCGCCGCACTTATGCGATCGGCGGCAATGAAAAAGCGGCGGTCATTTCAGGCGTCAAGGTGACAAGGATCAAAATCATGATCTATTCTCTTGCCGGCCTTTTATCTGCTTTGGCGGGAGCTATTTTGACGTCCCGCCTCAATTCAGCCCAGCCGACCGCGGGGACTTCCTATGAGCTTGACGCCATCGCCGCGGTTGTTTTAGGCGGAACCAGCCTTGCCGGAGGAAAAGGAAGAATTGCCGGAACGCTGATCGGCGTCCTGATTATCGGTACATTGAACAACGGTTTGAACCTGCTCGGTGTATCATCCTTTTTCCAAATGGTCGTTAAAGGAATCGTCATCTTGATTGCAGTTCTGCTGGACCGCAAAAAATCCGCATAAAGGAGGGCAATGATTCATGAAAAAAATGCTAACGGTTATCACAGCGCTGGCGCTGCTCTTCCTGTCAGCCTGTTCATTGGAGCCGCCTGAGTGGGCGAAGCCGAAGAAAGACAAAGGAAAAGAGATCAAAATCGGTCTATCCGTCTCAACCTTGAAAAACCCGTTTTTCGTATCATTAAAAAACGGTGTCATCAAAGAAGCAAAAAAACGGGGAATTGAAGTGATCGTCGTTGATGCACAAGATGATTCTGCCAAACAGACAAATGACGTGGAAGATCTTCTGCAGCAAGGCGTTGATGCTCTATTGATCAATCCGGCGGACTCAGCGGCGATCTCTACGGCGGTCCAATCCGCCAACTCGCTCGGTATTCCGGTCGTAACCCTTGACAGATCAGCCGAAAAAGGGAAAGTTGAAACCCTTGTTGCTTCAGATAATGTAAAGGGCGGTCAAATGGCAGCAGATTACATCGTTGAACAGCTCGGAAAAGGCGCAAAAGTCGCAGAGCTGGAAGGCGTACCAGGGGCTTCGGCGACACGGGAACGCGGTTCAGGCTTTCACAAAACTGCCGATCAGCAGCTCGATGTCATCGCAAAGCAAACGGCCGACTTCGATCGCACAAAGGGGTTAAATGTCATGGAAAACCTGCTGCAGGGGAACCCTGATATCCAAGCCGTATTTGCCCATAATGACGAAATGGCGCTCGGTGCGATTGAAGCGATCAGAAGCTCCGGGAAAGACATCCTTGTCGTCGGCTTTGACGGAAATGAAGATGCGGTCAAAGCGGTGAAAGCAGGAGAGATGGCGGCAACGATCGCCCAGCAGCCTGAATTAATCGGAAAGCTGGCCGTTGAGGCTGCACAAAATATTTTGAGCGGCAAAAAAGTCGATCCATCCATACCGGCTCCGTTGAAGCTCGAAAGGAAAGACAATAAGAAGTAAAATCCCCCCGCCCCGCTCGGCCGAAAATTTCTTGAAGGCAAAGGGCGGAGCATCAGACCTCTTAATCGAAAGAGGTCTTTTTTATGCTATTTTTTCGCTGCCTCCATAAAAGCTTTGGCAGCGCGGCTGACATAACAGTTTTCCGAATAAGTAAACACAATCGTCCGGGTTGGCCCGGCTTCCAAAGGAACATAGACAAGCCTTGCAGATGTTTCCCTCATCACCATCTGCGGCACAATCGTGACGCCCATTCCGTATTCAACAAGGGACTGTGCGGTTTCAATGCTGCTCGTTTTGAATGTGACCTGTGGCTTAAATTCCGCTTTTGCACATAGATCAAGCACTGTTCTGCGGAATCCGTATCCTTCTTTTAATAAAATAAAAGGCACATTTTCGGCCGCCTTTAATGGAACAGCCGTTCTTCCCGGTTCTTTTCGAACGGAATAAATGAACGTTTGCATTTGTTCCGTCATCCAGCTTTGCTTTTCAAACGGAATAGCCAGAAAAAGCGGCTCTGTCAATATTGGAACAGTGGCCAGCTGTTCATTGTCGATAGGCAGCGGCAAAATGGACAAATCGATTTCCCCGTTTTCCGTCATTTGCTCTAACACCGCCGGCGATTCCTCTATCAGCTGGACATGCACGTTCGGATGCTTCTCCAAAAACGATGTCAGCAGCGGCGGCAGTAGATGACCTCCCGTTACTGCGGGTATGCCGATTGATAATTCTGTCCCCATTTCCTGATGCTGATCGTGCATTTCACGCAGCAGGTCATCTCTTGCATGCAATATGTCCCTGGCTCTTTGAATGAACCGTTTCCCTTGGGGAGTCGGAGACACGGCTCCCTTTTTCCGATAAAACAGCGGAAAGCCGAGCTCATTCTCCAGTTTTTTTATTTGCTGGCTCAGCGATGGCTGGGCGATATGAAGGCTGTCAGCCGCTTTCGTAAAACTGCCTTTTTTCTCTATTTCTGCTGTATATTCAAAAAGCCTCATGTCCATGTCCCCGCACCTCCATAGTTTCAGACTATCGTTTTCATATATTTTATATCTTAGACTTATAGATGTCGATTTCGTTACGATAAATCCATAACCATAAGAGGAGGAAGATATGTATGAAAACAAGCGCTCAGAAGCAATTTGCGAAAAATCCTGACCGCTATCGTGATGAACCTTTGTTTTCGGCGGGAAAGGATCTTGAATTCATGGTCAACAGCGTCTCTCTGCAAGGAGATGAAGTTCTGCTTGATGTCGGCTCTGGAGCGGGACATACGGCGATTGCTTTTTCACCCTTTGTCAAGCATTGCACAGGGGTTGATATTACCGAAGAAATGGTGCAGACCGCCGCTCTTTTCGCAAAAGAAAAAAACGCCTTCCGTGTGTCATTTCTTCAGGGAGATGCGGAAAAGCTCGATTTTCCCGATGCTTCTTTTGATATCGTTACATGCCGTTTTGCGGCCCACCATTTCCCTGACATCCGCCGGGCCGTTGCGGAAATCGCCCGCGTTCTAAAATCAGGCGGAAGCTTTATCCTTGTCGATCACTACGCTCCTGAAGACAAGGCCCTTGATCAGTTTATCAATCAGCTCAATCAAATGAGAGACCCGTCACATGTACGGGAATACTCGCTTGCGGAATGGAACGAATGGTTTGAAGAAAACGGACTGGACTATATCGAAAAGCAAAAGTGGAACATCCCTATCGATTTTGAAAACTGGATTCGCCGCGGAGCCGTCCCGGAAGAAAAAAGGCCGGACATTATCGCCCATTTGACCGGATCGTCCCCGGCTTGCCGGGATGAATTTGAAATCGTGCAGAACGATAAAGGCGAGCCTGTTTCTTTCAAACTGAAAGGCATCTTGATTGTAGGGAGAAAACGCTGACCGTACAAAAAAAGCCCTCTGCTAAAAGAGGGCTTTTTCTCATTCCGGATTTCCTTCTGTCGCTTCAATGCCCGCCACAAGATCGTGGCTGCTTAAATCCGCTTTAAAGAAATCCTTCGTATTTGGCAATCTGAGGTTCATGTTGAGTTTTTGCGAAATCTGAACCTTGCATTCTTCAATTTCATAATCAAAAACATGTCCGCCGGCATTGCGTTCTTCATCAATAAAGTGAAGATGGAAACCGGATACGGCGATGCCGTGGGCATATTGCGGCGTCCAAAAACCGACGATCGTTCCTTTGATGTCGTTGAAATCAAAGATCGGCTGGGATTTCACCGCTTCAACCATCGGCACGTACGGTTTTTCCTGCAATTCGACCGTTCTTGTTTTTACTTTTTTAAAGACTCCGTCCATACGGATCGCATAAAACAGGTTTTCACTCGGCATAACCCGCTTCATTTCTTCCTCAAATTCTTCAAGCGTCATCCGCTGTTTGATTTCATGATAGATGTCCGGACGGAAGAACGTCAAAGAGCAGAAGGGAGAGCAGTCGCTTCCCTGAACAGGATAGGCTTTTCCATCGGAACGGAGGCGGTAAAACTCACCGTCAAATCCGATCAGCTCCCCGTCAAGCTGATTAAACGTACCGATCCCGAAGTCGCCGTGCTCCTTTATCTCCGACATGTAAAAATCCCCGTCATAAATACCGTCCAACAACGAAACCATCGTTGAGACCTGATAGACCTGGTCGAGATTTTTATCGACAGATTGAACCACTTGTTGCTTGCTTATACTTTTCATTTTCCTCTTTTCACTCCCTTGATTAGATTTATGATGACTGGACGCGCTGTGATCAAGATTGATTAGAGGTTACTTTTTTTAATTGCTCCTCAAACGCTTTAGGAAAACGCTGGTCTGCCAAATGAACGTTGTCGCTGTAATCGACCGGAATATCAATGAGAACAGGCCCCTCTGCATCAAGACCCTGCTTGAGCACATCTGCCAGCTCATCAGGCGAATTGACCCTCAAGCCTTTCGCTCCGAAGCTTTCAGCGTATTTTACAATATCTATATTGCCAAAGTCGACTCCGGACGTCCGGTTGTATTTCATTTCCTGCTGGAAGGCGACCATATCGTATGTGCTGTCATTCCATACTAGGTGGACAATCGGAGCTTTTAATCTGACCGCTGTTTCCAATTCCATTGCAGAGAACAAGAAGCCGCCGTCACCTGAAACAGATACGACTTTTTTGCCAGGGTTTACAAGGGATGCGGCAATCGCCCAAGGCAAAGCGACGCCAAGCGTCTGCATACCGTTTGAAATCAGCAGTCCAAGCGGACGGTAGCAGCGGAAATATCTGGACATCCAAATGGCATGGGAGCCGATGTCACAAGTGACTGTTATATCATCGCTCACCAAACTGCGCAGCTCCTGAATGATATCCAGCGGATGTACAAGATCTGATTTTTTCTCTTTAGGCGGCCGGCTTTGTTCCTCCAGCGCTTTGCTTAGCTGGTGAAGCACAGGCACGAGCGATTTGTCGATTGTTACAGGGAGCGAATCATGTTCAATATGATCCAAAGTCGCGGCAATATCTCCGATCAATTCGATGTCAGGCTGATAATCATGATCGATATCCGCTTGAATTTCATCAAGATGGATAATGCTCCGCTCACCTTTTCCATTCCAAAATACCGGATCATATTCAATCGGATCATAGCCGATCGTCAAGACGACATCCGCTTTTTCCAATAAAATATCCCCCGGCTGGTTGCGGAATAATCCGATTCGGCCAAAGTATTGGTCTTCTAAGTCATGAGAGAGCGTTCCCGCAGCCTGATATGTTTCGACAAACGGAAGCTTCACCTTTCTCAGCAAACGGCGGACCGCTTCTGCCGCTTCCGGTCTTCCGCCTTTCATACCGACAAGCACGACTGGAAGGTTCGCATTGTGAATTTTAGCGATTGCCGCACTGATTTGTTCATCCGGAGCCGGCCCCATTTTCGGCGTCGGCATGGTTCCCACCGGTTTGGCGGTTGCCGGTCCTGCCGTTACATCCTGCGGAAAGCTGAGAAAGGCAGCGCCTGCCTGTCCAGCAGATGCCGCTCTGAACGCATTGGTTACGGCTTCAGGAATATTATTAGAATCTTCTACTTCTGCGCTGTATTTTGTAATCGGCTGAAACAATGCCGCATTATCCATTGATTGGTGGGTTTTTTTGAGACGATCCGCTCTCTTTACAGCACCAGCAAGAGCAACAACCGGATCTCCTTCTGTATTGGCTGTCACAAGACCGGTAGCTAAATTAGAAGCTCCCGGACCTGAAGTCACCAGGCACACACCGGGCTTTCCAGTCAATCGTCCGACTGCCGCCGCCATAAATGCTGCATTCTGCTCGTGACGGCAAACGATCAATTCAGGCCCCTTGTCTTTCAATACGTCAAACACCGCATCGATTTTTGCTCCCGGAATACCGAAAACATGAGTGACACCTTGCTGAATGAGACTATCCACCACAAGCTCTGCTCCTCTTACAGTAAGAGTTTCATTTTTAGCGGCTACATTATTCAAAGCCCTCACTCCTTCACTTTCATTCGTTTACAATGAATTTTTAATAAAATTATTGTATTATTAAATATACATCTTGTGGAAATTGTTTTCCAATACTTCTTTGTCTTACAATTAATATGTAAAACGACTGAAATCGCATTCAGAAAGGAATGAGTGAATTTATGGAGCTGCGCCACCTTCGTTATTTTATGGTTGTAGCCGAAGAGCTGCATTTCGGAAAAGCAGCTCTTCGGCTGAACATGACTCAGCCTCCGCTCAGCCAGCAAATTAAGCAGCTAGAGAGTGAAATTGGCGTAACCTTGCTGAAGAGGTCAAAAAGGGCCGTCAAACTGACAACCGCAGGCAGCGTTTTTTTAAAACAAATAAAAGAAGGCCTGTCACAGATTGATCAGGCGGTCGACATGGCCCAGAGAACCGCCAGAGGAGAGCTCGGCAGACTCGTGATCGGATTTGTCGGCTCGGCAACATATGAAATCATGCCTCCTATCATCAGGGAATACCGAAAACAGTTCCCTTCAGTCAGCATTGATTTGCGGGAGCTTTCTACTCCAAATCAAGTCGAAGCCTTATTCAACGGACACATCGACATCGGCGTATTGCATCCCCCGTTAGGAAACGATGAATTGAAGACATACACAGTGAAGAAAAGCCATTGCGTACTCGCGCTTCCTAAACATCACCCGCTCACAAAAACATCCAGGGTTCATCTGCAGGATCTTGAAGACGAGTCGCTCATCGCGATCGACAAAGAAGCATGGCCCTCTCTATACACTGATTTCAATTTTTTGTGCGAAAAAGCCGGCTTCATTCCCAACATCGCCCAGGAAGCTACCGAATATCAAATGGTGATTGGCCTGGTATCGGCTGGAATGGGAGTCGCCGTGGTGCCGGCCGCGGCCAAACGTTTATTCAACCTTGACGTGGTCTACAGGGAAGTCGAAGATCTTCGGCTTAAGGCTGAGTGGGTGACCGCCCACAGAAAGGACAACCGCAATCCGGCGCTGCAGCATTTTATAGAAGTTTCGAACCAGGTTTCGACATCATAGACTGATAGAATATGAATAAAAATCCCCAATGCTCGTTCATTGGGGATTTTCTTTGTTTATTTATGGATTTTCACGCGTTCAGAAATCGGTGCGAAATCTTTTTCTCCCGGCTCTGATACCGGATGGCCGAACGGCATTTGGGCGATGAGCTTCCAATGTTCAGGGATGTTCCATTCTTTTTTGACATCCTCATCAACAAGCGGGTTATAGTGCTGCAATGTCGCACCCAGCCCTTCGCTCTCCAAAGCGGTCCACACAACAAGCTGAAGCATGCCTGAAGACTGCTCAGACCAGATCGGGAAATTGTCTTTATATAATGCAAATTGTTCTTGAAGTCCTTCGATGACATGCTGATCTTCAAAAAACAGAACCGTACCATAGCCGTTTCCGAAAGCGTTCATTTTTTCCTGAGTGCTTGCAAATTGATCAGCAGGAACGATCTTTCTCAATGTTTCAGTTGTGATATTCCAAAACTTATCATGCTGGTCGCCAAGCAGAACAACGGCTCTTGAGCTTTGCGAGTTGAATGATGATGGGGTGTGATTGACGGCAAACTCGACGATTTCTTGAATCCTTTCATCCGAGACCTTTACATCTTTAGAGATTCCATAAATAGAACGTCTTTCTTTAATGGCTGTATAAAAATCTTTTGCCAATTTTTCCGCCTCCAATTTTAAAAAATTATCTCGATTTCGAGATAATTATAGTCCATGTTTCAAAGCGCGTCAAAAGATTTGTCTCATACACCTCTTCGCTACGTGTTTTCTTTTGACGTACAGCGGGCGGGAACCTCATGATCTACCTCCACGGAAGAAGACACTTTACACTTTTTCGTAAAGATGAATAAAAACACTATAATCCTTCTTATCGAAATTTAATATATGATACAATTGACAAAACGTTTTTGAAAACAGAAAACACATTGCAGTTTAGAATTGCCACGGCACGATGAAAACATATACCAAACATAAAAGGAAGGTGCGTCTATGAGCCTTGATTACCATATGCCGAATTTAGTACTTGATGAAACCGATAAAAAAATTCTTTCCATATTACATGAGGAGGGGAGAATTTCTTATACGGATCTTGGAAAACGCGTAGGTCTGTCCAGGGTTGCCGTTCAAACAAGAATCAACAATCTGATTGAAGAAGGCATCATCGAAAAGTTTACTGCCGTTATCAATCCCGCAAAAGTGGGAATTCATGTATCGGTCTTCTTCAATGTTGAAGTCGAGCCCCAATATTTAGAGGCTGTCGCCGCCGCACTTGAAAATGAACCTGCTGTGACAAGCCTTTATCATATGACAGGCCCAAGCAAGCTGCATATGCATGGAATCTTTGCAAATGACCATGAAATGGAGCAATTTCTGACCAAACGCCTGTATCCGTTGAAAGGCGTCGTCAGCGTGGATTGTCAGATGCTGATCAAACGCTATAAAAGCCGCATGGGCATGAAGCTGTAAAAGGGGGAACCGGTATGAAGCATCCTTTTCGGGAATTGATCATAGCGATGGTGAGGACCGGAATATTGGGATTTGGCGGCGGACCTTCCGTTATACCGCTGATCCGCCACGAGGCCGTCACAACATTCAAATGGATCGATGATGATGAATTCGGTGAGATCCTGGCTATCGCCAATGCGCTTCCAGGCCCGATCGCCACAAAGATGTCGGCGTATTTGGGGCATAGAGTCAAAGGCACCCCGGGGGCCATCGTCGCGACAGCGGCACATATCCTGCCGACCTGTACAGCGATGGCCGCGTTGTTTGCCGCCGTCAATGTGCTTAGCCATTCGAGCGTCGTCAACGGCATGATCGGCGCTGTCACCCCGGTCATTGCCGTGATGCTCGGTATCATGGCATATGAATTCGGTCAAAAAACGCTGAAAGGATTCGGTGTTGTAACCGGCATTCTTTGTTTCATTCTTGCATTTTTGGGGCTTCAGGTGTTTTCCATTCATCCAGGAATCGTTGTCATGATTTTTTTAGCTTATGGAGCATTCCACTTTAAGTTGAAAAGAAAGGTTGCACAGGAAAAGGATAAAGGGGTGTCTTCATGATCCTGCTTTATTTGTTTTGGGCTTTTTTCATCGCAAATCTGCTGGGCTACGGCGGCGGTCCGGCGTCGATTCCCCTTAATTTTGAAGAAGTTGTTCACCATTTTCACTGGCTTTCAAAAGATGAATTTTCCAACATGCTGGCGCTTGCGAACGCTTTGCCTGGACCGATCGCCACAAAAATCGCCTCATATGTCGGATATAGTGTGTTTGGGTGGCCCGGTGCGGTCGTCGCTCTCATTGCGACCACACTGCCTTCTGCCGTCGTGCTCATTTTATTGCTCAAGTTGATCAGACGTTTCCGCAAGTCGCAGGCCATAAAAGGAATGACACTGGCCGTCCAGCCCGTAATCGCCGTTATGATGCTGC
The DNA here is from genome assembly GCF_001592005.1 of Bacillus sonorensis NBRC 101234 = KCTC 13918. Lineage (GTDB taxonomy): Bacteria > Bacillota > Bacilli > Bacillales > Bacillaceae > Bacillus > Bacillus sonorensis. The sequence continues at coordinate 88,998 of NZ_BCVZ01000001.1, forward strand.
TCTTGACATGGGAAATCGGCGGTGATGCAGTTCATTCCATTGGATTTATACAAACATCGGCCATCGCGTTGGTAGCATTGGTGGGATTGACAAAATTCCGCATCCACCCGGCGGTTATCATCGCCGCAGCGTTCGCATACGGCGGCATTGTCATCCCCCTGCTCTAAAGCGGCGCTACATCGGGACGGGAACAATCTGCCGCCTTCCGATGGAATGGTATTCAATACCTGCTTCAACAGCTTCCTGCAATTCATGGCAGTTCCTCCCGTCAAACACGACCGGGTCATTCATCAGCTTTCTGTAGGCTGCCAAAGGGAAAGCTTTAATGTCTTCCCAATCTGTTAAAATCATCACCGCGTCAGCATCCTTTACAGCATCTTCAATCGTCTGCGCATATTGCACATTTTTATTTAATACCTGTTTTGCATGTTCGGTCGCAACAGGGTCGAACGCTTTAATCTTCGCACCCTTGCCGGCCAATGTTTCGGCAATGACGATTGACGGGGCTTCCCTCATATCATCGGTATCCGGCTTAAAAGACAGGCCGAGCAGAGAAATCACCTTGTTTTGTAAACCGCCGAGCCGGCTTTCCGCTTTTTCGACCAACAGGGTCTGCTGCTCATTATTTACTTTAATCACTGATTTCAGCAATTCGAAATCATGCTCTACATGGCCGGCAATTTGGACGAGTGCGTTCGTATCTTTTGGAAAGCATGAGCCGCCGTAGCCGATGCCGGCTCTTAAAAACTGATGGCCGATTCTTTTATCCTGCCCCATTCCGTATGCGACAGACTCAATATCCGCACCGACTTTCTCGCAAATATTTGAGATTTCATTTATAAAACTGATTTTCGTGGCCAGAAATGCATTTGATGCGTATTTGATCATCTCTGCGCTTCTGATATCGGTTTTCATAATAGGAATGCCAAATGGCGCAAAGACCTGTTCAAGCGTGTCAGCCGTTTGTTCATCTTCGGCTCCGATTACGATCCTGTCGCCGTGAAACGTATCATAAATGGCTGAACCCTCCCGTAAAAATTCGGGATTGGACGCAGCCGATATGTGAATGGGATGCGTTAGATGATGTTCGATGAGCTTCAAAATCCGTTCACTTGTGCCGACCGGAACAGTGCTTTTCGTCACGACAAGACAATCGCGCTTCACATGGCGTCCGATCATTTCCGCCGCATGTTCAATATACCGGAGGTCTGACCAGCCGTTTTCCTTTTGCGGTGTACCAACAGCGATAAATATGATATCAGCCCCTGAAATGCCTGTTTCAAAACTGGTGTCAAACGCCAGCCTGCGACGGTCAAGGTTGCTCCGGACCATGTCTTCGAGTCCGGGCTCATAAATCGGCGACACCCCTTTTTTCAACATAGCGATCTTTTTTTGATCAATATCAATGCATGTGACATGATGGCCGATTTCCGACAGACAGACGCCCGTCACAAGACCGACATACCCGGTGCCAACAATGGAAATCTTCATGCTGCTCCTCCTCTGACTGAATAAATGCCGGCTTGCGGAGCATCCTGGCTTTTTTACAGCAGGCCCAACAGCTTTTTCCTTTTGAGCGGAAGCGGGGGTTTTTTAGGTATATCCCGGTTTTTTAAGAGAAGCCCGGCATTTTCTATAAACATACTCAAAAGATCAGGGCCGTATTCGTTTTCCAATTCATCAAAAAGGAAGGAACGGGTGGTCAGATTGTGCGCATCTGAGGCGATAAAGTGGACGAGATCGGCTTCGATGAAGCGGCGGGCCAGCTTTTTGATATTTCTCCCAAACCTCCCGGCAAGACTTGAACATGTGACCTGGACATATGCCCCATTTTTGACAAGCCGGTATAAAAGATTGGGATTTTCCATGATTTCCATATTTCGCTCGGGATGTGCAATCACCGGAATAAACCCGTTCAACTGAATATCGAACAGCAGCTTTTCCGCATAGCGGGGAACATGGTGGTAAGGAAGCTCGATCAGGACATATTTCGTATTGGAGAGGCTGAGGAGCCTTCCCCGCACAAGGTCATCTTTTAATTCGCCGTATAAGCGGATTTCCTGACCTGGCAGAATGTTCAGCGGAATGTTTTCCTGCTTGAGTCTGGCCTTCAACGCCGATACGCCGGCAAGTATCTCCTCTTCTTCATGCTCGCATATGCCGGCTCTGTGATGCGGGGTGGCGATAATCGTGTGGACTCCTTGGGAAACGGCTTTTTTAGCCATTTCGATGCTGTCATTCATACACCTTGCTCCGTCATCAAGCGCGGCAAGAATGTGACAGTGAATATCGATCATAACCGGACCTCCCATATTGTTCGCTTAAAACGACTGATCCTTCCCGATGACCCCGTTCACCAGCCTGACGGCTTGTCCTTTTTTTGGTTTCGTGTATAAAACATTCCCCAGGATGGGAAGCTCCAGCCCATTTTCAATGTCTTCCTCGTTTTTGACCGTGCTGTTTAAAAGCTCAAGAAGAAAAGCGAGACCCGCTCCGAGCAGCAGTCCAAACATCGTGAAGACAGCCATGTTAAACATTTTGTTGGGACTGACCGGCGCAGGAGAATCATATGGCACGGCTTTTGCCACAATGCTGATTTCAGCTTTATCGTTCATAATATCTTGGATGTCTCTCTGAAAAACGGAGGCGACTGTATTTGCGATTGCGGCGGCTTTTGAATAATCCTTGTCCGTCGCGGAAATACTGACAATCTGCGACTCATTTTCGCTGGCAACGGTAATTTTTTTCTTTAGTTCTTCCGTCGTTTCCTGAAGGTTGAGATCATCCTTCACTTTATTTAAAATAACTGGGCTTTTCATGATCACATTATAAGTGTTGATGAGTTCAAGATTAGTCTGAATGTCGGTAAAGTTTGAGGTTTGGCGGCCATTGATGAGGATTTGGACAGATGCCTGGTAAACCGGTGTGAGCAAAAAATAATTAACGGCGGCGGTTGATGCAGCTGCCGTCATCGTAATTAGAATGATGAGAGCGCATCTTTTTTTCAAAACGAAGAACATATCTTTAAAGCCGAGCTTGTCTCGCATAAGAGCCCCCCTTAGGCGAAGTATTTATTTAAATTTTCAGCAAATTTCCATCGTTACCTTAATTATACATATTTATTACACAACGGGAAGAAATGAATCATGACAAATAGCGGGAGATTCCGGGAAAACGGGGTCTTTATATGGTAGTAACTATCGATTTTTGCAGGAACAGGGCTTTTTTTGCTGAACGAAAAAAAGCCGCAAAACGAGTTCGCAGCTTTTTTACGTTGTATAACCATTTTTAATATGAATTATCAGATCTTCAAGCAATTCTTTTGTCGTAATATCATGCGACTTTTCGCCAATGTCGTAAGCATGCATAAGAATTTTCAAAAATTCTTCCTGATTCAATTCCTTATCATCCATATCCTTTTCCTTTCAGCTTCCAAAGAATTCATAATTTTTTTGCGTTATATTTCAGATTATATGATGTTCATTAACGATTTGCCATAGTCTAATACATTATTCGACAGCTGTCCGTTTTTATGTCCTATTCCCGAGAAAATCTTTTTTGCACGAATCAATTGAGCTATAATAGAGAGATTGGAAACTTTTTAAAAGTGATTCGGTTAGGAGCGATAGACATGCTTCAGGAAATGATCTCAAAAACGGTTGTAATGGAGGCGGCTGAGCAGTTTAAGCATGTGCTGCCGTGCAATGATGAAAATATTCAGCTGATGAAAAAAGCTCTTATATTATACAGACAGGATTCAGTCTATCGGGTAAAAGCGCTTGACGGGCAGACAGCCTCCGCTTATGTCCAGGACGTTGTACCAGTGAAAGTCACCATTGATCTGTCCGCTGTCACAAAAAGCAGCTGTTCGTGCCCGTCGAAAAAAATCTGCCGCCACGTCCTTGCCGTTTACTTATATTTATATGCACAATATGAACGATTGGGAACATTTACGGAATATTGGAAAGAACAGCGGCAATCCCTTGATCGGCAGTTGCTGGTCAATCAGCTTCGGCGCAAACCCGATGAAGGTGTGCAGACGCTTGAAGGCTGGGTCCGCTTTTTCAAGTCGGAATTCAGCCTTTGGGAACAGCAGACGCCTAAAGGCCAGCAAACGATGCAATATCTTTATTATGGGTATTATTCAGCCCTAAAAAAACGGACGCCAACCGAACCTGAGCTGAAAAAAATCTACCAGATCCATGCCGCTCTTGCGACATGGCTTGCCATGCACACACTGATTGAAAAAGGGCGCATCGATCCGGAAAAAGACTTTTATTCACTGAATCCCTATGTCGAACAGCTGATGGATACGATTTACGGTTCAATAGATGAGCTGAAAACCTATGCGCTGTCATTTGCGCTTGATCCATTTTTAGAAAAAACGCCCGGCGTCGTTCGTGAGCTGCTGCTCAAAGAAGACATATTTCAATATGAAAGACTCCGGGTATTCGGAGAGATTTGGAGCGCTCTTCTCGCCCGTCCGAAATGGCTCAAGGAGGAGCTTGATGTTTTACAGCAATTGAACGGCTCCCCGGAAATTCAATTCGGCCGGCTCCACCTCGAATTCCTGTTAAAAAACGACGACGTGATGTTTGAACAAGCCGACACTTTTTCTCCCGACATTCTGCCTTATATGTTTCAATGGCTCGGGATCATGACGGCGAAAAAGGATTGGAAACGCCTTAAAAAATGGTATGAGCACCTTGAACCTCTTGTGGAAGGCTTCTGCAAGCTTGATAAACCGTACCGGGACATCCGGGATGTATTGAGCGAATTCTTCCTGTTTCTCGGCGATTACAGTAAAAACGCAAATGATGAGCATTTATATGAAAGGTATTGCAAAAAATGCCTGCCGTACACCTTTACGGAATACAGCCATTTTCTTTATAGCCGGAAGCGATTTATAGAATGGATGGAGATCCACAGCCTTGTCGGCTTTACAATCGCCGAGATCGGGCAGAATGCCTTGAAGGACATCGCCGCAGAGGCGCCCGAAGCGCTGCTCCCTTCTTATCACAGAGAAATTTCGGAGCTGATTGAACAGCGGAACCGCAGCGCATACAATGAAGCCGTCAGCTACTTAAAAAAGCTGCGCACTTTCTATAGAAAGCTGAAAAAACAAGATGTCTGGAAGCGGTACATGGAACAGCTTACGGCCCGCCACAAAAGGCTGCGTGCGTTCCAGGAGGAGCTAAAGAAAGGAAAGTTGATCGATGGCGAGTCTTAAAGAAATCGTGATACACGTCGAACAATCGGAAGACTATACATTCATTTTATCCTGCTATGACACGGATGATCAGCCGCTGACGCGGAGCCAAATGGAAAGGCATCTTTTCCAATGGCACGAATCATCCTTTTACGGCACTTTTCTTGAGGATGCAGGATTGGAAAAACCGGCCGTGCTTTTGTCTCCCTGGATGGCTGTCGAATTTCTTGGCAAAAACTCGTTTAATTCTTTCAGCGACATTTTGCTGACTGAGGAAACAGAACCGTTGATGAAAACAGCTTCAACGATTTATGAGTTTATTGCGGATCAAGATTTCCTGCCCGATTATGATGCATGGAAGCAAGGAAAGCTGTGCTGGAAGGACAAAGAAGGCCTTTTGGAAGGCTTTACGGCGAAGTGGTTTTCCAGTGCAGTCGATGACTATATCGATTACAACGATGCACTGAGGGCAAAATGGGAGGCGATCGTTGAACATTCTCCGGCCATTACTTCATTTAAAGGACATTTTCTCGATGAAGATGATTTTCTTGAAACGATCGGCTGGCTCGAGAATCCAGTGCCGTTTACCGTCGGCCTCAGGTTAAACGAGCCCGACTTTGACGGTGATGATTGGAAAATTGAATTGTTTTTACGCGATAAAAAAAGCGGGGAAATCCAGTTTTTCGACGGTTTGAAAGGATTAAAAGCATCGTGGCGCGCGTACGCCGATAAACTCGCCCGCGAACAGGACCGGTTCCGCCAAATCGTTCCATGGCTGACGATCGAGTCGGGCACGACCCTGCTGTCAGAAGAAGAAGCCTGGATCTTCCTGTCTGAAGCAAGCGAAACACTCGTCAGCATGGGGATCGAAATCCTGCTGCCATCCTGGTGGCAGATTGTTAAAGACAGCAACATGCTGCTGAAAGCGAAAGTTTCTTCAGCACCAAGGGGCGAATCTTTCGTCGGAATGAACGCTCTGATGGATTTCAACTGGCGGTTTGCGACAAATGGAATCGAACTGACAGAAGAAGAGTTTCATCAGCTTGTCGCAAATAAAAGGCGGCTCGTTAATATCCGCGGACAATGGATCAAAATCGATCCGAATTTTATTAAACAAATGAAAAAGCTGATGGAACGCGCCGAAACTGAAGGGCTTCACATGTCAGACATCCTCGCGCGGGAGCTGACAGACCGAAGCGGAGAGCATAAAGAAGACGACCTGCTCGATACCTCCGCTTTCAGCGAAGTGCAGTTTGAATTGTCATACCAGCTGAAAAACATGATCCGAAAGCTGAACGACAGACATGAGCTCCCATCATACCCAGTTAGCAAATACTTTAAGGGCACGCTCAGAGCCTATCAGGAAGACGGACTGAACTGGCTCCTCTTCCTCCGAAAATGCGGATTTGGCACCTGCCTCGCAGATGATATGGGGCTCGGGAAAACCATCCAGATGATCGCGTATTTCGCCTATTTAAAAGAAAAAGGACAAAAAACGCCATCCCTGATCATTGCACCGACTTCGGTGCTCGGGAACTGGCAGCGCGAGCTTCAGGCATTCGCCCCCGGTGTATCGGCGGCGCTCCATTACGGTCCAAAACGGCCGAGAGGAGAAGCATTTCAGAAAGAGTACAAAGATGCGGACATTGTGTTAACCTCCTACGGCCTCGCGCATTCCGATTTTGACGATCTGACAAGTGTAATGTGGAACTGCATCTGCCTTGATGAAGCGCAAAATATTAAAAACGCGCATACAAAGCAGTCCCGCTCTATCAGAAAGCTGAAAGGCCTTCACCATATCGCGCTCAGCGGAACGCCGATGGAAAACCGGCTCACAGAGCTGTGGTCGATTTATGATTTTATGAATAAAGGCTATCTCGGAAGCCTGGGCAGCTTTCATAAGCGCTTTGTCCTGCCGATTGAAAAAGACCGTGATGAAAAGCGGATTGAACAGCTTCAACAGCTGATTAAGCCGTTTTTGCTGAGACGAACGAAACAGGATCAGGAAGTCGCCCTCAATCTTCCCGAAAAACAGGAGGAAAAAGAATTCATCCCGCTTTCGGCAGAACAGGCATCCTTATATGAGCAGCTTGTAAAGGATACATTTGAACACATGACAACTCTCGCCGGAATGCAGAGAAAAGCATTGATACTCAGCATGCTCGGCAAATTAAAGCAAATCTGCGACCATCCGGCCCTCTACTTAAAAGAGTTTGAAACAGAGCTTCTGAACGGCAGATCCGTTAAGCTGGAAAAACTGCTTGAGCTGATGCAAACGATTCGCAGCCGGCAGGAAAGCTGTCTGATTTTCACCCAGTATATTGGAATGGGTGAAATGATGAAGCGGCTGCTTGAAACGTCATTTGACGAACCTGTCAAGTTTTTGAATGGAAGCTTACCGAAACTGGAAAGGGACAAAATCGTGGAGCAATTTCAAAACAAAGAATTTCCGATTCTGATCCTATCCTTAAAAGCGGGTGGAACGGGTTTAAACCTGACAGCCGCCAATCATGTCATCCATTATGACAGATGGTGGAATCCGGCTGTCGAAAACCAGGCGACAGACCGCGCCTACCGGATCGGCCAAAAACGGTTTGTGCATGTCCACAAGCTCATTACCACCGGAACAATTGAAGAAAAAATCGATCAAATGCTCGAATCAAAGCAATCGCTCAATGACCAGATCATTCAAAGCGAGAACTGGATTACCGAGCTTTCTGAAGAAGAACTTGAAGAGCTGTTTACATTAAGCACAGCCGCTATTTCGGGATGATGCCAAAGCAGCCGCCGTTCAGGCGGCTGTTTTTTATTTTTTCTAAAGTCGTGGGTCTCCACCTCGTTTCAATACCGCATGTTTTATCATTTTTCAGCTGAGCCTTTACACGTTTCCCTTTTCAATATTGACATTTTTTTTAATATTTTAAATATTTTTTGAAGAATTTTACCATTAATTATATAATTATCATGAAATTATTAACTTCCTTAACTTAAAACTTTGGCATTTCGATTTAAGGAGGTGATACCGGGAAACCTTGTTCATTTCTTTTTATATCAAGCAAAAAAGGAGGAGAAAGGATGAAATTGACACCGGTTGAACAAGAAAAGCTTTTAATTTTTGCCGCGGGGGAGCTTGCAAAACAAAGAAAGGAACGGGGTGTGCTGCTGAATTATCCAGAGGCAGCAGCTTACTTGACCTGTTTTATTATGGAAGGCGCACGCGAAGGAAAAAGTGTGGCTGAACTGATGGAAGCAGGCCGGCATGTCCTGACGGCAGACGACCTGATGGAAGGAGTTCCTGAAATGCTGGAAAGCATCCAGGTTGAAGCGACTTTTCCTGACGGCGTCAAACTTGTCACCATTCATCAGCCGATTGCACGGGAGGCGACAACATGAAACCTGGGGCTTATCAAATTGCTGATGGCATGATTTCAATAAACGAGGGACGGGCAACAAAAGAGATAAAAGTGAAAAATACAGGGACACGCTCTATTCAAATAGGCTCCCATTTTCATTTTGCAGAAGCCAACCGGGCTTTGGCTTTTGACAGGGAAGCTAGCTTGGGGATGCGGCTGAATATTCCGTCCGGAACTTCAGTCCGGTTTGAGCCGGGGGAAGAAAAAACCGTTCAGCTTGTAGAACTCGTCGGACGGCGGACAGTCAGGGGATTAAACGGCATGACTGAAACATTTCTTGATGAAAGAGGAAAAGAACAGGCGTTGAACCGTCTAAAAAGCGCCGGATGGATAGAGGGGGTTAAGCGGTGAAACTGACGAGAACACAATATGCTGAGCTGTTCGGACCGACAACAGGTGATAAAATCAGGCTCGGGGATACCGATCTTTGGATTGAAGTCGAAAAAGATTTCACTGTTTACGGGGAAGAAATGATTTTTGGCGGAGGAAAAACGATTCGCGATGGTATGGGACAAAATGGCCGAATCACCGGTAAAGACGGCGCGCTTGATCTTGTGATCACAAACGTTGTCGTGCTTGATTATACGGGGATCGTGAAAGCCGATGTCGGCATTAAAGACGGCCGAATCGTTGGAATCGGAAAAAGCGGAAATCCGGACATCATGGATCAAGTTGATCCGCATATGATCGTAGGAGCCGGAACAGAAGTCATCTCCGGTGAAGGAAAAATTTTGACAGCCGGCGGAGTTGACACCCATGTTCATTTTATTTGCCCGCAGCAAATGGAGGTCGCCCTGTCTTCTGGAGTGACGACATTAATCGGCGGCGGGACAGGCCCTGCGACCGGCAGCAAAGCGACAACATGTACATCAGGAGCCTGGTATATAGCAAGAATGCTCGAAGCCGGTGAAGAATTTCCGGTCAATGTCGGTTTTACGGCTAAAGGAAACGCTTCAGATCCAGCGCCGTTGATTGAGCAGGTGGAAGCTGGAGCGATCGGACTTAAGCTTCACGAAGACTGGGGAACGACGCCGAGAGCCATCAAAACTTGCATGGATGTCGCGGAGGAAGCGGATATTCAAGCAACGATTCATACTGATACGATCAATGAAGCCGGATTCCTTGAAAACACGCTTGAAGCGATAGGCGACCGCGTCATTCATACCTACCACATCGAAGGGGCCGGCGGAGGGCATGCGCCCGACATTATGAAGCTTGCTTCTTATGCGAATATCCTGCCTTCATCTACAACTCCGACAATTCCGTATACCGTCAATACAATCGATGAACATTTGGATATGATGATGGTTTGCCACCATTTGGATGCCAATGTTCCTGAAGATGTCGCCTTCAGCCACTCGAGAATCCGGGCGGCCACGATTGCTGCGGAAGACATTCTGCACGATATCGGCGCAATCAGCATGACATCCTCTGACTCACAGGCAATGGGCCGAATTGGCGAAGTGATCATCCGTACTTGGCAGACGGCGGATAAAATGAAAAAACAGCGCGGCGCTTTAGTTGGAGAAAATGGAAATGACAATGTGCGCGCAAAGCGCTATATCGCAAAATATACCGTCAATCCCGCTATCACTCATGGCATCAGCCATGAAGTCGGGTCAGTCGAGAAAGGTAAATTAGCCGACCTTGTCCTCTGGGACCCGATGTTTTTCGGCGTCAAACCGGAGCTCGTATTAAAAGGCGGAATGATCGCAAGGGCGCAAATGGGTGATCCGAATGCCTCCATCCCTACGCCGGAGCCTGTATTGATGCGGCGGATGTATGCTTCTTACGGTAAAGCGAACCGCTCGACTTCCATTACATTTATGTCTCAGGCAAGCATTGACCGCGGTGTCCATAATACATTGGGGCTAGAGAAAATGATTTCCCCTGTCCGCGGCATTCGGCGGCTCAGTAAAATGGATATGAAATGGAACAGAGCGCTTCCAAAAATTGAAATCGATCCTGCATCATACCAAGTATACGCCGACGGAGAAGAACTGTCGTGCCAGCCGGTCAGTTCCGTCCCGCTCGGCCAAAGATATTTCTTATTCTGATAAACGCTAAAGAAGATGAACACAGGTGATGTTCATCTTCTGTTTGGCCCTTCAATGTCAAAGGAAGCATCCCCAACATCTTATGATGAGATGTCGGAGATGCTGAATCAAAGAAGGGCAAGTATTAAATCGCTGCCCCTATCGTTACGCTGCCAGCTCTGCACCGGCATCACGCCGATATTAAAGGGTATGCGAATTAAATCGATTTTAAACCTTTTTTCTGATCGATGAGGTGCCGCAGGATATGAGCCACACCGTTTTCATCATTTGTCAGCGCCACTTCGTCGGCCATCTCTTTAATATCCTCGCGGGCGTTCCCCATCGCAAAGCTCCTCCCGGCTGCTTTCAGCATGGAATAATCGTTGAGGCTGTCTCCGACGGCAGCCGTCTCATCCAGCGGAATGCCGAGCTTATGCGCCAGTTTTTCTAATGCGAGCCCTTTGGACGCCTGAATATGCTCAAGCTCAAAATTGTGTTCGGCCGAAGTGACGAGCGTTAGGCCCTTTTCCTTTTCAAAGCGTTTCCAGCCTTTTTCAAGCTTTTCTTTATGAAAGGAAAAGCCTAAAACGTTGTATACATTGAGGTTTTGATCGCGTTCAAACAGCTCCCGATAAGAGTTGATGTACGCGTAGCCGTTTTGGCTGAGCTGCTGCTCGGCGGCCAGTTCAAGCTTTGATAAATCGGCATCGGGATTTGCTCTTCTCAGACGGTCCAATTCGATATCGAGCAGCTCTCTTCCATTTTGCGGAGTAAAGATCGCATCATCGCTGAACACTTCATAGTAGTAATTCTCTTCTTCAAGCCAGCGAAGAATTCCTTCCGCCTTTTTCCGCTCAATCGGAACGGCATGGCAAAGGCGCCCTTCAGGGTCGTGAATCACCGCTCCATTGGCGCTGATGATCCATGTTTTGATGCCTGTCTCCTGAAAAATCGTTTGCACGTCAAAAGACGCCCTCCCTGTGGCAATGACCACTTCAATTCCGTTTTTCTGCGCTTCCTTTATCGCTTCGATGCTCTCCCTTGCCACTTTGCTTGCACTGTTTAATAAAGTCCCATCCAAATCCACGGCAATCATTCTCATCAGCTGATTTCCCCCTTATGTCCCTTCTTGTTCTGCCACAAGCAGCTCCACACCGTGCTGATCGAGCAGCCTCTGGAATTCTGTTACCGGCAGCCTGTCGGTAATGAGAAGATCAATGTCGCTTAGCCCGGCATACCGGAAAAAATCCGTCCTTCCAATTTTGGAGTGATCCGCAAGCGCGATCACTTGTTTCGCTTGGGATATCATTTTCCTCTTGACCATTCCATCCTCTTCATGGGCAATTGTCAGCCCCTTATCAGAAACTCCGACAACCCCGATGAAAGCTTTATCGACATGGTAGCCTGACAGCTTTTCAATTACGGAAGCGCCATATAAAAATCTGTGCTCCTTCTGAAGCTTTCCGCCGAGAAGATGGATATCCGCCCCCCTCCTTGAAGAAAGAACCTCCGCCTGGTTAATCGAGTTGGTTATGATCGTACAACTGATATCCGGTAAATGCTCTGCACAGGCTTGAACTGTCGTGGACGCGTCGAAAATGATATGGTCGCCTTCCCTGATTAATGAAGCAGCCGCTTTGCCGATCATGTTCTTTTCTTCAGAAACGATTTCCAGTCTTCCGGAGTAGTCTTTAATCTCATCATGAATGGTCGGCAAGATGGCGCCGCCCCTCGTCCGGATGATCGCGCCACGCTCTTTCAGCTTGACGAGATCACGTCTTGCCGTATCTCTTGAGACTTGGAATAAAGAGCAAATCTGCTCAACGGAAATTCGTTTATGCTCCTTTAAATAGTCGATGATGGAAATTAACCGTTCCTCCTGATACACTTCATCATTCCTTCTTCTCTTAAGTGAAATTCGTTGTTGTTAAGTAATTATAAGTTAAATTCATAATGATATCAAGACGAAATAAGTAAAGTTAAGCAAAAAAGGACTGAATGCTAGAGCATATGTACATCTCCAGCATCCAGTCCCTTTGCTAAAGAGAAAACGTTCCATATTCAGACCGCCAGGCTTTGCGAAACGCCTCAATATCCCGGTCTATAGCGGGATGATCGGCCAGTTTCCCGAAAAGCGCCGGACTGATCGTCGCTTCATGGCTCCCCGCTTCCATCACGGAGAGAATTTGCCCCTTATGTTTAAAGCTTGCCGCAAGCACTTTGCAATGAAATCCGTACATGCTGAACAAGCCGACAATCGTTTTGACTGTCCCTGCTCCATCGCCGAATTCATTGTCAATCCGGTTGACATATGGCGCAACATACCCTGCACCCGCCTTTGCTGCAAGGACGGCCTGTGCAGCCGTATAGACAGCCGTTCCGGTTATGCGGAAATTTTCTTTAGAAAGCTGTTGAATCGCACGCAATCCTTCTTTTGTGACGGGGATTTTGATCCAGACGTTTCCATCGAGCCAATCGTGCAGATCCTTTGCCTGCTCCATCATGCCCGCACAGTCTTTGCCAATGATTTGGGCATGAAGGGGCAGATGATCGGGAAGAAGGCGGCGAATCTCTTTGATCTGCTGCTTAAATGGCCGCTTTTCCCCGGCTATCAGTGCGGGATTGGTCGTAACGCCGTCAATGGGCAGCGAATCTAACAAGCTTTCAATCTCTGATATATTTGCTGAATCCACAAGCATTTTCATTTCCGTCACTCCCCGCGTTTAATGCATGACCTGTCCTCCGGTCACATTTATGGATTGGCCTGTCATATAAGAAGCTTGATCTGATGCATAAAATAATACGGCGTTGGCGATATCATCGTACGTACAGCCGCGCTTCAGCGGAACTTTTTCCGTATACACGCGCTCCACTTCGCTTTCGGGAATACCCAGCTTTTTCGCATATTGCGGTATTAAGCTTTGGAACATCGGGGATTTCAATAAGTTCCCCGGCATAATGCTGTTCACGCGAATATTATGTTCGGCAAGATCGAGCGCAAGACTTTGGGTTAAGCCGACACCGCCGAATTTTGAGGCCGAATATGCCGTATTATGTTTGCTGCCGACTTTTCCGGATTTTGAGTTGATTTGAATAATAGATCCTGAGCCCTGCTCGATCATGACTTTTGCCGTTTCTTTTGCGCAAAGAAAATATCCGGTCAGGTTGACATCGATGGTCTTCTCCCAATCTTTCAGCTGAAAGTCGATGATTTTATTGCTTTTCGCGATTCCCGCGCTGTATACCATGACATCGATTTTGCCAAATGCAGCAGACACGTTCTCAATCATTCGTTTGACATCATTTTCTTTTGTAAAATCCGCTTCAATCGCCAGCGATTTTTTACCGTATTTCTCGGCTGCCTGATCCGCGGTTTTTTTGGCGTTTTCTCCATTGATGTCCGCGACGGCAACGTCGTATCCCGCTTCTGCCATCCGGTAGGACAGCGCTTCACCGAGGCTTTGTCCTCCTCCGCAGATTAACGCCGTTTTCCCTTCATTCATTTCCATATCGCACTCGCTCCTTATCAGCTTCTTTTAATTTGAATCCAATCTCCAGCCAAAACCTTAGGCAATTCTTTCTGTTCAAGATATAACGTGCCGGGCAGTTCCGCAGTACTCGCCCCGTCAAATTTGAGCGTAATATGTCCAAGGTTGGCCAGGTTCTGCGCCACGGCTTCCCCAACGGCGGTCACTTTATAAGATTCCCCGCCAAGCAGAAGCTCATCGCCTTTCATGACATCTTCTTCAACGGGCTGTATATCAATCGATAAGCAATAATCTTTTAATTCTTCTGGCGCTCCTTCGCCGAATAAAATCAGCATTTTTTCATCTGAGAAAGCGGATGCTAATGCTCCGATTTTATTGATTTTCGTTTTATAAATCATAGACATGGTTTCTCCCTCCTCAAACAATCTCAGCTGTCATACAATCCAAAGCTCGCCAGCCAAGCAATGAAAACCGTAGGCGCTCCCGTTAAAAATCGCGAATACAGCACGGATGGGACTCCGACTTCGACGGTTTCCACCTCTGCTTCAGCAAGCCCGAGGCCGACAGGAACAAAGTCTGCAGCCGCCTGTGAGTTGATCGCAAATAATGCGGGCAGCGCGAGATTCGGCGGAATGTTGCCTTTTCCGATCTCTACGCCGATCAATGACCCGACCACCTGGGCGATAACCGCGCCGGGGCCGAGGAACGGAGAAAGCAGCGGAAACGAACAAACAAACGCGATTAACAGCAATCCTGGAAGGGAACCTGCAAAAGGAGACAGAAATTTCGCAAAAATATCCCCGATTCCCGACTCTTTGATGATGCCGATCAATAAAGCGACAAATGCCATGAATGGAAGTATCGTTTTGATAACGGTTTCAATCGCTTCCCGGCCGGCCTGATAAAAAATGCTGACAACCGACCCCATCGCCATTCCGACTTTCGCCATGACGCCTATTGGCGCCTGCTGTTCACTAATTTTTTTGTCTGTGCTATAATGGTTTTGTTTATGTTCTATTTGATTATCTTTTAGAATATTGGACTGTTCCGGCTCTTCTTTAGCCTTATGCAGTTTGATATTCTCTTTTTTTACCCCTGAAACATAAATATCTTCTGTAATATGGGCAGCGAGCGGCCCGCTTTTTCCAGTTGCCATCACATTGATGGTCGGTATCCGTTTTTGCGGATATAGACCGCATCTGAGCGTCCCCCCGCAATCAATAATGACAGCGGCCATTTCCTTTTCGGGAACCGTCGTCTTAAAACCGTCGACGAGCGTACATCCCGCAAGCTCCGCCAAATAGTCGGCAAACTCCGGCTTGTTTCCCCCTGTGACATATACGATTTTATTTTTTTGTTCATCAGGGGTGATCACCAGCGGTCCGCCAAATCCTCCCGGCCCTTTTGACACTATAACCGAACGATAGGAACTCATCTGTCAACCGCCTTTCTTATTTAAGTTCGATCGAATCCTTTAATGAAACACCCTGCTGTTTCGCTACATAAGCCGTTGTGAAATCCGTCACCCAGCCTCTTAAAAAGTTGGTCACAATCCCGACCAAAAAGTAGCGGAGAGCCAGCTCTGTCGTTTCATGCCCCAATGTCGTAATGCCTGCGGCAATCCCGAGAAAAACAAACAGCTCGCCGGGATTCACATGGGGGAAGAGCCCGTTATAGGTATGGCAGGAATAAGAAGCTGCGGCATAATAGCTCGGTTTGTATTTTTCCGGAAGGAACTTTCCGAGCGACAGCGTCATTGGGTTTGCAAGCATAAAAGTTCCGGCGGCGGGTAGCACCAAATACCGCGTCAAAGGGTTTTTTCCCGATTTTTTCGCAAGCGTTTCAACCCGCTTTTCTCCAATCAGCCGTATCATTGCATTCATGGCGACAAGCAGCATTATCAATAAAGGAACGATGTCTGTAAGCATGCTGACAAAAACTTCGCCGCCATGTCTGAATAAATCCATAAATTTTTCTGCAAACCATGTTACGTTTTTCATATTTCACCTCTTTTTTTCATCTGAAGATTAAACAGCTTTTGAAACAGCGATTTCTTTGGCGGAACATCACCTCCTTTAGTGATGATGCTGAATGTTCTTAACGCATCCTGAATTGCCAGCCTCGTCAGGCGGTCGTGAGAGGCAAGGTCGGACTGCCCGATTTTCGGCAGATACTTTCCTTCAAAGCCCTTTAAAGGCCTGATTCTTGAAAAAACCGTAACCCCTTGCATTTTGGAGGCCTGAATGATTTTATTCCGTTTATCAATGACAAACAAAACGACCGTCCCGGCTCTGAACAGCCCGGTCCGCCTTCCGACCGCCACTCTTCCCATCCGCCTGTATTCCGCGAATGTTCGATTGAAATGCCTGATTTGCCAAAAGCCCAATACGCTTTGGAGAAGCCAGGCTATGCCAAGAGCAATGATAAAATAAATGATCATGTTTTGTTCTTCACCTCCGCGGCGATTTCTCTGGCTGTTTCGGCAGTCGTCACCAAAACATTAATGTAGCGGCCTTTGGCTGCTCCGATAATGGATGGAACCTTTTCACGCGATTCGGCCAGGCCGATTGAATATTCCAAATCTTTCAGCCGATTGATGTCTATGGCAATGGTTCTGTCATTAATCTCGGTGTCTATTAATTTTCCGGAACGGTCAAAAAAACGGGAACAGATATCGCCGACTGCATGTTTTTCTTTTAAACGCTCCATATCCTCATCTCCGTAAAAACCGGTCCAGATCATATTGGATGAACTAACCGGCGCTCCGATTCCGACGGCTGCGACCGTAAGACCGTTCCAGAGTCCTTCTATTTTTTTGAAGTAATGGGACTTTACAATTTCGTCCTTTGTTTCTTTTTTCTCTACGACCGCTGCGGCATCGATAAAATACGGCGTGCCGCCAAAATCACTGGCAATGCTGTAGACGATGCTGTTCACGTGGTATTTTGTGTCCATTGTGCCCGGGCCTCCGACAAGCGGAACGAAAGAAGCGCTGCGTTTCCTGACTCCGTGGAATTCTCCGATCATGCCCGCCATCGTCGTCCCCCACGCAAATCCGACCGTATCACCGTCTTTAATGACGCGCTTTAACATATCGGCTCCTGCTTTGCCTACGCTTTTCTTCTTTTCCTCGGCTGTCTGCCCCGGTTTTGTCTCGCAGATAAACACTTCTTTAAGGCCGAGAAGCTGTTCAAGCTCGCGCTCTAAATCGTAATGGGCTCCGACATTGTCATCGATCGTAATTTTGACGATGCCTTCTTCCCGCGCCTTTTTCAGCATGCGGCCAACGGTTGTCCTGTAAATTCCCGTCGCCTTGGCGATCTGGCTTTGTGTCAAATCTTCTTCATAGTACATTTTGCAAATTTTGATTAAAAGACGCTTGTCATCTTTCATCTCCATACGATCACCCTTTACAATTTGCACATTTGTGCAAGTAATGGTCATTTGTTTTGTATTCGCTTACATTATACATACAGGACATTCTTGAGTCAATTTAAATTTGTCTTTTTTTTGACGAAATAAAAAAACCGGTTCTAAAAACCGGGTACAAGAGAGGAGAAATAGGGAGAATTCATTGATTTTCTATAGGAAAGGAGTTTGAGAGGAAAATCGTTCATGGTCTAGATCTCTGCGGTTTCGCGGGTTTTTCCGCCCAAAAAATGAGCGGAGCGGGCGACGACTTCTGTTAGAAAGATGCGTTTCCCTTCTGAATTCACATAATGGCGTGTTTGAATTCTGCCGTTCAAGCCGACAATAGAGCCTTTGCTGCAATAGTCAGCCGTATTTTCAGCCGTTTTTCGCCACAATGTGCAATTGACAAAGTCCGTTTCAATTTTGCCTGCGGCATTTTTGAAATGCCTGCTGACAGCCAAAGTAATATTTGCAACAGGGACACCGTCAGATGTATACCGCAGCTCCGGGTCCTTCGTTAAACGCCCGACCAGCATGATCTGATTAAACATTCCGTCCCTCCCTTCATCAGCGGTATCCCCAGTTTACAAGAGAAATCCCTGCAAGCAAAATATGGATAAAAGGAAATTGTTCCTGAGAAATTCAGTTTCCATTATATTTTATTGCTTTTATTACCATTAATAATAAACATCTTTTCTTTTTGATTTGGAAATATGTATTTTTCAAAAAAGTGCTGGTATATAAAACATACACGTTTACGAGCTCTCAGACTGAATATGCTATAATGGTTATACAACTATGAAAGCTTGTGGGGTGATAGCAATGAAAACCTTTAGGCTTATTGATTTGAAAATCGTCCGTCAGGATGACACGGCAAAACGGCTTGAGGAGTTCCCTCTGATCGACGGCCTGATCATCAACAAGGAAGACGGAGAAAACCACTGGATGGTCGAAGGGCTTGTCTCTAAGGAGTATCGATATTTTTTTGAATACCTTTTGCAGGAAGGCAAAGAAGTCAAAACATACGTTACGATTACCAAAAAAAGCAACCGGCCCGCACAGCTGCTGGCAAAGGTCAAAAACATCACGGTTCTCGGAGAGCATGTCTCGGTTTTACTGGACGGCAAAATGGTGAGGTCCAAGTTCGGAAGGGATTCCGACAAGATTTTAGAGGGATTGATAAAAGAAGGGTATACCGGAGATCGGCTTCTTGAAGCATTTAAGCAAAATATATAAAAAAGGCTGTCCTATAAAAGCGGCAGCCTTTTTGTTTACTGTTAAGAATGTTTCGTACGCTCCTTTAGCAAGTCGCGGATTTCTCTGAGGAGTTCTTCCTGAGGATCGGGACCGGCTTCTTCTTCCTCCTCCAGAATGTCTTTCTTTTTCTTCAGCTTGGACAGATACCGGATAAAAATAAAAATCGAAAATGAAATGATGAAGAAGTTTACGATCGTCTGAATGAACATCCCGTACTTGATGACGGCATCGCCGAATGTGAAAGAGAGTGCTGAAAAATCCAGTCCCCCCAGCAAAAGGCCAAAGACGGGCAGAATAATGTCATTGACGAGCGAGGTCACGATTTTTCCAAAAGCGCCGCCAATGATCACCCCGATGGCGAGATCGATTACATTTCCCTGAATCGCAAAGTTTTTAAAATCTTTCCACATACAAGGGTCCCCTTTCCGTGATTCATACATCATAAAAAAACAAATGGGTTCATGCAAAACCCATCTGTTCCGATTATTCCTGTTTTTCTCCGAGCGAAAACATCAGCTCGGCTTCACAAACGATTTCACCGTCTACTTTGGCGACTCCTTTTCCTTTGCCGATTGAGCCGCGGAAACGGATGACTTCAAGCTCAAGATGCAATTGGTCTCCCGGCTTGACCTGCCTTTTGAAGCGACAGCTGTCAATTCCTGCAAAAAACGCGAGTCTTCCGCGGTTTTCTTCTTTCATCAACAGGGCCACCGCTCCGATTTGCGCCAGTGCTTCCACAATTAACACACCCGGCATGACCGGGTAGTTTGGAAAATGGCCGTTAAAAAATTCTTCATTTACTGTAACATTTTTATAACCCGCAGCCCGCTTGCCTTCTTCTACCTCCGTCACTCGGTCAATGAGCAAAAAGGGGTAACGGTGGGGAATAATTTCTTTGATTTGTTGGGCATCAAGCATTGACTTGGCATCTCCTTTTTTGGAAAATATGTAAAGAACAATCATTCGGTGCCTAATTCTGTACATCTGGAAGTATATTATGAAACGTCATCTTTTTCAACAATAGTTAAGCGAATTCCCCGGCTGTCCATACACCGGAACGATTCAGTCCATCCTTTTTAGGCCTGAATGTCCGCAGTAAAAAAGGAGCTGATTCCCCAATGCTGATTGGGTCCAGCTCCTTTTTTATTGTGCTAGCGCACCGAATTGATCAGCCCCATCATTTGATCCCCCATCGTAACCGCCCGCGAATTCATCTGGTAAGACCGCTGTGAAGCGATAAGGTCTGTCATTTCCTTTGACACGTCAACGTTTGACGCTTCAAGGAAGCCCTGCTTCATGGAGATATCCTGCCTTCCGGCTCCTGTTAAATTGATGAGAGCCGTTGCTTTTAAGTTATCGTCAACAGAAAAGAGGTTGCTGCCTTCCTCTATCAGAGCCTGCGGCTTTACAGCCCGGACGATGCCTAAATTAAACCTCAAAGACGCTCCGCCTTGGCCTGATGAAACGGTAATGGTTCCGTTTTTATCGACTTGGAAATTTTGATAGCGCCTGTCAAAACGGATTGCATTTCCGTTCTCATCAAGGACGGGGTGGCCATCCTTCGTGGCCAGCTGCAGCTGATTGGCGTTTCCTGCCGCAGGAGTCAATTCAAATGTTCCGTCTCTCGTATATTGAACTTCGCCATCGACATCGACCTGGAAGTATTGGTAAGGGGAGGTCAAGGCGATATCCAGCTTCCGGCCGGTCTCCTTTACGCTTCCCTGGCTGTGTGTCAGCTTTTCGGTCATGACGGCGCCGACGCCGAGCCGGAGGCCGGGCGGCGTCTTTCTGCTTTGGGCCACTTCATTGTTCTTCTCGTTTACTTGTTCAATCTGCTGCCTTACGAGCTCTGAAAAGCTTGTATTTTTCGCTTTATATCCCGCCGTGTCAAGATTGGCAAGGTTATGGCTGATATTATTCATCTGTTTTTGCAGTTCATTCATCGTGTTTGAAGCTGTTATCATGGATCTTAGCATGTCTTCCAACATCCTCCATTTACGTTGATTGCGATCTTCGCCGGAAAGTGCCGAAGCTTATTTATACAATTTTTCCAATTTCGTTCGCCGCTTTGTCCATGCTTTTATCATAAGCCTGAAGAACTTTTTGATTGGCTTCGAACGAGCGGTAGGCAGTCGTCATTTCCGTGTAGTCTCTCGTCACATCAACATTTGAGCGCTCTGACATCCCCTGTTTGAGCGAATAATTGACGGCGGGATTCGCGGCTGCGCTCGGCAGCTCCTGTCCATTTTCAGTCCGGTACAGGTCGTTTCCTTCCCTTGCCAAATTCCTTGTATCAAGCGCGATGCGAACGTCGATTGCTCCGAGGTTCCTGCCGTTTTCTGTCACGGTTCCATCCTCTTCCACTTTAAAGTTCCCGCTTTCCACGGCAATCGGCCGGCCGGCTGTCGAAAGAACGACATTTCCGTTGATTGTCAGTTCATTGTTTTCATTTAATGAAAAACGGCTGCTTCTTGAGTAGCGGATATCTCCGCTCCCCAGTCTGACAGCATAGAACAGCGCCGCCTTATCCTTGGTCTGTTCATTAACGGGGACCTCTTTTTCACTGATCGCAATATCTGTCGGCTCATTCGTGCTCTGCAGATCGCCTTGCGAAAAAAGGGGCTTGAGCTCCTGCATGTAAACTCCCGTATTTAAAGAGCCGATCGGGGTTTGCTTCGAAAATGAGCGGGAACCGCTGCCTGTCTGAAAAGAATCGGACTCAATCCGGCTCAGGAGCATTTCGGGAAACGAGCGGATTGAACCTTGATCTTCTTTATATCCCGGTGTATTTGCATTTGCAATATTATTCGTCAGCATTTCCGTGCGACGCTGCTGGGTGATCATTGCTGACGCTGCTGTATAAAGTCCTTTTAACATCGTTTCACCTCATATATGGTAAATACCTTCTATAAAGCGGGTTCTCTTTCGGTTTTAGGCTTGTAATGATCTTCATTTGCAAACCAGGAACATTTGTTCTATAATAACATTCAAGGATACCACTCTTTGTATCGGCTGTTTGGCGGCTGCTTTTAAGCTTTTCCAATAAAAAAACCTCATCCTGAAAAGAATGAGGTTTTATAATCAGCTTAATTTGCGTTTCGGAAGCTTGTCCATGTTATCCAGCATGACGCCGGTTCCGACAGCGACACAATCCATTGGATTTTCGGCAACAAGCACAGGCACCTTCAGCTCTTCTGCAAGAAGCTGGTCGAGGCCGTTCAGCAACGCGCCGCCTCCAGTAATGATCACGCCTCTGTCGATGATGTCGGCTGAAAGCTCAGGCGGCGTTCTTTCAAGCACTTGTTTGGCAGCCTGTACGATAACGGACACCGATTCGCGAAGCGCTTCTTCCACCTCTTTGCTCGTTACCGTAATCGTTCTCGGCAACCCTGTGACCATGTCACGTCCGCGAATGGAGATTTCCTCATGACGTGCGTCTGGGAAAACAGTTGCGACTTTGATCTTGATGTCTTCTGCTGTCCGTTCACCTATTAACAGCTTGTACTCACGTTTGATGTAATTCAGAATTTCCAGATCAAACTTGTCCCCAGCCATTTTAATAGAAGAGGCGGTGACAATATCGCCCATAGAGATGACTGCGATATCCGTCGTTCCACCGCCGATATCCACTACCATGTTTCCGCTAGGCTGAAAAATGTCCATTCCTGCGCCGATTGCGGCTACCTTAGGCTCTTCCTCAAGATATACATGCTTTCCGCCGCTTTTTTCAGCAGCTTCTTTAATGGCTTTCTGCTCTACAGATGTAATATTTGTAGGGCAGCAAATGAGCATGCGCGGTTTTGAAAATAAACCTTTCACATTCAATTTGTTAATGAAATGCTTCAGCATGGCTTCTGTTACTTCAAAGTCTGCAATAACGCCGTCTTTTAATGGACGTATCGCAACAATATTCCCAGGTGTACGTCCTACCATTCTCCTTGCTTCTTCCCCGACAGCAAGCACTTTCCCAGTGTTTTTATCGAGAGCGACAACTGAAGGCTCGTTTAAGACAATCCCTTTTCCTTTCACATGGATCAGCACGTTCGCTGTACCAAGGTCAATTCCAATATCCCTTGCAAACATCTATCTATATCCTCCTCGAAATCTGTTTCACAGCAATGTCCACATTCTGCCCTAATTATATATTTTATCATAAAAATTAGAAAAAAAAGCGTACTTGTGAAAGTTCTTCACAATTTTTTTGTGGCTTTTTATCGACAAACAGATGGAGGATATCGGGAAATGACGAAAATCGGCGTTTATTACTGATCCATTCTTCCCTATTGAACAGGCTCCCTTTCAAGAATTTCCTCTTTCTTATATTTTAGTTTTGTCGCTTCCCCGCCTCGCAAATGTCTGATCGATTTATGATAATCAAGAATTTCTTTTACTTCATTGGCTAAATCAGGGTTAATTTCAGGCAGCCGTTCTGTCAAATCCTTGTGTACGGTACTTTTGGAAACACCAAACTCCTTCGCGATCACACGAACCGTTTTTTTCGTCTCCACGATGTACTTCCCTATCTTGATTGTTCGCTCTTTGATGTAATCGTGCACACCACTCGACCTCCCTAAAATGGATGTGAGAAGTGTGAAATGAGATCCGTATACTGAAAGAAATCACTATTTATACAGCTTCTTCGTTTTATGCTTTTCCAAGTAGAATTTTGAAATACTCCCACGATCCCTCACCTCAAACACTCTCTTTGTTAGGTTTGTATCAGTGTATTAGCATTGAAATGGGATTATGCTAAAAACTCAGGGAGGACAAGGGGTTTATCAGGCATTTTTATTTCGGGCTTCAAAATTTTCTGCTTTACAGGGTGTAGGACATCCAGTAAAATGAATAAAGTTTATTATTTACCTAGGTAAATATTTAAGAAGGGGCTTTTTTATGGAACACATCAATCGGACACTCATTCACCTCATGAACCAAAGCGCGCGGAAGCTTTCCAAAAAAACGAATGAACAGCTTGAAGCCTTCGGACTTTTTGGCGCCCAATGGTCAATCCTGTACTGCCTTCACACGTACGGCCCGATGACTCAAAAAGACATTTGGACGTATTTGCATGTTGAGGCTCCAACTGTGACGCGGACGATCAACCGCCTTGAGAAAAACGGGTGGGTGCAAAGAATACAAGGCGAAGACAAGAGGGAAAAAGTCGTCAAAATGACGGATGCAGCCGTGCTGAAATATGATGACATTCAGTTGAAAATGAAAGAATTCGAAGAGGAAGTGCTATCAAGTTTCGATGAGAAAGATAAAAAAATGTTCCACCGATTATTACAACAGCTGCTTACAGACAACGAGAAGGAGATGTAGCCTATGAAACAATCCGAGCCTATTTGGACGAGAGATTTTATCATGGTTGTTTTGATTAATTTGTTTATTTTTGTATATTTCTATGCCTTTTTAACAGTTTTACCCGTCTATACGATGCAGGAGCTGGGAGGCTCCGAATCCCAGGGAGGGCTTTTGATCAGCGGGTTCATGCTTTCTGCTATCTTCGCAAGGCCGTTTTCCGGCGCGGTTATCGAACGGTTCGGGAAAAAAAGAATGGCGCTTTTGAGCGTGATCTTATTTACGTTGTCGTCTTTCCTTTACATCGTCATTCAAGATATTTACGTATTATTGGGACTTCGCTTTTTCCAGGGGATTTGGTTCAGCATCATCACGACGGTAACGAGCGCAATCGCAGCAGATTTGATTCCCGCGGCGCGCCGTGGCGAAGGACTCGGCTATTTTGCCATGTCTATGAACCTGGCTGTTGTCATCGGGCCGTTTATCGCTTTGAATCTGCTTGATAACATCAGTTTTACCGCACTGTTCGCTTTGTTTTCAGGAGTCGTGACCATCGGAATCCTCTGTACCGCGCTGGTTCGAATTCCGAAGGGGAATGACAGGACTTCCGCCGTATTCAAATTGTCTTTTTCCAACATGTTTGAAAAAGGCGCACTGCGGATCGCCACGGTCGGATTGTTTTTTTCTTTTTGCTATTCCAGCGTCATTTCGTTTATTTCGGTGTATGCAAAGTCTCTCGGCCTGATTGAAACAAGCAGCTATTTCTTTATCGTTTTCGCGGTGGCCATGATGGTGACACGGCCGTTCACCGGAAAACTATACGACAAGGTCGGCCCCGGGGTCGTCATTTATCCGTCTATTATCATTTTCAGCATCGGGCTTTGCTTGCTTGCCTTTACGAACAGCAGCGGGATGCTTTTACTTTCAGGAGCTGTCATCGGCATGGGCTATGGTTCCATTACCCCCTGCCTGCAGACGCTTGCGATCCAGGCTTCGCCCAAGCACCGCAGCGGCTATGCGACAGCCACTTATTTTACCCTTTTCGATTCAGGGATCGCAGTCGGATCCTTTGTATTCGGGCTGGTCGTCTCACAAACCGGCTTTTCCAATATTTATTTGTTCACGGGAATTTTTGTTCTCATCAACCTTTTCCTGTATACGTGGAGCCAAAAATCTGCCCTCTTAAAAGAAGAACAAAATATATCAATAGCGGATTAACCGCTTCATCATCTTCCCGGGCAAAACATGTGCCCGGCTTTTTTGTTTGACTTCAATTGAAACCTTTTTGAACGTCATAACGTCCCCTAACTGTCTGATAAAATAAGATTCTATTAAAATACTGAAAGGTGATTTTGTGAACTACGAATTATTTAACGCAATCCACAGTCTATCACACCACAGCAATATTCTTGACAGCTTCATGATTTTCGTAACGGAAAAAGCGATTTACCTGTATGCGCTGATGCTGCTCGCGATCTGGCTGTTCGGCGGCTCTTCCTACAAAAAAAGCGTTCTTCAGGCAGGCTTCACAGGCATTTTGGGCTTGGCGGCCAATTATCTGATTACCTTGATTTACTACGAGCCGCGTCCTTTCGTCGCCCACCATGTCGATGTATTGATTCACCATGCCGCTGATGCCTCATTCCCAAGCGACCATACAACGGGGGCTCTGGCTATTTCCATCGCATTCTGGCTCTGCCACCGCAGGCTCGGAAGCTTGATGATCGCCTTTGGATTGTTGACGGGATTCTCCCGCATCTGGGTCGGACACCATTACCCTGTTGATGTGCTGGGAAGCATCCTTGTTTCTGTTTTGGTGTCACTCATTGTACTTAGATTTTCCAAATACTTGACTCCTATTTTCAACTGGATCATTTCCCTCTACGATTCGATCTTGCAGCAGTTGAAAAGAAAGATATTCAGATAAAAAGCAAAAACCCGAACAGAGGATGGCTGGCATCCGGTGTTCGGGTTTTTTCATTACCCTTTTAATGCTTCTGTTAATGGCGGCACAATTTGTTTTTTACGGGAAACTACGCCTTTTAATGTCGCTGTGTTGTCTGCCAATGTGACGTTAAACGCTTGTTCGACCGCTTTTGCAGCCTGTCCTGATGCTACGACGACCGAATCGTTCGTTAAAATGTCTGTGACGACAAATACAAATAAATCCAAGCCTTTTTCAGCAACGACTTTTGAAAGTTCGGCATCCACTTCCTCTTTGCGGGAAAGGACATCGTTCGTGTCGACTGTATTCACCTGGGCAATCTCGACTTTACGGCTGCCCATTGTAAATTCTTTGGCATCAAGCGAAAGAAGCTGAGGAATCGTTTTTGCACTTAGATCGGCGCCTGCTTTCAGCATGTCCAAACCGTAGCTTTCGGCGTCAACCCCTGCGATTTCAGCCAGTTCTTTCGCAGCCTTTACATCTTCTTCCGTGCAAGTCGGCGACTTAAATAGAAGGGAATCCGAGATGATCGCTGACAGCATCAATCCGGCGGTTTCTTTTTTAATGTCGACCCCGTTTTCTTTATAAAGCTTGTTTAAAATCGTCGCCGTGCATCCCACAGGCTCTGCGCGATAGTACAATGGATCGCTTGTTTCGAAATTGGCGATCCGATGGTGGTCAATGACTTCAAGCACGCGCACTTGATCCAAATCATCGACGCTCTGCTGGCGCTCATTATGGTCAACCAAGATGACGCTGTCCGTTTCATTGGCAACTGTCTCAACAAGGCGGGGAACCTCTGCTTTAAATTGGTCAAGCGCATACTGGGTTTCGCCGTTTATTTCGCCTAAGCGGACGGGCTCTGCTTCCATGCCGAGCTTATTTTTCAATTCTGCATATGCAATCGCTGAACAAATCGTATCCGTATCCGGGTTTTTGTGGCCAAAAATAAGTACTTTACTCATGATCTGACTCCTTACTTGTTTTTTTATAGTAAGCTTACCTGACAATAAAAAAATCTGCAAACCTGTCACTTATTTTATAATATTTATGAAGAAATTTGTATGTATGAAAAAGAAAAAAGAGCCCTTCAGCTCTTTTTCATCTGGCTTACAGATTGATCTGCATAGTCATGTTCTCTGAACATCAGGAAGCGTATTGTGGCTTTGTTTTGGAGCCGGCTTTAAGACCGGTTTTTCTCCATATGCGACCGGGCCGTTCTCATAGTTGAACGCCGCCCCGTCAGGCGCAACTTCTTTCAGCCAATCCAGCCGGGCGCTTTCCTCCCCTTCTGAAAAGTTGTATAACGTATGGGAAAACTCTTCCTTTTCGTACTCTTTCGGAACGGTGCTCGGGACGATGACGCCCTCTTTCTCTTCCAAATCCTTGATGGCCGCGATCCACTGGTTTTGATGCATCGTATCCCTCGCCAAAAGGAAGCCGAGCATGTCCTTTACGCCTTTATCATCCGTCATTTCATAAAGTCTGGCCACCTGCAGCCTGCCTTGTGATTCCGCATTGACGTTTGCGCGCATGTCGGCGAGGAGATTCCCGCTGGCTACGATATATCCCGCATTCCACGGAACACCGGTGCTGTTTTCCGGCATTGCGCCAAGTCCGGAAACGATCGCATGGTGCGGGTTCATCCCTCCCATGATGGAACCGATCACAGGGTCTTCAGCCGCTTTTTCCTGTTCATAGACAGGAGCATCTTCCAACAGTCGCGCAATCATCGTCGCGATCATTTCCACATGGCCGATTTCTTCAGCTGCCGTATCCATAAGCAGATCTTTGTATGTTTCGTTCCCTCTCGTGTTCCAGCCCTGGAACAGGTATTGCACCGCCACAGAAATCTCCCCGTACTGCCCGCCGAGAATCTCCTGCATTTTCTTGGCGAACAGCGGATCAGGTCTTTCAGGCTTTGCCGGATATTGAAGCACTTTCGAATGTTTGAACAAGCCAATCACTCCTCCGCTTTTTTGTAACTGTTTTTATCTACCCGCGAGAGGAGAAGGCAAAACAGCTGAATATGCTGCAATGTGCTGCTTCGATTGTTTACATTTGAACATTTTAAATATAATAAACCAAAAAGAGCCAGTCTTAAGGAGGACATCTCCCATGATAATGAACACGTCTCACCGGCCGTTTCCGCTTCCAAAAGGCCCCTGGATGATGACCCAAACGTGGAACGATGTATTGTTCGCCCATTGGGCGGTTGAACCTCAATCCCTTCGCGGCATCATTCCGGCGGCTCTGGAACTGGAGACATGTAGCGGGAAAGCCTGGATCAGCATCCTTCCTTTTCTGCTGACGAATCTTCGGCCGCGTTTTTTGCCGCCTCTGCCTTTTATCAGCAGATTTCCGGAACTGAATGTCCGAACATATGTCACATACCGGGGCATACCGGGAATTTATTTTTTCAGTCTTGACGCCGCTTCACGTTTAGCCGTTTTAAGCGCCAGGACTTTTTTCCATTTGCCGTATTTTCATGCCGACATGGACTTTTCCAGAGAAGAAAACCACGTGCAGTTCACCAGCAGAAGATATGGTTCAGACGCGGATTTCCGTGCACGCTATAGACCGCTGTCAGACCCCTTCACCGCACAGAAAGGAACACTCGACCATTGGCTGACGGAAAGATATCGGTTGTATACCGTACACAACGGCCGGGTGTACTATGAAGACATCCATCATTCCCAATGGCCGCTGCAACAGGCGGAAGCAGATTTCCACCAAAACCAGGCAGCCGCAGCAAGCGGTCTCTCTCTGCCGGATACCGCCCCTCTTCTTCATTACGCCAAAAAACAGCACGTCTTATTTTGGCCGCTGCAACAGGCCCGGTGATCGAATGACCGGAACTAGCGCCAAAGGAAATGATGAAAAGATATGGCTCTGTCTATTGTGAAATATACGCTCAACAAAAGACTGCAACATCCCAACACATTTCCATTTCAGATTCCCTGCTTGAATGTGAAATGGAAGTATGCTATCATCTTAGTAATTGATCAATCAATAACAAATATAAGGAGGTGGCACATCATGAAGCAGAGAAAGGAGAATCGAAGGGAAGAGATTCTTGAAGCTGGAATAGAGGTGTTTTCAGAAAAAGGATATTATAATACCACTACAGCATTAATTGCAGAAAAAGCCGGCATTTCTCAGCCCTATATATTTAAATTTTTCAAAACGAAAGAAGAATTGTTTGTTGCAGCTCTAGACAGAGCTTTTGACAGGATACTCCAAACATTTAAAAATGTAGAAGCCCGTCCCGAGCAAATCGTTGCAAAAATGATCGAGGCATATGAAGAGCTGTCTGTATCACATCCTCATGAAATCGCCTTGCAGGTAATAGGACTTTCAGTGACAGAAGAATCAATAAGAAATTGTACAAAAGCGGGTTTATCCCGTATTAGAAGCTATACTTTGGAAAGATTCCAATCAGCGAATGTCCCGAATGCAGAGGAGGAAGTAACAACCTTCTTAGCTAGGGGAATACTTTGCAACATTTCTTATTTTTTAGATTTACCGGAGATGATCCATAATGAAACAAAGTAGATAACCGATTTATTTCGGTTTTTATTCCCGCGTTAGTTATTGATCAATCAATAACTACAACAATAAGGAGGAAAATAAAATGGAAAAAGCAATCGTTTTAGGAGCAACGGGGGGCACGGGGCAGGCAATTGTGTCAGAATTACTATCCAGAAATAAACAGGTAATCGCCTTCGGACGTTCCGAAAAGAAATTGAAACAATTAATGAAAGAACATCACTCTACAGCGCTATTAACTTATAAGCTAGGTGACGTCTTTGATTACAAGACCATCGTAGAAGCAGCAAAAGATGCAGATGTCATATTCCAATGTGCCAATGTTCAATATCATGAAATGGCAGAGAAACTCCTTCTTCTTGGAGAGAGTGTAATGAAGGCGGCAAATATTTTAGGTAAGAAAATAGTGATTGTAGACGGAATATATGTTTACGGTCGCCAAGTAGCTAAGGGAGATGAAAATCATCCGAAACAACCTCATACAAAAAAGGGAAGGATCAGGGTAGATTTTGAAAATTTAATCTTTAATAAGAGATGGACATATGCAAAACCTTTAATTGTCAGGCTGCCGGATTATTACGGAAAAACTTCGCAAAACTCTTATTTACACCCTACATTAACCGGAATGGCAGCAAATAAAGTGTCTGTTTTTATTGGAAATCTAAAAACGCCTCGCGAATATGTTTACTTACCAGACGCCGCTAAGATGATTGTGGAAATTGCAAACAAAGACGATTCTTACGGAGAAAATTGGAACATTCCCGGCGCCGGCTTAATTTCAGGAAAAGACATCATAAAAATTGTACGCGACATTACCGGACATTCAAAATTAGTGATTCCATTAAATAAAACCGCCATTCGTATAAGCGGGTTGTTTGATCCGATTATGAAGGAAGTAGTGGAAATCATGTATCTTACAGAAGAAGCATTTGTTCTAAGCGGAGAAAAATATGAAAAACGAATAGGAAAGATTCCCGCCACATCTTATCAACAAGGGTTAAAGGAAACATTACACTTCCTCATGAAAAAATAGAACAAGCAGAGGATGATGCTCTCCTTAAAATTGATAATTGGTTATTGATTAATCACTAACAAAAATTAAATCGGCCGGCAATTCCAAAAAAGGAAGAGCAAAAACGCTCTTCCTTTCAGCCTAGGCCGGTTTTGAAATTTCGCTTAACGCCTCTCCGGCTTTTTGATCTGCAGCATTCGTTACGGAAAGATCCCCCAAAGCAACAATTCCGACTAAACGTTCATTTTCCACAACCGGCAGCCTGCGAATTTGATAATTGGCCATCAGATCGCCGGCTTCTTCAGCCGACATACCGGGATCGCCCGTCACCAATTCGGTGCTCATGATATCCCGGGCGGCGACATCAATGGCATTTTCCGCCACACATCTGACGACAATATCGCGGTCCGATACGATTCCTACCAATGTTTCATTCTCACAAACAGGGATGGAGCCGACATTTTGATCGCGCATTTTGCCTGCAATTTCTGTAATCGCTGCTGAAGGCTCGCAGCACTCGGCATTTTTGGTCATCAAGTCTCTCAGTTTCATGCGGGATTCCTCCTTTATCATTGGTTTAGTATGTGCTTTTCCGAAAAAACCGGCCTCTAAACCTATTTAAAAGAGCTCTTTCTTTTCATATATTTCTTTTTATCTTTCAATAAATCACCCGTCCAGCCTTTCTTTTTCAAATACAGATACACCATCACCGTCGAAAAGCCGATCAGGACTAGCGAATACAAATAGCCGTATTTGAAAGACAGCTCAGGCATATACTTAAAGTTCATTCCCCAAAGCGCGCCGAAAGCGGTCACAGGCGTAAATAACGTCGTGAAAATGGTCAAGGCTTTAAAAATTTCATTTCCCCTGTGCGATGTCACCACTTCCTCGGAATGGAGCAGATAATTGATATCATTGGCATAATCTTTGATAAGCGTTATGACTCTATCGATTTTATAAAGCGTCCGGCACTGCTCGATCCCATCAAAATGTTTCGATACAAATGCTTCTTTAACAGCCATCGCCAGTTTTTTCATCGTCATGACAAGGCTTTTCATGATCAGCAGCTCATGCCGGAGTTTGTGAATGGCCTCAATGATGCTTTTATTATTATCATGATGAAATTTCCATTTTAATGTTCGAAGGTTGTTTTCAAATTGCTCAAGTTCGACGAAATAGGCATTGACCAGCTCTCCCACCAGCACCAAAAACGCTTCAGGCGCATCTTTGCACCTGTTGAGCTGATGCTCCACCTGTTTTGGATGAACACCTTCAAAAACAGAAAGATCGAAGTTCAATGTAAAAAGACAGTCTTTCGTTAAATAAAAGTGGAAAACGGAACGATTATGTTCTTCTTCTGCATCCTGCTGATAAATAAGGGAGCCGTACAGCGCCTCGCATTCATTGGATGCGACATTGATCTCAAGACAATTTATGTTCTCTGAAGGAACGCCCAGAAACCATTTTTGGCATTCCGGCCAATGATGGGTTTGAATCAGCTCAAGCGCTTTTGTTTTTTCCTGAGGGCCAAGCTGATGCCAATTCCAGCCCTTTCCATAAAAAATCTTCATTATTCTCAAAGCCTCCTGTTCATCCTGTTCATACCGCCTTATTGTTCTTTGCCCGCGGTTCTGATAAATAAACCTGATGTTTGCGCGGCATATGCAGGTGGTATGAAGCCAATATGATACCGATTAAGAAAAGGAGGTGTGCGCCTTCTTTTTTCGGAAGGCCGGGCATTGGATTTCCTAAAACTGACCGCAGTGGCGATTTTAATTGCGCTGACGGGTTTTTTCGTAGCGGTTGAATTCGCCATCGTAAAAGTAAGAAGAACAAAAATCGACCAATTGATCATAGAGAAAAAAAGGGGCGCGCTGGCTGCAAAGGAAGTCACCTCGCATCTTGATGAATATTTATCGGCCTGTCAGCTTGGGATAACGGTGACAGCGCTTGGTCTTGGCTGGCTCGGTGAACCGACGATGCAAAGTCTGCTTCACCCCTTTTTTGCAAAATTCGGGCTGGATGAACCGGTGACACATATCATGACATTTTTGGCCGCGTTTTTGATCGTCACCTATTTGAACGTAGTCATCGGCGAATTGGCGCCTAAAACCTTCGCCATCCAGAAATCGGAGAATATTACACTGCTTTTTGCACAGCCGATGATCTGGTTTTACAGAATCATGTTTCCTTTTATATGGCTGCTCAATCATTCAGCCCGCATCATCACGGGTCTATTCGGACTGAAGCCGGCATCGGGACAGGAATTGGCCTATACGGAAGAAGAGCTGAGAACCCTTTTGTCTGAGAGCTATCAAAGCGGAGAGATCAATCAAAACGAATTAAAATATGTGAACAACATTTTCAAATTCGATGAACGAATGGCGAAGGAAATCATGGTTCCTCGCAATGAAATGACCGCCTTATCCCTTGATGACGGCATCGAAAAAGCGAAACAGCTCATTAAAAAAACGAAGCATACCCGTTTTCCGGTGATGCAGGAAGACAAGGACCACATCATCGGGATGATCAATGTGAAAGAATTGCTGCTCGCTGAGCTTGCGGGCGATGCTTCCTTTGAAACAAAACAGTTTGCATCATTTATCCACCCCGTCATTCGTGTGATCGAAACCATTCCCGTATACCAGCTGTTCGTCAAAATGCAGAAAGAACGGACCCATATGGCGATCCTCGTCGATGAGTACGGGGGAACCTCCGGCCTGGTGACAGTTGAAGACATTGTCGAGGAAATCGTCGGCGATATTCGCGATGAATTTGATGATGAGGAAATTCCCGATATACGGAAACTGGATGAAGACCATTATCTTCTGAACGCCAAAGTGCTTGTCAGCGATGTCAACGATCTGCTTGGAATTCATTTGTCAGAGGAGGAAATCGATACGATCGGCGGCTGGTTTCTGACCCAAAATGTCGACAGCAGGCCGGGAACCGAAATACAATGTGACGGCTACAATTTTAAGGTGAAAGAAATGGACAGCCACCGGATCATGTTGATCGAAGTAACAAAAGCCGATTAATCCGGCTTGCGGCGCTGATTTCGGCCGCCCCTACCCCCCTCCTGCTGCTTTTCTCCCAAAAAACCATGTTAGGAAACCTTACATGTTCATCGTGATATCGTACTTTTATCACTATACTGAAAGAAAAACATCATTTTTACGACGGAGGAATGTGACATGCAGATGGGGGATACAGTATTTATGTTCTTTTGCGCTCTGCTCGTGTGGCTGATGACGCCGGGCATCGCTTTATTTTACGGGGGATTGGTCAGAAGCAAAAACGTACTGAGCACAGTGATGCACAGCGTGTCATCAATCGCAATCGTATCAGTCATATGGATTCTGTTCGGGTATTCTCTTGCTTTTGCACCGGGGAATCCCCTGATCGGAGGCTTGGACTGGGCCGGGCTGCACGGAGTGGGATTTGAGCCGAATTCCGATTATACAGAGACGATTCCGCATACACTTTATATGATGTTCCAATTGACGTTCGCAGTACTGACGACTGCGATTATTTCAGGAAGCTTTGCTGAACGCATGCGTTTTCCGGCATTCATTCTGTTTTCAGTCTTGTGGGTCGTGCTTGTCTACTCTCCCGTCGCCCACTGGGTATGGGGCGGCGGCTGGCTTGCCGAGCTCGGGGCTCTTGATTTCGCGGGAGGAAACGTCGTCCATATTTCATCAGGTGTGGCCGGTCTTGTTGTTGCAGTTGTTCTCGGCAAACGGAAAAACATCAGCAACACGGCTCCCCACAATCTGCTTTTGACATTGCTGGGTGCAGCGCTGATCTGGTTCGGATGGTTCGGGTTTAACGTCGGAAGCGCCCTGACGCTTGATGAAGTGGCGATGACCGCTTTTATCAACACCAATACGGCCGCTGCTGCCGGAGTGGTCGGCTGGCTGTTGGTCGAATGGCTGATCAATAAAAAGCCGACAATGCTCGGAGCGGTCTCCGGAGCCATCGCCGGGCTTGTAGCCATTACACCCGCCGCAGGCTTCGTCACTCCGTTCGCTTCGATTTTGATCGGATTTATCGGAGGCGCCGTCTGCTTTTGGGGCGTGTTCTCCCTCAAGAAGACATTCGGCTATGATGACGCGCTTGATGCCTTCGGTCTTCACGGCATCGGTGGTACATGGGGAGGCATTGCGACAGGCCTGTTTGCCACAACATCTGTTAATTCCAACGGAGCCGACGGCCTTTTCTATGGAGACATCAGCCTGCTTGGGAAACAGCTGATTGCCATTTGTGCAACATATTTGTTTGTCGCAGTGGTCACTTACGCTATTATAAAGGTAGTCAGCATCTTCTTTAAGCTCCGTGCAACCGAAGAGGAAGAGTCTCTCGGGCTCGACCTTAC
The DNA here is from genome assembly GCF_001592005.1 of Bacillus sonorensis NBRC 101234 = KCTC 13918. Classification (GTDB taxonomy): domain Bacteria; phylum Bacillota; class Bacilli; order Bacillales; family Bacillaceae; genus Bacillus; species Bacillus sonorensis. The sequence continues at coordinate 123,994 of NZ_BCVZ01000001.1, forward strand.
GATGCACGGCGAAAAAGCGTATCAAGATTAATGGTCAGGGAGTGAGGGAATGAGCGGTCAAATGTATAAGGTTGAAATTGTAACGCGTCCTACAAACTTTGAAAAGCTGAAAACCGAGCTGGCGAAAATCGGTGTCACATCCATTACATTTTACAATGTACACGGATGCGGCCTGCAAAAAGGACATACAGAGCTTTACCGCGGGGTAAAGCGGGAAAGCAATGTATATGAGCGCTTAAAAGTTGAAATCGTCGTCAGCAAGGTCCCTGTTGAAAAGGTGGCTGAGACGGCCCAAAAAGTGCTCAAAACCGGAGAACCCGGAGACGGCAAAATCTTTATTTACGAAATTCAAAACACCATCAACATCCGTACGGGCGAAGAAGGCCCTGACGCTTTATAAATAATTGAAGCTCCCGGCGCAGAAATGCGGGGAGCTGTTTTTTGTTTAGAGTGGCAAACATAACAACTTGAATGATTAGGGATTGAGGATAATTTTATTGGAACATATTTCGAAAAAAGGTTGAGCAGCTTCTTCCTTTATACTCTATAAAAATCATTTCCAAGTGTTTCCTCGCGCCTTGCGATTATGTTGACCGGGTATTCGCTTACTAAGATGATATTGAACAGCACGATTCCAGAGCAAAATGTTCTTCCATAGCCCTTCGAACTTAAATTTTAATTACTTTGCAACATGTCTATAATTAAAATTCTCCAGAAATCATTATTTTTACAATATAACCCCAGAAAATAAATTAATAATGCAGAAAAAAATTGCAATCTCACTATTTACAGCTGCTCTTTTGCTAGTTGTATGCTTCACTGGCAGTTCAGAAGCATTTGCTATGCATTCAAAAGGAGCAATTAAATTTAAAACAGATGCTAATACATATTCAAAGCACGCTATTTCTATTGTCGTAACAGGCACCTTGCGTGAGGATAATGACATTGGTTATACAGTATTGCTGTATAAAAAGGCCGAACAGCCCCAGTGAAAATGATAGAAGCAGATCATAAGATGAGTACACGCAATTTCAGGGCAGTCTTTTCAACAAAAAATATTCCGGCAGGCAAGTATGATGGGATTGCAGCACAGAGCTGGGGATATAAAGATTGGCATGGAAAGCTGCAACATTATATTACTGTTCAACATTAAAATTAATGGTATGAACAGATTAAAATCATAAAGGCTCAGCTTTTGATTTCATCTGAAATTTTCAAAAAAAACATTTTATTACAAAATACCGGGACTTTTTATCTTTCTTCCTCTTTCATTTTTTTAGTTTTCTTAGCGGATAGAAATCGTTCAGCAGTTATCTTCTCCCCAGAATGCTAATAAAGCTGTAAATCTCTTAGATTTTGATTGATGTGAATACGATTAGCATACCATCAAAAAAACGCATGGAGCCATGAACTGTTGGCTAATCGAATACCAATCTTTAATCCTTTACAAAAGCCATGGCCGCTACAACAATCACGAAATCCCCCTTTTTGTTTAATAATGAATGCCCACGGTTTAAACAAATTAGGGGGATTTCAAATGATTTCAATAATATACAGCTACCATTGAGGTCAGCCTCAAAACCTTTTGAATACATAAGGCTTTTAGTCTATAGAGTATTTTTCACAAAATGTCATCAACGATGCCGTATGTCTTCGCTTCCCCGGCATCCATAAAATAGTCGCGTTCCATGTCTATTTTTAGTTTTTCAAGCGGCTGCCCCGTCCGTTCATGGAAAAAGTGCTGTATTTTTTCCTTTAGCTTGATGATCCGCCTCGCGGAAATCTCCATGTCTGTCGCCTGGCCTTTGACGCCGCCGAGCGGCTGATGGATCATGATTTCGCTGTTTTTGAGAGCATACCGTTTTCCTTTTGTTCCGCCCGCAAGAAGGATCGCCCCCATTGACGCCGCCATCCCGACGCAGATCGTGCGGATATCCGGTTTCACATATTCCATCGTATCTAAAATCGCATATCCGGCTGACGTAGAACCGCCGGGGCTGTTGATATAAATCGAAATATCCTTTTCGTCATCCTCCGCTGACAAAAACAGCAATTGGGCGGTAACCCGATTGGCCAGATCGTCCGTAAATTCCGAGCCGATCATAATGATGCGGTCTTTCAAGAGCCTTGAAAAAATGTCGTAAGACCTTTCTCCCGCCGCTGTTTTTTCTATGACATACGGAATGGTGTTCATGCCTTTTGCCTCCTTAGGCAGCACACCTCATCATGCTTATGCAGGACGGCTGCGAAGCATTGGAAAGCCACGTCTGTCTCGCATATTCAAGCAGGTAATCCGGATTATGAAATAAAATCGCATCAATCAGCAGCCTGCCATGTTCCGGGTCACTCTCCCCGGCCGCCTCCTGTTGGAGAAAATCCCGGGAAAGGGTTTTGATGCGCTGGCGCGACCTGAATAACAGCGATTTGACGGATGATTCCGGTTTGTCGAGCATCTCAGCGATTTCGTGCAGCTGATAAGCAAACACATCCTTGAGCAAAAAGATCGTCAGCTGCTTCGGTGTCAGCGCACCCGCCAGTTTTTTGACCACATGCTCAAATTCATCCGCCGCTTTCATGCTTTCTGACTGCTCCCTCTCCTGATGCCATTCCGAAAGAAAACATTCGCGTTTTCTTTTTCGAAGCTGGTCAATCCATTTATGCTTCGCAACCGTTTTTTGATAAGCGGGCGAGGCGTCTGCTTGTTTGATTTCCATTAATTTCAGGATTGTATCCTGAGCCAAATCCTCTGCGTCCCATTTATCACCGGTGATCATCATGCAGTATTTCATCAACGCTTTCTGCTTTAATTCATTCATGAATGAATTCACACTCCTTAAAAGAGGCCTCTTACTTTAATAAACGGATTTCCCCCCTGAATGGATACGGGTATTTAAAAAAATTGTAACAAAAAAACGCCTATCTTAAATGATAGGCGTAAACAGTATGTGTTACGGCTGTTTTGAATCTTTGGTCTGGCCCTTGTCCTGAGCGCCGGAATCATCAGAAGAATCTTCCGTTTTTGTTTTACCGTCAGTACCAGTGCCGTCTTGTTTGTCTTCTGTTTTCGGTTTTTCCTCATCAGAAGGCGGAGCAGGTTCTTTTGCTTGTTCAGAAGCCTGTTTTTCCATTGCTTTTTCAATGGTTGACACCGGCTTGTCCATGAAGTTCAACGGATTCAAAGCCACTCCGTCTTTGCGGATTTCAAAATGCACGTGATTTCCGCTTTCTTCATTGTAAAGGTTTTTGCCTGCTTTGCCGATGACTTGGTTTTGCTCGATTTTGTCGCCTTGTTTGACGCTCACTTCAGACAGAGATTGATACACGGTTGATAAACCGTCTTCATGCTCGATTTCAACAACATAGCCTAACACAGGGTCTTTTGCAGCCTTGATCACCGTACCGCTGAGAGATGCGGAAACATCGAATGTTTTTCCGTCTTTCTCTGCCAAGTCGATACCTTTGCTCATGCTATACGTGTTATCATAGTTTACAAGTGCTGCTTCTTTCTCTTCTTTAGATGCGTTTGTTTCAAAGAATTTTTTCACGACGGAAACATTCTCTGAATCAACAACCGGCATTGCAACATTTTCGACTGGTTTGCCTACTTCTACCGCGTCATCACGGTTATCATAGGCTGATTTCTTGCCATCTTGTGCAAGCTTGTCTTTCACATCGTGATTAGATGCTGATTGATACCAAAGAACAGCAGTTAAAACAACGACCGCACTGATCAGATAGATGGCGGGAAATACCCAGCGTCTGCGGAAAAACTTTTGCAGCTTTGTGATTTTGGAAGTACGATTCTTTTCTTCCTCTTTCATTCTTTCATCACCTCAGCAACATTCTGAACACTTTTCAGAAAATATATACATTTGCAAAAAACTTTTTTTCTCATTAGTTTTTGCAGACTAGCCCACAAATATGTAAAAAAGCGGAATAAAGCATGCATGATTGCCGAAAAAACAACGGCAGCAGCTTTTTTTTGCACCGATAAAATCGAACAGGAAAGGACAGAATAAGATCATGAAATTGCGCATCGCCAAACAAGACGATCTGCAGACAGTCGTCGATATCTATAATTCCACCATTTCTTCACGGATGGTCACGGCTGATACAGAACCTGTAACAGCAGAAGACAAGCTGGACTGGTTTTTGCATCATACTGAATCAAGGCCGCTTTACATCGTGGAGAATGAAGCGCAGGAATGCATCGGCTGGATCAGTTTCGAATCATTTTACGGCAGACCCGCATATGCCAAAACCGCGGAGGTCAGCATCTATCTTCATAAAGCGCATCGCGGAAAAGGTGCGGGCTCGGCCGTTTTAAAAAAAGCGCTCAACGCGGCGTCCGGCCTAGGAATCCGTTCATTGATGGCGTTTATTTTCGCACATAATGAACCGAGCATCAGGCTTTTTCAAAAATTCGGTTTTTCTGAATGGGGGCATTTTCCGGGGATTGCCGAGATGGACGGACATCGCTATGATCTGAAAATACTGGGGAAAGAATTAAAAGAAGGCGAAACATTCTGACGAAAAAAAGAGCTGTCCGTCAGCTCTTTTCATTGTTATTCAGCCAGGCGCTGCCTTCTGTTTTCTTCTTCATGCAAAAACTCCATGAAATTGCTCATGACGGTAAACGGCTGTTCTTTCACCGCCCTGACATAGCGGTTTTTCCGCTCTTCAGACAGGACTTCGCTTTTTTGCATCCGATCGAGAATATACTGAAACACCTTTTGCTGAACATTGCGCTTTTGGTAGGATGACTCCCTGAACAGGGCCATTCCAAAGGCGGCGCCTAAAGCGGCGATGCCCATTTTGATGAACGTGTCCATACCGAAAGACATATGTCCCCAGAAAGATGATAGGTAAACCAATGAGACAAGCAGCACCGGAACCGCTATAAATAGAAAGATCATTCTTTTCTTTAAGATCGGGGCAGCTACCTGTTTCAGGTTTTCCATCTCCCTTCTCATAAAGGCGGGCATTTGGTTAAATGTGTCAAGATCCATAAAAAATCCCTCCTGCTTTCAATAAAAGAGATCCTGTTTCCAACATGAAATCGCGTTTTTTATATTTATATCGTAACTTAGTTCTAATATGTTTTACAGTTTTTTGCCTTAAATCTTTCTTTTAAAGGAACCTTCCTGCTTTTTTCTCGTATAACATGACATAGTTGCTTGAATGATAAGTAACTGATATAAATGGAATGTATCAAAACAAATCCGTCTTGCGAGGTTCAACATGGATATTATTAAAAACATTAGTATCACATCGATATTTCTCGGTTTTGCATTGGTTTTAAACACCCTTTTGGCTATCGTTGTGATCTTTAGGGAACGCCGCGATGCAAGCGCCTCCTGGGCTTGGCTCCTGGTTCTCTTTTTTATCCCGCTTTTAGGTTTTATTCTTTATCTGTTGTTCGGACATAGTTTAAAACGAAAACACCTCTTTCACTGGGAGGATCAGAAAAAGATCGGGATTGAGAAAATATTGGAGCAGCAGCTCGCCAAATTGAAAGACCGCGAATTCCAATTCCGAAATAAAGCGACGGCAGACAGCAAAGATTTAATTTATATGCACATTATTAATAACCATGCCGTGTTTACAGAAGATAATGCCGTTGAGCTGTTGACGGACGGACGCCAGAAGTTCGACCGGCTTCTCCGTGACATCGAAAACGCCAAGGATCATATTCATTTGCAATATTACATTTATAAAGGCGATGAAATCGGTAAGAAGCTGCGGGACGCGCTTATCAAAAAAGCGAAAGAAGGCGTGGAAGTCCGTGTACTTTATGATGAATTGGGTTCACGAAGTTTGCGGAAAACCTTTTTTAAAGAACTGAAAAAGGCGGGAGGATATGTTGAAGTCTTTTTTCCTTCCCGATTTAAGTTTATCAACCTGCGCATGAACTATCGAAATCACCGCAAGCTTGTCATCATCGACGGGATCATCGGATATGTAGGAGGATTTAATGTCGGAGACGAGTACCTCGGTTTGAATCCCGCGTTCGGCTATTGGCGGGATACGCACCTTAGAATCAAGGGAACCGCCGTCCACTCCATTCAAACGCGTTTTATCCTTGACTGGAATCAGGCCTCTCATCACCATGACATTACATACAAGTCCAACCATTTCCCTGAGTGCGGATCTCACGGAAACATCGGCATGCAGATTGTCACAAGCGGTCCCGATTCGGAATGGGAGCAGATCAAAAACGGCTATATTAAAATGATTTCGACTGCCAAGCGGTCCATTCTGATTCAAACGCCGTATTTCATCCCTGACGCAAGCCTCCTTGACGCTCTCAGAATCGCCTGCCTGTCCGGCGTTGACGTCAGAATTATGATTCCGAACAAGCCTGACCATCCTTTCGTCTATTGGGCGACTCTTTCTTATATCGGCGAGCTTCTCAAAGCCGGCGCCTCTGTGTTCATTTATGATAACGGCTTTATTCATGCGAAAACAATCGTTGTAGATGAGGAAATCGCTTCAGTCGGAACGGCGAATATCGATATGCGCAGCTTCAAGCTGAATTTTGAAGTCAATGCCTTTTTATATGATGAGGAAATTGCAAAAAGCCTTGTCCTGTCATTTGAAAAAGATCTGAAGGTATCGAAAGAATTGACCTATGAAGAATATCAAAACCGAAGCAGAAGCGTCCGGTTCAAGGAATCGATTTCGATTCTCCTGTCCCCGATTTTATAGCGGAGCGAATTCGCGGCCTGTTTATCGGCAAATTGAATCCCCCTGGTACCTCCCAGGGGGATTTTTCTATCGCCCGCTCCCCTCCGCTCGTGCCTTCCGTGTTTCTGATCGGGAATGCGTACCCATGCCGGGAGCAGCATCAGCATCACGGATACGAAGCGCGAAACATAAAGCAGCCGCAAGGAATCCCGCCGCACCGAGCAAAGCCATCCGGTAAGCGCTAAGATCCGGCTGCAGGTCTTCCGTATGTTGACTCATGACCGCGAGAAGGCAGGACATGACAGCGACGCCTAAAGCAGAACCGAGCCGATTCTGTACATGAAACAAGGTCGTTGCCCGCCCCATTGAAGCTGAAGAGATGTTGGCAAAAGAAGCGATCTGAACCGCGCCGACCGCCTGTCCCAAGAAAAAACCCGCCAAAAATAGCAGCCCTCTCAGAAACCATGGGTTTGCCCCGGGTCCTGTCAAGCTAAGCAGAGCAAACATCACAGCCCCACACAACAATGCGGCGGAGATCAGCCGGCGCAGACCAAGTTTTGCAAAAAGGCGGGGCATCAGCTGAGAAGCAAGCATCAGCCCCAATGCTTCCGGAAACGTAATCAGGGCTGTATCGAGAGCTGAGTGATTCAGCACTTCCTGGTACATCAGCGGAAATACGTACAGCATGCCCAGCAATCCGGCTGCAGAGAACAGCGATATGAAGCTCATCGTTCCGAAAACCCGATCGGCCAGCAAACGCAGATTAAGCAGCGGATCTTTGACATGAAGCTCGACAAAAACGAGGATGGTCAAAAGAACAAGTCCGCCGATTCCGGCTGCAAGTACACCTGGCGAACCGAATCCGTTCACCGGTCCCTGATTGAGCGCAAAAACCGCCAGCGCCACTCCCGGTGCTGAGAGAAGAAAGCCGGGCAGATCAAATGCCCCTGCTCCTGATTGAATATCCTCATCAAGGAAGAACAGACCGAACAGCAGAATGATCAATCCAATCGGAATATTAATGTAGAAAATCCAGCGCCATGACAACTGATCGGTAAGAAATCCGCTGATGATCGGCCCGAGCGCGGGAGCCACGGCAACCGGAAGAACAAGAACACGTGAAATTTTTGGCCGTTCATGCGGAGGAAACGTCCTGAACAAAATCGCCATTCCCACCGGCGTAATCAGTCCCCCGCCGGCACCCTGGATGACGCGGAACAGATTTAATCCATTGAGATCTCCGGCTAGTCCGCACAATGCAGATGCAGCTGTAAACATCCCGAGCGCTATCAGAAAGATCCGCTTTGTACCCCAGCGGTCGCCAAGCCATCCGGCAATCGGCAGGCATACGGCGAGACTGACCAAGTATCCGATATTGACGATGCCGGCGGCCGACGGGGACGTCTGAAACTCCTTTATGATTGTCGGCAGCGCCATGTTGACGACGCTCGCGTCCATCGCCGCCATAAACATCGCTGTGACATATACGACACTGACAACCGTCCTTTGCTTGAACGGCCTCATATTCAGTCTTCACCGCCGTGAACCCCGAGTGCTGGCTTCAGGCTGTTCGGACGAAGATCGCTCCAATTTGAGCTGATATATTCAACACAATCGCTTCGATTTGCTTCACCAAAGACAGCGGCCCAGCCGGACGGCACATCAATAAAAGCCGGCCAGAGCGAATACTGGCCTTCGCTATTCATCAGGACAACATATGTGCCGTCTTCATTTTCAAAAGGATTCGTCATCATTCTCTCCCCCTTCTTTCTTTAAAAGCCCTACTTTAAAACAGCTAATTTTTCTGCGAGGATGCGGCCAATTTCGGCAAGCGGCTCCGGCTGGCACAGATCCTTGTGCCGGCAGTCAATATCGTGCTGCTCGATTTCCCCATTCAAATAAGGAAGCCATGATTCCGGCTCAATCGGATCAAACCATTCCGGAATGACGGTTGATCTGAAGAACAGGAGATTTCCGTGATAAGTTTTAGGTTTATAAGCGCTTAAAATACGCACTGAATTAACATAGGTCTCCTTTAGGTTCATTATCGCTGATTCATCGAGGCTGGCCAGCGCACTGCCGTCGCGCCGCAAGATTTCAATCGCGTTTGACAGCTCAAGCGGCTCCCCGTCAAGACTATCCGGATCATATCCGCCTAAAGCCAAGAGGGCAATAAGCGCTTCCTGCTCATCAGGAGCATCCTGAATCGGAAGGAAATGATTCGGGTAAGCATCAAGCATGACGAGAAGGGAAATGTCTTCGCCTTGTTCCTGCAGCTGGGTTGCGATTGCATGAACAACATTGCCTCCGAGAGACCAGCCGAGAAGACGGTAAGGTCCGGCCGGCTGAATGCTTCGGATATGGCGGATATAATCAGCAGCCATCTCATCCAATGTCTCCGGTAATGTTTCCCGCTTCGCGATGCCCCGTGCCTGAAGGCCGTAAATCGGATACTCTTTGCCGAGAGACGTCATCAAACCGGCGTAGCACCAGCTCAGTCCTCCTGCAGGATGTACACAAAACAGAGGCAGTTCAGCACCGCCCGCCCTCAGCGGAAGCAGCACATCCAGCGCGCTCCGGCTGCCGCCGACCTCAAGGCGTTCAGCAAGGCCGCTGACAGTCGGCGCTTCCAGCAAGTCGCCGATGCCGATCTCAGCTCCGAGCGCTTCACGGATGCGGCTCATCAGCTGGACAGCAAGCAGTGAATGTCCGCCAAGCTCGAAGAATCCATCATCAATCCCGACCCGCGGCACGTTCAAAATTTCTGAAAACAGGTCGCACAATATCTCTTCTTGCGGCGTGCGCGGACCCCTTCCCTTAACAGCCGCTGTAAAATCGGGTTCAGGCAGCGCTTTGCGGTCAAGCTTGCCATTCGGTGTCAATGGCAAAACGTCAATTTTCACAAAAGCCGCCGGAACCATGTAATCAGGCAGAGTCCTTGAGCCGTGCCGTCGCAGCTCAGCCGGCTCCGGCCCTTCCTCTGATGCAGGAACAATATAGGCGATCAGACGCTTATCCCCAGGCTGGTCTTCCCGCACAACAACAGCGGCCTGATCCACTTCATCATGCTGTACAAGCACAGATTCAATCTCGCCCAACTCTATTCGGAAGCCGCGGATTTTAATTTGCTGGTCAGCCCGCCCCATATAATCAAGAGTTCCATCCGGGCGCCAGCGGGCCAGATCACCCGTACGATACATCCGCGTTCCGGGCGGACCATACGGATCAGCAACAAACCTCTCGGCCGTCAAATCAGGTCTTCCCAAATATCCCCGGGCAAGGCCGCTTCCGGATACATAAAGCTCTCCGGCCACTCCCGGCGGAACCGGCTCAAGACATGAATCAAGCACATAAACGCCAAGGTCGGGTATCCCGCAGCCAATCAAACTGTTGGCTTTTAAAGCCGCGATCTTCTGATCAAGGGAAATGTAGCTGACGTGCACCGTCGTCTCCGTTATGCCGTACATATTGATCAATCTCGGGAAATAGTCGGGATGACGCTGATACCAGTCTTCCAGCCTGCTCAGTTCAAGCGCCTCCCCGCCGAAAATGACAAAGCGCAAGGAGAGAAGTTTTCCAATTTCAGGATTGTCGCGATCCGCCTGCATCAGTTGATAAAATGCCGATGGGGTCTGGTTGAGAACCGTCACGCCTTCATTTACGAGCAAGCGCAGAAAGTCGGCAGGCGAACGGCTGATGGCATGCGGAACCACAACAAGCCGGCCACCATGCAGCAGCGGGCCCCAAATTTCCCAAACTGAAAAGTCAAAGGCGTAAGAATGAAACATCGTCCAGACATCATCTGCACTAAAATGGAACCATTGCTCTGTCGCTCCAAACAGACGGACAACATTCTGATGCGGAATCACCACTCCTTTTGGTGTACCGGTCGATCCGGATGTATAAATGACATACGCCGGATGAAGGGGCGAGAGCGGCTCTAGCCGGTCTGCATCGCTCGGATTCGCATCAGCATACTGTTTGAGCTCTGCTTTTATCCGGGAATCATCGAGCACAATCCGCGGAACAGCTCCTGCGTCAGAAATGCGCGAGTCAACCTCTGAATTTGTGATTACGCAGGCAGGCCGGGCATCTTTCAGCATAAAAGCGATTCTGTCAGCCGGATAATCCGGATCAAGCGGAACATATGCCGCGCCCGCTTTAAGTACAGCCAGCAGGCCGACAACCATATCCAATGATCTTGGCAGCGCCAAGGCTGCGAATTGTTCAGGACCGAGCCCTTTGGCAATGAGCAGCCGGGCCAGCCGGTTCGCACGCTTGTTGAGTTCGCTGTATGTCAGAGTGTCATCCTCAAATATGACGGCGATGGTTTCAGGAATTTCGGCGGCCTGTTTTTCAAACAATACCGGCAAACTTGCCTCAGGCACTTTCAATGAGGCTTTATTCCATTCAGACAGCATCATTTGGCGTTCTTCAGGCAAAAGGATTTCCAGCCGCCCGATCGGCTGATCAGGATCGGCTGCAGCGGACTCAAGCAGCTTCAATAGCCGCGCCGCCAGCGCTTCAGCCGTATCACGCTTAAATAAGTCTGTATTGTATTCGAGGAATCCCGCAATGCCTGCCGGTGTTCCGTCCGGATTCCGCTGTTCGCGAAGTTCAATCGTCAAATCAAACTTGGCGGCGCCGACGTTCCGGATTTCAAGATTGGATTCGAGACCTGGAAGCTCAAGCGCCGGTTCAGGCGTATTTTGGAATGCCAGCATAATTTGAAAGAGCGGATGTCTGGCACGGGACCGGGCAGGGTTGAGAACTTCAACAAGACGCTCAAAAGGAAGATCCTGATGTTCATAGGCATTGAGATTTACGTTTCTGACCCTGCCGAGAAGCTCGCGAAAGCTGGGATCACCTGATGTGTCAGTCCGCAGCACAAGCGTATTGATGAACATTCCGATAAGCCCGCCTAATGAATCGGCGCTTCTTCCCGCGATTGGGCTGCCGATTGGAATGTCGGTTCCGGCTCCCATTCTTGTAAGCAATGCGGCTAGACCCGACTGCAAAATCATAAACAGACTGACTCCGCTGCTTCTCGCCAAGCTGAGCAGACGGCTGTGCAGCTCCTGCTCAAGCTCGAGCTGAATCGTGTCACCTTGATAGCTTGATTCAGCAGGCCGCGGGAAATCGGTTGGAAGCTCAAGCTGATCGGGCAGACTTTCAAGCGTCTTTGTCCAGAATGTCAGCTGCCTTGCAATCAGGCTATCCGGATCACTCTCACTGCCAAGCAGACTTTTCTGCCAGAAGGCATAGTCGGCATACTGTACGGGCAGCGGCTGCCACTCCGGAGCAGCATCCTGACAGCGGGCATTGTAGGCGGCTTCCAAATCACGGGTCAACGGCGTCAGAGACCATCCATCACCGATCATATGGTGAAGAAGCAGCAGTAGGACATATTTGTCCTGCCCAAGCACGAAAAGCTGAGCGCGAAACTGAGGCTCTTCAGCCAGGTTAAAGCTGTACCTTACAGCTTCAGCAAGCACTCTCTCAATCTGATTTTCGCTGACATGGGAGACGAGCAGCTTAGGACGGGCCTTGTCCGGATCCAATATAAGCTGGCATGATGTCCCCTGCCTTTCGGGGAAAATCGTTCTCAACGGTTCATGCCGTTCAGCAACATCGCCAAGAGCCTTTTCAAGCGCATCGCGATTCAGACGGCCGCTCAAATTGACAACAACCGGAATATTGTAGGTAGGACTCGGGCCTTCCAAACAGTATAAAAACCATAAACGCCGCTGGGCAAAGGAAAGAGGAATTTCTTCCCGCCGCTCAAGCTTCTGCAGCTCTGGACGGACGCTTTCCGCCTTGTCAAGCTGTTTGGCAAGTCCGGCGGCAGTCGGTTCGTCAAATAAACGGCCGATTCCGAGTTCCGCTCCCAATACTTCGCGAATACGGCTGACGAGCCGTCCGGCCAGAAGCGAATGTCCGCCAAGATCGAAGAAGCTGTCATCAATGCTGACGCGCGATATCCCCAGAACCTCAGCAAACAGATCACACAAAATTTCCTCCTGCGGTGTCCTCGGCTCGCGTCCGGCTGCTTGTCCGCTTATCACGGGAGCCGGCAGCGCTTTGCGATCAAGTTTTCCATTTGGCGTAAGCGGAAGCTCTTGCAGAATGACAAATGCAGACGGCACCATATAATCAGGTAGCGTTTCACTGACATAGCGGCGGAGCTCAGCCGGATCAGGACTTGCTTCCGGAGCCGGAACGATATAGGCGGCCAAGCGGGGATCCCCCGGATGGTCTTCGCGAACGACAGCGGCAGTCTGATGAATATCAGGATGGCCGGAAAGCACCGTGTCAATTTCCCCCATCTCGATGCGGAAACCGCGGATCTTAATTTGGTGATCCGCCCGTCCGATATATTCAAGAGAGCCATCCGAACGCCACCGTACGAGATCGCCCGTCCGATACATCCGGGTACCCGGCGGTCCGTAAGGATTGGCGATAAAACGCTCAGCCGTCAGACCGGGCCGGCCTAAATAGCCGCGCGCCACCCCCGCACCGGCGATATAAAGCTCTCCGGCCACTCCCGGAGGAACAGGCTGCAGGCCTGCATCCAACACATATACTTGTGTGTTCCAAATCGGACGGCCGATTGAAGGCGCTTCTTGCTGATCGTTTTCCAGCGCGGCAGAGGTTGACCAGATCGTTGTTTCAGTCGGCCCATAAAGGTTTGTCAGCTGACAGTCCAGTTTTTGCAATCGCCGGGCAAGGCTGCTTGGAAGGGCCTCGCCTCCGACAAGCACTCTGAGTCCGCGAAGCTTTTCCGGAACGCTTGTCGCCAATGCATGCCACAGAGTCGGTGTTGCCTGCATTATCGTAATGTTTTGCTCATCAATCATGTTCGCCAGCGCCGGAGGATCTTGAACAATCTCCTTCTCAGCGATGATGAAGGAGGCACCGCTGAGAAGCGGCAAGTAAATCTCCAGCGCCGATATATCAAAAGCAACCGTGGTAACCGCCAAAAGCCTGTCATGGCGCTGAAGAGAAAAAGTCTCCTGCATTGATAAAAGAAAATTGCATAAGCTTTCAGCTGATACAACGACTCCCTTAGGTCTGCCGGTAGACCCGGACGTATAAATCATATAGGCAGGCTGAAGAGGCGACCGTTTTCCATTGTGATCCGCATCAACCGGGTTATCAGAAGAGTAGTGACAGATTTCAGTGATGGTGTCTTGTTCATCAATGACCATTCTTGCTACATTTGCATGATCGGAAATACGAGCCGCGGCCTCCTTGCTCGTGATGACGAGCATCGGCTGTGCATCGCCGAGCATATAATCGATCCGGTCAGCCGGATATTCTGGATCGATAGGCAAATAAGCCGCTCCGGCCTTGAGGACGGCAAGCATACTGATTACCATTTCTGCGGACCGCGGCAGAGCCAAAGCAACAAACCGCTCCGGTCCGGCTCCTCTTTCAATCAGCAAATGGGCCAGCCGGTTCGCCCGTTCATTCAGTTCGGCATAGCTGAGAACATCTCCCTTAAACACTAAAGCCGGCGAGTTTGGATTTTCTTCCGCCTGCATCTGAAATAATTCAGGAAGAGTGGTCTCGGGAAGTGAATGATCAGTTTCATTCCATTTGATAAGCAACTGATGGCGTTCTTCAGGAAGCAGAAACTCTATTTTTCCAATCGGCACATCTTGTTGAATACCGGATATTTTTTTTAGAAGAATCAGAAAACGTTGCAGATGTTTTTCGAGTTCACTGTCCTTGTATACGGCAGGATTGGCATCTATATTTACCTTTAAGCCGTTTCCCCCGGGCCTCCCGTAAATGTTGATTGATAGGTCGTCTACAGGTCCTGTCGTAAGATTGTGAACAACGCCGAGATGACCGGCAAAGTTCAAACTGTCGGAAAACGGCATCAGATTAATCTGCGGACCGAATAGCCGCTGGTTTTCGCCAAGCAGCTTCAGATCGCGGCGCAGCTCTTCATGGCGATAATGCTGGTGCCTGCGAATTTTCATGATTTCCTCTGAGATCTGCTTCATAAGCTTGGCCGCACCCATCTCAGGCCGCATGGACAGGCGAAGCGGCAGAAGATTCATAACCATGCCGGGAATATTCAGCGAAGCTGAGCCTAAACGGCACATCATCGGCAATCCGAGGACGACATCGCTTGCGCCTGTAAGACGGTGAACATAAATGGCCGCTGCCGCGATCACTGCTTCATGCCAGCTTGCCCCAGTCAAGCTTGCCGCAGACGGGAGACGATCGGCATGTTCCGCGGGAAGATGTGCAGAACGGCGAAGAAAGCTGGAGGAAGTTCTCGGCGCCCTGTCGGCAAGACTGACCACCTCAGGTTCATCACCGAAGCGGTCAAGCCAAAATTGGCGGTCCTTTTGATATTGATCTGATGAACGATACTCCTCATCTTCCTTGAGAATCGAATCAAGAGAACCAAAGGATCTTTGATCATCAACCGACATGCCTCGTACGAGCGCGGTATACAATTTTGAAAGCCTCTCGGCAATCAGTGTAAAACTGAAACCGTCAGTTGCGATATGGTGTGCCCGGTGATACCAGAAATAAAGCTCTGGCGCCGCTTTAAAAAGTGCTTCTGTAAAAAGCGGACCGCTGCTCAAGTTGATCGGCCGGGCAAGATCGGCTCTCATCCATGCTTCAGCCGCTTTCCTCGGGTCTGTCTCGGAACTGACATCGATGAAATGAAATGGAAAATCTGTTGAACGATCGATGACCTGCCACGGCCCATCCTCATCTTCTCCGAAACGGGCATGCAATGCATCCGCTTCTTCAATGACGCGGCAGAGCGCTTTCTCAAAAAGATGATGATCAATCGGACCGCTGATTTCAACATATTCAGCGGTATTATAGATCGGATTTTGCGGATCAAGCTGCTGTGCATACCAAATGCCGGCCTGTGCTCCGGTTAATGGCCTGCGATGATCTTGACATTCAGGCATTATGGCAACCTCCTTCATTGATAGTCTGAATTTGGCAAGGTTGTTTCTTTAGATGAAGACAACAATCTCCACCAGTTGTCAATTGTCGGTTCTTCTGCAAGCTCTACAAACGTCACCTCAGCTCCGATCCGGCGCCAGCGCTCGATAAGGCTCATCATTCTGACTGAATCAAGCCCTCGATAAATCAAATTTTCACTGTCGCTGATATTGTCTGGCGACTCAAAAAGAAGCGTGGCGATTTGTTCGCGCATGGCCTGTTTTGATAACGGCCGGCCGTCTGCTTTCACATCTTCATCATTTGCTGAATCCCGCCCGCTTTCCAATTCGTTGAGGAGATTTTGGGCTGTGACAGTAACTGCGCAACGGTCGGCTGCATAAGAGATCGCCATTTTATGATGTTTTAAAGAGAAATCCGCTACCGCATCTGCTACGAAAAACGTCTCAATATCTTGCATAAACGCATCACATGCTGTCATGAGGCAGCCGATATGTGCGTAAACCCCAGTGATGATCAGCTGATCCCGCCCTTGCTCCTGAAGCAGGCCTAAGAGATTGGTTTTTCTAAAGGCATTGTATCTCCATTTCGTCAGAACGGTGTCGCCTTCATTCGGTTTGAGCTCTTCCACGATTTTCTCCTGATCTGGATCAGGACCGATACCTGAACCCCAAAAGTCCTGGAGAAGCCCTCGTTCTTCAGGCGTCTGTCCGCCGGGCTGAGCCGTGTAGATGACCGGTATGCCAAGCTCTGCGCACTGCTCCTTCAGCATTTTGATATTTGCCAATACCTCGGTCATTGGAGACTCGCCTAACGTGTATGCATTGATAAAATATTGCTGCATGTCGTGAATCAGCAGGGCGGCGCGTCTCGGATGCGGCTTCCAGGACACCTTGTTTTTAGGGAGATCAGATGCTTGCGGCATCTGGTACGGCAGGATGGCAGGAATGGCCATCAACATCACGTCCTTTCATTCTTTTTCATGTTTTATTGTTTCGCTTTGAGGGATGCCGACATTTTTTCGGCAATCGCTTTTCGCAGCGCTTTTTTGCTTACTTTCCCAACGCCTGTCTGTGGAAATGAATCTGTAAACTCCACCCGGTCGGGAATTTTATATGCTGCAAGCCCCCGATCCCGCAAAAACTGTTGAAGTTCCGCGGCGGCAGGCGGATTGTCACGCGGGATGATATATGCGCATGACCTTTCCCCAAGAAACTCATCCGGCATTGACACAACGGCTGCATCATGTACAGCGGGATGAGCAAGAAGGTGGTTTTCCACCTCTTCTGCGGCGACTTTCTCCCCGCCTCTGTTGATCTGATCCTTTGCCCGGCCCTCAACGATCAGGTAACCTGATGAGTTCACTTTCACCAGATCCCCCGTTCGGTAAAAGCCGTCTGGAGTAAATGCTTTAGCATTATGTTCTTCAGCTTTGTAATAGCCGCGAATCGTATAAGGCCCGCGGGTCAGCAGCTCACCGGTCTGTCCCGGTTCGACTTCGCGGCCGCTTTTATCGACGATGCGAATCTCATCTAACGGCGACATCGGTCTGCCTTGAGTATTGATGATGATGTCTTCGGGATCATCAAGCCTTGTATAATTGACCAGCCCTTCCGCCATACCATACACCTGCTGCAATGTGCAGTTGAGTAGTGTCTTGACGCGTCTGGCGGCTTCGGCGCTGAATTTGGCCCCGCCGACTTGAAACACCTGCAGGCTGGAGAGATCGTCGCAGCGCGATGACGCGGCTTCAAGCCAAATTAAAGCGAGCGGCGGCACGACTGCGGCGATTGTGACCTTCTCCTTTTCGATAAGAGGAAATGTTTCGTCAGGGCTTGGCCCTTGTGCGAGAACGACTCTTCCACCCGCATACAGCGTGCCGAGCACTCCCGGGGAGCTAAGCGGATAATTATGGGCCATCGGAAGAGCAGCGAGATACACGCTGTCATGATCAAGCCGGCAAATGTCTGCGCTGACTCTCAGACTGTAAATATAGTCATCATGGGTTCTCGGTATCAGCTTAGACAGTCCCGTGCTTCCTCCGGATAATTGCAGAAAAGCGATATCATCCGGTTTCACATTTGGATGACGGCCGGGATCGGCATCTATATACAAGTCGCTGAGCGCCTGAAATTCTTCCGGATCTCCGGCGACAATAACATGCCCCAATGCGGGAAGCTTGCTGCGGACTTGTCTTGCCAGCCGGCGGTAATCAAAGCCTGAATGAGTATCTGGAATGATGTATGCAGCCGCTTCGGTAAATTCGCAAAAATAAGCGATCTCGCTTTGCCGATGAGAAGGGAGCGCAAATACAGGCAGCGCACCGATGCGGAACAATGCAAAACAAACTTCAAAAAACTCGGTGATATTCGGCAGCTGCACGATGACGCGGTCTTCCTTTTTTATGCCCAGCTTTAAGAAGCCTGCCGCAAGACGATCGGTTCTCATATCCAGTTCCTTATAGCTTACATGAGCGTCTCCGCATGTAACTGCGGTTCTGCTGCCGTGCCTGACAGCCCGTTCTCTCAGCATTTCTCCGAATGTCTCGCCTCGCCAGCACCCCTCCTTTCGATATTTCTCAGCAAACTCTTCCGGCCATGTTGGGCATCCTGTCAGCATGATGTATCCCTCCAGCATTTCATTGTATTATTCATTGTTCAGTCCCATAGCAAGAAGCATGGTCCGAAACTTGGCCGACGTCTCGGCCAATTCATCTTCCGGCCTTGAACCGGCCACGATACCGGCACCGGCGAACAGTCGGAGAGCGTGATCTTCCGCCTCAGCGCAGCGGATCGTGACGACCCACTCCCCATCCCCCACGGAATCACACCAGCCCACCATTCCTGTAAAGAAACCGCGATCAAACGGCTCAATCTCTTTAATAGCAGCCCTCGCCTTATCTGTCGGGGTTCCGCAGACAGCCGGCGTCGGATGCAGCGCCGCTGCGAGCTCTAAGGACGATATCGACAAATCTGTCAGCTCCCCATTGATTTCTGTAGAGAGGTGCCACATCGTCTCCGTACTGATCAGCGAAGGTTCAGCCGGCACATTCAATTTCCGGCAGAAGGGCTTGAGAGCTGCGGCTACGGCTTGAACGACGACTGCATGTTCATGACGGTCTTTTGCAGAAGCAAGCAATTCATCCGCCCGCCGCTGATCTTCAACAGGATCATCGCTCCGCGGCCTGGACCCTGCCAGCGGATTTGCAGAAACGCGAAATCCGGTTCTTGAAACAAGCAGCTCCGGACTTGCTCCAATCAATGTCCTGGCTGAATGCGACTCTTCTTTAGCCCGCTCTGGCAAATCGACCGCAAAGGTGTAGCCGTTCGTATTGTGCTGTGCAAGGTTTTGAAGCAGACGGCCGATATCGATTTTCTCAGGTGATGTCAAACGCAGTGAGCGCGAAAGGACAATTTTGCTATAGTCACCTGCTGCTATACCTGCTAATCCCCGTTCGACTCCCCGTATATACGCCTCCGGTTCAGGAACCGGTTGAATGTCATAGGCCATTCCCTGCTGTGAATGTTTTTGGACGCTCTGTTTAAATACCAGCGGGCCGGCACACCAAACTTCATCCGGCACGGTAAGCTGTGCAGGCTTTGCATTGTCAAAAGGCACTGCTCCGACAATGATGGGCCTCTTCCGTCCAGACTGCTCGGCATCTCTGAGGACGGCTGCCGCACGCTGCGACAGATGTTCCAGCCCGCTGCCGTCTTCTTCAGGGACGGCGGCAAAAACGCCTTTGGCAAGGATGGTCCGCTCCGGTGAAGAAAAGAAGAACGAAGCACCTGTCCGATACTCATGCAGAAGCTGCTCTGCCAACGCTTCTGAAACCATTTGATGATCAATCATTTCCAAAACCTCCTTTATATCAATCAGACTCCCAAGGTAGCGCCGCCATCAACGCGAAGGTCATGCATCGTAATATGGCGGGCACGCTCGGACAGCAAAAATAGAACTGCTTCTGCGATATCCGCCGGCAATGCCAAACGGCCGAGCGGAATTCCAGTTTTGAATGTTTCCAATGATCCGGCAATGGCAGCTTGAGCCCCGTTCTGGTCTGACCACATTGACCGCTGCATAGGCGTATCCGTCGATCCGGGCGATACAATATTGCAGCGAATATTATACTGGGCCAGCTCGAGACCAAGGCATTTCGTAAACATCAATGCCGCCGCCTTTGAAGCGGCATAAGCAGCCATCTGCATCCGGGGAACCGCGGCGGCATTGGAGCCTACGGTCACGATGGCGCCTTCCTTGCGTGTGATCATACGTCCGGCAACTGAACGAGATACGTTAAAAACTCCTGTAGCATTGACGCTGAACGTCTTCTCCCAATCTGCATCACTGAATGATGTGATCAAACCGGTTCTAAGAACTCCGGCTACATTGACCAGCATATCTATCGGACCGACTTCGCGTTCAATCCGGTCAACGGTCTTGTCAACAGATGCGCTGTCACCGACATCTGCGGCAAAAGCCCCGGCTTGCAGGCCTTGTTTTTTCACATCTTCGACGAGCGAATGAAGCCCTTCCTCATTTTGATCGATTGCGGCAACTGACGCACCGCTTTCCGCAAGCGCCCTTGCCACCGCTTCGCCAATTCCTTGCGAAGCCCCTGTCACTAAAGCAACCTTGCCTTTCATCTGTGATCATTTCCTTTCCTCGGGACTTTAGACCGAATCTCGATTAGTTCAAAATAACCTAATTGATAATGATTATCATTATCACTCAAAAATATAATATACCAATAAATGCTAGCGGTCAAATCGTTTTCTGTCATTGTCCGCAGCTTTTTCAGGTATATTGATCAATTTGATTATTTTTTTATAAAAGCAGGGGCGGAAAATCCCCCGCTTCTCATCTATCAGGACTTAGCGCAAAACGCAGCGCCCTGCTGATTAAGACCGGCAAAACCGATATATGGCCCTCTCCCTTAAATTCATTGAACTCCGTGCGCACTCCGCAGCTTTCCAGAGCCGATAAGCGCTCAGCCAGTTGTTCCGCACGATCGTTCATGCGGCTTTTATGGCTTTTCTCCAGTTCTCCAGCTCCAAGCAATACATCAACCTTAACACCAGCCTCCTGCAAACGTGATACAAAGTCACGCTCTTGATCAAAAAATGACTGATTCCAATGAATCGACGGGCTGCCGGCGATGTATGTCCGAAATAAAGCAGGCTTTGTAAACAGGACCTGGAGGACAAAAAGCCCGCCAAGGGAGTGTCCGAAAATCGCCTGCCTATTCTTGTCTATCTTAAAATCACGTTCGATCTCGGGCTTTAGCCTTTCTTCAATGAATGTCAGAAAAGCCTCCGCACCGCCGGATTCGGGCCAGTCCCTCCCATCGGGCCGTTCAGGCAGTTCAGCCGGTGGCACCGGCAATGTAAAATCGTAGTACCGCCCCGGGTCAAACGGAGCGTCCGTCTCATAGCCGATGCCGACGATGACGGCAGGAACTACTCCCGTCTTCTCCGGACGGCGCGACTGCATCCGCATGGCCTCGACCATCGTGCCGAACACCGAGTTGGCATCAAGCAGATAGATCACCGGAAATCCCGATGGAGGCGGCTCTCCAAGCGGATTGGCAATGAAAATCCGGTATTTTCGTTCCCCAAAAGGCGACTGCATGAGTCGCTGTTCAGTCCCCGGTATGGCGACCGGGGGACAGTCAGCGGCGTTGGCTGCCCCACAATGTTGTTTATCAACCATCCGCCTTCCCCCTCTTCTTTGATTGTTAAAACAGGCCGGCTACTGAACCGCCTTTTTTTGTTTGAAAAGCAAGTACAAGAAATAAGGCACACCGAAAATGGCAAGGAGGATTCCCGCGGGAACCTCTGACGGCTGAAACAGCAATTTCCCGGCAAAATCGGCGCACAGCACAAGAAACATCCCGATTAAACCGCTGAGCGGCAATGAATAGCGATGCAGCACTCCTGCGAGTCTTCGAGAAATATGCGGAGCGATCAAGCCCACAAAACTCATGCTCCCGGATATCGATACACAGGCGCTGATAATTCCGACACAGGCGATGAGCAGCACCGCTTTTTCAAGATTGGAAGAGACCCCGAGGCTCTTCACGGTATCTTCGTGAAAACGAATGGTATCAAGAAGACGGCTCTTGGCGAGAAGAAACGGAATCAGCAGCAAAAACCACGGCAGGGCGGCTTGAATATACGCCCAGTTGGCCGAGCCGATGCTCCCGTTTTTCCAGACCATCGCCATTTCATAATCGTTCGGATTCATTTTCAATGACAAATACAAAGACACGGCACTGAAGCCCGAATTAATAGCGATCCCCACAAGAATGATCCTGCCGGAATCAAGGTTTCCCCCGTGCCAGGCAAACATAAAAATGAACGCGGCTGCCAAAAGCCCTCCGATCAGGCCGAAAAAGGGCATCCCCATCGCTGCCAGGAGATTCGCTGTTTCCGTCTGCCCTTGAAATATCAGCATATAGCCGACGATTGCGGCTCCGGCTCCCGCGTTAATTCCCAATATTCCCGGATCAGCCAGTCCGTTTCTTGTCACCGCCTGAATCACGGCGCCGGCAATTCCAAGCCCAAGACCGACCAGCCCGGCGGTTACGATCCTTGGGAGCCTTAAATCAAACAGGAGAATGCTGTACTGCTCATTCGGATTGATTTGAAAAAGGGTGGAAAACAGTTCCGAAGGATCATCAATCGAGAACGCCCCCATCGTGATGCTGGCATAACACACCGCAAGAATCAGGACAATCAACACGGTGTAGATGACTGCTAGTTTTTTAGGCATGCTGTTCCCCTCCTTTTCTTTTAATCAAGTAGAGAAAGAAAGGAACGCCGATGATGGAGGTGACGACTTCAATCGGTGTCTCAAACGGATAATTGATCAGCCGGCTTGCAAGATCAGCCAATGTCAGAAAAACGCCGCCGATGATGCAGGAACAGGGAATCAGCCGGCTGTAGTCCGCCCCGACGAGAAAACGGGTGATGTGCGGAACGACCAGCCCGACGAAGGCGATTTTACCCGCCAAGGCGACGGAACTGCCCGTAAGCAAGACCACCGCCGCCATCGCCAGGAACTTGACGGCTTTCTTCTTCTGTCCGAGACTTTCAGAAATATCTTCCCCCAATGATAAAGCGGTCACTTTTTTGCTGAGAGAAATAGCAAGGATTATCCCGAGCATGAAAAAAGGGACCGCGTATGTCAGAAGATCCGGGTTCAATTGGTGCAGTCTCGCGCTGTACCAAAAGCTGAGATCCTGGGAAATTTGAAAATAGACCGACATCGCCGCTGACAGGCTGCTGAGCAGCATGCTTGTAACCGTGCCGATGATCGCGAGCTGAACGGGCATAAAGCCGTTTGGAATCACCGATGCAAGGCCGAAAACAAGCCCTACACCGACAGCGGATCCGAGAAACGAATACCCCATCATCTCAAGAGCCGATGAATGCGGAATCAATACCATCAAAAGCGTAATGATAAATGCCGAACCATCAGAAACTCCCATAATCGACGGTGAAGCCAAATAGTTGCGGGTAATTCCTTGCATAAGCGCCCCCGAAGCGGCGAGCGCCGCTCCGATCAAGAGGGCGCCAGCCGCGCGCGGTAGCCGGGAATGCCAGATAATCTGGTGGTCTGTGTTTTCCGGGTCAAAATGCAGAAGCGCCGTATACACAGTCTCCCAATCAAGCTGCTTTGCTCCGATGCAGACGGAGAGAAAAACGGACAATACAACGGCAAACGGAGCAGTGATTATAATGATACGTGTCATTCGCTTTGAGTGCATAAAGAAATACCTTTTCTGTTTAGTCTTGTGTCAATTTTTCCGTCGCCGCTTTCAAGAATTGTATTTTGCTCCATGCTGTTCCTCCCTGTGCAAGCGGATCGACAGCATTGACGAATACATGATCTTTT
Source organism: Bacillus sonorensis NBRC 101234 = KCTC 13918 (assembly GCF_001592005.1). GTDB lineage: Bacteria > Bacillota > Bacilli > Bacillales > Bacillaceae > Bacillus > Bacillus sonorensis. The sequence goes on from NZ_BCVZ01000001.1 coordinate 147,520, forward strand.
TGAACCGCCGAGATGCTTTTCCAAATCGGATTTTTCTCTAGATCTTTCAACGCATTCGGCTTATCTGCATTCTCATCGTCGGAGAATTGGACAAACATGTAGTCCGGATTCATTTCACTCAATTTCTCCAATGAAATCAGCTCCTGGGTTTTAGCCGCTTTCACTTCATTTGGTGCGGTGTAACCCAGCTCACCGTATAACGTTGAATTGAAAAATACGTCTTTAGGATAAATGAACACATTTCCCTGTCTGATTCTGATGACCAGCGCTTTTGTATCTTTTGCGGTTTTTTCAAATTTGGCTTTTGCTTCTTTCAGATCTGTTTCATAGTCTGAAATGATTTTCTTTGCTTGATCTTCTTTTCCCGTCAGTTCAGCCAGCAGATTCAAGTTGTCTTTCCAGTGGGAAGAGACGTGGGACACAGGAATCGTAGGCGCGATGTTATCAAGCTTTTTCACCGTTTTTTCAGGAAACTTTGTTGATGCTAAAATGACGTCAGGCTTAAGCTGAAGGATTTTTTCCAAATTCGGCTGTGTTTTTTCGCCAACAGCTGTTGCTTTATCGGTGATGCTCTTGAATAATTCCGGGAATTTTCCGGAAAAGGAAATCGCACCGACAGGATGAACATCAAGAAGCTTTGCGTCTTCCATTGATTCAACGCTTCCGGTAATGACGATCTTTTCAGCCGGGGCTTTTACCTTGTATGTATGGCCGAGATATTCAATACTCTTCTCTGCTGAGCTGCTTCCGCTTTTGGCAGTGTTGCCAGCCGCTTCTTTTTGGTTTCCGCATCCTGCTGCTGTTAAAGCCAGAAGCAGAATAAATAGACATATAGAGACTTTTTTCATCTATTGTAACCCCCTGATTTAATTGATAATAATTATCAATTAAAATTATAGGTAAGCCTCTTTGATAACACCATGGACAATATCCGGCAATTAAAATGGATTTTTTCCGGACAGGAGCTGAACGGTCTGCCGAATGGTCCGTTCATGGCTGCAGGCGGTGTATTCACGCCAAGGATCTGACTGGATTTGATAAACCCGCTGTTCACGCACGGCCTTTAGATCCTGCCAGGCGGCCGTTTGCTGAAGCTCTTGATAAAATGCGATCGTTTCGGGTTCTTTGTAAATGAAAATCATGATGCAATCCGGCTGATAAGCCGCGATGCTTTCCAATGAAACCGCCTGATCTGTCGGTTCATTCAAAGAAACGGCAGACTCAAAACCTAAGTCTCCAAAGAAAACATCCCGGACAGAGCGATTATGGGCGAGATAAAATTCGTGCTTATGCAGGCGCAAAAACAAAAAACTGTACTGTCCGCAGACCGGCTGAAGCGCTTTTTTTGCCGACTCCGTCTGCCGCTTATAGGACGTGAGCCATTTGCGGGCTTCCGCTTCTTCTTCCACATGGGAGGCGGTCAGCATGAAATGCGTCCTCCAGTCTTCCTGTGAAGGCAGATAGACGACATCTGCGATCCCATTTAAACGCTCCCGTTCTTTTTGCGAAATGCTGTCCATGCTGATAATCAGTTCAGGAGCAGATTGGGACAAGATGCGCAGATTTTCTTCCCATGGCTCATCAAAGCGGTAGGCGCTGAGGTGAACCGGGATATCAGCGGCATACTGTTTGTAGTAATAGGACGTCCATTTCGGATGCAGCGAAGCCGCATATGGAATCAAGTGCAGCGGAATAAGCTGCCCAAGCGTGTTTTGGCCGTAGACGGCAAGCTTTCTGCGCCTTTTCCTCATGTAAACGGTCGGCGACAAACCGGTATGCTTTTTAAATGTCCGGCTGAAATAAAATTCATCCTGATAGCCTGTTTGGCTGGCGATTTCCCTCAGCTTGTAGCTGGCCTTGGCCATCAGCTGCTTCGCTTTTGTCATCCGTGTTTCGGTTATGAACTCTGTTACGCTTTGTCCATACAGTTTTTTGAAGGTTTCGCTATAATGCTTGGCACTGATTCCGGCCATGTGTGCAAGCTGATCAAGCGTGATGTGAGCATCCGAATGGTCCTCAATATATGCTTTCGTTCTGGCAATGGCTGATGAGGTATCCTCCGGATGAAACAGCTTTGCCGAGCAGATCTCGTACAGAAGCTGCTGCAGTTCAATCTGGCATTTCATTTCCTGAAGCGCGGAGGAAGCCGGCCATAATGACGAAAGCTCCTGAAGACGTGCGGCCAGATTCCCGACGGAATGGACGTTCATCATCTGAAGGTCGGAGAAGAGGCCGGGGTTTGTGTCAGGTTCAAGCGTTTGCCGGCCTTCTTCGTATACATACGCGTGCATCCGGACGAGATACACGCTGATTTCATCACAGGAGGCCGTAATCCCGAATGTTTCATAAGGAGGGCAAATATAGAGCGTTTCTTTTTGCAGCGGTCTGCTTTCCGCTTTAATCTCGACCCTTCCCTCCCCTTTCATATGAAAAATAAAGACGAACGAATCGGCAAGCTGCTGTTCATTTGGAAGGTCCCCGGTTTTTTTTATATGATCAATTTGCAAGAGACGATAAAAGTAAGAGGATTTCATAGAAAAAACCGCCTTTCTAAAAAACCAACGAATGTCAGATTCATACAAAAACACACCCTTGCATGGTACAATCGGCAGGGCGCAAAAACCAAAACTACCAGCGAACGGGGTGTATTCATATAAACGTATGTCTACCGACTACTATAACACACCGGAAACCCGCAACCTTGCACGATTCCCTCTAAAAAACGCTTCCAATTCTTAAAATATATCATTTTTATTCAAAAATACTCTATTGTAGTGTATAAATAAATAGGAATTTATATTACCTTCTGGAAGGCGTGACATATATGATGATGACTGAAAGGCTGAGGAATTCTCTCAATACCGTTTCAAAATGGGGGAAAATAGCCGCAATTTTTACTATCATTACGGGGGCCTTCACTGCGCTCTGCGGACTGCCGGTATTTTTGATAGGAGCCGTGCCTGGAGTACTTTTGATTTTTTCAGGCATTTATTTATTAAAATCAGCCAGCGCGGCTGCACAGATGAATAAAGAACTAGCAGAAGAACCGCACGAACTTCTAATGGAAAACTACGCGAAATTTATAAAATGGCAAGTGTATTATTTGGTGGCGAATGTTGTGCTTGTCCTATTGGGAATCATTCTCTTTATGATTTTCTTTTTCATTGGGATGGCAGCCGGTTTAAGCGAAACTCATTATTACTACGAATAGGGTGTCAAAAAGGCCTTTTTCGGGAAGCTTCCCCGTAAAAGGCCTTTTGACGTTTATTGAGCTTCGCCCACAACCGTAAACCGTTCATTGATATGCTCGCCACTCTCAGCTTCGTCCACAACCGCAATGGCGTAATCTGCATAGCTGATATAGCTTTCTCCCGCCGCATTGACGATCACGTTTTCTTGTCCTTTTTTATAGGCTCCCGTACGTTTTCCTTCAGGATTGAAAAACGCCGCCGGGCTGATGAACGTCCATGTCAAACCGCTTGATTTTTTCAGATCCTCCAAGTTCTGCCCCTGATTTTTTGCCGTCGGCAAGTACTCTTTAGGGAAATCAGGCGTGTTGTACAGCTGAGCTGTTTTTTCCTCATCAACATAAAGGCTTCCCGCCCCTCCGACAACAATTAATCTTGTTTCCGGAACCTGCTGGAACAACTCGATCAGCTTTCTTCCCGCTTCAACATGAAGATGCTCCTGTCCCGGCGCCGCGCCAAACGCGTTGACCACGACATCAAGCCCTTTTACATCCTCAGGCTGAAGCTCGAATACGTCTTTTTCAATAACGGCCGCACCGCTGCCGGAGACTTTGGATGCATTTCTGACAATCGCCGTTACTTCGTGCCCCCTTTCTGCCGCTTCCTTTACAATCAGTCTGCCTGCTTTGCCGCTGGCTCCGATAATTCCGATTTTCATGTTCATAACCTCCATTTTCGTTTTGTAACAAATAAAGTTACATGTTGGCGGTGAAAAATCATCTCTTGTTTAAAAGAGATGAGATAATATGTCTTTAAGCGATTTGCTGGCCAATTCATTTTCCATTGCCTTCTGTACGCTGTGAAAGGTTTCATCCAGCGTGGATTGAATCCGTTTTCCAACCGGACAGTCCGGATTCGGCTTTTCATGGATTGCAAATAGCTCTTCCTGACTTTGAACTGCCCGATAAATATCCAGCAGAGAAATGTCTGCAGGATCCCTTTTCAGACTTGCACCGGCGACACCGGGCCGCGACGTCAGGATGCCCGCTTTTTTCAGCATGCTGATCATGCGTCTGATCACAACCGGATTCGTATTGACGCTTCCTGCAATTATGTCTGAAGACACTTGCTCCCGCGGATTTGACGCGATTAGAGATAGAATATGAATCGCAACAGCAAGACGGCTGTTTACCATATGCTTTCACCACCGTTGTAATTATTTTAGTTACAGGACGTCTTTTTGTCAACTCTTTTACTATACTTTATTTTTCACCGGACCGGGAACTTTATTTCACGAAAAGATCCGGAGGTTCGCGAAACTTTTTTCGTTCGGGCTCGTACCATATGTTGAAAGGAGTGTGTTTGATGAAGGACATCGCTGAGGGAAAAGCGGCCATTGAAAGCCGGCTCGAACCGGATGAAGAGGTGAAAGCGGCCATTTCCTGCACCTATAATGCAAAAATATCAGTAAACTATTCACCGTATAGAGGCCTGCTTGCCGCAACCGGAAAACGGCTGCTCTTTTATTCTTCTCTTTTCGGAGCACCATTCTATCTCGACATGCCTTATCCCGCCATTTCATCTTTCCGCATTGGGAAAGGGCGGTTTTTTGGGGGCGAGCATATCATAGTGATGAACAACGGGGAACAGGAAGCATTTCGTTATGATGCGGGATGTGATTCTTTGGATGCATTTACCGAAGCCGTACAGCAATTCAGAGACGGGGCGCCGCCTGCGTCCGGATGAGCGGATAACCCGCTCCCCTGCAAACGGCGAGAATGAATGAATCCCGGATGTTCAATTGTTGATTTTATACTTTTCCCCGTACCTCAGCACCTTGTAGATTGCCATCCCGTCAGAAAGGTGATTATCGGAATAACGCACCGGAATAAGCGCAAAAAACACATAATAGGTCGAAAAATAAACGAACTGGTATAAAAAAATGTTTTCCGACAATATGTCTTTCACTATCAGCGTATTCACGATAAAAATGGATGCTAAATTAAAGATGGATCCCCCCGCATAAATCAGCGCGTTTGAAACCCGGTTGTCATATTTTAATTCTCCATAATTGCAAAACGAATCCATAAAATAAATGCTCCTGATCTGAACGGGCCCTATTTTCACCAGTCTTTTGCCCATGCCGATCTCAAGGGAAGCTTTGCCCCCGAAAACGAGCGCCATAAAGCTGTGGCCCAAGACATGGAGGATAGATACTGCGGGGAAGACGAGCAAAAAAGACCAAAAAAATTTTGTGATATCCTCGAGCCCGAACATCCAATCACCCTTTCTGCTTCACTTGGAATGTTTTAAAAGACATTTCCTCCTGCGCTCCTTTTAAAACATATGAATGTGTCAGCTGCCGCCGCTTCCAAATGAAAAAAGGAAGCAAACTCTGTTTACTTCCGGGAAGACAAATCAACTTGAGATATTCCTGATATATTTCTTATCGTCAATGTGGCAATATCGGCATTCAAATCCCCGGCACCGGCAAGCATACGAGTGTCCATATTGCCAGAAAGGGAATAGGACTTCAAACAGCTTTGCCCCATTTTATTGACCGATTTCTTTTTGTCGCCTTTTAGCTCCCGTAACTCCGATGTAACTGCTGATTGCAAATTTATTCATGACTGCCAGAATACGTTTCGTTATGGTGCTGTAAACCGGCGCCCAGGAGAATGCGAATATCAATGACGTCTCCTGTTATCATATCAATCCTATGATCGTGATAGGCCGGTTTGCCCGGATTCCTGACAAGCATCCGAATGTAATAGCCGCCTTTTTTTTGACAAAATGTGGAGGCCTGCTTTGTCTTTCCCACCGAGAATGGTTTCCCCAACCTATTGTTTGGGCCTCTTTCATATCGGAACATGATCTATCCGCCGATATAAGACATTTCAACCTTTTTCCTCGGCGCCGCTTTTGACAGCGCCCTGTCAAGCGAATACTGGTCAGACCGGTTTCTCCACACCGTGCTGATCGCCTGAACGAGTTCTTCATCAGACTGGCAGCTTCTGACCAGCGATCTGAGATCAAATCCGCTTGAAGCGAAAAGACATGTGAAGAGCTCTCCTTTTGCAGACAGCCTCGCTCTGTTGCAGGTTCCGCAAAAAGCATCGGATACGGAAGAAATAAAGCCGACCTCTCCCGAACCATCACGGTAGCGGTACCTTTTTGCCACTTCCCCCTTATAATTCGGATCGATCGGTTCAATCGGCATGTGCTTGTTGAGATGGCTGATGATGTCAGCCTTAGTGACAACGGCATTCCGCTTCCATTCATTTGTGTTGCCGACATCCATAAACTCGATAAACCGCAAAATATGGCCTCTTTCTTTAAAATAACGGGCCATTGGCAAAATGTCTTTTTCATTAACCCCTTTTTGGACGACCATATTGATTTTGATGCCGAGTCCGGCCTGCCGGGCCGCTTCGATTCCGCCAAGCACCTTATGGACGGAGATCCCTCTTCCGTTTATCGCTTTAAAGCGGTCGTCATCAAGCGAATCCAGACTGACGGTAACTCGTTTTAAGCCGGCTTTTTTCAATTTTTCCGCGTAAACCGGCAAGAGCACGCCGTTTGTCGTCATTGCGATGTCGCGGAGCCCCGGAATCCGGGCCAGTTTGCCGACCAATTCGGGCATATCTTTTCTCATCAGCGGCTCTCCGCCCGTGAGACGGATTTTTTCAACACCGAACACCGTGACAAAAAGACTCGCCAAACGTTCAAGCTCTTCAAAAGAAAGAAGCTCTCCCTTTGGCAAAAATGGATAATCCGGTCCAAAAATTTCGGCAGGCATGCAATATGTGCACCTTAAATTGCAGCGGTCGGTGACCGAGATTCGCAAATCCCGAAGCGGCCGGCCTTTTTGATCCAATATATGTTCGTTCTGTGCGGTCATGCGCGTTGGCCTCCTTAAGATAGCTGTATTCGCTCGTGGTGGGTGTATACGTTGAATGACCGGTTTCTTGCAAACCCGATCGTCATGATATTCAGTTCCTCCGCCATTTGAATGGCGAGCTCGGTCGGAGCCGATTTGGAAATGACCGCGGATACGCCGATTTTCGCAGCCTTCAGCAGGACTTCAGAAGAAATTCTGCCGCTGAATACGATCAATTTGTCATGAACCGGAATCTGATGTAATAAACAATATCCGTACAATTTATCCAGCGCGTTGTGCCTCCCGATATCAGACCGCGTCACCAGCACTTTTTCGGCGCTGCATAGAGCGGCATTGTGGACGCCGCCCGTATGCTGAAAAAGCTTGCTGTTTTTCTGCATATCCTGCATGAGCGCCAAACAGTTCTCCGGCTTAATCTTCACGGTATGAAGCGCCGTTTTTGCCGTTTTGACATCCTGCCGGAAATAAAAATGCCGGCCTTTGCCGCAGCAGGAACCGATGACGCGTTTCGTGTAATCTTGAAGCCGCAGCTTGTTTGGGCTGACAAGATCAATATATGCGAAACCAAGACTTTCATCTATTGTAAACCTTTTAATCTCTTTTTTAAATCGGATAACCCCTTCAGAAGCAAGAAATCCAATCACAAGTTCTTCCAGGCTGTCCGGCGAACAAACAAGTGTGACAAATTCCTCGCCATTTACCATCACAGTCAGGGGGTATTCTGTCGCCATTTGATCCACTTGCTGTGTCAGCTCTCCATTATCATAACGGAAAATATTGCGGCTTGTTGTGATGTTTTTGTTCATTGGTACCCCGCCCCTTTCTCCTATTACTATACTCGTATATCATCATATTTCACAACCTGCAGACGGCTAAATTTGGGAATTCAATCTTGTTGATAGCCGGAAAATATGATACTATTTTTGAAAGCGCTATCATTATTATCCGCACCAATTCCCTCCGTCCCCCTCTTGCAGCGGTCTTTCACTTCCTTAGGAGGATGAAACATGAAAAAAGCGAAAAACAGATGGCTTATTGCTTTATGTGCCGTCGGCATTCATTTGTCAATCGGTTCGGTATACGCATGGAGCGTCTTTACAAATCCGCTTGCCGACAAATTCGGCTGGAGCCTGAGCCAAATCAGCCTGACGTTCAGCATCGCGATTTTATGTCTTGGATTGTCAGCCGCTTTTTTGGGGCATTTCGTAGAAAAACATGGACCGAGAAAAGCCGGAATGCTTGCCGCTTGTTTTTTTGGAGTCGGTGTGACGTTTTCGGGAGCTGCGGTCCAGCTCGGCTCGCTTCCATTGCTTTATTTGTTTTACGGTGTTTTTGGCGGCATCGGTCTTGGTGTCGGCTATATCACGCCTGTTTCCTCGCTCGTCAAATGGTTTCCCGACCGCCGCGGCCTGGCCACGGGGCTTGCCATTATGGGATTTGGTTTTGCAGCCTTGATCAGCGGTCCGGTTATGCAGTTGCTCATCAACGCCGCCGGCATCGCCAATACCTTCTTTATCCTCGGCATCTGCTATTTTTTGATCATGATGTGCTCTTCCCTTTATTTGTCTCCGCCCGAAAAAGGCTGGCAGCCAAAAAGACTTTCTCCTGAAAAAACCCGAAGAATGCAGAACTCTGATTTATCCCAGCTGACGGCAAATGAGGCGGTGAAAACAAAACGATTTTACTACCTGTGGCTGATGCTCTTTATCAATGTCACATGCGGAATCGCGATCATCTCGATTGCTTCCCCGCTTGCGCAGGAAAGCGCAGGGATGTCAGCCGCCGGCGCAGCCGTTCTTGTCGGCGTTTTAGGCGCATTTAACGGCTTCGGACGCATCGGCTGGGCTTCGGTATCAGATTATATCGGGCGCCCGAATACGTATACCATCTTTTTTGCCGTACAGCTCATCGCTTTTCCGCTTTTGCCGTTTATGAGAGATCACATTATGTTTTCTATTTTTATGGCGCTGATCTATACATGTTATGGAGGAGGATTTGCCACAATCCCGGCCTATATCGGCGATTTGTTCGGAACAAGGGAGCTCGGTGCGATCCACGGCTACATATTAACCGCCTGGGCAGCGGCCGGACTCGCCGGACCGATGTTTTCTTCATGGATTCGTGATGTGACAGGAGGCTACGGTCAGAGTCTGACGGTTTTCGCCGGACTGTTCGGAATCGGCCTGCTCCTATCGGGTTTCATGAGGGCCGATATGAAGCAATTGAGAAAAAAAGCGGACATTCTCTTGTCCCATTCAATAAAAGGATGAAAACCGGAAGGCAATATTTTTTCTGCTGAAAAGGAGTGGAGAAAATGGGAAAAACAAAGCATGGAGGACCGATTAAATTAGACAAAAAACCGGCGCCGAAGCTCTGGGCCTCCCTGGCGCCGATGGGCCTCGGCAAGGTAAAACCAAAGCATATCAGAGATACGCTGAAGGCCGCCTGGGATAATAAAGACAGCCTTCCGTACGCCTACAGAATTTTAACCCAAGGCGTTTGCGACGGCTGTGCCCTCGGCGTCTCAGGCTTGCGCGATCAGACGCTGACAGGCCCTCATTTATGCACGACCCGGCTGAATGTTCTGCGATTAAACACAATGCCGGCGATTGAAGATCAATGGCTGTTTGCCGACATTCAAAAACTAAGGCGCCTTGACAGCAGCGAACTTCGAACATTGGGCCGCATCCCTTATCCATTATCACGAAGAAAAGGAGAAGCCTCATTTACGAGAATATCGTGGGATGAAGCGCTTAATCGGATTGCGAAAAAAATCAAATCGATCGATAAAAGACAGCTCGCCTTTTATTTGACCGCCCGCGGTATTACGAATGAAGTGTATTATACTGCCGCTAAGGCGGCCCGGTTTCTCGGCACAAACAACATCGACAATGCATCCCGGATCTGCCATTCGCCAAGCAAAACAGCTTTAAAAAGGTCTCTTGGAATCGGCGCTTCCAGCTGCAGTTACCAAGATTGGATCGGCACGGACGTCCTCGTGTTCTGGGGGTCTGTCGCCGCCAATAATCAGCCTGTATCCACCAAATATATGTATGCCGCAAAAAAAGCGGGAACAAAAATCATCATGATCAATCCTTATCGAGAGCCCGCCATGGAAAACTACTGGATTCCCTCAATACCAGATAGCGCCCTATTCGGCACAAAGATCGTTGATGATGTGTATCAGGTCAATATCGGCGGGGACATCGCATTTATGAACGGGGTGATAAAGCACTGGTTTGACATGGAGGAGCAGACGCCCGGTTCGGCGCTGGACCGATCCTTTATTGAAGCAAACACAAACGGCTTCACTGAGCTGAAGCGGCATATTTCAAAACAGACATGGGAGGCGCTTGAGGCGTCCTCCGGTTTATCAAAAGAGAGCATGAAAGAATTCGCTTTATTGCTGGCAAACGCGAAAACCGGCGTTTTTGTCTGGAGCATGGGGCTTACACAGCACCGTTTTGCGACCGACAATATTTCACAGGTTGCCAATCTCGCCCTCCTTCAGGGCTTTATCGGAAGAAAACATTGCGGTGTCATGCCGATCAGGGGCCACAGCGGCGTTCAGGGCTCAGGAGAAATGGGAGCGGACCCCTTCGCATTGCCCGGCGGTGATTTTGATGAGGAACATGCGGCGCGGATCGAGAAGATTTGGGGCTTTGAGATTCCGAGATGGCAGGGGGATACAATCGGCCAGACCATTGAAAACATGCTCCTTCCCGATGGCCATCCGAAAAAAGTCAAAGCATTTTACACAAGCGGCGGCAACTTTCTCGAAACGATGCCGAATCCTGCTTTTATCGAGAAGGCGCTGTCCGAAATCGAACTCAGGGTTCACCAGGATATTATGTTCAACACATCAACACTTCTCGATGCAAAAGAAGAAGTCATTGCCCTGCCGGCGATGACGAGGTATGAACAGCCCGGCGGCGGCACTTCGACGAGCACAGAGCGGATGGTCTACTTCAGTCCTGAAATTAAAGGGCCGCGGATCGGAGAAGCCCGCCCGGAGTGGGATATATATGTCGATCTCGCCAAACGCGTCCGGCCGGAAGACAAAGAACGAATCCATTTTTCAAGCGCGGCGGAGATCCGCAAAGAAATCGCCGAAGCCAACCGGAACTATGACGGCATTCAGCATCTAAAAAACCGTGGAGATGTCTTTCAATGGGGAGGGGCCTGGCTTTGCGAAGGCGGCGTTTTTCCGACGGCAGACGGCCGCGGAAACCTGATTCCTGCCGATCTTCCCGAAAACAGACGGACGGAAGGGCGCTTCCTTGTAACGACAAGGCGCGGAAAACAGTTCAACTCCATGATTTACAGCGATAAGGATCCGTTTAATAACGCGGAACGCTATGATATCATGATCAACCGGAAAGATGCTGAAGAGCTTTATATTAAAAATGGAGAAGCGATCGTTTTGTTCAACCGGTTTGGAACGTTTCAGGGGCGCGCCAAATATGCAGATGTGAAACGGGGAAATGCCGCGGTCTATTGGCCTGAGGGAAATGTGCTGATCCCTCAAGGCGTGTATGAAAGCCATGCAAAAATTCCCGAATACAACACAGAGGCCATCATCGAAAAGGCGGAGACGTTTCACTCCAGAAAAGATCAGCGCTACGTTGAAAAACGGATTGAAGAACTCGAGATGACAACGGAGTAAACAATGGACGCATGAAAACGGGACGGCTTCAAATGCCGCCCCTCTTCCGCATGGATTTACTTAGACAGTTTTACGCCTTCTTCTTTCCATACTTCTTTAAATTCTGATGGTGTATCAGCCTCAATCAGTTGGCCGCCTCCGGCTTTCGCCACTTTTTGAAGTTTGGCTTTTTCTTTAGTCGTTTTCACGTCTAAACCAACGATATTGATGATCGTTTTAATGTTGGATTGGCGAAGGTCTTTCGCTGCCTGAACAGGGTCTCCCCCGCACGTTTCCTCACCGTCAGTCACGATATAGACGTAATTTTTGCCGTCCTTATCAGACAGTTGATCTTTCACATCGTAAAGTGATTTGGCAATCGGAGACCAGCCTGTAGGCTTGATTCCGCTCAAAGAAGCTTGAAATGCGCCTGTAGAGAACGGCTGCAGATCATAAACCGTTTCCGTTGTACCGCATGATTCCGCTTTTCCTGATAATTTATTGTTTCCTTTATGTCCGAACACATTCAGCATGACATTTGCATTACTTGAAAGCAGGTCAGCAAAATCGTTAACTGACTCTTTGGCAATGTCGAATTTCTTTTCCCCATCGATTTTTTGCGCCATGCTTCCGCTTGCATCCAGCACAACCGCAACATTGACATCTTCTTTGCCGGCGTCTTCAGCCGCAAAAGCTGCCGGCGCCAAAGACAAAAGCATCGTGAACGTGGACAATAATGCAAAACCCTTTTTCATCCTTCTCACATTCCTTTCCGTGTTTGTTATGATGATCGGATTGTTCGTTATAGAACAAGTCCACAAACATCGTAAAAGAAGGCCTGCCGGAAATAAATAGGCCGTATCTCCTTTTTAAAATCGCCTATTTTTCATGAGCATTGCTCTTCATAAGCGGCATTTTCACTTAAGTCCTATCAAAAAAGTATGCTAAAAGGTCATAATCTTCCCAATAATGGCGAAGGCACGGACAATAACCCCGCCAAAGGATACAGTGCGACTGAATGCTCTGACACAAGAACTTAATATTTGTAAACTGAAACATATCTTCCGGCAAACAAAAAGGCCGGGGACTTTCCTCGGCCTCTTTCATTGTTACTTTGTAAGCTTGGCTGCTTCTTGAGTAAAGATTCGTTTAATGTCTTTTTGGGTTTTAGCTTGGAAGTACTCACCGCCGCCAGCTTTTGCGATGCTTGTCAGCTGACCATGATATCCTTCGCCGAAATCAAAGCCAATGACATTGACGACTGTTTCACGGTCGGATTTGCGCAATTCTGTCGCTACTTTGACAGGATTTCCGCCGCACGTTTCCTCTCCATCTGTAAGCAGATAAACAACATTTTTCCCATTGTTGTCAAGCTGATCAAATGCGTTTTTTGCATCTTGAAGAGCGTTTGCAATCGGTGTCCAGCCTGTCGGTTTGATTCCATTCAATGAATTTCTGAAGCTTTGTTCATCATATGTTTGGAATCCGTAGACGCCTCTAATGGCATTACAAGATTGAATCTTTCCGGAATTTTTATTGTTACCCTCTGAACCGAAAACACGCATGAGTACGTTTGTATTCTCAAGCTCTGAGCCAAAGTTGAAAGCTTCTTTTTTGGCAAGTTCGTATTTTGATACCCCGTCGATTTTTCTGGCCATGCTTCCGCTCGCGTCAAGCATAATCGCAACGTTAGGCGCATCTGCCGGTACAGTTGCCTCCTGCTTTTTTTCCGCCGCAAATGCAGGCGATCCCAAACTTAAAACTAAGGCCGCCAGAATACCCGCTGTGAGTGTCTTCTTCATTCTCCCTGTTCTCCTTTCATTTTTAAGAGTCGTTCGATACATCATTATCGTAGAAGAACACCAGGGAGAAATAAATAGGACATGCCTCCTTTTCACCGTTATTTACTTTCGCATAAATCAAGCGCTTTAATTGGTCATTAACACCCGGTTCGCTGCCGGTGTTCAGTCAATTAACGGTCTTTGGACGCTATAAGGCAAGTCCTCTGACACATTATTTTTGTAATTTTTGTATAATACTTTTGGGTGGATGAGGATCCTGGCAATGACACATTTGACATACCTTATCATGTTTATTTTTTCGCCATATATTTATTTAAAAATTGATCGGCTTTGGAAATGGCCGTTCCTTTGTAATAATATTTGACGATGTCCTCTGCCTTTTTTCCGTCTTGCGCCATATAATGGGCCCCATATTGACTCATTCCCACGCCGTGGCCGTAACCCCTCGTCGTTATGATGATTTGATTGCCTTTGCGCTTCCAATCAAAATCCGCCGATTTCAGCCCGAGTTTTTCGCGAATATCCCTTCCATCAAGCTTCTTTCCGTTGATGACAGCCGCTGCCACGCGCTTTCCGGGTGTTCGCCCGGTTATCTTCCCGATATTGTTTGAGTCATCAAGCGTTACACCGAGCTTTTTCTCAAATTCAGCAACTGTAAATGTTTTGTGATTTAAAAATTTGGGCGACTTTTTGTCCCATGCGCTTTTTACGCTTTTAAGATATGGAATATCACTCGTCCAGTAAGCTCCTGCATTTTCCGTATAGCCGTTGCTCGTAGAAAAGAACGAAGCATCAATCGGCTTATGATCATAGGTTAAAATTTTTCCCTGAGTACCGGCTACAGCCTGTGTCACCTTCTTTATTTTCCAATCATAATCATCCTTCCAAATTCGGCGAAGCTCTGAATTGCTTTTATACACCTGGAACATTTGCGTATCATCGACAAGCGACCCTTTGGGCGACTGTACGGCCTGATCAGATACCATTTGTCTCACGATGTAAGTGCGTGCTGCAAGGGCTTGTGCCTTTAAAGCTTCCATTTCAAAATCAGCCGGCATTTCAGAGGCGACAACCCCGATGACATACTCTTCAAGGGGAATGTCTTCTACTTTTCGGTCAGCCGTTCTGTAGACCGGAATCGAAACGGGAGACTTTTTTAATGTCACCGGCTCTTTTTCCTCCTTTTGTTCAGTGTGTTTGTTTGTTTTTGGCATCCCGGTATCCCCGTGAAAAGGAAGAACAAGCAGTGTTGGTACGAGTAAAATCAGCATGCATATTCCTGCTAGTACAATAAATAGCTGTTTCAAATTAGCGGCCCCCATTTCTGTTTTGTCTCTCTCATTTTATGGGCGGGGACAAGCTAATATGCCTGTACTTTTTGGCTTTCGGCACGTATTGAAATCGTAATGCCGGTGCATAATGATAGATATACGAGACATACTGATATAGAATGCTTGAACAATATTGAAAATAAAAAATCAGTATGCCTGGCCGGCATACTGATTCATGTGGGTTTAAGCATTTAAATCTGTCACAACTTCTTTATTTTCAAGATGAACCTCTTCATCATTTACGCGCTCAATATCGGCGCCAAGACCCGCGAGTTTTTGATGGAAGTTAACATACCCGCGGTCTAAGTGCTTTAATTCTGTAACACGTGTATGGCCGTCAGCAACAAGACCAGCCAGAACAAGAGCAGCACCTGCACGCAGGTCAGTTGCGGCTACTTCTGCGCCTTGAAGCTGTACAGGGCCGTTAATGATGACAGAACGTCCTTCAATTTTAATATCCCCGTTCATCCGGCGGAATTCTTCGGCATGCATAAAGCGGTTTTCGAACACGGTTTCCGTAATCATGCTGGTGCCGTTTGCGCGCATTAAAAGAGCCATCATCTGTGACTGCATATCAGTCGGGAAACCTGGATGAGGCATTGTTTTCAAATCGATCGGCTTTAATTCAGCAGGACCGATAATGCGAAGACCGTCAGCTTCTTCTATAATTTGAACGCCCATTTCTTCCATTTTCGCAATTAAAGATGTTAAATGCTCAGGAACAGCCCCCTGCACAAGAACATTCCCTTGAGTGATCGCTGCGGCCACCATGAAAGTTCCCGCTTCGATCCGGTCAGGGATGATGGTATGCTTAGCGCCATGGAGCGTTTTAACACCTTCAATTTTAATGGTGCCTGTACCGGCGCCTCGGATTTTTCCGCCCATTGCATTAATGTAGTTAGCCAAATCAACGATTTCAGGCTCTTTCGCGACGTTTTCAAGAGTCGTCGTACCCTCGGCTAAAGCGGCAGCCATGATCAGGTTTTCAGTCGCTCCGACACTAGGGAAATCAAGATAAATTTTCGCCCCTTGAAGGCGGCCTTCTACAGTTGCTTCGATAAAGCCGTTTCCGACTTTAATCTTAGCGCCCATTGCTTCAAAGCCTTTTAAATGCTGGTCAATCGGTCTTGATCCGATCGCGCATCCTCCAGGCAATGCCACTCTCGAGTGGCCTGTGCGAGCAAGAAGCGGGCCCATCACCAATACAGATGCACGCATTTTTCGAACATATTCAAACGGAGCCTCAGTTGACAAAGTGCGAGATGCATCAACCGTTACTGTATTATTCTCAAAATGGACATTTGCGCCTAAATGACGTAACACTTCGTTAATCGTATATACATCGGAGAGCGTAGGCACATCACATATTACGCTTTTTTCTTCACTGGCTAATAAAGATGCAGCGATAACAGGTAAAACGGCATTTTTTGCTCCTTCAACTTTGACTGTGCCGTTTAACTTTCGACCGCCGCGGACGATGATTTTTTCCAAGGTATTCCCCTCCGCGTCCCAATTTCTCTATATTAATATTCAGTCGTGACGATTGGTGTTCCAACCGTAACGGTAAGTTTTTCGCCCATTCCCGCGTTTCTAAGCGAGACTTGCAAATTCATTTGATGTTTTTCTGTTTTAATGGATTCTTTCCACTCGTTAGTAAAGGCAGAAACAGAAACGAAATTTGGTTCCATTACATTCTCAACGGACCTAGCGTGAAATTCCTTCACTAGGTCGTTCGCTTTTTTTTGCAAAACAACATCCATCTTACCATTTAGATGGCCCTTTAGACAAGTAAAAACTGCGGTCTTTTCTCGCATTATGTCGAATGCATCCCGTTCAAACTGCTTATATGTATGATTCCAGTTTTCCCGTGGTCCCGCGCCTTTTTGCTCATATAATAAATACGATACTGGTCTCTGTTTTGTGAGGGTAGCTACCAAATGGATTTTTTTGCTGATTTGATTTTTTTGGTCAGCATAGATTCCTGTTGCTTTTACTGTACCATCTTTCCGTGAGAAAGCCCACTCATACTGTCGATATTGGCTCTTTAAATGTTTCATTTTTTCAAAAAATTCACTTTCAGAAAGCGAAAACTGTTTCTTTGTATGCAGCGTCCACTCTTCAAGCTCGACATCATGGCGGGTCAAACCTTCGGCCAGCTGTTGCATCGGTGTGTTGCCTGCAGCATCAAGCGTTTTAAATACATGAATTGCCAAAAATAACATCACAATAAAAATGAGGGCATTAACCGTTTGTTTTTTCTTCATCACGCACCATCCTCTCCTACTTTCCATTTTTGACGGATCGCAGGAAAAGCATACGTGGAAAAACAAGGTCAGTACCGCAAGTTTGCGGAAAGCCTGACCGCGGTTTCATCCCACATTTTTCAATTCCCGAAAAAGGATGAACTTAATCAGGAAAACAAATTTTGAAGCTGTTTGGAGTAATAAAGATAATCCAGGAAAAAGTTGCTGACCGTGGAGCCGATGGCGATCGTGATGAAAATCATCAATAGTCTCGCCTGAAGGATTTTTCCTTTTCTGATAAGCGGGTCAATGTTGACCGCCAGAAGAGCCCACCACGTCAGTGCAATAAAAAAAAGATGAACCAAAATACTGACAGCAGCCTGTTGTCCGATCTCTTCCATTTTCGATGACGCCTCCTTACGTTATATCCGGCCTGACCCTGCCGGCACACCTGGTTTCTCTTCTGATGCAGAATAAGGATAAACGTTGATCTTTTTAAATAATTTTAGCAGTTTCAATGTTTGGTGTTAATACAAATACGCTAAGAACTTTTTTCCATAAACGGGGTGGCACCCTGTTCTTGAAGAGTTGCTGCGGAATGTTTCTGAGATTGTTAAGATAAGGCGAAAAGCAGAATTGCTCTCCAGAAATGGAAGAGAAAATAGCTTACTATTTTGATTATAGATAGATTCAAATAAAAAAGGTGAACAATTTGTGAACTTTTTTTAACATTTCACTTGCTTGTGGAATCGCAAATATAAAAAATCCTTCCCATCGAAAATGGGAAGGATCATTTTCTTTATTTCGCAATTTCCAGTCGGTTAATCGCGCGTTTTAAAGCAAGTTCTGCCCGAACGATGTCAATATCTGGAGATTGTTTTTGCAAACGCTCCTCTGCTCGCCGTTTTGCGGCCAAGGCGCGTTCTTTATCAATTTCTTCAGATGTTTCAGCCGTCTGTGCCAGAATGGTGACATGGTCAGGGCGCACTTCCACTATTCCCCCGCTGACGGCAACCAGCTCAGTTTGACCGTCTTTTTTCAGACGGACTGCAGCAATTTTTAGCGGAGCAACCGTCGGAATATGACCGGGCAAAATCCCCAGCTCACCGCTCTCTGCTCGAACGCTTACCATTTCTATATCCGCATCGTATACTGGGCCGTCGGGAGTAACGATATTGACTTTTAAGGTCTTCATGCTTTTACCCTCCTAGGACCAGTTTAGACTTCTACACCCATTTCTTTCGCTTTTTCGACTACTTCTTCAATGCGGCCGACAAGACGGAAAGCATCCTCAGGCAGGTGGTCATACTTGCCTTCAAGGATTTCTTTAAAGCCTCTTACCGTTTCTTTAACAGGCACGTAAGAACCCTTTTGTCCTGTAAACTGTTCAGCTACGTGGAAGTTCTGCGATAAGAAGAATTGTACGCGGCGCGCACGGCTAACGACAAGCTTATCCTCGTCAGAAAGCTCATCCATTCCGAGCATCGCAATGATATCCTGAAGCTCTTTATAGCGCTGCAGAATCTGCTGAACTTGACGGGCGACATTATAATGTTCCTCTCCGACAATTTCAGGAGCAAGCGCCCGGGAAGTCGAAGCCAGCGGGTCAACCGCAGGATAAATCCCCATTTCCGACAGCTTACGCTCAAGGTTCGTCGTCGCATCCAAGTGAGCAAACGTCGTAGCCGGCGCCGGGTCAGTGTAGTCATCCGCAGGGACGTAGATCGCCTGAATCGACGTAACAGATCCGACATTCGTTGATGTGATCCGTTCCTGAAGCTGACCCATTTCGGTCGCAAGCGTCGGCTGATAACCAACCGCTGAAGGCATGCGGCCAAGGAGGGCTGATACCTCAGATCCGGCTTGTGTGAACCGGAAGATATTATCGATAAAGAACAATACGTCCTGGCCTTCTTTATCACGGAAATGCTCAGCCATAGTGAGTCCTGTCAGTGCAACACGCATCCGCGCGCCAGGCGGCTCGTTCATCTGGCCGAAAACCATTGCCGTTTTACCGATAACACCGGAATCTTTCATTTCATAGTAAAGGTCGTTACCTTCACGCGTACGCTCTCCAACGCCCGCAAAAACGGAAATACCGCCGTGCTCTTGGGCGATGTTGTTGATAAGCTCCTGAATCAAAACGGTTTTACCAACTCCAGCTCCCCCAAACAGACCGATCTTTCCGCCTTTAATATATGGAGCAAGCAAGTCAACGACTTTGATTCCCGTCTCTAAAATTTCGACCTCTGTTGACAGCTGGTCAAACTTTGGAGCCTCTCTGTGGATCGGGTCTTTCGGAGTATCAGCCGCGAGCGGCTCATCCAGATCGATCTTCTCTCCAAGTACGTTGAATACGCGTCCAAGCGTCGCGCTTCCTACAGGAACGGCGATCGGCTCTCCCAGATCGACGGCTTCCATTCCGCGCGTTACGCCGTCCGTAGATGCCATCGCAATCGCACGAACTGTATCATCGCCAAGATGCAGCGCTACTTCAAGCGTCAGTTCAACGTCTACTTCGTTTTCGTTTTGCGCTTTGTGTGAAATTTTAATCGCATTATAAATTTCAGGTAAGTGACCGTCTTCAAAACGAACATCAACGACCGGTCCCAATACCTGGCTAACGCGTCCTTTTTTCATCTCTATCCCTCCTGACAAACTTTTTCTATTCTAAGGCAGCTGCACCGCCGACAATTTCCGTAATTTCCTGCGTGATCGATGCCTGACGGGCACGGTTGTATGACAGTTCAAGGTCGGCGATAATCTCTTTTGCATTGTCTGTCGCATTTCTCATCGCCGTCATTCTCGCAGCATGTTCGCTCGCTTTGCTGTCAAGAAGCGCGCCAAAAATCAAACTTTCCGCATACTGGGGAAGGAGCACTTCCAGAATCTCTTCTTCATCCGGTTCAAACTCAAATGACGTCTTTTTCTTGTTAGGCGCAATATCTGTCAAAGGCAGCAGCTTTTTCTCCGTTACCTCCTGGGAAATCGCGCTGACAAAATGGTTGTAGAACAGATACAGTTCATCAAAGGTTTCGTCAATATACATTTGCACCGTGCTGTTCGCCAAATCTTTGATTTCTGAAAACGTCACTTCGTCCCTGATCCCCGTCATTTCAGAAATGACAGGAATTCCGCGCTTTTTAAAGAAATCGCGCCCCATTCTTCCGACCGCGATGACCGCATACTCATCTTTGGATTGATGGCGTTCCTGAATCCTTTGATACGCCTTGCGGAGCACGTTTGCGTTAAACGCCCCCGCCAAGCCGCGGTCAGCTGTGATGACAAGGTATCCGGTCCGCTTCACTGGGCGGCTTGACATCATCGGGTGTCCGCCTGTGTATCCGATCGCTATATCGGCAACGACTTCCTGCATTTTTTCCATATAAGGAACAAATGATTTCGCTTTGTTTTCAGCCCTGTTCAGCTTTGAAGCAGAAACCATTTCCTGGGCTTTCGTAATTTGACTCATTTTTTTATTTGAAGCAATTCTGGATTTAATATCCCGTAATGAGGCCAAAAGGTTTCACCACCTTTTTGTTTTCAAATTCCTTCGCATTGACGTGAAAAAGAGAGAAAAAGATAGCCTTTTTCTCACTTTTTATTGTTTAGTTGCTTGGCGCGAACGTGCGTTTAAAGCCTTCGATTGCAGCCTTCATGTCCTCGTCTGCAGGAAGGTTTCCTGTCTGCGCGATGGAATCGAGCAGGTCTTTATGATTTTGGTCAAGGTACATAAATAGCTCTTCTTCAAAGCGTCTGATGTCCTCAACAGGAATATCATCAAGGAAGCCTCTTGTCAGGGCATAAAGAATCGCCACCTGTTTTTCAACCCGGAGCGGTTTGTGAAGATCCTGTTTAAGCACTTCAACTGTACGGGCCCCGCGGTTCAGCTTCGCCTGTGTCGCCTGATCCAAATCCGATCCAAACTGTGCGAATGCTTCAAGCTCACGATATGATGCCAAGTCAAGCCGAAGCGTACCGGAAACTTTCTTCATCGCTTTGATCTGCGCAGATCCCCCTACACGGGATACTGAAAGTCCCGGGTTGACTGCCGGGCGTACACCTGAGAAGAACAAATCAGACTGCAGGAAGATTTGTCCGTCTGTAATCGAGATTACGTTTGTCGGAATGTACGCGGAAATATCACCGGCTTGCGTTTCAACGAATGGCAGCGCCGTTAAAGAACCTCCGCCTTTCGCATCGCTCAGTTTTGCGGCGCGCTCAAGCAAACGGGAGTGAAGATAGAATACATCTCCAGGGAATGCTTCACGGCCCGGAGGACGGCGAAGAAGCAAGGACAGTTCACGGTATGCGGTAGCCTGTTTTGAAAGGTCATCATACACAACCAAAACGTGCTTGCCGTTATACATGAATTCTTCTCCCATTGTAACCCCTGCGTATGGCGCAAGATACAGTAAAGGAGCAGGCTGTGAAGCCGAAGCCGTCACAACGATCGTGTAATCTAGAGCACCGTATTTACGAAGCGTTTCAACAACGCCGCGGACTGTCGATTCTTTCTGACCGATCGCTACATAGATACAAATCATGTCCTGATCTTTTTGATTCAAAATCGTATCGATTGCAATCGATGTTTTTCCCGTTTGACGGTCTCCGATAATCAGCTCACGCTGACCGCGGCCGATCGGAATGAGGGCATCGATTGGCTTAATTCCTGTTTGAAGCGGCTCATGGACGGATTTACGATCCATAACCCCTGGCGCAGGACTTTCGATCGGACGGGTTTTGCTTGTTAAAATCGGACCGAGTCCGTCTACCGGCTGGCCGAGCGGATTGACAACGCGTCCAAGCAGCTCTTCACCGACCGGAACTTCCATAATCCGGCCCGTTCTTTTCACTTCATCGCCTTCGCGGATTTCTTTGTAAGGTCCTAAAATAACGATACCTACGTTTGATTCTTCAAGGTTTTGGGCAAGGCCCAGAACACCGTTTGAAAATTCGACAAGCTCACCAGCCATACAGTTATCAAGGCCGTGTACGCGCGCGATACCGTCACCAACCTGAATAACCGTACCTACGTCGTGAACTTCTATTTCAGACTGATAGTTTTCAATTTGCTGTTTGATAAGAGTGCTAATTTCTTCAGCTTTGATGCTCACTTAGGTTTCACCCCTTCTTTCGATTTTCACCTGCTAATTGACGCTCTATGCGGGCAAGCTTTCCGCTTACACTGCCGTCATAGATGCGGTTTCCAATGCGGATTTTCACTCCGCCTATCAGACCCGGATCCACTTCGTTTCTCACGCGTAATGAAGCAGCACCGGCTTTTTTTGCAAACACTTTGGAAAAAGAAAAAATCTCTGTTTCACTGAGCGGTTTCACAGAATATACAATCGCATCTTCTGTCTGACGGTGCCTGTTCGCCATTTTGACATATTCGTCAGCAAGCTCTGGCACAATCGATATGCGGCTGCGGTCAATCAAAAGATACAGCGTGTGCAAGACTGCGGTTGAGGCAGATCCGAACGAATCCTTGATGATCTGCTTTTTCTTTTCCGACGGCACTTTTGGATGACTGAGCACGGCATTCAGTTTTTTATGCTCGGCAAACAGCTGTTTGATTACGGTCAGCTCTTCTTCTATTTCGTTGACCAGCTTGGACTCAAGCGCGATTTCGAAAAGAGCGGCTGCATAGCGTTTGGAGACGGCTGATTGACTCATCGGCTTTCTCCTACTTCTTTAAGGTAATCTTGGATTAATTTTTCCTGGGCTTGTTCGTCCAGCTCTTTTTCAATCACTTTCGAAGCAATCATGACAGAAAGTGAAGCCACTTGTTCACGCAATGCGCTGACAGCCTGGTCTCTTTCCTTTATAATTTCGCTTCTCGCAGATTCTTTCATGCGCTCTGCTTCCTGGCGTGCAGCCTTGATGATTTCTTCTTTTTGCTGCTCTCCCAGTTTTTTCGCATTTTCAATGAGCGAGTGGGATTCTTCGCGTGCTTCCTTCAAAAGCGCCTGCTGCTCTTCAATCAGCTTTCTCGCTTCTTCATGCTTTTTCTCGGCAGACGTGATTTCGCCTGTGATGTGATCTTCACGTTCTTTCATTATATTTAATAGCGGTCCTAAAGCGTATTTCTTCAAGAGCGCTAATAAAATCAACATGGCAACAAGCTGGAACAACATCGTTCCGGCGTTAAGCCCAACTCCTGCTCCCATAACATGTGGTATAAAAGACATCGAATTCGGCAACTCCCTTCTTGCAGATTATCTCTCGAAACCGTCAGAACATCCCCTCTTCATCAAAGCGGGCTCCTGCGGGTCGGACAGTTCAAGCAACCATAAAGCAATGGCGAAGGCCTCTTGCAGTGATCTTCGCCATTTACTAGTGTTATATAGGGTTTTAGCGGAAGAATGCTAGGAATGCAATAACGACCGCGATAATCGGAAGGGCCTCAACCAATGCAACCCCGATGAACATAAGCGTTCTTAATTCTTTACCAGCTTCAGGCTGGCGGGCGATGCCTTCCACCGTACGGGATACGATCAATCCGTTACCAATACCTGCACCAAGTGCACCTAATCCAATTGCGATTGCAGCTGCTATTAAACTCATGAAAAAGTTCCTCCTTTAAATGTTATCCTTTTCGGATATGTCTTTTTTTATTAATGTTCATGACTAACTTTGTGAGACATGTAAACCATTGTTAACATCGTGAAAATGAAGGCCTGGATTGTACCTACGAATAAACTGAATGCCTGCCATGCGATCATCGGCACAACCGCGCCTATGGTTCCCACAAATCCCAAGAAAATGTTTTGGG
Organism: Bacillus sonorensis NBRC 101234 = KCTC 13918; assembly: GCF_001592005.1. GTDB lineage: Bacteria > Bacillota > Bacilli > Bacillales > Bacillaceae > Bacillus > Bacillus sonorensis. Next base: position 171,408 of record NZ_BCVZ01000001.1, read on the forward strand.
AATAGAAATTGGTTGCCATGCCGGCAAGCAGGCCGAGCAGAATTTCGCCGGCAAAAATATTACCGTAGAGACGCAATCCCAATGTTAATGTGTTCGCGAATTCTTCTATAATTTTCAGCGGCACCAGATATGGAATCGGTCTGACGAAATCCAAGGCGTAATCCTTTAACCCTTTTCTTTTCACACCATAATAATGAGTCAGTGCCATAACCATCACGGCAAGGGTTAATGTAACCGCCGGATCGGCTGTCGGCGATTTCCACCATAATTCGTGGCCGACTGTGATAGAAAACGGCAGGCCGAGCATATTTGCAACAAATATGTACATCAAGAGCGTAACGCCAAGTGCGAGAAAGTCTCTGCCGATTTTAAGATCCATTGTGCTGCCGATAATATTGCGAACAAAATCGACAATCCACTCCATGAAATTCTGTGCTTTTGTCGGGCGGATCGCAAGAGTTCTTGTGGTCAGCACAGCGATCAAAAAGACGATGATACATGTCACAGTGATCATTAGAATGCTTGCTAAATCAAAGTTAAGGCCTAAAAAATTAACAATTCTTGTTTCGTGATTCAAAGGGTTTTCACCTCTCTTCCATTGATGAACGTTTTAGCTGGATAAAGGAATCTATCATAATGACAGGATATATCGTCATCAACCCCACAATGACGCCTGCCAAATGAATATACTCAGGATATTTAAAAGCAAGGGCCGCCGCTAAGATGGCATTGCACATTCTGGAGGCAGTCCCGAGAGAACGGATCGTTTTCCCTTTAGCCACTGCTTTATCAAAGGCCTGCATTCTTTTTGTCAGCAGCCAGAGATTTAAATAACTGAAAACAGTGCCTGTAATCAGGCCTAAAAAAATCGCCTGATAGGGCAAAAACCCATAGCCTAACACGCAGACTGCCAAAATATATAAAATATATTTTTGTTGCCTACGGAATGAAAGACTCGCATCGGTCATCAAATACGCTCCTGATGAAATATTTTTTAAAATCTATCTTACGATTACGGTAAACTAGGCGGTTGACCATTTTACAGAACAAAGGGTTCTGTTCAAGACTTCACACACCCTGAAAATTCCAGGTGGTGTTCAGTCTGTCGCCTGCCAATATGGGGTTTTCAAAGGATTTTAACAGAGGACTGGTCATTATGATAACCGCTATGAAAACCTTATCATAATAGCCTATTTTAGCATACAATAGCCCCTCTGAGGTGTCAATCTGTTTAAAGTTAAAAAACTATTCATAATCAGGAAGCTTCTCACAAAATGTTCACAATTTCGCCTTATTTACAACACACACATGTTTAATTATGGAATAAACCGCAAAAAAAGAAAACCCTTTTTAAGGATTTTCTTTCATTATTTTGTTCCGAACATCCGGTCTCCGGCATCACCCAAACCTGGAACGATATAGCCTTTTTCATTTAATTTTTCATCCAGTGCGGCGATGTAAATATCGACGTCGGGATGATGCTTCTGAACCTCATCCACGCCTTCAGGTGCGGCGATCAGGCACATGAATCGAATGTTTTTCGCGCCGCGCTTTTTCAGACTGTTCAGCGCTTCGACCGCTGAGCCGCCGGTTGCAAGCATCGGGTCGACAACGATGAATTCGCGCTCTTCCACATCAGACGGCAGCTTGACATAATACTCGACAGGCTTCAGGGTTTCAGGGTCGCGGTAAAGCCCCACATGGCCGACTTTTGCCGCCGGGATCAGCTTCAAAATGCCGTCTACCATTCCAAGCCCCGCTCTGAGAATCGGAACGACACCAAGTTTTTTGCCGGCGATCACACTTGATTTGGCCTTTTGAACAGGTGTTTCAACATCGACTTCCTTAAGAGGGAGATCGCGCGTAATTTCAAAGGCCATCAGCGTTGCAACCTCATCGACAAGCTCCCTGAACTCTTTCGTTCCGGTCTTTACATCGCGAATGTATGTAAGCTTATGCTGTATAAGGGGATGATCAAACACATATACCTTTCCCATATCCGTTTTCAGCTCCTTTATGTTGTGTTCCGAAAAAACGGTCATTTTTTCACACTTCTATTGATTCTACATAAAAAAACAGCAGGTTTCAACAAAAATCGAACTACAAATTTATGACAAAAAGCCGCCCACTATAAAGGGGCGGCATGATTCATTTAATAATCCAATCCTGTATATAAAGGAAATTTGTCTGTCAATGCGATTACGCGTTTTTTTGCTTCTTCAAGCTTTTCTTTGTCCTCATGGTTTTTCAGTGCAAGCGCGATAATCGCTCCCACTTCTTCGATCGCTTCCAAGTCAAAGCCCCGGCTTGTAACCGCCGCTGTACCGACGCGGATTCCGCTTGTCACAAAAGGCTTTTCCGGATCATATGGAATCGCGTTTTTATTTACGGTGATACCGACTTCATCAAGCACATTTTCAGCGAGTTTGCCCGTAATTCCGAGAGAACGCAGGTCAACCAGCACAAGATGGTTGTCTGTTCCGCCGGACACCAGCTGAATGCCTTCTTTCGTCAATGTCTCTGCCAAGCGCTTGGCGTTGTTGATGACGTTTTGTGCATATGTTTTGAAATCGTCTTGCAAGGCTTCGCCGAAGGAAACAGCTTTTGCCGCGATCACATGCATTAATGGTCCGCCTTGAATGCCGGGGAAAATCGCTTTATCAATTTGCTTTGCAAACTCTTCGCGGCAAAGGATCATACCGCCGCGCGGACCGCGCAGTGTTTTGTGAGTCGTCGTCGTCACAAAGTCAGCATAAGGAACAGGATTCGGGTGAAGACCTGCAGCCACGAGTCCGGCGATATGCGCCATGTCGACCATCACATAAGCCCCGATTTCATCGGCGATTTCACGGAATTTTTTGAAATCGATTGTGCGGGGATATGCACTCGCTCCGGCAACAATAAGCTTAGGCTTATGTTTGAGCGCTTTTTCGCGGACATCTTCGTAGTCAATATATTGCGTTTCTTTATCAACGCCGTATTCTACGAAGTTGTATTGGACACCGCTGAAGTTAACAGGGCTTCCATGTGTTAAATGTCCGCCGTGGGCAAGGTTCATTCCCAGAACCGTGTCGCCATGCTCCAAAATGGTGAAGTATACGGCCATGTTTGCTTGTGCGCCTGAATGAGGCTGAACGTTCACATGCTCTGCGCCGAAAATTTTCTTCGCGCGGTCCCTTGCAATGTCTTCCGCGACATCTACATGTTCGCATCCGCCGTAGTAACGCTTGCCGGGATAACCTTCTGCATATTTATTTGTTAAGACGGAGCCTTGAGCTTCCATAACCGCTTCACTTACAAAGTTTTCGGAAGCAATCAGCTCAATCTTCGACTGTTGACGTTTCCGCTCATCTTGAATGGCGCTAAATACTTGTTCATCTTGCGCAGGTAAATGTTTCATCAGCGAGATCCTCTCCTATCTGTTTCCATTTCGTTAATCATACCATCTCATTGTACACGGTTTTTCATGCAAATGTAAAAGATTATTTTTAAAAATCGTTTTTTATCATCCCAAAATCCGAATATTAAAAGATTATAATAATATTATAGTTCGATAATTCATTCATCACAATATTATTTTAAAAAAGAAAAAAGCCGGATGTTACCATTCCCCCATCCGGCTTTTCGCTATTCCGTTTCATAAACGGCTCGAACCCCGCCGATCAGTTTCGGCCTTGTCCGCGCAAGCGTTACATGCGCCTCTCCAAGTTTGTTTTCAGAGACGCGGACCGGAACGGCCACAGGCTTTAAATGCATCCCGATAAATGTGTCGCCGATATCGATCCCCGCATCGGCCGCTATTTGTTCAACAAGCACCGGTTCCTTCATTTTTTTGTACGCGTACGCCGCCATCGAACCCCCGGCCTTTGGAACAGGAACGGCGAAGACAATCGGCAGACGCCAAGCCTCGGCGGTTTCTTTCTCAACAACCAAAGCCCTGTTTAAATGTTCGCAGCATTGGAACGCGAGAGCGGCGCCCGTCTTTTGCTGAAGCGTCTCAAGACCGCTGTATATCGCAGCGGCGATATCTTCGCTTCCGGAAGTCCCAATATGCTCCCCGGCGACTTCGCTTGTGCTACATCCGATGACAATGACCTGGCCGGCCCGCAAACCCGCTTCTGTATGAAATTCCTCCAATATAGAAGTCCACGTTTGTTCGAGATTTTTCATGGCTGATGACACCCTTTATATATGCTTGTCTTCATATTCGGCAATTTTTCCGATCCGGACGGCATGACGCCCCGCGGTGAATTCAGTCGTAAGCCAAACCTTTGCGATTTCCCTGGCCAGCCCCGGTCCGATCACGCGTTCACCCATCGCCAGAACATTCGTGTCATTATGCTCTCTTGTCATTTTGGCGCTGAATACATCATGAACAAGGGCACAGCGGATGCCTTTTACTTTATTCGCGGAAATGCTCATTCCGATCCCTGTGCCGCAAATTAAAATCCCTCTGTCCGCTTCTCCGTCTGCCACTTTTTGAGCGACCGGGAAAGCATAATCCGGGTAATCCACAGACCCTGAACCGCATTCACAGCCCAAATCTTCGTATTCGATGTTCAACTCTTCCATCAATGATACAATTTCTTTTCTGATATTGATTCCGCCGTGATCTGAAGCAATGATTACTTTCATGGGATGATTCCTCCTCATTTTATGTGTCGCCAAAATGTGAAACAAGGCTAGCCGCCGGGCGCTTATTGTTTTGCACGTCTCTGACATATGTCTTATTTTACCCTCTGCTGTTTGTTTTGCAAACGCACCCGGCTTTGAACTTTCACTGCATTGTCTCAGACAGCTTTTCGGCCAGCTCTTTCAATAAATGCTCAAGCTCATCCCTTGTTTTTTGATAAGCGCTGAGAGAGCCGCCGAACGGATCGGCGATGTCTCCGTTTCCACCCATGACATACTCTTTTAACGTATAGATTTTTTCCTGGTCGTCCGGATACTCCTGTCTCGCTAAAAACTTGTGCTGTTCTGTCATCGTCAGAACAAGGTCGGCCCACTCGATCTTTTCCTTGGAAAGCGGAGCTGATGAATGATTAAGCGCAATGTTTTTTTCAAACAGCGCCTCGACCGCATATAATGAAGCCTTTCCGTTTTCTGGAGCAAACAATCCGGCGGATTTTACGGAGACGTCCAGCTTCTTCCTGGAAGCCGCAGACTTAAAAAGCGCTTCAGCCATCGGGCTTCGGCACGTATTTCCAGTACAGACAAATAGTATGTTCAACTGCGTTCACTCCTTTCTCTTATTATAATGGATTTGGCCGAAAATGAATCAATTCCGCTTCAAAAATCAAAAAGAGGGGGCTTCCCCCCTCTTTTTAGCTTTTCATTATGTTATGGAACAGCGAAGGTTTTTTTTCGCATTTTCTGCTTAAATGGGCAGTAAAAGCTTTAATCCGAAACTGAGCAGAATCGCACCGCCGAGCGCTTCGCTGTACGCGCCAAGCCATGCCTGGACTTTTCTTCCGAGAAAAAGACCCGCCCATGTCAACACCATGCTGAACAGACCAAATAAACAAATCGTCAAAAACGGTCTCGTTCCGTAGAGGCCGAGGCTGAGCCCGACGGAAAAGCTGTCAAGGCTGACGCCGACGGCAAATATGAAGAGGCCGAAGCCGTCAGGAGAGATGATCTGCTCCCCGTCTTTATTGAAAGATGCGGCAATCATTTGAATGCCGAGCACCAAGAGAAGCGCTCCCCCAATATAGCCTGCAAGCGCGCCAAGCGCACCGGAGAGAAACTGTCCCGCCATCATTCCGAATAGCGGCATGATGACATGGAACAATCCGATAATGACCCCGATTTGAAGCATTTGGCTGTTTCTCAGCTTGGCCATTCCCATTCCAAGACCAACTGAAAAAGCATCCATGCCGAGTGCGAATGCCATGATACTCAGCGTCAGGATTTCACCTATCAACACGTCAACACTCATGAGATTCCCCCTTGGACACGCCAGCTTTTCTAGCTTATGCACGTCCAAAGGAAGATAGAACAATCCCCCCGGCTACGCTTCGATGACGCGGTGTCCGGCCGCTTTCAGCAGCCTGTTCATAATCGCGCGGCCCACGCCTTCCTCAGGGAAAGATTCGGCAAAAATAAAGCCGAGATCTTCGCCATCAAAGCTGCGGAGAGCGTCATACAACCCGGCAGCAACGGTTTCCAGGCGGTCTCTTGTGCCGCAAATGCGGACGGCATCCGCCTGATATGCGCCTGCCCGTTCTTCTGTGGTGAGAACGCCGACCTTCATGCCATCTTTTTGATACTGCTCAATCAGCCGCTGGATGTCTTCACTGCTTCCCTTTACAATGGCAAGCGGGGCTTCCGGCGCGTAATGGGTATATTTCATTCCAGGGGATATTGGCGCTTTCTTCTCATCTGTAATCCCCTGGTCAATCATAACGGGGCCAACCGCTTGTTCGAGCTGCTCTTTTGTAACGCCGCCCGGCCTTAATATAACCGGAATGCCGCCAGTGCAGGAAACAACCGTCGATTCCACGCCTACACCTGTAGGACCGCCGTCGACGATCCCGGCAATCCGTCCGTTTAAATCATGAACGACATGCTCGGCTTTTGTCGGGCTCGGTTTGCCGGATATGTTTGCGCTCGGAGCCGCTACAGGAACGCCGGCTCTTTTAATCAGTTCGATTGCGACTGGATGATCAGGCATTCTGACAGCCACCGTGTCAAGCCCGGCGGTCACCCTTGTGGATAACACACCTTCCTTGCAGGGCAGAACAAGCGTCAGCGGACCCGGCCAAAACTGTTCCATCAGCGTTTCGGCCTGAGCTGAATCAATCTTTGCAAATTCCTTCAGCTGTTCGGTGTCGGCGATGTGGACAATCAGGGGATTGTCGCTGGGCCGCCCTTTTGCTTCATATATTTTAGCAACGGCATCCGTACTTTTTGCGTTTGCACCTAGGCCGTAAACGGTTTCCGTCGGAAAGGCGACCGTTTCATTATGCTGAAGCAGCTGTGCCGCTTGTGTAATTTGTGGATAGTTTGTGGACAAATCACCTGTTGAATCCACAGTCCATAATGTTGTATTCATTCATATCAGATCTCCCTTAACAAAACACTAAAAAACCTTAATTATTCATGTAAATCCTGTTGAAAGTATAAAAGATGAGGGAAAAGAAAACAAGCGTTGTCCACATTTTGTGGATAACGCTTATGAAACCGTGGATATCTCTGTGTATAAATCAGAGATTATGCAGATGTTTTCACCATCAAAACGGCTCCTTTTGTTTTCAGTGATTCTGAGACATGTTCGGATTCATATAGTTCATTGGGCACATTTTCCAATTGTTTGAAGCCAAGCACTTCTAGAAAGTCCATGGATGTCCGCTTGTTTGCGATTACATACAATGTATGAATCTCCCTCTTTTCACACAATACTTGCATGCTTTGAAACAGAGAGACAATATGGCCCTGGCTCAGCTTATCAGAAACGACAAGCGACCGCAAAAGCCCTTTTTTCTTTTCGAACTCCTCCATCCCGAGGCAGGCGACGATTTTTTTCTGAGAATCTTCCATCATAATAAATTGGCCGTGATTCACTTTAATTCCTTTATGGCTTGTCCCCGCCTCTTTTAAAAAGGCTTCAATCGCATCCTTATCTTTTGTTTCCGCTAACCTCAATTGGTAGAACATCTTTTCACCCCGTTTTTTAACTTCTCTATCCAATCTATGAGGGCGACAGTAAAATATACCTTTTGATTTGGAAGAAAGCCGGCTATTCATTTTTCAATTTTGATTAGCAGGAACTAACGCTTTGAATGAGTATGCAAATAAACTCTGTACTGGTGATAAGACAGTTTCTCTTCTGCCGCGCAATGTAATTGGCGCATCAGAAAGGAGCAAAAGGTGTATGTCCGAAAAGCAGTATTTCCCCTGCACCGTTTTGGAAAATTATATCATATTCAGAAGCGTGAATAACCATCATCAAAAATAATAGATTCAAACAGTAAAAAACCGCCCTGCACGAAAGCAAGGCGGTCCCTTTAAGAAAAAAGCCCGGTAATCCATTCGACAAGAAAAAATTTCACTTCTTTGTCTTCTTTATCTTTGCCAGATCCCGCTTCATCCGCTGCGGCTGTTTTTTCTTCCTGGCGGTTTTCCCCGGCAGCGGTTTGTTCGTCTTCAGGCGACTTTACGGCTTCCCCATTGGAAAAATCAAGAAAGCAAAGCGGCGGAAACAGGACGCACCACCAGTTGGCTCCCTCTCCCTTGCCTAATGTAATTAAAACAGCCTCATATTCTCCGGCCGGATACACCATATTGCCGTATAGCTTTGTTGGAAATGAAACTCGATCAAAACGGACGGACACGGATTGCCGGACATTTTCGCGTTTCATGGCATCCTTGGCAACCTCTTTGATTTCGGGCAGCTTCGACCTGATGATTTGCCTCGCTTCCTCAACCGAGGTCAGGTTTTCCACCCATTTCGTAATTTGTTTATTGACCTCATCCCTGATTTTGCGTTTGATGCTTTGGTCGCTCCCGCTGTCGCTGTTTGCCAAAATCCGCAGCCGAATCGCTTCATCAGGAATCACGGCAGGCTTCCCGCCTGATGATTGGGCCGTCTCTTCCGTCGTGAGATTTGCAAGCGCTCCTATTAATAAAAGAAAAATATACATGCAGGCAATGTTTGATTTCTTCATTTTCCCCACCGTTCCTCTCCGTTCTTCAACCTTTTCTAGCAACATTATGGTCAAAGATGGAACGGTTTAAACGGATGCTGAAAAAAAATCCTACTAAGCTTGTAATCTCTCCCTAAAAGATCTACATATCCAAATGGCTCTGCTTGTTTTTTTGCAGGCCGGATAAAAAAATCACCGCGCTGATCACCAGCAGCAAGCCCCCTAATCCGCCGAAGAGCAGAAACGGGAAGACAGCGGCTGCGCTTGCATCAATCGCCCAGCCGATCAAAAATGAAAGAAGCGCTCCTCCAAGACTCGCGGATGAAATGAAGAGACTGGTGATTTCCTCTGTAAAAGGCTTTCCGGCCAACGAGGCCAGAGTGACGGCGCACGGAAAAATTCCGGCTGCCGAAAGCCCGATGAAAAATACGAGGAGCAGCTGTGTTTGGTGAACCGGAAACCACGCCAGAATCAAAAGCAAAGCAGCCAAGGCTCCGGCACTGAAGATCAGAAAGGCAACAGAAGTTAAGCGTCCGCCAAAAATACTTGTCAATAAGCGTCCGCACACCATTCCCGTCCAAAAAAACGAGACGCTGATCACGCTGATTTCCTCTGCTCCTTTTTCCAGCATCAGCGCCGGCAGAAAGTTTGCGAAATTGGTCTCGATACCCGCATATACAAAAGCGAAGATGAGAAAGAGGAAAATGTTTTTTTCCTTCCTTCCGGTTTCAAATATGGCTGACACAGTCGGTTTTTCCTGATAAGCCATTTGACCGGAAGCAGTGTCGGGGGTTTTTCTGCGCAAATAAACCGCCCACATACACGCAAGCACAAAAACGAAGATAAATAAAGCATACAAGGGGAAATGCCAGGCATATCGTTCCGTAAGGATATAAATAAGAAAAGGAAACAGCAGAGCGCCCAACCCGAAAAAAACCTCTAAAATATTCATCCCTTTCGCATTTTTATCTTGCGCAATCACATACGCTCCCATCGTCGTTTCTAAAGTACCCGCGCCAAAGCCGAGCAAAAACCCCATGATGACAAAAAAGATGAACATATCAAAAAGGAAAACGCCTAAAAGCGTAACGAGAATAAGAAGAAGGCCAAACGTCAATACAGCCGTATGAGAGGTGCGTCTGACAAATATCGGCGCAAGCAGAACACCGATTAAAAAACCGGTGAATTGAAAAAAGATCAGGAAGGATAAATCATGAAGATCCCGATGATATTCTTGAATGATATACGGCGACAGGCTCCCCAGCAGGATATGGATAACCCCTACAAGAAAATAAAACGAACAGCCGAATAGAAATATTTTTTTCATTAGACTCACTCCTTCGTTGCAGACCATAAAACCCTTGCGGCTTTCGGCACGGCCGGCAAGGGTTTTTCACAATGCTAGTTTGCTTGTTTTGAAAGGGACAGCTGCTGACCTTTATTGAAAAATTCATTTAAATAGAACTGCGTCTTGTATCCATCTTCAAAAGTGGCAAGAGATGCGAAATTGCGATCCCGAATCCCGTTCATCCATTGGATCAGCTGAACTCTGAAGGAATCGGCCCATCCGTAAAATTCATTTTCAGGGTCTGTCAGCCACGTATCCGGCATTGTTATCATCTGCTCCGACAATCCGGTCCTCAGCAAAAACTGATTTTTCTGCCGTGAATGATAGTAAAATACGCCGTTTTGGCCATTGACCTCGATGCTAAAGCCGCACTCATCCGTTTTTGTGCATTTTGACGTAATCATATTTACAAACACATGATTTTCAAGCTGGCCGTATACTTCAGAATGGTCATCAACATATACCTGTTTTTGTTCTTTTTCTTTGACGACCGTCATCATTTTGACTTTTAAACTGTCCAGTTTAAACGGGCTGTCGAACAAATAGAGAATGAGATCGATTAAATGCACACCCAAATCTCCTAATGCCCCGCTCGTTTTGTTGCTTTTCGAATGATCGCGCCAAGTATATTTTTTTCTTCTCAAGGCGCTGTTTTTCTTAAAATGGACATTGATCGACAAAATATCTCCAAGTTCATTGCCGGATATCATATCTTTTAGGCGCTGAACAAATGTGAGATGGCGGTAATTGAAGCCCATGATCGGAATATAAGCAGATTGAGACGCCCTGTTTTTCATCTCCTCCGCTTCTTCCATTGAGACAGCCATCGGTTTTTCACACAATACATACTTACCTGCGGCCATCGCTTCAAGCACATGTTCTTTATGGCAAAAGTTCGGCGATGAAACGATGACTGCCGTCGACTGATTCAGCAGCTCCTGCATACTATTAAATGCAGTTCCTCCGTATTCAAACGCACATTTACGCGAGGCAAGCGAGTTGATATCATAAAACCCGGAAAGCTCGGCACCTTTGACTGTTGAGAGAGCTTTCGCATGAGCTTTTGCAATTCCTCCGGCTCCAATAATTCCGATTTTCATCTAAGGACACTCCTTATCGTTTGATATGGGCTTTTAGCACTTCTAAAATTCCAGCCGTATAGCTGCCTTCTGTAATCCGGGAATGGAGCGACTTGGCTTCTGCTGTCGCATTTCCAACCAGATAACCATGTCCGGTTTTTTTAAGCATATCCACATCGTTTCCGCTGTCGCCGAAAGCAAATGAATTCTCCCTCTCTATCGCGAATTTATCCAATATAAAATCCACAATGTACGGTTTGCCCGTCCGCAAAGGGATAAAGTCCACATCATAGCTGTTTTCCGGATCGCCTGCCAAAGGATTGCAGCGATTGATATTTACTCCTATTTCATGCTCTGCTGCCAGCCGCCTGATGGCTTCAAGCGCTCTCTTGTCCGTGCTCTCATCCGACGATGTATAGTAATAGTTGATTTTATAGCGGGAAAAACCATGCTGAGTCTGAGGCACAAGCGCAATCTCATATTTTTTAGAGAGAGTCTGCTTGATTTCTTCGACAAGCTCACGCGAGAAATTTGATTCTTGCAATCGGGCTTCCCAATCTTTATCAGAGACTTGGCCTTCTTCGGAGAAATAGGTGATGTCAGTGCCAAGATCACTGGCGACAAAATGCGGAAGATATCGAAAGCCTCCCCGCTTCATTTTTGCAAGAACGGATGACAGGCTGCTCCCGGTCACCCAGCCGAGCAAAATCTTGTGATCAAGATGGTGCGAATGAATAAATGTTTCAAGGTCCATGAGCGCTTTTCTCGATTCATCGGTGATGCTGTGGGCGAAATATGTCTCATCAAAATCGCAAAATACGGCGTACTTCGGCTTGTTTACTTGCTGTAAGGTGTGAAAAGAAAGTGTTTCATGATACGACATCAATTAAGGCCTCCATTACTTTGTCTTGTTCTTCTACGGTGAGTCCCGGATAGAGAGGAAGCTGAAGCATTTGTTTATGCACTGATTCAGTGACCGGCAGCGATGTGTGCTGATAATTGGCTTTTACAAGTGGTGTGTGTTGATGATGGGATAAAATCGGGTAGTAAATATCTGTTTGGACATTATGAAATTTAAGCATCATATCTTTGACTTGGTCTCGATTTCCGTTTATTATTTTTATTGTAAACAAATGCCATACATGATCATCGGTCATTTGAGGCAGTTTGATCAGACCTCTGTCTTCATACTGCTGCAAATGCGCAATATAACGATCTGCTAAATATAAGCGTTTCAGATTATTTAATGAAAGATATTTCATCCTTGCCAGTCCAATAGCGGCTTGCAGATTATCAATCTTAGCGTTAAAGCCGTAATCAGCCGCCTTTTTATTTTTTTGATTCAGTTCAAAGCCGTGATACATATATTCCATGCATGCGGATGCAAATGATGGATCGTCCGTCACAATTGCGCCGGCTTTTCCGCATGTGCCGAGATTTTTATACGGATTGAAGCTTAATATGGAGCAAAGGCTGTTTTTTCCCAGATCGGAAACGCCGATCGACTGGCAGGCGTCTTCAATAATCGGTATGCCGTATTTATCAGCGATTTTTGCGATGGCTTCCATGTCTGGCAGCTTTCCATAAAGGTGTACAGGCAAAATGCATTTCGTTTTCAAAGTGACACATGCTTCAATTTCAGAAGGGTCCATGCAAAATGTAACAGGGTCAATATCGCAGAAAACCGGAGTGCCTCCAGCTGCAAGCACGGCATTTTCCGTTGCAGCAAAACTGTTTGCGGGCATAATGACTTCATCACCTTGTCCAACACCCGCAGCCTTCAGTGCGACAATCATGGCATCGGTTCCGCTGGAGGAAGCCATGACATGCTTTTTTCTCAAAAGAGCGGCTATTTCAGCTTCAAATACGCCAACATAAGAACCGCTTGTAAATTGCCCGGTCGGCAGCACGTCTTTCACCGCATGAATCACGTCTTCTACTTCTTCTTCTGTGATCAGGCGATGAAGCGGCATAAAATCAACTCTGGAGGGCGGGGAATCCATTCTGTTCAGCAAATTGGCGGTCATGTCGAATTGGTCCTGCTGCAATGTCTCTTTTAATTTTTGATTGGCCAGTGTGTCGTCTATACGGCATTCACCAGCGAGCTTCCCTTCCTTCAAATCATTCAGAAGGGCAAATAGCTGTTTGCTTGTGCAAGTCATGTTTTCGCTTGCGGTTTTCATCAATTTCACCCCATTTTTATTATTTTGGGAAATTGTCATATTTCATGACATATCTTAAATGATGGAATCGATACCATAACAACTCTTTTTTTCAGGAAGTGACTTTATGCCTACGATTGACGAAATTGCAAAATTAAGTAATGTGTCAAAAACAACTGTTTCAAGAGTACTGAACGATCATCCCTATGTATCTGAAGAAAAAAGGAAGCGGGTTTTGGAAGTCATCGAAAAATTGGACTACATCCCGAACACGTCTGCACGAAAGCTCAGATCCAACAAAACGATGTTTCTCGCGGTGTCTGTCCCTCACGCGGATCACCCATTCTTCGCGCAGCTCATGAAGCATATGTCCGCTGAAGCGCTGAAACACCAATACAAAGTCATTGTGTTTCAGACGTTTTATCAAAAGCAGAATGAACTGAAAGTGCTGGAGCTCCTCAAGAGGAAAGAAGTCGACGGCGTCATGTTATGCAGCCTTGAAAATGAATGGGAAAACATTAAAAAATACCTCAAATACGGTCCCGTGGTCTTGGCGAATGAATTCCACGCCAAAGCGGACGTGCCGGTGATTTGCTATGACGAATTCGAAGCCGGCTATAAAGGAACGGAGCTTTTTATTCAAAAAGGGCATCATTTAATGGCCTTTTGCTGTGATACGATACACAGCAAGGCCCAGATTATGAGAAAAGAAGGGTTTATGAAAGCATTGTCTGATGCAGGTTTACATTTCCAGGAGAAGTGGATGTTCAGCCACGCATTTACCATTCATGACGGCTTCCGCATTATGGACCAGATCCACAGCATGTCCGAAAAGCCGACCGCCATTTTTACGGGAAACGACCAAGTGGCCGCAGGAATTATTAAAAGGGCCCGATATTATCAATATGAAGTGCCAGAGCAGCTTGCAGTGCTTGGATATGACAATCAATCGATCTGTGAGGTGACCGATCCGGAAATCACGACAATCGATATACCTGTTGAAGAGCTGGCTCAAAAAGCCGTATGTGCAATGGTAAACCTTCTGAATGGGAAAAGCGGCTTACAGAGGGATGTCGCCACACTGTCCCCTACATTAAAAATAAGACAATCTGTTTAGGCTATATATTAATCTTGAACTATTTTTTATTTTATTCAGATAAAAATTTTGTAAAAAAATAGTAAAACAAGCCGCCTGAACGGTCAAGGCCGGGTTTCCTATTTTCAAACAAAAAAGACCGCCGGGAATTCCGGCGGTTTTTTTAACTATGTTGTTCAATTACCGCGCAGACGATGCGGTCTTTTCCATTAAGATCCTTCTTTACCCGCACATCCGCATCAGGAAAAAACCGGTGAAACATGTCTTTGACGGCATTCCCCTGAGTCCAGCCGATTTCAAACACCACCAGTGCCTGATCTGAGATGACAAAAGGAATTTCTTTCATGAAACGCTTATAAAACTGCAATCCGTCAGCACCGTCCGTCAAAGCCCCGGCGGGTTCATGAAGGCGGACGACATCTGACAGCGTCTTCATGTCTTCCTCAGATATATAAGGCGGATTCGAAACAATGACATCAGCTTTCTTCTGTTGCGTGATAAGCGGCTCAAGCAAATCGCCGCCGATGAAATCCACTTTCGCTCCAAGCCGGTCAGCATTGTGTCTTGCCGTCCTTAAAGCTTGTTCCGAAATATCCGTCGCTGTGACGGCAAAACGCGGGCTCTCAAGCGCAAGGGTCACCGCAATCGCCCCGCTCCCTGTACCGACATCGACGGCTTTCAGACGATCCGTTCCGGGAAAAACCCTTTCCGCTTCGGAAAGGACCGCTTCAACGACTTCCTCTGTTTCAGGACGCGGAATCAGAACGTGTTCATTTACCGAAAATTCCCGTCCGTAAAAGAACTCTTTTCCGGTGATATGTTGAACAGGCACTCCTTGATGATGAAGCTCGACAGATTTTTTGAACCCCAAAAAATCAGACTCTGATATGACATCATGGAAGCTTGCCAACAATTTGCTGCGGTCGATGTTCAGCTGATCTGTCAGCAAAATTTCCGCGGCATTTCGGTCTCTTCCCGCTTCCGTCAAATAAGAAGAAGCCCACCTGAGGGCTTCGAAAATTGTTTTCATGTTTAGCTCTCCGCCTGCTGAAGCTTGCTTGCCTGATCCTCTACAATCAGGGCGTCAATCACTTCATCAAGCTTGCCTTCAAGAATTTGGTCGAGCTTTTGGATCGTAAGGCCGATCCTGTGGTCTGTGACGCGGTTTTGCGGAAAGTTATACGTACGGATGCGCTCTGAACGGTCTCCCGTACCGACTGCCGATTTCCGGTTCTGATCATATTCGGCCTGGGCTTCCTGCTGAAACTTGTCATATATCCGCGCGCGCAAAACCTTCATCGCTTTTTCCTTGTTTTTAATCTGCGATTTCTCGTCCTGGCACGAAACGACAACACCCGTCGGCAAGTGTGTGAGGCGGACGGCGGACATCGTCGTGTTTACGCTTTGTCCTCCCGGGCCGCTTGAGGCGAAGGTATCGACGCGAATATCTTTCTCGTGGATTTCAACTTCGACTTCCTCCGCTTCCGGCAGACAGGCAACCGTTGCCGTTGACGTATGGATGCGGCCTCCTGATTCTGTTTCAGGTACACGCTGCACCCGGTGAGCGCCGTTCTCGTATTTCAGTCTTGAGTATGCTCCGTTACCATTGATCATAAAGATAATCTCTTTATAGCCGCCTGTTCCGGTCGTATTGGCTTCCATGACTTCGGTTTTCCAGCCTTGCAGCTCAGCATAACGGGTGTACATCCGGTAAAGGTTTCCGGCAAATAATGCCGCTTCCTCACCGCCGGCCGCACCGCGGATTTCCATGATGACGTTTTTGTCATCGTTCGGGTCTTTCGGAATAAGCAAGACCTTCAGCTGGTCTGTCAAAGTTTCGATTTCTTCCTGAAGCTCTGAGATCTCCTCTTTTACCATATCGCGCATTTCCGGATCAAGCTTTTCCTCAAGCATCGCTTTCGCATCATTCAGCTGTTCTGATGCGCTGCGATAACGTCTATATACCTCAACTGTTTCCTGCAGATCGGATTGCTCTTTTGAATATTCTCTAAGCTTCTTCGGATCGTTTACGACCTCCGGATCGCTTAACAGTTCATTTAATTTTTCATAACGATCTTCTATCGATTTTAAACGGTCTAACACGCTCTTCACCTCTGTTTGCTGTGCGTAACATTCTAATTATAGTATAGGGACTCTTCCCAGTCAAAACAACCTGGCAAAAGATAGGCTCCTCCCCCTCCGCTTTGTTATACTTTAAGAAAAAAGGAGCTTATCACATGCTGAAATCGATACACCATACCGCCATCATATGCTCGGATTATGAAACTTCCAAAGCATTTTATGTCGACAAGCTTGGCCTTGAGATCATCGCTGAGACCTATAGAGAAGACCGGGATTCGTACAAACTCGATCTCGCATTGAACGGCCGGTATATCATTGAACTGTTCTCATTTCCAAACCCGCCCGAACGTGTAACACGCCCTGAAGCAGCCGGGCTCCGCCATTTGGCTTTTGCAGTGGACGATCTTGACCAAACCGTCAGCGAGCTGGGCCAAAAAGGCATTTCGGCTGAACCGATCCGCACAGATCCCGGTACCGGAAAACGGTTCACGTTTTTCTCCGATCCCGACGGCCTGCCTCTGGAATTGTATGAAGCCTAGCACATTCCGCGGCAATCCTTGAGAAAAACCGATTTCTTTGCCGAATCCCTTCTTCTTTTGTCTAACGGGAAGGAAGCTTCCCATTCAGGTCGAATACCCCTGTTAGATGAAAAAGCCACAGGTTAAAAAGGAGGAATGACCATGAATACTACGGATGCGGCAAATAAACTCGGTGTTTCAACAAAAACGATTCAGCGCTGGGTCAAACAGCTGAATTTGCCAGCCTCACGGAATGAGCTTGGCCATTATTTCTTTTCGAATGATGATATTGCCGTTTTAGAGGATGTAAAAGAACAGCTGAAAAACGGAACGCCGATGCAGGATGTCATCGTCAAGCGGCCAACAACATCCTTCTTGATCAACAAGAATGACAGCGTTCAGCCGAAAGAGCCTGAACACCTCAGCGACATCTTTGAAGAAAAGCTGCAGCGCTTTTTGCAGCATGAACAGTTTGAACGGGAATTGCTTCAGAAAAAAATCGCAGAACTGGAAAGGAAGCTTGAGCAAAAAGCGGATGATGTCGTCTCTTATCAGCTTCTTCAGCAAAGACGCGAACTCGAAGAAGAGAGGCAGCAAATCAAAACACTCGAACAAAAAATTCGCGAATTGGAAAGCAGCAGCATCGAAAAAGAACTGCCTCCCCGAAGAGAAGACAAACCGAAAAGAAGATTCAAATCGATCTTTTCCTTTTAAGCGCAAAAAAAGCTTGCAAGTCCCAAACCAGACTTGCAAGCTTTTTTCTTATGCGGTAATTGCGATTAAGATCGGCAGCGAAATAATGGACAGCACCGCACTGATCACAAATGCAGACGCTGTTTCAGCTTCCTGGCTTTCAAAGTTTGTAGCGATCATCGCAGCCACGGCAGAACCAGGGAATGCGACAAGAAGCACTGCTTTTGTCATGTCGGCAGAAGATAAGCCGAAAATCATGGCGATCACAAACATTAACGCAGGCTGTGCAGCAACCTTTAACAAGGCGATGCTCAACGCAGGCACACTGAATTTGATATTGCGGATACCGACTGTTACACCGACTGCGAACAGAGCGATACCAGATGTTGTGTCTCCGAGCATATCGAGCATTTTCTGCGGCAATTCAGGAATTTGCAGACCTAATAGCACAAGAATGATACTTGCGAGCGGTGCAAAAGCCAACGGCTCAGACAAACCGTGCAAAATGGATTTTCCTGTCACTTTCCAAATGCTCTCATTGTTGTTTTCATCTTGTTTTTTAGATGAACGTCCTACAGTACCTACAATAATTGCCAAAGGATCGAGCATCGCATTGACGACGATTCCTGTAATCGCGATCGGAATCGCGACTTCCTGCATCCCGAACAAGCTTCCCAAAACCGGAATTCCCATAAAAGCAAATGTCGGCTGGGCAGAGTTTAACGAAAACATTGACGCATCCGTTAAATCGTATTTAAATAAAAATCTCAAAATAAGTAATATAATGACGTAAAAACCGACGATTCCGACAATCAGTGAAATCATCAACGGAATTTGGCTATAAAATTTATCTTTCGGCGTAGACAAGATGCTTGAAACAAAGTGAGCGGGAAGCGCATATTTCGTAACGAGCGTACTTACCCCTTTTGCTGATTTCGCATCATAACTTCCAAAATGACCGGCAAACCATCCCAGCGCAATAACAAAAAATATTGGCGCAAGGAGGATTAAAATATTTAAAAAGCTCAAAGCTGTTTCCTCCTCTATGTTGTCCCATTGGATCAGGACTTGGTAATTAACGGCGGCCGGACAGCATTCGGACCGCCGATCCCTCTTTTACAGGATATCGTGACAGCAGAATATCCGCCGATCCTGAAGTTACAGATCTTGATCGCGGCGCTTGGACAGGACGTCCAAGCTTTCAGCCGCGAAACATATTTTTATCCTTTCCTTAGCGGAAAATATTAGTCACGTTTTGCGACAATCGTTTTATACTCAGGACGCCACATTGCATCGCGCACTGCTTGTTCAATATCGTCCGGCTGAACCCGGGCCACTCCGTCTTTCATAGCTGCTTTTACCACATCTATTGCAACTTGAATGGACACATCTTGAAGATCATCAATTTTCGGAAGCAGCCCCGCACCAGGTTTCTCATTATCAACCATTTTTGCAACTGCATTTGCGGATGCCGCAAACATTCCATTGGTGATCACTTTCGCTTTTGCAACGATCGTTCCAAGCCCCAGTCCAGGGAAAACAAAAGCATTGTTTGATTGTCCAATTTCATGCGACACACCGTTGTAAGTGACTGGTTCAAACGGGCTGCCTGTTGCGATCAATGCTTTTCCGTCAGTCCATTTGAACAGATCTTCCGGAACAGCTTCAGCAAGCGGTGTAGGGTTTGACATCGGCAAAATAACCGGACGCTCTGTGTGTGCCGCCATTTCTTTTACAATTTCCTCTGTGAAGGCTCCCGCCACACCAGATGTACCAATTAAAATGGTTGGCTTCACTTGGCGAACAACTTCTTCGAACGAAATTTCGCCTTTATCATTGCGTTTCCAATCTTTCACTTCGTCTGTCGTGCGCAAGTACGGCTCTTGGAAGTCGCGGATATCATCCATACCCTCGATTAACAGTCCTCTGTAATCGACTGTCCAGAACGCCTGATTGGCTTCTTCGGCAGACAGTCCTTCAAGAACCATCGTGTCACGGATTTGATCAGCAATTCCGATGCCGGCAGATCCCGGTCCGAAGATGACAACGCGGTGCTCTTTTAATGATGTTCCAGTTCTTTTAACAGCCGCTAAAATGGCCGCCAGCGTAATCGCTCCTGTTCCTTGGATATCATCATTAAATGTCGCAATTTTATCATTATATTTACCCATAATATTGCGGGCGTTTTTATTTCCGAAATCCTCCCAGTGCAGAAGCGCATTAGGGAAATATTTCAATGCTGTATTCACATAAGCGTCGATGAATTCATCATAACGTTCGCCTTGTACACGTGGATGACGGTTTCCGATGTACAATGGATCGTTGAGAAGCTTTTCATTATTCGTTCCGACATCAAGCACAACCGGAATCACGCGGTTCGGATCAATTCCCGCCGCGGCCGTGTAAACAGCAAGCTTACCAATCGCAATATTGATGCCTCCGACACCCCAGTCGCCGATTCCGAGAATGCTTTCAGAGTCAGTGGCAACGATTAAATCAATGTCATCAGCTGAAGCTTTAAGATTTTTAAACGCTGTGTCAATTCCGGCAATATCATCGATAGATAAGTAGACGCCATGCGGTCTGCGATATTCATGGCTGTATTCCTGAATCGCTTCCCCGACAGTCGGTGTATAAACAACCGGCAGCATTTCACGAAGGTGATTTTGTAATAATTTATAAAAAAGCACTTCATTCCGGTTTTGAAGATCGTTTAAGTATACGTTTTGGCGAAGGCGGTCAGGCTGTGCTGAAAACTGTTCATATGCACGTTCTGCCTGTTGATCAAGACTAAGTACTGTTGGCGGCAGCAGACCTTCAAGACCGAGATCTCTTCTCTCTTCAAGAGTAAAGGCCACCCCTTTATTTAACGCAGGAATCGATAATACGTCTTTTCCTCTTAAAGAAGTCTCTAAATATCCTTCCTTCGTTTTTTTCATGTTATTCACACTAATTACCTTCTTTCTTAAAATGTTAATAAGGTGAAATAATTACAATGAGCTAGTGAGGCATTTGTCACACATTTGGATTTGTCAATTTTGAACGCGCGTTTTTGACAATAATCTGAACAATACCTAAAACCTATTTACATTTTTTCTGACTACAGTAAGTCATTTTATGCCTGCTTTTGTCATAATTCAAGCGATGAAAATTAGATAATTTTTTCGTATCCTTAAATAAGTTTTTTAATTACAATTATTCACACAAAAAGAATTCAATAAAAAAAACACTTGTTATTACCAAGTGTTTTTCCACGATATTTTTTTATCAAACATATGACGGACAATCAATGTTCCTTTACCTTTATTCCGGCTTTCCCGGCACTTCATGGTGGTGGCGGCAGCGCGGTTCGTACGCTTCAGATGCGCCCACCAAAATGACCGGATCATGGTATGAGGCCGGTTTTCCATTGATCAGCCGCTGGGTCCTGCTTGCGGGGGAACCGCAGACAGAACATACCGCTTGCAGTTTGGTCACCGTTTCCGCCAATGCCATCAAATCCGGTACTACACCGAAGGGCTCTCCGCGAAAGTCTTGATCAAGTCCGGCGGCAATGACGCGGTAACCTTGATCTGCCAGAGCGGTTAAAGTATCGATAATCGTTTCATCAAAAAATTGCACTTCATCAACGCCGATCACATCCGTTTTTTCACTGATGTGTTCAAATATTTCTTTTGGAGACGTAATCGAGTGGCATACAATGGCTGTCCCATTATGAGACACAATGGAATCGTCGCTGTAGCGATTATCGATCGCAGGCTTAAACACTTTCACTTCCTGCTTTGCAAATGTCGCTCTTTTGACCCGGCGGATCAGCTCTTCCGATTTACCTGAAAACATGCTTCCGCATATGAGTTCAAGCCAGCCGCTTTGCTTCATGATGTACATTGTCTTTAACCCCTCTCCAGCGATTTATGGCACGTAAAAAACAGGCAAGAAAACATTCCTGCCTGTTGATAATATCTATTATTACTTAAGACCGTATTTTTTGTTAAAGCGATCAACACGACCATCGGCAGAAGCGAATTTCTGACGGCCAGTGTAGAACGGATGGCATTCAGAACAAATCTCAACGCGTACCTCTTCTTTTACTGAACCTGTTTCAAATTCGTTTCCACAAGCGCATTTCACAGTTGCTCTTTTGAAATTAGGATGAATTCCTGCTTTCATTTCTGTCATCTCCTTCCGCCCTGAATCCCATTCGGAAACAGAGTTATTATTCCGGACAAAATCTCCGGAACGCACATGATAGAATTATAACAGCGATCTGGACGTTTTGCAAACTAAAGTTTCTACTAGCGTCTGGCCGCCGACATATTAGATTGCTTCCATTCCTGAATCAGCATATCGAAGAATTCCTGGTTTGTTTTGGTCTTTTTCATTTTTCTCATGAATTTCTCTACAAAGTCCGGTGTGTCGGACATTGTTTTGCGAATGGACCACAGGCGGTCAAGGTGTTCTTTCGGAACAAGAAGCTCTTCTTTACGCGTACCCGAACGGCGGATATCAATGGCAGGGAAAATTCTTCTTTCCGCAAGAGAACGGTCAAGGTGGAGCTCCATGTTTCCGGTTCCTTTAAACTCTTCATAAATGACATCATCCATGCGCGATCCTGTGTCCACAAGCGCAGTCGCCAATATTGTCAGGCTTCCGCCCTCTTCAATGTTCCGCGCCGCTCCAAAGAACCGCTTCGGACGGTGGAACGCTCCAGGGTCTATCCCCCCTGACAAAGTTCTGCCGCTTGGCGGAATGACTAAGTTGTAGGCCCGGGCCAGCCTTGTGATGCTGTCCATTAGAATGATGACGTCTTTTTTATGCTCGACGAGCCTCATGGCACGCTCCAACACAAGCTCGGCCACCTTAATATGGTTTTCAGGCACTTCATCAAAAGTCGAGCTGACGACATCTCCGGCCACTGAACGTTCGATATCTGTGACTTCCTCAGGCCGTTCATCAATCAGCAGGACGATCAGCTCTGCCTCAGGATGATTCGTCGTGATGCTGTTCGCAATTTCCTTCAAGAGAATGGTTTTACCCGCTTTAGGCGGCGCCACAATCAATCCGCGCTGTCCAAAGCCGACCGGCGCCATCATGTCCATGATTCTCGTCGACAGATGATTAGGCTTCGTTTCCAGCACCATCTGGCGATCAGGATAAAGAGGCGTTAGAGCCGGGAAATGCACGCGTTCTTTGGCTGATTCGGGATCATCCCCATTGACAGCTTCAACATGGAGAAGACCGTAGTACCGCTCGTTTTCTTTTGGAGGCCGGACCTTTCCCGACACTTTGTCGCCGTTTCTCAAATCAAAGCGGCGGATTTGAGAAGCGGAAATATAGATATCTTCTGAGCTTGGCGAATAATTAATCGGCCTCAGAAAACCAAAACCTTCCGATTGGATTATCTCCAGAACGCCTTCCATAAACAAAAGATCTTCCTGTTCGGCATTGGCTTTCAAAATGGCGAAAATCAGTTCCTTTTTTGTCAGTTTGCTGTAATACGAGATTTTGTAATGTCTCGCCAGCTCATACAGCTCTTTTAATTTCATATTTTCTAAAGATGAAATGGATACATCTTTCACTAAGAACACCACGCTTTTCTAATCATATAAATTTGCTTTTTGTCCCATAACATTTAACAGAGACGCTTTTATTGATACAGCCGATGTCAGCTTCTATCGGCAACGCTTCCACCCATATATATCGACGAATTGAAAAGGATTATAAGTATGAGTCGAGAAAGAAGCGAGGACTTAACAAGAGAAGATTATCGCATATCATGTTGATGCGGCAGGAATTTCGGCTCTCCCTTCCAGAACAGGGAGGCCCGGAAAAAATTTCGCAGCACTCTTTATTTTTACCTTATTTGACGATCATATTCAACTTCATTTGTGTTTTGACATAAAATTGATAGAGATGACTCTGTTTTGAAAACGAAGCATGCCCGCTCATGAGGCACGGTAAGAAGCATCAAGCCGCCTGCAATTGTACCAGAATGCTTTCATCCGTTCAATTCATACGGCGAATACAGGGGAAAAGCGGGTCGTCAATGATTCCCCGCTTTTTCTTTCCTTTAAGGCCGAATGACCAGGTTAGGCTTTTTCTTTAGGCTGTGTCTGCCGTCGACAAACCGGACAGTTCCGGATTTGGCTCTCATGACGACGCTGTGCGTTGTTCCAACAGATCCTTTAAATTGGACGCCTTTCAGCAGCTCTCCGTCTGTCACGCCTGTCGCAGCAAAAATCGCGTCGTCGCCTTTGACGAGATCCTCCATGCGCAGCACTTTAGACGTATCAAGGCCCATTTTTTCACATCGTTTCAGCTCTTCTTCATTTTGCGGAAGCAGCTTGCCGTGGATTTCTCCTCCAAGGGCTTTCAGGGCCACTGCAGATAAAACGCCTTCCGGGGCTCCTCCCGAACCGAATAAAATGTCAACACCCGTATGATCAAAAGCGGTGTTGATCGCGCCGGCTACATCACCGTCGTTGATCAGCTTAATTCTCGCGCCGGCTTCCCGGAGTTCGTGAATGATCTTTTCGTGGCGCGGACGGTTCAAAATGGTTGCCACGACATCTTCAACATCTTTATTTTTGGCTTTTGCCACGGCCTTCAAGTTATCAATAACCGGCGCCTCAATATCGATGCAGCCGACTGCTTCAGGGCCAACAGCGATTTTATCCATGTACATGTCGGGCGCGTTCAAAAGGTTTCCGTGATCCGCAACTGCGATAACGGCTAGGGCATTCCAGCCGCCGCTCGCTACGATGTTCGTTCCTTCAAGCGGATCGACCGCCACGTCTACACGGGGACCGTAGCCGTTCCCAAGCTTTTCTCCAATATAAAGCATAGGGGCCTCATCCATTTCGCCTTCACCGATAACGACTGTCCCCTTCATCGGAATGGTGTCAAACACATCCCTCATGGCACTTGTCGCCGCGTCATCGGCTTCGTCTTTTTTTCCCCTTCCCATCCAGCGCGCCGACTTAAGCGCAGCCGCTTCTGTTACACGTACAAGTTCCATTGATAAGCTTCTTTCCATTCCTATCTGATCTCCTCTCACCAATCTAGAATCGGTTTTTGTATGTCATGTAACTGCCTTCCATCCGTCAGGAATTCTGGAGCTGCTCGATTTCTTGATCCGTCAATTTTTCGCGCCAGACAGTCGCTCCAAGGTTTGTCAGCTTTTCCTCAAGCTTGCTGTATCCCCTGTCAAGGTGTTCAAGACCGGTAATCTCGGTGATTCCGTCCGCCATCAGACCGGCGACGACGAGACAGGCTCCGGCTCTAAGATCGCTCGCTTTCACCTTTGCGCCTTGAAGGGAAACTGGGCCGGTAATGATCGCCGACCTTCCTTCAACCTTCATTGACGCACCCATCCGCCTGAGCTCGTCAATATGTTTAAAGCGCGCGGAGTAAATGGTGTCAGTCACGACGCTCGTCCCGTTCGCCTTTGTCAGCAGCGATGTCATCGGCTGCTGCAGATCGGTCGGAAACCCCGGATATACAAGCGTTTTAAGGTCGACCGGTTTCAGCTCCTTCTGTCCGCCGATCATTAAAATTTGTTCGCTGCTTTCTTCGATGTGAACCCCCATCTCGCGCAGCTTGGCTATTAATGATTCCAAATGTGGCGGTATCACGTTATCGATCAGCACTTCTTTCCCCATGGAAGCAGCCGCAATCATAAATGTTCCGGCTTCAATCCGGTCCGGGATAATCGAGTGTCTGCAGCCGTGAAGGGATTCAACCCCTTCGATGCGGATCACATCTGTTCCGGCTCCTTTGATTTTTGCCCCCATGCTCGTTAAAAGGGTGGCGACATCGATAATTTCCGGTTCTTTCGCAGCATTTTCAATCACGGTTCTGCCTTTGGCGAGCACAGCGGCCAGCATGATGTTGATCGTTGCTCCAACACTGACGACATCAAGATAAATTCTTGCGCCCTTTAATTCTTCCGCACGCAAATAAATCGCACCTTGTTCATTCGTCACTTCGGCTCCCAGCGCCTCAAAACCTTTGATATGCTGGTCAATCGGCCTTGGACCGAGGTGGCAGCCGCCCGGCAGCCCAATGACCGCTTTTTTAAAACGGCCGAGCATCGCTCCCATTAAATAATAAGAAGCCCGAAGCTGTTTCACTTTTCCATTCGGCAAAGGCATGCTGATCATCGGCGCAGGATCAACGACCATTTCCCCCTTTTCAAAATGAACATGCCCGCCGATTTCCCTCAGCAGATCGCGAAGCGTCAGGATATCCGATATATCAGGAAGGCCTTCAAGGGTAACCGTCGAATCAGCCAAAATCGTCGCAGGTATGAGGGCGACAGCACTGTTTTTGGCTCCGCTTATATGTACTGTTCCATTCAGAGGATCGCCGCCGGCTATATTTAACTTTTCCATGATCGTCTCCTTCCTTAAAGAAGATAGCTAATGGAGCATGTAGTGAGATTTTATCCAGACCCAAAATAAATGGTTCTTTTCAAAATCTATCCAATTAAAAGAGAAAGAATACAACACATTTAAAAATTTATTAGGAAGAAATAGCGAGGCTGGATGCGGCAAGGTTGTCTTCTGCAAAACGTGATTTTCTCTTTGCAAGACAAAATGGTGACAAACGGAGGGATTCCTCCACTTGCCACTCACTCTGAAGCCTCAGGCTTTATTTATTCCAGTCAGCTAAAAACTGTTCGATTCCTTTATCAGTCAGCGGGTGTTTTGTCAGCTGGTAAATGACTTTCAGCGGCATTGTGCCGATATGTGCGCCTCGTAGTGCAGCTTCAGTCACGTGCTGCGGATGACGGATCGATGCGGCAATAATCTGCGTATCCAAACCGTGCACATCAAAGATTTGTTTGACTTCGCTGATCAGATCGAGGCCGTTATGCCCGATGTCATCCAGCCGTCCCAAGAATGGAGAGACATAAGTAGCGCCCGCCCTGGCCGCCAAAAGCGCCTGGTTTGCGCTGAAAATCAGCGTTACGTTTGTTTTGATGCCCAGATCGGTCAGCGCTTTAACAGCTTTTAGGCCATCCGGTGTCATCGGAATTTTGACCGTGATGTTCGGTGCTATTTTCGCAAGCTCTTTTCCTTCTTCAATCATCTCTTCCGCCTTCAGGGAAATAACCTCGGCGCTGACAGACCCTGATACCACTTCGGTAATTTCACGCAGACGGTCATGGAACGAAATGTTTTCTTTTGCTACCAGGCTGGGATTTGTCGTAACTCCCGCAAGCACGCCGAGAGAATGAGCCTCTTTAATTTCGTCTAAATTTGCAGTATCAATAAAAAACAGCATATTGATAAAACCTCCTGTCATGAAAATGTCTGAACTGTGGAACATGTTTGCGCTTTCCGGATGATAAGGATAAAACCGCCTGTCGCTATCAGGCGGCTTTTGACTGAATGGGAAAGAACGGCCTCATGTGAAACAGCGCTCCCCCAAAAACATCCCGCTCCCCGCGGAAATTGCAGGGAAACAGGCGTTTTTTAAGATGTCATTATGCTTTGTTTGAAGAACCAAATTCACGCATTTTGCCAATAACCGTTTCTTTAATAGCTTCACGTGCTGGTCCGAGATATTTACGCGGATCGTATTCTTCCGGTTTTGCAGCAAGCGTTTCGCGAACAGCTTTCGCAGAAGCGATTTGGTTTTCTGTGTTTACGTTGATTTTTGCCGTACCTAAAGAAATAGCTTTCTTAATGTCGGCAGTCGGAATTCCTGTTCCGCCGTGAAGTACGAGCGGAAGACCAGTTGTATTTCCGATTTCTTCCATTTCTTTGAATCCAAGGTTTGGCTCGCCTTTGTAAGGGCCGTGAACAGAACCCAATGCAGGTGCAAGGCAGTCGATGCCTGTGCGCTCCACAAGCTCTTTACATTCTTTTGGATCTGCATAGATGACGCCGTCTGCTACAACATCGTCTTCCTGTCCGCCGACAGTTCCGAGCTCAGCTTCAACTGAAACGCCGTGGAAATGAGCAAGCTCAACCACTTTTGAAGTTGTCGCAACGTTCTCTTCGAAAGGATGGTGGGAAGCATCGATCATAACTGAAGTGAATCCCGCATGGATCGCTTTGGCGCAAGACTCGAAGCTTGAACCGTGGTCTAAATGGATCGCAACAGGAACAGTGATCTTATATTCCTCCATCAGCGCTTTAACCATTGCAACGACGGTTTTGAAACCGCCCATGTAGCGTCCCGCACCTTCTGATACACCAAGGATGACAGGAGATTTTTCTTCTTCAGCAGCTTGTAAAATCGCCTGAGTGAACTCAAGGTTATTTAAGTTAAATTGTCCGACAGCATATCCGTTTTCTTTTGCTTTATTCAACATTTCCGTCATTGATACTAAAGGCATGTCGAAAGTCCTCCTTATGTAGCCTGATTTGCTTTTTGCGAAAAAAGCCTCCACACCTACCTAGCATGACCAGAAAAACCTGCCATATGTAAAATGTTTTGTTCATTAAACGTTAGATAGCTTTTCTCTACTTATATAGAATAACAATTAATCGACAAATCGGCAACATCATCGCTTGTGACAACATCAAAAACTTTTTGTTCCGTCAGCCGTTTGATTTAATGGGGAGGTATGTTTTGACCGCTTCGCGAATTTCATCGATGTCAAACGGCTTGGCAAAGTGGGTCAGGGCGCCCAGCTCCTTTGATTCCTGTATCATGTCGAGCTCTCCGTAAGCCGTCATGATAATGACGCGGATGTCCGCATCTATGACTTTCATTCTTTTTAAAATTTCAATTCCATCCATACCAGGTATTTTCATGTCAAGCAAAACAAGGTCGGGCCGTTCTTTTTTGACAATGTCGAGCGCCTGAATTCCGTTTGCCGCCTGGAACGTTTGATACCCCTCTTTATTGAAAACTTCGTTCAGCAAAACCCGAATCCCGTACTGGTCATCTACAATTAAAATTTTCTCATTCATTTTTTACACCTCTATAATTATAATTTTCGCCAAAATTAAGCAGTAGTTTATCTATTCTGTTTTGATTTTCCCTTTTCCTTTAATTAAAATATTTAAGTTTGCGACATATTTAGAGGATTTTTCCCATTATTCTCTTTTGTTATATAATGAACAGACAGTAAAAAAGGAGGAGTCAGCTTGCTTAAAATTTTCACCACTCAATTGTCGGGAATCTTCAACCGGATTCAGGAAGGGGAAGCCTCATCGATCGAAGACGGCGCCCGGTTATTGGCACAGGCGGTCATCAGTGACCATTCGGTTTATGTATATGGAAAAAATGAATTGGAGGGCATTTTAAAAGAAGCGCTTTACAGTTCTGAGCCGTTTCCTTCTGTCAAACCGCTGCCTCAAGACGAAGAAAGCTGGCCGGCTTTTCAAGCGGCTGACAAAGTGCTCATGTTCTGCGCTGATTCCGCAGATGAAAAAGAGCTGAAAATGGCGGAAAAGCTGAATGAAAAAGGCATCGGACTGGTTGTCGCATCCCCTTCAGGCAAAGAAGGCGCGCCAATCGCATCATTTGCGGACGTTCATATTGATTCAAAGCTGAAAATGCCGCTTCTTCCGGATGAAGACGGAACAAGATTCGGGTTTCCGTCCCTGATGGTCGGCCTTTATATTTATCATGCCCTTTCCTTTACATTAAAGGAAATTCTTCAGGAATACCAATAAAACAGGCCGTTCCGTGGAAATAAGTTTTTTTGCCCAAGGGTAAGGCCGGCCTTATGAATATAGTATCAGTTCAGCCTGTCCTTATCAGCAGAAAGAACCGGGGATTTTAAATAAGTTGAAAAAGCCTGTCAGCTCGTTGCTGACAGGCTTTTTTACTGTTTTACAGCTTCTCGGAAGCTTTTAATGAAGCGTGCACAAAGTCTCTGAACAGCGCCTGCGGCCTTGTCGGTCTTGAAGTAAACTCAGGGTGGAACTGAGACGCGACAAACCACGGATGGTCTTTAAGCTCGATAATTTCTACGAGGCGGCCGTCAGGGCTTGTCCCTGAGAAGACAAAACCGGCTTCTTCCATCTGCTGTCTGAATTCATTGTTGAATTCGTAGCGGTGGCGGTGGCGTTCGTAGACCACTTCATTCTGGTAAGCCTCATAAGCTTTTGATCCTTCTTGAAGCTTGCATGGATATAATCCGAGGCGAAGCGTGCCCCCGAGATCTTCAATATCCTTTTGTTCAGGAAGAAGGTCAATGATCGGATATGGCGTTGAAGGATCAATTTCAGCCGAATGCGCGCCTTCAAGCCCGAGAACGTTTCTCGCATACTCGATGGATGCCACTTGCATGCCAAGGCAGATGCCGAAGAACGGAATTTTTTGTTCGCGCGCATATTTGACGGCTGCGATTTTCCCCTCAACTCCGCGGTCCCCGAATCCGCCCGGAACGAGAATGCCGTCTACATCCCGCACCAATTCGGCGATGTTTTCGTCAGTTACTTCTTCAGCGTTGATCCATTTGATCTGAATATCGGAATCAAACGCGTATCCCGCATGGCGAAGGGATTCGACCACTGAAATGTAAGCATCGGGAAGTTCGACGTATTTACCGACCAAAGCAATGGTTGCTGTTTTGGAAAGATTTTTCACCTTATTGACGAGCACTTTCCACTCTTCCATGTCGGCATCCTTGCATTCGAGCTTCAAATGGCTGCAGACCAGATCATCAAGTCCTTGTTTTTGAAGGTCTAAAGGAATGGAGTATAGCGTTTCTGCATCTCCGGCTTCAATGACGGCTTTAGGATCGATATCGCAGAACAGCGCAATTTTGTCCTTCATATCTTGGGAAATCGGCATTTCCGTTCTGACGACGATCACGTTTGGCTGAATGCCAAGGCTGCGCAGTTCTTTTACACTGTGCTGCGTCGGCTTTGTTTTCATTTCACCGGCCGCTTTCAGATACGGAACAAGTGTACAATGGATGTACATCACGTTGTCGCGCCCGATGTCGCTCTTGATTTGTCTGATCGCTTCAAGAAACGGCAATGACTCGATATCGCCGACGGTTCCGCCGATTTCCGTGATGACAACATCGGCGTTTGACTCTTTTCCGGCACGGAACACGCGGTCTTTAATTTCATTCGTGATGTGCGGAATCACCTGGACGGTGCCTCCCAGGTAATCGCCTCTGCGTTCTTTTTTCAGCACTGTAGAATAAATTTTTCCGGTTGTGACGTTGCTGTATTTATTCAAATTAATGTCGATAAAGCGTTCATAATGGCCCAAATCCAGATCGGTTTCCGCACCGTCGTCAGTCACGAATACTTCACCATGCTGATAAGGACTCATCGTACCCGGATCTACGTTGATATATGGATCAAACTTTTGAATCGTTACATTCAGACCTCTGTTTTTCAGCAGACGGCCCAATGAAGATGCCGTAATTCCTTTTCCAAGCGAGGACACGACTCCTCCAGTTACAAAAATGTATTTTGTCATAGCTTCTTTACCCCTCTCTTCAATCTAACGCTTATTCCTTAAAATGCTCTGTTTATGAAAAATCATTTAGAAAAGCTCTAAATGATTCAAATATAGTAGGAGGCGGAAAAACAAGAAAGCTCCCTTTCAATTTCTTGAAAGGGAGCTGATAGTCCGTATCACTTGAATCTCTTCTTTTTGAAGAGCCCAAAATACATACTACATAGTTCGTCTGTGAAAGTCAAGATGGATTTAAAAATGAATCTCCGCCCGGACAAATATTAATCTTCGTCTTCCTCATCTTCAAAATCCTCGTCATCATCGTCAAGGATTTCGTCTTCAAGATCGTCCAGCTCCTCATCGTCCGCTTCGTCGAGATCCTCGTATTCATCGTCAAGATCGAGATCCTCTTCTACGTCATCAAGAAGAATATCGTCTTCATCAACCTCTTCAAATTCATCGAGATCAAGATCGTCTTCAACGGCTTTTTTCGCTTTTTTCTTTTTGGCCTTTACGGTCGGCTGTGTTTCTTCATCAAGCTGATCATACGGGTACCAGCTGCGGAGCCCCCATGTTTGATCAGACAGCGCCAAAAAGCGGCCGTCGATATTTAAATCGGTGTAGAACTGGACAATGCGGTCTTCCATCTCTTCTTTCCTTACTCCAAGTAAAGAAGAAATTTTATCTGTAAGCTCCTGGAATGTAATCGATTTTTTTTGGTCTGAGAAAATTTCGTATGCGATTTCAACTAAAGCCATTTCCTTTAGCTGCTCCTCTGAGTATTGTTTCAAACTCATCGCCAGACACTCCCTTTCTATCTTCATGTATGTATCTACTATCTTTGTATAGAAAATAAGCATGTGTTTCCTGTCTTTACGACAAACCATACCTCTCATTATAAACAAAAGAAAACAGTTTATGCTACCTTTATTGCCGTTAATTCAATAATTTTTACCACGCAATAAAGGAAGTGGTGCAGGTATAAGGCTGGAGGCTAAAAAAGACTTAAGAAGCAGGCTGTTTGAAAGGAGATCCGCATGCAAAAGAAGCCGGCGGTTTGGTGGACCTGTCCGCCGGCTTTTCCTGCCGCCAGGCGTTCTCTCAAGCGGCATGCTTTGTTTTCCATTGAATCATTTCAACAGCATTCTGGAGATGACGATTCGCTGGATTTCCTGTGTTCCTTCATAAATCTGGGTAATCTTCGCATCGCGCATATAGCGCTCGACAGGGTATTCCTTTGTATAGCCGTATCCGCCAAAAATCTGAACAGCCTCTGTCGTCACCCTCATGGCCGTATCTCCTGCATAAAGCTTTGACATGGCCGATGCTTTTCCATAAGGCAGGCCTTCTGATTCCAGCCAGGCCGCCTGATAGGTTAAGAGCCTGGCAGCTTCGATTTCCGTCGCCATATCCGCCAGCTTAAAGCTGATGCCCTGCTGTTCGACGATCGGCTTGCCGAATTGCTTTCTTTCCTTTGCGTATGCCGTTGCAGCCTCAAACGCGCCCTGCGCAATGCCGACAGCTTGGGCAGCTATCCCGTTTCTGCCGCCATCAAGCGTCATCATCGCGATTTTAAAGCCCTCTCCCTCTTCACCGAGCCTGTTTTTCAAGGGTACGCGGCAGTTTTCGAATATAATCTCCGTCGTTGGAGACGAACGGATGCCGAGCTTTTTTTCTTTCTTCCCGACGGTAAATCCAGGGAATTCCTTTTCGATAATAAAAGCCGTTGCCCCACTATGCTTTTTTTCAGGATCAAGAGCAGCGAACACGATATAAAAATCGGCGATTCCGCCGTTTGTAATAAAGACTTTCGTTCCATTTAAAATGTATTCATCCCCATCTTTTACAGCGGTCGTTTTCATTCCGCCCGCATCAGAGCCTGAGCCCGGTTCGGTTAATCCGTAGGCTCCGAGCTTTTTCCCAAGGGCCATCGGTTTTAAATATTTTTGCTTTTGCTCTTCAATTCCGAAGGCATAAATGGGCCAGCATGCCAGCGATGTATGGGCGGACAGCGTGACGCCGGTTGACGCGCAGACCTTTGAGAGCTCTTCGACCGCAATCACATATGCCAAATAATCGCTGCCGATTCCGCCGTACGTTTCAGGCCATGGAATCCCCGTCAATCCCAAATCGGCCATTTTCGCAAACAGTTCTTTATCAAAACGTTCTTCTTCATCCCGCTCCCTCGCTGTCGGCTCAACCTCATGCTTCGCAAAATCGCGGACCATTTTCTGAATCATTTGATGTTCCTCAGACAGATTAAAATTCATATCTTGCTCCCTCCTGGCGCCTTATACATGCTTGCTGATGACAATTCGCTGGATTTCGCTTGTACCTTCATAGATTTCGCATACTTTTGCGTCCCTGAAATACCGTTCAGCATTAAAATCTTTTGTGTAGCCGAAGTCTCCAAGCAGCTGAACTGCCTCAGCCGCCACGAACATCGCCGTTTCTGAAGCAAACAGCTTGGCCATCGATGCCGCTTTTCCGGTCTTCATGCCCTGCTCCTTCAATGATGCCGCTTTATAGACGAGAAGCTTTGCCGCCTCGACCCTTGTCGCCATATCGGCCAGTTTGAAGGCAAGCCCCTGCCGGCTGTTATTCAGCTCTCCGTTCGGATAGCGTTTTTTCAAAAAAGCGGAAGCCTCAGAAAATGCGCCTTCGGCAATCCCGAGAGCCTGCGCGGCAATTCCGATTCTGCCGGTATCAAGGTTTGACAATGCCATCTTGAACCCTTTGCCCTCTTCTCCGAGCAGCTGTCCTGATGGAATGACGGCGTTGTCAAAATTCAAGGTGACCGTTTGTGAACCGTGCAGCCCCATCTTTTCCTCATTTTTTCCGATGTGGAAGCCCGGTGTGCCTTTTTCCACGATAAAAGCCGATATGCCCCTCGTTCCCGCTTCAGGATTTGTTGAAGCAAATACGAGATAGACATCCGCTTCTCCTCCGTTTGTGATAAAGACCTTTGTGCCGTTTAAAACGTACACATCCCCGCGTTTTTCCGCTTTCGTTTTGAGGCTTCCCGCATCAGAGCCCGAGCTTGGCTCTGTTAAACAAAAGGCCCCCAGGCATTGTCCTGCCGCAAGCTTTTTAACGTAGCGCTCTTTTTGTTGATCATTTCCGTATAATAGAATCGGAATCGTGACAATTGACGTGTGAACAGATAAAATCGCACCCAACACCGCACTTGTCTTAGACAGCTCATGAATCGTTATAATATAAGAAATAAAATCCTTTTCAGCCCCGCCGTATCCGGCAGGAATCGGCAGTCCCATCCAGCCGCGTTCCGCCATTTTCTTTATAATGGCGGTTGGAAAATTCCCTTTTTCCATTTCCGGCACTAAGGGCGCTGCCTCCTGTTCGGCAAACTGTCTGACCTGCTTCTGCATGCGCCTTTGTTCGGCTGTAAAATGAAGGTTCAATATCGTCCCTCCTGTTCAATTGCCACCGTACGTATAAAACCCTTTGCCCGTTTTCTTCCCGAGTCTGCCCGCGCTGACATATTGCCTCAGAAGCGGACACGGTCTGTATTTGTCATCGCCGAAGCCTCTGTGCAGCGTTTCCATAATATACAGGCACGTATCAAGGCCGATCAGGTCTGCCAAAGCGAGCGGCCCCATCGGATGGTTCATTCCGAGCTTCATGATTCCATCAATGCTTTCCTTTTCCGCAACCCCTTCATATAAGGCAAAAACGGCTTCATTGATCATCGGCATCAAAATACGGTTTGAGATAAATCCGGGGAAATCGTGGACTTCAATCGGAACTTTGTCGAGCCTTTCAGCCACGGTAACGACGGCGTCATAGGTTTGATCGCTCGTCTCAAGCCCCCTGATAACCTCGACAAGCTGCATGACGGGCACCGGGTTCATAAAATGCATGCCGATGACGTTTTGCGGTTTTTTTGTAACGGAAGCAAGCTCTGTAATCGACAAGGAGGATGTATTGGATGCCAATATGGCTCCTTCTTCAGTCTGTTCATCCAAACGCTTGAAGATGTCTTTTTTGACGTCCATATTTTCGATAGCGGCTTCAATGATCAGGAATGCCCCTCCTGCGTCTTCAAGCGATGCCGACGGAGACAGACGCTGATAAATTCGCTTTACGTCTTGATGAGGCATCCTTCCTTTTTCCGCCTGTTTGACAAGCTGGCCGGAAATCCGTTTCATCCCTTTTTGAATTTGATCATCTGATACATCATACATGTATACATTGTAGCCGGACTGCGCGCAGACCTGTGCGATCCCCGATCCCATTTGGCCTGCGCCGATGACCATAATCGTGTCTTCCCTCATATGATACTCCCCCTTTTATACTTGAATCATGACGGCATCTCCCTGGCCGCCCCCGCTGCAAATCGCCGCAATGCCTGTGCCGCCTCCGCGCCGCCTTAATTCATACATGAGCGTCAATATGATTCTTGCACCGCTGGCGCCGATCGGATGGCCGAGCGCGATCGCGCCGCCGTTGACATTGACCTTATCCATATCAAGCCCCGCGATTTGCCCGCTTGCCAAAGCGACGGCCGCAAAGGCTTCATTAATTTCAAACAGGCTGATATCGGAAAGCTCTGCTCCTGTTTTTTTCAGCAGTTCATTGATGACAAGTCCGGGCGTTTTTGGAAAGTCTTTTGCTTCAACAGCGATAGAGGCATGGGCCTTCATCACGGCGGCGGGCTTCAAATTCATCGCTTTGGCCTTTTGATCGCTCATGATGACGAAGGCACATGCGCCGTCATTCACACCAGGGGCGTTGCCCGCCGTAATCGTACCATCATGATCAAAGACGGGCGCCAGCATGGACAGGCGTTCAAACGATGTATCCCTTCGCGGGGCTTCATCCTGGTCCACTGTCAGCTCTCCGCCCCTTTGTTGCGGAATCTTCACAGGAACAATCTCTTCCCCAAGCGCCCCTGAGGCAGCGGCCCTGACCGCCCGCATATGGCTTCTGAGCGCCCAGCGGTCTTGCTCTTCCCTCGTAATCTGCAATTCTTTTGCCGCAGCATTTCCATATGATCCCATATGCGCACCTGTAAATGAGCAGGTCAATCCGTCCATGATCATCAGGTCCTTAACCGATCCATCCCCCATTCGCAAGCCCCATCTCGCTTTTTTGAGGATATAAGGGGCATTGGACATCGATTCCATCCCGCCCGCGGCAATGACGTCTGCGTCGCCGGCGCGGATGATTTGATCCGCGATCGTTACGCTTCTTAACCCGGATGCACATACTTTATTGATCGTTTCCGTTTTGACATCCCACGGCAGCCCCGCATGCCGTGCCGCCTGCCTTGACGGCAGCTGTCCCTGGCCTCCTTGCAGAACGCTCCCCATGATGACTTCATCAATATCCTCAGGACTGACTCCCGACCGTTTCAACGCCTCTTTTAGGGCAATGCCTCCAAGTTCTGATGCCGTTTTCGCCTGAAGCGCTCCTCCCAGTTTTCCGAAAGGCGTTCGCGCCCCATCGATGATAACCGTTTTGACCATTTCTCCCTCTCCCCCGCATCTGTCGTTTGAATGGTGAAAAAGAAGGCGGAGATCCAGCTCACACCTTCTTTTTAAACCTGAAGCATACCTTATGAAGCATGCTCCTTCTCTTCCGCGCCAAATACGGCGCGTTCAAGCAGTTCGGCCACGTCGTATGTGCCGATTTGATCATCCAGCTCCTTTGCTTTCGTTCCGTCGCCAAGCATCGTAAGGCAGTACGGACACCCCGAGCTGATGACCGAAGGGCCGGTAAGCAGCGCCTGTTCTGTTCTGGCCACATTGATCCTTGTTCCCGTCTCCTCCTCCATCCACATGAGGCCGCCCCCGGCTCCGCAGCACATCCCGTTTTCCCGGCTCCGTTCCATTTCGACTAAGCGTACGCCCGGTATTGAACGGAGGATCTCACGCGGAGGATCATACACTTCGTTATAGCGGCCCAAATAGCATGAATCATGGAAAGTGACCGTTTCATCAACCGGAAACTCCGGTTTAAGCCTCCCGTCCTTAATAAGACCTGCCAGAACTTCTGTATGATGATAAACATCCGCTTCAAGACCAAAATCAGGATATTCATTTTTAAACACATTGTATGCATGAGGATCGATCGTTACAATTTTTCGAACATCGTTTTTCTCAAATTCTTCAATGTTTTTCGCCGCAAGCTCCTGAAATAAAAATTCATTGCCGAGCCGCCTCGGGGTATCGCCTGAATTCTTTTCTTTATTTCCTAAAATCGCAAATGTGACGCCTGCTTGATTGAGAAGGCGGGCAAAAGCCATCGCGATTTTTTGGCTTCTTCTGTCATACGAACCCATTGAGCCGACCCAAAACAAATATTCAAATGATGCGCCTTTTTTCTTCATTTCCTTTACCGTCGGCACCTCGACATCCTCTCTTATATCACGCCAGTTTTCACGTTCTTTTCTGTTTAATCCCCAAGGGTTGCCTTGTCTTTCAATGCTCGTCATGGCGCGCTGGGCATCGGTGTCCATTTTTCCTTCCGTCAGCACGAGATAGCGGCGGAGATCAATGATCTTGTCGACATGTTCATTCATGACCGGACACTGGTCTTCGCAATTCCGGCAGGTCGTACAGGCCCAAATTTCTTCTTCGGTAATGATGTCACCGATTAAGCTTGGATTGTAGATCTCTGAAGCGGCCGCTTCCCTTGACCCTTCTCCCCCGGCGGCCAGCGCCAGCTGATTTCCCTTTGTATGCCGAAAAAGCGGCGCCGGAACCCAAGGCGTTTTTGAAGTCACTGCTGCTCCCTTTTCCGTTAAATGGTCTCTGAGCCGCAATATCAGGTCCATCGGCGAAAGCATTTTTCCAGTGCCTGTTGCCGGGCACATATTTGTACAACGGCCGCATTCCACACATGCATAAAGATCGATCAGCTGGGACTGCCTGAATTCTTCAATGCGTCCGACTCCGAATGTCTCTTTTGATTCATCTTCAAAATCGATCTTTTCAAGTTTTCCCGGGTTTGTCAGCCGGCTGAAAAAGACGTTTGCTGGTCCGGCGATCAAATGGGCATGCTTGGACTGGGGAACATAGACCAAAAACGTCAGCAAAATCAAAAGGTGCGCCCACCACGCCGCATAGAAAACGGCTCCTGCCGCGGTTTCACCCATAAAGCCAAATACGTATGCGGCCAGAGAGGCCGTCGGTTCAGTCCATGACAGCGAATGCCCGCGCCAGATAATATTCATCCCGTTCCCAAGCAGGACGGTGAACATCAATCCACCGATCAAAAGCAGGACGATGCCCGATTTGAAGTTGCGTTTCAACCTGACGAGCTTTTCAATATACCGCCTGTAGAAAGCCCAGCCGACCGCGAGCAGGATCAAAAGCGTCACGATTTCCTGAAAAAACGTAAACACCGGATATCCTTTTCCGAGAGGCAGCCCTCTGCCAGGCAAAAGCCCTTTGATAATAAAATCGAGCGCTCCAAACTGGACGAGAATAAAACCATAAAAAAAGATCACGTGAATGATTCCGCTCTTTTTATCTTTGAGCAGCTTTTTTTGCCCGAACACATTCTCCCATATTCTTTGAAGCCGTTCTTTAATCCGTTTATCAAACACTTCTTTTTGCCCGAGCCTGATATAGCTGATTCTCGTTCTGACCAGATAGATGAACAGATAAACGGCGTAAGCGGTTACACCAAGAAATGCAATGAAATTCAACCACAGCAAAAAACTCACCACCAGCTCCCCCTTTCATTTCCGTAACCTGATCTCCCCTAAATGAATACCCCGTCTGTCTATCTTTATCTTAAATAATGAATGAGCGTTCAGTCAATGCTTTTTCATAAATCTTGCAATTGGGGAGACACTAATGTGTACACGCAAAAAGGGAGTGTCTTCAGTGGTTCCGCTTATGATCATTCTGTTGATTATCACGCTGCTTGTGCTTGATTTTTATTTCGGACGCAAAGCTTTTCAAAAAAAAGCTTATGAACCCGTTTTTCCCGAGAAAAAAAGCGACATTGAACTGATTCATAATGGAGAAGATCTGTGTGAGCGGATCATGGACGATATACGCCAAGCCGCTTCATCTGTCCATGTCATGTTTTATATTATTAAGCATGATGACATCAGCCTTGAATTTCTGAACGTGCTAAAAGACAAAGCAGAAGCCGGCGTATCCGTCTACTTGCTGATCGACCGGATCGGCGCCATGAAAGTGAAGCGAAACATCTTGCGAAGCTTAGAAGAAAGCGGGGCGCACGTTCACTTTACAAACCGTCCCTCATTTCCATTTTTCTTTTATCGGCTGAACGCCAGGAATCATCGAAAAGCAGCGGTGATCGACGGAAAGATAGGCTATGTGGGCGGCTTTAACATTGCGATGGAATACCTTGGAAAGAAAGCGGAATTCGGGCCGTGGAAGGATTATCATTTGCGGATGACAGGCGAGGGTGTCGCTGATTTGCAGCACGTTTTTTTAACGGATGTAAAAAGAGAAGCGCCTGAGGCAAAGCCGAAAAGCGATGTATTTCCCCCTTTGCATAAAGGGTCTGTCACTCATACCATGCATGCCACCAGAGGTTTTACACTTGAGGAAAAATACGTTTCATTTATTGACCAGGCAAAAGAAAGAATCATGATTTGCACACCTTATTACATTCCGAGCCAAGCCCTGCAGCAAGCAGTGTTATCAGCGAGAAAGCGGGGCGTGATCGTGTCGATCCTTATTCCGATGAAAGCTGATCATCCGCTTGTCAAAGAAGCGGCCTTTACGTATTTCAATGCCCTTTTGGAAGCAGGCTGTTTTATTTATCGGTATTACAGGGGTTTTTACCACGCCAAAGCCTTGATTGTCGATGATCGGCACGCGATGATCGGGACTTCGAATTTTGATAATCGAAGCTTGTTTTTAAATGATGAAATGAACGTGATCATCCATGATAAAGAATGGACGAAGCAATTTTTGCATGTTGTCAAGGAAAGCGTCGAACATTCCGAGCTTCTGACAAGGGAGCGGTATGCAAGGCGCCCGCTTTTACAGCGGCCTGTCGAATGGCTGGCAAGGTCGGTTGCTTATTTTTTGTAATCACATTGTCATGTTTACCATATCAGCACCGCGGGTAACAATTCACCAAAGTGGATATTTGATTACATATGGAGGGATGTACTATGAATACAGCAGAGTCTATCAAACTGCGCGCGCAGTCCATGACCTTGAAAAACCTGATCGAGCTGTACCGCCTTTGCCGTTCAGCCAAACATCAGCTTTATATATGTTCCAAAAAAACGATGTGTAAAATTAAAGATTTGATCGAACTGGAAATGTTCAGGATGGCCAATTGGGAAAAAGAATGCCTTATTGTGATTGAAGGGAAAGAAGCGGGGACTTTAGTTCAAAAAGCGAGGTCAATTATTTCTAATAGCAGGGCAGGGACTCAGTAAGGAAGGGCTGCCCCCTTCCCATTCCTCTGATTTTTTATAGCCCGTAGCTTTTCTCGACCGCTTCCATATTCAATTTTCTCATCAGCAGCTTCTGATGATGCTCAGGTCTTTCAAATCCGTATTGTTCATAAAGACCGTGCGCATCATCAGTCGCCAGCATCAGGCATACGCCGCCGAGCTTCGGGTGGCTCACGATCGCTTCAACAAGCTTCTTCCCCAGGGAACGGCCCCGGTATTCAGGAAAAATAAAGACGTCGCACACCCAGCCGAAGCGGACAAAGTCCGTGATCACCCTGGCGAATCCGGCCTGCTTCCCGTCATCTGCATACAATCCGATACAAAGCGGCGCATTCCGAATCATTTCGTTGACAAGCTCCTGTTTGATCCCTTTTGCCCAATACGATTGCTCGCTTAAGAAATGGTGGATGCGTTCAATATTAAGTTTCTTTTTATTTGTCGAAATAAAAAACCCGTTGCCTACATCGATGTGTTCTGTCTCCATCATTGCCGCCTCCTTTGCTTGATTCCCTTTACCATACCATGAAATTTCAAGTCATATGCTGCAAAACATAAAAAATCCCTTATCCAAAAGATAAGGGATTTTTTGTTTACATTTTTTCAGGCGCGGAAACGCCGATTAGTTTAAGCGCGTTATTGAGGGTGATCTGCGTTGCTTTCATCAAGGATAAACGCGCACGGCTTTTTTCTTCATCTGCCGGATCGAGCACTTTCTCGGCATTGTAAAAGCTGTGGAGCACGGATGCCAGTTCAAATATATAATTTGTGATGCGGTGAGGTATCCGTTTTTGAGCGGCATCGGCGACAGCCTCAGGGAAAGTGCCGATCACTTTTAGTACATCATATTCTTTTTCAGAGGATATCTTTTCCAGTTCAAGATTCCCTCCTGGCAGAAGCCCTTTTTCTTCTCCTTGACGCAGCATGCTGCAGATTCTCGCATGTGCATATTGCGCGTAGTATACCGGATTCTCGTTTGATGAAGAAACGGCAAGGTCCAGGTCAAAGTCCATGTGTGTGTCGGCGCTGCGCATCGCAAAGAAATAGCGGACCGCGTCAAGGCCGACCTCATCGATCAAGTCACGCATCGTCACGGCTTTGCCCGTTCTTTTGCTCATCTTCATTTTTTCGCCGTTTTTGTAAAGGTGCACAAGCTGGATGATCTCGACCTCAAGCGTTTCTTTATCATAGCCGAGCGCTTCAATGGCCGCCTTCATGCGCGGAATATAGCCGTGATGATCCGCGCCCCATACGTTGATCAATTTTTGAAAACCGCGGTCAAGCTTGTCTTTATGATAGGCGATGTCCGGCAGGAGGTATGTGTAGGAACCGTCGTTTTTAATCAGCACGCGGTCTTTGTCATCGCCAAATGCCGTTGATCTGAACCATGTCGCCCCGTCCTCTTCATAGATATGCCCTTTTTCACGAAGCGTTTCAAGCGCCTTATCGATTTTTCCGTTTTGGTAAAGCGAGGTCTCGGAATACCAGACATCAAACGGGACCCGGAAATTCTCGAGATCTTCGCGGAGCTTGCCCAATTCGTATTTGAGGCCGTACTCGCGGAAAAAGGCAAGGCGCTCGCTTTCTTCTTCATGAATAAAGCGGTCGCCGAACTCTTCGGCGAGCTTGCGGCCGATTTCTTTAATGTCCTCGCCGCGGTATCCGTCTTCAGGCATCGGCTTTTCCTTGCCGAGCGCCTCAAAATAACGGACTTCGACGGAAAGTGCGAGGTTGTTGATTTGATTGCCGGCATCATTGATATAATATTCGCGGCTTACATCATAGCCCGCTTTTTCAAGTATGTTGCACAGGGAA
The DNA here is from genome assembly GCF_001592005.1 of Bacillus sonorensis NBRC 101234 = KCTC 13918. Lineage (GTDB taxonomy): Bacteria > Bacillota > Bacilli > Bacillales > Bacillaceae > Bacillus > Bacillus sonorensis. The sequence goes on from NZ_BCVZ01000001.1 coordinate 213,644, forward strand.
TCACCGACTGCGGCGCCGCGGGCATGTCCCAGATGAAGGTCTCCTGTCGGGTTTGCCGACACAAATTCAACCTGAACGCGCTCTCCGGCGCCGACATTCGTTTCGCCGTACGCTTCTCCGGCTTCAAGCACGGCGGGGATGAGCTTTGTTAAATATTGATTATCCATGTAAAAGTTGATGAATCCCGGCCCCGCAATATCAAGCTTATCAATTGACGCTTTTCCTTTATCAAAGGAAGCGACAATGTCCTCCGCAATGCTGCGCGGCGCTTTTTTCGCGATTCTTGCCAGCTGCATCGCCATATTTGTCGAGTAATCGCCGTGGGCTTTATCTTTCGGCACTTCCAACACGACTTCCGGAATATCCGCCGCCTCAGCCAGCCCGGCTTTTATGACCGCCTCTTTGATTTCCTGCTTCAGCACATCCTTCATCTGTTCGACTATATTCATAAATCATGTCCTCCTCTATACGAAATCGACATTTTATGTAAGTGCTTTTGATCATCGCTTACAAGCATATCGTAGACAATATTGATATTTCCGTTTAACGGCTGGTGATTGACCGATATATCCTTTGTGTTAACCCCCAGTTCGAGCCTTCCGAATGGCATTTTATAATGGGTGACCGTACGGCTTCCCCGTATAAAACGCTGCTTCATTTCAATCGCGCCGGAACGCATGACCAATACCTCATTTTCACTTGCTTTAACAATGGTTTTGACCTTGCCGGCCTCATGCTCTTCATGATAGGAAAGGTATACTTTATCTTTTTTCATATAATAAAATCCGGTTGTCCGGAATTCAATCGTTTCCAAGTCTGATCCTTCCTGGATAACAGATTTCACATGAATCTTTACGGGTGTCTCCCGATCCATTCCGACACATCCTTTTTCATTCGGATTTGACTTGATTAGTATAATCATTCAAGGATAAAAGTTCAACCGCTGTCCCCTTATATACATCTTAACAGAACAGCGCTTAATATAAACACTTTTTAAAGAAATCGTCAATTATAAAAAGCTGTCCGAAAATGGACAGCTTGACTTATTTTACCCAGCCGAGCAGCATTTCGCGAATCAGCTTGCTCGCCGTATTCGCCGTCTGCTCAGAATGGTCGTACACCGGCGCCACTTCCACAAGATCCGCCCCGGCGACTTTCACATCAGAACGGGCAATCTCATGGATGGATGCAAGCAGTTCTTTCGATGTGATGCCTCCGGCGTCAACCGTGCCCGTTCCAGGCGCATGAGCCGGATCAAGGACATCGATATCGATCGTCACATAGACCGGACGGCGGGCGAGCTTAGGAAGGATTTGCCGGAGCGGTTCGAGCACTTCAAACTTGGAAATGTGCATGCCGTTTTCTTTCGCCCATTCAAACTCTTCTTTCATGCCTGAGCGGATTCCGAATGAAAAGACATTTTCCGGACCGATCAATTCCGCCGCTTTGCGGATCGGCGTTGAATGCGAGAGCGGCTCCCCTTCGTAATCGACGCGGAGATCTGTGTGCGCATCCATATGGATGATGGCCAGATCCGGATATTTTTTATACATCGCTTTAATGACAGGCCAAGAAACAAGGTGCTCCCCGCCCATCCCGAGCGGAAATTTCCCCTTTTCCAAAATGCTGTCGACAAATTCTTCGATCATATCAAGACTGCGCTGAGGATTGCCAAAAGGCAGGGGAATGTCGCCCGCGTCAAAAAAGCGGACGTCCTCAAGCTCCCTGTCCAAATAAGGGCTGTATTCTTCAAGCCCGATGGACACCTCGCGGATTCGCGCCGGACCGAAACGGGAGCCGGGACGGTAGCTGACCGTCCAGTCCATCGGCATGCCGTACAGAATGGCCTCGGCATCCTCCCAATCCGGGCGGCTTGCGATAAATACCTTTCCGGAATATGCTTCATCAAATCTCATGTTCCATAAACCTCCTGAAAAAAAGCGCAGAATCTCATCCTGCGCATCGGCTTTTTATTTGATTAAATCGCTGACGAATTTCGGAAGCACGAATGCCGCCTTATGAATATCTTTTGTATAGTATTTCGTATCGACGTCAAAGAAGCGGCTCTCCTCCACTTCAAGAGGATCGTATGTTTTCGATCCGATTGTAAACGTCCACAGACCGCTTGGATATGTCGGGATATTTGCCAAATACAGCCTTGTAATCGGGAAGATCTCCTTCACATCGCGCTGAACGTTTGTAATCAGCTCAGGCGTAAACCAAGGGTTGTCCGTTTGGGCGACAAAGATGCCGTCTTCTTTCAGCGCTTTGGAAATTCCAGCGTAAAAGCCTTTCGTGAACAGGTTGACGGCCGGACCTACAGGCTCTGTGGAGTCAACCATAATAACATCATACTCGTTCTCAGATTCGGCGATGTGCATGAAGCCGTCGCCGACTTTCACTTCGACGCGCGGATCATCAAGCTTGCCCGCGATTGCCGGAAGAAATTTCTTCGAGTATTCGATGACCTTTCCGTCGATATCGACAAGCGTAGCTTTTTTTACGCTCGGATGCTTCAAAATTTCGCGGATGACGCCGCCGTCGCCGCCGCCGACGACAAGCACCTGCTCCGGGTTCGGATGCGTAAACAGCGGAACATGAGCTACCATTTCATGATAAACGAACTCATCTTTTTCAGATGTCATGACCATGCCGTCCAAAAACAGCATGTTTCCGAATTCTTCAGTTTCCGCCATTTCAAGCTTTTGGAATTCGGTCTGCTCTGTATGTAAAGTCTTGTTGATTTTCATTGTAATGCCAAAATTCTTCGTTTGCTTTTCTGTATACCAAAGTCCGCTCAAAGCTTCATCTTCCTTTCAATATGAGCTGTATTCCCATCTATTTTTCTCGTCTCTGGCGACGATTATTCTGCAAGCAGGATCGGCTTTTGCCTAAAGAAAAAGTATAGAGGAGTTAAAGGAAATTGTAAAGACGGCTCTTCAGGTGAAGCGGCGAAAACCGTTTGAAATTTTCAAGTAAATAAAAACAGCTTCTATAAAGAAATTTCCGAAAAATTCAAATTGAATAAATTCCCTTAATATAATTTAAAGTATTCACATTGGATAATTTTTCTTTTATAATAATCAAGCTTATTTCCTTTGGGAATAAAAAATATCCTTATTATGCTTACTTTTAATCAAATCTGATTTTTCTAGTTTCAAAAAGGGATTAAGACCTGTGCAGCTATTTGATAATTAGTTGCATGCAATAAAATTCCATTAAAAGATAATTTATCGATATTTTTCCTTAAAATACTTTACTTTTTACCTATAAAGGAATAATATGAGAAAGTATTTTAAAGAAAGGAAGGGATTATATTGAAAAAAGTTTTTATGATAGTCGCTTTAGCCGTCATGGTTATTGCACCTATCAGCGCATCAGCTGCTACTTGGTATAAGAAAAATGTCACACTGCCACGAACAGGAGATTGGGATACGGTAGGCAGAAAAGCTGTTTCTAATACTCAAGGAACGTTTGTTAGTAAGAATAGTCATAAGGTGTACTCTTGGATTGAAGTGCATGCTACCGATAAACAAGTAGGGCCGGACAGGACATGGGATGGCGGGGAAAAACATCCCCACGCCCAATATCATTATACTGGATTAAAAGGTGCTAAATTGCATGCGTCCTTTAAAACAACATGGATAAACTACTTCACGACAACTGCACATGTTGAATGGGCTCCTTAAAAATACAAAGTGGTGAGAAAGCGCTGTTCCAGCAGCGTTTTTTCACTTTAAAAAAGGAAGGTTATTATGAAAACAAAAAACTACTTTCTGCCTTTTAAACAGCAGCAACTGCCGTTGTTGGTAATTATACTGTTATTCCCTTTAAGCATTACTGTGTTCGAATTCAACCGTTTAATAAATGGAACGGGTATTAACGCTTTGGTATTCCATGGTTATTTCAGCAATATTAATCCTTCTTCATTAGTATTCCCGCTTTTAGTTGTATTGCTTGTTTCGGAAATAGCAGCAAGAGAATGGCTGAGTGATATGCGGATATGGAGCATCATGCGGATTGGCTATAAACCATACATCTCCAAAAAAATATGTTTTATATTAGCATGTGTATGTTTATACATACTTCTCGGTGATTTTCTATCACTTCTTTTTTTGGGGATTACCCACGGTTTTCAATGGGCTTCTGATCCAAGGATCATTGCTCCCGGATTAAACGGCATTTTTGGTCAATTCCAGACTACTACAATCCTGATTTGCCTTCAGATGATTCAAGCTATTGGATATGCCTTATGTTCCCTATGGATTTTGCAATTTGCAAAACGTATTTGGGAAACGATTGTTTATCCGTTTATTTTGATTGTCCTTTTACCGATTATCCTGATGAACTTAATGGCAATCCCTGAATCTTGGGTACCATCCTATTCTAACGATCTTCTGATTTATGAACAGGAAAGCGGATTGCATTCCCTTGAAATCAACACCATCACATGGCTTGGGTTTGCAGCAATCTATGCTTTCCTGCTATTTATAACGTTATCATCCAAAAGAAGAAAGGGGCTTGTCCGATGATCGCAGAACTTCACGGGGTGCAAAAACGATTTAAAGGAAAACGCGTATTAGAAGATATAAATTTAACAATAAATGAGAATGAAATCGTCGGAATTGTCGGGGGAAATGGTTCAGGCAAAACGACTATTCTAAGACTGCTGGCTGGATTAATGTATGCCGACCGCGGAGATGTCATTGTTCATGGAAAAAAGATAAAAAAAGGACAATTTCCCGGCAATATCGGTTTATTGATTGAAACCCCCAGGTTTATCGAACGTTTATCCGGATATGAAAACCTGCAAATGCTCGCTAAATTAAAGGGTGAGATCGGGGAAGCGGAAATCCGATCTACTATGGAAAAATTCAAGCTCGATCCCCATTTAAAAGATGCTGTTAAAACTTATTCACTTGGTATGAATCAACGCTTAGGCCTTGTACAAGTATTTATGGAGAAACCAAAATTACTTCTTCTTGATGAGCCTACAAACGCTCTTGATGAAGATAGCAAAAAGCGCTTTGAAGAAATGATTTTTGAAGCGCGGCAGCAAGGCGCCGGCATCGCTTTAGTTTCACATAATAAAGAAGAGATTAAGCGTTTGTGTGATCGTGTGTATATGCTTGAAGAAGGCGTTTTAAAGGAAGTTCAACCGGTATGATGAAACACGTTTTAAGGCTGCATATAGTCGGGCGCTGGAAAAGGCTTTTACTGATTTTCTTGCTTTCGGGAGCAGCGGTCTCTGTTTTTCCACCCGTTTATATTCCAATTTCAGCGGTTCCGTCGCTGCTCGACTGGCTCTTGGAAGTCAGCGGTTCCCTGCTTGTGATCGCTTTTTTTGCCGGGCTGTCTGTTACATTGTTATGTTTCGATACGACACAATGGTTATGGACGCCGTTTGGAACGGCCTCATTGGCTCGTATTTCTAAACGCAGTACACTTTTTTGGGCCTATATTACGCTTGGAACATCTATTGCCGCCTATGTTGTTATCATATTAATATTTTGGAGCATTGTTATTGGCTATTTTAAATTCGGCGGCTACGCACACGCAAATTCCCATCCGTTTTTCCAATTAACCGATTCGCCTTTTTGGTTTGTCGTCTCGCGCTGGTTTATTGATTGGTGGTGTTTATGCTTTATCGTATTTTTAGGAATGGCCGGGGCATTTATAATGAAAAAAGTACTGATCTCATTCATGCTATCTTTAGGATGGTCATTTGGAATAACAGGCCTTTTTAAAGCAAACATATCTTCCAAAGGCCTAATCCCCGGAGAAGGAATGATATTATCGGTTCATGCATATGGAGCTGATCCCCTAATAGTCATGCTGTCAAATGAATGCGCCGTTCTTCTTCTATGGTTTGTTTTTTATCGAATCATTGTTCAGACAAATCTTGTCATGCCAAGGGCAGACCGATGATGAGAAAACGAATCAGCATCATTTGGTTATTGCTAGGATCAGTTTCTTTGTGGGTGAAGCAATCGCTCGATTTAAGAGTGTGGAACAATGAAGGAGGGCCATTAGATGTAGCGGTTGTTTTCACAAACAGCACCCCAGCCGATTCCATCTTATGGATTGGTTTTTCTCTTTTCGGGGCGCTCTTTGTGTTAAGCAAAGTTTCGGACATACGTGAATTATATCCGTTATTTCCCGGCCGGATCCTATCCCGAAAACGCTTGATTATCAAGGAAATGATGACAATTTATCGGCGGACGGGAGCCTATGTGCTGCTTGTTTGTTTTACAGCAGCTTGGGGAGGGCCTTTTACATCAGGGACCGTTTTTTCTTTTCTATATGCTTGGATCGCTCTCAGTTTTTTAGTAGCTGTGCTACTTTTACTTGAGAACCGGTACGGAATATGGCTTGTACTGCTCATTTTCTCAACCATCGCTCCGCTTTCATCATTCCTTCCGTGGATGTATGGGCAGGGCTATGAAATTTGGCTGCAAGGAACAGCTTTTTTCCATACTTGTTTATTACTTGTTTTAACAACGGGATCCTCCTTTCTATATTTAATGCAAATGAAGACGGCAAATTGGGGGTGATCATTTTTTAAGAGACGCATGTTCACCGTGCGTTTTTTCTTTTCTTTTTGTTTAAATCCTCCTCTTTTTTCTCATAATGATAAGAACATTTGATAATCTGAGAGGAGATTTTTAGCATGGACATGATGACGAACAAGCGGGTCCGTTTGACCATCAAAACGATACGGGCTTTTTTGTTCATGGGAATATTGATGCTGCTCTTCCTTTCAATCATCATCATGACGGTGATTCTGGCCGCACGCTGGCAGGGGGCTCCTTCCGTTCAGGTGCCGAGATCAACCGTGCTTTATGACGGCAGCGGAAAACAGATGGGTGAAAGCCATTACGGACAAAAGCGGTATTGGGTGCCGCTTAAAGACATCAATCCCGCTGTCATCGATGCAACGCTGACCGTTGAAGACCGGAATTTTTTCCGGCATCACGGTTTTGATTATGTGCGGATGGCCGGCGCCGCCATTGCCGATCTGAAAGCGATGTCCAAGGTCCAGGGAGCCAGCACCATTACCCAGCAATATGCGAGAAACCTCTACCTCGGCCATGATAAAACATGGAAAAGAAAGTGGACTGAAGCCTTTTACACGATACGGCTCGAACAAAACTATTCAAAGAAAGACATATTGGAAGGCTATTTAAATACGATTTATTACGGGCACGGAGCCTATGGAATCGAAGCAGCCTCACGCCTTTACTTCGGCAAGCGGGCCAAGGATATTAATGCAGCCGAGGCTGCGATGCTTGCCGGCATTCCGAAAGGACCGTCGGTTTATTCGCCTTTTGTTCATGAACAAAAAGCGAAGCAGCGGCAGGAAATGATTTTGACGATGATGGAGAAAGAAAACAAACTGACCAAAAAACAGGCGGAAACATTAAAAGACATGCCGCTCACATATGAAAAACAACAACAGCAAACAGAGGCAAAGACCGCTCCATACTTTTACGATGAGGCTGTCAAAGAAATCGCCCGCGTACTGAACCTGACGCCGGAGCAGGCGGAAACCGGCGGGTACAACGTGTATACGACGCTCGACCCCCGCCTGCAAAAAATCGCCGAAAAGACGATCAACCATATAATCGATCCGGAGTCCGGCATTCAAGCGGGTTTTGCCGCAGTCAATCCTGATGACGGAAACGTCCTCGCTCTCGTCGGAGGGCGGAATTATCAAAAAAGTCCGTTCAACCGCGTGACACAGGCGCGGCGTCAGCCCGGCTCAACGATGAAGCCTTTTCTTTACTATTCCGCGATTCAAAACGGCTTCACACCGGCAACGAGAATGAAAAGCGCGGAAACGACATTTGAACTCGGAAATGGAGGCGCATATTCTCCGAGCAATTACCATGGCTATTACGCGGACGGTCCGATTACCCTGCTTCAGGCCCTCGCTTTGTCCGATAATATTTACGCCGTAAAAACACACCTTTTTCTCGGAATGGACAAACTGATGGATGCTGCCAAGCGATTCGGCATTACAAGTCCGCTGCAAAAAGTGCCTTCGCTGGCTCTCGGCACTTCGCCGGTGAAGCCGATTGAAATGGTGAATGCATACGCCATGCTGGCAAACGGCGGAAAGAAAATCGAGCCGTCTTTCATTACGAAAATCACCGATTCAAACGGCAGGGTGCTGTATGAAAAACCGGACCGCCATAAGCAAATTCTTGATCCAAAAGCCGCTTTTATTACGGCTGCCATGATGACCGGCATGTTTGATCCATCACTGAACGGCTACACATCCGTAACCGGACGGACGATCGCCGATCAATTGACCCGGACATATGCCGGAAAATCGGGAACGACCAGTACGGACAGCTGGATGATCGGTTTTCATCCGGGCCTGGCTTCAGGCGTATGGACCGGCTATGACAAGGAGCGGACGATCGATATCGTAGAAGAAAAAAATTATGCCAAACAAATTTGGGCGGAGTTCATGGAAAAAGCCCTTAAAGATGAACCAGCGGCCGCATTAGAACCGCCTGAAGGCGTAAAAAGCATGTATATCGATCCCTCTACAGGGTATGCCGCGGCTCCGAGCTGTCCGTCCAAGCATCTCGCCTATTTTATCGAAGGAACCGAGCCGAGCCAGGTTTGCTTTGGCAAAGAAACCTATCAGCATAAAAAAGCCGAACCGGACAATCCCGCAAAACCGCAAAAACGGAAGAAATGGTGGGAAAAGTGGTTCAGGAGAGATGAATAAACCCCCGGGCCCTTACCCGGGGGTTTTGCATGTCTATTCCTGAAGCAGTCCTTTTTTCAGCTCATCTGACGAACGATCCCAAAGCCCCTGATCGTGTTTTTTCAAAAACTCGCCAAGCACGCTTTTTGAATCTTCATCCATATGATCGACGATAATCTTCCGCTTCATGGACTTATCCATCAAATTCACATGCTCCGGAAGCGATTTATAGCCGCGGCGGATGCTTCTGTCCACCGTCATTTCACAAGCCGTCACACCTGCGTAGTAAGGGCCTTCCTCCTTGCGGTCAATGGTGACCCAGACAAGCCAATAAGGCTTCCCATTGGGCACCTCCTCTTTATTCGGAAGAAATTTGATCCCTTTCTCGACAGTGCTTCTTGCATGCATAGCGCCAATATCAACAAACGCTTCCTTTTCGGTCACGTCGACAATGACGGGCGAAATGTTGTCAAGACTGAGCGAGCCCGCTCCAAATCCTCCGTGTCCATCGGTGGGGTCGCTTTTAATGATATTGAAGCCGATTGTTTTTTTCTTTTTTCCTTGTTCCATCAAAAATACCTCCTACATCAGCGGCCGAAAAACGATGTTGAATATCGATATGATCAATTCCCGTCCATCGTTGAGAAATGGCCAGAATACATATTGCCCAAGCGGCGTAATGACGATAATCAGAAAAACGATCGAGCCGTAAGCCTCATACTTTGTCAGCTTCGCCCGCACATCAGGCGCGACGACGTCCTGTATAACCCGGAAGCCGTCAAGCGGCGGAAACGGCATCAAATTAAAAAGAAATAAAAGCAGATTTAAATTAATCCAAATCGTAAAAAACTGAAACAATCCGTGATAAAAAGCAGTCGGCAGCACAGAAGTCAGCTTTGCAGATAACACTAACAAAACAAAACCGAGCAAAGCAAGAACAAGGTTGCTGATCGGGCCGGCAATCGAGACGAGAAATCCGGCAAGCCTCGGCTTTTTAAAATAAAAGCGGTTGACGGGTACGGGCTTCGCCCAGCCAAACCCCATCAAAAATATCAAAATCGTCCCAAACGGATCAAGATGTTTGAGGGGATTCAGCGTCAGCCTTCCCTGCCGTTTGGCCGTTTCATCGCCAAATTTATACGCCACATACGCATGGGCGACTTCATGCACGGTAAATGCGGCGGCAAGCGTCAATACGACATATGGAATCATTTCGAGCGGATATATCAAAAAACGGTCTAAAATGGCATTTTCCCTCTTTCCCGTATACAAAGATTTGCTATCTTAAGTATACTATAAGAGCAACTGATGCTAAAGTGAACGACCATTTTTTCAAAGGAGGAATCAATATGCCGTATGTAACCGTACAAATGCTGGAAGGACGCACTGACGAACAAAAAAGAAACCTTGTCGAGAAAGTGACAGAAGCCGTCTCTGAAACAACGGGGGCGCCGAAAGAAAAAATCGCTGTCATTATTGAAGAGATGAAAAAAGAACATTATGGCGTGGCCGGTAAACGAATGAGCGATCTATAATCAAAAAGGCGCCTGCCGCTTCATGCAGGGCGCCCTTTTTGATTATTTATACCAAGCCTTGTTGTTTGAGATCTGGCTGTTGTGGGCCGAATCCCAGACATCGGCGGTATACGCATAATCGTAGTTCATAATGCAGCGAATCCCGCTTCCTTGTGCATCATGATTCAAACCGAAGTTATGGGAAAATTCGTGTGTAGCCGCTTTGGCGGTATTGGCCGTTCCCTGATCGAGGTTGACGCTGTATGCGCTGCCGCTCGGCTTGCTGCTGTACACGTATGCGATGCCGCCGGCGTCGAACTTGCTGTTGGCGGTAAACCCGACAACAAATTTATACTTTCCTCCGCTGAAGCTGCTTCGAAGGTTTGAGAGAATCTGAGAGCTGTTGCCGCCGATAGACGTCCAGGGCGCTACAGCCTCCACGACAAAATCAATGCTGTGATCGCGGTTGAACATCACATCAGCCTGCTCGACGATTTGGACGATTCTCGTCTGCCAGTCACCGTATTTCGCGCGATACTGGGCATCCGCCACAGCCAGAACGCTTACCTTTTGGGTCCCTGTTGATGCCTGTGTTGAAAATTCCCCTCCGCTTGTATTCTTTTTGAACGTTTTCGTTCCGGTGACATCCCCTTTTTCATCCAGTATCTTCGTGACCGTTGTTCTTTCAATTTGAACTTTACCGTTCAAATCTTTAAAACTGTTAGCTTTCGGCAATGATTCGACATAGTTTCCTTTTGCTTCATGTGCGTGGCCATGATCGTGGCCGCTTGTTTTGGCGGCTCCTGCCGTTATTCCGGGAAGCAAACCGGCGGACAATAGTAGAGAAAAAAATAAAGAACGTTTTTTCACTTTCAACCCCTCCTTTTTTTTGAACGAATTATAAATTCTTCCAATCATCTGAAAATTCCTTCAATTCAGATAAAAAGAGGCCGTATAGCATATGTTCTTTCTACTGCTTTCTTTCTATATCCCTACAACTCCCAAACAATCGACAAAATACAACAAAAAAACCTGTCGTCCGACAGGTCTTTTAACATAGGCTTCTCAGTTTTTCTATGTAAGCGACAGCTTCATCAAACTCTTCATCCGTGTAGCGCTGTTTGCTTTTAATGGTAAACACTTTTTCTCTGATTTCATGCTGATCCAGTCCTTCAAAATAAAGGATCGTGGCGACCAGCTCCAAAAAACGCGAAGACTGGCGGTTTACATCATCAATATAGGGTTTGATATCCTGCATATCCAGCTCACACTGGCTCAAAAATTGCCTTCCTGACTCGGTGGGAGAATACCGGTATTGATAATATCCGCCTTTTTTCTCTTTGACTTCATGGAGAAACCCGAGATTGCACAGTTCTTCAACCTGCAGCGTCAGCTCCTCCGAGTACGGTCCGTAAAAGTGGAAGTCGTACCTTTCATAGAATGGAAGCTCGAGTTTCTTGGCGATATAAATGATCTTTTGCAGCTTTTTTCGCCCGATAATCTCCCCCGAATCTGAGAACACCTTCATCAGCTTTGCATGTTCTTTTAACAAATCCCCGACATCTCCTTCATCCTTTTCTTTCTATGTCAGTCCAAGCAATTCTTTGATTCTTTTTGCGTGCCGGCCGGCTGACAGCCCTTCGATGAGATCCAGCGGAAAATAAAGCTTATGGTCTGTCCTCCGCTTGCCGGAAATCGCATCCACAATATCAGACTGCCGCGACAGTTCCTTAATCTGACCGCCATGGGTCAGCAGTTGGATCGGCAGACGTTCCTCTTCCTCTCCAGGTCTGTAGAAATCATAAGGAAGGTCTGATGAAGAATCCACCACAAGATAGTAATCGGGATCAATGCCTGATTCTTTAAACAGCGAGGTCAGTTCAAAGTAAGTCGCCATTTCTTCATTCGGATTAAATTCGGCATACTGGAACAGTCTGCGGTTAATGAAACGGCGGCATAAATCAGACAGAATCTCATCCTCTTCTTTTTCCCATGCTTGGAAATAATAAAGAATAATCGATTCATCAAGACTTAAATAATCTTCCAATGTGACATTTCCTTCAAAAATGGAATAAAAGTGGACAGGGGCATGCGTAAAAATGTAGCCTTCCTGATGAAGCTGCTTTGCTCTATGAAGGATTTTCGTCAAAATCACTTCCGCGCTTCTTGTCACCGGATGGAAGTATACTTGCCAATACATTTGGTAGCGGCTCATGATATAGTCTTCGACAGCATGCATTCCGGTTTGCTTAATGACGATTTGGTCTTCGCGCGGACGCATGACGCGAAGAATCCGCTCCATGTCAAAATGCCCGTAGCTGACGCCGGTATAATATGCGTCGCGCTGCAGATAGTCCATGCGGTCAGCGTCAATCTGGCTTGATATCAGGCTGACCACCTGTTTATTTTTATAGGTTTTTGCAATGACTTCAGCGACATCCTTCGCAAATGTCGGACTCACTTTTCCGAGCACCTTGTTAACCTCTGTATCGCCTAAAATAATCGCCCTTGTAAAATCTTCATGATCGAGGCGGAATACTTTTTCAAATGAATGAGAAAACGGCCCGTGCCCCAAATCGTGCAAAAGCGCGGCGCACAGACAAAGGTCGCGTTCGCCGTCATCCCATTCCTCCCTGCCTTTGAACACGTCGTCAACCATTCTCCTGACAATTTCGTAGACGCCGAGAGAATGATTAAAACGGCTGTGTTCGGCGCCGTGAAATGTCAAATAGGTCGTCCCCAGCTGCTTGATTCTGCGCAGCCTTTGAAATTCGCGTGTTCCGATCAAATCCCAAATCAGCTTGTCCCGTACATGGACATAGCGGTGTACAGGGTCTTTAAATACCTTTTCTTCTGATAATTTTCCGTTTGGATACGCCATTTGTGTCCCTCTTTTTTTAAACGTGAGGCAAAATGTTTGCATGCCAATCCGTTCTTTTTCATCAAAGTGTACTGCCGACAATAATGTTGCCCGATCGGCCCGTCCTCTTTTAGGTCTGTTTCTATTATATCGGGTCTGATTTTTGAAAACATCCTTGAATTTATCCAAGAACTTGTTCCAATATGCAAGAAAAGCCGGAAAACAAGCAAAAACGCCTGACCCATCAGGGAGGCGGTTATTTTTTAACTTTCTTTTTCACTTTTTCGATCAGCTCGTCTTCAGTAGGAGCTGAGACAGGACGATTATTGACAAAAGCAAACGATTTTTTTCGTCCAGGACCGCAATAAGACTGGCAGCCGATTTCCACTTTCGCATCCGGATCGATTTCCTTCAGCCGGGGCAAAAGCGTCTTTAAATTTGTGGCCTGGCAATCGTCACACACTCGAAATTCATTAGCCATTTCATACGCTTCCTTTCGTTTTGTTCATCTGTCTTTATGGAAGGCATTTCGTTTTGCCGAGCTGTAATAAAAATGACACCATCCTTCATTCTACAAGGATTCTTTCATTCCTGCAAGGAGCGGCCGCTAAAAAAATCGCTTCCTATTCTTTTAGCAAACTTGTATAAATATTTCCAAATTGGACACTCTAATACCAATACTAATATTGGGAGTTGAGAAGTGATGAAACAAAGACAAGACGCATGGTCTGAGGAAAATGATTTATTGCTTGCCGAAACCGTTCTGCGGCATGTCAGGGAAGGAAGCACACAGCTGAACGCCTTTGAGGAAGTCGGAGACAGATTGAACAGGACATCGGCCGCCTGCGGCTTTAGATGGAACGCCGTCGTGCGGCATCAATATGAAAAAGCCTTGCAGCTGGCCAAAAAGCAGAGGAAACAGAGGATGCGGGCTCTTGGCAACGGCCAGCCTGCGAAAAAGCGGCTGCTGTACAAACCTCCTGTCGAAACGGATGCCATAAATGCTGCCGAAGAAGCCGTTCAGCCGAAAACGAAAGAGGCGGAAACAAGTCAAGAACAAGCCCCGATCTCAAGCGAAAATCTTCCTTATGTTGATGAAAGCTTTAAAGAAGAGTTAGCTAGTTTGTCGCATCTTTTATCGCCAAATCAGCCGAATGCCGGACAGGCTGGAGCTGCCCCTTCAGCTTTGACGATGGATGATGTCATCCGCTTTTTGCAAAGCTATACTGGAAATCAGGAACAAACAGATGCTTTAAAAATGGAAAACGACCGCTTAAAGCGGGAAAATGAAGAACTCACGAAAAAGGTTGACAAGCTTGAAGCGGAAGTCAAGAAGCTTGAAAAGGATCAATCGACCATTCAGGAAGACTACGAAACGCTTGTAAAAATCATGAACCGTGCAAGAAAACTAGTTTTATTTGAGGATGATGAACACGCTGCTCCAGCTTTTAAAATGGACCGAAATGGAAATTTAGAAAAAATGGCCGAATAGCTTCTCTCCCCCTTTTTTTAGAAGGGGGATTTTTCTCCAATCCCTTGATTTTATGTGCCAAGAATTTCATAATAAATCGTAGACACGAACAAGGGCGGGGATTTTCTGATGAAATTTGTTTTGTATATTGTCCAGTTCGGTACCGCTGCCATTCTGTTTTTATTTTCTGCGCTGGCCAGCTGGTATCAGGGAAGCGGGCTTTTAAACGATCCATGGGAATGGAAGTATTCAGCCAAATTCACAACACTGCTCTATGGAGCTGATTCGATCAAGGACGCGGGAGATATATCACAGCTTGATTTTTTCGTTTATGCGGCTAAACATACGCCGACAACCGTCGTTTTAATGGCCGGCAGCTTCATCTACATCATTGGCCTTGCATGCTGGCTGCTTTTCAAATACGGAAAACGCCGAAAAAAAGATGTTCGCACAGCTTAAAAACGCCCCGGTATCCACCGGAGCGTTTTTGTTTTTCCTATCCAAATACCTTTTCATTCCGTTCGACCATGCGCACAAGATTTTTTTCATACTCGGCTTCTTCTTCGCCTGACAGCGGCGCCTGAAAGATGTCTCCACTGAGATCCTTTAGCTCCGTTAAAAGAGCGAGCATCAGCTCCTGGACAGAGATCTCCTTCTTGAGAAGCTCTGTGAGGGAGGCCATCGTTTCCGGGCGTATATCGGGGTAAGCGGCTTTCGTTTTGCCCCGTTCGTCTTTTAAAGCGATATCGTAAAACCGTCTGATGAGCTCCGCCCGCTCGCTTCCGCTTTGATCAGCGCATAAGTAAATCTGGACAGCCACCCCGCCTCTTAAGCGCCTTTGTGAGATCCCGGCGAATTTCTTTCCGTCAATGCTTAAATCATAGCTTCCCGGGCAATACGACCCTTCGATTTCATACGCCTCAACCTCTGCATTGTAAGGCGCAAGCATCCTTTTAATCAGCTCAAACATCGCCTCATAGCCGCGGTCAATGTCAATGCCGTTTTTCTTGTCCTGAAAAATAAGCGATACGTTTAACACTCCGCTGTCCAACACAACCGCAAGTCCGCCTGAGTTGCGGACGATGACCTTGTAGCCCGCTTCCTCAAGAAACGCAATGCCATCTTTTAAATATGGAAGCCTCGTATCCTGAATCCCGAGGACGATCGTGTCGTGGTGGACCCAGGAGCGGGCGGTCGCCGGGGACAGTCCCTTTCCGACCGACGCGCACAGTGTGTCATCGATCGCGAATGATTGTTTTGCGTCAAAATATGGGCCGAGACTGGATTGATCGATGATTCTCCATTTCGGCTGGATCAGTAAGTCAATGAATTGCTTGTCCATTTATGATGTAAACCCTTTCGTTATGCATTTGCGCTACCATTCATTATACCATTTGCGGGAAAGGGGATGTACTCATTCAGGCAGGAATTTATAAACCATTGGAAACATGACCATTCAAATGACGCTTAAAGGCTGTTCCTCTAGTTCGAGAGGCAGTCCGACATAGTTTTCCGCCAGGCTTTGAGCTGCCGCTTTTGATGATGTGGCATGATCGAGTTCAGCCAATTGGATTTGATAATCAAAAGGAGAGTCATGGTGATGCCTGTGGAGCATTGATGTCATATACCAGGAAAAACGCTCCGCTTTCCAGATCCGGCGCAGGCAAACCGCTGAATATCGCTCAAGGCGTCTTGTTTCACCGTTTGCATAATAATCATGAAGCGCCCCGGCAAGGACCTGGACATCAGCCATAGCCAAATTCAGCCCTTTTGCTCCTGTCGGCGGTACAATATGTGCGGCGTCACCGGCTAAAAACAGACGCCCGTATTGCATCGGATCACAAATAAAACTTCTCATTGGCACGATGTTTTTCTGAATGACCGGACCTTCGATCAATCTCCATTCATCATCGGTTGACAGCCTCAAACGTAGCTTTTCCCAAATTCGTTCATCAGACCAGTCCTCAATACAGTCAGCCGGATCGACCTGCAGGTAAAAACGCTGGATCTCCGGCGTTCTTGTACTGTGAAGAGCGAATCCGTCTTCATGATGGGCGTAGATAAGCTCAGGCGCTGACGGCGGCGCTTCCGCCAAAATGCCGAGCCAGCTGTAAGGATAAATTTTTTGGTATTCTCTGCGGATGTCTGCCGGAATGCTCTGTCTGCTTGGACCGTGAAATCCGTCGCAGCCGGCAATATAGTCGCAAATGATCTCTTCCTCTTCCTGATTTTCATTCAAATAAGTGATTGTAGGCTCTGCCGTATCAAGATCAGAAAGGCGCACATTTGAAACGCTAAAATACATTTCCCCCCCGGATTTCACCCGTGCGGAAATTAAATCCTTGATGACTTCATGCTGGGGATAGATCGTGACATACTTCCCGCCTGTCAGTTCATGCATATCAATCCTGCGGCGTTTGCCGTTAAAGCGGATTTCGATTCCTTTATGGAACATCCCCATTTTCATCATTCGTTCCCCGGCGCCGGTTTCATTCAGCAAATCGACGGTCATCTGCTCTAAAACGCCGGCCCGGATCGTCCGCTCAATCTCCTCCCGGGAACGCGATTCGATGATCACCGATTCAATTCCCCGGCGGTTGAGCAAATGCGCCAGCATTAATCCGGCAGGTCCCGCTCCGATGATTCCTATTTGTGTCCGCAACTTGTTTTCCTCCCGCTTTGTTCATTTTTATTTTGCTTGTAATTTGATTCCGCCGCTTTTTGGCTTTGACATCAAATCAAAGCTTGCGTGATTTTCCTGAATCAGCATGATGCCGAGCGCCCCGATCAGGCTTGGAATCGCAAATGTCATAAATGCCCGCGCCGGATCAATGCCTGTCGAAAGAATAAACGCAAACAGAGAAGGCGCAATAATCGCTCCGATTCTCCCGATTCCCAATGCCCAGCCGATTCCGGTTGCCCTGATTTCTTTCGGATAATATTCCGAAATATAAGGGTTCGCAATGTTTTGCGTCCCTACTGTACATGCTCCGCCCAAACCGATCAGCAAGTACAGCAGCGCATGATGCGTCGTAAAGCCAAAGGCTGCAAAACAGCAGGCGCCGAGCAGATACATGCCGGCAAGCACTTTTTTGTGTCCGGCCTTATCCGCCAAATAGCCGCCGATTAAAGCCCCTGCCGCTTGTCCGAGACACAGGACGAGATTGAAAGACAGACTTGACGAAAGACCGTACCCTGACTCCTGCATCATTTTCGGAAGCCATGTGTTCAGTCCGTAGACCATCAGCAGGCAGCTGAACACGGAGAGCCAGAAGGCGAATGTGCTTGGAGCGCGCTTTTGTTTAAACAGTTTTTTGACAGGAAACCCTTTTGTTGTCTCTTTCATGCTGAAAAATTGATAATCATCGCTTTCGCTGTATCGGCCATGAGGATGTACGCTGTTAAGAATCTTCGCCAATTTCTTCGTTTGTTTTTGCAAAATATAAAACGAAAGAGATTCGGGAAACTGCCTGAAAAAGAAAGGCAGCGCAAGCAGCGGAATCACGCCAAGCAGATACAGCACTCTCCAGCTTGTGCCCGGCACGACAAAGATGCCGACAAGGGATGCCAAAACCCCGCCTACGGAATAGCCGCAATACATGGCGGCGACGATGACCGCCCTGTTTTTTTTCGGAGAATACTCGGTCATCAGGGAAATAGCGTTCGGCATCAGACCGCCCATCCCGAGAGCCGCGATAAAGCGCATGATCGTAAACAGCAGCGGAGAATCGATCAATCCGGACGCCGCTGTAAACAGACTGAACAGAAAGATGCAGAGACCGAGCACCTTTTTGCGGCCGAATTTGTCGGCGATCGGTGAAAAAAGCAGTGCGCCAAGCATCATGCCGACCAATGTATAGCTTCCGATCGCCCCGGCCTGGATGGCCGTCAGACTCCATTCCTCCATCAGCCACGGCAGGCTGACACCGTACATCGCAATATCATACCCATCAAAGGCGATGGCGAAAAAACACCAGAGAAAAACGGTCAGATGCACTTTGTTAAATTTGCTGGCCGCCATGACCTCTCCGGGGTGAACCGTGCGATTTCTCATTTTTCCTCCACCTCGACATCATGATATGAACGCTCAGAGCTCAACGCCTTGTGTCACGGACCGGCCGGAACCCGCAGCGGCACCCATAGGTTCAAACGCCATGACGACATTGGAGCTGCCTGATGATTGGCCATATCCGTAAAACGTGCTTTTACAGCCATCTTCAAGCACGCCCAGCAGCATGGCAATATGACGGCCGCCTGCTTCGAGTCCGGCGTTTTTCGCATATTGAGGCAGCATAAGCTTTGCTGACAACAGGTCATTGTCCGTTAAAAACGTTAAAAATTGCGAATCAAGAGCCTGTTCCGCCAAAGTCGGCATGCATTCAGGCCCCCGCACCAAGTGGTGGCTGAGGGCGCCGCTGCTGATAAATACGGTTTTCTTTCCGCTTTCTTTCAATACGCTGCCGGCAATCTGCCCCCAGCGATACGTCTCTTCCAAATTCGCGGCCAGTGTCACCGATAAATCAATGACAGGGATATCCCCTTTCGGAACGAGATAGCGAAGCGGGACAACCGTTCCGTAATCCCAGCAATAAGCCGGATCATCGACAGGAATGACGGAAAGCCCGGATTTGACGCCGGCTTCTGCGAGCTCTGCCGCGAGTTCGGAATCTCCGGGATAGGAATAAGGGACATCAGAAATCAGGTTCGGGCATTCCAGTGCTGTTAAAACCCCTTTATGCTCGGGTGTTGCATCAACCAGATGGTCAAAACTCGATGTCCAGTGGCATGAGATCAGGACAACCGCATCAGGCTGGATTCTGTCAATGATCCCTGAAAGCCGCTTCATCCCTTTGACAAGCTCTTTTTGAAAATCAGGCGTTTTTTCTTCAAAACACATCCGCGGTGTGTGCGGAACAAGCGCCGCCATTTCGATCGACATGTTGATTCCTCCCATAACCCTTTTTACGGTTTTGCTTTTGATGCCGGCGTTCCGCCTATCCCCCAGTGGGTTTTCGGGATCTCTGTGACGAGAACGCGAACATTTTCCTTCGGGGCATCCAAGGTGGCGCTTACCGTATCTGTCACGTTTTGAATGACTTCCTCCACCTTTTCCGCCGGCCTGCCTTCTAATAGTTGAATGTGAACGATCGGCAAAATATCTCCTCCATTATGAACAGACTGTAAAAGATGCGTCTCCAATCCCTTCCACCTGCGCTGAAACGCTGTCTCCGGCTGTCAGCATGACAGCTCCCGTTACACCGCCGGTCAAAATGACGCTGCCCGCCTTCAGCTTTTGCTTTTTCCTGGCAAGCATGTTGGCGAGCATGGCTGCCGAATTGGCGGGATGGCCCACAACCGCCGCGCCTGTCCCCTGTTCTCTGATTTCGCCGTTAATCGCTAAAGAAACCGTGACTGCATCAAGTTGGAGATGCTCCGGCTTTTTGACCTTTTCACCGAACACGACTCTTGAAGACGAAGCATTGTCGGCGATAACGTCAGGAAGTGTGAAAGAAAAATTTTCGTAGCGGCTGTCGATCACTTCAAGCACCGGAATCAAATATTCGGTCACCGCCAAAACCTGCTCACCGGTGACGCCCGGACCCTCAATGTCCTCTCCAAGCACAAAGGCGATCTCCGCTTCGACTTTCGGGTGAATCAGCTGATGGATATTAATTTTTCCGCCGTCCGGTACGATCATGTCCTTAAAGATATATCCGTATATGGGTTCTTCAACATTCATTTGCTGCATTTTCGCCCGGCTTGTCAGCCCCATTTTCGGTCCGATGATTCCATTGCCCCGCTTTAATTTCAGCTTCACCAGCTCTTCTTGAATCTTATAGGCGTCCTCGACCGTCAGTTCAGGATAATCCCTTGTAATTCTGACGATCTCCCGCTTTTCCGCCTCCGCCATGTATAATATCCGGGCCGTTTCTTTTAATGCTGCGGCATTCATTCACGTTTTCCTCCTTTTACAGCTTGATGCAGATATTCGATAATTCACTGAAAAACTCGAGGCTGTGAATTCCTCCTTCACGACCAAGTCCGCTTTGTTTCATGCCTCCGAACGGTGTCCGCAGATCCCTGAGAAACCAGGTATTGACCCAGACCATACCGGCTTCGATTTGTCCGGCGACCCGGTGTGCGCGGCGGAGGTCGTTCGTCCAAACAGTTGCGCTCAAACCGTAATGGGTATCATTCGCCTGTGCGATGACTTCTTCTTCATCATCGAACGGAATCACCGTCACTACGGGACCGAAGATCTCTTCTTTCACAACCCTGGAGCTCCGGGAAATCCCCGTAATGATCGTCGGTTCAAGAAAACAGCCGCTTTCCCGTCCTTCCGGGCGCCTTCCGCCGGTTACAATTTCGCCGCCTTCTTCCTTTGCAAGCGCTATGTAATTCACCACCCGTTCGGTATGTTCGGCTGAAATCA
Organism: Bacillus sonorensis NBRC 101234 = KCTC 13918; assembly: GCF_001592005.1. Classification (GTDB taxonomy): domain Bacteria; phylum Bacillota; class Bacilli; order Bacillales; family Bacillaceae; genus Bacillus; species Bacillus sonorensis. The sequence continues at coordinate 234,644 of NZ_BCVZ01000001.1, forward strand.
AGGCCCCGATATTCGTATTCGGATCAAAAGGATCTCCGACCTGAAGCTCCTTTGTTTTCTCGACGAAAGTAGCCAAAAATTCATCATACGCTTCCCGTTCGACATAAATGCGCGAACCGCTCATACATACTTCCCCTTGATTGACAAAGCTCGATTTCAATGTGGTTTGAACGGCTTCATCCATGTCGGCATCAGCAAAAATGATGTTTGGGTTTTTTCCGCCCAATTCAAAAGAGAGCTTCTTTAACGTTTTAGAAGCGGCTTCCATAATGATTTTTCCGGTCGTCGTTTCACCGGTAAAGGAAATCGCATCGACATCGGGATGTTCGGAAAGCGCCGCACCGGCTGAATCCGGACCGAAGCCGTGCACAATATTGACGACACCGTCAGGCAAGCCCGCATCATGGCAGATTTCCCCCAAAAGCGTGGCTGTCATCGGCGTCAGCTCGGCCGGCTTGATGACAGCGGTGTTTCCCGCCGCCAGGCAAGGAGCTAATTTCCATGTCAGCAACAATAGCGGCAAGTTCCACGGATTGATTAAGCCGACAACGCCAACCGGGCGGCGGATCGCATAATTGATGGCGGCTTCATCTGTTTGATAGGCCTCCGTTCCGACTCCTCTCATAAAATCTGCAAAAAAATGAAAGTTAAATGCAGCACGCGGAATGTCCAATGTGCTTGATAATGAGAGCGGTTTTCCCGTATCCAATGTTTCAAGCTTCGCCAATTCATCTTTGCGCTCTAAAATAATGTCGCCGATTTTTCTGATGATTCGAATCCTCTCATCGCTTGTCATGCTTTTCCAGCGTCCATGTAACGCACGCCTTGCCGCGGCGACAGCCAGATCAACCTCTTTTTTCCCCCCCTCACAAACCTTTCCAATGACTTCCTGGGTGGCCGGGTTGATATTGTCGAATGTTTTGCCGTTTTCCGACGAAAAATATCTGCCGTTAATATAGTGCCGACAGTCAAACGGCTTGACGAAATGCGCAGGTGGGGTTTGAACATTCATATGAAATCAACATCCTCCTTTTTCTAATCCTTTCCATAACGGTAAATGATTTTCACTCTCTAGAAAACAGCATTGTTCCTCTATACGGAACAAACGGAATGTTTTTTCGGAAAATTTGATATTTTTTGTTTTTTTATTTCATTTACTTTTCTGCCCATGTTATATTATGGAATAAAAGGTAACAAAACCAAAGAAAAGAGTGAGGAAACAATGGCTGTCGAGACAAAACAACACTATCTGCTCGGGTCTGTAAAAAATGCTCTTCGCCTGCTGCAAGCTTTTACCTTGGATACACCGGAAAGGAAAGTAACCGAACTGGCTTCATCACTGGGACTTGGAAAAAGCACGGTCTGCCGGCTCCTGTCCACACTGGAAAGCGAAGGATTCGTTATGAAGGATCCTGAATCGAAACGATACAAGCTGGGCCTATCCGTCTTGCAGTTAAATACAATTGTCAACTCCACTCTTGAAATCAACCGGGAATCCCAGCCTATTCTTGAAAGGCTGACTGATGAAACCGGAGAAACCGCTCATATCGCCATCCGTGACGGTTTCAGCGTCGTTTATATCAATCGGACCGAATGTCCCAGCCCTGTTGAAATCCTTTCCCATATCGGCCGCCAAAATCCGATGCATTGCACAAGTTCAGGGAAAGTGCTGCTTGCATACGATCGGAATGGATGGGTAGACCGTTATTTGGAAAAAGGCCTGAAAAGCTATACGAAAAAAACCGTTACAGATGCAAAAAAATTGCGCGAAACGCTTAAAAGCGTGCATGAAAACGGATATGACGTCAGCAATGGCGAATTCATCGAAGGCGTCACATCCATCTCGGCTCCCATCAGAAATTATTTGGGACAGGTCGTGTATGCCGTCAGCGTCGTGGGCCCCACGAACCGAATGAAAGCCTCAGAATCCGGGATTATTTATAAAGTCAAAAAGGCGGCTCATGACATTTCAGAAAGGATCGGCTATTGGAAGCGTACATAAAATTGGAGGGATTTGAACGATGTTCGATTTTCATACACATTTTCTTCCTTCAGAAGTTCTGCTCTGGCTGAAGGAAAATAAAAACGCGGTTCATGCGGTATGGGAAAGGAAATCGCCGGAAAAAGCCCCGTTTCTGACGGTAAACGGCAAATGGGGATTTGAATTAAAGGAGACGTTTTTTAAAGAAGATTTGTTTTTGCATGCACAAACAAATGCGGGAATCACGCATTCGCTTGTGTCGCCCGTTCCCCAGCTGTTTCTTTACGATCTGGCCGAAGAGATAACAGATGAAATGGCGGGCGTTTATAACAGAGCCCTTTCAAACTGGATCAAAAAAGAAAGCAGACGGCTTTCCGGACTTGGCACAATCCCGTTGAACAGCCCTGTGAAGGCATGCGGCCGATTACGCGAAGCGATGGCCCTTGGGCTGAAAGGAGCGGTTATCGGCCCCGGGGCCTCGGACATGCTGCTCTCAGATGAGGCGTTTACGCCGTTTTGGGAAGAAGCCGACAGACAAGAAGCGGTTATTTTTATCCACCCGCTCCTTTCTGAAGATCCGCGGCTCCGCAGAAAAATGATGCCCAACTTGATCGGTGTGCCATGGGAAACGACCGTCTGTGCGGCAGACTTATTATTAAGCGGTCTAATTGACCGTTTTCCAAATGTGAAAATTCTTTTGGCGCATGGGGGCGGATTTCTTCCATATCAAATTGGCAGGCTGGATAAAGGCTATCAAAAATGGCCAAATGTATCCTCATCGATCACTGCCCCGCCAAGCGATTATCTGCGCAGGTTTTGGTATGATACCGTTTTGTGGCACGGAGAAAGCGCGGCATATCTGCAAAAGCTCGCCGGAAAAGACCGCGTCGTGCCAGGCTCCGATTATCCTTTCGACCTGTGTCAATGGCCGCCCGCCAATATCGGCCGCGAAGGAGCAGAAGCTCTGCTTGGGATGAAAATCGAAGCATAAAAAAGGTGAACCTGATGACAGGCTCACCTCTGTTTCATTACAGCGCTTGTGCCGCTGTAATGAGAGCAAGATTATATACATCCTCAGCATTGCAGCCTCTGGACAGATCGTTCACAGGCATGTTCAGACCTTGTAAAATCGGTCCGACCGCCTCAAAGTTGCCGAGGCGCTGCGCGATTTTATAGCCGATGTTCCCCGCTTCAAGGCTTGGGAAAACAAATACGTTTGCATCGCCTTTAATCACGGAGCCAGGCGCTTTTTTCTCAGCGACAGATGGAACAAATGCGGCATCAAATTGGAATTCGCCGTCAAGCGTAAGCTCAGGCGCTTTTTCTTTAGCGATTGCAACGGCATTTGCCACTTTTTCGGTTTCATCTGATTTTGCAGATCCTTTTGTTGAGAAGCTGAGCATCGCCACTCGCGGCTCGATGTCGAACATTTTTGCCGTATTGGCGCTTTCGACTGCGATTTCCGCCAGGTCCTGGCTGTCGGGCGCAATGTTGATTGCACAGTCAGCGAACACGTACTGTTCATCGCCGCGGGCCATAATGAAGACGCCTGATGTTTTTTTTACGCCTTCTTTTGTCTTAATAATTTGCAGCGCCGGGCGAACCGTGTCTGCGGTTGAATGAGCCGCACCGCTGACAAGGCCGTCCGCAAGCCCTTTGTAAACAAGCATTGTGCCAAAATAGTTTTCATCCAACAGGATTTGGCGGGCCTGCTCTTCAGTCGCTTTTCCTTTACGGCGTTCAACGAAAGCCTGAACAAGGTCTTCCATTCCTTCATATGTATGGGGATCATATATGTCAACACCGTCAAGAGTCACGTTCAATTCATTTGCTTTTGCCGCAATTTCTTCTTTGTTCCCGACGAGAATCGGCTTCAGTACGTTATTTCCTGCCAATTGGCTGACCGCTGTCAGAATGCGCTCATCCAAGCCTTCCGGAAATACGATTTTAACTCCTTTTCCCGCTACTTTTTCCTGCACTGTTGTAAATAAATCTGCCACAATATACCCTCCTTGAAGTAGTACAAAAAACTTCCCTATTTAGCATACTCTATTGAGATATAAATTCAATCCTTCAGCATTCATTATAACGCTTTCATAGAAAAAACGCTTTTTTTTAATTAATTTAAGCGCCGGCTTCCTATGGTTTAGTTCTTGTCAGCTTTATTATACAACAGGCTTCCCAGCTTATACGGCAAAACCCAGATGACAGAGGTTGCTTTTTGGCTTGTTCAAGACTTCTAAACAGATGAATGTGGACAAACTATGATATGATGGAGTCAATTACATACAAATTGGGAGTGAAAGAAATGAGCGAACAGCAAAAGACAAATGAAGCCGCGCAAACGCTTGACGGCTGGTATGCCCTTCATGATTTCCGGACGATGGACTGGTCTGCCTGGAAGCTGCTTTCAAGCGATGAACGCCAGATCATTATCAGCGAATTTACCGGGCTCCTTGAAAAATGGGGCGTAACGGAAAAAGAAGGAAACGGAAGCCATACATTGTACAGCATCGTCGGCCAAAAAGCCGATTTCATGCTGATGATTTTGCGTCCAACGATGGAGGAATTGAATCAAATCGAGCTTGAATTCAATAAATCCAAGCTGGCGGAATACACGATTCCCGCTTATTCTTATGTATCTGTCGTCGAGCTCAGCAACTATATGGGAAGCGGTGACGGAGATCCTTACGAAAATCCGCAAATCCGGGCGCGCCTGTACCCTGAGCTCCCAAAAGCGAAATATGTCTGCTTCTACCCGATGGATAAGAGAAGATCCGGCAATGACAACTGGTATATGCTGTCAATGGAAGAGCGCAAAAAACTGATGCGCAGCCATGGCATGATCGGCCGCGGATATGCCGGGAAAGTCAAACAAATTATTACGGGTTCAGTCGGATTTGACGATTATGAATGGGGTGTCACACTCTTCTCAGATGATGTGCTGCAATTTAAAAAGCTTGTCTATGAAATGCGCTTTGATGAAGTCAGTGCGCGCTACGGGGAATTCGGCTCATTCTTCGTCGGCAACCGCCTATCAAATGAACAGCTGCCCGCATTTTTGCACGTTTAAAAATGGCAAAAGCTCCAAAGACGCTTGTCTTTGGAGCTTTTTTAAATGCTTAATTGCAGTTGCACGGCTGTGTAGGCGGAGTCGATCTTTTTTGAACCTCAATGGAAGATTCGGCATAAAAAGTCGATCCAAGCCCCAGCACCCGGTTTTCCGCTCTGAATGTGTATTTTCCGGCGGCAGGGAGGGTTTTATTTGCTAAAACCAGCTTGAATTCCGCAATGCCCAATAAATCGATCGTAAGCGGAAGTCTCACCGTTTTTCCATTGTTTAAAATCTGCCCTGTTGTCAGCGCTCTTCCGTTTACCGTGTCTTTCGTTGTGGCGGAAAATCCGGAAGGCAATGTAAATTCGACCGTTCCCAGCGCCAAAATCGAGTTTGGTCTGTATGTGAGCTCAATGTCGGAGAATGACCATTCCTGCTTGCTCGCCCCCGTAATCACTGAATGCAATGAGGCCTTTGCAGCCGGACGGTTCACCGACTCCGTTTTTACGGTTTTGGCATCAGCGTGAAAAGAAGGCAGAAACATCGATGCCATGATCACAAACCCTGCCATCATCATTGTTAATGTAGAACGAAACATATTTTTCAACATCGCAAATCCCCCTGGTTTTCATTTTAGACTTTAAACATTGGCCGGCACGACAAGATCAGCTGCAGAAACCTAACGCCTCCCCCCAAAATCTTTGACAACTTCATCCTTTTCCCTTAAAAACTATCATTTTTCCACCTTCTAGTAAATGTCTTGCATGGGATTTTTTTAAAAATAATTCAAAATAATAGAATATGACCAGGTGATGATCCTCTTGATTTTTTGTAACATTTATACATAAAAGGTCCAATGAACCATTGTCATTTGCAAAGATGCAATCCGTCCGATGATCTGTTTTGGATGTTGACAAACCTGATATTGCGAAGTACATTATTGACATTATTTAAGTAGGCTTTAAAAAGAATCCATCAATCAGATGTCGAATGGAAAGACGAAGAAAGGATTAAAACAATGCCTAAAATGACTTCTTCTAATCTAGTAAAAGGAAAGATTATCAATATCAGTCCTCCGCAAACACTGGCACTCAGCTTTTTCATCATTATTGCGGTCGGTGCGTGTTTGCTCAAGCTGCCGATTGCATCGACAACCTATATTTCCTGGGTTGACGCCTTATTTACGGCGACATCGGCCACCACCGTAACAGGTTTAACCGTCGTAAACACGGGAGAGGATTATACGGTTTTCGGACAAACCGTCATCATGCTGCTGATTCAGGTCGGAGGATTAGGATTGATGACCTTCGCAGTGCTCATTGTCATGATGATCGGAAAAAAAATCGGCCTGCAGCAGCGTATTCTCGTCCAAGAAGCGTTCAACCAGACTTCTTTAGGCGGGCTCGTCCGGCTTGTTAAGCATTTATTTATTTTCACCATCGTGATTGAATTCGTCGCTTTTCTCATTCTTTCGATCAGGTGGGTCCCGGAATACGGTATACAGAAAGGTTTGTTTCACAGTTTGTTTAACACGATCTCCGCCTTTAATAATGCCGGTTTTTCCTTGTGGCCGGACAACTTGTCCAGATATGTTGGGGATCCGATTGTCAACCTTGTCATTACGGGGCTTTTTATCACCGGGGGTATCGGCTTTACCGTCCTTTTAGACTTATGGACAAAAAGGAACTTCCGGAAACTGTCGCTTCATTCCAAACTCATGATCGTCGGAACATTGATCATCAACACCGTAGCAGCGCTGATGATTTTTATATTAGAGTATACAAACCCCGGAACCTTGGGAAACCTGCCATTGACTGAAAAATTATGGGGCGCATATTTTCAGGGTGTCACTCCGAGAACGGCCGGATTTAATACAATCGATATCGCCCAGATGACGCCTCCCTCCCTTCTCTTGATCATCGTTCTGATGTTCATTGGGGCGGGCAGTGCATCAACAGGAAGCGGAATCAAGCTGACAACCTTCATTGTCATGATTTTGGCAACCATCACTTTTCTAAGAGGAAAAAGCGAAACAGTGGTGTTTAACCGGACGATCAAAATGAAAACGATTTTGAGAGCCTTGGCGATTATCGTCATCAGTTTTTTATTTGTGCTGTTAACCGTGTTTATTTTGACGATAACAGAGCCTGCTCCGTTTTTGGACATCGTCTTTGAAGTAGTGTCCGCCTTCGGGACAGTCGGCTTGTCAATGGGATTGACGCCAGATCTGTCAACCCTTGGAAAATCCGTGATTATGATGATGATGTTCATTGGCCGGGTCGGCCCGTTAACAATGGCATTTACATTGGCCAAGCCGAAAAAAGCGCCGATCCGTCATCCTGAAGATGAAGTGATTACAGGGTAAATAACCGATAAAAAGACCGCTCTATCCGGGAGCGGTCTTTTTTGTATCGCTTGACATCCTAAGACGTGCGAGCGGTGACGGTGATTGCAGCCAGTTTGTCAGCAACCTGCTTTTGTTGGTCATATTCCCCAATCCACTCTCATACTGTTAAAGGGGTGAGTAATGTTGAACTTTCATCTAAAATCAGTCCTAAAACCGTGTTCAATTCCAGACATGAGCTTGGTGAAGGGATGATTTTTGACTTCATGAAAGAAGGAGGAACGAAATGAAACCAAAAAAAAATCAATTTCAGCCGCTTCAAGAGATTGAAATGCAGGATTTCCGGCAGCAAATGGGCGCCAACCCTTATCCGCAATTGGGGCAGATGGGACAGATGGGGCAGATGTATCAGCAAGGACAGCCGCCATATACACAAATGGGCGGCCAGCAAACCTTTCAGCCGCCCGCTATCCAGCTGAGTCAGCCGCAGCCCGCGGGGGTCCAGGTTCCACCCATGCCTTCGGGGCAAACCGCGGCTCCAAGCGTTCCGGGGATGCTCCCGCTTGAGCAGTCTTATATTGAAAATATATTGCGGCTCAACCGGGGTAAGGTCGCGACCGTATATATGACGTTTGAAAACAATCCGGAATGGAATGCGAAAGTCTTCCGGGGAGAAATTGAAGCCGCCGGCCGCGATCATTTGATTTTAAGCGACAGAAAAACAGGCACCCGCTATTTGCTTCTGATGGTTTATCTTGATTATGTGACATTTGATGAACCGATCGTTTACGACTATCCGTATTCAATGGCAACATACACATCCAGATAAAAGGTTCGGTTCACTGTGAAACCGAACCCTTTTTTTGTTCCCGTTCATCAGACGAAATTCCGCGTATCATTATTGCGGCTGAATTTAAAGATCACGATTAAGAAAAATGCAGCAGCAAAAGCGAACAATATCATGATATTTAAATATAAGCTTTGAAATTGCCGGCCTTCCTGCAGCTTCGTCAATGTTTCCAAAACCCAGCGCTGAGGAAGAAAATCTGCGATTCTTTGAGCGAAAGGCGGCATGATCTCAACAGGCCAGAAGCATCCGGAAAGCATGATCGTCGGCATGAAGATTAAATTTTGCATAGCTCCTGAAGCTTTGGAACTGTTTGAAAAAACGACCGTAATCAATGCAAGACCGACCGCGCTCAGCGCAAATATCAGCAAAATGGCCGCCATTTCCCAGAGCGGAATTCCCGGATCGATATGAAAAACATTTTTCATCATGAATAAAGTAAAAAAGATTTGAAACATCATGACAAGCATGCTGACCGCTATATTTGAGAATACATACTGCTTTGCCGTTATCGGCGTTGTCAGCAGCCTGAAATAGGTGCGGTTTTCCTTTTCTTTCACAAGGATTTCTGATAAATTCCCCGCTGAAAAGAGCATCGCCATCAGAAGAAACCCGATCGTTGAATACGTCATATTTACTTGTTTTGATTGATCTTCAAGCGTATCGGTTTTTAATTTCAGGCTGGAATGCTGGTAACTGCTGTAGATTTTGTCAAAAGTTTGCGGGTCTCCCTGAGACGCTTTACCGACCGCCGCTATATTGTCAATGTAATGATATAAATACGATTTCACAAATTCCGTTACTTCAGCACCCTTAACAGAAGAGATTTTGATATGGCCCGGTTTTCCGTCCTTCACGCTTTTGGCAAAGCCTTTTTCAAATGTGATGACGCAATCCAGCTTTCCTGACGCAACCCTTTCTTTTGCTTCAGACCCGCCGACTGTTGTTACCTTGACATGATCCAATCCCTTCAAAAAGGCCGCCGTATCAGCCGTTATCCGCCCGCTGTCATGATTGACAATCCCGACATGCAGATCTTTTTGGTCGCCGATTCCTTGCGTCATTAACGCGACGAAGATCCCCAGCAGCGGAAGACAAAGAAACAGAAAGATATTTTTTTTGTTTTTAAATGTTACGTTTAACGTGTTTTTGATCAGCCAGAGCATGTCTTTCATCTTACAGCCCCTCCCTTCTCCGCAGTCCGACAACAGCGATCAGAAGCAAAAATAAAGATATTCCGATATTCAGAGCGATCGCCGGCAGCGCTGCCGCTAGATCGTTTGTATAAATAATTTTCATCATCGCTTCACTTGACCACTTAATCGGAGAAAAATTCGTGATAAGGCCGGGAAGTCCTTCCGCAACATCTATCGGAAAATAAGCGCCGCCAAAAAATGCGACAAGAGGTATCAGCACATTAATGATCATTACTGCCGATTCTCCCGTTTTTGCCAAATAGCTGATGCCGATTCCAAAAGCTACGGCCAGCAGCACAACAGTGAACAGAACAGCCAGTACAATGCCAATGTGTTCGCCCCAATTGGCTTTAAATAAAAATTTGCTGATGGCAACGACAGTGAAAATACAAAGGGCATTTGTCGCAATGCCTCCGATCAGCTTTCCGGCGAAAATCTCCCCTTTATGAATGGGAGCGGCCAGCAGCCGGTCGGCCGTTTTGCGGGTTCTTTCCCCGCGTATTAAATAACTTGCATTTAGCGCTCCATAAAGGGCGATCAACGTTGTCATCATAATTGAATAATAATCGATGGAGCTCGGCTTATTTGCCGAATTGATCGATGTCTCTTTCATATAATCGCCATGGCTTGCAAACGCGACCCCGGCTTGCTTCGGATTGACCTTGTAAATTTCCGACACGGCATTGTACTTATTTGTAAACGCAGACAGCATTCCTTGAATAATACTGCCTTCAATGCTTGTTTGATCGCTTTTATACAGCTTGATTCCGCTGTTGTCGATTTCGACGTACCCATCATAGCGGCCTTTTTTGACTTCTTGCTTTCCATCCATATCATTTAGCGCTTTTTTGAAATAAACGCCCGATTTCCTTGCTTCCTTTGCAAAGACTTTAAAACCTTGTGAAAGTTCTCCGTCTGATTGGTCTTTATACAAAATATGGATATCATCGACCGATACTTGATTGTTGAAGGCGTTTGTCAGTGCGGTTCCCAAAATCACAATCAGCACAATCGGAAACGCCAGCATAAATAACATTGTTCTTTTATCACGAAAAGACGATAAGATTTCTTTTCTTGCAATGTTTAATATATTCAAGCCTCTGACTTCCTTTCTAGTCGCGCAGATTTCTTCCGGTTAGCGTCAGAAACACGGTTTCCAGATTGGGCGCTTTTTCTTCCAATGAGCGAATTTGGACACCGCTTGTGATGAGGTGCTCAATGATTTCGTTCAAATTGCTGACGCCAGCATCCGAGTTAATTTTAATCGTATTGTCCTGAAGTGAAACCGTCTCTACGCCCTTGATGTCCTTCAGTTTGCCGAGGTCGGCATTCCCGGCGGATTTGACCGCAATCGAAATGTCTTTCGTGTCGGTGATGATCGCCTTCAACTCTTCTTTTGTACCTTCGGCAATGATCTTCCCATGGTCAACGATCGCAATCCGTGAACAAATCTCTTCGACTTCCTCCATATAATGGCTTGTGTAAATAATCGTCGACCCCATTTCATTCAGCTTTTTAACGGACTGCAAAATATAATTGCGGGAATGAGGATCGATCCCGACCGTCGGCTCATCCATGATGATCAGCATTGGCCTGTGGGCGATGGCGCAGGCGATATTCAGCCTTCTTTTCATTCCCCCCGAAAAATTTTTCGGAAAGCTCTTATGTTTATCGCTCAGCCCGACAAATTCCAAAGCCTCTTCAACCCGTTTGTTCAGATCAGATCCTCGCAGTCCATAGAGCCCGGCAAAAAATTTCACATTTTCATGCGCCGTTAATTCTTCATAAATGGACAAATCCTGAGGCACAATGCCAATATTCATTTTGGCATGTTTTCGGTGCTTGGAGATATTTTTCCCGAGAATGAGAATCTCCCCCTCATTGCTCCTCAGCAATCCCGAAATCATATTGATTGTCGTGCTTTTCCCCGCGCCGTTTGCGCCAAGGAATCCGAATATTTCTCCTTCCGCTATGGAAAGTGACATATTATCAACAGCGGCAAAATCCCCGAATTTTTTCGTAAGGTTTTTGATTTCTAGTGCATTCATCTTTTCACCTCATTTTGACTTTACGACATTCATTATAAAAAAAAAGATGAATACGCGGCAGTGCAGCAATTCATCTTTTTCACATGAGAAATTTCATATTCTATCAATGATATCATTCATATTTCGGCAATAGCGTGGTAACGGAGAAGCCATTTGAACCGTCAACGATCACTTTTCCGTTGACAGAAGCCGCCCGTTCCTCCATTCCGATGATCCCCATGCCTTTTTTAATCTTCTCTTGCCCTTTTCCGTTATCTTTCACCTCGGTTTTAATAAGCGTATTCAACACGTGGATTTCAATGGATACGCGCGTCGCCCCGGCATATTTCATCGTATTGGTCAGCGCCTCTGTAATATTTTCGAAGATAATTTTCCATTGAATATGAGTAATCACGTCCAAATCGTCTTTATACAGAAATAAGATCGGAATACGGTGCAGGGCTGAACATTCATCTATGAATAATTTCAGCCTATGGATGCCCATCTGTTCCGCCGGAGGTTTCATATTCTTTAACGTCAGTCTGATTTTTTCTATTCCGTCTTTAGAAATATTGATCGCGTTTTGCAACAGTTCAGACGCTTTGTTTTTGTCAGTGTCAAGCAGACGCTTGGCCGCTTCAAGCTGAATGAGCGCCCCTGTCATAGAATGGCCGATTTTATCGTGGATTTCCTGTGACAGCCGGTTCCGCTCCTCTAATTTAAACGTATATTCAGACTGTCTGATAAACTCCTTATTGACATGCAAAGTCTTCGTTAATTTGTGCATATCTTTTCTCGTTTGGTCAATATGATTCTCAAGGGCATGAATCCGGTCCGAATGCTGTTTCAAAATGGTGAATATCAGGAAATTCAAAAAAACCGTCAGACCGTATACAGGCAGCAGCGATACACTGATAAAAAGGGCGGGAATAAGCGATATGGCCAACATGACCCATTGATTGCGCAGGCTATCAGACAGCAACTCATAAACGCCAAGCGGCAATAGCAGAATAAATAAAGGCTGGACATGCTGGTAGGAAACAATTGACATGAGGATCGACAAAACAGCGGCCGCCTTTTTCACTGATCCTTTTTGAAAGATACTGATCATCATGTTGATGCAAAAATACAGGATTAAATAAAAAACGATCCATGGGAGATTTGCGACAGGCTCTAGTATGCAGTTCAACACGATATATCCCAGCAAGGTAAGTTTGACAATGATCATCCAAAATTCCATCATGATTCCTCAGTTAGCTTTGATTTTCCGGTTAAATAGTAGATCGCGATTTGCGTGCGGTGGTCCAGCCCCGTCTTCGCCAAAATGGAAGAAATATAATTTGCAATCGTTCCTTCTGATATATAAAGCTCTTTTGCAATTTCTTTATTGGAAAGCCCCCTGGCGATTAAAGCCATGATGCCAAGCTCCCTCTCCGTAAACAGGCTTTCATCGATTTTCGGTTCAGGCTCTTTGTTCTCTATTAAATTTGACTTGATTTTATCAAGAACGACGTCCTGCATGACAATATTCCCATAAAAGACGCTTTTGATCGCACCCCTGATTCGTTCCGGTTCGGTATTTTTCAGGAGGTAGCCTTTCGCTCCGTTCCGGATGGCAGCCAAAATATATTCATCATCATCAAATGTCGTTAAAATTAATGGCTGTGTCCTTGTCCCCCCGGAAATCAGCTTTGCAGCCTCGACACCGTTCATATTTGGCATCCGGATATCCAAGAGTGCAATATCCACATCATGAGCTCCGCAATAATCAGCCGCTTGCCGGCCATCCTCCACCGTAGCCAGCACTTCTATTTCATCGTACGTACTCAGGATGATCTTCATGCCTTCCCTTATAAATGAATTATCATCCGCAATGATCACTTTGATTTTCATCGTTTTCCGAGCGGAGCCCTCATGCTCCGCAACGTGCACACCCCTTCTATATGCTTCAGCAAGGCCTCCGCATCTGTTCATAACATTAAATTTATCATGAATCAGTTTTCGTTAAAATAATAAAAGCCAATCCTTTAAAAGGATCGGCTTCTAAAAAAGTGAACTATAAATATTTGACCGCCGACACAACGACCATAATCCATGCCGCGATGAAGGCCACTCCCCCCAGCGGAGTGACGGCGCCGAGGACGCTGATTTGCGTAAGGCTGAGGACATATAAACTTCCAGAAAACAAGATGATCCCCGCAAACATCAGCCAGCCCGCAGCCGTTATGCTTCCGGTGCCCGTCAGCCTGCCGGCAATAAGGGCGATCGCGATCAGTCCGAGTGCGTGGTACATATGATATTGCACACCCGTTTGCCAGATTTGCAGATATTTCTCAGGAATTTTGCCTTCAAGCCCATGAGCTCCAAACGCTCCCAAGGCAACTGCAAGCATTGCATTTATAGAACCTAAAATTAAAAATAATTTCATGATCAATCGCCCGCCTTTCTCTTCTCATCATAGCGTACATGCCCAGGATTTCAACTTTGACAACATTATGACACGATATTGTCAAATTTCTTTTTTCTCAACTGAATCTGCTCCACAGCGATGGCCACAACCGTCCCAAGGACAAGCCCGTTGCTTAAAATCGAAACAAAAACAGGGTGCATCCCTTCTAACGCACTCTCAGGGACAAACATAACGCCGACCCCGGCCAAAAGCGCGATCCCGGCGACAAAACGGACACGGCCGATGTCACTTTTGCCATAGGAATCAAATTCGGAAAATGCCAGCCCGACCATCGTTGAAAACACGACAAAGTTGACCGCAAATCCGACAGGTGACGGGAGGCTTGCAAATACATTCATAATAAATGGAAAAAAACTGATGAAAACCACAATAAAACTCCCGAGCAAAAACGGCTTTCTAGATGACATTCGCGTCGTTTGAATAAAACCTGCCGCTCCCGAAATCGGCACCGTCCCTACAGCGCCAAAGAGGCCGCTCAGCAAATGGCCGGCCGCGGCGATGAAACCCGCCGGACGGGACCGTTTTTTTTCTTCAAGCTTTTCAAACTGCTTAACCGCCCCTTCCACAACACGGATGCTGGCCAGCATATTAACGATCAGCAAAACCGTGATAAACAAAGATGTGACGACTAGACCGCTGTCAAACACCGGCATTCCGAAAGGGAAAATTTCAGGCCAAAGAAAGAACTCATCGGCATGTTCTGCCGGCTTTGCAGCGCCGAAAACGGCAAACAACACCCAGCCGCCGAAAAGCGCAATTAATATCGAATACTGCTTAAGAAACATCACATTTGACCTGCTCATAAAAAACGTCGCCAGCATAATGGCTACAGCAAGCAAAAAAACGGGAACGTCAATCTCGTTTTTGCGATAGCCGATTCCCATGACCCCTTTCACAATCGGTTCGCTCAGCTGCATGACCAACAGCAGCAGATAAATTCCGGTGACGACAGGAGTAAACAATACAGCCAGCTTATCTATAATCTTAAACAAGCTAAATATAAAAAAGAAAACCGCGCTTAACAGCATTGCCCCCTGAAGCGCTTGAAGCGTCTCGGCATAAGCGGCGAAGACGGTGCCCGTAAGTCCCGCATAAATCGTATAGACTCCCCACCAGAGTCCGGCCGGACTCTCATTAATCGGTAAGCGGTGCCCGGTCAGGCATTGGATAAAGGCAGTCGTTCCCAGCACGAAAAACGTGCTTTGAATCAGTCCGGCTGTCTCGGCTTGATTCAGTTCGAATGACTGTCCGATTGCTATTGGCACCACGATGGAAGACGCGATGATGAACGCCGTCCACTGTAAAGCCCCGAAAAGCAGTTTCAAGTTTATCAACCTCTCTTTTTAAAAAACGAACGTCCTAGAAATCAAAAATTGAGTCTCCGTTGCCGTCTTCCTTCTTATCCAGCTTCTCCTGTTTTTGATATTTTTCGGCGCCGGCCGTACCCATCATTTTTTCCAGCATCAGCTGATCGCCTGACGGCTTCGCGGGCTGGACATAGGGGGAAGGCTGAACAGCCGGCCGCTGCGGCTCGACGATGACATCACAAAGAGAACGGATGACGGCTACATGCATTTTCAGCTCGTTCTCCTGCTGGCAGCTCTTTGCTTTTTTCAATTCATCCTCTATCTTCTGAAGCAGACTTGATATATGTATGTTCATGAATTGGAACCTCCAAACCGTTTTCGATTTCCACTTCATTTTATCAAATTACAATCGCTTATGCAGAACGCACTTTTCATTTTTCAGCGTCAACATCTTTTTTCCGGCTGAACTCTTCCCTGGTTCCGTCCCCTAAAACAAAATCATTTATCTTCCAATCAACTTAAAAAGCGTTTTTCATATTAAGTCAGACGTTGACAGTAAAATAGCGTTCACACATAATGAAAAAAAGCGCCGGGACGAAAACGGTTTCATTTTCAAGCGGATCAACCGGGACGGATGGATCGGCATAAGCAAAGAACCGCCTGTCTTCAGCGGTTCTCCAGTTTTTCTAGGCTCGGAATAGCCCAGTCGATCGGCTCTTCGTTTATTTTCTCCAAATATTGATTTGCCCTTGAAAACGGCCTGCTTCCAAAAAACCCGTTTCTTGCTGAGAATGGGCTCGGGTGAGGCGACTGAATGATAAAGTGCCTTGTCGTATCAATTCTCTCCTTCTTCATTTGGGCATGGCGGCCCCAGAGAATAAAGACAACCGGTTTTTCTCTTTTATTCAAAACGTCGATCACGCTGTCAGTCAGTCTTTCCCATCCTTTTCCTTTATGGGAATTCGCCTGGCCCCGCCTAACAGTCAAAACCGTGTTTAACAGCAGGACGCCCTGCTTGGCCCAGCTTACGAGCGATCCGTGGTTCGGTATTTCACAACCGATGTCTTGCTGAAGCTCTATGAATATATTTTTTAAAGAAGGCGGCGGATTCACGCCGGGCTTTACGGAAAAGCTCAAGCCGTGCGCCTGTCCCGGTCCGTGGTACGGATCCTGGCCAAGAATGACGACCTTCACCTTTTCATATGAAGTGTAATGCAAAGCGTTATAAATGTCGTTCGGTTCAGGATAGACCGTTTGCTCTGAATACTCTTTTTTCAGCATTTCCCTAAGCTCTTGATAATACGGCTTTTCAAACTCTTGATGCAGCTGCTCCCACCAGCTGTCATTCAAAATCTGCTTCAACGGTTCAACCTCCCTGCAGTTATACTGAACTTACGCTGACAAGCCTTGAAATGACAGGCTCTCCGTCCCATACGATTTGACTCTCGGCCTCTCTTTTTCTCATAGCCGGTTCTGTCAGAAGCACGAAAAAGTTTTTCGTCGGCAGCTTGCCAAGCTGATGCTTTTCACTCAGTACGTCCAAATAATGCTGCCTCTTTCCGCCCAGATCGCCCGACTGATTGTCCCCTTGCGCTGAAAAAGCATAGATGACGCCCGCCGCGGGTACCCTTTTGACATGAAACCTTTCTGCTGCACGCAGAAAAAAGTCCCAATCCCAATAATTGTGCACGGCTGGATCAAAATAGCCGATTTCGCTGTGAAGAGATCGTTTATACATGCTTCCTGAAGGGACATATGTAGAAAATTTCCTCATTTCCTCCAATTCAAACGTATAAGCGAAAAGATGGCGGCTTGTCGGGATTCTAACATCCCCTTTTCTTTCAAAGGAAACAATTTCAGCATCTGAATACACAAAATCTGCTGTTTCAAGCGCCTTTGCCATTCGTTCCATATGGCACGGAGTGAAAAAATCATCATCATCACACAGCATAATAACATCTCCGGCCGCTTCTTTCACCCCTATATTTCTCGCTTTCACATGTTTTACATTTTCCTCCAGATGAAGCGCCTTGATCGGAAGGTCTGAGTACAGGTGCTGTACAAAATCGACTTTCTCGCCGGCGTCGTTTACGATAATGACTTCATATGGCTTAATGGATTGTCTTGCAATAGATTCAAGCAGTTCACACAAAGCGGGGAGCCGATTGTGTGTCACAATTACGATTGAAATCTTCATGTTGGTTTATTGAGCGCTCCTTCATATTTCATTTTATTTCTATTAAATCATAAAGCGAACGATTTCACATGAATCAAAAGGCGCCCTGGTTTTTTATGCTGGCGGAAGGACCGCTTTACCAGACCGAAAGCAGGCATTTTTCATTTCAGTCATTTCATTGTACTCTGATGAAAAGCTGTCTATAATAAAAACTATACCAATCTAAGGATGGAATCTCTTCGATGGAGGCTTGACAAACATGACAATGCACAAAGCGCTGACAATCGCCGGCTCTGATTCAAGCGGAGGCGCCGGAATACAAGCGGATTTAAAAACATTTCAGGAAAAAAATGTTTACGGAATGACGGCCTTGACCGTTATCGTCGCCATGGACCCGGAAAACAGCTGGGATCATCAGGTGTTCCCGGTGGATACGGATATCATCCGGGCACAGCTGGCTACCATCGCGGACGGAATCGGCGTCGATGCGATGAAGACGGGAATGCTTCCTACGGTTGACATTATCGAACTTGCGGCAAAGACGATTAAAGAACACAATATGAAAAATGTCGTCATTGATCCGGTTATGGTTTGCAAGGGAGCAAACGAAGTATTGTACCCTGAGCATGCGAAGGCTTTGCGGGAGCTCTTGGCGCCTCTTGCAACGGTCATTACGCCAAACCTTTTTGAAGCCGGACAACTCAGCGGCCTGGGAGAAATAAAAACCATTGAACAAATGAAAGAAGCAGCAAAAGCGATTCATGACCTTGGCGCAAAACACGTCCTCATTACCGGTGGAGGCAAGCTGGATCATGAAAAAGCGGTCGACGTTTTATTCGACGGACGGGAAGCAGAAGTAATCGAAGGGGAAAAAATCGACACCCCTTACACCCATGGCGCAGGCTGCACCTACTCAGCTGCGATAACGGCCGAACTTGCAAAAGGGTCAAGCGTAAAAGAAGCCATTTATTCTGCTAAAGAATTCATCACGGAAGCCATTCGCGAATCATTCCGTCTAAATGAATATATCGGACCGACAAAACACTCCGCCCTCCGGCTCAGCGGAAAATAAAAGAACCCCTTTTAATGGGGTTCTTTACACATCATCCGTCCTGTTTTGCATGGACATTTCTCGCCGATGATTTTAAAAACGCTTCAATTGATTCTACAAAAAGAGCATATTCTTTCATTTGCTCATAAGTGCCTGAAAGGATCTCTTTTACTTTTTCCTTGGACATTGTTTGCTCATCAATGTCACTGATCAGCTTCTTCATCTGAAGGAGCAAATCATTGTATTCTTCCCTCGTATCCTCGATATGATCTGCTATTTTTTTCAGCTGCTTTGCTGTCAATTTCTGCTCACTTCGATCCAATAGAACAACCCCTTTGCAACTTGTACAGTATCTAAAAAAAGCATATCATAAAGGGAATTTACGGGGAATAAAAAACGCTCCTTTATGCAATCGTCCAAGATGACACATTCATTATGATTTCTTTTCTTCCAGAAATCCAGACATGATTATTTCCCGGGGAAGGAAAATATCGAGCTGTAAACACTTCTTCTCCCCCGTTTACGAAAATTTCAACGGAAGAGGCGTCCAAAAAGATGTTTAGATCCTTAAGCCCGGCAATGCGGCAATGTCTCGCTTCCGTCCTCTCATCAACATAGCTCTGTCTTTCCAAAGTCAAAACGCCTTCCGCTTTTCTGTAAATAAGGCGGGCCGCTCCTCGAAAAGATATCTCAAACCCTTCTTCAATATACTGCGGAACGAGCAAAATCTCGGCTTTTTCCGGACTTACAATATCAAGCATTTCAGCATCCTGTTTAAGGGATATTTGAACGCTATTTCCATTCTGCCGCAGCGTTCTCAGTTCTTGAACCGGTTTTTGAATAAGCCTGTTATTCTCCAAAGTTAATTCCCTGGGCAATGTCATACAATGGACCCATTCATACGGAATCGTCGGATGGCTTTGTTCGCCTTGATCAGGGACGCCCATCCAGGCGATTAAAATCCGCCGGCCTGATTCATCCTGTGTCGTCTGCGGCGCATAGAAATCAAAGCCGCGGTCCAGCTCTTCAAATTCTCCATGTCGAAATTCCGGTTTTCGTTCATCTAACTTACCGACAAAATATCCGGACTGATAAACATTTTGAAAGCGGAAGCCTTCAGCTTCCAGGCCTTGGGGGCAGACAATCAGGACATCTTTTCCTCCCAGAGTGATCATATCCGGACATTCCCACATATAGCCGAATTCATCAAGCTGGGCTGTATGAGAACCGGTAATATCGCCGAGAAATGACCATTCCGTCAAATTTTCAGAAGAGAACAGCACCGCCCTTCCTTCAAGCCGCTCTGTCTGCGCACCGAGCACCATATACCAGCGTCCGTTTTTTTTCCATACTTTTGGATCGCGAAAATGGGCTGTGTATCCTTCAGGGAGCCTTGCGACGACTCCCTGCTTTTCAAATGTAATGCCATCTTTGGAAACGGCAAGGCATTGGTATGTCTCGCGATTTCCTTCCTCATCCCTGACATTCCCTGTATAGAAAACATGCAACAAGCCGTTCTCATCAATTGCGCTGCCCGAATAGCATCCGTTTTGATCATACCAATCGCTTGGCGTGAGGGCGATCTCTTCATGGCGCCAGTGAACAAGGTCTGCGGAAGAATAATGGCCCCAAAACTTGGCCCCGTGGCCTGTTTTAAAAGGCATCCACTGATAAAAAAGGTGATAAGTGCCCTTCCAATGAATGAAACCGTTTGGATCATTCAGCAGTCCGACAGGCGGCATGATGTGATAATGCAAGCGGTATGGATCCTGATTGACAAGGGGCTGATATGTTTCAACCCTTTCCATAGCTTGCCGGCGTAGTTCCTGATCCTGAAGATTCATGAATGTTGCCCCTCCTTAGTTCTTCTTTTCATCCTCTTTGATTCCTAATACAAACGCTGTAATAAAGGCTGTGAAAACGGCAATGCCCATTCCGATTAAATAGTTGATGAGGTTTGCTGTTCCAAATGGCGCTGCGATCGCAATCATCGGAATCCCCGTTAAACCGTAAGCGTTTGCGGCAACATTTGTAAAGACGACATACGCTCCGCCGAGTGCGCCTCCCGCCATTGCACCGATGAACGGCTTACGGTAGCGAAGGTTGACTCCGAAGATGACCGGTTCTGTAATGCCGAGAAACGCCGAGAACGCAGCAGGCAAAGCGATTTCTTTTGTTTTAGCCCGTTTTGCCAGGAAAAATACGGCGAGACCTGCACCGCCTTGGGCGACATTGGCCATAGACCAGATCGGAAGCAGATAGTTGCGTCCAATATCTGCGATGAGGCCGGCCTCAATCGCATGGAAGCTGTGATGAACCCCTGTTAATACGATAAGGGAGTATGCCCCGCCGAAAATCAGTCCGGCAACAGGACCGGCATGGTCGTATACAAAGGTTAGAACATTCGTTATGCCTGTACCAAGCCCTCTTCCTAATGGTCCAATCACAATAAACGCGATGAATCCCGTTGAAATAATGGTTAAGAATGGCGTGACTAAAAGATCGATTGCATTCGGAACAATCTTTCTTGTCCACTTCTCAATTTTACTCATCACATAGACAGCCAGCAAAATTGGAATAACTGTTCCTTGATACCCCAGCATCTCAATAGGCATGCCGAGGAAATTCAACACTTCAGGTTTCGCTTCAGCGAGACCCCAAGGATTCAGCAGGCTTGGGTGAATCAAGATTCCCCCGATGACAGCCCCAAGATACGGGTTTCCGCCAAATTCCTTCGCCGCACTGACACCGATCAGAATCGGAAGAATAATAAATGCCGCACTTGAAAACATATCAAGCAGCTTAAACAGCGCAGAGTCAGGGCTTACCCATTGGAAGGCTTTCATCATTCCCAAGAGCCCCATCAATAAACCGCTTGCAACAATAGCCGGGATGATCGGCACAAAAATGTTTGACAGCGTTTTCGCGAAACGCGCCAGCGGATTCATTTTCTGTTTGGCTGCTTCATTATGCTGAACCGTTTCTTTTTGATCGAGCTGAAGCATTTTGGCAAATTGTTCATATACTTTATTGACAAGCCCTGTTCCAAAAATAATCTGGTATTGGCCTGAGCTGGAAAAGGCGCCTTTTACGCCGTCAAGCGCTTCCACCTTTTCCTGATCAATTTTTGATTCATCTTTGATGACCAGGCGCAGTCTAGTTGCACAATGGGCTGCGCTTATAATATTGTCTTCCCCGCCAAGCAGATCAATGAGACGTTCGGCAATTTCTTTGTGATTCATGATGACTCCTCCTTTTTTGTTTAAAAAAAAGCAGAAAAGACCTAAAATTCACCAACGAATAGAGGACGCATCTTCCCCATTCATTTGAGCAAATTTTAGGTCTTGCCTGCTTTACCAGTCACAATCCCCGGTATTTTGTTTTTTTAATACGCTTTCATTTTATTATGTGATAACGCTTTCGTCAACTCATTTTTTACGATTTATGTGAAATTTGGCCTAAAAAAAGCCTGATCGCGCGAACATCAGGCGGTATCACAGACGGGAATCATGTAAACGCTGGACATGCAGCGTAATATAGCCAATCTCCGATTCCGGGAGATGAAGATCATATTCAGTTTTTACGTAATCCGCCAACCCTTCAGCACAACGGTAGCTTTCAGGATACTTTTGCCGGATGAAATAAAGCATGTCATCGTCCATGACATGAAATGCCTCATTGGATTCCAGCCGATTGACCGCATACCTTAAATGCGTAACAAGCCGTTGATATGAAATGCTGTTTTCATCAATCGTCCGATTGAAGCAGCACTCGATCTTTTCAATCAATTCCTTGATGATCGTGGTGTATTTAAGCGTTTTCTGCATGTTTTCCGCATCCATTTTTGCGGTATGGATATGCAGCGCAATATACCCCGCTTCATCATCAGGCAAATCGACACCCAGTTTCTCTTTTATCAAGCCGATTGCCCAGAGGCCGATCTCATATTCTTTTTTATAAAGCGCTTTGATTTCATTTAATAATTTATTTTGAATCACAAATCCTTTGCGGATTCGCTCAATTGCAAATGATAAATGATCCACAAGGGCGATGTGGATATGGTCGCTCAGCGGTGCGGACAGCTGCCCTTCCGCATAGCTGATAATCTCTTCGGCAGCTTCAATATGTTCTTCCGGAAGTGTTTCGAGGATTTGTTTAAACTTTTCGTTTTCTTCATGAATGGTAAAAATCTTTTCCACCTTTTGTTTCAAGATGGGATCATTTTTGCCTTTTTGAAAAGCGATACCAGGCCCCATGACAATCTTTTCTTGACCATCCTCCTTTATAATTGCTGCATTATTGTTCAACACTTTATAGATTTTCACGGCTGTCACCCACTTCTCATTATGAGTGGGATTTTACCTTGTTTATGTTCTCATGTAAAGTTCAGGTCCGGCTCTCACCCGTTTTGACGTTTTTTTGCAAGCTGCGGGGGCCCTTTCTTTCGCCATATCATCAAGCATTACCCGCCTCCACTCAAAAATATCGGCCTGTTTCCTTTCTGCATGCTGCGAAAAGGCACCGGAAAACGCCTCCGCCTGCTGGTATGTACTTGCGATCCTTCTGAAAATCTCCTGGCTGCCGTTGGCGGGAATCACCCAATTCAGCAGCAAGGCTGTCCACATTTTAAAAAAAGCAATAATACCCTTCACACGTATCCCTCCAGTTTCAATTTTGTAAAACTAGCAACTCTATTAAACTTCTGACACTATCTTATCCCAGCAAAATGAAAATGTTTGTCACAATGTGAGTGAAAAAAGATTCTAGTTTTTAGAAGTTTTGTTGAAAACTGAAGGAATCGGATCAAAAAGAGAATCCACAGGCTTTTTGAACTTATTCACAGATTATCCTAAAGATAAACACATCATACCCACAATACATATCCACATATCCACATAATTATTCAACATTTAGTACAAGAACACATATTCCCTACTATATCTATACACAGATTTATTAACATATTCACAATAAATTGTGTATAAACCTGAATAACCACAAACCATTTCATTGAATATATGAAAATTATTTCTATATATAGAAGGATTTTTTCGAAAATAAGAGAATATTTAAAAAGTTTCTAACTCTTAGTATCACATTTAAAAGGGGGATATCGTATTGAAAAAAGGTCTTATCCGCTATTCCATTTTTGCTTTCATTCTATTTTTCACTTTATCTACATTCCTCACCGGAGTTCAGGCAAAAACAATGTCCAAAAAAGCTTCTCCGGAACTTGAGAAAGCCGAAATCTTTGGAGATATTGACGTGACATCCGATAAACTGACAACAGTCATCGTTGAATTAAAAGAGAAATCGATTGCTGAAGCAAAAGCTGAGGGGGAGAAGCAAACTAAAGCCTCTTTAAAAACGGTGCGCAGCAAAGTGAAAGACGAGGCCTTCAAAAAGGTGAAGAAGGCCAAAATCAAGCGGGAATACGACCGGGTTTTTTCCGGATTTTCCATGAAGCTGCCTGCAAGTGAAATTCCAAAGCTTCTTTCGGTCAAAGCGGTTAAAGCTGTCTATCCAAACGCGACATACAAACCGGACAATATAAAGAAAAAAAGCGCTGCACTTGCTGCGGACGCCATTTATCCACAAATGGATAAAAGCGCCCCATACATCGGTGCGGATCAGGCTTGGAAATCAGGATACACCGGAAAAGGCATCAAAGTAGCCGTCATTGACACCGGTGTTGATTATACACACCCTGATCTGAAGAAAAATTTCGGGCCTTACAAAGGGTATGACTTTGTGGATAATGACTACGATCCACAGGAAACGCCGAACGGAGATCCCCGCGGAGAATCAACTGACCATGGCACACATGTTGCAGGCACGATCGCAGCAAACGGCCAAATCAAGGGTGTGGCGCCTGAAGCTACTCTCCTTGCATACCGCGTCCTGGGACCAGGAGGTTCCGGAACAACTGAAAATGTCATCGCAGGTATCGAAAAGGCCGTGGCAGACGGAGCGAAAGTCATGAACCTTTCCTTAGGCAATTCGCTCAACAGCCCTGATTACGCGACGAGCATCGCGCTTGACTGGGCGATGTCTGAAGGCGTAACCGCCGTTACATCAAATGGCAACAGCGGACCGGAAAACTGGACGGTCGGATCTCCCGGAACCTCGAGGGAGGCGATTTCTGTAGGCGCCTCACAGCTTCCGTATCATGAATACGCAGTAACATTCGCCTCCTATGGGACAGCGAAAGTGATGGGATATGATGAAGAAAAAGACCTTCAGGCATTGAGCAACCAAGAAGTTGAGCTTGTTGACGCAGGACTTGGACAAGCCGACGATTTCGCCGGAAAGGATGTAAAAGGCAAAGTGGCTGTGATCCAAAGGGGCGCTATTGCGTTTGTGGATAAAGCCGAAAACGCTAAAAAAGCCGGGGCTGTCGGAGTTGTAGTCTACAATAATGTGCCCGGTGAAATTGATGCCAATGTAGTCGGCCTGGCCGTTCCGACGATCAAGCTCTCAAAAGAAGAAGGGGAGAGTCTCGTTCAGGAAATAAAAGCGGGGAAACGTTCGGCCGTCTTTTCGTTCACCCTGGAAAAGGAGCTTGGCGAAACGATCGCATCATTTTCATCGCGCGGACCTGTGATGGACACCTGGATGATTAAGCCGGATGTCGCGGCACCGGGTGTTAATATCGTCAGTACGGTTCCAACGCACGATCCGAATAACCCTTACGGCTACGCCTCAATGCAGGGAACCAGCATGGCTTCGCCTCATGTGGCCGGAACGGCGGCGATTGTAAAACAGGCAAAACCGGACTGGACGCCGGAGCAAATAAAAGCCGTCCTCATGAACACAGCGGAAAAATTAACGGATGAAAACGGAAAGCTCTACCCCCACAATACGCAAGGGGCGGGCAGCATTCGGATCATGGATGCTTTGCAGGCTACATCAATCGTTGCACCTGGCAGCCATTCCTACGGAACATTCATGAAGGATAAAGGAAAACAGACGAAAAAACAAACCATTACTATCGATAACCTTTCATCCTATCGAAAAGCCTATCAGCTTGAATATTCTTTTAAAGGGCAGGGCATATCGGTAAAAGGAACGGAACAGGTCGTCATCCCTGCAAAGAAAACAGGAAAGGCGGCTGCCAGTGTAACCGTCAATTCGGCAAAAACGAAAGCGGGGACTTATGAAGGAACCGTCTATGTCCGCGAAGGAGGCAAAAAAGTTGCCGAAATCCCGACTCTGTTAATCGTCAAAGAACCTGACTATCCTCGTGTTACATCGGTAACCGTCGAACCGGGAGCAGCGCAGGGAACATATTCGGTTGAAGCCTATCTTCCAGGAGGAGCCGAAGAGCTGGCATTTCTCGTTTATGACAAAAACCTCGAATTTATCGGACAGGCCGCTGTCTATAAAAACCAGGGAAAAGGCTACCAATCCTATCAATGGAACGGCAAAATCAATGGTTCTTCCGCTCTTAAGCCGGGCGAGTATTACATGCTCGCTTATGCCTCTGCAAAGGGGAAATCAAGCTACGTTCTGACGGAAGAACCGTTTATCGTCGAATAATGACAAGCCTTGTTGAGAGCCACTCAACAAGGCTTTTTTATGTTAAAATACGGATAATGGAAATCCCTCGCGTTCACGGGAGAAACCTCTTCTCTTCAAAACGTGAAAAAAGCTACCGGAGGGCTTTGTATATATGCTTCCATTTCTCATATTATTCGGTTTGTCCTTCATGACTGTCTGCTTTATCTGTTTCACGTTTTTTTATGTCATCATCAACGTGCAAAAACAGCAGCCGCATCCTTTTCAGAAAGCGGCGGAGCAAACGGTCGATACCGTCCTCCTCATCCCGCTGAGCTGGCTGTTTACAGCTGTATATATATGCGGCCTGTTCATTCTCCTCCCGGCCCGCTATCTGTTGAACATCTTTCAGCAGAAGCGATAATGTTAGTTTTGAAACGCTTCAGCCAAAAGCCTGTATGACGTCAGTTTATCTTGAAAGTCGTGCGTGATCGTCACCGCCATGATTTCTTCGGTTCCGTATGCCTCAGCCAGTTTCAGCAGCTGTTTTTTCACCTGCCCGCGAGTACCGATCACCATGCGTTTCCGGTTGTCTTCGATTCTCTTCTTCTCATAAGGCGAATACTGATATGACAGGGCCGTGTCCAAAGATGGAAAACCTTCTGTCACCATTCCCTGCTCATTCGCCAGTAAAGAATAATCAAGACTTTTGGCAAGCCGCTCCGCCGCTTCTTCCGTCTCCGCGCAAAGGACAAATACGGCGACGGTCGATCTCGGTTGATCTCCCAGTATGGAAGGCTTGAACCTTTCTTTATAAAGCCGGACCGCATCTTCTCCCCCTTCACCGTTTATAAACTGGGCAAAAGTGTAGGAGGCGCCGACCTGTGCGGCAAGCTTCGCACTTTCCCCTGATGAACCAAGCAGCCATACATCCGGCGCCGAACCGACCTTCGGAGATGCGGTAAGATTTGGAAAGCGATGGTGCTCATCGGCTTGATCGTATAAATATGTAACCAGATCCCCGATTTGCTCAGGATACCTGTCAGCTCCGCGTCTGCCGCCGTCCTGCAGGGCCATCGAAGCAATCGGCATGCCCCCCGGCGCCCGTCCGAGTCCGGCATCGATCCTGCCTGGCGCAAGGCCTTCCAAAACACGAAAGTTTTCCGCCACTTTATAAGCACTGTAATGCGGGAGCATAACCCCTCCCGAGCCTATGCGGATTTTCTCTGTCTTGGCCGCAAGATAGCTCATGAGGACTTCCGGGCTTGAGCCTGCAAGGTTTCTTGAAAAATGGTGCTCAGAAACCCAAAATCTTTTATATCCGAGCTTCTCGGCCATTTTGGCAAGCTCAACCGTCTGTTGTAAAGCAGTTTCAGGCGTGCTTCCTTCAGCAACAGGCGATTGGTCCAATATACTTAAAGAGATCATATTCTTTCACTCCAGTTTACTTTTTTAGCTGAAAAAGAAATAATAGTATCAAGTGAATATTAAAGGAGCATAAGGATTGATGAATGAGAAAGAGCCAACACAAAAACCTGACGCCCCACATGAAGAAGAAAACTTTGCAAAAGGCTGTCTATTCGGAATCCTTTTTAGCCTTCCGATTTGGTTTATTGTTTATCTTCTGATCAAGCATTTCATCATCAAGTAGAGACAAGGCATACGACAAGGCCGCCGACACGATCGGCAGCCTTTTGCTTTGAAAGGGGAGGTTTTGGCCGCCCCTTTATCTTTTATTAAATCCTTTTTCTTTCACAAATTGATTCATATATGTTCGTTTCGGTTCTTTTAGATGTTGGGTGATTTGCTCAGTCCACTTGTCTGTCCGCTTGCCGCCTGTCCTGTTTTGATAATAGCTTGAAATGGTTTCGTCATATTCGGACAAATGCTTATGAAAGTCCTGCTCATCCAGGTTGTAGGTATTTTCATGATAAATATGTTCAAGCGGCAGCCTTGGCTTTTTCGCAGACGGATTGGCCGGATGGCCGACGACAAAGCCGAACAGCGGAAGCACGTATTCAGGCGTTTTCAGTATCTCAGCGACTTTATCCAGATCGTTTCGAATTCCGCCGATATAGCAGATGCCGAGCCCCATCGATTCAGCAGCAACCGCCATATTCTGAGCTGCGAGCGCCGCGTCAATGACGCTGACCATAAATGTTTCCGTTCCTTCCAGAGCAGCCTTAACATCTTCTCCTCTGTCGCGGGACACTTTATCATGGCGATAAAGATCTGCACAAAAAACAAACAGATGGCCGTTTTTCTCGACATACGGCTGGTTGCCGGCCAAAGCCGCAAGTTCGCGTTTTTTGCCCTGATCAGTCACGCCGATAATTGAATAAGCCTGAATATAGCTTGACGTCGATGCGCATTGAGCGCTTTCCACGAGCAAACGAATCTCTTCATCTGTCAGGAGCTGATCTGTGAAAGACCTGATCGAACGGTGATTTAATATCGTTTCAATCGTTTGATTCATCTTCCTACCTCCTCTTCATCTTTATCATATCCAATATCTGCTTCTCTCTAAAGCAAAACGGCTTATCCGCCTGAAAAAGAGTTCTTTTTCTTATGTTAAAATGATAGAATCATCTTAATATTTTTGAATCGGAAAGGAAGATGACGGTGGATTCCTTAATGAAAGAACTTGATGATTTATATCCGGAAATGGTCGAGCTCAGAAGACATTTTCACCAATACCCAGAGCTGTCCCATCAAGAGGTGGAGACACCGCTGACCATTGCAAACTATTTGAAAAACCTCGGAATCGAAGTAAGAACAAATGTCGGCGGACAAGGGGTCGTCGGTGTGATCAGAGGGGAACGGCCGGGAAGAACGGCCGCCCTCAGGGCCGACTTTGATGCGCTCCCCATACAGGATCAAAAAGATGTGCCATACCGGTCAACAGTCCCCGGTGTCATGCACGCCTGCGGCCATGATGCACATACTTCCGCCCTCTTGATCGCCGCAAAAGCGCTAAGCAGACACCGGCAGCATCTAAAAGGAAACATCGTCCTGATCCACCAGTTTGGTGAAGAGGTCACACCAGGCGGGGCAAAGCCGATGATTGAAGACGGCTGCCTGGACGGAGTGGACGCCATCTTCGGCACCCACATTTGGGCTCCTATGCCGCTTGGCCAAGTCGGGATAAAGCCGGGGGCCATAATGGCGGCGGCGGACAAATTTACCATCACGATTACCGGCCGCGGCGGACACGGAGGCGCGCCTCACCTGACTGCAGACGCCTTGCTGACGGGAGCTTCCGTCGTCAGTCACCTTCAGCAGATCGTCAGCCGCAGAATAGATCCGACTGAGGCGGCAGTCATTTCAATCGGAACATTCCATTCCGGCCAGGCTTTTAACGTCATTGCTGAAGAGGCCGTGATTGAAGGAACGGTGCGCACCTTTTCGAAACAGGTTCAGGAGACGGTCATCACCGAGATGGAGCGCGTCATTAAAGGCGTTTGCGACAGCAATGGAGCGTCCTTCAAGTTCGACTATGAAAAGGGCTACCCGCCCGTCATCAACCATGAAAAGGAAACAGGCATTGTTCGGGAATGCGCGAAGGAGATTGTTGGCGAAGAGGCCGTTATCGAGCTTGCACCCAATATGATCGGCGAAGATTTTTCCTATTATCTTGAACGCGTCCCGGGATCATTCTTTTTTACAGGGGCGGGAAATCAAACGACGGAAGCGGTCTATCCGCACCATCATCCGAAGTTTGATATTGATGAAAGAGCCATGCTGAATGCAGCGAAGATCCTCGTGTCGTCGGCTCTTGAGTTTTTAGGCGAAAAGTAAAGACAGCCCGGACAGGCTGTCTTTTTTTCATTTATTTAAACATGTAGCCTTGATATTTCGTCAACTGGCAGCTCGCATTGTAGACGATCGCATACCCGATCAGCGCCGACAGGACAGAGCTCCCCCCATAGCTGATAAACAGCAAAGGAACACCTGTAACAGGCATCAATCCGATGTTCATTCCGATGTTCTGGAAGGCGTGAATGACGATTAAAGCCGTATACCCCACGCAGAAATACGAAGCAAACCTGTTGTAGGGATGAATCCTGTCGATTAATACGACAAGCCGGTAAATTAAGAGAAAGAACATGATAACCACAAATGTGCAGCCGATAAAACCAAAGCTCTCCCCGATCACGGAGAAAATAAAGTCTGTTTCGCCCTCAGGGACATACACTTTTAAATGGTTGATGCCGGTTCCGAAAATTTCTCCTGATCCGATCGCCGTCACAGCCTGTTCTGTCTGATATGTATCATTGGCCGACTGCTGGTTTGAATCGACCCACGTCATGACCCGATTGATCTGGTATTGTTTAATATGAAGTACATTTTCGGAAAAATCCGGAAAATTAATAACCAAAAACAATACAAGCAGGACAAGCGATATACCTGAACCGGCAATGATGGAAATCAACTTCCAGTTCACACCTGACAAAAACACCATGACGGCAACAAAAAACATGCAGATCCCCGCCGTCCCGGCATCCTGCATTAAAATTAATCCCACTGGCACAGCAGAGATCCCTGCGATTTTCAGCAATAGATAAACATCCTCGCGCAAGGACCGCGCACCCTTAGGAGTCGCTTTGGAAATCACAGAAGCCAGCATCATGATCAAGCCGATTTTCATGAATTCCGACGGCTGCAAAGTAATTGTTCCAAATTGAAACCAGCTCTTTGCCCCGTTCTTCACCGGCGCGATCGATGCCGGGCTGAATTTTAAAATGATCAGCAATGCGATTCCCATTATGAATACGTATATACTAAGCTTTTCAAGCTGCTCTAAATCAAAATAAAGAAAGCCGACAATAATTGAAATGCCAAGCATATAAAAAATCAATTGTTTTCCGGGATAGCCCAATAAAGAAAACGACGGCTGCGCAGCATAGACAGCCACTACACTAATGATTAAAAATGTGCTTAATATAAAAATTAAATCACCCTGGTAAAAGGGACTTGTATTATTTTTTTTCTGATTCATTATACCCCGCCTTACTTCATATCAAAAACAGCCATCTTTCATTATACATGAATCATGTCGAAGAATACATGAAAAGCGGGGTGTTACTCGAAACAATCGCTCCCCTATTTCAATCAAATAACAGCCTGAAAACATCAGACTGTTATTTAAACATATATCTTTGATATTTTGTTAATTGGCAACTCGCATTATAGACAATCGCAAAGCCGGTTAAAGTGGCGATGATAGAGCTTCCCCCGTAGCTGACCAAAAGCAGGGGCACGCCTGTCACCGGCATGATGCCGATGTTCATCCCGATGTTTTGAAATGTATGAATGACAATCAACGCAGTATAGCCGGCGCAGAAAAATGATGCGAACTTGCTAAACGGATGTATTCGGTCAATCAATACGACAAGCCGGTAAATTAAGAAGAAAAACATAATCACGACAAACGTACAGCCGACAAAACCGAAGCTTTCTCCGATGACGGCGAAAATAAAGTCTGTCTGCGCTTCAGGAACGTAGACTTGAAGATTGTCTACACCATTCCCAAATACCTTTCCGGAACCGATCGCCATTTGCGCCTTGTCAACCTGCATTTTATCATCGGCGTTCTGCTCACTCGGATTGACCCAGGTCATGACGCGGTTAATTTGATATTTCTCAATCCCGATGGATTCCGCTACGCTTGGGAAATGAATCATGACATATAAGATTAATGTAACTAAGGCGACGCCTGAACCAAATATAAGCGTGATTAACTTCCAGTTCACCCCCGACAGAAACACCATCACAAGGATGACAAACATAACGATTCCCGCGGTACCCGTATCCTGCTCCAAAATCAATCCGAAAGGAACAACGGCAATCCCGAAGATCTTTAACAGGAACATCATATCCTCTTTTATCGTCCGCTTTCCTTTTGGGCCGTATTTTGACATAAATGAAGCCAGATACATGATCAAGCCAATTTTCATAAACTCTGAAGGCTGCAGGGTAAATCCCGGAAGCATGAACCAGCTTTTGGCGCCATTGATCACCGGCGCAAAGCGATAGCCCCCGATATAGGAGGGGCTGAATTTCAACACGATCAGCATGATGATGCCGAGCAGGTAAAAATAAAAGCTGAGCTTTTCAAGCTGTTCCAGGTCAAAGTAGAGAAACACGATGATGATAAAGGCCCCCAGCAAATAATACAGGAACTGTTTCATTGCAAAAGGCTCATTATATTGGTTAAACTGCTGTGCGGCGTAAACCGCTACTATGCTGGTGATAAAAAATACAATAAAAGCAAAAATCAAATCACCTTGGTAAAAGGGATTTGTCATATTCTTTTTTTGATTCATTCAAAATCCCGCCCTTATTTCTGACACGATGAAATGGTATTAGAAAGACATATTGTCTTCCTCACAAATGATATGACGTACAAATGCACAAAATGTTTCGGGTGAATCGCACACAAAACATTCCTTTTTTTATTTTAAAGGATATTTCCAAGTATTGTCGAAGTTGATAAAGTCATTGATTTTTATTCTATTTGTATTAAAATGAGTAATGTTGCATAAAATTAAACTTTTGACAGCTGGCATGCTGTGAAAGTTGGGTGAAATATGCAGTACCACCAAAGCATAAGGAGTTTTGCATGTTGGAAAAAGCACTTCAAAAGCATAAAAAGCTTGATATTATAAAATTTCTGGTTCCTTCACTTATCGGAATTGCCCTGTTTATGATTCCGATTAAAGTCGGGAAGGATTTAACGATTCCGATTGCGGTTTTTTCAAATGGTCTGGAAAAACTGCTTCATGAACATCTGCCGTTCATCATGATGTTGATTGTTTCCGCAACATTTATCTTAACCTTTATCACCAAAACGTTTCATCCAACCATCATCAAAAAAAGCGAGTTTTTCTACAATCTGCTGAATGTGTCTGTATTCTGGTATGTCGTCCGGTTTTTCGGCATGGTATTTGCCGTCCTGACGTATTTCAAGATCGGACCTGAGGCGGTGTACGCAGAATCTACGGGCGGAACGTTATTGTTTAATTTATTGCCGGTTCTTTTTTCGGTTTTCTTGTTTGCCGGACTGTTTCTGCCTTTTCTGCTGAATTTCGGGCTGCTCGAATTATTCGGAGCATTGATGAAAAAACTGATGAGGCCGATCTTTAAGCTTCCCGGACGGTCTTCGATCGACTGTATGGCTTCATGGCTTGGAGACGGTACGATCGGCGTTCTGCTGACGAGCAAACAGTATGAAGACGGCTTTTATACGAAGCGTGAGGCCGCGATTATCGGGACGACTTTTTCCGTCGTCTCCATTACCTTTTGTCTCGTGATTATTTCACAAGTCGATCTTGCCGATATGTTTGTTCCGTTTTACTTAACGATCCTGCTGGCCGGTGTGGTCGCGGCGGTCGTATGTCCGCGGATTCCTCCTTTATCAAGGAAGCCTGATACCTACATTACAGATAAAGCCGATACAGACCAAGAAACAATTCCTGAAGGCTATACTCCTTTTGGATGGGGAATGAAACAGGCTGTTGAAAAAGCAAGACAGAATACGAGCGTAAAAGATTTTCTCAAAGAAGGCTCCAAAAATGTTCTCGACATGTGGATGGGTGTCGCTCCCGTCGTGATGGCGCTCGGGACAGCCGCATTGATCGTGGCTGAGTATACGCCGGTTTTCAAATGGCTCGGCATCCCGTTCATCCCGCTCCTTGAGCTGCTGCAGGTTCCTGAAGCGGCTGAGGCCTCTCAGACGCTCGTTGTCGGCTTTGCCGACATGTTTCTTCCCTCTGTTCTTGGAAGCGGCATTGAGAGCGAGATGACCCGTTTTATCATCGCCTGTTTGTCTGTTACTCAATTAATCTACATGTCTGAAGTCGGCGGCCTCTTGCTCG
The DNA here is from genome assembly GCF_001592005.1 of Bacillus sonorensis NBRC 101234 = KCTC 13918. GTDB lineage: Bacteria > Bacillota > Bacilli > Bacillales > Bacillaceae > Bacillus > Bacillus sonorensis. The sequence continues at coordinate 268,472 of NZ_BCVZ01000001.1, forward strand.
GATCGAAAATACCGGTGACATTCGTCGACTTGGTCTTGATTTTTATCGTTCGGACATTGATCACACTGCCTGTCATCGTGCTCTGCGCCCACTTTATTTTTTAAAGCAATAAATCCCTTGGCACCTGATGCCAAGGGATTTTTTTATGTCGTACGGACACGGCCGGCCTGTTCATCTCTTATTCTGCCCATTCTGTTCGCCCATTATGCCTACCGACAACATCAAAAAAATTGATTCAATAGTCGGGGTGGAAATTGCTTTCCAGTATGTATCATTTTTTTCAAGACGTGGTATAATGAATGTAACAAAATGTTCACAAAATATCCTCTAATTAGACACAATTTAAACGTCCAACCAACTTTTCATGACAGCGCTATCATTATTGAAAGGGGCTGAAAACGTATGGATATGTTTTTCGCTTACTTGCTGATTGCAAGCGCCACTCCGTTATTTTTATGGCTGGACAACAAAAAGGTTGCACTGTCTTCGATCCCGCCAATCATTTTAATGTGGGTATTTTTCTTCTTCTACATGACAAGCAGTCTTACTCCTACAGGACACTCTCTCATGATCGCACTCTTCATCATCAATGTCATCATTGCCCATATCGCTGCATTTTTGATTTACGGACTTCCATTGATCAAAAAAAGAATGAACCGCTAATGAAACGACAACCTAATGGGGCCGGTCTTAAAACCGCCCCTTTTTGTCGGCTTGGATTCAGTTTTATACGGAAATTCCTTCAGGATGGACAAAAGTTCATTTAGGTAAAATAAATCAGAGAGTAGAATCCATCCTCATCCGGATGTTCGTTTTCAAAAATATATCCCATCGATTGAAAGCATCTTAAGCAAATGTGGTGATCCTCTTCAATTCCGGCAAACCATTTCTTAACTTGACCCATCTCAGGCAAGCGCATCGCCCTTTTCATCATCGCTTTGCCGTATCCCTTTCCTCGCAAAAATGGATCGACCAAAAGAGCAATGTTCCCGGTGCAGTCCTCCTCCACCTCGACCATCACTGCCCCAACTGGTTTTCTTCCTTTTAGCGCCACCCATACCCAGTACTTTTCATTTTCTTGGGCGAATTTGTACCAGTCATCCAGCGGCAGCATGCCTTCAAGACGTCTTTTCACTTCAGCGTCTTTAAACCAGGTTTGCAGCCATTCAAGATCCTCTTTTTGAAAAGAACGAATCTCATCAATGTTATTCATGACTTTCCTCCTTGTTCCTCCGCCAATGTAATTTTCCGTGCTCAAATTTGTTCAAAAAGGCTTTACGCTGATATGTCGTGTAATTGATCTGTTGCATGCATAAGGAAGGCAAAAATCAGCATCATTCTTCACATCTCCTATTAAACCATCAAAATGCAGGGTCATACAAATTCGTGAATATGCAATGAATTGAAAGCGGCCAAAGGCGAATCATGAATCGCTAAAACCTGAAAACGCAGATGGACGTCGGGCCCATTCGACTTCAGCCTAAAACACGGACAATGTCAGGCTCTCTTTCGTACCCCGATTTGATAGACACAAAAAAAGAGTGCGGGTCTAAACAACCCACACTCTTTTGCCAACAGCAAAGCCTCTTCTATAAACAAGGGGGCTTTCGCTTTATTCAATTAATGTCCGCTGTGCTCAGAATGTTTTGCACCTGGAGATCCGCCTTCAGGGTTGTCTCCGTGATGGCTATGAGCGGCGAAGATCCAAATAGAACCGATAACAATTGCAATTGCGATAAATGCCGCGAACAATGTATTTCCGACTTGGATACTGCCGCTGTCGCTTTCGGTCATATGCATAAACATCAAGAGCTGCAATCCAGCCTGAATAATAGCAAATCCGAAAATAATCCACAGCTTGGCAGTCATGCTTAAATCGGTATAGATCACCCATAGGGCCAATAAGGTCAGCACAATGGACAACACAAACCCGACAATATGCTTCCAAGGAAAGTGGCTGTGTTCAGCTGATTGTTTTGCCGCCATTATACATTCACCAACCCTATCAAATAGACTCCGGTAAAGATAAAGATCCATACCACGTCTAAAAAGTGCCAATATAAGCTTGAAATAAACAATTTAGCAGAAGTTTGCGGTGTCAACCCGCGCTTTTTCGTCTGCAATAAAATACCGATGATCCAGAAGATACCGATCGACACGTGCGTTCCGTGTGTTCCAAGCAGGACAAAGAACGCCGACCAGAAAGCACTTGTTGATAAAGTGGCACCTTCATGTACATAATGTGTGAACTCCATAATCTCATAGCCTACAAAGCCTGCACCAAGCAGGAGTGTAATGATCATCCAGATCATCACACCTTTTAAGCTTCCCCGCCGCATTTCATGTACGGCGATGCCGCATGTGAAACTGCTCGTTAACAGCAGGAACGTCATGATTAAAACGAGCTTGGCGTCAAACAGCTCTGCAGGCAATACGCCTCCGGCTGTTCTGTTGTGAAGAACAGCATAGGTCGAAAACAGCGTAGAGAATAACGCAATTTCCGCTCCCAGAAAGATCCAAAAGCCGAGGATGTTTAATCTTCCTGTCTCAGACCGGTATTCCATAGGAGCATTAGAATTGCCGTGTTCTGCATGTTCCATCAATCGCGCCTCCTTTACTTGGCATTCTTTCGTTCAGTCTCTTTTATTTCCTCAACACTTACGTAGTAGCCATCATCATATTCAAATGAACGAAGAATCATACAGAGGAATACGCCGATAAGGCCGACGACTCCCATCCAATACCATTCAAAGACGAGTCCGAAGCCCGCAAATCCGAAGAATAGGGACATGATAAACGGACGGCCTGAGTTGCTCGGCATATGAATCTTCTTAAATTTGCTTTCGGGATGAATATCAACCTTGTCTTCTTTCATCTTCCAGAAAGCGTCAGGTGAATTGACTTCCGGAAGAACCGCAAAGTTGTAATGCGGCGGAATTGAAGAAGATGTAGCCCATTCAAGTGTACGGCCTTCTCCCCAGGCATCTCCGCTTTCCTCCCGTTTTGAATGGCGGAAGCTGTAGAAAATGTTATAGCAAAGAACGATGAATCCGGCAGCCATCAGCAATGCGCCAATTGTCGCAATCATGTTCAATGCGGTCCAGCCGTCTTCTGCTCCGTATGTGTAGATACGGCGCGGCATTCCTTGTAATCCCAAGAAATACATCGGGAAGAAACAGATGTTGAATCCGGTCATAAACAGCCAGAAGAACCATTTTCCGATGCGTTCGTTCAGCTTGTGGCCGAACATTTTCGGATACCAGAAGATAAATCCGGCAAAGCAAGCAAACACAGTACCCGCGATCAGCACATAGTGGAAGTGCGATACGAGGAAGTATGTGTTGTGATATTGATAATCCGCCGCAGCCATCGCAAGCATAACGCCTGTAACCCCGCCGATAACAAAGTTAGGAATAAATGCAAGCGACCACAGCATCGGCGTCGTGATTTTGATTCTGCCTCGATGCAGCGTCAGCAGCCAGTTAAATATTTTAACCCCGGTCGGCACGGAAATCGCCATCGTCGTAATTGAGAAGAACGAGTTGACCGACGCGCTGTTCCCCATCGTGAAGAAGTGGTGCAGCCACACGAGAAAGCTCAGCATGGAAATCGCCACGATGGAATAAACCATTGCTTTATAACCGAAAAGCTGTTTTCTCGCAAATGTGGCAATGATTTCTGAAAAAATACCGAAAGCAGGCAAGATAACGATATAAACTTCAGGATGCCCCCAAATCCAGAACAGGTTCGCCCAAAGCATCGGCATACCGCCGTTTTGCAAAGTGAAAAACGCAGTTCCGAACAAGCGGTCAAACGTCATCAGCGCCAAAGCCACTGTAAGAACAGGGAAAGCGAAAATGATAATGACCGAAGTAATCAGCGTTGTCCATGTAAACATCGGCATACGCCAAATCGTCATGCCTTTTGTACGCATTTTTAAGATCGTGACCATAAAGTTAATCCCGGTCAAAAGCGTACCAATCCCGGCGATTTGCAGTCCGAGCAGATAATAGTTCTGACCCGGCCCCGGGCTCATTTCATTGCCGGCAAGCGGCATGTATGCGGTCCATCCCGCATTTGGTGATCCTCCGATAACGAAGGAGATATTGAACAGCATGGCTCCGACCATAAAGGTCCAGAAGCTCAAGTTGTTCAGGTATGGAAAAGCAACATCGCGGGCCCCGATTTGGAGGGGAACCACAACGTTAATTAATCCGATTAAAAACGGCATTGCCATGAAGATGATCATGATCGTACCGTGAGTGGTGAAAACCTCATTATAGTGGTTAGAATCTAAAAAATGGTTATTAGGAAGCGCGAGCTGGGCACGCATCATTAATCCATCGACCCCACCGCGGAAAAACATAATGACCGCAGCGATAAGATACATAATACCCAATCGTTTATGGTCGACAGTGGTAATCCACTCTTTCCACAGCCATTTCCATTTTTTGAAGTATGTCAAAACAAAGACAATTGCAATTGTGGTAAGCAAAATGGAAATTTGTGCTCCAAGAATCAATGGATCACCTGTGACTATGAATTCGTCCCATTTCAAATTCATGCAAGCTTCCTCCTTTCTTAGTGAGAATCCTGGTCTTTAGAATCGTCAGATTGTTTTTCATTGTTTTCCGTTTTCACATTTGCAAACGGATCTGATTTGGAATGCGGAGACTTCGGCTCATAGCCTAATCTTTCGCGCGCTTTTAGTGCATATTCCGCATCATTGCCATGGTTGACATATTTCAGGTGTGTCGAAGAGAACGTCATTTTGTCCACATTCCGAGGAAGCATCAGTTCGTCGTACTTGCTCTTCGTCAGCTTCGGCGCATCTTTTTGAGTTGTGGACACCCACTTATTAAAGTCGCTTTCAGTCATGGCGTTGACATTGAATTTTTGATCTGCAAATCCTTCACCTGTGAAGTTCGCATTGCGTCCTTGATATGTTCCAACCTTATCTGCCTGCAGATACTGTTCCATATCCATTCCTGCCATCGCATACTTCTGTCCGCCAAGCTGCGGAATCCATAGCGATGCCATTGAATCGGCAGATGTGATTTTAAACTTAATCGGCCGGTCTGTCGGTATGTTTAAGTAGTTGACAGTTTCGATATCCTGCTCAGGATAGCTGAATACCCATTTCCAATCGACAGATGTGGCATAGACAACCAAAGGTTCTTTATCCTTTGATGCTTTAGGAGCCTCTTCCAGAGAGTAAATGGTTCGGACTGTCGGCACAGACAGCGCAATAACAATTAAAATCGGAACCACTGTCCAGACGATTTCCAAAAACGTATTACCTTCCGCTTCAGGACTGTATGGAGACTTTCTGTCTTTTCGGTCGCGGTATTTTACGATCATGACTGTAAACAGGACAAAAACCACTGCAACGATAAACAGCATGAATCCAATGGATAATAGAATAAGATCTCTTTGCTGTGAAGCAACAGGTCCTTTAGGATCTAATACCGCAATTTGACTGCAGCCGCCCATTAAAAAAACAGTCGAAAGCAGCGCAAGCGCCATCAGCGGTTTGAATGCTCTGAACAAGAGGATCACCATCCTTCCTTCATTGATGTATAAATTTGGTCAGAATATCTAAAATACAGATTCTGAAAAACTTTTCTTCTACCTTGCTATGCTATCAAAATCTTCACCAATTAGCCTTATTTTTTTCGAAAGTTCACCTTTTTTTCACCCAAATGTCATAAAATCGTCAAATTTAGTTCATAACATTATGATGATCGAAGGAGGCAATTGGTAATTTATTAGTGCTTTTTACACGCAAAGGAAGTGCGAACAACAGACGATTCCGGACAAAAATTCTGTCAAAATTAGGTTTACCACAATAAAAAACTTTGGTCAATAATTAATTTAACATTGTTAATTTTTTTCAAGGTTAACTTACTTGTTCAGCCTCTTTTTTCACTTTCCCGTTTTGAAAACGGCTTTAAACATTCAATTAAAAAAAGCTTTCCGTGTATGGAAAGCTTTTTTTGGTGCCGGCGGACCATTTCACTTCTTATTGTTGTTATAGCCGTCTGGATGATCTTTGAACCAATTCCATGCGCTCTCTATGATGGTTTCCAAATCAGCGTGCTTCGGCTGCCAGCCAAGCTCCTTCATTGCTTTTTCTGACGAGGCGATCAGTTGGGCCGGATCGCCTGCACGCCGTTCCGCTATGTCTGCCGGAATGGAATGACCTGTTACTTGACGCGCTTTTTCAACGACTTCTTTGACAGAAAAGCCCGTCCCGTTTCCAAGATTGTAAACGGCGCTTTCTCCGCCGTTCCGCAGTCTGTCAACTGCAAGGATATGCGCATTCACCAGGTCCATCACATGTATATAATCTCTAATGCATGTCCCATCCGGAGTCGGATAATCGTCTCCAAATATCATGATCTTATCCCGTTTCCCGAGAGCGACTTGAAGAATGATCGGAATCAGATGGGTTTCCGGCTGATGGTCCTCCCCAATCAGACCTTTGACATGGGCTCCGGCAACATTGAAATAACGAAGTACGATATGGCGGATGCCGTGAGCTTTTTCCGCCCATTTCAGCATTTTTTCAATCGCCAGTTTTGTTTCTCCATAAGGATTCGTCGGATGTGCCGCATCTGTTTCAATAATCGGAACCCGGTCAGGTTCTCCGTAAACGGCTGCAGTCGAAGAAAACACGATCTTTTGAACGTGATATTCTCTCATCACCTTCAATAAGCATACTGCGCCATATACATTGTTATCATAATATTTCAGAGGGTCTGTTACACTCTCCCCCACCAATGAATCAGCGGCAAAATGCATCACCGCTTCAATTGAGTTTTCCTGAAACACTTTTCTCAGAAATGTTTCATCGCGCAAATCTCCTTTATAAAAAGATGCTCCAGAAAGAGCAGCCTCCTCATGGCCTGTTTGCAGATTATCAATAATGACGACCTCTTCACCACGGCTCAACAGCTCTGCCACCGCGTGGCTGCCAATATAGCCTGCACCTCCGCATACTAAAACTGCCAATCCATTTCCTCCCCTTTCACTGACGCCGCAGGCATCAAGCTTTCCATTCAATGTCTTTTCTCCTGATTTTTTCACATAATCGAACGTTGCGATTGCCAGGGATCATAATCATTCATTTAGGCGATTTTATTTTACCATTTTCCAGCTTTTTCAGCTTGGATTGTCAAAATAATTTCAAAAGCTGCAGATTGCTGCAGTCCTTTTCAATCGTTCTGGGTCAAGTTCTTTCTGATTTATGGTTCGGTTTTTTATCGTGAACATTTGGATTCCCTTGAAAAAAACGAGTTGTTTTCGCTTAAATTCTATACTTTTTCTCTGCATTTGAAAAGAATGTTCTTTTTTTCCACTTTGGCAAAGATTTTGTAGTATTTTTGGATTACCCGCCTTTTAGCCGTTGTTCAGATAAGTAAAAAGCACCCACCCGTTCCGCTTCGCTTTCTTTATTCTCAATCCTTTATTACACCTGGCTTTGCAGTCTCATCCTTGATATTTTCAGCCCTTATTCCGGCATTTATTTTTTGAATATTCAAAGCATATTCGGCTCCAATTGAGAAAATTTTAATAGGGAAAACTAATCATTTTTATTTGAATACTATCCAGTCAGTAATTGATTGTTTATTATAATAAGTAAGAATCTAAGATTTTTTGGGTTTTTTAGTCAGTTATTTAGGGAATAGGTAGGTTGATTTTTTCTGGAAATGTGAATTTTTTATGAAATTTGTCATTGTTTTCATACAGCTGTTGTTTTATAACTTTAATACATCTCAAGGAAAAAAACGGATTTTTTCCTTGAGATGAACAACGTCTTATCATATTGGAGGAGTCTATGAATACTCAAACGAAACGCAAACTGGACAAAGATTGGGTGACTTTGATGAAGGAGGCGAAAAATCTGGGGTTGCATATTGAAGATGTCAAAAAATTTCTTCGCACTCAGTCCAAAAAGAAAGATACTGACCGACAGCTGAAGCAGTAGACATTTAGAAAGACATTAATCATTTATAAAACAGGCGGTTCTGTTGAATCTTGATTTTTCAAGATGATCCAACCGGCTGTTTTAAAGAGTATTTGATAAATTGATAATGACGTATTTCAGGTGCATGCCTGTGCAGACTCAAACTCAGCCTCACCCTTTCCCAATCAGAATGCGCCTTTTTTGCGATCGAAGTCCCTGCCCCTGCAAGCTTTTATGTTGCACCAATCAGACAGCGTGCTGCCGGATCATTTACCCCTTGAACTGCGGCCGCTCTCGTTTGATCGTTCAATTCCCCCGAAAGGCAGGCGTCATCAAAGCCTCCCCGCCGCATTTTTCGTTTCCCTTTACAGAAGCCCTGCTCAGCACGCCGTCTCAGGCAAGCCTCTGGATATGAAAGTTCTTCCCATCTCAGGTTCAGATGGAAACTGACAATCCATTTGTTTTCCCATAGTAGGAATTAAAAGCTCCTCTAAAATCGTTTTTTTCGATGGCAAAAATCTAAATTATCAATTTTACTGATTTAGATTTCTCATTATAAACTGAAGTAGAAATCAAACATACAGGAGGCATTGTCAATATGGAGATTGCAGCTATCTGCGGAAGTTCCCGTCAAAACGGAACTACAGACATGCTTGTAAACCAAATCATAGAGGGCCTTGATGCGGACAAGATCTTTCTGCGCGACTATCATGTCACTCCTGTACTGGATTGCCGGCACAGTGACAGCTTACCGTCTTATCCTGACGATGATTATCGGGACTTGTTAACCCGGATCTTGAATAAAGACATCGTGATTTTCGCCACCCCTATCTATTGGTACGGCATGTCAGGACTGATGAAACATTTTATTGACCGTTGGTCGCAGACACTGCTTGAAAAAGGCAGAGATGATTTTAAACGACAGATGTCGGGGAAAACAGCATACGTCATCGCTGTCGGTGATGATGAACCGCATCTGAAGGGATTGCCGCTCATTCAGCAGTTTCAATATATCTTTGATTTTATGGAGATGACATTCGGCGGATATCTTATTGGCAAAGGCAATCGTCCCGGAAGCATTGCAAACGATTCGGCGGCGGTTTTTTCCGCGAACGGGCTGAAGCAAAAAGGAAGGGGAAATCATGACAAAAGAAAACGTGAACAATCGATACGCGCTATGGAGAAAACATTTTTTAGAGATCGTCAGGGCTTTCATCTTATATAAATGAAATTTCAAGAATAAAACCGGAGCCTGTTACATACCTTGTTGTATCTTTTGAGACAAATACAAGGAGGGACAAACCAAATGAAAGAAGAAAAAATAGATTACAGCAAGGCTGCAGCATCTCCGGCATTTCAAGAGCTTTTAAAGAGAAAGCGCGCTTTCATCGTGCCGATGACGGTTTTCTTTCTGCTCTTTTACTTTCTTCTGCCGATTTTGACATCGTATTTTACCTTTTTAAATCAGCCCGCCGCCGGCTCTGTTACATGGGCGTGGGTATTCGCGATTGCACAATTCATCATGACGTGGACGCTATGCATTCTTTATACAAGAAAAGCCGAACAGTTCGATAGAATGGCAAATGATTTCAAACATGAAATAGGAGGGGCTGAATCATGAGCGCGACTGCCTTTATTCTGTTTCTTGTCATTGTGGCCCTCACGCTTGTCATCACGTATTTTGCAGCAAGGCAGACTAAAACGGCCAATGAGTTTTATACGGCCGGAGGGGGGCTCACCGGCATTCAAAACGGACTGGCCATTGCGGGAGATTATATGTCAGCCGCATCATTTCTCGGCATTGCAGGCATGATCGCTTTAAACGGTTTTGACGGCTTTTTTTACAGCATCGGTTTTCTGGTGGCATATTTGGTGGTGCTCTATATTGTCGCCGAGCCGCTCAGGAATCTCGGGAAGTTTACAATGGCGGATATGATCGCCTCACGCTTTAAACAAAAGAAAATCCGCGGAGTCGCGGCCTTAAACACAATTGCCATTTCAACATTTTACATGATCGCACAGCTCGTCGGCGCCGGAGCCCTGATCAAGCTACTGCTCGGCATTGACTATACGCTTGCGGTTTGCATTGTCGGCGTTTTGATGACCATCTACGTCGTTTTCGGGGGAATGATCGCAACGAGCTGGGTGCAGATCATTAAAGCGGTCCTTTTAATGGCGGGAACGCTTGTCATTTCAATCATGGTGTTTTCCAAGTTCGGATTCAGCCTCACGAACATGTTCGAACAAATGAAAGCGGCTACTCCCCTTGGTGCGGACTTTTTGAACCCTGGCAATAAATATAAAGTTCCTCTTGAAACTCTTTCTCTGAACCTTGCGCTTGTCCTCGGAACTGCCGGGCTTCCCCACATTCTGATCCGGTTTTATACTGTGAAGGATGCAAAGACGGCAAGAAAATCGGTTGTTTCGGCCACATGGATTATCGGTGTTTTTTATATCATGACGGTCTTTCTCGGTTTTGGCGCCGCCGCGTTTGTCGGTTTTGAAGACATTTTGGCTGCGGATAAGGCGGGGAACATGGCTGCGCCGCTCTTGGCACAGGCACTCGGCGGGGACTTCTTGTTCGCTTTTATTTCGGCCATCGCGTTTGCTACGATTTTAGCAGTTGTCACGGGCCTTGTCCTTTCGGCGGCTTCCGCTTTTGCACACGATATTTACAGTCAAATCATCAGAAAGGGAAACGCAACAGAGAAGGAGCAAATGCTCGCAGCAAGATGGGCTTCGATCGGTGTTTCCGTTCTTTCGATTCTGCTCGCCGTCTTTGCCCAATCGCTGAATGTCGCGTTTCTTGTGTCACTGGCCTTCGCCGTTGCGGCAAGCGCCAATCTGCCGCTGATTATTTTCACTGTTTTTTGGAAGCGTTTTAATGCAGCCGGAGCGCTGGCAGGCAGCTTGACCGGCCTTTTGAGCGCCCTGATTCTCGTTTCGATGAGCCCGAGTGTCTGGGATCCCGCAGGAAACGCCATTTTTATCGGAGAACCGCTGATTCCGTTATCTAATCCGGGAATCATCTCCATTCCGCTCGGCTTTTTAGGAGCTTATCTCGGAACGGTCTTATTCCCAAAAGCTCCTGACCACGAAGCTTTTGCGGAAATTCAGGTAAAGGCGCATACGGGGATCCATATGGACAAATCATAGTCCAAAACTCCGGGTCATTACAGCAAGGCCGGATTTCTACAGAAAAGGCATCCGGCTATTCACGCAAAAATGCCAACCGTTCAATCAACGGCTTTGTATAGCGGTAGATATCTTTGTAAATCGGAAAAATGTCCTGATACCGTTCGCTGAATTCCGGGCGGGGGAGAAATGACTCTTTTACGTGCACGAACTGCTCTGCGCACGCCTCCAGTGCCGGAAACCACCCGCATCCGACCGCAGCCAGCATCGCGGCTCCGAAAGCCGGGCCCTGCCCGCTCTTGAGCCTGATGATCTCCGCGTTAAACATGTCGGCCTGGATTTGCAGCCATTGTTCACTTTTTGCTCCTCCGCCGATTGAAATGACGCGGCTGATCTTTTTTCCCCCGGCCCGGAATTGTTCAATGCTTTCATAGAGGGAAAATGTGATCCCTTCAATCACCGCCCTGATAAAATCAGCCCTCCTGTGTCCGCTGTCCATCCCGATGAAGCTGGCGCGAATATCCGGGTCAGCATGAGGGGTTCTTTCTCCGGAAAGATAGGGCGTAAACAGCAAGCCTCTTGCGCCGGGCCGGGAATTTTCCGCTTCGCAGATTAATGCATCAAATGCTTCATGCTTGGCAAATACATCCTTAAACCAGCTAAAACTGCGGCCCGCTGAAAGCGTCACACCCATCGAATAATAAGCATCAGCTGCAGCATGGTTAAAAAAATGGATATTTCCCCGGAATTCTTGATCCGGATCCTTTTCGTACGTCAATACAACACCTGATGTGCCGATGCTGCACAGGGCGGTGTCATCATGCAAAATGCCGGCGCCGACCGCTCCGCAAGCATTGTCCGCTCCTCCGGCAAACACTTTAACTTCGGGTAAGAGCCCGGTCTCCCCGGCAAATTCGGGAGTGATGCGGCCGACAAAACTGCCCGATTCCACTAATTCAGGACACATTGACTCGGGGATGCCAAACCGGCGGCACATGTCGCTGCTCCATGTTTTATGTTTTACATCAAGCAGCAGAGTGCCCGCTGCATCTGAGTACTCGCTGTGAAGGCGTCCTGTCATGCAGTATCTGACATAATCCTTTGGCAGCAAAAATACGGCGGCCTTGTCGAACAGCTCTTTTTCATGCTCCTTCACCCACAGGAGCTTTGGAAGGGTAAACCCCTCAAGCGCGGGATTTTTGACAAGCTCCAGGAGACGCGCTTCTCCGATTGTTTCGTTAATCAGCCTGCATTGATCTGTCGTCCTTGTGTCATTCCACAATATCGCATTCCGCAGTACAGCCCCTTGGCCGTCTAAAAGCACCAATCCATGCATTTGTCCGGAAAAGCTGATGCCTTTGATTTCTCCCGCTTCTCCGCGATGGTTTTCGACCAGTTCTTTTACGGCTTCCTTCGTTTTTTCCGCCCATTCGCGGGGATCCTGTTCAGAATAACCGGAATGGGGCTCGATGATTGAGAACGGCCTTGAGGCTTCCCCGCATATCTCGCCAAACTGATTGACGAGAATTGCTTTGACTGCGCTAGTGCCGAGGTCGGCACCGATGACATATTCCACTACTGTATCCCCTTTCTTGCCGGCGACTCCCGCAACACATTCAATAAATACCGATTCACGGTCGCTTTAAGGGTTTCCTGCCGGCCGGACAGATTTTCGATGCTGTCGTTTTCGAGGGCATAGGCGGCAAGTTTTTTCAAATCGGTTTTTCCTTCGGCAATGTCCAGGCCGATTCCGGTCGTAAAGCTTTTGTAGCGCTCTTCTATGACGCGTTCAATCGCTTGATCCTCCAAAAGCCGATAGGCGACTTTAAATCCGGCCGCATATGTATCCATTCCCGCAATATGGCCGTGAAATAAATCTTCGTCCGCAAATGAGGCGCGCCTTACTTTCGCATCAAAGTTGATGCCGCCTGTTTTGAAGCCTCCTGCTTTGACAATCTCATACATAGCGAGAACGGCGCCATACAGATCTGTCGGAAACTCATCCGTATCCCAGCCCAAAAGCAGATCCCCCTGATTCGCATCAATCGATCCGAGCATATCATGAAGAGCGGCCACCCTCAGCTCATGCTCAAACGTATGTCCGGCAAGCGTGGCGTGGTTTGCTTCCAGATTTAATTTAAAGTGTTCTTTTAAACCGTACGTATCCAAAAAAGCAATCGATGTCGCCGCATCAAAATCGTACTGGTGCTTTGTCGGCTCTTTTGGCTTCGGTTCAATCAGGAATTGGCCGTCAAACCCGATCTCATCAGCATAATCAACGGCCATTCCGTAGAAAGCCGCCAAATTGCCGAGCTCCAGTTTCATGTTTGTATTCAGCAATGTATCATAACCTTCCCGGCCGCCCCAGAACACGTAATTTTCGGCACCGAGCTCTTTGGCGATTTCCAAACCCTTTTTCACCTTTGCCGCCGCATAGGCATATACATCCGCATTGCACGATGTAGCAGCGCCGTGGACAAAACGGGAATGCGTAAACATGTTCGCTGTATTCCACAGCAATTTAACTCCGCTTGACTCCATCATTTCTTTTAGGAAAGACACCATTTTATCCAAATAAAGAAACGTTTCCCTCAAGGTGTCCCCTTCCTGAACCACATCGACATCATGAAAACAGAAGTATGGAACGCCGAGTTTCTCAAAAAATTCAAATGCCGCTTCAGCGCGGGCTTTTGCTTGATCCAAAGGATGCGTCATCCTGTTCCATGAGCGGTTCATTGTTCCCGCGCCGAACGGATCGCTTCCGTCTCCATCAAAAGTATGCCAATACGAAACGGCAAAACGGAGATGCTCCTTCATCGTTTTGCCGCCGATCCGCTCATCAGGGTTATAGTATTTAAAAGCAAATGGATGATCCGAGTCTGCGCCTTCATACTTGACTGTTCCCACATTTTTAAAAAACATTTTCAGTCCTCCTTAGAAAAATAATAAGTTTGTTTATCCATTAAACTAACTCCTTTTCATTTATTTTACAGGATGTGTGAAACGCTTTCAATTGCAAATGTAGAAAAATTTGAGTTTTTAAAATTTGCTATATTATAATAGACTCACATATTCTAACCTTTGCTAAAGCGAGTGATCGTATTGAATACCGCGGATCAAGCCCTTGTAAAAAAAATGAATAAAATCCTGATTCTTGAGCAGATCATTGACAATGCACCCATCTCAAGGGCGAAGCTTTCAGAAATTACGGGGCTCAATAAATCAACCGTTTCTTCCCAAGTGTCTTCCCTGCTTCAAAAGGAAATGATTTATGAAACGGGCCGCGGTGAATCGAGCGGCGGCAGACGGCCTGTCATGCTGAAATTCAACCGAAAAGCCGGCTATGCGATCGGCGCCGACATTGGAACGAACTACATCATCATCGTTTTAACCGATCTGGAAGGCGAGATCATTGAACATTACGAGCGGGAGCTTGATGAGAAGGATATTGAGGCGACAGAGCGTACCCTGTTTGAACTGATCGATCATGCCGTCAAAAAGATGCCTGATTCCCATTATGGCTTGACTGGAATTGGGGTATGTGTGCCCGGCCTGGTCGATAATGACCAGAATGTGGTTTTCACCCCGAATAAACCGATTCACACGCTCCAATTGAAACGTCTTCTTGAGGAAAGATACAATGTCCCGATTTTCATTGAAAATGAAGCAAATGCCGGGGCTATCGGAGAAAGGGAGTACGGTGATGCCGGAGATCTGAAACACGCCATTTTTGTCAGCATCAATACAGGTATCGGTTTAGGTATTTTGATGAACGGCAAACTTTTCAGAGGAGTGCATGGTTTTTCAGGAGAAGCCGGGCACATGTCAATTGATATCAACGGCCCTCTATGCAGATGCGGAAACAAAGGCTGCTGGGAGCTGTATGCGTCAGAAAGAGCCGTCTTTTCTTCATACCTCTCGCATGGAAGTGCGCCTTTGCATCAGACCGTCAAGGCGCTGGCCGACAGCCGAGATCAAAAGATGCTGGAAACGTTCGAAACATTTGGCTTTTACATCGGCGTGGGCCTTGTCAACATTATCAAAACATTGAATCCGGAAACGATTATTTTGCGAAATACGATGATTGAATCCTATCCGCTGATCGTCGATGTTATTAAAAAAACCATTTCCTCAAGAAGCAAAAAAGAAGCGCTGACCGATTGCCGTTTAACCGTTTCCTCTCTCGGACGAACCGCCTCATCATTGGGAGCTTCCTATATTGTCATTGAGCGTTTTTTGGAGAGATTTATGAACGAGCAATTTTGACGGTCCCGATCATCTTATTAAACAAAAAGCACAAATCCCACGTTAGGAATTTGCGCTTTTTTTGACGGCGTGAACCTTTGCAAGAAAAGCTCCGGCAGCCTGTTCTGGGTCTGGAGACGTACTGATGGCGCTGATAATGCTGACGCCGTCCGCTCCAGCTTCTATGACAGGAGCGCAGTTTTCCAGCGTGATTCCGCCGATTCCGACAGCTGGAATCTTGATGCCTCTCCTCCGTATCTCTTTCAACAGAGCAACACCTTGGACGGCTTTTGCATCCAGCTTCGTTTCCGTCGGATAAATCGGCCCTGCTCCAATATAATCGGCACCATCCTTTTCCGCTTTCATCACTTCTTCAAGCGTATGAGCGGACACGCCAAGAATCCTGTCTCCGATACTGGCGCGGACGTTCTCCGCTTTTTCGTCATCCTGGCCGATATGAACACCGTCGGCATCAAGCTCAAGGGCCAGCTCAACATCATCATTGACGATAAAAGGCACTTGGGCTTCCCGGCACAGGGCCTGTACTTTTTTCGCGAAGATGATTTTATCCTCCGCCTTTAGTGCATCATCTCCTTTTTCGCGGAATTGAAAAAGAGACGCACCGCCCTTTAAAGCCGCTTCAATGACAGCCAAAGGGTCGCCGGCCGTATTGTTTGAACCCATGATAAAGTATACGGACAGCAGGTCTTTTAGTGTTTGTCTCGAAATCCTAGCCATGCTACTCCACCTCTCTTATGCGACCGCGTGCTTGGATGTCCTCGGCTTTTACAGCGGCCAACTGATTTAAAAATTCTATCTGGAAGCTTCCGGGGCCTTGATGCGCTGTTTTTTCAGCGGCTATTTCCGCCGCGCATCCGTAAAAAACGGCTGCTGATACAGCGGCTTTACAATAGTGTTTCTCAACGGCGCAAAACGCGCCGATCACAGAGGTTAAAAGACAGCCTGTCCCCGTCACCTTGGTCAACAGCTTATGGCCGTTTTCAACGGTATAAAGCTTCCTTCCGTCAGTAATGACGTCTTCAGCACCGGTGATGATGACGGTTGTATCCCAGACGCCGGCCGCTTTTTTTGCCAGAGCCATCCGGTCTCCCTTTTCTTCCCCGGCATCAACCCCTTTGATCACCCAGCTTTCGTCTCCAAGCGTGTTGGCGATTTCGGCTGCATTGCCTCTGACAGCGGAAATTTTCACTTTTCTCATGATGCGCTGAGCGGATGCCGTCCGGAACGGCGTCGCCCCTGCGCCGACAGGGTCAAGAATGACGGGGACGCCGTGTTCATTCGCGGATTTGCCGGCAATGATCATCGACTCAACATCCTCAAGGCTCAGCGTCCCAATGTTCAATACGAGGGCGCCGGCGATTTTTGCCATGTCGGCCGCCTCTTCCCTCGCATAGGCCATGACCGGGGAAGCGCCGAGTGACAATAAGCCGTTTGCAGTGAAGTTCGTGACAACATTATTCGTCATGTTGTGAACGAGCGGGTTTTCTTTTCTGACGTTTTCGATTAATGCCGCAGCATCTTGGCGGTTCATCATGCTTCTTCATTCCTTCCTTCTTCTGAATGAGGACTCCATATATACGATTTCGTGTGGTCGATCCAAGCCCTTGCCGCAAATGAAAGATAACGGTCCTTTCTCCAAATGACGGCGACATGCCAAGGGATGGCCGGCCTGACGACGGGGATGATCTTGACTCGTTCGGGATCAAGGTCCCGGCAGATTCTTTCGGGGAGAAGACCGATGCCGAGATTCGCCGATACCATTTCACTGATAAAATCCCACTGGGATGTTTCATAAATCACGTTCGGCCGAAATCCGGCCTTTAAGCATGCCGTAATGATCCGCTCATGAAGGACAAAGTCTTCACGAAAAAAAATAAACGGCTCTTCACTCAGCTGCTGAAGCTCAATCTCCTCTTCATCGGCAAAACGGTGTGACGGATGAACAAGCAGCATTAAATTCTCTTTTACAATCGTAAAGGAATGAAAAATCTCTTCTTTTGCAGGCAGAACGACGACTCCGATATCAAGCGATCCGTCCTCTACACCCTCCTGCACCTTTACAGATCCGTGTTCAACAAGCTGAAACGTGACATTCGGATATTTGTCCCTAAAGTCACCGATGACCTTCGGAAAAAAGCCTGAACCGATCATCGGCGGCAGGCCGATCCGGACATGCCCTTTTTTCACGTCCATCAAGTCATTCAGCTCTGAAGTCAAATTTTGAAACGATTTGGTGATTTCCTGGGCCTGCACATACATGCTTTGGCCGGCATCAGTCAGTTCAATCTGCCTTCCGCGCCGGTAAAACAGCTCGATTCCCAGCTCTTCTTCAAGGTTCTTGATCATTTTTGAAATCGTCGGCTGTGATATATATAGGGATTGGGCGGCCTTTGTAAAGCTTTTCAAACGGGCTACCTCTAAAAAGTAGGTTAAATGACGTATGTCCATTTGTTTGACATCCTTTCAGAGCTTGGTGCAAGATTTTCGCTTTACATCATATTTTAAACCAATTTTCATATTTTCTCACACCCCAATCGCTTTGCCGGCCAATATAAAAAGCGCTGGCGGCTTGCTGCCGACAGCGCTTATTTTCGGGCGATCGCCTCGTCTTGCTCCTTCAAGGAATTCACATTTGAACGCGTGTCCTCGATGTTTTTATACACAGCCTCTTTGTACTGATTGACCATATCGCGGATGGTTTCCTCCCGTTCAAGCCACTTTTTTGTAAAATCAAGCTTGTTTTGTCCAAGCGATCCAGCTGACGGGCCATTTAGGGAAAGCGAGTCAAGCGCGCTTTTCACTTGATCCAGCTGTTTCATGACGACTTTATGGTTCAATTTGATCGTTTTGCTCATTTCAACCACCCTTTTAACCCGTTGATTGTACTATGCAGAGCGTCGATTGCCTCTTCCCCCTTTTCCAGGAGAAAGTCCGCCCGGTCCGCAGACCAGCTTGCAGCTTCGACTGCTCCTTTTTCAGCGTCTAAAGCAAATATTTTCAAATCGATTTTATGAATATACCTCTCATAATCATCGTTAAATATTCTATACATTGCGGTGTGCGCTTCATCACGTGCTTCATCAAAGTCGGCTGCCCGGCTTCCGGTCCACGCTTCTCCAAGACCAGGACGCAAAATCTGTCTGATTTCTTCGATGCCCAAGCTTTGTTCTCTTTCAACATCGCGTTTCGCCCGCTCCAGTCTCGCAATTTGTTCTTCCAGCTCCGCCGCCTTGTGGGAGAGAACCCCGTGTATTTTCTCCAGCGTGCCTGAGTAGTCCATTTATGTCACCTCTGAACTGCATTATGGTTCGGATTTTTCTTCATGCAATCATACTTCAGTTTTGTTTTTCATAGATTCACATCTTTTACTAGACTTGCGCACATTTCCAATATTTATAGTTTAAGTCGAAAAGCATGGATGTTGAATAGGCTTTAAATACTGTTTTTGGGGAATTGTACACAGGAAAGGAGCCAAAGGAATCGGTTTTTCAAGGACATCTGACCTTTCTTTTTGAATCAATCCAATTCCGCTTCCCATCAGGGCAAGGCCAAAGACATGGGGGTGGAAAGGTGTAATTGTCACAGAAAACAGGCAATCTATTCCGTCCTCCATTTTACATTTTTAGTCAATTAACTGTTTCTTTCGCCCTGATTTCAGCGATTTTTGTATAGACAAAATGAATAGACATTATTCTGTATATGTATTTTACCTATATCTAAAACTCATGTACACTTTTGTTTAGAAAGGGGGATAATGACATGAAAACATTCATTAAAGGAATCAGTCAGGTCGCTCTTTTATTTTTATTTGCGCGTTTGATGAATCTGATTGTTGAGGTTCTTCATATAAAAATACCGGGAAGCATTCTTGGGATAATCGTGATTTTTGCTTTACTGTATTTCAAGGTCATTAAACTCGAATGGATTGAGCTCGGCGCATTATGGCTTCTTGCAGAGCTCCTGTTGTTCTTTGTCCCTTCTGCGGTCGGGATTATGAACTATGGAGAGATTCTCAAAAATTTTGGACCAAGCATTTTACTCGTCGTTCTGATCAGCACGTTTGTCGTCATGGTATCGACAGGCATGCTGACGCAAATCATCGCCAAAAGAAAGGAAAGGAAAAACACATGTTCATCGGATGCATAAGTCTGATCGCAACCGTCTTGATTTATATGGGGGCCAAAGCGGTATACACCCGCCATCCAAAGGTGTATGTTTCGCCTCTGTTGATCACACCGCTGATCTTGGTCGGGCTGCTGCTCTTGATCAACGTGCCTTTTGAAGCCTACAATGCCGGAGGGCGCCTGTTAACTGACATGCTTCAGCCGGCGACCGTGGCGTTTGCGATTCCGCTCTATAAATACTTCCCGATTTTAAAAAAATACGCCGTTGAAATTATCATCAATGTGGCGGTCGGCAGCTGCATCGCCATTCTGTCAACGGCGTTTATCGCAAAGCTGTTTAAGCTTAATGCAGATCTGATTGAGAGCCTCATTCCACGTTCAGTCACAACGCCAATTGCGATGAGCGTCTCTGAAATGATCGGCGGAATGCCGGCGGTTACCGCCGTTTTCGTCATCTTGACCGCTTTGTTCGGCTCTGTTATCGGGCCGATGGTCATCCGCTATTTTCGAATCGATAATGAAATTGCGAGAGGCGTTCTGCTCGGAACAAGCGCACACGGCGCCGGTACGTCAAAAGCGTTTGAGCTCAGCTCTGTATCCGGAACCATTTCAAGCGTTTCGATGATCTTGGCTGCGATTATTACGCTTTGCGCTGCGCCATTTCTCATTTCTCTTATTACGGTATAACAAAAAGACCTCCGAATATTCGGGGGTCTCTTTGATTTGCCGGGCGGCTTGCATCGCAGCGGTCCGTTTTGCTGCTAAAACTTCAGCCCTTTAGATTCTCAACGGCCGTATCAAACTCGTCTTCAATCTCTGCAGGCGGTTTTTTTGTCAGGAGGCTGACGACAATGATGACAGCCGTACAGACAATGAAGCCGGGAATAATTTCATAGACCGGGCGAAAAGCCTCCACCTGTTCCCAAGCGATGACTGTCAGCGCACCCGCGAGCATGCCCGAAAGCGCACCCCACTTCGTCATTCGCTTCCAATACAGACTTAATAGGACGACCGGGCCAAATGCGGCTCCAAAACCGGCCCATGCGTAGCCGACAAGATTCAGAATCGTTTCATTCGGATGAAGCGCCATGATCAGTGCGATCAGTGAAATGGCGAGAACCGCCAGTCTTCCGACAAGCACCAGCTCCCGGTCAGATGCATCTTTTCGTATGAACGCTTTATAGAAGTCTTCCGTCAGGGCGCTTGACGTGACAAGGAGCTGTGAAGAAATCGTACTCATGACAGCAGCCAAAATGGCGGCCAGCAAAAACCCTGTGATCACGGACGGAAACAGGAGGTCAGAAAGAACGATAAATACCGTTTCCGCATTTTTCAAAGGCAAATGGTTCACGCTGACATACGCGATTCCGACAAGCCCGGTAAGCATCGCTCCGCAAATAGAAAAAATCATCCAGCCCATGCCGATCCTGCGGGCACTCTTCATTTCCTTCACACTGGAAATCGCCATAAATCTGACGATAATATGAGGCTGCCCAAAATAACCGAGCCCCCATGCCAACAGCGAAATGATGCCGATCACAGTCGTTCCTTTAAACGGCTGCAGAAGCTCCGGATCGACTGAACGGATTTCAGAAAAGGCAGGGCCGACTCCCCCCAGCTGGATAAACACAACGAGCGGCATCACGATGAGGGCGATAAACATAATCGTTCCTTGCACAAAGTCTGTCCAGCTAACCGCCAAAAAGCCGCCAAACAGCGTGTACAAAATAACAACTCCGGCTGTCAGCCAGATGCCGATTCGATAATCGAGATGAAAGGCGGTTTTGAAAAGCTCTCCTCCCGCCACCATCCCCGAGGATGTATAAAATGTAAAAAAGATTAAAATAACAAGAGCTGATGTCATTCTTAAGACTCTCGACCCGTCCTTAAAACGGTTTTCAAAATAATCGGGAATGGTGATGCTGTTGCCGGCCGCTTCCGTATATGTCCTCAGCCTCGGGGCGACATACACCCAGTTCAAATAGGCTCCGATTGTAAGGCCGATGACGATCCAGCCGCTGCTCAGCCCGTTTAGGAACATGGCGCCGGGAAGCCCCATCAACAGCCAGCCGCTCATATCCGAAGCACCCGCGCTTAAAGCGGTGACAGCCGGCCCAAGGTTCCTTCCCCCAAGCATATAATCGGTTAAGTTGGACGTTCGGCGGTAAGCAAAGTATCCAATCAAAAGCATTCCAGCCATATAAATTCCAATCGATAACAAAACTCCGTAATCCATAGCTTCCCCCTATACAATTTTTCACGTAATATCAATATACATGAATAATCTCTCAAGAGGTATCGTTTTCATGGTGAAATGCCGCGATTTTTTGTCCTGCTCGACGGCCGGAGACCGGTTAAGCGAAACGGAAGCGGTCTTACCGCATTAGCGATGATGAACCCGCAAAAACACAACCTTTAAATAATTGCCTTCCGGATAGCTTTGCAACGTTTTAAAGTCCTCAGGCAGCGAATGTTCTTCAAGGATCGTATAGCTTGTCCCCGTTTCTTTGCATGCTGCATCGATAAAGCCTTTAAACTTTTCCATCCCAAAAGCGCTGCTGTTCGTCGAGGCGACGATGACGCCATCATGTTTGGTGATTTGAATGGCTTCTTTCAACAGATGCTTATAGTCTTTTGCGGCGCTGAATGTATGTTTCTTCGTCCTTGCAAAAGACGGCGGGTCAAGAATAATCAGATCGTAGCCAAGCTGCTTTTTAGCGGCATAGGAAAAATATTTAAATACATCCATCACTTTTATGTCGTGCGCTTCATGATCAAGACCGTTTACGCTGAACTGTTCGATCGTCTTGCTCAAGCTGCGGTTTGCAACATCGACGCTTGTCGTTTTGACGGCCCCGCCCAATACCGCAGCAACGGAAAACGCCCCTGTATATGAGAATGTGTTCAATACGTTTTTTCCTTCCGCATATCGATCCCTGATCGTCTTCCTGACATGGCGCTGGTCGAGAAAAATGCCGGTCATGGCGCCGTCATTGAGATAAACGGCATAATGTATTCCGTTTTCTTTGACGATAATCGGAAATTCTCCCCTTTCCCCTTTTACAAAATCATCATCTTCCACATACTGCCCGGCCGCGCTGAATCTTTTTTTCTCATAAATCGCTTTATAATCTGTAATTTCATCAAGGGCTGCAATAATCGCTTCCTTATATGCAAAAATGCCTTTGCTGTACCACTGGATCAGAAAATAACCGTCATAATAATCAATCGTCAGTCCCCCGATTCCGTCACCCTCGCCGTTGAAAACGCGAAAGGCTGTCGTTTCAGCACTCTGGAAGAGCTGATGTCGTGCCTGAATGGCCGTTGCCAGGCGGCTGAGAAAAAAATCCTGGTCAATGGGCTCCTCCTTGTTTTGTGTCAGCACCCAGCCGACACCTTTATTCTGCTCTCCATAATAGGCTTTTCCCAGAAAACCGCCCTTTTCATCTACAAGCTCGATCAGCGCTCCTTCTGAGATGCCGTCATCTTTTGAAAAAACCGCTTCCTTTAAAATCAGCGGGAAACCCTTTTTAATTTTTGCCGCATAAGCGTGTTTGAGTGTTAACGTCTTCATTTTGTTCAGTCCTTATGTTTAGTATTTCTCTATCCTACCATAACCGTCCCGGCCATGTTCTTATGCACAGGAGAGAAAAATGGCGCATGAATTGACAGTCTATTCAGATTTTCTTTAAGATGGTGGAGAATAATAAGGAGGGAACACATGATGGCGCGAATCGACCATGTTGGTGTTATGGTAAAAGATATTGAAGCATCTATCGCATTTTATCAAGACGTTGTCGGCATGAAGCTGAAAGACAGGCTCATCCATACGAACGGGATCATCAAGCTTGCATTTCTGGGATTTGAAAATCGGGATGAAACAGAGCTTGAGCTCATCGAAGGCTACAATGACCAGCTTCCGCAGGAAGGGAAAGTTCATCACTTTGCGGTGTCAACAGATGATATAGAGGCTGAGTTCGCCCGCATCAAAGAAACCGACGTGAAGCTGATGGAGGACGGAATTACCGAACTGCCGAACGGCTACCGCTATTTCTTTATTTTCGGCCCTGAGGGGGAAATGGTGGAGTTTTTTCAAAGATCGTGAATATAAAAGGGACGGTTCTGTTTGAACCGTCTTTTTACGTCCGGATGGCGCCTGAATCCTCAACAGTGAAGGCTAAAGGCTGGTCTTCGATAAACCGTTTGATATTTTCATACGTGATCGTTTCAATGCGCCTGATACTTTCATATGTGGCGCCGCCGATATGAGCGGTGCAAATGGCGTTGGAAAGGAGGGTAATCCGCGATGAGGGAGGCTCTGTTTCAAAAACATCCAAAGCCGCGCCCCGAATCATGTTCTGTTCAAGCGCTTTTCCAAGCGCATTTTCGTCAATGACCTCCCCGCGCGCAATATTGATCAGAAAAGCCGTCTTTTTCATTTTCGCCAGCCGTTCTGCATTCAACAGATGAAATGTCTCTGGCCTTAATGAAGTGCTGATACATACAAAGTCCGATTTCATCAGCAGATCATCCAATTCCGCAAAGCGCACGTTGAGCAGCTTTGCCGACTTGTAATCCTTGTATGTGCCGTATGCCAGCAGGTTCATGTTAAAACCCGACGCCCGCCTGGCGATTTTTTTGCCGATTTCTCCAAAGCCGATGAGCCCGAGTGTTTTTCCATCCAGTTCATAGCCCATTGATATATTCCATAAACCGTTTTTGACAGCTGCATTTGTCTGCGGAATCGACCTTGCGCCAGCAAGCAGGAGCCCGAATGCCAAATCAGCGACTGATGACGCGTTTTGACCAGGGGCATTCGTGACGAAAATGCCTTTCTCCTTGGCGTAGGCTACATCAATATTGTCGACGCCCGCACCGAATTTCATGATGTAACGCAGATTCGGTGCGGCATCAATCAGTTCGCGATCAGCTTTTTCGACGCCGAGAACATAAATATGGACGTCTCTGACGTTGGCCAGCAATTCCTCCCTGCCCAAACTTTCCGAATCCAAAAAGAGAAATTCGGCTCCAAGCTTGTCAAGCTTTTCTTTGAACCGCGGAGCGGCGCGATAAAAAGGTTCGCTCAGCGTCAACAGCACTTTAACCATAGTCCCTCCTCCATTCACCTTTTTTCAAGACTAGAAAAATGCTTGTTTCCTGTTTTGAGGAAACAAGCGTCTATGGGGATACGTTAGGGTTATCGTGATTATATCTATAAATGGAAGCTTAAAAAAAGAAGATTGGCATTTTAACTGACATGGTTTTTAGATAGTTTGGCGGGCTGATGGAATGCTGTTTGTTTTAAATACTCAAAATAATGGCGGGCGTACGGGTGCGCGGTTTGCGAATTCCAGGGCTTGTTTCCTCCGCAGAAATGGACGATTGCGGGATTTGCCCTTGTTTCCATATAGCGCTTCTTGTCCAAAAGGGTTGCCGGTGTTTTTTCCTTTAACATGATATGGGTCTGTGCGTTCCATCTCGGATGAAGGCCATACCACTTATCATATAGAATCGCATTAAGCGCATCCTGGTCATGGAATACAAACATATCCTTGCTGTTGTTATTAATAAAGCTGATCACTTTTTCTGAAATGCTGTTCCTTCTCCATTCTTCAACATCTATGATCATAATACCCGAATTGAAGTATTTCGCCGTGTCGCTGATCTTCATTTTTTTCAGGCGTTCATGCTGGCCTGCGTCTTCGACAGCCGCAACATAATAAGGCGAAATATCCATATCCCACAGTTTTGATATATCCTCTAATACCAAGGCATCACAATCGACATATATCATTCTTTTCACAGATTCATCCTTGATGAGATCGGGAATCGAAATTCTGTAATAAGCCGCTTTTGTAATATGGCTGCTCTCAACGGCCCTGTCATATTGGCTTTTTTCCACATCAAGAAATGTAACGGGGACACCGAAGCGATCAGTCGTCTTTTTCAGCCTCTCTTTATGATCCTCTTCAATTCCTCCGTCAATCACGTACAGTTTGACATCCCGCTGTTTGTCCATGTTCATCAGCAATGAGGTGAACATGACGCTCAAATGCTGCGCGTAATTGTTGTCTGTACAAGAAATGATATGCATCGTCCGGTCGCTTTTCATATCGTTTCCATCTCCTTCTCTTTTTTTGTTCTATTCCCTTTTTTCGAAAAATAAACACCGTCGATAGGCCGAAAAAAAAGGATCATGCAAGATCCTCAGATTGTATAGCGTCTATTTTGCTATCTTTTAGCAAGATGCTGCTTTAAATAAAAGTAAGGATAGCCAACAATGATGAACGGGGCTGCTAATGCAAGGAGTATCCATGAGCCTGAGTGACTGCCTCTAATGACTCCAATGAAAATACAAGTACCGACGAGAAAATATAATAAAGCACCTAAGAACCAATACATCTTCATTCCTCTTTTTCTTTACGCTTGTTCTTGGATTGACTATTTTTGTTTCTATGCTTGTCTGTTTTTTCGTTCTTGCTTAATCGATCAGGGCACTGATTTTTTGACACTTTCTCAGTTCGGATACCTTTTCTTTTTAATGATAAAATTGTGTGATCAATCGATTTCAATGTTGATCATTCCTTTAATAAAAAGTGAGTTCCTCATTATTTTAAATGTAAATTTGGAAAGATAAAACGTACATAAAGGCAGAATGCATATGTACGTTTGGGCAATGATCATATGTTGGGAAGATCTAATGGTTCACTGCACATTGGTATTGTTGTGTTCCTTCTCTTCCTATAAAATGATTGGATAAATGTATGTTGCACGTTCAATGAAATGGGATCGATTTTCATAAGTCTCTTTTTGGTTAAACTGTTAAAGGAAGTGGATGAGGTTTGCTGATAAGGAATCCTTTCAAAGAAAAATACTACTCACATGATAGGCGGGCATTAAATATGCTTGCACTCAGAGTGCCGGGCCTGGCTTTTATTCTCATGATCTATGTTGCCTCTATCGTGCTGCAATTTCTTAATGGGAGCTGGTCCATTTTATTGCTTAATGTGTTTACGGTATTGACCGCCATCTTTGCTTTGATGCATTGGCACTCATATCGCTGGGTTAAGAAAAGGGTGATTCTGTACTTCGTATTACAAGGTTTGATCACTTTTACACTTGCTAATGTCATGTCAGGCTTTTTAGTGCTGATCATCATTGGCCTTTATGCATTTTTGATCGGACAGATTATAGGAATGGCAGACAGAAGAAAGACGTTCCTCATCCTTTATTTATTGCTTCTGCTGTCAATCACTGTACTATATCATATTCACAAAGGTGAATATTTGCATTTTCTTGTTATAGCAGTACCTATTATGATCGTGATTATCACATATGCCGCTACATTTTTTGCCCAAGTCGATGAAAAGATAAAAGCGCAGCTGACTCTTGAAAGGCTGGAGCTGGCTCATCAGCAGGTAGAACAGCTGACGCTGCAAAACGAGAGACAGCGTATGGCCCGGGACTTGCACGATACGCTTGCTCAAGGGCTGGTCAGTTTAAATATGCAGCTGGACGCTATTCATATTCATCTCGCCAAAGACAACACAGAGAGAGCAAAAGAAATCGTTCAACAATCTATGAATAGAGTGAAAAGCACACTAGCTGATGCACGTTCAGCGATTGACGATCTGCGCAGCAAATCAGAAGAAATCGGTTTTTTAAAAGAAAGAATTACCTCATTAATGGATCATTTTCAAGAGTCGACAGGCATGGCTTGCTTTTTAGACTACAGATTAGACCAAGTGCCGGACGTTCGAACAGCTGAAAACTGTTATTACATCATTGGAGAATGCATAGCGAATGCCGTAAAGCATGCTGAAGCAGAAACGATCTCAGTGTCCATTTGGGATGATGATAAGAGGAGGCTCCATTTAACCGTCAAGGATAACGGCAAAGGATTTGATGTTGAAAAGGGCAAGAAAAAGAGAGGACATTATGGGCTTCTCGGCATAGAAGAACGCGTCAGAGCAATGAAAGGCCAATTCAATATAAAGAGTACAACATCTAAAGGAACACAAATTGATATCACTGTACCAATTCAGGGAGAGATGCAAGATGAATAAGGTTTTAATCGTTGATGACCATCTTGTCGTGAGGGAAGGTCTGAAGCTTTTAATTGAAACGAATGATCACTACATCATCATAGGAGAGGCGGAAAATGGCAAAGCGGCAGTTCGCCTTGCAGATGAATTAAAACCGGATATTATTCTCATGGATTTGTATATGCCGGAGATGAGCGGGTTAGAAGCCATTAAACTAATAAAAGAAAAACACGACATCCCTATCATTATTTTGACTACGTATAATGAAGATCACTTAATGATCGAAGGAATTGAATTAGGGGCGAAAGGATATCTATTGAAGGATACAAGTTCAGAAACCCTTTTTCATACGATGGACGCAGCAATAAGAGGAAACGTGCTATTGCAGCCTGATATCTTAAAACGTCTGCAAGAAATCCAATTGGAGCGGATGAAGAAGCAGAGCAGTGATACGCAGCTGACAGAAAAGGAAGTCATAGTTCTAAAAGCAATTGCTAAAGGTCTTAAAAGCAAAGCGATTGCCTTTGATTTGGGCGTCTCTGAGAGAACAGTAAAGTCTAGACTAACGTCCATTTACAATAAATTAGGCGCGAATTCAAGAACTGAAGCAGTGACGATTGCCATGCAAAGAGGCATTCTGACATTAGACTAATAATATCAAATTAAAATTTGCCCAAACGTACATGCCCGAATGTACGTTTTTTTTATTTCATTGTCCACTACAATGAGGAAGAATGTGATCAAGCAATGTGTTGAAAGGAGATTATCATGTCAAAAATGTTATATAAATTAGGAGGATGGGTTGCTCGCAATCGCATAAAAGTAATATGCGCATGGATCGTTGTGCTAGTTGCTTCGATAGGCCTTGCAATCACGTTAAAACCAAGTTTTTCTGAGGATATGTCCATACCTGACACACCTTCGGAAAAAGCGATGGATGTCATTCAAAAAGAATTTCCCCACGGTCCTGATAAAGGGAGCATACGGGTTATTTTCGGTGCTGAAGATGGGGAGAAACTGACTTCGAAGTCAGCGGAAAAAGCAATAGAAAATACGTTAAAGGAAATCGATAAAGATGGTTCCGTTGACGCGATTGCAAGTCCTTTTGTGACAGGAACAATCGCGAAAGATGGCACAGTTGCCTATGCTGATATCAAGTATAAATCATCAGCAGATGATATTAAAGATTACTCTATCAAACACTTAAAAGACAGTTTGAAAATGGCTGATTATGAGGGATTGCAAACTGAGCTAAGCGGAGATGTACCAGGAGCTGAGATGGAGATAGGCGGCATCTCTGAAATTGTCGGCATTATTTTGGCCTTTATCGTTTTGGCCATTACGTTTGGCTCTTTATTAATAGCAGGTTTGCCGATTTTAACAGCACTGGTTGGATTAGGTGTAAGTATTGGGCTTGTTTTGATTGGGACACAAGTATTCGATATCGCTTCCGTCAGTCTATCATTAGCCGGAATGATTGGCCTTGCAGTTGGAATTGATTATGCTTTATTTATTTTTACGAAGCACCGCCAGTTTTTAGGCGAAGGTATACAAAAAAATGAATCAATTGCGAGAGCTACAGGAACAGCCGGGAGTGCAGTCGTTTTTGCCGGACTTACTGTTATCGTCGCACTTTGCGGATTGACTGTCGTTAACATTCCTTTTATGTCTGCAATGGGGCTGACAGCAGGACTTAGTGTACTGATGGCTGTTCTCGCTTCAATCACGCTTGTGCCTGCCGTCTTGTCGATAGCTGGGAAACGGATGGTTCCGAAAGCAAACAAGAAAAAAGAAAAACAAAGCGCGGAAACAAATGTCTGGGGACGCTTTGTCACAAAGAATCCTATCATGCTAAGTGTATGCAGCATTCTGATTTTGCTCGTTATTAGTATCCCATCTATGCATTTGGAGCTGGGCTTGCCTGATGCAGGGATGAAAGCGAAGGATAACCCGGATCGCCGGGCTTATGACTTGCTTGCCGACGGTTTTGGAGAAGGATTTAATGGTCAATTAACAATCGTAGCGGATGCCGCAAGTGTGACAGAAAATAAGGCGGAAGCCTTCGCAGATGCAGTGAAAGAAATAAAGGAACTGGACCATGTGGCGAGTGTCACTCCTGCAATGCCTAATAAAGAAGGGAACTTTGCCATCATTACGGTCGTTCCTGAAACAGGTCCAAATGATGAAGCAACGAAGGATTTGGTAAAGGATGTACGCAGCTTATCAGATAAAAATGGGGTGGATTTGCTCGTTACTGGATCGACTGCAGTGAATATTGATATTTCAGATCGCCTTAATGATGCGATACCGGTGTTTGCTGTACTCATTGTTGGTTTTGCGTTTGTATTGCTGACAATCGTATTCCGTTCGTTGCTTGTGCCTCTTGTTGCGGTTGCAGGTTTCATTTTGACGATGACAGCCACTCTTGGAGTCTGTGTATTTGTCTTACAAGACGGGAATCTCATCGACTTGTTCAAAATACCTGAAAAAGGGCCGATACTCGCGTTCCTGCCGATTTTATCCATTGGGATTCTGTTCGGATTAGCGATGGATTATCAAGTATTCCTTGTAAGCAGAATGCGCGAAGAATATGTAAAAACAAAGAATCCAGTACAAGCCATTCAGGCTGGATTAAAACACAGCGGTCCTGTTGTCACCGCAGCCGGCCTGATCATGATATTCGTTTTTGCAGGGTTTATCTTTGCTGGTGAAGCTTCTATTAAAGCCAACGGGTTGGCTCTTTCCTTTGGTGTGCTCTTTGATGCATTTATTGTACGAATGACACTGATTCCAAGTCTGATGAAGCTGATGGGGAATGCAGCCTGGTATTTGCCAAAATGGCTGGACAAGATTATTCCGAATGTAGACATAGAAGGTCATCAACTCACGAAGGAAATACAGCCAGAAACAGCTCATGAACAAAAGAAACAAATCAGTATGTAATAGAAAGCAGATCTTTTACGAGATCTGCTTTTTTGCTTCATATGGACGTTTATTTTTTAGAAAAGGTTAATCGCTAATATCAGCCATGGAAAAGGTGCATTATATCCTCACGTTGAGGATCATGCATGATCCTTTTTTTCTCTCACCTTCCCGGCGATCCAAAAAGGCAAATAGAGAAGATAGAAGAAGACAATCGTGACCGCTTCAGCTGATAAAAGATACCACGGCCATGGCCCGAGCACATCTAACAGCGATGCACCGCCCCCCGGCTTTTTCATCATGTACATATAGTTTGATTTCAAGAGGCGGTTGATCAAAAATATGAAGCCTCCATAGACATTGACAAGGAGAAAGGTCACCCAAAGAGAGCGCACCGTCGGTTTATACTTTTCGGCGGCAACCATCAAAAGGCAGGAAAGCACAACAATCCCATGGGAAATGAAAAATTCGAAAAACCTGAAATGCGGAAATCCGTATCTCCCCAAATCCGGTGTCAATATCGCTTGCAGCGCACTTCCCAATCCGGCAAAGTAAAGGAATTTAAACAAGTTGAGATTTTTGGTGAACAACAAAATCATCACAAGATAGACGGAAAGATCGCTGAGGTGAAGGGGTAAACAATAGCGCGGCGTCCATGACCGGACGCTTATGAACCAGGAATGATAGCTGATCTCCGAAATGACGAGAATCAACACAAAGGTATAGCGGATCGTCCGGTTCCAGCCGGGCTTTCGGAGAGTCCGGCGAAAGATGAACAGACAAACGCCGAGCGCCGCAATCACCAGCAATGTTACGATATGAGACATTGAAAAAAGCTGAAAAGATCCGAGCTGATAATCTTTTTGAAAATATGTGTTCATGAGCAGCACCTGTCGTCAAAATGTTTTAACATTAGTTTACAGCAAACCTTGTGTATTATACCGGAAAAGCCAAACTAATTAAAAAAGACCGCCAAATATTCGGCAGCCAAGAATTTTCACATCGAGATATTATGTTTTTCTTTCGTCTCATGTTTGATGTGGATTCGCTCCACTTTTCCAACCAGGAAAATGTAGGAGAGCGCTCCCAGTAAAGCAAGGATGCCGATAAAGACAAGAGCGGGGGCAAAGCTTCCGCCATCAGCCAGAAAACCGATGACAATCGGAACGATTACAGAAGCGAGACTTCCGACGAAATTAAAGACTCCTCCTGTCAGCCCGATTAAATGCTTTGGCGCTAAAGATGACACAAGCACCCACGTAATGGAGGCTAAACCGTTTCCAAAAAAGGCCAGAGTCATAAATAAAATAATCAGCGATGTCTGATTGACATAATTGGCGCCGATAATCGAAATTGACAGGAACAAGCCGATAATGATCGGCGTCTTGCGCGCCACCCCTGCCGATACGCCTCTTTTCACCAAAAAATCAGACAAAAAGCCGGACAACAGAACCCCAACAAATGCGGCAAGAAAAGGAAGCGAGGCAAGAAAACCCGACTGCAGAAAATCAAGCCCCCTGTATTTCACAAGGTACGTCGGAAACCATGTCAAAAAAAACCACAAAGTTGAATTGACAGCGAACTGCCCGATATAAATGCCCCACAGCTTCCGGTGAGAGGTCACCTGTTTGAAATGCGTCCAATTAAATGCGGTTTTTTCCTTTTTTAAACCCTGCTCCCGTCGGACAATCCCTCCGCCTTTTTCTATATGTTCAAGCTCGGCCTTGTTTACTTTTGGGTGACGATCAGGATCACGATAAAAAACATACCAGATTATCCCCCAGATGATGCCGATCGCCCCTGTGACGATAAACAGGCCGCGCCAGCCGACGACATGCTGGACTGCGCTGAGCGCCGGCGTCAAAAACGCCAGACCCGCAAACTGCCCGGATGTATAGAAAGCAATGGCAGATGCCCTTTCCTGCTCGGGAAACCATGAAGTCACAACCCGGTTGTTCGCCGGAAAGGCGGGCGCCTCAAAGGCGCCTGTCGCCAGCCTTAATCCGAATAATGATCCAAAGCCGCGGGCAAACCCCTGCAGCAATGTTGCAATCGACCAGGTAATCAAAGTAAAACCGTAAACAAGCCGCGGACCGAACCGGTCGACAAGACCGCCTCCCGGTATTTGCAGTGCACAATAAGCCCAGCCAAAGGCTGAAAAAATCAAGCCCAGCTGTACGGATGACAAATTCAAATCATCTCCAAGCTTTGAAGCGGCCACCGATATATTGCTGCGGTCCATATAATTGATCACAACACATACAAAGATAAACAATAATACCCGTACCCGAACCTTTGTCGGCTTCTGATTTTGATTTACTGCTTTCATTTAGGTTCATCCCTTCTTTCGGCCTTTGATCGAAAAGCTTTTAAATGAAAACGCCTTCAATAATTACCATTCCGCCACACTGCCATCTTTGTGCCGCCATACCGGGTTGCGCCAGTTATGCCCGATTTCAGCCATTTTCCTGACATGCTCTTCATTAATGTCAACGCCCAGGCCGGGTCCGTCTGGAATCCGGACATAGCCGTCCTCATAGAAAAAGACCTCCTTATCCACCATATAATCCAGTAAATCCGTACCTTTGTTGTAATGGATCCCCAAGCTCTGCTCCTGAATGAATGCGTTGTGGCAGGTCGCATCAACCTGCAGGCACGCCGCCAGCGCAATCGGTCCGAGGGGACAGTGGGGAGCCGCCGCGACATCAAACGCTTCAGCCATCGAAAGGATTTTTTTGCATTCGGTAATACCCCCGGCATGTGATAAATCCGGCTGGATAATATCCACATAGCCATCGGTCAAAACGTTTTTAAACTGCCATTTTGAGAACATCCTCTCGCCTGTCGCGATCGGAATTGAGACAAGGTTGGCAATATCCCTCAGCGCCTCGTTGTTTTCAGGTAATACGGGCTCTTCAATAAACATCGGCCGAAACGCCTCAAGCTCCTTCGCCAAAATTTTTGCCATCGGCTTATGGACTCTGCCGTGGAAATCGATGCCGATGCCAATGTAGGGACCGACCGCCTCTCTAACCGCCGCGATTCTCTCAATCACCTGATCGATTTTTTCGTGTGAATCAATATATTGCAGCTCTTCTGTACCGTTCATTTTAACGGCCGTAAAGCCTTGTTCGACTACCTGCTTTGCCGCAAGACCGACGTCTTGGGGCCGGTCTCCGCCAATCCATGAATAAACCTTGATCGATTCCCTGCTTTTCCCGCCAAGCAGCTGATGGACGGGCGCATTGTAATACTTCCCTTTAATGTCCCAAAGCGCCTGATCGATTCCGGCTATTGCGCTCATCAGGATCGGGCCGCCCCTGTAAAACCCGCCTCTGTACATCACATTCCAGTGATCCTCAATATCCATCGGGTCTTTGCCGATTAAGTATTCCATTAATTCGCCGACGGCCGTTTTAACTGTTTCCGCCCTGCCCTCGATCACCGGTTCTCCCCACCCTGTGATCCCTTCATCTGTTTCGATTTTTAAGAAAAGCCAGCGAGGCGGAATTTGAAAACATTCAAAACCAGTTATCTTCATATCGCTCATCCCCTTTTGATCGCTGCAGCAAATTGATACGCTTTTTCGGTCAGCTTTTCTAAATACAAGCCGTTGACCTCTTCATTTGGTTTGACCAGAGAACTTCCGATCCCCGCTCCAATGGCTCCGGCGTCTAAATACTCGCGGATATTTTCCAATCCGACTCCTCCTGTCGGAAGCAGGGGAATCTGTGGAAGCGGCCCGTGAATATCCTTGATATAACCGGGCCCCATCGTTCCAGGAAATACTTTGATGATATCTCCGCCGTTTTCATAAGCCGTCAAAATCTCTGTCGGTGTGAAAGCTCCCGGTATGCTCACCGCTCCATACCGTTTGGTCAGCTTAATCGTTTCTTCATTAACGGTCGGCGACAAGATAAACTGCGCGCCGGCCGCCAAGGCCGCCCTCGCCGATTCAGAATCAAGCACCGTGCCCGCTCCAATCAGCATGTCATCTCCAAACTGCTCTGACACAGCCTCAATCGCTTTGATCGCCTGAGGCGAGTTCAGTGTCATTTCCACCAGCCTGATGCCGCCCGCTTTTAAAGCTTCCGTAATTTTGAGGGCATCCTCCGCCCGATAGCCGCGGATGATTGCAATCACTTTATGTTTTTCAATTTGTGATAAAGCCTTCATCTCTTCCACCCTTCCATTTTGAAGTTATCTGTTGACATCGTCTTCCTCAGATTGCTCCATAAAGGCAAACAGCGCATCACGGTCAGGCAGTCCTTCTATATCGCCATTTACCGCGGTCACCATGGCGCCGACCGCGCAGCCTCTTTTGACAGCCTCACGAAGCGGAATATCCTCAATCAACCCTGATAAAACGCCTGCCGCAAACCCGTCACCTGCTCCAACAGGGTCAGCCACTCTCTGAATCTCATAGCCTTGTTCATAACCGCTTTCATTTCCGGCAGAATAATACGCTCCTTTTGCCCCCAGCTTGACAACAGCTGTTTCAGCACCGAGCTGGTGAATTGATTCCGCAATCGCTTTCTCATCATCGGTTCCGAATAAAAAGCGGCCTTCGCGCAAGCCCGGCAGCACGATATCAGACTGTTTGACAAGCTCCAGCAACGTCCGCCTCGCCCGCTCTTCGTCCCACAGCTTTTTTCGCAAATTCGGATCAAACACAACGGGTTTTTGGTGTTTTCTGGCCAGTTCGACAGCATGGAACACCGCTTCTGAAGCGCTTTCACTTAAAGCCGGCGTAATCCCGGTTATGTACAGAAAGCCGGCGTTTTTCACATAATCTTCATCTATATCGCTTTTCCTCAAAAAGCTTGCGGCAGAGCCGTTCCTGTAATACAAGACATTGACCCGTGCCTCGTTTGCCCTTTCTTTAAAAAACAAGCCTGTCGGTGCGTCTGCATCGATCAGAACCCGGCTGACGTCAACCCCTTCCCCCCTGACGGAAGAAAGAATCATCGCCCCGAATTCATCCTTTCCCAGCCTGCTGATCCAGCCGGCTTTTTTTCCGAGCTTTGCTAGCCCGATCAGCGTGTTTGTTTCGGCTCCCGCGATCCTCGATGTATAGTTTCTCGCATACCTGAGAGGACCGTCTTCAACCGGGGTGAACAGAACCATTGCTTCTCCTAAACTGATGACATCCATCAGACATCCTCCCTTTGTTCAGGCGGCTTAGCATGACCGCCGATGCTTTCCGTTATTTTCTCCGCTGTATGGAGTAGCTGTTTGGCGATGACAGCCTTCCTTTTCAGCATGCGGTCCTTTGGTCCGGCCGTACTGATTGCAGCCTTGATGACGCCGTCTGCTCCGAACACGGGAGCTGCCAAACAGAACAGGCCTTCTTCATTTTCTTCATCATCAATGGCATATCCCAGCTCTGTAAAATACGTCAGCTGTCCTTCCAATTGTTCTCTATCTGTAATGGTGTTTCTTGTAAAGCGTACGAATTGGATGCGGTCAAGCAACCGGCTTCTTTCTATCTCCGGCAGGAACGCTAAAAACGCTTTGCCGAGCCCTGTACAGTAAAGCGGTTTCCGCGAGCCAGGCTGTGCGGTCGTCCTGATCGACCGGTTGTTGTCAATCTTTGCGATGTATACAAGCTGATCGTCGCTCAGCATGGCCATGAACACTGTCTCCTGCACGCCGTCCATCAGCTGTTTTAAGTAAGGGACCCCCTGGGACGAAATATCCATTGAATCCATGGCAGCGGTTCCAATTTGAATCAGCTTTGCTCCAAGCTTATAGCGCTTCAGCGGGTCCTGCTGAAGATAGCCTTCTTCAAAAAGCGTGACAACCAGATTGAATGTGCTGCTCTGCGGTAGCGACAAGTCTCTCGCGATCTCCTTTACCGTTAATCCATCCGGATGGTTTGAAAGCAATTCAAATATTTGCAGCACGCGCACTGCAGACTTTACAGACATGGCACCCTCCATTATTCACATATGTGATTCAAAATCAGAATTATGATTAATCGGACGTATTCTAAACAGAAAGAAACGGCACGTCAACCGCTTTTTTTATAAAAAAATAATTTTTATAGACATCTATTCCCTTATAAAATCGACAGCCGAGGTCTAACGTCTCATTTATTTTTGAGACGCAGGATTTGCCTTTCTTGATGCGAATCTTTCCATACAAAGATCAATCAAGGAGGTTATGACATGAAGAAAAAATTAATGGTTCTGGGGATGTCCGCAGCCATTGTAATGGGCGGTGTTTTCCTGCCTTCGTCCGACGGCATGGCAAATGCGGTGCAAGCAGCATCAGAAGGAATACATTCTCAAAGCGAAGGGAAAATCGCCAAGAAATTCAATGAGAACCGCGCTTATCAAACGATTTACCACTTAAGCGAAACGATCGGCCCGCGCGTCACAGGCACCCAAGCGGAAAAAAAGAGCGCAGCATTTATCGCCTCTCAAATGAAAAAATCGAATCTGAAAGTCAGTACCCAGACATTCAGCATCCCCGACAGATTGGAAGGAACGCTTACAGTCCGGGGAAACGAATTGCCGGCACGGCCTGCATCAGGCTCTGCCCCTACATCTGACAAAGGGTTGACCGCTCCGCTCTACGACGCGGGACTCGGGCTCCCAGGCGATTTCACAGAAGAAGCAAAAGGGAAAATCGCCGTCATTTTAAGAGGGGACCTGTCATTTTATGAAAAAGCGAAAAACGCTGAAAATGCCGGTGCGGCTGGCGTCATCATTTATAACAATGTAGACAGCCTTGTCCCTCTCACACCAAATCTCAGCGGAAATACAACCGGGATTCCGGTCGTCGGCGTTAAAAAAGAAGACGGAGAAAACCTTCTCACAGAACAAGAAGCAACGCTCAAGCTAAAGTCCTTCCCGAATCAAACCTCTCAAAACGTCATTGGCGTCCGCAAAGCAAAAGGAGTCAAACATCCGGATATCGTGTATGTGACATCGCATTATGACAGCGTCCCCGAAGCGCCGGGTGCCAATGACAATGCATCGGGAACGTCTGTCGTGCTGGAACTGGCGAGAATTACAAAAAACATCCCCGCTGACAAAGAAATTCGCTTTATTACGTTCGGCGCTGAAGAAATCGGGCTTGTCGGCTCGCGATATTATGTCAGCAAGCTGTCTAACCGTGAAATCGAACGCAGCACGGCAAATTTCAACCTGGACATGGTCGGAACAAGCTGGGAAAACGCGTCACAGCTTTATATCAATACACCTGACGGTTCTGAGAATCTGATCTGGCAATTAAGCAAAAACGCCGCAACAAGCATTGGAAAAAATGTTTTGTCATTAAGAAAAGGCGGCTCATCCGACCACGTACCTTTCTATGAAGCGGGAATCGATTCAGCCAATTTTATCTGGATGGAACCGGGGACCGAATCCTTAGAGCCATGGTATCACACCCCTTTCGACACGATTGAGCATATCAGCAAAGACCGGTTGAAAACGGCCGGGCAAATCGCCGGGACAGCGGTATACGATTTAGTCGAAAAGGAAGAACGCCGGGAGCAATAATTTGCGTCAAAAAAACAGAGCCTCATCAGCTCTGTTTTTTTAATGTCCCATTTTCCATAAACAGCTCGTCATCAATATAAACCGTCGGCTTTGTTACCACTCCGTCAATATGTACACCCGCTGCAATCGTGCCGCCGAACGTGTTGTTGCTTCCGAATGCGGTGTGTATGGTGCCGAGAACTTTTTCGTCTTCGAGAACGACACCGGTTATTCTTGCGCGGTCATTTGTCCCGATGCCGAACTCGCCGAGGCACCGGCCGTCGCCGCTCCCAAGAATGCTCAGCAGCTTTTCGGCGGCATCGCCCTCAGCATCCGTGATCCGTCCGTTTTCAATCGTTAACACGAGCGGTGAGATTAATGTTCCGACGCCGGCCAGTGACCCGTCTATTTCGATTTGGCCGTTTGCTGTACCTTCAAGCGGCGCGATATACGCTTCACCCGAAGGCAGGTTGCCGGATTCCCCGGGATTCAAATACATACCGGTGCTTGGAATCCCTTTCCTCCCGTCGATTGAAAACGTAAGAATATAGCCCGCCTTTTCTATACGGACAGACCGTCCGTTTGAAAGCACCTCACAAACGTTTTCCGTTCTTTCCTTTACTTTTTCGTAATCGGCGGAAATCGCGCCGTTTAAAAACATATCTTCCGTAATCCCCGGCATCGTCGCAATCCTCGTTCCCGCTTTCGCAGCTTCTTTCCGGGCGTTTGTATGGGTTAGCGAATGCTCGGTAATGCAAACGGCCGCATCTGCATGCTTCATTGCCGAAGCAATTGACGGCGGCGGCTCTTCGCCTGGTTTTCCCCTTGTCTTCATGACCGCAAGCATCGTTTCCGCCCCAAGCGCTTGTCCCGCCTGATACAAAGATTCTGCCAGTCCTTTTTTATTGTCGTCACAGACAATCAGAAAAGACTCCCCTTTTTTCAGCCCGAGACAGATCGACAATACCTTTTGGCCGATTTGAATCAGCTCCTGGTTCATGTTCATCATCCTTTTTAGGTCATTTCTGAAACGTGTTTTGTCCTATCAGAGCGCAATCGAGAAAAACACAGGCAGGTCGGCTTTTTTC
This sequence comes from Bacillus sonorensis NBRC 101234 = KCTC 13918, assembly GCF_001592005.1. GTDB lineage: Bacteria > Bacillota > Bacilli > Bacillales > Bacillaceae > Bacillus > Bacillus sonorensis. The sequence goes on from NZ_BCVZ01000001.1 coordinate 307,508, forward strand.
ACAGTACGCTCCCTTTCTCCTTCAGTATACCTCATCAGGCGGGCAAGAACCGAGAACTCCGCCAAAACAAAAAAATACTCAGCTGGCCGAACGACATGTGGTTGATTAAGATCTCTATTTAGACAAGAAGGAGATAGGGTCTTTCGTCGACTTATTATTTAAGTATTTTCGCGTATGTTCCGCTGATACACGGGACTCTTGGCCTCATTTTGTAAAGTAACCTTGACGTAAAGTTAATTTTACGTTACGGTAGAATTACACGGGGGGGTTTTATGAAAAATCGACTTGTTGAATTTAGAAAAAAATACAATTATTCTCAAGAGACTTTAGCGGTGAAACTTAATGTGTCAAGACAAACCATTATTTCAATTGAAAAGGGAAAATACAACCCCTCTCTTCGGTTAGCAATGTTGATGGCAAAGCTTTTTGAAACTACAGTAGAAGAATTATTTATTCTAGACAGCGAAGATGTTTAAGGAGGTAAATCATGAATTCACGATTAGGTAATTTCACAATCAGTTTTTTGATGTTGATTTTAAGTCTATATATTTTTTTTAGCCTATGGGTTAATGGAAAATCTGAATTTGAAATGGCTTTTCTGCCTTTTTCTTTATTTATCATGTTTTTCAGACTAGGTTATTTATATCCTCAATTTAAGAAAAATGATGAGCGCTATAAATTAATCCAACAAAAAGCCATGTTTTATAATTATTTTATTTCGATGGGATATCTCTTTATTTTTTTTATCTTAGGAAATAACATTATAAACTTGAGTGCGCAGACAGTTATTGTAATCCTTGGTGCTCTTATTATTGCAACAGTCAACATTTTATTTATGATCTTCTCAAAAATTTATTAGGAGATGATGTACTTTGTTTCCTTATCTTATACAATTATTCGTTATCTTTATAGTCATGGTGATGATTACAGTTGTGACCAAAAAGCGTAAACATTGATTTTCAAAAAACGTATGGTTGATCAACCATACGTTTTGAAAGTTTTATAGAGATTCAACACTGAAAACAAGTGCCCAAGTAATTGACACAAGAACACCTTTTTTCCCGTTATGTGCATCCACACGTGAAGCTAATAGCGTCCAATATCCTGTTGCCATCCCGGCTACTCCCGCTATTGGCGGCAATTCAGCGAATATACCTGTCGCCATTCCGGCACCTCCAGCTGCAGCATTTAATTCACTTATATAACCGTTTGCTTATTTATGAGTGAATTTTCTGTCATAACCCACCAATGGTGAATCCACTTACCATAAGTAGCCATGATTTGAAATCCTGTTGGTTTTATATTGAGTTGAATATCTATAACCAATTGATTATTTTCTACGCCTTTATTTATGTACTCAAAATCCTCTAAAGCACTAAGATTATATTCCTTGTATAAATCTTCAGGGACATTTTTCAAAAATAACTTTCCATCAGCATCTACATGTACGTAAGGTTTAATAGTATTAATTAATTTTTCTTGTTCAGCATTTAGTATTGCCTGATCAGGATCTTTTACATTACCCTTTTCGCAGATTCTTGAGCAAAACTAGTTTTAGGAACCATAAATCCAACGATAAAAATTCCCACCAAAATTATGATAGACAACTTTCTTTAATTATTTCCATAATATTGTTTCATTTATCATAGTTTTTTCAACCAATTTTGATTTTATTTTTTATTACAATTTTGTAACTTTATTACTAATTTAACATAAGTATTTAATATCATTTTTTTGTTTTTTTCTTCGTTCGCCCTACTTTATCCTTACCTAAGTTTGGACAAACTGTTGTGCAATGACCATCGTTTTCCCGATCTCCAAATAAGTCCAATACTCATTTTTTGTTCGGTTTTGAATGAATCGTCATAACAAAAAATAGAGCCGCACCCCGCAGCTCTATTTTAATCAATCCAGATCCTTCGCCAATTTGACAAACCGGAAACTAAAGATCAGGCTTCCGATGGCGACGATCACCATGATCATCCCCAAATCCCGGAAATGACCGGCGGTGATTTCTTGCCCGAACAGCAAGCCAAGAATGACCGAGGAAAGGATTGAGCCTAAATAACGGCACGTTTGAAAGAGGCCTGAAGACGTGCCGATCATGTCGGAAGGGCTTGCCGTCAGCATGGCTGACTGCAGGGCTACATTGCCGAGGCCGTAGCTGATTCCCAGCAAAGAAAGAATCAAACCTTTCCAGATCATCGGCGCCTGCACGAAAAAGAGCGTCATGAGCACTGCTCCGGCAATCATTAAACAAGCCCCGGCCAATACAGGCTGTGTCTCCCCTGAGCGATCTATCCACTTTCCCGCAAGCGGAGACACGATGATGCTCATTCCGGACATAAACAGCATCAGCAATCCGCTTGTTTGAACAGAAAGTTGCATCTCATCCTGAAAATAACTTGGAAGTCCGAAAAACAGACAGTAATTAAAAATGTTCAACATAATAAACTGGACATACACCGATGACAGCGCCCGATGGGATACAAACAGCCGCATATCAATAAACGGGTGATCCGTGCGCAGCTCCCACCATACAAAGATGAAAAGCAGAACAAATCCGCAAATCCCTTCGGCATAATGGGGGTCTGTGCTTAAAGAAAGCAAGAAAGACAATAAAAGGACGATTCCGCCGGCGAATAAAAGGATTCCCGTCAAGTCGAGCTGCCTGATGACGGCCTTGGCATTTAAGCCGGGCTTTTTCTCATCCTTTGGAAACATGTACATCCCAAGCAAAAAGCTGAACAGGATAAACGGAAAATTGACCGTAAAAATGGCCTGCCATCCGCCCCAAACGATTAAAAAGCCCCCCACGGTCGGACCCAGTGCCGTCATGGCAGAAGCAAAAATGGAAAGGACGGCCAAGGCGGAGGCTTGGCGATCATGGATATGGCTCCTGATCAGCCCCACTCCGGACGGATAAATCGCGCTGCTCCCGATCGCTTGGAATAAACGCATGACCAATAAAACCATAAACGCGGGGGCTAAAGGAGCGCCGAGCGCCGAAACGGCAACAAGGATCAAACCGAACAAAAACAGCTTTTTCCGTCCGATTATATCTCCAAGCTTGCCTGTAACAGGCTGGGCGACCGCACTGGCCAAATAAAAAGATGAAATCAACCAGGATACCGTTGAAAACGACAATTCAAATTCTTTTTGTATGCTGTGAAGAGCCAATGAGATCATCGAGGAATTCAGCGGGTTCAGCATGGTTCCAGATGCGACGGTCGTCAAAAACAGCGCCCTGCTCTTTTTAGAGATTTTCATGAGAACTGTGATAAAAACTCTTCCGCCGTCCGAAGCCTGCCGATTCTGGGAAAAATAAAGCGGATTGAGGCTTCGTGTTCTTCCTCGCTGAATGTTGTCACCGCATCTGTAATAAAGACCTGCTGATATTCAAGCTGGTACGCCTCCCGGGCCGTGCTTTCAACGCCGATATTCGTGGCGATTCCGCACAGCACAATCGTGTCAATCCCCCGGCGCCGAAGCTGAAGATCCAAATCCGTTCCGAAAAAAGCGCCCCATTGACGCTTGGTTACAATGTAATCGCCTTCTCCGACGCCGAGCCGAGGTACAAACTCCGCCCAATCGGACGGGCGTTCGGCTGAAGTTTGCGCAGGCTCGTCCGTTTCCGGCATAAGTGCATCTTTCCCATCATGAAACGCGACATTTACAAAGCAGATAAACCCCTGTTTTTGCCGGAACACGTCGATTAATTTAACCGCTTTCTTTACAACGGCATCTCCCCCGGGGATTTTGACAATCCCTTTTTGCAAGTCGACTAAGACAAGAGCCGTTTTATTGAAATCAATATGCAGTCCGTTCATATCAAGACCTCCTCATTGTGATTATCTTTTTCTCGATTCGCTTATTCGATTCATGATCGTTTCGCAAAAAGTACGCATCCCTGCCGGATGAATCAGCGGGAGCTCTTAAAACATATGTATAGCGCTTATGAAATATTTTACATGAATATATTCTCCGGCGGCCATCATATATCATTTCTTGAGGTTTGGCGTCACAACAGGTGAACAGGTAAGAAAAACAGCGAAAATGAAACAGCCCCGCCGTCATTTCTTTCAAAGTAGGATTGGACATGCCACACAAAAGGAGAGGAAATGCTTGAAGGTTTCGGATCGGTGACAGGGCAAAACAAAAAGGGAAATCAGCGGCTTATCAAGCTGGAATATATGGTGGGCGGCTTGTTGCGGAGAAAGTGTAACAAGACAGGGAATCGGAGGAAAGCCAACGTCGTATGACATGGTCAACCCCACACGCCATACCGGCAATTCCATTCATGATCTTCAAACAGAAAGAACGAACCGCCAAAAGCAAAGCCGGGAAAATCTTGGCCCGGCTTTATGATTGATCAATCTTTGATCTGATATGAAGCATCTTTTCATCGAGATAATTTGCGATATCGGCGGCTTCTTTCAGCTCGTCGGTCAGCCGGTCAGGCACTTCATTATTTAATTTATAGTAGATTTTATGCTCAAGGCTCGCCCAAAAATCCATGGCAATCGTTCTGATTTGGATTTCCACCTTGGCATGCTCCACCCGGTTTGTCAAATAAACGGGTACTTCTACTATTAAATGGAGGCTGCGGTAACCGTTCGGCTTCGGATTTTTAATATAATCTTTCACCTTCAAAATTTTAATATCTTCATGCTCTTTCAGCACTTCGACCATATTATATATATCCGATACAAATGAACAAACGATCCTGAGTCCCGCGATATCGTTGATATGCTCTTTGGCGGCGGTCGTTGTAATATCACAGCCTTTTCTCACAAGCTTATTAATCAGGCTTTCAAAGTTTTTCACCCTGGATTTTGTATGTTCAATCGGATTATGTCCATGAATTAAGTTGTATTCCTGACTGATAATCGAAAATTTCGTATCCATTTGATCCAAAGCGAATTTATAAACTAAAAGCTCGTTTTTCCAATCTTCCATCAGCTGCCTGAAATCTTCTATTTGATGCTGCGGCAAACTTGTTATTTGATCTATTGAAGTCTCCATATTGGTTCTCCTTATGTCAAATTAATGTCTTTTCAACACAATAGACGTTGTCATTTCTGCTAAAGTTTCGAACAAGAGAAAACTGTTTTCACTAATAAGATTATAACATTTTCTTTAAATGTTCTGATCGCCGGACCATTTTTTTTGCTATCATGGCCGGCACGGCATTTTAGGAGCTGCGCTGTTCATACGGCAGCAGAATGCAATTTTATTTTTTTCACGCGTCAAAAGATGGCGCTAATTTCCAAAAAGAAAAATATTATTGGATTGATATTCAGCATAAAATGTTTATAATAGGCTGATAGGACTCAAGTTTTCAGCAATTTTGAACAAAATCACACAAATTTTTTTCCACTTTTTTAGAAGAAATGAAACTTTTATAAATCAAATTCGTCTTATACTGTTGTCACGGCAATTTTATTAGGGAAAGGAACAGATCAATGTTAACCAAGCTTAAAATGTTGTATGAAAAAACAACAATGAAGTGGCTGCTCAACACTTCTTACTACTTTCTGATTCTGGTGCTGTTGTTTTTGATTTACGGATTCCATACAGCAAATACAGGTTCATATATTTATAACGACTTTTAATGGAGAATCAAAATGAAACTGATAGAAACGATTAAAAATTATGCTCAAACACAACCCGATACACTTGCATTTGTGAATGAAGACAAATCGCTGACATACAGAGAACTGTGGTTACAGTCGGAGCGCCTTGCTTCCCGGCTTCAAAAAGCAGCGGTCAGCGATCGTTCCCCTATCATCGTCTACGGCCATATGCAGCCGGAAATGCCGGTATCTTTCCTTGCCTGCGTGAAATCCGGCCATCCGTATATACCGGTTGATGTTTCCATACCGGCTGACCGGGTGATGAAAATCATCACAAGCTCAAAAGCAGAGCTTGTGATCAACAACTCCGGAACCGACCTGGATACAGGGGATGCTCTGATTTCCGTGCTCACACCGGAGCTGCTTGACAGCGAAGAACAGCTTGAGACGAATCCTGACAACTGGGTGAAGGACGGAGAGACATTTTACATTATCTATACGTCCGGAAGCACAGGGAATCCAAAAGGCGTGCAAATTTCCGCCGATAACCTGCAAAGCTTCACAAACTGGATTACCGGGGATTTCCCGGTAAAAAACGGTCATGTGTTCTTAAACCAGGCACCGTTTTCCTTTGACCTGTCAGTGATGGATCTTTATCCTTGCCTGCAGGCCGGAGGCACTCTCTGGACCGTCACGAAAGATATGATTAATCGGCCGAAGCTTTTATTTGAAGCGCTGAAACAATCAAACGTCAATGTCTGGACTTCAACGCCTTCATTTGCCCAAATGTGCTTGATGGATCCGTCATTTTCAGAGGAGCTTCTCCCCGGCCTGAGTGTATTTATGTTCTGCGGAGAAACGCTCCCTGCATCAGTCGCCAGACAGCTGAAAGAACGATTTCCGAAAGCCCGGGTCTTCAATACGTACGGCCCGACGGAAGCAACAGTGGCAGTGACTTCAATTGAAGTGACAGACGAAGTGTTAGCTCAATACTCTTCCCTTCCTGTCGGTTCAGCGAAGCCTGACACAGAGATCGTCATCGTCAACGAAGACGGGGAAGCTGTTAAAGATGGTGAAAAAGGCGAAATTATTATCACCGGAAAAAGCGTCAGCAAAGGCTATTTAGGCGAAAAAGAGCTGACGGAAAAATCATTTTTCTCATATAACGGAGAAGCGGCTTACCGTACTGGAGACGCCGGCTACAAAGAAAACGGCCAGCTTTTCTTCCAGGGAAGACTCGACTTTCAAATTAAGCTGCACGGCTACCGCATCGAGCTTGAAGAGATTGAATACCAAATTAATCAATCCAAATACGTTCAGTCCGCCGTGGTGATTCCATACTACCGTGAAGAGAAAATCGAGTATTTGATCGCGATGATCGTGCCTGCTGAACACGATTTTGAAAAGGAATACCAGTTGACGAGCGCCATTAAGAAAGATCTTGGCAGCACGCTGCCGGCTTATATGATACCGAGAAAATTCGTGTATCAAAAAGAGATTCCGATGACTGCAAACGGTAAAATTGACAGAAAACGGCTAAAAGAAGAGGTATCAGTATGACGCCGTACGGTTCATTTCTCTTCTTTATCATATTGGCTATTTTATTGGCGCCGACCATCATCCTTGGGCTCAACGGAAAAAGATTTCAGCTCTACAATATGGCGGTTTCCGTTGTTGTGCTGGCGCTCATTTTTTCAAACAGCCTGCACGGGCTCATTGCTCTGATCTTGTTTACGCTTTGGCAAATGGTGCTGATCAAAGGCTATATTGCCTACCGTTCCAAAGCGAACAGCGGCTTTGTATTTTGTTTGGCCGCAGCAGCTTCCATTCTGCCCCTGGCGGTTTCGAAGCTGCTGCCGTTCCTTGGCCTGAACAACTGGGCAAGTTTTCTCGGAATCTCGTATTTAACCTTTAAAGGGGTTCAGCTCATAATTGAAACCCGCGACGGTTTGATCAAAAACCAGATTCCCGTCGGCAGACTGCTGTATTTCATTCTGTTTTTCCCGACCATTTCATCAGGGCCGATTGACAGGTACCGCCGTTTTGAAAAGGATGAACAGACGGTCTGGACGAAAGAGCAGTATGAAGAGCTGCTGTATAAGGGAATCAACAAGATTTTTCTCGGCTTTTTGTACAAATTCATTATTGGATATTGCATTAATACGTACATTATTTTAAATCTGCCGCACATCACGTCCGGCAGCATCTCTCACGGACTCGGATACATGTACGCTTACAGCCTTTACTTGTTCTTCGATTTTGCCGGCTATACGGCTTTTGCGGTCGGCATCAGCTATATCATGGGGATCAAGTCTCCGGAAAACTTTAATAAGCCGTTTATCAGCCGCAATATTAAAGATTTCTGGAACAGATGGCACATGTCTCTTTCATTCTGGTTCAGAGACTACGTGTTTATGCGCTTTGTCTTCTGGATGACAAAGAAAAAATGGATCAAAAACCGGATGGCGGTTTCAAATATCGGATATGTGCTGCTGTTTCTTTTAATGGGCGTATGGCACGGCCTTGCCCTTCAGTACATCATCTACGGACTTTATCACGCACTGCTTATGGTAGGCTTCAACTTCTTTGAAAAATGGAATAAGAAGTTTAAATGGTGGCCAAACAACAAGTGGACGACAGCAGTCTCAATAGTGGTGACCTTCCATTTTGTGTGCTTTGGATTCTTTATTTTCTCAGGAAAACTAATTCATTAAAAGGAGAATTTTACAATGGACTTTAATCAAGAAGTGCTTTCAGTTATAGCAGAAGTTTGTCAGGACGATATCGTCAAGGAGAATCCTGATATCGATATTTTTGAAGAAGGAATCCTCGATTCCTTTGGTACGGTAGAGCTGCTGCTCGCGTTTGAAAGCCGCTTTAACATCACTGTGCCGATTACAGAATTTGACCGGGATGCATGGAACACGCCAAATCAAATCATAAAGCAGCTGAATGAGTTGAGATAATGAAAAAGCGTTTTTTATTCGGGCCAATCATTTTGGCATTTTTACTTTTTTTCACCATGATCATGATCCCAAATTCATGGCTGGCGGCGTTTGTTCCTAAAGACCGGGTGGAGACATCGGCGACGGAGCTGAATCCGATGATGTTCCAGGGAACGTACCTTCAAAGCAAAATGCTTGAAGATCCAAAGTACCTCCCGATCTATGGATCATCCGAACTGTCCCGGTTGGATCAATTTCATCCGTCTAATTATTTCAAAGTAAATAATAAAGGATTTACTCCATACCTGGTCGGAAAAGGCGGTTCACAATCCCTGATCCACGCTGTCAATTTCGCAGCTCATGCGGATCAATTAAAGGGAAAGAAACTGGTATTCATCATTTCCCCGCAGTGGTTTCAGAAAAAAGGGTCTGATGAAGCCCATTTCGCGCCGAATTTCTCAGCCTTACAGGCCTATGATCTATTATTCAATCAACATATCGACCAAAATTTAAAGAAAAAAATGATCAAACGCATGCTGAAATACCATGCTGTCAAAAATGACGCCCTGCTCGCAGCGATATATAAAGCTGAGCTAAAGCAGGATCATATGACACTGTCCCTTCTCACGCCGGCTGCCAAAGCTTATCGAAACGTGCTGCAGAAAAAGGATCTATACTATTCAATGGCTGAAGGCACCGCCCCCGACCGCACCATTTCACAAAGTGTGAAGAATAAATCCTGGGGTGAGCTGAAGCAGATGGCGGCGCAGGTCGGAGAGAAGGAATCCCGCTCAAATCAGTTTAAATTGGTCAATAACGCATATAAAAAGATAAAACCGAAATTGAAGAAATTAAAAAACAGCAAGAAACATATGTCTTATGTAAAATCCGTGGAGTTCAACGACTTTCAGATGATGATGGATGTTCTGAAGGAGTCGGACGCCGAACCTTTGTTCATTTCGGTTCCTGTACACGGCAAATGGTATGACTATACCGGCTTCCCTAAAAAAGGGCGGACCGATTACTATGCTAAGATCAAAAAACAGATTGAAGCAGAAGGTTTTCAGGTAGCTGATTTAACAAATCACGAATACGACCCTTATTTCCTGAAAGATACGATCCATCTCGGCTGGAAAGGCTGGGTTTACGTCGACAAAGCAATCGAAGATTTTTATCAAAACAAATTATGAAAAAGGATTCCCTTGCGAGGGGATCTTTTTTTATTTTACGGCCTCTATCAACAATATAGGTTTTAAATATTTCCAAAAATTCTATTTTGCAAATTTCTCTGAAATCTATTGCGATTATGAATATAAGGTTTAAAATAGAATATAAATATTTTTTGGAAAAAAGACTAGAACGGCAGGGAGAATGATTATGACAAAACAAACCATCAGCGTACAGCTCAGTCAAACGAAAAAACAAAAGCCTGATCCGAACCGGCTCGAATTCGGCCGTGTATTTACCGACCACATGTTCGTCATGGATTATTCGGCTGAAAACGGCTGGCATGATCCGCGGATCGTCCCTTACCAGCCTATCGAAATGGACCCGGCTGCAATGGTATATCACTACGGCCAATCCGTTTTTGAAGGATTAAAAGCTTATGTATCAGACGATGGAAAAGTTCTTTTGTTCAGACCGGAAAAAAACGTTGAACGGCTGAACAAATCAAACGACCGCCTCTGCATTCCGCGGGTCGATCCGGATACGGTGCTGGACGGACTTAAGCAGCTTCTTCAGATCGAAAAAGAGTGGATTCCGGCCGCAGAAGGAACATCGCTATATATCCGGCCATTCATTATTTCAACGGAGCCTTACCTCGGTGTCGCTCCATCCAAGACATATAAACTGCTGATTATCCTGTCGCCGGTCGGCTCTTATTACAAGGAAGGCATCCAACCTGTAAAAATCGCCGTTGAGAGTGAATTTGTCCGGGCAGTGACAGGCGGCACAGGAAACGCAAAAACGGCCGGGAACTACGCGGCCAGCCTGAAGGCGCAGGAAGTTGCCGAAAGCAAAGGATTTTCCCAAGTATTATGGCTGGACGGAGTTGAGAAGAAATACATTGAAGAAGTGGGAAGCATGAATATCTTCTTCAAAATCGACGGAGAAATCGTCACCCCTGCGCTAAACGGCAGCATTTTGGAAGGCATTACGAGAAACTCCGTCCTCTACCTTTTAAAACAATGGGGCCTTCCTGTCACCGAAAAGAAAATTTCCGTTGACGAATTGATCCAGGCCCATAAAGACGGGCTGCTTGAAGAAGCGTTTGGCACTGGAACCGCAGCTGTCATCTCCCCGGTCGGAGAGCTGATTTGGAAAGATGAAAGCCTCGTCATTAACGGCGGAGAAACCGGAGAAATCGCTAAAAAACTTTATGACACGATCACAGGAATTCAAAAAGGCGCATTGCCAGACCCATTCGGCTGGACAGTAGAAGTCGACACTGTCACCCAATCATGTTGAACCATCCGGCCCCTCTAAAATCAAGAGGGCCGGCCCATTTCCGGGCCGGATGGCGGCCAACCCCCAGGCAGGCATGCCTCTCAAATATCCCTTCATGAAAATGACTCACCAGATTTGATACCATTTTCTATAAACTATGTTAAAATCATCTATATACATATAAAATCATTCCTATTAAACATTATGAAAGGAGACATCAAAAAAACGACTACCGCGATGTAAAAGAAAGGACTTTGAAGATGGAGAAAACTAATGGAGCATTGAGTGTCTGGAAAAAGAATTTTACGCTTCTTTTCTTCTCCAGGCTCATTAAAATTTCAGCCGACTGCTTCGCCTTCAACTCTATTTTATGGTTCCTGATTTTTGATGGAAAAGGCGCAATCGGCACCGCTTTTCTGCTCGCCGTCACCTTCCTTCCAGAAGCTTTTTTGGCACCGTTGACAGGGCCTCTGGTAAAAAGAAGCGCGCTAAAATTCTGGATGTATTTTTCGGACTTAACGAGAGCGGCGGTTGTACTGGCTATCCCGATATGCTACTATAACGGCTTTTCACCGATGTGGTTTGTCCTGGGGCTGATGATTATCCATTCAGCAACGGGGGCGACATATAATCCCGCATCCATTACACTGATTCCTCAAATTGTCGACGAAGAGCTGATTCAAAAAGCAAATGCAATCCTCCAGTCTTCCTCGGAAATTGTAAGGCTTGGTGCTGTCACATTGTGCGGGGTGCTTCTGACTTTTATCGGCCCGGCGCCGACGATGATTATGTCGTTCACACTTTACATCATATCAGGGATATTTGTCCTTTGTATTAAAAGTAAAACGGCCCAGCAACTTACTGAATCCAATACCGGCAAACCGAGGGGTACATATTTTTCAAGATTAAAAAGAGGATTTACTCTTGTAAGGCATCATAAGGTTTTATTCCCGCTAGCCATTTATTGTATATTTATGAATTTGGCGGCATCGCCATGGGAGGCGCTTTCCGCGGTGTATGTTGACGAAGATTTAAACGGTACGCCGTTCATCCATTCCTTATTGAAGGCTACGACAGCCGGAGGGGCTTTTTTATTGGGCTTTATCCTCGCCAAAGTAAAAGTCAACAGATACGGGCTGCTCTTTATTGCGGCCGGAATTTTTGAAGGAATGGCTTATTTCATTACGGGGTTGAATACCTTTTTGCCCCTTGTATTTCTCGCCGCTTTTGCATTTGGTGCGGCCATAAGCTCGATCAATGTTCCAGAATTCACGATCATTCAGACGTCTGTGGAAGGGGATGACCAGCCTCAGGTGTTTGCTGTCATTCATATGATCACAAATTTGTCGCTTCCTTTAGGCGCGCTGGCATGCGGATATGCTGCACAGGCGCTCGGAGCCGGCAAAGTCATCGCAATCGGCGGTTTCATCGAAATCCTTGCCGGCGTCGGAATTTTGCTGTTTACTCAGCTTGCGAAAGCCCGCCGCTCAGATCTTATCAAGGAAAAAGAAGCAAGCGCCCATATGTAACCCCAAGCCTTGGTAAAGCATTCGGACCGCGTCGGCTGCAGGATATTCGGGTACAGCTGACAGAGGCGGTCCGCCATGCGGCTCCGCTGTTCAATTGGCGTGACGCTGCGGACGGCAATCTGCTTCAGACACAGATTTGTCCTCTGCCGCCGGACCGGACGCCGCCGCTTCAGATTGGCCGCCTTTAGTGGCAATTCCTCCTACAACGAAAGGTTCCGGCGGAGACGGCCGGAACCTTGGCAATCAATCTATGCTTCTACTGATTTAAAAAACTGCGGAAGATGCTCTTTATGCGCTTCAAGCATATCATCCAGTATTTGCTTAGCGATTTTGTCGGACGGTACGAGCGGGTTGATCGTCATCGCCACAAGAGCGGTGTTGTAGTCGCCGGTCACAGCGGCTTCGGCGGCGACTCGTTCGAACGATTTGATCTGCTGGACAAGGCCTCTGACTTTGACCGGCAAGTCCCCGACTGCGATCGGTTTTGGACCGTTCTTCGTCATGACGCAGTTTACTTCCACCGCTGAATCATCCGGTATGCTTGCGATTGCACCATTGTTCATCGTATTGACAGGCTGAATATCGTGTTTGTCATTATAAATCGAGCTGATCAGGTTACAGGCCGCGTCGCTGTAATATGCGCCTCCGCGTTTTTCAAGCTGCGGCGGTTTGATGGCCAGGTTTGGATCTTTATATAATTCAAAGAGCTCTTTTTCTACTTTTTGAACGACCTCAGCACGGGTTCCTTCCGTTTGCGACGCCTCTATTTCATGCTCAAGCATTTCCTTGGTTTTATAGTAGTAGCGGTGATATCCGCATGGAATTAAGTCAAGACCGCGGATAAAGTCGGGCTCCCATGACTCGCCGGAAATATTTTTCATGGTCATTGCATTTGCCGGATCTGCCATTGCTTCAATCACTTTGTCTTTGACACTGACACCGTCAAGGAAGACATCGAGGCCGTACACCATATGGTTCAACCCGGCAAATTGGATTTCCACGCGGCTTTCGTCAACATCAAGCGCTTTTGCCACTCCCATTTTCATGCCGATCGGCACATTGCACAGACCGACGACTTTTTTCAGATTTGAATAGCGGAGCAGCGCTTCTGTCACCATGCCGGCCGGATTTGTGAAATTGACAAGCCAGGCATCAGGACAAAGCTCTTCAATGTCTTTTGCGATATCGAGTATGACCGGAATGGTGCGAAGTCCTTTAAACAAGCCCCCGGGACCATTCGTCTCCTGACCGATGACACCGTATTTTAATGGGATTCTTTCATCTTTCGCTCTTGCCTCAAGCAGACCGACGCGGAATTGAGTGGTGACGAAATCAGCGTCTTTCAAGGCCTCTCTGCGATCAAGCGTCAGGTGCACCTTAATCGGAACTCCCGCCTTTTCAACCATCCGTTTTGCCAGCGTTCCGACGATATTGAGCTTTTCTTCTCCTTCGGGAATATCGACAAGCCATAGCTCGCTTACAGGCAGCTCCTCGTGTCTTTTGATCAATCCTTCAACCAATTCGGGCGTATAGCTTGAACCTCCGCCAATTGTTACGATTTTCAAGCCTTTTTTCATCAGTTGACACCTCCGCGAATATTTATGTTTTTATATAAATCAACAATTTCCGATGCCAAATCTTTCATTGTCATTGCATTCATTAAATGGTCTTGCGCATGAATCATTAATAGTGACGGCTCTGTTTTTGTCCCCTTTGCTTCATTTTGAATGAGAGCCGTTTGAAAGTGGTGAGCCTTTATCAATTCCTCATCCGCTGACTGAAGCTTTTTTTTTGCTTCGGCAAAATCGCCCTTCTTGGCTTCGGCAATGGCTTCCATGCAAAAGCTTCTGCCGTTTCCTCCGTGGAGAATGATTTGAAAAATCGTCTGTTCCAACTCCTCAGTCATAAGTGCACCCCCTTTTTTATACGCCGATCTGCTGATTTTCATTTGCAGGCGGCCCAGCTTCCAGCTCGCTTTCTTCTTTCAGCTTTTGTTTATCCCACATTCTAAAGAACGGGTAGTAAACGGCAAACGAGATGAACAGGTTAATCAGCTGCATGACAGCTCCGGAAATTTTTCCGCCCGTCGCCAAGTATCCTGAAAAAAGCGGCGGCATTGTCCAAGGCACTGCAATTCCCGCAGGTTTTGCGACGAGACCGGTGCTCATTCCGATATAGGTTGCGATCATCATCAGAAGCGGTGATACGATAAACGGAAGCAAAAGCATCGGGTTCATGACGATGGGCATCCCGAAAATAATCGGTTCATTGATGTTAAAAACGGCCGGTCCGATTGCAAGTTTCCCCAACTGCTTCATCTGCTTGCTTCTCGATCTGAAAAACATGGTGATGACCAGCGCCAATGTAGCTCCGCTTCCGCCGATATTGATAAAGATTTCGAAAAACTGGATTGTAAAAATGTTCGGCAGAACTTCTCCGGCTTGAAAAGCAAGACGGTTTTCATCCATTGCGCCATACCAGATCGGCGACATGACCCCGCCGACGATGTTCGCCCCGTGCAAACCGCAAGACCACAGAAGCTGTTGGACGGTTTCGGCCACAAGGCTTCCCCCGAGACTGCCTCCGAGAATGGAAAGCGGCGTGCCCAAAAGCACGTTGACGACATTATGCAGGCTTTCAAAAGGCGTGATTTCAATCAAAAGGCGGGCGATCCAGATCGAACCGATGACGGCAAACCCCGGAATCAGGGCGATGAATGATTTGCTGACGGCCGGAGGCACACCGTCAGGCATTTTGACAACAATGTCTTTGTGAACGACCCAACGGTATACTTCAGTAGAAAACATCGCAATCAGCATACCGACAAACAGACCCTTGCTTCCCATTAAGGAAATCGGTATACCCCCCGAGACCATAATTTCCTGGGTAGAGCCTTCAGGTGTAAAAGGAATCTGATAAGGAGTGGCGAGCAGGAAAGCCGCTACGGCGATCGCACCTGAAGACAATGCGTCAATTCCGTACTTCTCGGCAAGTCGGTATGCGATTCCAAACGTTGCGATAAGCGCCATAATGTCAAAGCTGACGTTTACCGGGTAGCTCAGCTTTTCAGCCCATTGGTCGCCGAATATCCCAGCCATGAATTGCGCATACCCTGGAATCGGCAGGTTGGCTAAGATGAGAAACAGCGAACCGATGATAATCAGCGGCATGGTCAGGATGATCCCGTCTCTGAGCGCCTGCAAATGGCGCTGGGCGGCGATCCGGCCGGCGATCGGCATGACCTTCTCCTCTAACAACAGGTTGAACTTATTCACCCCTCCGCCCTCCTTCAAACACCGGCAAGCTGTTCTGCGGATTTCAGCACTTCTGCCCCATTACAAGTCCCGTAATGGACCGTGTTGATGACGTCGACAGGCACCCCTTTCGATTCCCCCAATTTCTTCAATTGCGGAAGCATATAACGGACTTGCGGGCCGAGGAGCAATACATCGGCTTTATCAATATGATTTTGGACTTCTCCTCCGGAGACGGCCCAAATTTTATAGTCTTTTCCTTGTTCCTCTGCGCTTTTTTCCATTTTCGTAACAAGCAAACTAGTTGACATACCTGCTGCACAAGCTAATAAGATGTTCATATTTATATATCCCCCTTTTTGCAATGAATTCGAATCTGTTTTACAGTTTCATCATACAATGAAACCGTTTTCATATTGACTTAATGATTTTCCTCTTCCCTCCGGAAAAAAGACAGGGGAACATGTTTTATCCGGAAAATGGACTTCTGAAAACAGCCATAAACTCTTCATACGTTTTGCATTTCAGCAGTTCCCGGACAATCGACCGATTATCCAGCACATTGCCCAATAACTTGTACATCCCCTGCAGATTGGAGGTATTGTCTTTTTCAACGCAAAGAAGGCAGATGAATTGGACTCTTTTATCCTCCCATTCTATCGGCTTTTGCAGCGTACATACCGCCCAAAATGTTGTATCTGTTTGCGGTGTCATCGGATGGGGAATCGCCACAAGATTGCCAAAGCACGTGGGCGCAACAGCCTCTCTTTCCAAGACTGAGGCTTCAAGACCTTCATCCGCAAGGCCAAGCGCTGTTACTTGATGACACAAAAAACGCAGCACTTCCTCTTTCGATTGAAAGTGTTCCTGCAAAAAGACAAGCTGTCTTCTCGTATATCTTGCAGCCAGCTCTGTATCTGCCGTAAGGACGTGCTCTATTTTTGTTAAATCTGCTCCTCCCAATATCGCATTCACTTTAACAACCGGGATTGGGAGTCCGTCGGGCAGCGGAATGGTGCTGATGACAAAGTCGAGGGCATGGAGCGGCATTTGATTCAGTTTATAATAATCAACCGTTCCAATGATTTCAAGCTTTGAGCCGAATCTTGACCGCAGTCTGTCCTGAAGCAGCATGGCGCTTCCCGCTCCTGAAGCGCAGACAATGATACAGCGCTTTGACGGGGTTTTCATTTTCCTTCTTTCCAGCGCGGCGCCGATATGTAAAGCAAGATAGCCGACTTCACTTTCCTGAATGTCGAATCCCGTTTCCTTTTTGATGACTTCTCCGGCCTGGATTCCTGCTTCAAATGCAAGCGGATAGTTTGCTTTAATGGCGTCCAGCATCGGATTTCTGATGTTCATTCCGTAGCGGCAGCGGTTCAGTGCCGGCTTTAAGTGAAGACAGAGGCCGATTTTTAATTCTTTGTCATTCTTAATGCCCAGCCTGAATTTTTCATCGATTGTTTCCATGACCAAATCTGTCAGTCTATCTGTCTCTTCATCAATAAAGCCTTCCATTTTATCGCTGGGGATCTTCGCCATTGCCGTTCTTTTGGCTCCCATCAGATGAATGGCAATATAAGCCGTCTCTTTTTCCGGAAACGCCACCTTCAGTTTTTCTTTCAGCGTCCGGACAATCGACCGGGATACTTCATATTCTTTATGATTCATAATCTCCTTTATGTCTTCTGAAAAAAACGAGACATGCTTTCCATTGCGAATTCGTTTGCAGGCGATGGCGATATGAATCAGGAGGTTGTTCAAGCCAATGTCAGACAGGGAAATTTCATCCTCGCTTATCCTTTCCAAAATCGTCTGGCGGATCATGCCCAGCTCTTCTTTCGGAAGGATCGAAATCCGGGTGTTCAGGATGTCCATTTCGCTCTCTCTTTTCGGAAAAATATGCTCCGCCATGCAATAGCGCAGCTTTACTTCATCTCCCCTCAACTTAAAGCCGTAATTTGGTTTGATTTCTAATTCAATGCCGTAAGGTTTCAGCCTTTTTCGAACGTCCCTCATATCGTTTTGAACGGTCGATTTGCTGATGAACATCTCATCAGCCAAATCTTCAAGTTTGAGATAGCCGTCTGTTAACAGCAGTCTTTTTAATAGATAGAGAATACGTTCATTTGGAAAAACGGGGTTTGACAATTCTTCTTGAAACGTATTTTGCAGAAACTGGCGAAAGAGGTGGTTATGATGGATGGACAACCTGTAACCGGCGCCTCTGATGGATGTGATGGAAGCCCCGTTTTTAGAGAGAAGATAGTCTAATTCTTTTACGTCTGATCTGATCGTCCTGGAGGTGACATTCAATCCGTTGGCCAAATAAGTGCTGGTCAAGGGTGATTCCGCTGTCATTAATTCGCTGAGAATACTGCTAAGCCGAGCATTGAGCATAAAAAAGCCCCCCTCATAAAGGTATCGCTTGAACCAATGAACAAACAGCCAGAATCTTTCCTGCTGTTTAACATATATTCATTCATTTTGTGAAATTTCTCTCATATTAGTAAATTCTATTATGATTGCGTTTTCAAGTCAATTTGCCTACATGCGGAGCGGCACCTTGGAAAAGCGTTTTTACGTGAAGCCCTCCAATCTGGAAAAACAGCCGGATCAGCCGGCTGTCAAGTCTTTTTCGCTTTTCTGTCTTTGATGATTTTCCGTGCGATCGGATAAATGACAGGTGTCAACTTTACGACATTTTTAAACAGTTTTTTCATGACCGGCATGACTCCCTTCCCATTTTTATCACCTTTACCCGGGGAGACAGGGAGCCAAACCAGTCCTTTTTCACCTCGACACGTACCAATTTCCTTTCATCCAAAACCGCCAAGGGTATTCTCTCGCCTCTCCCGAATTCTCGATTCCGATCCTCGGCCCGCAGGAAATGTCGTGTGGGACATACCCTTTTGCAATATACAGGGGCGGCTCTGTCAGCCACCTTCCGTAATCATCCATTGTGATAGAGAGCGCCTTTGTCAACTTTCCCGGCCCATTCGTCCAATCACGCGGTTTTTTTCCGCTTCTTCTTTTCTCCATCAGCAGGAGCCCTTCATGCGGTTCAACCGCCCTGATGAGGACCGCTTCAGGCTCATCAATGCCGGCGCTCACGACATTGAACAACGTATGCGTATGCATCGTATACGTATAGGCGCGGCCTGCCTCTTGATACATCACTTCTGTCCGTTTCGTCCGGCGGTTCCCGAAGCTGTGGGCCGCCCTGTCCTTTGGTCCCATATAAGCTTCGGTTTCTACAATATACCCTGAAGCAGTCCCTTCATCCGTTTCTTTCACCAACAGACATCCTAACAGTGACTGTGCAAGCTCAAGGGTCGGCTTACGGTAAAATTCGGGCGGAAGGGGTTTGCAAGCTTGTTTCATATGGGGAAGCCTCCTTTTGATGGTAAAAACGATATATGAATTGTGATGATTTTAACATGTCTTCAAGAACCTTGCGAGAAATAGAAGGCTTTTACATGGAGTTGAATGCTCAGTTTACCATATTAAACATGCCTCAAGCCGCCTAAGATAAAATGGACAACCTTGTCTGATACATGCGGGTCTGCATACCCTTCAGGCAGCTCCCAGTCCGTTTTCGCCTCCATCATTAACTCCGCCGCCTGAACGATCCGCTCCGTTTCAAGCCCTGATACCACATTGCTTCCGCACATCACTGTTTCAGGCCGTTCTGTACTGTTCCTGATGGTAACCGAAGGAACTTTGAGGATGCAGCTCTCTTCCTGGACCGTTCCGCTGTCCGTTATGACGCATTTCGCATGCTGCTGAAGGTGGATGAAGTCAAAAAAACCAAACGGTTCACAAAATGACAGCAGCTCATCATGATGTTGAATACCGAATTTTTGCAAACGATCCCTCGTTCTCGGATGGATGCTGCAAATCACCGGTATTTTGTGTGTGCCGGCAAGCGATGTCAGCGCATCAACAATATGCTGCAGCCTTTCTTTTACATCTACATTTTCCGCTCTGTGCGCTGTTACCAAAATAAAGGATTGGCTCTTCACATTCAAGGTGTCAAGCATCTTCCTTTGTGAAATGTCATCACGAAAATGGTTCATGACTTCATAAATCGGATTTCCTGACACCCAAATTCTTTGCGGATGCATGCCTTCCCTTTCCAAATTTTCTTTGGCAATCCTTGTATAGGGCAAATTAAAAGAGGCGATCGAATCGATGACCCTGCGGTTGATCTCTTCCGGGACCGCATTGTCAAAACAGCGGTTTCCGGCCTCCATGTGGTAGACGGGAATTCCATACCTTTCGCCCAGAAAAGCACAAAGCGCACTGTTGGTATCGCCGAGCACAAGCAGTTTGTCAGGCTGAAGCTTTAATATCAGCTTTTCGACTTCCGTAAATATTTCACCAATCTGAGCGCCTGTTGAATGCCCCGACAGTTTAATGTGATAGTCCGGCATCCTTACCTTTAATTGATCAAAAAAAATTTTACTCAGCTTTTCATCATAATTTTGACCGGTGTGGACCAATATATGCTGATCGGCAAATTGATCAAGCTTGCCGATGATCAAACTTAAGCGGATGATCTCCGGCCTGGTCCCGATAATCGTCATGATTTTCATCCATCTGACTCCTTTTATGCTGCTGATCAAATCGCTGTCTTTTCATAAGACGGCACAGATCTATTTTGTTATCTACACCTCGTCTTCCGCCATCATCATGACGGCTGAAAACCTTTATATATATATTCGCGTCTCTAAAAAGGTGTGCAGTTTGAATGGGCCAACCTCTCAATCTGGTTTATTTTTCTTCAATCAGGCTGTTCTATCACACAAATATTTCTACAAAACATATACATTTATATGCTAGTTTTGACAGTCTATCAAACGATCTGTTTTAGGAGGAGAAGTATGTTTAAAAACGCCCGAATACTGCTTACCGGAGGAACTGGTTCCTGGGGTATGGAGCTTACCAAAAAACTATTATTATACAAACCAAAGGAGATCAGGATTTTTTCAAGAAACGAATTCACGCAAATCAGCATGCAGCGGGAGTTCAATCATCATCCTGCATTAAAGTTTATCATCGGTGATGTAAGAGACTATCTGTCTTTGGAGTCTGCCTGCCGGGATGTCGATTATATATTTCATCTTGCGGCATTGAAGCATGTGCCGATCTGTGAGGAACAGCCTGAAGAAGCATTAAAAACAAATGTTGTCGGAACACAGAATGTCATACGTGCGGCCCTTGCCCATCGCGTAAAGAAAGTTATTGATGTTTCAACCGATAAAGCGGCTGACCCAGTCAACTTTTACGGAATGACAAAGTCGCTGGGAGAAAGACTGATGATCCGTGCCAACGATTACAGCGAGCATACGGATTTTGTCTGCATCAGAGGCGGAAATGTACTCGGAACAAACGGAAGCGTCGTACCGCTCTTTAAACATTTAATACAAAAAGGGGAGGACCTCACGCTGACGTCAAAAGAAATGACAAGGTTTTTTCTAACGGTCGGCGAAGCGATAGACTTGCTGCTTAAAGCTTCAGAAGATGCACAAGGCGGTGAGATCTTCGTCATGAAAATGAAGGCGTGCAAGATAGTGGATCTTGCGGAGGTTCTGATAGAAGAGATGGGAAGCTTCGTCGGAATGAAAGAAATCGGAATCCGGCCTGGAGAGAAGCTTCATGAAGTACTGGTCTCAGATCATGAAGCACCGTATACCTACCTCTTTGACTCCGAGCATTATGTGATACTGCCTTCCCATCCTTCGGAAAAGCTGCGCAAGCATTATCGAAAATTCGAAAAAGCAAACTTTCAGAAATACCAATCAAACGATCTGTTAATGTCGAAATCCGAAATTGCAGCCCTGTTAAGGGAAGGAGGATTTATTCAGTGAGACTGCTGATTTTAGGCGGAACGGGAATGGCCGGCCATGTATTAAAGGAATTTTTTTCTGCGAAATCGCAATATGAAGTATTCTGGACACAACGCCATTCACTGTCCGATGATCCACATTGCTTTTTTTTGGATGTAACAAACACAGATGAATTAAAAAAGCTGCTCCAACAAGTCAAACCCGACATCGTTATCAATGCAACCGGAATTTTAAATGATGCCGCACGTCAAAACCTGCTGCAGGCGATCCATGTTAACAGCATTCTGCCCCACCTGCTGTCAGACATGAGCGGCGATTATCAATATTACCTGATTCACATCAGCACAGACTGCGTGTTCTCAGGCTCAAAAGGAAAATATATGGAAACTGATGCAAAAGACGGGAGTTCAGCCTATGCACAAACCAAAAGTCTTGGTGAAGTCCTGGATGATCAAAATCTAACCATCAGGACGTCCATTATAGGACCCGAGCTGAAAGACGGCATCGGTTTGTTCCATTGGTTCATGAATCAAAAGGAACAAATACGCGGGTTTAGCAACGTGTTCTGGAACGGGCTGACGACTCTCGAGCTGGCGAAAGCGATTGAGGGGCTGCTGGAATCGCGGTTAACCGGACTGATTCACCTCACCGGAAATCGCTTCATCTCCAAATACGAGCTGCTCCTCCTGCTAAATAAGATCTTTGCCAGAGGTGTTGCGATCATTCCCGATGATCACATGCGGTTTGATAAAAGCCTTGTCATGACAAGGGAAGATGTGCCGTACCAGCCCATCGGCTACGAACAAATGCTTGTTGAATTAAAACAATGGATGGATGACAGGCCGTACTTATATCAATATGAATAAAAAAACAAACACCCGCCTCTTACAAGACGAGGGACGGTGTTTGTTTTTTCATGTCCAAAACTTTTGCTGATCTGGATGACATTGACAAAACCGTATAATTGTATACAATTATATTTATATTCAGACAAAAGGAGGGGAGAGAATTTTTTCATGCACTCTTCAAATCCAGTCAGAAGGCAGTCTGCAAGTGATTACGCTTACAATGAAATCAGAAAAAAGATCATTGAGCTGGAATATTCACCTTCTGAACAGCTCGTAGAGGACAATCTCGCACAAGACTTGGCCATCAGCCGAACCCCGCTGCGGCAGGCTCTTTACCGGCTGGAGCTTGAAGGATTGGTCAGTAAGCAGCCAAACGGCCGGCTTCGTGTTTGTCCGATTTCACCAGAAGAAGCGAAAGAGGTTTTTAAGGTTCGCGAAGCGCTGGAAGGACTGCTGACTGCAGAGGCTGCCCAGCTTGCGACGACAGAGCAACTTCATCAGCTTGAAGACCGGCTCGAATTAATGAAAATGGCTGCAGCAAAAGACCGCCATACAGATACGGTCAAATACGGATCTGACTTTCATTCCATCTTGCATTCCATTAGTGCGAATGCGACAGCAAAGCGTTTTCTTGAACAATTAGAAAGCAGAATCGAACGGTATCGAAGGATCAGCGGATACAAAAATCCACATTACAAATCATCCGTATCCTTTAATGAACATGTGGAGATTTTCAATGCTGTAAAAGAAAAAAACAGCTGTCTGGCAGAAGCAGCCATGCGTTCCCATATTAGACGCAGCCTACATTCGATTGAAGAAACGCTCAAACATTTGTATTAACATGCTCAAAAAGCCGATGCCAATTTCACATCACGTTTTTTACACACATGTTAAAAAACGAATATGGGGTGGAAAAATGGGCAAACAAGATGTATTTAAACCGGGATTAGAGGGCGTGATCGCCGCTGAAACGAGGGTTTCTTATTTAGATACCGAGGCTGAAGAAATCGTTGTCAAAGGCTATGATTTAATAGAGCTTGCCGAACAAAAAACATATTTGGATCTCGTCTATCTCCTGATCCAAAACAAACTCCCGGATGCAATGGAACTGAAAGGGATTGAAAGCGCTTTAAACAATGCTTACGGCCTTCCGAGCGGAATATACACGATTCTATCCACACTTCCACAAGATACTCACCCAATGGATGCACTCAGAACCGGAATTTCAGCCTTGGCGGGGTATGACCCCGAGCTGAATGACCGGTCTAAAGCGGCAAATCAGGCAAAAGCGCTGCGGCTGATCGCACAAGTGCCGAATATTGTCGCAAACAGCTACCGCATCTTACACCAGCAAAAGACGATTTTACCGGATAAACAAATGTCCTACAGCAAGAACTTTTTATACATGCTGACGGGAAATGACCCGAGCGAACAGGAAACGGCTGTCTTTGATCAAACCTTAATGCTGTACAGCGAACACGAAATGCCGAATTCCACTTTTACCGCCAGGGTGATCGCGTCGACCCATTCAGATATATACGGAGCCTTTACGGGTGCAGCAGCATCTTTAAAAGGAAACTTGCACGGCGGGGCCAATGAAGCGGTCATGTATATGCTGCTCGAAGGCAAAACAACGTCCGGCTTTCTCAAGCTGATTCAGCAGAAATTAGCGAGAAAAGAAAAGGTGATGGGGTTTGGCCACCGCGTCTATATGAAAAAAATGGACCCTAGAGCCGCCTTATTGAAAAAAGCTCTTTTTACACTTTCCCACAAGACGGGCAGACAGGATTTATACGAAATGTGTGATGCCGGGGAAACGCTGATGCGCGAAGAAAAGGGGCTTTATCCGAACCTTGATTATTATGCCGCGCCTGTCTACTATCTGCTTGGCATTCCGATCGAGCTCTACACCCCTATTTTCTTTGCGGCGCGTTCGGTCGGCTTAGGCGCCCATGTGATTGAACAGCATGCCGACAATCGGCTGTTTCGGCCGAGGGTCCACTATACAGGACCGCGGGGTCTTCATCCATAATCCATATTATTTGAAAGGAAGGGATACTCATGAACATGCAAGGCGCAGCGACTGAAACATCATGTGATCGATTGCTTGAAGAAATTGCCGATTATGCGGTAAATGCCAACATTACGAGTGAAGAAGCGTTCGAGACGGCCCGTTACGTATTAATGGATACGCTCGGCTGCGGCATATTGGCGCTCAGATTTCCCGAATGCACCAAACACCTCGGACCGATCGCACCTGGAACGGTTGTCCCGAACGGAGCCCGCGTTCCCGGCACCCAGTTTGAACTCGATCCTGTGCAAGGTGCATTTAACATCGGCTGCATGATTCGCTGGCTCGATTATAATGACACATGGCTTGCAGCCGAATGGGGTCATCCGTCTGATAACCTGGGGGCCATTTTAGCCTCTGCGGACTTTTTGAGCAGACAGCGGATCGCCGCCGGAAAAGATCCGCTCACAATGGATGATGTCCTCACAGCGATTGTAAAAGCTCATGAAATTCAAGGAATTCTCGCTCTCAACAACAGCCTGAACAGAAACGGACTTGACCATGTTCTATTTGTGAAAGTCGCTTCCGCGGCCGTCGCCTGCTCTCTTTTAGGCGGTACAAAACAGGACGTCATCAATGCCGTTTCACAAGCCTGGGTTGACAACTCGAGCCTGAGGACATACCGTCACGCACCGAACACCGGCTCGCGAAAGTCCTGGGCGGCAGGTGATGCCACAAGCCGAGGCGTCCGGCTCGCGCTGATGACTTTAAAAGGCGAAATGGGGTATCAAACGGCATTATCCGCGCCGATGTGGGGATTTCAGGATGTATTGTTTGGAGGAAAGGAATTAACGCTTGCAAGACCGCTCGATTCTTACGTTATCGAAAACGTCCTCTTTAAAATATCGTTCCCGGCTGAATTCCATGCCCAAACGGCGGCGGAAGCGGCGATTCAGCTACACGGCCAAGTAAAAGACAGACTTGATGACATTGATCACATCGTTATTACGACGCATGAATCCGCCATCAGGATCATCGACAAAACCGGAGAATTACACAATACGGCAGACCGTGACCACTGTCTGCAGTATATCACGGCGATCGGCCTGATCTACGGGGAGATCACCGCTGAGCATTATGAGGACGAAATCGCGCAAAACCCGGAAATCGACCGCCTCCGCGCGAAAATGAAAACAGTGGAAAACAAACAATATTCCGCCGACTATCTTGACCCGGAAAAACGAAGCATCGCAAACGCTGTCCAAGTATTTTATAAAGACGGCACACATTCAGAAAACATTTCAATCGAGTACCCGATCGGCCATCGGCGCAGGCGGAATGAAGGCATCCCGCTGTTAAAAGAAAAATTCATCAACAATTTGAAAACCCGTTTTCCGGCCAGACAAGCGGAGAGAATCAATTCTTTGCTGAATGATCCGCACATTTTAAAAGACACATCTGTCCCGGACTTTATGGAACTGTTTGTGATCTAGGAGGTGTTATTCATGTGGATTGTCACAAAACAAACGAGTCAGGAAGAGCTGGCGGAAACGTTCAAAAAGCTTATCCGGTCACCGGATATCCTGAAAATCCCCGGCGTTCATGACGGAATGGCAGCGATCACCGCCAAAAACGTCGGGTTTAAGGCTCTTTATCTCTCAGGGGCCGCTTATACGGCAAGCCGCGGACTGCCTGATCTGGGGATGATTCATTCTCAAGAGATGGCGGAAAAAGCCCGCGAGCTGGTCAGAGCCGCAAATCTTCCGGTTTTGGTCGACATTGATACAGGCTACGGCGGTGTGCTGAACGCTGCGCGAACGGCGGCGGAAATGCTGGAAAGCAGAGTCGCGGCTGTTCAAATCGAAGATCAGCAGCTTCCCAAAAAATGCGGGCACTTAAATGGTAAATCGCTTATCCCCGCAGAAGATATGATCGCTAAAATTAAGGCAATCAAAGAGACAGCCCCGTCCCTTGTCATCGTGGCCCGCACCGATGCAAAAGCGGTTGAAGGCAGAGACGCGGCAATCAGACGGGCCAATCTATACGCAGAGGCCGGGGCCGATGCGATTTTTCCCGAGGCTCTGACAAGCGAAGACGATTTTCAGGACATGGCTTCAGCGGTCAATGCGCCTTTGCTCGCTAATATGACGGAATTCGGAAAAACGCCTTATTTTACGGCTGAGGAATTTCAATCTTTCGGCTTCAGCATGGTGATTTATCCAGTCACTTCACTGCGTGCCGCGGCAAAAGCGTATGAACGGGTCTTTGCGGAAATATATGAAAAAGGAACGCAAAAAGGCGTACTGAAGGATATGCAAACCCGTGAAGAACTATATGATGCCATTCATTACTATGATTATGAGCAGCTCGACGAATCGATTGCAAAAACCGTACTGCCCGAAATCGGGAAAGAAAGCCGCTAGGCGGGGAATCCCGCAACGGACCATTAAAGCAAAAGGCTGCCGAACTTATCGGCAGCCTTTTGCAGACCTATATCAGCGCCATCAGCGACCCGCCAGCAGCACCCGTACAAACGACCACCCAAGGAGGCAGCTTCCAGTAGGCAAGCATGCTGAATAAAACCGCTGCAAACGCAAAATCAATCGGAGCCAATATCGAACTGGTCCAAATCGGATGGTAAAACGCCGAAATCAAAATTCCGACAACGGCTGCATTTACTCCCATTAACGCCCCTTTTACTTTCGGATTGCGGCGCAGGGAATCCCAAAAAGGCAGCGTTCCTAAAATAAGGAGAAATGCCGGCAGAAAGATCGCCGCAGTCGCAAGTAACGCGCCCTGCCAGCCGCTAATGACAGCGCCGAGATATGACGCAAAAGTAAACAGAGGACCCGGAACAGCCTGTGCCGCACCATAACCGGCTAAAAACGCTTCCTCGCCCATCCATCCGGAAGGTACAAATTCCCGTTCCAACAAAGGCAAAACGACATGTCCACCGCCAAACACCAATGAACCCGATCTGTAAAAGCTGTCAAAGAGCGCAATCCAGCCGTTTGCCGTCATCTCCCTTAATACCGGTAGAAGAATAAGCAGTCCGAAAAATAAGCTCAGGCAGCATACCGCAAACCTCCGTGATATCGGAAATTGTATGACAGAATGCTCTGCTGCTTTTTGATTTTTATAAAAAAGAAGGCCGAGAAAAGCAGCCACTAAAATGACGCAAACCTGGATATAAGCCGTCTGCCACAACAGCGCGGCGACCAGTGCAAACAAGGCGATGGACTTTCTTTTTACATCCGGCGCCAGTTTTTGCGCCATCCCTATGATCGCGTGGGCGACAACTGCGACGGCAACGATTTTCAGTCCGTGAATCCAGTCCGCCGTTTCGGCGTCCCATCCTTGAAGTATCAACGCAAATACAATCAGGGCGACAACAGATGGCAGCGTAAATCCGAGAAATGCGAGAATACCGCCAAGCAGGCCTCCGCGCATCACGCCGATCCCGATCCCGACCTGGCTGCTGGCTGGACCGGGGAGGAACTGGCATAAGGCAACCAGGTCGGCATAGTTTTTTTCGTCGAGCCATTTTCTCTTCCTGATATATTCGGCATGAAAATATCCCAAGTGGGCGATCGGCCCGCCAAACGATGTCAGTCCGAGCCTCGTCGATACGATAAGAATCTCGAGCAGCGTTTTCCAGCTTCTGTCCGCATGATGTTTGGTCACCCTTCCACTCCTTTCCGCTTATTCTTTTATTTCTTTAAACAATTCATACGCTTTCAGTCTCGCTTCCTTCAGCACGCGAATCCCTTTCTCTGTGGCCGAATAATACTTCCTGATCTTTCCGTCCACATTCTTTTCCTCTTTGTCCAGAAGTCCGTCAGACTCCATCGAATGGAGGATTGGATACAATGTTCCCGCGCTGATGTTATACCCGTGCTCCTTTAGCTCTTCAAGCATCCATAAGCCGAATATCGGATGTTCACTGGCATGATGCAAAATGTGAATCTGAATAAATCCGAGAAATAATTTTCGCAGCACTTTGTCTTCCAATGCGGCACCTCCTAATATCGAAATTCAATATCGGTTTTCGATATTGTATCATCAGCAAGATCCTCTTACAAGAGTTTTAGACAAAAAAACAAGCCCGCATATGGACTTGTTTTTTTCATATCATGACTGGTGCTGAACACGGTGAAGGCTGGCGAATATTCCGCCCTTTTCAACCAATTCATCGTGTGAGCCTTCTTCGGCAATTCCGTTTTCCGTCACCACGACAATCCGGTCGGCGTTGCGGATCGTGGCAAGCCTGTGGGCGATGATGAGCGTTGTCCGGTCTTTGGCAAGCTCTGTCAAAGCATTTTGAATGATCTGCTCCGTTTCTGTATCAAGAGCGGATGTCGCTTCATCCAAAATGAGAATCGGCGGGTTTTTCAAAAACATCCTCGCGATCGCAATCCGCTGCTTTTGACCTCCGGACAGCTTCAGTCCTCTTTCGCCGACCTGTGTTTCATAGCCGTCGGGGAGCGACTCAATCAGCTGCTCCAAATGAGCCATTTTTGCCGCGCGTTTAATTTCTTCATCAGTTGCATCCAATTTCCCGTATGCAATGTTTTCACGCAGTGTCCCTGTAAACAGAAACACATCCTGCTGAACAATGCCGATTTGTGAACGCAGAGACCGCTTTGTCATCTTGCGAATGTCAATGCCGTCAATCGTAATCGAACCTCCGTCAACATCGTAAAAACGCGGAATCAGCGAGCTGATCGTCGTTTTTCCCGCTCCCGACGGACCGA
Source organism: Bacillus sonorensis NBRC 101234 = KCTC 13918 (assembly GCF_001592005.1). Classification (GTDB taxonomy): domain Bacteria; phylum Bacillota; class Bacilli; order Bacillales; family Bacillaceae; genus Bacillus; species Bacillus sonorensis. The sequence continues at coordinate 336,725 of NZ_BCVZ01000001.1, forward strand.
CAAACGCAACCGTCTCGCCCGCTTTAATCGATAAATCAATCCCGTTTAAAACAGGCTTATATTCTTCATAGCCGAACGTTACATTGTGAAAGACGATGTTTCCCTCTAAGGCTGGTACATCAATCGCATCTTTGCGGTCGACAATCTGCGGCTTTGTATCGATCAACTCGGTAAACCGCTTGAAGCCGGCCATCCCTTTTGGATAGAGCTCCAGTATCGCGCTGATTTTATCAATCGGCTTAAACAACACGTTGACATACAGAACAAACCCGACGAATTCCCCATATGTCAGGCTTCCTGAAAAACTGAGCCACGCCCCGAATACAAGAACCGAAAGAATCATCAAGCGCGTCATTAAAAATGTCCCCGCAGTCGTCAGAGCCATTGTTTTATAGCCCTTCAGCTTTGCCCTGCGGAACTTTTGATTGTTTTTCAGAAAACGGGAAATCTCAAAGCGTTCATTTGTGAAGGATTGTACGACGCGGACACCTGATACGCTGTCCTCAACCCTTGCGTTTACATCCGCGATTTCGCTGTACATTTCCCTCCAGGCCCGGTTCATTCTAATATTTGAATATGTGATCAGCCCGATTAATAACGGCACGAACAAAATCGCGACCAGCGCCAGTTTCACATTAATCGTCAGCATGATCCAAAACGCGCCCAAAAAGGTCATGACCGCGATGAACAGATCTTCAGGCCCGTGATGGGCAAGCTCTCCGATATCAAACAAATCGTTTGTGATGCGGCTGATGATGTGTCCTGTTTTCGTATTGTCAAAGTAGCGGAAAGATTGGCGCTGTACATGCTGGAAAAGCTCCTGGCGCATGTCCGTCTCAATGTTGATCCCCAGTTTATGGCCGAAGTAATTGACGATATACTGAAGCCCGGTGCTGAGCAGGTAGATCAATAAAAGCCCGATGCTTACCCAGACAATTTCTGTCCAATCGCCTCCCGGAATCAATGTATCGATAAACCACTGAACAACCAGCGGAAACGCAAGCTCTAAAACGGCGACGATAATCGCGCTGGTAAAGTCAATGAAAAACAGCCGTTTATGTGGTGTGTAGTATGAAAAAAAGCGGCGAATCATTTTAAGATGTGCACTCCTTTTTTAAAGGCTCTATGAAATAGATCGTATCACAGTTTAAAGGATGAAGTGCAAAAATTTTGAAAAATAATTGAAAAACATTCTCAAATCAGCACGGATGCTACTGACCGATGCATAAAGGAAGCCCGGCTTCCCTCATTCCCTCTGCCACGAGCCCGGCGATTTCCCCAGCGCCGTATTCGCAAAAATGCGTATTGTCTTCAACTCCATCCGGGTAGTTGGGATGCTCTCCAGGCTTAAGCCACAAAAACAGCTTCTTCGCCGATTCAGCTCCCATGGACTGAAGCAGCCGGCCGCTTGTTTCTGTAAGGTCGATGAGCGGGACATGAAGCTCATCTGCAAGCTGTCTCACGGCATCCGGATAATCGCCATGGGTATTCCGCAGCCGGCCTTCAGAATCGAACGACCTTCTTTGAACGGGTGTGATCAGCACCGGATGGGCGTTTTTCAGTCTGGCGGAATCGATATATCGGCGCAAATAAGCCTGATATGTTCCATAAGGATCGGTATAACGTTCATCCGGCTTTTGATCGTTATGTCCGAACTGGACAAATAAATAGTCTCCGGATCGTATGTATTCCAAAATGCGCTGCAATCTGCCTTCCTCTACAAAGCTTTTTGAACTTCTTCCTGACACCGCTTCGTTCCGGACGAGGATGCCCGGATTTAACAATTCTCCTATTTTCTGCCCCCAGCCGGCTCTCGGCGCAGAAGAAGCATCATAGTTAGATACTGTTGAATCCCCCGCCAAAAACAGTTGCATATGTTTCATCGTCCATCCCCCTCATGCTCTTTTTTATATATTAGGATGGAAATCAATATACGGCAACAAAAATACTTTTTTAACCATTTTGTTCGTTATACGGCTCTTTTTCTATAAAAACGTCTATTAATTGACAGAAAACTATTAAATATTTTAAATTTCTTCAAGAAATTTACCTAAAAATATTTACTTGTCTGGTAAATGGTGATAGATTAATGGAGCAAGAAAAGGAATTTAGTTGATCGCGATCGTATTTTTGCCTTTTCTTGATATTTTCCGGACGTCCTCTACTTAATCGCCATTTAGGAGGAACTTGCAGATGCTTAAACGTAATATCATCAGTAAAATCAGTATTGGTCTGCTAACTTCTGCAGCTTTGTTTTCATTTGTCCTTCCTTCCCATGAAGCGAATGCCCAGGAGGTTCATACAAGTCATTTTAGGGGTCCGTTCCACTGGCCGCATCCGCCTAAGCCGCCGCAATTCCCGCAGCCGGAAAATCCGGTTCAGAAGCCGGCGCTTGAGGCTAAAACCGTCAACAGCAATAAAGAGTGGACAACATCCGATATCGTCATTACGTACAAACCGAATACATTCGTCGGATCAAGCTATGTGGAATTTAACTTCCCATATCGCTTTCATGCAAGCACAACAGACACGCTAAATGGTAAAGCACTTGACTATACACAGATTTTAAATGACGGACAGACTGTCAGAGTGCCCGTCTACGCATTGAGTTCTTCCGAATTCAAACTGGTCATGGTTCGGAAAACGCTTCCAAATGCGGGAACCCACAGAATTACCGCTGAACTTCAGCAAAACGGAAAAAATATTAATCACGCTGAAACAACGCTTGAGATTGTTCCGCGTTAAATGATATCATGCCGGCCTCTTGCTTAGGGCCGGCTGTCTGAATCATTACATACATCACGGCGCTGTATTTTTTAACATTTTTAGAAATTCTCTCAAAATAGATTCATTTTTCCGGTAAATAGTGATAGATTAAGCAAGTGTGAAAAGGGTTTTTATAGTATCCCATCTTATTTTTTCCTTTTCTATCAAAATGCAATTTAGGAGGAACGATACGATGCTTAAACGTAAATGGATTGGAAAAGCGAGCGCCGGCCTGCTAACGTCTGCAGCTTTATTTTCATTTATTCTTCCTTCCCAGGAAGCACACGCGACTTTTTTTAGAAGCGAACCGACTCTTCATGTCGAAACCGTTGACAGCAATAAAGAATGGACAACCTCTGACATTGAAGTCACCTACAAACCGAATTTTTTCGTCGGTGCCAGCTATGTGGAATTTAACTTCCCGTATCGCTTCCATGCGAACACAAGGGATTCACTAAATGGCAGAACATTAAATTATACGCAGATTCTAAATGACGGACAAACCGTCCGGGTTCCCGTCTATGCGTTCAGCTCCTCTCAATTCAAGCTGGTGATGGTCCGAAAAACGCTTCCGAATGCCGGCACCCACAGAGTCACCGCTGAGTTGCAAAAATTCGGAAGACATTATCACCATGCAGAAGCAACAGTGGAAATCGCTCCCCGTTAATCCTCATCTGCATGAAAAACCTCCGGAGGCTTGAAGCTCCGGAGGTTTTTCACTTGGACGCCCGGCGCCCGACCAACATCTTAAAACAAACCAGTGCACTAATATTGCAGCATACAATGACGACGGCCATCGGTAAAGCCGTATGACTTCCGGCGATACCTACAAGCGGCGCTGCGCCTGCGCCTAAAATAAACGTCAAAAGCCCCAAAAGCGCCGATGCGCTCCCGGCTGACTTCCCCTGGCTTTGCATGGCCAGAGAACCGCTCGACGTCGTCACAATTCCAATGCAGGAGACGACGATAAAGAGCGGGATCAAAACAAACATGAGCGGCGCATGAAAGACGACGGACACGAACAAGACCAGACTGGCGGCCAACGATATCATCAGTCCGCATCTCAATAAAGCTGCTTCACCGAACCGGCCGGCCAGCCTTCCCGTAATCTGGGCAGCGATGATAATGCCCAGGCCGTTTACCGCAAAACAAAAGCTGAAGGCCTGAGCAGACAGCCCGTAAATGTCTTGCAAAACAAATGGAGAAGCTGATATATAGCCGAACATCCCCGCTGTGATCAGTCCCTGCGCCAAAGCGTATCCCATAAAAGTCCGCTGGCCGAAAAGCCTTCCGAATGATACGAACGTCTCCTTGAAACCGCCTCTCGTCCGATTGTCCGGAGACAGCGACTCTCTAATTCCAATTATGACAGACAGAATAATGATGATCCCAAAGACGCCGATCATAAAAAACACGCCGTTCCAGGTCGTAACCTTCATCAACTGTCCGCCCGCTACCGGGGATACGATGGGAGCAATCCCGTTTACCAGCATCAGCAGCGAAAAGAATTTCGTCAATTCCGTACCCGAATATAAATCACGGGCAATCGCACGCGATATCACGATGCCGCCCGCCCCGGCCGCACCTTGGATAAACCGCATGGCGATCAATACCCAGACAGATGATGTTAATGCACATAAAAAAGATGCCGCGGCAAAAACGGCCAATGAAACGATCAGCGGTATCCTTCTGCCCAACACATCACTAAAAGGGCCGATGACTATTTGTCCGATTGCAAGCCCTAATAAACACGATGTTAAACTAAGCTGGACGATGGAAGCGCTCGTATGTAAATCATCAGCCATCTGCGGAAGCCCAGGCAAATACAAATCAATCACAACCGGACCGATTCCCGATAAAATGCCCAATATGACAGCGATCCATATCCTGTTTGGCTTAGCTTTCGACTGTGCGGCAAGATCTGCCTGGCTGTTCACCGTACCCATTGGATCACTCCTTTTTTCATATTATTAAAAACCGCCCCGAAAACCCTCCAGTGTATTGTATACCTTAAGTCATGATGTTGACAATCAGAAAAGCCGGGCAAGCCCGGCTGATTAGTAAGATTCATATTTTTTAAAAACAAAAACGGTGCACATGAACAAAAGAAACACAATTCCCGCAGACGAAAACACCATCCAGCCGAAAGCATGGTCCCATGAACCATGCATAATAAAATAATCGGCCTGGCTTTTCGCCTTATCAGGCATCCACTCGGTAAAGCGGGGGAACAAGGAACCCGCCAGCGAAACGAAGGCGATGAAGCTGATGCTCATGCCGGCAATCCCCCCAATATGACGAAACAAAGCACTGAAAAACATCGCAACCGACATAACAAATATAATCCATATGCTGTACACGGATAAACTGAATAAAAACCGTTCAAGTTCAACCTTGCCGAATAGAAGATTTGTATAATAGAAAGCCAATCCGTAGCTCACAGCAAATGAAGCCAATACGAGCAGCACATGCTGGAGCCACTTGCTGCCGATATACTGCAGCGGGCTGACAGGCCTCGCCATCACCAATGAAAGAGATCCTTGGTTTCGTTCATTGACAATGCTGCCCATCACGCTGAAAACGAAAATCGCAGTACCGACCGTGCTGAACTGGGACAAGGTGCTCGCCATAACCTCCTCACTCCTAGGCCTTGGTATATCGATCACTGCTCCCTCAGGCAAATTCCCGGCCATATCGATGATTTGGGGCATATAATACAGGCTGAGCGGCTGAATCAAGCCAAGAAGGATCAGAACGGCAGGCAGCCAAAACAGCTTGCCGTCCTTCCAGCTTTCCGTCCATTCTTTTTGAAATAACATATAAAATGAATTCATAGCCCCATTACCTTCATATACATATCTTCCAAAGACTGCGTTTTTTGTTCAAAACGAAGAATCGATACATGTCTGTTCAAGCATTCAGCCAACAATCGGCGGCTGTCAGACCGATCAGTTAAAACAATGTTAGCTTGTGAAGGTTTATCATACGCAACCTTGCTGACAAAAGGCAGGTGTTCCAGCCATCCTTCAAGGCTTTCTTCAGCTGTCAGAATGTAAGACGGCTTTAGATGCCGGTTCTTCAATTTATGAAGCGGACCGGACCATTTGACAGCCCCTTCTTTCAGCATGATCACTTGATCGCATACCTCTTCGGCATCATGCAGGACATGCGTCGAGAAGAGAATCGTCATCTTCGTTTTTAAATTCTTCATGATCTCGAGTACTTCGCGCCGTCCCGCCGGATCGAGCGCGGAAACAGGTTCATCCAAAATCAAAAGCTTTGGCTCGTGAACCAAAGCCTGTGCCAGTCCGAGCCTTTGCTTCATCCCTCCTGAAAAACCGCCGATTTTCCGGTCTTCTTCCTTTTCCAGACCGACATAGCGCAAAGCGGACCGGCTCTTTTCCATGGCTTCACGGTGTTTCAGCTTGGAAAGCCTTGCGGCGAACAACATATATTCTAAAGCCGTCATCCATGAAAAAAACGCAGGATGCTGAGGCAAATATCCGATTTCCAGCCTGTTTATCGATTCCCTCCCCAAAAAACGGATGTGTCCTGATGTAGGCGCCAATAAACCGGAAAGCATTTGCAATGTCGTCGTTTTTCCCGCTCCGTTTGGCCCGAGAAGGGCAACGCATTGCTGATATTCAAGGTCAAAGCTGACATTTTGGACAGCTTGGTGCTGCTGATATATTTTTGTTAAGCCATTGACGGACAGCATCACACACGCCTCCTCTCATATGTTTTTTTACCGATGATAAAGTAAGAGACGGGACCGACAAAACTGATCCCTAAAATGATCAAAATCCACATCCACTTTGGGCCATTCGTTTTCTCCTGTTTCATGCAACTGACCAACGCGGACACCGCTAAAATGATATACAGCACAATGAAAGGGGCAATCAGCGCCCAAGGTATATCTGCTCTTTCAGTCATGACGACGGCCTCCTTTTCTTATGAAACGGCCTTACAACAAACAAATAATAGAATAATAAAGGCATCGGTGTTTGGATCAAGCCCCATATTCCCCAGAACCACGCATTGGTTCCCTTTTTCTTCGCATCAAGAAACAGAAAGATGCTCTGCGCAAATAAAAGCGGCGAAATGCAAAGAAGCAAAAGCAGTTTTTCCTGGGTCATGTCAAGATTCATTTAATCAGCCTCCCCGTCAGCCGTACGCCGCCTTTTTTCTAACAGGGCGAGCGCAGGCAGCAATATAAGCGCCGCTCCTTGCACCATGATAAAAACAGCCGGAACTTGAACGGAAATTGTCAAGTAAGCCGATAAAATCACCAGCGCCATGACGATAAAACAAAGCAATTCCTTTTTGAGCGCCCGCTTGCGCTCTTGTTTAAACCGGGCTAAACGCTGATTCAGTTCAAATGCTTGAGGAACCGGCGGAACAAAAGTATCATCAAGCTTTTCGAGTTCGTGTTTCAAATGCGCAACCGTTTCTTTTTTATCTCGTTCATTCACTGTTCCCACTCCTTTCGAATTTTCTTTAACCCGTGATGCACGCGCGATTTGACGGTACCTTCTTTTATTTTCAGCATGTTTGCCACTTCAGGGTAAGTAAACCCGTAGTAATGTCTTAACAAGATTGGCATTCTGATTTCAGCCTCAAGTGCAGCGAACAGTTCCAAGAATTCGCTCCATTCATGGCCGTGAAGGGAAGACTCCCATTTCATTTTTCGCACGGCCGCTTCTCCTGCGGCCTGGGTTTTGCGGTTTTCGCGTTTTTTCCGGCGCTGATGGTCGATAAACAGCCGGGAAGCAATCGAAATCAGCCATGTTGAAAATTTCGCGTTACCCTGAAACTGTTGAAGGCCGATATACGCTTTCAGCATCGTTTCCTGGACCAAGTCCTCTGTGAGATCAGGGTTTAGCGTTAATTTCAGCACATATTGATATACAAAAGAGTAGTGAAGCTGAAACAGTTTAGTAAAAGCGGCATCTTCCCCGTCTTTTGCCTGCATGATCAGTTCTTTTTCATCTGCTTGATCCACTAAAACGCCAACCCCCTTTCTTTTTGTCTCTGTATCTACGACGACAGCCGCAGGCAAACCGTTCAATTCTATTTCAATAAGATAAAAAATCATCTTGTTTTCCGGCAAGGATTTATGATGTACTTGAATTTAAAGGGGTGTGAATAAAAAGGGATGGAGCTGCAAAAACAACTCGTCTATGAAGAAAAACAAATTTTAAGGAAAGATCATGTGATTTTTTGGGGTGCCGTTTTTTGCTTCTGGTTTGCTACATACATCTATGTCCCGGTTTTCGGATTATATTTGGACAGCATCGGATTTTCTTACTCAGCGATAGGAATCGTGCTGGGAAGCTACGGTGTCACGCAGATATTACTGCGGTTTCCGTTCGGCATCCTGTCAGATGTTCTTTCACCGCTTAGAAAACAGCTGTTGATCAGCGGCTTTGCAATGTCCTTGTTGAGCTGCTTTATATTTCTGTTATTCGATTCGTTTATCATGGTGATCACGGCCAGGCTGCTTGCCGGTATGACTGCGGCGATGTGGGTGATGGCAACCGTATTATACTCGCAGTATTTCACAAAAGACCAATCGTCAAAAGCGATGGGCATCCTGCAGTTTTTAACGGTTCTCCCCCAATTTATCAGCATGGCTGTCAGCGGATACCTCGTCCACTTGTTCGGCTGGATGTTTCCGTTTTGGATCGGTGTTGCCGTATCATGCATCGGACTGGTTCTGTCATTTTACATTAAAGATAACGGGCCCCGCCATACGGCCAAAGGGATGGCTTTGTCAGACTATGTCAAACAGACTGTGCGCCTCCCTGATTTAAAAGCGATTACAACATTATCGTTTTTAGCCCACGCCGTGTTATTTATGACCGTGTTCGGCTTCACGCCGATTTACGCGGAGACGGTCGGAATCGATGAGAAACAGCTGCTTTGGGTCATGTGCGCTTTTTTTGTTCCGCAAACGCTGGCTTCCGTATGGTGCATCTTTTACAAAGTAAAGGCCGCAGATGCACTGATATGGATATCTTATGTGATAACGGCTGTTTTCCTTTGCTTGCTGCCGTTTGCCGAGTCCCTTTTCGCGGTGTGTTTGATCCACACTGTGACAGGATTGACATTGGGATTTATTTTTCCGCTTTTGGTCAGCAAAGTCGTTCAGCTTGGTACGCCTCAGCTCAAAATGTCTGTGATGGGTTTCTATCAATCTTTTTATGCGCTCGGTTTTTTTCTCGGCCCGATTGCGGCGGGAAAGATGGCTGAACAATTCGGGCTGCGGGAAGTATTTTGGTTTGCGGCGGCTTTGTCATTAGCCGCTGCATGTATCATGCTCTTTTCAAAACAGTTTCGTATATTTGCAGCAGGAAGACGGGGGTAAATCCTTAAAATCGTTCAACCGCCAAAGGACCTGTCAGCCCCGCTGTAAGTGAAACAGCGATGAATCCCGGGGATCATCGCTGTTTTCCGCTTTAATACGGGTCTTGAGAATGGCCTTTTTCTTCCGCTTGCTTTGGCGCATCTTCAGCGCCTTCTGCCCCAATCGGCTCCCGGCTGGATGTATTTTGGCTTGAGTCGTTTTTCAAACCTTCCTCGACCCTGCTTCCATATTCCTTGTCGCATTGCTTCAGCATCTCGATCATTTTCGTTTGGATTCTTTTGTCACATGGCGCAAGAGTATTGACCAGATTCGTGATCAGCTCGTCCTTTTCCCAGTCATCGAAATGCCTGTAAGTGTCCCCGGCCTGCTTGAAGTTATTCTGCCTGTCGATACTTTCGCGGACCAGATTTCCTTCCACATGCGGCGTGTATTCTTTGCCGTCCTGCTTCGCTTCTTTCAGCCCGTTGATGGTTGAAGGTTCATAGTTGATGTGCGGGCTTTGATTTTTGCCTAAATCGACCTTGTACTGCATCTGGCCTCCCCGCTGATTGGTTGCCACCCTTTTTTTCGGCGCATTAATCGGCAGCTGCAGATAGTTGGCTCCCACTCTGTAGCGCTGTGTATCGGAGTAGGAAAACGTACGTCCCTGAAGCATTTTGTCATCGGAAAAATCAAGACCGTCGACCAGCACTCCTGTTCCAAACGCCGCCTGTTCGACTTCTGTAAAATAGTCTTCCGGATTTTTGTTTAATACCATTTTGCCGACAGGCAGCCAAGGAAATTGATCCTCAGGCCACAGCTTTGTGTCGTCAAGCGGGTCAAAATCGAGTTCAGGGTGCTCATCATCACTCATGATTTGAACGAACAGCTCCCACTCCGGAAAATCTCCCCGCTCAATCGCTTCATATAAATCTTGTGTGGCGTGATTGAAGTTTTTCGCCTGAATCTCTTCCGCCTCTTTTTGCGTTAAGTTTTTGATTCCCTGCTTCGGTTCCCAGTGATATTTCACAAGGACGGCTTTTCCTTCTTGGTTCACCCACTTGTACGTGTTGACACCGGACCCCTGCATCTGCCGGTAGTTCGCCGGAATGCCCCAAGGCGAAAACAAAAATGTGATCATGTGCATGGCTTCAGGCGTGTTGGAAATGAAATCAAAAATTCTTTCGCCGTCCTGCAAATTCGTAACAGGGTCCGGCTTAAATGCATGGATTAAATCAGGAAACTTCACCGCATCACGGATAAAGAAGATCTTCAGATTATTTCCGACCAGATCCCAGTTTCCGTCTTCCGTATAAAATTTCACAGCAAAACCGCGAGGATCGCGGAGCGTTTCAGGAGAGGATATTCCGTGCGTAACCGTTGAAAAACGGACAAATACGGGTGTCTTTTTTCCTTTTTCCTGAAACAGCTTTGCTCTCGTATACTTTGAGACCGGCTCATCGCCTGCAGTCCCATAAGCTTCGAAATAGCCGTGCGCTCCGGCTCCCCTGGCATGAACGACCCGCTCCGGAACCCTCTCCCTGTCAAAGTGGCTGATCTTCTCCAAAAAATCATAGTTCTCCAATGTTGAAGGACCTCTGTTTCCGACGGTTCTGATGCTCTGATTGTTCGTTATTGGATGTCCTTGCCGATTGGTTAAGGTATCGTCCGTTTCCATATCCGATTTTTTCTGATGCTCTTGATACCCCATATGAATCCTCCTTTATTTGGAATAATCTTTAACTTATCCCAAAGAGGAAAATATATACAGATGAACCCTAATTAATAATCATTAAAAAAGATTCCAATTTTTTATTTATAATTATTATAAATAAATATTGTTTTTTTCTTGAGAAATGTTATCATTATTTTTGTAATCAAATTTTACGCGAGGTGATCCTTTTATGACGACAAGCAAAAACAACCTTACAACCAGCTGGGGCGCTCCGGTTGGAGATAATCAAAACTCAATGACGGCAGGTTCCCGGGGACCGACTCTGATTCAAGACGTCCACCTCCTTGAAAAACTTGCCCACTTCAACAGAGAGCGTGTGCCTGAACGGGTTGTGCATGCAAAAGGCGCCGGTGCACATGGTTATTTTGAAGTCACAAATGATGTTTCCAAATATACAAAAGCCAAATTTTTATCTGAAACAGGAAAACGCACACCTTTATTTGTCCGTTTTTCCACTGTAGCAGGCGAAAACGGTTCAGCAGATTCCGTTCGCGACCCTCGCGGATTCGCTGTTAAATTTTATACAGAGGAAGGGAATTACGACCTGGTTGGCAACAACACACCGGTTTTCTTTATTCGCGATGCGATTAAATTCCCTGATTTTATTCATACACAAAAGCGCCATCCGGTAACACATTTGAAAAACCCTGATGCCGTATGGGATTTTTGGTCTTTATCCCCTGAATCACTGCATCAAGTCACAATCCTCATGTCTGACCGCGGGATTCCGGCCACATACCGTCACATGCACGGCTTCGGCAGCCATACATTCAAATGGGTGAACGCAGAAGGTGACGGCGTATGGGTTAAGTACCACTTTAAAACCGAACAGGGCATTAAAAATTTGACTGAAGAAGTGGCCACACGGATTGCAGGCGAAAATCCGGATTACCACACGCAAGATTTATATGAGGCCATTGAAAAGGGCGACTTCCCGGCATGGAAACTGTACGTACAAATCATGCCTTTAGAAGACGCGGATACGTACCGTTTTGATCCGTTTGATGTCACAAAGGTATGGTCTCAAAAGGATTATCCTTTGATTGAAGTGGGCCGCATGGTATTAAACCGCAATCCGGAAAACTATTTCGCTGAGGTTGAGCAAGCGACGTTCTCTCCTGGAACGCTTGTGCCGGGGATCGAACCTTCACCTGACAAAATGCTTCAGGGACGGCTGTTCGCATATGCCGATGCCCATCGCTATCGTGTCGGAGCCAACCACAACAGCCTGCCGATCAACCGTCCGAAGACTGACGTCCATAACTATCAGCGCGACGGTCAAATGCGCTTTGACAATAACGGCGGCGGCTCCGTCTACTATGAACCGAACAGCTTCGGAGGCCCGGCGGAAACACCGGAACATAAAACAACGGCTTACCCTGTTTCAGGGTCTGCAGACAGCGTCGCCTACGATCACAACGACCATTATACGCAGGCCGGCGACCTGTACCGCCTGTTAAGCGAAGATGAACGTTCACGACTGATCAGCAATATCGTCGGCTCGATGAAACAAGTGACAAAAGACGAGATCAAACTGCGTCAGATCAAGCATTTTTACAAAGCAGATCCTGATTATGGCACACGCGTTGCACAAGGGCTCAACTTGTCAGTGCCACAGGAAGTTTAAACGGCAACCTTTCATTTCTCAATTACAAGGCATTCGTTTCATACGGATGCCTGTTCATTCATCCACATTGGCGGGGGATTTACTATGGAAGATGAAAAAATGACAGAACTCATCCCGCTTTTGAAAAAGAGCGGATTACGTGTGACAACTCAAAGATTGCAGATCTTAAAAACGATGATTGCGATCAATGGCCATCCATCAGCAGAGGATATCCACCAGGAGCTTCCATTTATGAGTTTGCCGACAATATACGGCAATCTCAAGTTGTTTGTAAAGCTCGGAGTGATACAGGAACTCCCCTATGGAAGCGGAAAAAGCAAGTATGAGCTTGTTAAACGGCACCATTATCATGTGATCTGCAAGTCGTGCGGGAAAATCGTTGATCTCGACTACCCCCTTCTAAAAGAGGTCGAGCACGCAGCTGCACAGTTAACGAATTATAAGATTCACACGCATGATTTAGAGATTTACGGAACATGTACGGCATGCCAAGACCAGCAGCAGAGGTGAAGATAACATGGCAAGAAAAAAAATCGGCCTACTCGTCATGGCTTACGGCACTCCTTACAAGGAGGAGGATATCATCCCGTATTATACGCATATCCGCCATGGAAAGAGACCGAGCGACAGCATGATTGAAGATTTAAAAAAACGCTATCAGCATATCGGCGGAATTTCTCCGCTTGCAGAAATTACAGCCTCTCAAGCAAAAAAATTGGAAGAAGCGTTGAACGCCCGGCAAGATGATGTTGAATTTATCATGTATATCGGGTTAAAACACATCTCTCCATTTATTGAGGATGCGGTTGAACAAATGAAGCAGGATCAGATCGAGGAAGCGGTTTCCATCGTCTTGGCCCCCCACTACTCTACCTTTAGCACAGAGGTGTACAACCGGCGGGCGAAAAAAGCGGCGCAGGACATCGGCGGTCCCCGGATCACCTCCATTCGTGAATGGTATCAAGAAGAAGGCTTTATCAGCTATTGGGCGGAAGAAATCGGCAGGATATTAAGACAGATGCCGCAGAATGAGCTGCAAAACACGATGGTTATTTGCTCCGCCCACAGTTTGCCTGAAAAGATTCTCGAACATGGCGATCCCTATCCGAAGCAGCTTGCGGAAACAGCACAGCTCATCTCTGAACGCCTTCCATTTAATCAGGTGACAGTCGCCTGGCAAAGCGAAGGGAACACACCGGATCCATGGCTTGGGCCTGATGTTCAGGATGTAACGCGGGAGCTTTTCCGGGAAGGCTACAGATCCTTTATATATACGCCAGTCGGCTTTGTGGCTGACCACCTGGAAGTTCTTTATGATAACGACTATGAATGCAGAGTGATAACGGATGAGCTTGGCGCCAACTATTACCGTCCGCCGATGCCCAACACCGATCCCCGTTTGATTGAAGTGCTTGCAGACGTCGTCTTGCAAAAGGTCAACGGCCAAGCAAAACCGGAGCTGACATGAATGCCGCTCCGGTTTTGCTTTTTAAAATCTTTATCGTTTGCACCCTTGACCGCACCCAGGCAAATCGAAAAAGCCTATGCCCGCCACAATGCTGAGGACAGGTGAATCGTTGATCCGACAAAATATAGGAACCCGGCAACTATGGAATGTCATTTCCATAGTTGCTTTTTTTTTGCAGATTGATATGACAAAAGATCTCCCCTTCCATACGCTTTGCCTCAGAATTGTGTCTTTTGTCATAATCAACAGCTTATACGCGAATTGAACTCATTTCATGATTATTCAGATAATTCTGTCCATTGTGCTATGCTCTCCATAATTCCAATAAAAGGGAGGTCGAGAGATGAGCATTTGCCGCCAGCCGCCTTAATCCGTTGTAAGCGTTTTCTAAGGGGTTTTAAAAAAACAATGAGGAGGAAAACAATGAAGAAAATAATAAGCGTGATGTTCATTTTTGTCATCGGGTTGATCGGCTCTTTAACAGGGGCAGTTTCTGCGGAAGCCGCTTCTGTGCTCCATTCGCCAAAAGCCAGTCCGCTTGCCGATTTCAGTTTAACCGGCTTTGCTTCTTTAAATGGGGGAACAACCGGCGGTGAAGGCGGACAGACGGTTACCGTCACGACCGGAGACCAGCTGAACGCCGCCTTGAAAAACAAAAATTCGAATACACCTTTGAAAATTTACGTCAATGGTACAATTACAACCTCCAATACCTCTGAATCAAAAATTAATGTAAAAGACGTCTCTAATGTATCGATTCTCGGCTCCGGGACAAAAGGCGAACTCAAGGGCGTCGGCATTAAAGTGTGGCGGGCAAACAACATCATTATCCGCAATTTGAAAATTCATGAAGTCGCCGCAGGCGATAAAGACGCGATCAGCATTGAAGGTCCTTCCAAAAACATATGGGTCGATCATAATGAGCTTTACCACAGTTTAGATGTTGACAAAGACCACTATGACGGATTATTCGACGCCAAAAAAGACTCCCAATACATCACTTTCTCTTGGAACTATGTACATGATGCATGGAAATCGATGCTGATGGGCAACTCTGACAGCGACAATAACAATCGGACCATTACATTCCACCATAATTGGTTTGAAAACTTGAATTCCCGTGTTCCTGCATTCAGATTCGGTGAAGGCCACATTTATAACAACTACTACAGCAACATCATCGAAAGCGGCATCAACTCAAGAATGGGTGCACGCATCAAAATCGAAAACAATCTCTTTGAAAATGCCAAAGATCCGATCGTCTCCTGGTACAGCGATAAACCTGGCTATTGGGACGTGTCCAACAATAAATTTGTAAACTCGACAGGCAGCATGCCGACTTCCTCAACAACGACCTATCAGCCGCCTTACAAATACTCGCTCGACAGCGTGGACAATGTCAAAGCGGTCGTCACACAAAACGCCGGGGTCGGCAAAATCAATCCTTAAAAAGGTCAGTGGAAACGTCCGGGTTCCCCCCGGACGTTTCACGATGTTTATTCCTCATAATCCTTCCATACCTCCGGCAGCCAATGAGAAAGCTCATGTGCAAGCAAAGTATGCGCCGAGCGGGTGCTGATCCATGCGTCTGCACAGGCGCCATGCAGATGGACAGCGTTCAGCACCGCTTCTTTCGGATTTTCGTGGCAGCAGAGCATGCCGAGAAGCATGCCTGTTAACGTATCGCCTGTTCCTCCCTTCGCAAGAGCGCCATTGCCGGTCTGATTTCTCCAGCACTCTCCGTCTGGAAACGCGATGACCGTTTCATTTCCTTTCAAAACGATGGTTACTCCGAGTTTTACCGCCCATTCTTTGGCAAGAGATGCCCGTCGGGTCTGCACCTCTTGAATCGACAGACCGGTGATTCTTGAAAATTCCCCGGGATGGGGCGTCACAATAATCGGTGCTTTGCGATCGGGATACAGCCGTTTTGACAATGCCCCGGCGTCAAGCACAACCGGGCATTCTTCCTGCAATACCCTGCGCACGGCCAATTCCGTCGTTTCAGAAGGAAGCAGCCCCGGTCCAATCGCAATCGCCCGATAATGCTCTTCAACGTCTCCCCTTGCCGCTTTTTCCAGTCCATCCCGCCAATAGGTTGCCTCAGGGAGAACGGGAACGATCAGAGGAACAGCACTTTCTGATGTGCCAATAACAAGCTTTCCAATGCCGCTTCTCATAGCGCCGTAACCCGCAATCAGAGCCGCCCCCGGCATATCATCGCTTCCGGCAAGCAATAACCCTGTGCCGTATGTTCCTTTATGGCTGTCACTTCCCCTTTTCGGCAGCGAAGCTTTTACCCGCTCTTTCGTCCAAATCGGCAGCTTTTCTTCAGCCATCTAACTTCACACCCTTTTAAACAAACGTTTATTTAAGCTCTACCTGAATATACCCTGTTTCTTCGTACATACACTGACAAAAGCTTGGTATATATTTATTTTGCCACAGAATGCCCCTTAGCTGTCATGTTCCTCTTGATAAAAGCCGGCGGTTTCAAATATGTTCCCAACCGCCACAGCCATTCAAACGGTCCGATCCGGAACCTCTTGATCCACCACATGCTGGCGGCCATCTGACAGAGGAAAAGCAAGACGGCAATACCGATGCCGGCCAATACGCCAAGCTTTCCATACAACCCCAAGCCGTATCCGTAAAAAACAGAGGTCATCACAATGCTTTGCATCAGATAGTTTGTCAGCGACAATCTGCCAACCGCTCCGAAAGGCTTTAAAACGCGCTGTCCCCATGCGGACCGGGTCAATAGCATGATTCCCGTCACATAGCAGCATGTCAGCACCAGCGGTCCGACGCCTTCACTCAGCATATAAACGGCTGGGTCACTCCAAACAAGCGGCAGTGCTTTTAATGGAGCGCCGATCGTCAGCGCCGCAAAGAAAGCCCTCCGGATTCCCTTTACATGAAGCCGGGGCTGATGGAGCCATTTTTTCTTTGCCGCATATAAACCGATAAGGAATGGTGGAAGAGTAAAAAAAGGAGCAAGCACCATAAGAAGCAAAAAGGATAATCCTCCTGCCATCCATTCTGGAAGCGAATCGTCAAAATCAAATAATGGAACGACATCGTTCGCCCGGTGGGAAACGATTTCCCAATAGCTCCCGCCTTGCATCACCTCAGCTGTCCGCTCATTAAACGCCGTTAACTCCGAGTCAGGCTCCACTCCCCCGCTTCCAAAACACATCAAAACATAAACCGCAAATAAACTGACGGCCCATATCAAAATGGTCTTCGGTTGTCGATTGATAAACAGGAACAGCAGGACGATTCCGACGATTCCGTAGCTGAGCAAAATGTCTCCATCCCAAATAAAGTAGCTGTGCAGATAGCCGAAAACGGCCAGCAGCAGAAAGCGCCGCATGAATACACGACGGTATTTCACCATTCCTCTTTGTTCCAACCTGTCTCTCATTAATACCATGCCGTATCCAAATAGAAAAGCAAACAGGGGCATAAAGCTGCCGACAGCAAAAATCCTCGTCCATTCATAAGCCCAATGATCATAAGAAGCCAGCGGTTTAAAGGCTAAATCCTCCCACATCCCATATTGAAACAAAAGCATATTCGCAAGCAGGATGCCAAAAAGGGCGATTCCCCTCGCTTGATCCAACCAAATCATTCTATCGACCTGCAGCCGCTGAGTGTCCAATCGTTTCTCTCTCCCTCGCCTTTAGTATGAATTGATTGTATCAGTTCGAGCTTAACCCCAGATAACCGGCGCCTTAAATATTGCTGAAAATAAAGGCAGCTTCACAACTGAAGCTGCCTTGAATGCTATAGCCGTACCGCAGGCGCATCCAGCTTATACAGCCGCTGATAGCGCTGATTTTCTTGCAACAATTCCAGATGGCTTCCTTCCATTTCGATCCTTCCATTCTCGAGAAAAAGAATCCGGTCAGCCGCTTCCGCTCCCGCCAAGTGGTGGGTGATCCAAAGAACGGTCTTTCCTTCAAGCGCTTCAAACATCGTCACAAGCAGCTCCCTCTCCGTTATCGGATCAAGTCCAACGGTCGGTTCGTCCAAAACGATCACGGGTGCCCCCTGTAAAAGGATGCGCGCCAATGCGATCCGCTGGCGCTCTCCTCCCGAAAAACGGCTGCCCGTTTCCTGCACGGATGTATGATATCCGTCAGGGAGCGATTCAATCAAGTCATGAAGCTTTACCTGTCGCGCCGCCCAGTACACATCTTCATCACTGGCTTCTGGATTGCCGAGCCGAATATTATTTAAAATCGTCGTATCAAACAGATGCGGCTTTTGATTCAAAACACCGACAACCCGGGAAATGTCATCTTGAAGGGCTGCGGCAGCGACTCCGTTAAACATGACATGCCCCGCATCCGGAGCAAGCGCCCCCTCAATCATGGTCAAAATCGTTGACTTTCCGGCACCGCTTGGTCCTAAAAGCGCAATTTTTTCTCCTTGCCTTACCGTAAAAGAAACACCCTGCAATACCGGCTGTCCATATTCATATGAAAATGAAACATCCTCAAAACGGAGCGTAACATCTTGTAAGCCGACCGCCTCGGCCTTTTCTGACGGAACGGGATGATCTTTTTCCTGTTCCGGCCTAAGCCCTTCCATACGCTGTAGCGAATCCTCGTATTGCGGAATCGCCGCTGCTGCATCAGAAAGCGGAAAGAACGCTTCCGTCAGCGGAAACACCACAAGGACAAACGCCGCAATGAACGTGTGGGGCAACGCGCCTTCTGCGCTTTGTCCGCCGGCCCAAATCAGCATCATCAATACGAGCCCGGCTGTTAAGCACTGGACGGCGAAATCCCTCCAGCGGATGAAACGCTGACGTTTTCTTTCAATTTGAAGCCATGTGTCTTCAGCCTCTTCATAAGTGCGGATAAAGTCGTTTTGCCGGCCGCTGAAAATCCAGTCGCTCACACCCATGACAGCATCTGTCAGCTGGCGGTAAAGCCGGCTGCGCCCTCTTTTTAACTCGATGTTTTTCGCCCTTGTGACAAGCAGGGAAACAAGCGGAACAAGAAAAACGAGAACAGCGGCATAGATCGCGACGAGTCCGGCAAAAGGCCATGAAAAGCAGCCAAGGGCAGCGATAAAGATGATATACAAAAGCAGCGCCGAAATGCCCGGAAAAACCGTTTTCAAATACATATCCTGCAAATGCTCGATATCATCGGCCAATATCCCCAGCATATCGCCCGTACGAAAGCGCGAACGCAATTTCAGAGCCTGCGGTTCAAGCAGCCGGTACAGCCTGACACGCATATCGGATAAAATGTTCAAAATCATGTGATGGCCTGTCAGCCGCTCGACATACCTTGCCACAGCCCGCAGTATACCAAAGGTGCGGACCGCCACGATCGGCACATAGATCATTAAAACATTCTCCGGCCGCGTTGCCGCTTTTGAAATCAAATAGCCTGATGTATACATAAGAAAAGCGGCGGAACATACCGTCAGTCCGCCAAGTAAAACCACAATGATCAACAGTTTTCTATTTTTCTTCATATACGGCAGTATCCACTGTTCCTTTTTCATGATGCACCTCCAAACGACTGCGCCTCAACAAGGCCGTAGTAGACGCCGCGTTTTTCGATCAATTGTTGATGCGTTCCGGTTTCCGCCACTTTCCCATCCTTCAGCACGATGATTTCATCCATATCCGGCATCCAGTGCAGCCGGTGGGTCGCGATAAAGACAAGCTTGTCCTCAAACAGCTCCAGCATCGTTTCTTTTATTTCGTATTCTGTTTCAATATCCAGGTGTGCCGTCGGTTCATCCAACAGAAGAATCGGACGGTTTCCGAGGAAAGCCCTGGCTATGGCAGTCCGCTGCGCCTGCCCGCCGCTCAGCGCTCTTCCGCCTTCGCCTATCCGTTCATCAACGCCGGACGGAAGTTCAGCAATCAGCTGCGTCAGTCCGGCTGCCGCTGCTGCCTGTGCCACTTCTTCTGAAGATGCATCAGGATGATAAAAACGGATATTGGCGCTCAGTGTGTCTGGAAAAATATACGGATGCTGCGGAATATAGATAAGCTGCCGCTGCCAGCTCTCCGCCTGCAGGTGGGTTCTTTCCGCCCCGCCGACTTCGATCGTTCCGCCGGCCGTTTGCAAAAAGCCGCCCAGCACATCGATCAGCGTAGACTTCCCTGCTCCGCTTTCACCGATGATGCCGATTTTTTTCTTTCCTTTAAACGAAAGCGAGATATCTGTTAAGGATTGGCTTTCCCCTTCCTCATGCTGTACAGAGACGTTTTTTAATTGCAGTTGATCCTCATCAGACCATACACCAAGCTCAAGCGGCTCCTCCTCTTGAAAAGCGGGTGCATCCAAAATGTTCTTGATCGCTTTTCCCGCTTCCTGTCCGTTCAATGTTGCATGATAATCGTTGCCGACCTCGCGCACAGGCAGAAAAAACTCGGGAGCCAAAATGAGTATCGTAAGAGCCGGGCCGAGTGTTATATGCCCTTCTACAAGTCCCAATCCGAGAAACACAGCCACAGTCGCAACGGACAGCATCGTAAAAAAATCAAGGGCAAACGATGACAGAAAAGCGATTTTGAGCGTACTCATCGTCGCCTTCCGATATCTTTCGCTCACCTTAAAAATATTGTTCTCATGTGAACGGCTTAAACCTAAAAACTTCAATGTTTCCAGTCCGCGAAGCGAGTCTGTAAAATGATTGGATAGCACCTGGTAGCTTTTCCACTGCCGGTCGGCTTTTCTTTTAGCGGCATACCCGAGCAGAATCATAAACGCAATCAAAATCGGCATCGTCACAATTAAGACCGTTGCCGACGATTTGTCTTTGAAAAAGACATAACATACAATTGCAGCCGGGATTACAGCCATGCTGACCATCTTCGGAAGAAACAGCTCCAGATAGCGGCGGAACTGGGCAATGCCTTCCATGGCGAGCGTGACCACATGCCCTGTCCCCTTTTGTCTTGCAAGCAGCGGTCCGGATTGAAAAAGCTTTTCCAGAAAGCTTTTCCGCATATCAGCCCCGGTCTTTGCGGCGTAATGATAAACCGCCCGCTGCTTTACAAGCGTGATCGCATGGCGAAGCAGAAACGCCGCAAGAAAGAAGGTGAGCAACGAATACAGCGCATCGATTCGTTCGCCGTTAAAAAGGCGGGTCACCGCCTCCGCAAGCCACTCCGCCTGCATGATGATCGCGGCGCCCTGCATCAAGGTCAGCATGGTCAGCACCGCGAGAATCCGTTTCATTCCTTTATATTGAAAGAGATCTTTTCCCATTAATAAATCATAGGCTCCTTACTGCTGACGCGTTTCCGGAACACATAGTAGCTCCAGATTTGGTAGCCCAGCACAAATGGCAGCAATGTCAGCGCGACAATCGTCATGACTTTTAACGAATAGTCGCCTGAGGAAGCATTATAGATCGTCAAGTCATATGCGCTTTTCACAGAGCTGATCATGACGCGCGGAAACAGCGCCGTAAAAATCGTGCCCACTGTGAGTGCGATCCCCGCTCCCGTCATGGCAAACGTCCAGCCGTCGCGTTTTTGTTTCATAAACATGATGGCAAGCACATAGCAGACGACAATCAAAGCGGCAAGCGGAATCGTCACCTGGCCGCGGCCTGTGAACAGATCGGTTTCAAAAATGGACAGCGCAACAAAAGCAGCGAGCGCGGCCAAAACGGCGAAAATAACTTTTCCGGCCAGCTGTCTCGCACGGTCACGCAAGTCCGCCTCCGTTCTAAGGGTAATGAATATCAGGCCGTGCAGCAGGCATAAAAGCGTGACTGTGACCCCGCCGGTGACCGAATAGACATTCACATAATCTGTGAAGCCGGCGTGAATATTCATCTCGGCGTCTATCGGCATCCCCCGTAAAATGCTGGTGAATAAAACGCCGAACAAAAACGGCGGCAAAAGGCTTCCGAAAAACACGACCCAATCCCACGTCTTCGTCCATTTCGCCGTTTCCACTTTTCCTCTGAACTCAAAAGCGACACCCCGTCCAATCAAGGCAAGCAGCACAAACACGAACGGGATATAATATCCGCTGAACATCGTCGCATACCAATTTGGAAAAGCGGCGAAAATCGCCCCGCCGCCGGTCAGCAGCCAGACTTCATTCGCATCCCAGAAAGGGCCGATCGTATTGATCATCACCCGCCGTTCAAGCTCATTCCGCCCGAGAAACCGGGTCGCCATTCCGACTCCGAAATCGAAGCCTTCGAGAAAGAAAAAACCTATGAACAACACCGCGACTAATATAAACCAGAGCTCATTAAGAGATACCATGGTAAACCTCCTGATCAAACGGGTCTGTCGAAACGGGCGCCTCATGATGATGGTCATGATGCCCAGCCCCTTTTTTAATCTCACGGACAAACAGATAGACAAGGACCAGCGCCAAAATGAGATAAATCGCAGTGAACGCAATCACCGAGAACAGAAGCATTCCCGCTGAAACATTCGGTGAAACAGATTGAGCGGTTGTCAATATTCCAAAAACCGTCCACGGCTGCCGTCCGATCTCTGTCATAATCCATCCCGCCGTGTTGGCGATGAACGGAAATGCGATCAGTCCGACCATCACCCGCAAAAACCATTTGCTAGTCTCAAGCTTTTTGCGGAAGCTGAGGAAAAGTCCGGTCAAAGCCGCAATGATCATGAGGATTCCCGCGCCTGCCATAATCCTGAAGCTCCAAAATGTCGTTTTTACCGGCGGAATATAGTTTCCTTCCCCATATTTTTTTTCATATTGTTTTTGCAATGTTTTCATCCCCGGAACATCGCCGCTGAATTTTTTATAAGCCAGATAGCTCAGCGCATAAGGAATGCTGATTTCAGACTTGTTTTCCTGCTTGTCCGAGTCAATATTGGCAAGCATCGTCCATGCGGCAGGGTCTCCGCTGTCATCCCAAAGCGCTTCGCTTGCAGCCATTTTCATCGGCTGGCTCTTCATCAGATGCTGTGCCTGTTCATGACCGCTGAAGGCAACGCCGATTCCTGAAACGAGCGCTACAATCATGGCGATCTGAAAAGACTTTTTAAAAAAGGCCATTTCCTGCTTTTTCAGCATTTTGTACGCACTCACACCGGCGATAAAAAACGCCCCCGTGGCAAGCGCGCCGAAAATGACGTGCGGAAATTCCACCCACAGCTGCGGGTTTTTAATAATCGCAAAGAAATCGGTCATCTCCGCCCGGCCGTTTTTAATCGCAAAGCCGACAGGCTCCTGCATAAACGAGTTGGCGGCTAAAATCCAAAATGCAGACAGCATCGTACCGATCGACACAAGCCAGATGGAGAGCAAATGAACCTTCTTCGGAAGGCGGTCCCAGCCGAATATCCATAAACCGATGAAGGTCGATTCCATAAAAAAGGCCAAAAGGGCCTCAACAGCCAGCGGGGCTCCGAATACGTCGCCGACAAAGCGCGAATATTCAGACCAGTTCATCCCAAACTGAAACTCCTGTAAAATCCCGGTGACGACACCGACGGCAAAGTTAATTAAGAATAAGTGCCCCCAAAATTTCGCCATCGTCCGGTAAACGTCTTTTTTCTTTACAACGTAAAGGGTTTCCATCAAAGCAACCATAAAGACAAGTCCGATTGACATCGGAACAAAGATAAAGTGAAAGATTGTTGTTGAAGCGAATTGAAACCGGGCTAAGATTAATTCGTTCATTCCCTGCTACCTCCATTTGATCAAAAATCATGCTTCTCCATTTGTTCAGCACTTCACAATAATGCTCTTACAGGTGACGCTTTGAGATGCCCAAAGCCGTCTGCTCTCAAAATAATACAATAGACTTATAAAACAACATAAAGACTACTTATATAAGTAATTTACACCGTTTGATTATAGAAAAAAAGATCTAATTACCTAAAAAATGGATCATTTTGTGACCAAACCTTGACTAAAAACCAAACTTTTTTTGACAACAAATAGGTTTTATTTACCATGACGTTGAGCAAAAGCCCGTTCCATCAACTAAAAAACACCCTTGAAAGGGTGTTTGTTCTGTCACAAAATCGATATTTTTGCCTTTGGACTGTCACTTATCCGATATACTGTTTGACAATTCTTTCGGTATGAGCCAAATAGCTCTCACCAAAGGAATTCAAATGCATATAAACATAAAACAGCTGATATAAAGGCCAGATGTCGCGATTGAGCGCTTCTCCCGACGCTTCCTCATAAGCGCGGTAAAACCGTTCAGTAAAACCGCCGAACAATGCGGTCATCGCCAAATCCATCTGGCAGTCCCCATATAATACGGCCGGGTCGATAAGATATGGGGAACCGTCCCCGCCTGTCATCCAATTGCCTCCCCAAAGATCTCCATGCAGCACGGATGAGCGGGGGTTGTCCGGAAGCCAGCGTCCGATCGACTCTGCAAGCCTGATATGCTTCTCCGCCTGTCTTTCATTCAAAAAACCTTTTTCACAAGCGAGTTTGATTTGCGTAAGCAGCCTTTTCTCCCGGTAATAGGTATTCCAGCTG
This sequence comes from Bacillus sonorensis NBRC 101234 = KCTC 13918, assembly GCF_001592005.1. Taxonomy (GTDB): domain Bacteria; phylum Bacillota; class Bacilli; order Bacillales; family Bacillaceae; genus Bacillus; species Bacillus sonorensis. Next base: position 361,145 of record NZ_BCVZ01000001.1, read on the forward strand.
TCATATCTGCCGTTTTCCTGCTGGAATGTACCGATATAATTATTATGCGCCAAACCGTAATACGGCTTTTTCGTCCGGTGCATGCCGGCCAGCTGGACGCCAAGCTTTTCCTCAGCCTGAAAAGAGAGTGTGCTTTTGATATAGGAGAGAACCAGAAAACGCCCGGCATCGCTTTTTCCGTTGTACGCCAACACTTCCGGCACCTTCACGGCGTTTGTTTGTTTCAGCTCTGCAAGTCCCATGGCCTCTTTTTCAAAAAAATCGGCCGGCACTCCATGATTGACTTTGATGAACAAGCGGGTTTCATCTGTTTCTACAAGGAAAGAGCGGTTGATGTCGCCGCCTCCCACTTCTTTTATTCTTCGAACCGCCAAATTCCCGGTTGATGATTCCACCGCTTGATCAATGATTTTCTGCAGATCCATTCCATCACCCCCTCCCTCACTTTATACAAAAAAGCCGCAGAAATGAAAAGCGTTCAATAGGCCCCGAAATCAAAACGATTCTCATACCTATGGATGATATTTCCTTATCTTTGTTCACATAAAAGCCACACATCTTGTGAAATATTTCACAATACCCTGCTATACTTATTCCGTAATCATAGATCCTTTCTTGATGGTGGTGAAAAACATGGAAACCAAATCACTCATTTTAGTAGAAGAGCTCGCATTGAAAAAGCGCAGCATCTTTATGCAAAGTCCGCTCCGCTATCTTTTGCGGTCTATGCTGGCAAGCATGTTCATCGGATTTGGCGTTATTGTCGCATTTAAAACGGGGAACTTTTTTTATCTTGAACAGTCTCCGTTCACATATCCAATCGCAGCGGTCACTTTTGGGGGAGCCATTATTCTTATTGTTTATGGCGGGGGAGATTTATTCACGGGAAATACATTTTATTATACATTTGCGGCGCTTCGCAAAAAGATGCGCTGGTTTGATGTTTTAAGGCTGTGGATCTTCAGTTATGCGGGAAATATAATGGGAGCCGTCTTGTTCGCAGGTCTTATTTTTTCAACCGGCTTATTTAAAGACCCGTCCGTCAACAGCTTTCTGCTGAATGCAGCCGATCATAAAATGAATACGCCGATGCCGGAATTGTTTTTCAGAGCGATTCTTTGCAATTGGCTCGTCTGTCTTGCCTTTTTTATTCCGATGTCTCAAAAAGGCGACGGTGCAAAAATGTTCTCCATGATGCTGTTTGTTTTTTGTTTCTTTATTTCCGGATATGAGCACAGCATCGCCAACATGGCCACTTTCGCCGTCGCTTTGGTGACCGAACATCCGGACACCATCTCTATTTACGGCGCTGTTCACAATTTAATTCCCGTAACATTGGGAAATCTGGTCGGCGGCGGATTTATGATGGGCTTTATGTATTACTATGCGAACGAGCCCGGCGCGAAAGAAATCATCAAATAGCGCCTGCTTCCATTTATAAAAGTATCATGAAAAGATGACGCGGTTCATAAAATCATACTACTTTTAAAATGGAGGCTGTATGATATGCAAAGTTTTCAAACGCTTTGCCGGCAATTTGGACAAATATTGAATGGAGAGGCGAAAGTGGAACACGGCGTTTGTTCCGTCAGTGTAAACCGGAATTTAAACGTCACCATTCAGGGGAGGCCGAGCCGGGGAGTCGGGATGGAAGAGGTCATGTTTGAGTCGCTTGATCAAAACGGCGTCGCCTTAAATATGGCGGAAATCGCCATCTTGCCGGAAGAAATTCCGCTTTTCACGAAAAAGCTCGCCGATCAAGGCCTGATCATCAGCGCATTGCACAATCATTGGATTTTTACCAAACCGAATCTGCTGTATATTCATTTTCAATCTGTTGAACCGCCATTACAATTTGCAAGAAAAACGGCTGCTGCCTTATCTGTATTGCGATAAAGCGGCAGCCGTTTGCATTTATTTCTTACTTGAAAGCGCGGCTCTTTCCACAGCTTCAGCGACGATCGCATGAACATCTGGATTCAGCGGATCAGGTACCAGATCGCCCTGCTTTGTACAGGAGGCAATTGCCTCGGCTGCGGCAACAAGCATCGGATGGGTGATCGATTCAGCCCCTGCATGTAAGGCGCCTCTGAAAATGCCGGGGAATCCAAGAACATTGTTGACAGACCGGCCGTCCGCGGCATAGGCGGCACCTGCCTGAAGCGCTTCTTCAGGCTCAATCTCAGGCTTCGGATTGGACAGTGCCAAAATCACCTGGCCTGAGCGGACCCATTTTTTATTGATCAGTCCGGGCACGCCTGTCGTCGCAATGATAATATCACAGCTTTCCATGAGCTCCTCAATGTTTTCAGCGGCATGACCGCCGTAATTCTCCAAGCGGGCCATCGCTTCCATTGATTTATCCGTTCCGATTACCCGTTTTACTCCGTAAGCCATAAACATTCGGCAGATGGCGACGCCGGCAGCGCCAAGACCGATTTGGCCGACATGGGCCTGCTTCAGGTCGACACCTGCGCTTTTTGCGGCTGAAATCGCCGCCGCCAGTGTAACAACGGCAGTACCATGCTGATCATCATGCATCACCGGGATATTCAGCTGCTCTTTCAGGCGCTCCTCGATTTCAAAGCAATGCGGAGAGCCGATATCTTCGAGTAGAATACCATTAAATCCGGGTGCGATGTTCTTCACCGTTTGGACGATTTCGTCGGGATTTTTCGTATCAAGCAGAATCGGGATGCCGCTGATTCCGGCCAGCTGATCAAACAGTGCGGCTTTCCCTTCCATAACCGGCATTCCGGCAACCGGACCGATATCTCCCAAGCCGAGAATGGCGGTTCCATCCGTCACGATGGCGACCGTATTGCCGATTCCGGTGTAGATTTTTGCTTTTTGCGGCTCTTCCTTAATAATTTCGCATACGTTGGCGACCCCTGGTGTATATACCCGTCTCAGGTCAGCGAGCGACCGGATCGGCATTTTGCTTTTCATATGGATCTTCCCGCCCTCATGCGCGGAAAGCACGTCATCGGAAACAGTATGAAGATGAATGCCTTCCTTTAGATTGCGAATCACTTCAAGAATCTCGGTCAGCTGTTCTTCATGCTCGACTTGAACGGTGATGTTTCTCATCGTATAGTGCGGCCCAACCTTGATCGTCTCAATCTCGCCGATATCTCCGCCGGCAAGGCCGATCGCGGTGGTCACCTTTCCAAGGTTTCCTGGTGCTGAAGGAATTTCCAGCATCAAATTTCGAATAATATTTTTGCCATTCATCACAGAATCCCCCCCCATGATTTAATCAATATCAGCTACTGCGCCGGCGTCTTCTTTTTATCCGTGTACCAAATGAATTTTCCGGTATATCCGTACAGAATTGCGAGTCCGATCGAAACAAAGCTCATCCACATGAACGGCAAGTAAGCAAAGGTAGAGACGCCCAAAATTCCGGCCATATAAATCCCGTTGTCTGACCAAGGCACCATTCCGGATGTCATCGTGCCTCCAACCTCCGCGTTTCTTGACAGCACCCTCCGGTCGATGTGCAGCTTATCATAGCTTTTCTCCATGATTTTCGGCGTTAAAATCAGTGAGACATACATGGCGCAGCCAAAAACATTAGCCAGGAAGGCGACAATGAGGGTCGAAAACGTCACATTGCCTGCAGATGTCAGCTTTTTTTGGAATTTTGACACAATCACTTTGAGAACGCCTAAATGCTCCAGGAGCCCTCCAAATCCGAGTCCGAGGATAATGACGGTGACAGAACCGAGCATTCCCTCGATGCCTCCACGGTTCAGAAGCTTGTCCATAAATTGGATGCCTGTGTCAATTGAAAAACCGCTGTACGCTGTAGCGATCGCATCGGCGAAATTCATCCCCTGAAATACTGCGGCCCAGATGGCACCCAAAAGAGCACCGATCGCAATCGTCGGTATGGAAGGCTTTCGCATCGCCAATAAAGCGATGACGATGATCGCCGGAATGAGCATCCAAATCTGAATATCAAACGTGTCCCGCAGCGAACTTTTCAAAAACTCGACTTTTTCCAAATCAACATTTTTGCCCCCGTAAATAAATCCCGTAATGGTAAACAGCACCGCGGTGATCACATAAGCGGGAAGCGATAAATACAGCATCGCCCTTACATGGGTGATGACTTCGACTTTTGATAAAGATGAAGCAAGCACTGTGCTGTCTGACAGCGGAGACAGTTTGTCCCCAAAATACGCACCTGATAAAACAGCGCCGGCTACAAGCGGAAGGGGCATTCCAAGGCCTTCCCCTATCGCCATCATCGCAATCCCGGCCGTTCCAACCGTTCCCCACGATGTCCCTGTTGCAACAGATGTGATCGAACAAATAATAAGCGTGGCAAGCAAGAATATGCTTGGATGAATAAACTCAAGTCCATAGTAAATCAAAGTCGGCACTACTCCGCCGGCTATCCACGTTCCGATCAGAGCGCCGACGGCGATCAGGATCAATATCGCTTCAAGTCCGTTGGAAATGCCTGTTGTAATCGATTTTTGCAAATCTTCATATCGGTGGCCGAGACGCAGCCCGAGCAAAATCACCAAAAACCATGAAATGAACAATGCCAGCTGAATCGGCAAATGAAACTTAACGGTAAAAGAACAAACTATTGCTAAAAAAGCCCCTAATACACAAATGATTTCTAACATTGATGGCAACCGTGCGTTTTTCAACCTAAATCCCCCTTATAAATGAAACGCTTACAAAAAAAGCTACATAAAAATAATGAAATCTAGTTCAAGTTTTTCTTAAAAATTTAACTAACTTGAAAGTAGTATACCACGAAATTAATTATTATGGTAGCACTTCACCGCTGTTAATCTTTCTCTCCCTAAAGTTTTTAGAGGGAGCGAAAACACTCTGTTTTTCTATCCCGGTAAAATTTGTTTCAGAGTGTTTTCGCATGCTTGCCGTTAATCCCTGTTTAACAGTTCAGCCCCGGCAATACCCGGTTTTGTCATTTCATAAGGATTCAAAATCAAATCGAGTTCTTCTTCTGTCAGCACGTCATTTTGAAGACATAAATCACGCACGGATTGGCCCGTTAAAATCGCTTCTCTCGCAATTCTTGCGGCCGCTTCATAGCCAAGGTGCGGGTTTACAGCCGTGATGACGCCGGCGCTTTTTTCTACATATGCTTTTAACCGTTTTTCATTTGCTTCAATGCCTGTCACGCAATGGTCCGTAAATGAACGGAATCCGTTATTCATGATGCTGATGGATTGGAGCAGGTTAAACACAAGCACAGGTTCCATGACGTTCAGTTCGAGCTGTCCTGCTTCAGAAGCCAGGCAAATTGTATGATCGTTCCCAATGACCTGGAAGGCGATCTGGTTGATCAGCTCGGCCATGACCGGATTGACTTTCCCCGGCATAATCGATGAACCCGGCTGTCTGGCCGGCAGGGAAATCTCCGCAAGTCCTGCGCGCGGACCTGATGCCATCAATCTTAAATCGTTCGCGATTTTCGACATGTTCATCATGCAGACTTTTAATGCTGCCGAAACTTCAGTATAGGCGTCTGTATTTTGCGTCGCATCGACGAGATGGTCAGCGCCGACGAGCGGAAGGCCGCTGATATCCGCCAAATGCTTGACGACATTTTCAATATAGCGCGGATCGGCGTTCAATCCTGTTCCTACCGCGGTTGCGCCCATATTGACTTCATACAGATGCTGGCGTGATTGTTTAATCCGCTTGATATCGCGCTCGATCACGCGGCTGTAAGCTTCAAATTCCTGCCCGAGGCGAATCGGAACGGCATCCTGGAGATGGGTGCGCCCCATTTTGATGACATGGTCAAATTCCTGTGCTTTTTTCCTAAAGGCGTCCAGCATGTAATCCATTGTATCGAGCAGTTTTTCAAGCAATTTCAGCGTTGAAATGTGAATGGCCGTCGGGAACACGTCATTTGTCGACTGTGACATGTTGACGTGCGTATTTGGACTTAAGTGAATGTATTCCCCTTTTTGATGGCCGAGCAGTTCGAGCGCGCGGTTTCCGATGACTTCGTTCGCATTCATGTTCATCGACGTTCCTGCGCCGCCCTGGATCGGATCAACGATAAACTGATCATGCAGCTTGCCTTCAATGATTTCGTCAGCCGCTTGGACAATAGCTTCTCCAAGTCCTTTATAAAGGCGCTTCGTTTCCATATTGGCAAGCGCAGCCGCTTTTTTCACCACGGCCAATGCCTTGATCATTTCTTCGTGAATTTTATATCCGGTAATTGGAAAGTTTTCTGCTGCCCGTAATGTTTGAATCCCATAGTAGACATCAGCCGGAATGTTCTTCTCTCCGAGAAAATCCTTTTCTGTCCGATATGAAGTCTGATTCATTTGCTAACCCTGCTTTCTGTTTAAATGATGATATCGTCTGCAATCGGCATTTCCATAATTTTTTTAACTTCGGCCGGTTCCCCTGTTTGCCCTAAAGCCCACATCAGCTTAGGCACGATTGCTTCGGTGTTCATGTTTCTGGAGCGGATGATGGCATCCTGGTTGACTTTTCGGCCGACCTCATAAATGCTCATATCCTCTCCTTCCTCAAGACACTGCGTTGTGATGGCGACGACGATTCCGGAATCGATCAATTCATTGACTTTTTCCAAAATGTTTCGTTTCTCAAACGGAATACCGCCGCTGCCATAGCTCTCAATGACAACGCCTTTATATGAATCTTTCAGGCAATCCAAAAACTCCGGCTTCAAACCGGGATGAAGCTTCAAAAGACAAACATCGGTATTTAAGGAGGTGTCAAGCTTCAGCGTCTTGTTTTTGACCTCTGGAACATGTTTGTTGTATTCGATTTCCGTATCATGGATGAACGCGATATAAGGATAATTGATGCTTTCAAACGCATCATAGCTTTTCGTTCTTAATTTGATCGCTCTCGTTCCCAAGATAACGCGTCCGTCAAAGACGACGTACACGCCCCCGATCCCGTCGCAGGCGAAGCGGACCGCATCTTTAATATTTTTCTTCGCATCGGTTTTCTTAAACGTAATCGGCACCTGGGAGCCCGTAATCACGATCGGCTTGTCCACGTTTTGCAGCATATAGGAAAGCGCTGCCGACGTGTACGCCATCGTATCTGTCCCATGGGTGATGACAAATCCGTCATACCGGCCGTAATTCTCATAAACCGCTTCAGCCATTTTCACCCAATGTTCGGGCTGCATGTTTGTACTGTCTATATCCATTAAAGATTGGCAATCTATCGTATAATTTTTGTTTTCGTCAGATAAATAGCTGAGAAGCTCCTCCGCTTTAACCCCCGGGGCCAGTCCATTTTCTCCTTCTACTGAAGCAATTGTACCGCCGGTGGTTAACAGCAGTAATTTTTTCATATGCTACACCTCTTTAAGAAGTAGTTTTAAACATCATAATGTAGAATAAGAACGCTGATACATCAGCATTGTATACGCTTTATGCGTACCTTCATTGCAATTATAGACCTCAAATGTGAAATAATCAAGAAACATTATTCATTTCGCGTACATCTTTGCTCATAATGTGCTATAATCACTGTGAATCAAAAGGAGCGTAAAAAATGAATTTAGATCGATTAACAACACTGAGAAAAAATAAAAAATGGTCATTGCAATATACAGCCGACCGCCTCGGTATTGCGAAAAGCACCTATGCGGGGTACGAGTCCGGCTATCGCCGCCCTTCATTGGAGGCGCTTATCGAAATCGCTGATTTATTCGGAACCTCAACCGACTATCTGCTGGGCAGAATTGACGATCCCCGTGATGGGAAAAGCAAAAACGACCCCATTGAACTGACGAATTGGGATCAGCACAAACTGGCGGTTGACGGAACGCTTCTTTCTGAAGAAGAAGTAAAACAGATGGTCGCGTTTATCAAAGTCAAACAGCAGCTTGACACAGGTTCGGAATGACAGCGTTTTACCTGTATGTATATAAATAAAAAAAACTTGATTGGCCTTTTACGCCAATCAAGTTTTTTTATTTCTTAATGATTTAAAAACTTCACGCAGACCGCTTCCGGTGCAGGCACTTCAGACTGCAGCAGCGTCAGCGTTCCTGTTGATTCATTTCTCTCAAACAATGTCAGCGTTCCTGTTTCCTGGTTGGCAGCGATCAAAAATCGCTCTGAAGGATCTAGCATAAAATCGCGCGGCCATTCTCCTTCTGTAGAGACATGCTCCACCAGGGACAGTTCGCCTGAATATTCATTTACGGCAAAGACGGCGATGCTGTCATGGCCGCGGTTTGAAACGTATACAAATTTGCCGTCACGCGTGACGTGAATCGCGCCGCCCTGGCTCGCCCCGTCAAAATCTTCAGGCAAAGCAGAAATGACCTGGATCTCGCGGAATTCCCCAAGACCGTCGTTATATTCCAGCACAATGACTTCATTGCTCAGCTCTGTCATTACATAGGCATACTTTTCTTTCGGATGAAATTCAATATGCCTCGGTCCTGAACCAGGTGCAACCGCATGGCTGTTCACTTCCTCAAGCTTTCCTTCGTTCAATTGATAGGTGATGATCCGGTCAGTCCCCAGGTCAACGGCCACCGCATAGTTTTCATCAGGTGTAAAACCGGAGTAATGGGTATGCGCTTTCTCCTGCCTCTCATGCGGGCCGGATCCTTTATGGTGCACCTCTGAAGCCGGAGCATTCAACCCGCGGTTTTCATGTAAAGGATAAGATATGATCGTTCCGCTGTGATAATTGGCGGATAGAACGTACCGATTCTCATTGTCCACGCTGACGTGGCATGGCGAAGGGCCTTCAGCGGTTTGTTTGTTGATGAAATGCAGATCCCCTGTTTTTTCGTCAATCTGATAGGCCGCAACACCGCCCTGGCTGCCATCATTAATCACCGCATAGAGCATTTTATTATCTTTGGCGAGATTGAGATATGTCGGGCTGCCCAGCTTTGCCGCAGGCTTTGGCGTACTCAGCTCTTTTTTGCCGGTATCAAGCTCAAATGTATAGATCCCTTCACTGTCTGCTTTTGTATATGTCCCGATATAACCTCTGTATGTTGCCATTTGATCCTCTCCTTTTCAGATAACGGTCGTCCATTCCTATTTTAACTCACAGAAGCTGAATAATCATGATCTGGTGTGTAAAAACCTTAAACGCTCACATGAAAAAAACCTTTTTATGATATTCTTAACATAAAAGACCTTTGATGACGGAATCGCTCTGTTCCGGCAGCGGAGATTTGTTTATAGGAGTGTTCGAAATGACGAAAATCATGATTGTTGAAGACAGCGAAGATATTCGGAAGCTTTTGCGCAATCATTTAGAAAAATACGGATATGATACCGTTGCAACGACTGATTTTAGCTCTGTCCTCGCCATGTTTGAGCGAGAGAATCCCGAGCTGGTTTTGCTTGACATCAATCTGCCGTCATACGACGGGTACTACTGGTGCCGTCAAATCCGTCAGCACTCGACTTGTCCGATTATTTTCATTTCAGCCAGAAGCGGGGAAATGGATCAGGTCATGGCGATTGAAAACGGCGGCGATGATTATATAGAGAAGCCTTTTTCCTATGAAGTGGTGCTGGCCAAAATTAAGGGCCACATTCGCAGGGCGTATGGAGAATACGCTGCCAGACAAGGAGAAAAAGTGATCGAATATGAAGGCGTCCAGCTGTTTGTGGAGCGATTTGAACTGCGCTACAAAGATGAGAAACACGAGCTTTCAAAGAAGGAAAGCAAACTGCTCGAAGTGCTGCTCGACAGAGGGGAAAAAGTAACAAGCAGAGACCGGTTAATGGAGAAAACATGGGAAACCGATACATTTGTTGACGAAAATACGTTAAATGTTTATATTACGAGGCTGCGCAAAAAACTGCGGAGCATGGACGTGCCCTTTTCGATTGAATCAGTACGGGGCGAAGGGTATCAGCTAAGGGTGAAATCATGAAGCTGTTTTTAAAAAATCACTTTGTCTTAATTCTGCTTTTCTTTCTCCAGGGGGTATTCGTATTTTTTTATTATTGGTTTGCCGGCCTGCAGGCTTTTACCCACCTTTTTTACATCCTTGGCGTCCAGCTTCTGGCGCTCTCGGTTTATCTTGCTTACAAATGGCTGCAAGAGCGCAGAATCTATCAATGGCTCGGCTCGGAACAGGAAGATACGGACGTACCTTTCCTGGGAACATCGGATTTTTGTGTGGATCTGTATGAAAAGCAAATGGAACTGAGCCGGCTGCAGCACCGCAAGATTCATGAAATTGAAGCCAAGCTGGAAGACCGGGTGGCTTATATGAACCAATGGGTGCATCAAGTGAAAACGCCGCTTTCGGTCATCAATTTGATTATTCAGGAAGAAGATGAACCTATTTTTAAACAGATCAAAAAAGAAGTCCAGCAGATTGAATTCGGATTGGAGACGCTCCTCTATTCATCAAGGCTCGACCTGTTTGAACGCGATTTTAAAATTGAGGCCGTGTCCCTGGGCGAGCTGCTTAATTCGCTGATTCAGCACTATAAACGCTATTTTATACAGCATCGTGTCTATCCAAATAAACATGTTCCCGCTGAAGATGCCGTTATTTACACCGACCGCAAATGGCTCAGATTTGCCATCGGCCAGGTCATCACAAACGCTGTGAAGTATTCAGCGGGAAAAAGCGACCGCATCGATATGACGATCGTCCGCCAAGGTGAACGTATCGTGCTGGAAATCAAAGATTACGGCGTCGGGATTCCTGCACAAGACTTGAAGCGGGTATTCGAGCCTTACTACACCGGGGAAAACGGACGCCGCTTTCCGGAATCGACGGGCATCGGACTCTATCTTGTAAAAGAGATTTCCGAAAAGCTCGATCATGACGTACGCATCACTTCCGAAGCCGGAACAGGGACGACTGTTCAATTTTCGTTTCTTACAAAAATGTAAGGGTTCTTTAAGAAAACCGCATAGCTCCCCCCCATCCTCCTTGCTATGATTTGTTTACAAAAACAAACGTAGAAAGGAGGATTTTTCATATGCAACCCCAGATAATCGACACACTCGACTATATAAAAGGATTCGCATTATGCGCCAATCTTTTATGAATATAGATGTGCCGGCAATGTTTTTGCTCGGGTTATGGGCGGGAAAACCCGTATATTTGAGAATCTGTCCGTCATTTACACAGTTTGCGGCGGATCGGCATCATTTCGCTCATCGCCATGCCCGCGGCTATACATTTGCAATACAAATGTCACACCACTGAATATTTTGGCCGGTTGACCGCCCTGCCGGGACTTGTCATGGGAACCCTATATGTATCGGCCGTCATTTAAATACCGCAGGTGCCGTTTTAAGAAAATGCTAAAGCCCCTTTAATCTATGGGCAGAATGTCTTTAATCAACTATATCGGACAAACGCTGATCATGACCGCTTTTCTTCGCCTGGGCAGGAATGTATGGACACATCACCCATGCACAGGCCGTCATCCTTTGCATCTGCACACTGGCCATTCAAGCTTTCATCAGCACATATTGGCTGAAAGCGTTCAGGATGGGCCCGCTGGAATCGCGACATATCGGAAGCGAACACCGTACATCGCAAAAGGAGGATATCATGGATTACATGCTGATCGTGAAAAACATCAATAAAACATATAAAGGACAAGTGTCCCATCAGGCGCTAAAAAATATTTCATTCAATGTCGAGGAAGGTGAATTCACGGCGATTATGGGGCCGTCCGGCTCCGGAAAAACGACGCTTCTCAATATCATTTCGACGATTGACCGCCCGGATTCCGGAGACATTTTGATCCGCGGGGAAGATCCGCATCATTTAAAAAGGGCGAAGCTCGCCCAATTTCGCCGCAAACAGCTCGGATTCGTCTTCCAGGATTTTAATTTGCTGGATACTCTGACAATCGGCGAAAATATCATGCTGCCGTTAACGCTTGAGAATGAACGGCCTTCTATTATGGAGGAAAAGCTTCAGGCGATTGCTGAAAGGCTCGGCATCGAGTCCCTTCTGAATAAACGGACCTTTGAAGTATCCGGGGGACAAAGGCAGCGTGCAGCCATCGCCCGAGCCGTCATTCACAAACCGGCTCTCATCCTTGCCGACGAACCGACAGGAAATCTCGATTCCAAGGCCTCAAAAGACGTGATGGAGACGATGCAGCATCTCAACGAAAACGACAATGTCACTACATTGATGGTCACACACGACCCCGTTGCTGCAAGCTATTGCCGGCGCGTCATTTTTATTAAAGACGGAACATTGTTCAATGAAATTCATCGGGGCGCCAATCGCCAAGTGTTTTACGAAGAGATCCTGAATGTGCTGTCAATGCTGGGAGGAAACGCCAATGACCTTTCTTCAGTTCGCTTATAAAAATGTGATTCGCAACAAAAGAGCTTATCTTGCCTTCTTTTTAAGCAGCGCATTTTCAGTGATGATTTTTTTCACCTTTGCGATGCTATTGTTCCACCCCGCTTTGGAGAAAGGCTATTTAAACAACATTGCAAAACGGGGATTAGCTGCAGCTGAATGGATGATTTTCGTATTTTCCATCCTGTTTGTGCTGTACTCGGTCAATGCTTTTCTCAAGTCGAGAAATAAAGAATTTGGAATTCTGACCATTCAGGGGATTTCGCCAGGCCAATTAAGAAAACTGATTACCGCCGAAAATATCATCATCGGAGTACTTTCGATTGTTTCAGGCATCATCGGCGGGCTGATCTTTGCAAAAGCCATCTTTACGGCCGGCGCCTACATTCTGGAGATGGATGCTTTGCCGCTGTATCTGCCTTGGAAGGCGCTTGCTCTGACAGTCGCTTGTTTCCTTTTACTGTTTATACTGCTGTCGCAATTTACGATTTTCTTTATTAAATCAAAAACCGTGATCAAGCTGATCAAAGGGACTGAAAAAGTAAAACCTGAGCCAAAACCGTCCGTTTTCCTTTCGATCATCGGCATTGGGTTCCTCGGCGGCGGATACTGTCTTGCATCATCTAATGAAATCCATTTCCCTCAAGCCGTTATGATTTTAATCCTGACCATCATCGGGACCTACTTTTTCTTCAGCCAAAGCAGCATTTGGCTGCTGCGGATCTTAAAAAAGCGGAAATCATTTTATTTGCGCGGGAAAAACGTGCTTTGGGTATCAGATCTTGTCTACCGGCTGAAAGATAACGCCCGCCTGTTCTTTCTCGTCTGCATCATTTCAGCGGTTGCCTTTTCCGCCACGGGCGTATTGGCGATATACAAGACGGCTATCGGAAAAATAGATTCCCGGTATGAGATAGAATACTCATCAAACAGCGATAATCCCAAAGAACAAGCGCACATTAGGCTGATTGAACAAAAGCTGAGGGATGGAGATTTTTCGTATACAAAGGAAAAGACAAAAGGAGCCTATATCAGCTATAGGCAGGGAGATCTCGTTCCACCGGTGCTCTTGATCTCAGAAGCCGAATTCCAAAAGCACTTTAAGGCAGATGCGAGTGAACTGAAAGACGGTGAAGCGCTGTATTACCCGAGCACCTATGATGCGATAGACAATCGGGAAATTCCCAAAACCTTGCACATGTTAACCAAAGATCTGAAGCCGGCAAATGAGCAGCTCAAGGTCAAACACATTGAAAAACCGCTGATTACGTTAGACAGCATCGTTGTCGTAAACGGAAAAACCTTTGACAAGCTGAAAAAACAAGGCGAAGCTGTCACATTGTACGGCTACAAGTACGACCGCTGGAAAGACAGTCTCGATATCAGCCAATCGCTGAAAAACAGTCTTTACGGAAACTATACCAATATCCATTTTCAATTTAACGCAAAGGCCATCTCTTATTTTGATAATGTTCAGCTTCCAAGCCTGAGCTTATTTATCGGACTCTTTATCGCAATTCTCTTTTTTGCGGCATCAGGAAGCTTTCTCTACTTCCGCCTGTTTACCGATCTTGAGGAAGATCAGCAGCGCTACCGGTCGCTTGCGAAAATCGGCCTTAGCGAAGAAGAAATGTCGCAGAGCGTGACGATTCAATTGGCGATCTTGTTCTTCTTTCCATTCGCTCTCGCCACGGTTCATACTTGTTTCGCGATGAAGACGCTTGAGTCGCAGAGTTTTGGTCATTCCCCTGCTGTGCTGCTCATGACAATAGGAGGATTTCTCACCTTCCAACTATTATTCTTTATGGTGATTCGACAAAGCTATTTAAAAAAATTAAAAGGATTTTTAAGGTGATAAGGCATGAAAAAAATAATTTCTCTTCTTGCAGCCGGCTTGGCTATTGTATGTATCGGCGCATTTCTTTTGATTCATAATGATGTGACAGACAGGTTTAATCCGCTCGTGCCGAAAGAGAGCGTGTATGTCCAAATCAATAAAGACGGGAAGCACCTAAGCGCGGGCGGCTATGAGTATACACTGGAAGGATATAATGGCGCCGGGGAAGAAAAAGAAGTGACATTCTTTGCCGGCGGCCTTCTTCGAAAAAACGCCTACCTAAAGGTATCAGCGAAGGGAAAATATGTGGAGACATGGGAAGAGGTACACCCCGATGACATGCCGAGTGCGGTCCGGGCGAAATTGATAAAGCAGTGAAAAACGGCGTCTAAGCCGTTTTTTCTATGAAACACTATTTTTTTACAAACTTCTGAAACTTTTTGGCTGGCTGTTCGTATAAAAACAAAAGTCATATTGTGAAGGGGGTTTTCATATGATGGTTGGAATAATCGGTTTCATATTGGTGCTTCTCCTCCTCTACGCCTCCACAATGCCTTCCGGTGGAAAAAACAAAGGCGGCGGCTCTTCAACTTTTTTCGTTGGAGGTCCTGATTCATCCCACGGCCGCCATCTCTCCGGAGGCGATTCATTCGGAGACGGGGGCGGCGGTGATTGCGGCGGGGGCGGCGATGGCGGCTGTTAAGACCTGCGGCGGCCTTTCTCCATCTTCTGCTCCTGCTCGGATCTTTAGGCTGGATGCAGTTCTGCTGCAGTCAGCCGGGCATGTTCCGGCCATTTCCCTTCATACGTTCTCCATTTACTCCAAACAATCAATTCAGTTGTTTAACCGGACTTCCGATTGGGAATGATGTAAAGACAACAGATCCTCACTCTTCAACCGATACAATAGTCACAAAAAATCGATTTCGAGACAGAATATATAAAACTTTACGCCCGCTTGTTCGATATTAAAAGAAGACGTTCATGACAAGGAGGGGATTTTCCAGATGATGTTTTTACTAGTTTTATTTGCTCTGTTTATTTTGTATTCATTCTTTTTTGACAGCAACAACAAAAGACCGTATAAACAAGCAGCGGCGAAAAGCAAAACATTGGTCCGCCAGCCGGCGGCGCCGCCCGTGTTTTTGAGGGTCATCGAAACCGCACCCGGACAGACGGCAAACCGCCGCACCTCTGAAGGTATGCGTCCGAATCTGCGGCTTGTTATGAACCCGGCGCACCAAAACGAAAAAAAATAAGAAAAGCGGCATACATGGTGAATGCCGCTTTTCTTATTATCTGTTGTGTTCCACCGTTCTTCCAAACGCTTCCGGCGTCATACCGGGCGAAATGCGGACGCGGTGCAGCGCATGCATTCCCTGTTTTCGCGAAGCTGCCCCAGGCTCTGTTGTGACAGCCATTTGGTAGCCTGCTTGTTTTGCCAATTTCAGCGTCGTCTCATTATAGCGTCCGACCGGATAGCTCAGCATCACGGTGTTTTGCCCGAACATGGCGTCGAACTGTTTCTTGGAACGCGTCATCTCGCTCAGCTGCCGCTCCGGCGTCAGCCCGTTCAGCTCGACGTGACTGATCGTATGGCTTTCAATCGAAATGCCGTTTTGGCTCATCTCTTTCATTTGTTTAGCTGTCAGATGATGGCTGCCGTTCACCGATTTTCCGATCATGAAAATCGTCGCCTTCATTCCGTATTCTTTTAAAATCGGATACGCTTTTGTATAGTTGTCCGTATAACCGTCATCAAACGTAATCAGCACGGATTTTTTCCGCGGCATTTTATCCTCTGTCAAAACGGTATAGGCTTCTTCAGGCGTCAGTGTATAATAACCGTTTTCTTTCAGCCATTTCATATGTCCGCGGAACTCCGCTTCAGGCACCCGCAGGCTGTTTCCCGACGATATGCTGTGATACATCAAAATCGGAATGCGGGCGGGGCTCTTTACGCTTATCCAATCCGCTGTATCTGTTTGTTTTTGACGGGATTCTTTTTTTGATGGTACAGCCGCTTTTGGCGGCATTTCCTTTTCCTCTCCGTTTGCTTCATGGCTTGAGCACCCATATAGTGCCGCGGCTAAAAACAGGAGAAGAAGCATCCTCACGTTTTTCACACTTTTTCCTGCTTTCTTTTCAATAGATTACTTTTTTAATATCGGATTGCCGGCAGCTTTTTTCATCATTTATGCAAAATTAGGAAGACCATGCTTTTTGCAGCCGCTTGATTCCCTCCTCGATTTCCATTTCGGAAAGACCCCCGAATCCCGCCATCACCATTGAAGATGGGCTGTCTTCGGGATCAATCCAAAAATCGGATACGGGGTAGACCTTTACACCTTGCTTCTCCGCTTTGCTTATGACGTCACCAGCATGTTTGTTTGCCTTTATTACAATATGGAGGCCTGCTTTTTGGCCAATGATCTGCACCTGATCCCCGAAGTATTTGTCGATGGCTGAAAGCAATGTTTTATGTTTTTCCTGGTACACTTTTTTCATTTTTCGGATGTGCCGTTCAAAATGCCCCTCTTTCATAAACAAATACATCGCTCGTTGAATGATAGGAGAGGAGGGCTGGCTGTAACGGCGGAATTTTTCACAGAATGGGCCTGTCAGCTCCTCGGGCAGGACGATATAGCTGAGCCTGGCCGACGGCAGAAACGATTTTGAAAATGTCCCTAAATAAATAACGTTTTCCTTCGTATCAAGCGCTTTTAAAGATGGAATGGGCCGTCCCTGATAGCGAAATTCACTGTCATAATCATCCTCAATGATGTAGGCGCCATGATGATGAGCCCACTCGAGCAATTTCAGCCTTTTTTGGATAGGGAGAACCATCCCGTATGGGAACTGATGGGAAGGTGTGACGTAAGTCAATTTTGCCCGGCTTTCGGCCAGCTGCTTCAAATCGATCCCATCCGCTTCCAGACCGATTGGCCGAACCTCCCATCCGTGATTTAGAAAAACAGAGCGAACCCCGTCATAACCGGGATTTTCCGCCGCGACCCGCCGGCCGCGATTCGAGAGCAGCTGGCACAGCAGACTGACAGCATGCTGCGTACCTGAACAGATCACAATTTGCTCGGGTGAACAGCGTACACCCCTTGCTTGAAATAAATACTTGGCCAACTCTTGGCGAAGGCCCAGATCGCCCTGATGCGCACCATATAAAAATAAATCGGGCTCCCCGCTTGTCAGCACATCTTGCAAACACCGCTTCCAGACTTTGTATGGGAAATGGTTCAAATCGATATCGCCATATGTAAAATCATAGGGTGCGGCAGGCTTTTGCCCAGAATCACAACGCCCGGAACGCGCAACGTCGTTATATTGAGTGAGCGGCAGCAGCGGTTTTTCCAACGGAAGCACCTTTATGCCGCTTCTCGGTTTACTTTCTGTATACCCTTCCGCCGCCAGCTGCCCGTAGGCGTTCTCAACGGTATTTTTACTCACCTTTAAATGCTCGGACAAATAGCGGATTGAGGGCAGCACTGCCCCCTGAGGTATGCTGCCTTCTTCAATGTCTTTTTTTATATATTCATAAAGCTGAATATAGAGGGGAATGCCGAGCTTTTTGTTAAGTAAAGGAGTTAATTCTATCATCATCTGACCTCATCAAGTTTTATATCATTGTCTCTTTTTAAAGGGACAATGACAACCTAAAATCATGATCATACACCGAAAGGAGAGATTCACTATGACTCATACGATTCGCAATCACAAACTGGAATGCACAGATAAGGAGAAGATTGACCGCTTGTTGACCAAAGCGCCAACCGGGTACCTCGGCTTGTCAACGGACGGGGTCCCTTATGTCGTACCTTTAAATTTCGTTTGGACAAACGGCTTCATTTATGTCCACGGTGCAGCTGAAGGCCGAAAAATCGATATGCTTCGCGAAAATCAGCAAGTATGCTTCACGGTCAGCGAACATTACGGAACGATGGTCCATCCGATTCCTGCAAAAACAGACACAGCTTATATGAGCGTCATCCTTTTCGGCAAAGCGGAAATCATCTCAGACTTGGATGAGGCGACAGCCGCCATGCAGGCCCTTCTGACAAAATACGTGCCGGGCTACTACAGTTCCCCGCTTTCCAAAACCCATGTGGAAAAATACCGGTCTTCTTTGGGCAGCAGAACGGTTGTAATCAAAATCCGCCCCGATGTTATAACCGCTAAAGAAAACGAGCTGAATCAGAGCATGAAGTACGAACAGGGCCGAACCGTCCGCGAAGACCTGTAACAAAAAAGGCCCGCAGGCAGAGGCATGTTTAGGCTGAGTCTCCATCCAGAAACTTCTGGCCGGCCGCACACCGTTTTCTTTTTTGTCCAGCAAACGACTGCTGGCCTTTGTCCGGCCTGCTTGCCATCAATTGATGCCAAAACGTTTCCGCCGTCTTCCAGGGGGCTGCCGTTTCAATTTGGCATCCGGTTTTAGCACATGCCGGTCTTTGTTGTAAGCGGCGATAAAGACATCGACCGTCGGCCGCTGATCATGCTCATCTAACAAGAGGACTCCGCTGCTTTTCCTTCCATTCAAGCGTATAAAAGATGACAAACCGAAAAAAGCCGATGCATTCGGTGGCAGCCAGGATCACACCCATTACCGCATCATCAGTCCCGGAGCTTGCAAAGTAAACCCGAGTCTCCAGATGATATAAATGCCGTTTGCTGCAAAACACATGACGATTAAAGGCTTTTTAAAGCGCGGGTTCGCGTTGCAGCTGAAAAACCCAATCAATATGAGAACGATCATCACGAGCGGATAACGATATAAAACTTGATTCATCTTCTTTCTCCTATGCAATTGTTGTATACGGATGGAAAATTACTTTTCATCCGCCTTCTTTAGCAAATTACTACTTTGCGGTTAGGAAATTTAAAAAATATAACTTTCATACATGACCTTAGACTCTATTACTAAAACAACAAAAGGACCACCGGCGATATTTATTCGAATTCTCTCTTGAATCATTGGTCATAAGCTTCTGTTTCTTTGAATGGATGAAAGCAGCCTATCAAACGGTTTTTCCCGAGAAAAAAAGGCTGGATGCCTAAATATTTGATTTATTTTTGACGGATTCACAGCCTTTTTGTGTCGATTTTTTTGAAGAAAACGGAAAAACGGGAAAAACCGGCGTGATTGCACCTTTTTATGTTTCGAAAAAAATGATGTATGGCGCGATTTTCTGTTCATCAGCTCATGATCAATGATTGGCCGGCGGATGACGAAAGCCTGTCAGCAATACGTGTAGGTCTTCTTTCGCACTTGTCTGAATTTTGTTTTTTTTAGTATACTTAATTTAGTTAATTAACACAGCAAGGGGTTTTCAAACGAATGGGGGAAAGATGATGGAACCAAAAACAGAGATACAAAGTATTCCTTTTCAACCAATAAAAGAAAAGGATGATCATTTTATTGCAAGAATGATGAATATAAAAATCGGCATTATTCCGCTGCCTGTATATTTACTGCTGTTTGCTTTAATTGTCACGTTTGTAAATATGCATAATCTCAAAAGCGATATCTTAACCTCTATTGCTGTAACGGGTTTTTTCGGCTTTACCTTTGCACAAATCGGAAAGTCTATTCCATTTGTCCGATCTGTCGGGGGAGCTGCAATCCTCGCTACATTTATTCCGTCTGCTATCGTGTATTACCATTTGATTCCGGAAGACATCATTCAATCGACAACTGAATTTACAGAAAACTCAAACTTTCTTTATCTATTTATTTCTACCATTGTAGTTGGAAGTATTTTGGGAATGAACAGAGAAACGCTCGTCAGGGCATTTATTAAAATTTTTGTTCCTATGATTGCCGGATCAATCGCTGCTGCTGCGGTCGGCTTAGCGGTTGGCACCATGCTCGGCCTCGGCTTTCAGCATACATTGCTGTATATTGTCATTCCCATCATGGCGGGAGGAGTCGGTGAGGGAGCGATCCCGCTGTCCATCGGCTATTCTGAAATTATGCATATGTCGCAGGGGGAGGCTTTTGCGCTGGTCATTCCATCGATTATGTTCGGAAGCTTAAGCGCTGTCATTTTATCAGGCGTCCTTAATGTCATTGGAAAGAAAAATCCGGAATGGACGGGAAATGGAAAAGTTGACCGTTCAGAGGGTGAAAGCGCTCCTGCACTTGAAGCTCAGGATAAGAAAAAAGAAAGCGTTTTTAATCTGTCGGATTTTGCATCAGGCGGAATACTCGCTGTTTCACTGTATTTAGTCGGCATGCTTCTTCATGACCTATTCGGCTTGCCGGCGCCGGTCATGATGCTGTTATTGGCAGTCGCGATTAAATTGTTCCGCCTGGCTCCCGCCAATATCGAAAGCGGAGCCTACGGCGTGTCGCGCTTTTTTTCAACCGCGGTTACATACCCGCTGCTATTTGCGATCGGTGTTTCTATGACGCCGTGGGACAAGCTGATCGCCGCTTTTAACCTTGCCAATATTATTACGATTATCTCCGTCGTCATCACCATGATAACCGTCGGCTTTTTCACCGGAAAATGGCTGAACATGTATCCGATCGAAATCGCCATCATTAATGCCTGCCATTCCGGCCAAGGCGGTACAGGCGACATTGCCATCCTCAGTGCCGCAGAGCGGCTTGAGCTTATGCCGTTTGCCCAAGTGTCTACACGAATCGGCGGCGCCATCACCGTTACGCTTACACTGCTGCTCCTGGCTCAGTTTTATTGATGAAATAAGCCTGCAGAATATGCTGCAGGCTTTTTGTTTTTAACGCACTTTTTTGGGAACATAATCCGGGTAATCTGTGACAATGCCGTCGACTCCCGCCTGCAAAAGCAGAGGAACCTCATCACGGTTGCGGACGGTCCATGGTGTAATTTTCATCCCGAGTTTGTGAATCCGCGGCACCAGCGTCGGATCTGCGGCTACATTTCCGAGATGCGCGTTGACATAGTTTGCATATCCTGCAAAGTCGTTCAGTTTGGCATCCGTCAGATCTGAGAAGCGGGAAGTTAAAACTCCTGTCGGCACGGCCGGCAGCAATTCGTGTATTTTGCGGACAGATGCAAAGTCAAATGATTGGACAACCACTTTTCTTTTAGGCCTATCCAGTTTCCGTTTTTTCAGGGCAGCCGCTACTTTTTCTTCAATTCCCGGGTAGCGGGCAGGTTCTTTTAACTCAATCAAGAGTCCGATTTTCCCTTTATACCGATCAAGCACTTCTTCGAACGTCGGAATCCGTTCACCAGCGAACTGCTGTCCAAAATAGCTCCCGGCATCAAGCTTGCGCAGCTCAGCAAGCGTCAGATCCTTCACATTGACGGGCGCCTCAGAATCAATGTCGGTCGTACGGTTCACTGTTGTGTCATGAATGACGACAAGCTTGCCGTCTTTTGACATTTGAACATCAAGCTCAATATAATCGGCCATCATTTTGCGCGCTTTGTCAAATGCGGCGATCGTGTTTTCAGGTGCATAACCGGAGGCTCCTCTGTGCGCAATGACATCCACTTTCCGCGCTTTTGCCTGCGGCTCTGCCGCCAGTGTGTGGGATGTTAACAAAAATGAGCCTGCCAAAAAACCGATCAATAAGGGCAATACCAGCTTTTTCAACCCTGACACAATATCCACTCCCCTTTTCTCTTTGCCGTTCGGTACAACAGTATAGCTTCGTACTGTAAAGATTATGTTGCAGCCATTTTAATTTTCATCGCGCATTCAGAAATAGGGGATTGTTCCTATCCATTTCTAAAAACATAAAAGATCTCCCGTTCGGGAGATCTTCAGCATGCTACCGCTCGCAGGCAATTTTATCTTTATCACGGTCAAGCTTTTTATTGGCGTCATATAATGCTTTTGAAACATAAGGCTTGTACTTTGTTTTTCCTCCTTTGTTCTTCACGGATTTTGCGCGGGCCACACCGCCTTTATAGACCTTGTTCAGCGCTTTGCAGTTTTTATACGTTTTCACCTTCGGTTTTGCTTCAACGACCCCTCCGGCACTAAACGAAAAGCCAATGATCAGGCCTAAAGACAGCAATGCGGCGAATAATTTTTTCACTTGCCACTACCCCTTTCTTGAATTGGAATGTTTATGTATTTCTCTATTTATGATAAGTGATTCGGCCTCTTCCCTCAAGAAAAAAATTACATTTTATCGAACAAAAAGTCTCAAATCGACACAGGACTTTTTCCCCTGTTGAAAACGCCGGCATCAGCCGGCGCGTTCAGCTGCGCTCCCCCGCTTTTTTTAAGACAGAGTCCAATTCATAGGCGAGCTCCTTCGGATGGATGCATAGCATATCTTCAAGGGGCCGGCTCCAGTCGCCGTTTTTAATCAGCTTCACTGCATAATGGCCTGCCGGATCGCTTTCCGGATACCACTCGACATCCAGCAGCAAACGATCCTCTTCATGCTGAAGCTGCAGGAGGTCCCGTTTGAAATCAGACTGCCACACCTCGCTGTCAGGCGCTAATTCGCCGGGATTTGCATCTGTTAATGCATGATGCGAAACCGTCCAGCCGCTCGGAACGCGAAGCCTCAGCAGATTGCGGGGACCGCCTGATCCGCCTTCCTCTTTCCAAATCACTTTTTCCAATCTTTCAACCAGCTGATCATGCGGAATATCAATCATCCCGCCGACAGGCTCCTGTTCAATATTGAAAATCCTGATATCATAACGAAGATCCCCCGCATTCTCAACTTGTACGATTTTATTTTCCGCTCCATTTTCCAATATCAACAACATTTGGCGGTTCTCCCGAATCGGCTTTTGATATAAGTGGTTTTCTTTCACCTTCCAGCCAGCCCTCATTTTCAGAGGATGCAATTTAAAAAAATAATGCCATATCGTCAATCCGCTCACTTCCCAGTCATAGAATAAGGCCGCTGATTGTCCAGTTTCTCCTCCTGCCTTCTCACATACAAGCCTATGCGGGAGCTTCGTTTTTAGAACAGACGCAAAAAAAACTTGAAGATCGCGGTCTTCAAGTTTCGTCTGTCAGCTGATAGATGTTGATTTGACTGAGTAGGTCGTCGTTATGACTGCTTAAAACGGCTATTTTGTCAGGCGACAAAAATCTTCCTCTTAAGAATGTCATTTGATCCCCCGGCTCCAGTGTCATTTGATTTGATTCAGCCGTTAATTCGATGATGTTTTCTTGGATGAACATTGCCGCCTCGCCGGAATACTCAACATCATGCGGCTTATAATTGGATTTCAGATATACTTTATCCTGGTCAGACTGGTAAGCATAGTATCTATTATTTCTGGTATTCACGATGATTTCCAATTGATCCATGTCATAGCGGACAACCGGCAAATCCTTAGTCTCCGACCAAAACAAATAGAATGATTCATACTGATCCTTTACATATGTTTGTTCAATCTTCGCGAACTTATTTTCCTTCATGCTGTATCTGTAAAAATCTTCGTCATATGTGGCGAAAATAACCTCATCGCTTCCCCACACATAATATTTGGACAAGACGGGAATGTCTTCTTTTACATTGCATTCCTGACAGGTCATGCTGTCAAAATTGAAATAAAACAACCGCTTATCATCGTGGAAGAACACGGCCAATTCTTTCGTTGCAGCGTTTTTAAAAGACGCATCAATGACAATGTCCTCTACACCAATCGTTTCGATGACATTCAATTGATCATCAAGCACCATGATTCCTTCATAATCGTCATTAATGACGATTTTTCCCGGAAACACTTCCATAAAATAGACATCTTTATCCATACGGAATTGGTTTAATTCAAGTAATTTCATCGTTTTTTCCTTTCAACACGGCTATTTTATAAACTTGGAAATCGATTTATTTCCATCTGCTTTGCTTTCGTCCAAGACACCGCTGATCGGATCCGCTTCCCCCAGATGTTTTTTCCCTGTATGATCAAACACTTCGATATGGGCCGCTTCTCCTACATGAAGCGTGTCACGGTAGTAGTACAGACCGTCTTTTGCGTAGACTGTGGCGCCCTTCACCCTGATTTTTGTTCTCTTAAAATCATCTCCGCTGAGAAATGTTTCATGGTCCTGCGGCACCCGTTTTTCTTTCACATAGCTACGGTTGCTCTTATTGAGCTTCTCGTATAATTCTCTTCTTTTTTCCTTGCTGTAGTTATTGCCGTTGTGGGCTACATAATCTTTTTGCGACATGCCCTCAGGCTTTGGATCCCAATGCGGTTTTGACCGTCTTCCTCCATCCTTCACTGAAAATGCCAGCAGGTCGCTCAGCGGTTTTTTCTCCAAACCGATTCTGCCGGCCATCGGCCCTGCATGTGTGGCCAGCTGTTCGACGCGAATGCCGACCGGCACTTCAAAGCGGCCGATGTTTTGTTTCACTTTGTCGATGGTGTTTCGTGCACTGCCCAGCTTATCATTGATCCATTTGCTGCTGTGGGTATTGTAAGGAAGTTTTTTAACCGGCAGTTTATCTGCGTAGCGGGCTGCCGCTCCGACGCCTGTGATGGCAAACGCATTGAACAGACTTTGCTTCCGCTGTTCATCGGATAATTTGTTTCCGAACATATCCCTTCCTGTCGCCGCTTCCCCAAAACCGTTCGCCGCCGTCAAACCGTAAATTCCAAATTCGGCTTTTTTCAAATAGTCGAGCGATTTGGCGGACTTGTAAGCGTCAAGGGCATGTTCCGCTGCATTCAAGCCTTTGGCCGTTTTATAAATGGCTTTTCCGCCTTTAAATGCACGGCCCGCCCAGCCGACGACAGGAATGAATCCGGCTGCCGCCATGGCGCCCGCTGTAACCCGCTCTGATGCGGAGAGCTTTTCTCCCGTTACAGGATCGATACCGTCTTTCGCCCTCTTATAATCATAATAGCCCGTCACTTCTCCGGTAAAGGTGCAAGTCGCATCCCAGGCTTTTTTATACCACGGCCTGTTCGCCTGCTCCTCTTGTTCTTTCGCGATTCTTCTTGCTTCTTCCTGCTCCTTTTTGATTGTCAGGTATTCGGCCGTCCCCTTTTCCACTTCATCTTTGAGCTTGTAGATGTCGCTGCTATGATAAGCCTTGGCGTCAAAGTAGACGGGAGACGCTTCTTTTCCCTTCTGTGTAGCTTGGGTAAGCGCTCCGTACAGTCCGAGAACAAAGCTCTCTTCCGTTTCCGATAAGGCGTATTCTGATTCCAGATCGTTATCAAACTGATTCACTTTGTCAACCGTTTCTTCACGTTCTTTTTTTGCTTTATCAAGGTGGTTTTCGAAAGCTTCTGAAGAAAATGCTTCCAGCGTCATAATGTCATCGATCTCACGAAAGATGTTTTGCAGTTCTTTTTTTTGTTCAGAGACGATTGATTTTGATGTGGTATAAGCGTTTGACAGGTCATTCTCCAAAAAGTCAACCTTGACGACCGTATCCCCGGAAAGATCGACATCTTCCGTTGCGCCGGAAATTCCGTCTAAAAATGCAATCTGCTTGTCAATCAAGCCTATCCACGCATCTGCAACATCAGCCTGAGCCTGATAAAAATCTTTAATGGCTTCCGCGCCTTCCCCCTGGAAATCGCCTCCCAGATTCACAACAGCGTGAAACTGCTTTTTTAAATCAGTGATTTGCTCTTTTAAACTTTGATATTGTTTTGAGCGTTCTTCCATTGCGGAGATCAAGGTTTTTGCTTCATAGATCTTCATCGGCCATAAGCCCTTTCTTTAATTTTTTCTATTAAAATATGCACACTGGCCCTAAAACAAGCGGCGCGTTAGATCGCCGATCGTGCTGCCTAATTCGTCGAGGGCTTCCTCTCCTTTGGCCAGCAGCTGGTCTGCGGTATGCGCGAGGCCCTTCGCGGCCGATAAAGCGCCCTGCTCTATTTCCAGCAGCACGATCTTGGACTGGATTCTGGATTTATAGCTTTCATAATCATCCGCTATGATGTTTTCCATCTCATTGTATGCTTCATCTCTGGCATCATTAAATTTCTCCGAGCGGCTTCCTTTCCATGAAGAACCCAGCTCAGGTTTCTTAATGTTTTTGATTTCCTCCATCGATGTATTTTGTTCCGCTTCTATTTTGCTTTTCGCCCGCTTGAGCCTTGATATCTTTTCTTCCAGATCGGCTGATTGACTGGAAATAGCCGAATGTATTCGATCTAACATATCTGAATAGCTCATTGAACCGTCACCTCTTGATTATTCAAAATGAGAGACAAAAGGATAATTTCGAAAATTCCAAAAAATGCATCCGTAGGCCTTTTTCCATAATTTAAATTATAAGTCTGAAAGTAACAGAGATGAATAGGAAAATATACTCTTTTTAAAACCAAAACTTAAAAAACGCCTGACGGCTAATAAAGCGTCAGGCGTTGTCTGGTTTATTCGTTGGCTTTTTCTTTTCCATAATGATATTTTGACGGATCAACAGGCCTAAAGTCCGAAAGCTTATGGAAGCGCAGCAAATCTTTGTAGAGAACCTGGTCAGACAGGTTCAGCTGTTCAGACACCTGTTTTTTCAGGTTTTCTGTTTCTTTGTTCGGTTTTAATTCTTTACCTGTTTTTGTATCATACACCGTCGAGTCGATCACTGTGTATTTCGGCGTTACATAGTTGCCGTTTCTGAAAGCGACCGTTTGGTCATGATCTTTTGAAAAGAGATCTGTTCCAAAGTTGATATAGTTTTTGTTATCGATTCCTTGGAGGTGAAGCAGTGTCGGCATGACGTCGGTTTCTCCGCCAAACGTATGATTGACTCCGCCTTTTTTACCAGGCACGCGAATCATAAGCGGCACCCGCTGATTCATTGCGTTTTGATATGGTGTAATCTCTTTGCCCAAAACTTCTTTCATCGCACGGTTGTGGTTTTCGGAAATTCCGTTGTGATCCCCGTATATTACGATTACTGAATCATCATACAGCCCCGCTTTTTTCAAGTCTTTGAAGAACTGTTCCAGTGCTTCATCAAGATAGCGGGCCGTTTGGAAGTAGCCGTCAACCGTATCATCTCCGGTCGTCCCTTTTTCAAGGGTGGCGTCTTTTTCATCCAGGATGAACGGATAATGGTTCGTCAGCGTAAGCAAATGCGCATAAAACGGCTGTTTCAGCGATTTCAGCATCGGGATGGACTCTTCAAAGAACGGCTTATCTTTCAAACCGAGGTTGACAAGGTTGTCTTCAGACATGTCATAAGAGCTGGCGTCGAAGAACTTATCATAGCCGATCTGCTTGTACACCTGATCCCTGTTCCAGAAAGATTTATAATCGCCGTGCAGGACGGCGCTCGTATAGCCTTCTTTTTGGTTTAGAATCGCCGGCAGGGACTGATACGTATTTTGTCCTTTTGTTACGAATGCCGTACCTTCCGGAAGCCCGAAAAGACTATTATCCATCATCAGCTCGGCATCAGCCGTTTTGCCCTGTCCAGTCTGATGGAAAAAGTTGTCGAAGTACATCGTGTCTTCTTCGCCATGCGCCAATTTATTCAAAAACGGCGTTACTTCTTTTCCATTCAGCTTGTAATCTATCAAAAACGACTGGAAGCTTTCCAAATGGATCTTAATAATATTCTTTCCTTTCGCGGCGCCGAAGTACTCGTCATTCGGCTTCGCGTAATGGGAGTTTGTGTAGTTGATGACGCTCGTCAAATCATCGCTGCTTGCATACGCCTTTTGCGTCGCATTCTGAGCCGCCTGAACGCCGTCATAGATCGTGTAATTGTAAGGCCCTAAATATTTGACGATATAGTTGCGGTCAAACGTTCTTGTCAGCAGCTCCGGACGGTCTTTTTCAGCGACTGACAGGTTGATATAAAACAAAAGAACACCCGCCAGAACGACGACAGCGGCCCATCTTTTCTTCAGTTGTGAAGCCTTCAGTTCCGGCATGCGCACACACAGCGCAATCAGAATAATCAAGTCAATGACATAGATGATGTCGTGAAAAGACATGATGGCAAACACGCCGTCCGACATATTGCCAAGGTTTCCGGCTTGTTTCAGGTTTGCAAAAGTCAAAAAGTCATCAAAGAAACGGTAGAACAAAATGTTTGCATATAATACAAACGTCATCACGGCGTCAAGGACAATAATCCATATCGCCGCGCGCCTTCCCTTTGCAAATAAAGCCAAACCGAGAAACACAATGGTAAAGCTGAATGGATTGATAAATAAGAGAATCTGCTGCGTGGTTCCCTTCACGCCTAAGTTAAATTCCATTAAGTAAGAAGCATAGGTTTTCGCCCATACCAAAATAACAGCTAACAAAAAAAAGCTTAGCTTATGAGAGAATATTTTTTTCATGATAACCTCTACCTTTTAACATTTTAGTCTTTTTCTGTTCCGGCAAGCGATCACATCAAAGCAAACTAGTTCTACAATAACATAAAATAGGAAAAACAAACATTGTTTTCTTAAACGCTACAGCTCCCGGCCTGATACAGGCGCATTACATTGCCATTAGTATGACGGATTTATTCCTCAAAAGGTTTCACAAGACATTTCATTTTATATGAAGGCTTTTTATTTTCAGATTCTATGATATGCTTTGGCGACTTCGTTATGAATAGAAATATATGATGCGGCCCGGCCAAACCGGGGGATAGCTATCTATCTTTATCAAACTCTTTCAGATAAGCGTTTCTCTGCGCATCCGTAAACTGGCCGATCCAATCCTGCCGGGCTTCTTCTGTCATATGCGGGAGGATGTGAAGCTCAACCGCTTTATAAAAAGCCGGTTCCGGAAGAATGTTGTAAGTCGGAATGCGCACCATCCGGTTTTCCCTGGTCCGGATCAGCACATCCATTAAAAAGATGCCTTTCAGGCTGTATCGGTGCCAATCCATTCTGATGCTTTTCATGTCCTTGATATCGACCGATTTCTTGCCTGAGAACAGCCGGCCGTTTTCTCCTTCTATAATATTGAAGATAACGTTTCCTTTTTTCGTGAACGCGGGGAAAACGATTAAAAACAGGGTGAAGAAAAAAAGGCTGAAAAAAAGGCCCGCAGGTATGGCCAAAAGATAATATTTTGTTTGAAATGTCATTCCCATATAAAACAGCCACAGACTTGCAGCCCCGAATCCAAATGTAGCGAGAAACAGCCAACATCTGAAAAACATTTTGCCCCTTACTTCTATCAATCCATCCAAATGTGAAGACCTCCCTTCCCCTTTCAAGAAGCGGAATAGCGGTTTGCCATTTTGATTCTTGCTTTATAGGCGGCTGCTTTTATTTTTCTTCAGCGCTTTCACACAACTATTTTCACTTCTTAACACAGGCCATTTTTATTCATTATAATCATCTAGAAAATGCGCCAAATCCTACTAAAGTATGAGTTTTATCTCCTTCAAGCTTAAATTTTGCTTAAATTTACAATGTGAGGGAGAAGAAAGATAAGCCACTAACCCCTGACTTCTTTCTATATAATGGATCGGTTGCGCCATATGATAAGCCCCCATTCAAAAAGGCCGCCGGTCACATCCGGCAGCCCTCCCCGCTATTTCGATATATCAACAAACCCCTCGCCAAACACATCCCTGACGTCATGGATGATGACAAAGGCTTTTTTGTCTGTGCTGCGAATAATCTTTTTCAGCATGGACAGCTCCTGCTTATTGATGACGATATATAAAATCTCTTTAGAATCGCCCGTATAATGGCCGCGGCCCGATAAGACCGTAACCCCCCTGTCCATCAGCGTGTTCACTTGCGCGGCGATTTCATTTTTATGCTCAGAAATAATCGTAATCGCTTTTTTCGTATTGAGCCCTTCAATGATAAAATCCATCACCTTTGTGGCAATGTAAAGCATGACGATCGTAAACATCAGCTTTTCGGCCCCAATGATAAAGTAGGAACTGAATACGACAACCAAATCAATCATTAATAAAGCATAGCTGATGTTCCAGTCAAAGTATTTATTCGCGATTCTGGCAAGGATCGCCGAACCGGCGGTCGTTCCCCCGACGCGGATGATCATGCCGATGCCGACACCGGCAAATACGCCGGCAAAAATCGAGCTGATGATCACTTCCTCAGAAGGGATGACCCACTCTTCCGTCACATGAAGAAAAAATGAATTGGCCGCTACCGCGATGATCGTATACACCGTTGTTTTTTTATCCAAAAACCGATAGCCGATGATCAGAAGAATCCCGTTCAGCACAAAGTTTGTTATGCCTGGGGACCATTCAAACAGATAATACAAAATGAGCGTGATCCCGGTAACGCCCCCTTCTCCCAGATCATTCGGTATCGCAAACAGATTAACAGCCAATGCAAAGAAAAATGCTCCTACGATGATCAGAACAATATCAATGACTTTCTTTTTCATATCACCAGCTCCTTTTCAAAGATTGATCATCACAATAAAAACCCAGGAGAGCGCTCTATAAAGAGCATAAACTCCTGGGCTTTTATCCCACCGTGTCATAACGATTTATCGTTATGTGTTTTCTCTCGGACCAGGCCAAATGCGGGGCATCTGCGGAACCCTAGAAAACCACTTTTTCTTTCGTTCTATCAATTTGTCATCTTCAAGCATTATAAGTGAATTTCAGAAGCCTATCAACCCCATAAAAGATTTGATTTTCTGTAAAATAGCTTCCATGTATAAACAAAAAAACGTTCTATAATAAAAATATACGTGCTTGCCTGAGGGAGGCGCTCCGATGGATAAACAGAAACGGCAATGGATCATTAGACAAACCATACTCGAACATCCCGTTGAAACGCAGGAACAATTAGTCAGCCTGCTGAAGAGCCGCGGTGTAACCGCTTCTCAATCTACCATTTCAAGGGATATAAAAGAGATGTGCCTTGTCAAACAAAGCAATGAAAATGGAAGACTTGTCTATCTTACAAACCCTACTTTATCACTTAACACCACAAAAATACTAAAGGAGAAAATGTCAGATGTCGTCTTACAGGTCACCCGCTCCGGAAACATGGTCATCATTAAGACGATGCCCGGAAATGCCCATGCGATCGGGGTTCTGCTTGATCAGCTTGGACGGCCCGAGATGCTGGGCTGCATTTGCGGCAATGATACCTGTCTGGTGATCTCTGAATCTCCCGAAACGGCGCAGTCCTTTTGTGAGAATTTGTGCTGAAGCCGTTTGCAATAGCCGGTCCCGCTGGAGGGCCGGCTTTTTCATGTTCAAACATTGTTCAAAAATAAATCCCCTTAAAAAATATACAGAATTTATACGTTTTTTTTATTGTCCTGACAGCCGTTCATTTTCAAATTATCATATTTATTCATTTTTGCTTTTGCTTCATCAAAAAATATGTGAAATAGTTCTCATTCTTGCTGTTAGCGCTCTCACAGCGCTTCTTCTCCCGCTGCTTTAAGCTGAACATGTAGTAAAAAAGAGCTTAGGAGGCGGGATGATCATGACGACACCGATACACGTTTACTCAGAAATCGGCAATCTGAAAACCGTCATGCTGAAGCGGCCCGGGCGGGAATTGGAAAATCTCACACCCGAGTATCTTGGACGGCTTCTGTTTGACGATATTCCTTATTTGACAGCCGTTCAACAGGAACATGACCAATTTGCAGAAGCACTAAAACAACAAGGAGTGGAGGTTCTTTATTTAGAGCAGCTGACAGCCGAAGCACTGGAGGACGCAGCCGTCCGCAAGCAGTTTATCAGCGATCTTTTGTCTGAAAGCAAAGCAGACATACACGGGGCTTATGAGAAATTAAACGAATACTTACTTTCGATGGATACCAGTTCAATGATCGAACATGTCATGAGCGGCATTCGAAAAAATGAATTGGAAAAAGGGACGCGCACCAACTTGCATGAGTTGATGGAGGATCCTTATCCATTCTATCTCGATCCAATGCCAAACCTTTATTTCACAAGAGACCCGGCAGCCGCAATCGGCAACGGACTAACCATCAATAGAATGAAGGAACCAGCCCGCCGGAGAGAGTCGCTGTTTATGCGCTATATCGTGCAGCACCATCCGCGATTTAAAGGCCTGGATATTCCGATCTGGCTTGATCGCGATTCCAGCTTCAATATCGAAGGCGGAGACGAGCTTGTACTTAATGAGGAAACGGTGGCAATCGGCGTCTCAGAACGTACGTCCGCCCAGGCAATTGAACGCCTCGGCCGAAATTTATTGAAACGCCAAAACCAAATTCGCCGGGTACTGGCCGTAGAAATTCCAAAAACCAGAGCCTTTATGCACTTAGATACTGTATTTACGATGGTTGACCGCGATCAATTCACGATCCATCCGGCAATTCAAGGTCCTGAAGGAGACATGCGGATCTTTATCCTTGAACGAGGAGAAACCGATGAAGACATTCATATTACTGAAGAGCACAATCTGCTTGAGGTCCTGAAAAAAACGCTCGGCCTTTCAGATGTGAACCTGATTTTCTGCGGAGACGGAGATGAAATCGCTTCAGCCCGCGAACAGTGGAACGACGGCTCCAATACCCTCGCCATCGCTCCAGGTGTTGTGGTCACTTATGACCGAAATTACATTTCCAACGCCTGCTTGAGAGCGCAGGGCATCAAAGTCATCGAAATCCCGAGCGGAGAGCTTTCAAGAGGACGCGGAGGCCCGCGCTGCATGAGCATGCCGCTTTACCGTGAAGATATCAAATAGCCGTTTTAGAAAAAGGAGAGAGAACAAAATGGAGAAAACAATCGATTTAAAAGGCAGAAGCTATTTAGCCGAAAAAGACTTTTCAGAAGAGGAAATCCTTTATTTGCTCGATCTTGCCCAAGAATTAAAAGACAAAAAAGCACAAGGCATCAAACATCGCTATTTAGAAGGCAAAAACATCGCCTTGTTATTTGAGAAACCGTCAACCAGAACGCGCTGTGCCTTCACAACGGCCTGCATCGACCTCGGCGCCCATCCTGAGTACCTTGGCAAAGACGATATTCAGCTCGGCAAAAAAGAATCGATCGAAGATACGGCAAAAGTTCTCGGCCGGATGTTTGACGGTATTGAATTCCGCGGTTTTGAACATGAAAAAGTTCTGTCGCTGGCCGAACATTCAGGCGTACCGGTATGGAACGGCTTAACCGATTTATGGCATCCAACACAAATGCTTGCCGACTTCATGACAATCAAGGAGCACACAGGACGTGTGAAAGGCATCAAACTGACCTATATCGGCGACGGCCGGAACAATGTTGCCAACAGCCTGCTCATCGGCGGAGCGAAAGTCGGCATGGATGTCAGAATCTGCTCGCCTGAAGACCTTTTCCCTGATCAAGAAATCGTGGAAATGGCAGAGGCTTTCGCAAAAGAATCCGGAGGAAAGGTGACCGTAACAAGCGATACAGATAAAGCGGTCTCAGGAGCTGACGCGCTGTATACAGATGTCTGGGTGTCCATGGGTGAAGAAGACAAATTTGCTGAACGCATTAAATTGCTGAAACCTTATCAAGTCAATATGGATCTGGTCAAGAAAACCGGAAATGACGAGGTCATCTTCCTTCACTGTCTGCCAGCTTTCCACGATCTCCATACAACATACGGACAAAATGTATATAAAGAGCACGGCCTCAAAGAGATGGAAGTAACAGATGAAGTCTTCCGCAGCAAACATTCTAAAGTATTTGATGAAGCGGAAAACCGCATGCACACGATTAAAGCAGTCATGGCGGCGACACTGGGCGAGCTTGACTGACGGAAAAAGGGAGCCTTTCTCCCTTTTCCACCCTTAAACCGAATGAGGTGACCAAAATGGCGGAAGAAAAAAAACTGGGTCTGTTTGCGCTCATAGCGCTTGTCATAGGATCGATGATCGGCGGCGGGGCATTCAACCTCGCAAGCGACATGGCTTCCGGAGCCGGGGCCGGAGCGATTTTGATCGGCTGGGTCATTACCGGAATCGGCATGATCGCCCTGGCTTTCTCTTTTCAAAATCTCACGACGAAAAGGCCTGATTTAGACGGCGGCATTTTTACGTATGCACGGGAAGGATTCGGTCATTTCATGGGCTTTAACAGCGGCTGGGGATACTGGTTCGCAGCCCTGCTCGGAAACGTCGCATACGGGACGCTGCTGTTCAGCTCAGTCGGATATTTCATCCCCGCGTTTGGAAACGGGCAAAATATCGCATCTATTATCGGGGCGAGCGTGATTCTTTGGATCGTACACTTCTTGATTCTGCGGGGAGTCCAATCCGCTGCCATGATTAACTTAATTACGACCATTTCAAAACTGGTGCCGATTTTTGCATTTATCGTCGCCATCATCTTTGTTTTTCATCTTGATTTATTTACTCAGGATTTTTGGGGGAAAGGGCTTTCGCTCGGGTCAATCGGGGCGCAGGTCAAGAGCACGATGCTTGTCACCGTTTGGGTGTTTACAGGTATTGAAGGCGCCGTGCTTTTTTCAAGCAGGGCCAAAAAATCGAGCGATGTCGGTAAAGCCACCGTTATCGGTCTGATCAGCGTGCTTGCGATTTATGTGATGATTACCATGCTCTCTCTCGGCGTGATGAATCAGGAAAACCTGGCCGGCCTTCCAAACCCTTCAATGGCCGCGATCATGGAGCATATCGTCGGCAAATGGGGCGCTGTCCTGATCAACTTGGGATTAATTATTTCTGTATTGGGCGCCTGGCTGGCATGGACATTATTCGCCGGGGAACTGCCGCTGATTGCCGCGCGGGAAGGAGTCTTTCCAAAGTGGTTCGGAAAAGTAAATAAAAACGGCGCGCCTTCAAACGCGCTCACATTGACAAACGCCATTATCCAGCTGTTTCTGCTGACGTTTATCATCTCAGATGCGGCTTACCAATTCGCTTTTTCCTTGGCATCTTCAGCAATCTTAATCCCGTATTTATTTTCCGGACTTTATCAGCTCAAATACAGCTGGATTCACAAGGAGCCTGACCGGTTCAAAAACGTGGTCATCGGGATCATCGCAAGCATTTACGGTATTTGGCTTGTGTATGCTGCCGGTCTTGACTACCTGCTGTTGACGATGATTTTATATGCGCCTGGCATTCTCGTATTCCGGGCTGTCCGGAAAGGTAAAAAAGAAGGTTCGGTATTCAACAGGGCAGAGCTTGTCATAGCCGCCATCATCCTGGTCTTGGCTGTCGTTGCCATTGTGAAACTGGCATCAGGAGGCATTTCCATTTAACAAACTTCACTGAATCAGAGGTGTTTTACTATGAAAAAAAGAAAAATCGTTGTCGCACTAGGCGGGAACGCGATTCAAACCGGAGACCCAAGCGCGGAAGCACAGCAGCGGGCCTTGAAAGAAACAGCCGCATATTTGGCTGATATGATCGACAGCGGCACCGAATTAATTATTACACATGGAAACGGCCCGCAAGTCGGGAACCTGATGATTCAGCAAAAAGAAGCTGATTCTCCAAAAACGCCGGCAATGCCG
Source organism: Bacillus sonorensis NBRC 101234 = KCTC 13918 (assembly GCF_001592005.1). Lineage (GTDB taxonomy): Bacteria > Bacillota > Bacilli > Bacillales > Bacillaceae > Bacillus > Bacillus sonorensis. The sequence goes on from NZ_BCVZ01000001.1 coordinate 396,639, forward strand.
CTTGAAACCTGTGTATCCATGACACAAGGAATGATCGGCTACTGGATGCAAAACGCCATCGATGAAGCGCTCCAGGCGAAAGGAAAGGACAAGCATGCGGCAACTATCATTACCCGTGTCGCCGTCCGCAGCGATGATGAAGCATTCCGCAATCCGACGAAGCCGATCGGACCATTTTACAGTGAACAGGAAGCAAAAGAGCTGATGAACAGCCAAAATGGAGACATCGTCTTTAAAGAAGATGCAGGAAGAGGCTGGCGCCGCGTTGTACCGTCTCCGACGCCGGTATCCATCCTTGAGCATGATGTTATCAATGATTTGGTTGAAAAAGGCCATATCGTCATCGCAGCCGGCGGAGGAGGCGTTCCTATCGTCGAAGACACTCAATCTATATGCGGGATCGATGCCGTGATTGACAAAGATTTTGCCGCTTGTAAATTAGCCGAACTGGTGCAAGCGACCGAACTGATTATTTTAACCGGAGTCGATAATGTCGCCATCGATTATTTAAAACCGACTGAACGGGCGCTTAAACACGTCACCACCCAAGAACTGAAAACGTATATAAAAGAAAACCAATTTGCAGAAGGGAGCATGCTGCCAAAAGTAAAAGCAGCCATCCAGTTTGCCGAAGCCAATAAAGGAAACAAAGCGGTGATTACCTCCCTCCAATTAGCCAAGGAAGCCCTGGAAGGCAAAGCCGGCACCATCGTCGAGCAGGCGTAAACGGCAGAAGGAAGGGCTCGGAAAAGGGTTCTTCCTTTTGTATATCGCCAAAAACAAGTAAAATTTAAAATATATAAGCCACAATCAAAAGTAAAATAGATAAGGGTGGTCGTATCATATGAAAAACAAAGACATCTTACATCATCTGAAAAAATTTTCTCTATTCGCTTCCCTGAATAAAAAGGAACTGGAAAATATCAAACAGTTCATCTATTGGCGCACGTATCATAAAGGCCAGATTTTATTTATGGAAGATGACCCCCGGGAACGAATGTATCTTCTCCTTGACGGCTTTATTAAACTCGAAAAAACCAATGCAACGGGATCAATGTTTTATACCGACTACGTACGCCCCCATACGCTCTTTCCATTCGGCGGCTTGTTTCGCGATGAACACTATCATTATTCCGCCGAAGCCTTGACAGATATTGAACTCTACTATATTCCCATGAACATATTTGAAGATCTCGTAAGGGAAAATAAATCACTGCTTTTTGATGTTCTCAATCAATTATCCGATATACTCGCCCTTCATGAAGAAAGGCTCAAACGAATTACACTCTCCCATGCACACGAACGGGTAACCCAAGCCATCTATTACCTGACTGAAAGCCTCGGCCAAAAAGAAAGAAATTCAACCATCATCAGCTGCCCGATCACAGCGGCTGAAATCGCCAAAATCTCCGGCACTTCCCGGGAAACCGTCAGCGCCGTCATGAAAAAGCTCCGCTGCGAGGGCGTCATCAGCCAGATGAACAAACAGATCATGATCAACCGGCCGGAGTATTTTATGTAATGATTTCAGCCCTGCCAAAATCATCCCGTTTACAACCGGGATGATTCCCCCGCCGCCGTCTGGCTTTTATTTATACGTGAATTCATCTGTTTCAAACTGTCTGTTTTCGATGATGTTCCGATAGAAATCAGCCGATTTTTTCAGCACGCGATTACGGTTTTCCTCCAATTGAATCTCGACAAGGCCGTAGCGGTTTTTAAAGGCGTTCATCGGAGAGACGTTGTCTGTAAACGCCCACAGCATATAGCCTTTGCAGTTTGAGCCGGCGGCGATCGCTTTCATCGCTTCTGCCAAGTGTGAAGAAATAAAAGCGATTCTGTAGTCGTCCTGAATGATTCCCTCTTCATTTTTAAAACGTTCTTCCTGTTCTACTCCCATACCGTTTTCAGCAATCAGCCATCCGATATTGCCGTATTCATTTTTGAGCCTCATCCCCATATCATACACAATGCGCGGATAGATCTCCCAGCCCCTGTACGGATTCATCTTTCGGCCGGGAAGCTGAAAATGTTCGTAATAATAAGCCGGGTGAAAAGGCGTCGATTCATTCCATTGTCTTGACGGCGCTTTCACTCTTTGGGGATGATACAGATTGATCCCGACAAAGTCGACTGTGTGCTTCCTGATGATGTCCAGCTCCTCTTTATCATGGTCGAAAAGGATGTCGTGCTTGATCAAAAGCTCCATTAATTCATCAGGATAGACGCCTTTAATGCTGGGATCCAAAAATACCCTGTTGAAAAACAAATCATAAATGAAGGCGGCCTGTTGATCGTGAGGCGCGCTTGATCTCGCATACGCGACCTCCTGATTCAAAATGACGCCTATTTTTGCATCTTCTCTATAGACATGCTTCCCGGCTTGAAAAAGCTTGATAACACGCGCCGTCGCCAGTGCTTTATTAAAATTCCACTGCATCCATTTTTTCGTGTTTTGCTCATATGGATAACGAAGCGCATCAAGGTATATGCGCGTCTGCGGAACAATCGGTTCATTAAAGGTAAACCAATATTTCACCCGGTCTCCGTACCGTTCAAATGCTTTTTCCGCATATGCCGCAAATAAGTCGATCACATCTTTCGAACCCCACCCGCCGTACTTCTCAAATAAAACAGCGGGAATTTCATAATGTTCAAGGCAAATCATCGGTTCTACCCCGCATCTGATCAGCTCATTGATGACGTCGTCGAGATAGCCTGCGTACACTTCGTCAACCTCTGCTGTTTCATAGTCCAGCAAAAAACGGGACCAGTTGATGGACGTGCGGTAATGGGTCAACCCGATTTCTTTCATATATTGTATATCTTCTTTGTAGCGGTTATAAAAGTCGGTGGCGACCGCCGGCCCGTATCCTTCATGCCATACATGAGGATCATTCTTGTACCACATATCCAAATAAGAGTCCTGCGACGGCCGCTTTCCGTCCCATCCCTCCGTCTGCCAGGCGGACGCAGCGGCGCCCAAAATAAAGCCGCCGGGAATTTTCCACGTTTGCTTGTTCATTTCGATGGCCTCCTTCTTTGTTTTGAAAGTAAGGTATTATACGGAAACATTTTTTTCAGAACTAATGCTGTAGCTGCGATTCAAAAGAATCACAAACGGAAGGTAAATGATGACGGACACGATGATACAAACGATTTGCGTCAGGACGGCGCCGAGGCTGCCGCCTGTCGAAAGCCAGGCATTGATAATCGGCGGTGTCGTCCAGGGCACCATGACAACGGCTTTTCCCGCAAAGCCGGTCACCGTCGCAATATAGCCGATCGTCCCCGTTACTAGCGGCGTCAAAATAAACGGAATCGCCATTAACGGATTCAGCATGACAGGGACTCCAAAAATCACCGGTTCATTGATATTAAAAACACTAGGGCCAAACGAAATCTTTGTGATGCTGCGCATATCCTCCCGTTTTCCCGCAATCAAAATCGCGATCAACAAACCGATGGTAACGCCTGAGCCGCCGATGCTCATATACACATCCCAGAACGGCATCGTAATAATATTGGGAATCGATTCTCCCGCTGAATATGCATTCATATTGACGGTGATGGAAGCCAGCAGCAAAGGCTCCCTTATCGGCTTCACCATTTGGTTGCCGTGGATGCCGATCACCCAGAAAAACTGCGCGACAAACACTAAAAGCAGGATGCCGGGAAGACCTTGAACGGCGCCTTCCAGCGGTTTTTGCACGATATTGTACACGGCTTCATGCAGATAGACACCTGTCAGCTTATGAAAAGCAAACCCGAAGCTGGCGATGATGGTAATGGTAATAATGGATGGAAATAAGGAGCCGAATGATACGGCGACATTGGCCGGCACGCTATCCGGCATTTTAATATTAAGCCGGTCCGAGTTTACAAGCTTGCTGAAAATTTCAACGGAAACAATTGAAATAAACATACCTAAAAACAATGATTTCGGGTCCGTAAATTCCTTAGCGAGAACGTTGACCACTTCCTGCATGGAACCGTTGACTTCCAGCAGCACTGTCGAAGGAATGACGGAGATATAAGACATTAATGCCATGACACCCGGAAAAAACGAATCATACCCGTTTAATTTCCCCAATTCTATTCCAATCAAAAACACCGCACCGATCGTGATAAAATTCAATGTGGCATAATTGATGGACGCCATGATCGGCTCCAATGAAGCCAAAAACCTAAAAGGTTGAAAGCTTGCTAGACCCGTTTCAGGACTCATCACCATATTCTGCATCAAAACCGCAAACGCTCCGGCAATGATGACCGGCATCAATGTGACAAACGCCGATTTAATGGCCATGATATACTTGAAGCTTGTAATTTTATAGGCTATCTGTTCAAAGGCCTGCGTCACTTTCGTCATCTTACTCACGTGTTCTCTCCCCCTTTTTATATTTATATGTTTTCACCTTATATTGAAAACGCTTTCTTTTGGGTGCATATTTTTTCCTTAGGGAGAGGAAATTTTTAAATTGACATCTCGGCTTCTCACCGGCTTGGACCGGCCTTCAGCATAAAAAAGAATCAAAGCCTTACATGCTCTGATTCTCTCTTTTCTGCGATCTTCCTACACCATATCCCGTCTTGAAAAGCTCCTGATCCCCCATACCGTAAGCACTGTACCCAAAACCATCAATATACTATAAAAGAGCGGATATGAATCAATTGGCGACTCATCAGGAGGAGACATCCCCAGCATGGGAAGAGTCCAAGGATAGATTTGACCTAACGGTGTATTTGCGGCAAGTATGGACGGCAGGGTAAAACCTATGCTGACCGCCAGCGGTAGACCGAATGTTTGATGCCTGACGGAAATGATCAACTGCAGCACGATAAGCGGAAGGCAGGCAATTGAACCCTGAACAACGTATCCTAAAACCGCAAAAAAAGGCAGATCTCCTTTCAGCCCATTAAGGAATCCGAATACAATAAAGAGTGTATATAAATTGCCCATTGTCACGGCAACCATCATCACAACCACGGCGGCTTTTGCAAAGAAAACCCGAGACCTCAAAACCGGAAGGGCCAGCAATTGCTTCCATCCCCCGCCCGCATGTTCGCCTCTGCACACAAATGCAGCATAAATGCCTACAAGAATCGGCAGCACAAAAGAACCCATAAATACGGCCACCTGTGTCCAGGCTTCGACCCACTCGTTGTCACCTGGCTGTACAAATTGTTTATAATTGTTCCGAAAGTTCGTGTAAGCCAATAAGACGCTGATAAAAGGAGCCGATACATACAATACCCACATGTTCGAACGCTTTAATTTCAACCTTTCAGCAGCTAATAAATTTTTCAGCATGATACATCCTCCTACAGCACGTCCCGCTTTTTAAAATGAAAGGCGCCAATGATCAATAGCAGCATTCCGACAAAAACATTCGCCACAATAAAAACCGGTAAATCCGGATTGATTCCCAGCCCGTCATATTGCAAGATGACGGTCGATGACTGGCTCGGATAAGCGAGCGGAAGCCACCGCGTCGCCGTTCCGGCTGCCAAAAACAGACCGACGATTGAACTGACCGTACCAATAAGAATCGAAAATGCCTGGTTTTTATATGTGATCGACAGCCATAATTGCAATGACATGATCGGCATAGCCGTAAGCAGCATGACATAACTGTCCCCGATTAAAAGCCCCCATGGTACCGGTCCTTCAAATCCCAGCGCCTTTCCCAGTGCGACCATGCCAATTACAAAGATAGTTGCGGTTACAAGCAAACTATTAAACAGCCATATAAATTTACTAAAGTAAATCTTTATTCTTGAAACCGGCAAAACCAGCGTTTGCTTCCACGAATTTGTCTGATGCTCTGTATTGGCAATGATTGAAGCCATAATCGTTACGGCTAAAGGAAAACCGAGCCCGAACAGCATGCTGTTGTCAAAAAGCAGATACTGCCACATGGAGGAAGCCTTGAACATGTCGGCTTGCTTTTGGACATACTCTCCCCGATAAGTGATATTCAACCATTCGTATGCCAGAACAACGAGGGGAACTAAAACAATAACGACAAACAAAGATGAGCGCTTGAGTTTTAATCCATCACCGTGCAGGACTTGTTTCATAAACTCTCCTCCGCACCTGTCAGTTCCAGAAAAATGTCTTCTAAAGAGCGTTTAACTTCCTCTAAACGGTAAACAGAGATCCCCGACTTGACCAGCATGCCGTTGATTTCTGAAACAAGCTCGGGCGATGTTTCGCTGACCCACAAGCTTCCTTCCTGAAGTACAGCACGCCAGCCCCGGTTTTGAATCATGGATTGGGCTTCATGGATCTGATCGGCTCCTATCTTCAGGAGAGGTTTTTGTTTTTTCCTCAACGCTTCGATATTATCTTGAAACATCAGCTTTCCATTCATAATAATCCCCACTTGTGTCGCCATCTGGTCGATCTCGCTCAATAAATGACTGGATACAAGAACGGTCATGCCATATTGATGCGGCAACTCCTTGATCAACTCCCGAATTTCATGAATACCGGCAGGATCAAGTCCATTCGTCGGCTCATCCAACACCAAGAGATCGGGCTTACTCAACAAAGCAGCAGCGATCCCCAACCTTTGCTTCATGCCCAGAGAGTACTCTTTTGCTAATCGATCAGCTACTTTTGTCAGCCGGACGATCTTCAACACTTCCGCGATCCGCGTCTCAGGCAAATCGCGAATCCTGCGAATCACCTCAAGATTTTCTCTTCCGGTTAAATGTCCGTAATAAGATGGAGATTCAACCAAGGAACCGACTCTTTGCAGGATTTGCAAACGGTTTGTGCGGATGTCTTGGCCAAATAGCTCAATAACTCCGTCTGTAGGCTTGACCAATCCTAGTAACATTCGAATCGTTGTCGTTTTTCCGGCACCATTCGGTCCTAAAAATCCGTAAATCTGCCCTTTTTCAATTTTCATCTCAAGTCCGCTGACCGATGTATGCTTTCCGAATTTTTTTGTTATATTTTTTGTTGCCACAATATGTTGCGCCACTATTTCTCACCTCCCCCTCATCATAGGACGCTTTATCTAAATGCGCCTTAAACGTTTCCTGAACAATAGTTAAATAATGTTTTCTCAATTTTCAGAAATCTAAACATCCTTTAAATTCCGATCCTTCCCGCTCTTTTCATATACTTCATCAGGTAAAATGAAGACGTATCACGATGGAGGTCATAAACCATGGATCAATCTTATAATTGCTATAAAGTGTTAATCGTTGATGATGACCGGCACATTTTAGATCTGTTAAACGTTGTGTTTGAAAACGAAGGGTTCTCTGCTGTCTTAAATGCCAAGAACGGAGAGGAAGCAGTCGATCTTGTCAAACATCAAAAGCCGGATATCATCCTGCTCGATGTCATGCTTCCGGATTCAGACGGATTCACCATTTGCAATCAACTTCGTCAATTTACAAATACACCCGTTCTTTTTCTTACAGCAAAAACGGCTGATTTAGATAAACTGCAAGGGTTCAGCTATGGAGGAGACGATTACATTACCAAACCTTTCAACCCTCTTGAAGTCGTGGCCCGCGTAAAAGCCCAGCTGAAACGATTGAAACGTTTTACCGCGGTTTCATCCGGACCGTCTTATGATTTTGGAGATTTTCAAGTTGATGAACCATCTGGGAAGCTGATTGTTGATGGAGTAAGGGTGGAATGCCCGGCCCAGGAGTTCAGACTTTTATTGTATTTTTGCAACCACCCCAACCAAATCGTAAGCAAGCAAAAGATTTACAGAGACGTTTGGGGAGAATTTTACAATGGCGACAGCACGGTCATGGTTCATGTACGCCGGCTTCGGGAAAAGATTGAAAAAGACCCGGGCCGTCCAAAATGGATTAAAACGGTAAGGGGCTTCGGCTATATTTTCGAGTATCTTCCAACAGGTGAAGAGCAGTGAAGTTAAAACAACGGATTGCTTTTCACTTCTTCTCCCGAACCATTCTATTGATCGTCATTTGTATCGTTTTATTCTTATTCAGCATATTGTTTTTCGATTTTTTTCTAAACGATAAAAAGCCTCATCGCTCACCGCTTTCTTTATCCAGTGTCGTTCGTCAAACCACTTTGACAGACAGGAACATCTCTGTTGATGAAGATATGACCGCTCATTTGAAGAAAAATCATATGTGGCTGCAGATTCTTGACGAAAACGGGAACGAGCTTTATTCATACAACAAGCCAAGCCATTTTCCCAAACATTATATTCCCGGTGAGCTTGTCTCAGATTATCTTTACCCTGCTAAAAAGGGTTTCCATCTGTCAACATGGTTTGATACGAAAGACAGCCAGACATTGACGTGGATTTTGGGTGAACCCTTTCAATCTGACAACCCGTTTCTATATTGGACAAACCAGCTGTGGATCCTTTCGATCATCATAATGGGGATGGCGGTTGCGCTGTACTTCGGAAAGCAGCTTGGCGCACCTTTGCTTTATATCGTGTCATGGATTGAAAATCTCTCCATAGGCAGATATGCAGAGCCGGCATCTTCTTCCTTTATCCCAAAGAAAAAGAAAAAACCCGGATATCGGTTATATCAGGAACTAATGAATGCAATGAGCAATCTTACGCTGATCCTTCAGAAAAACAAAACAGAAAGCGAGCAGCTGGAAAGAACGCGGGAGGAATGGATGACAGGCGTTTCCCATGACTTAAAGACACCGCTGTCAGTCATTAAAGGATATACCATTCTTTTATCATCTGAAAAACATGAATGGAACCATGAAAAAGTACGGGATTTTGCCAACATCATGAACGAGCGGGTAGAGTATATGGAAGAATTAATAGAAGAGTTCAACCTTACGTTCCGCTTAAAAAATGACGCTCTTCCGATCAAAAAAGAAAAAACCGACATTGTCGGCTTGCTTAGAAAAACCTTAGAACATTTGAAAAGCCTGCCTGAATCACAAGAAAAGACTTTCCAGTTCCAGACAAATCAAAGCGGGATTTTCGCTGATATAGACGAAACATACATGCAGCGGGCCTTGGAAAACTTGCTAGCCAACAGCATCAAACATAATCCTGATGGTACAGCGATTACAGTATCCGTTTTACAAGACGGCCCTATATCAATTCTTATAGAAGATAACGGCATCGGCATGGAAAAAGAAACAATGGCGCATTTATTTGACCGCTACTACAGGGGAACCGATGCCTCAAGCGACACCTCGGGAACCGGTTTAGGCATGGCGATTGCAAAACAGATCATTGTTGCCCATGGAGGACATATCGAAATGTTCAGCGAACCGGGGCGCGGGACGCGGATGAAGGTGGTGCTTCAAACAAGGTAAGATCCGCTGTTTCAGTCGAAACAACGGATCTCAACCTACCGTGACAATTGCACTTTAATTGGCTTTAATGATGTCGAATAAAATGTACTTAAATAACCAAAATCAACGTCTAGTGAATATTGTTCAAGACTAAACTTTTCTGCACCAAATTCACCGTCTATTGTGAAAACTGATTGAAACTGAAGCTTGGAAGAATTAAGCACTTTCGTGAAATTTCCTTTGACACTATGTCCAACAGGCGCTTCATCAAAACTTTTATAAGCAGAATCAATCAGCGATATCGTTTCCAGAAAATTTTGCATACTGTCAACATCAATCTTTGACCGGTCAACATTTTTCAGATGATAGTCTACAACTAGTTTGTTTCCATTTTGCTTGACCTGATCAAAGGCAATGTTAAAGCTATGCCGGTCAGCGCTCACTGAGGCTGGCGCTTTCTTGAGAGGCAGTGTTTTTTCTGAATCGCTTTTATCAGAGCTTGCCTCAATCTTTACATATTTCGCATCATCTTTTACCTTTCCCAGGATCATTCTTGATTCGCGGTGGATACGGTCTCCGATTTTTTTACGATCTGTCAATGTTATTCCGCTCATTAAATAAGGAACCTCATTTCCCTTATCATCCGTCACTTTTATTATCGATGCGCGATCATTTGGATGCTCGAGCGAGGTGATGACATCATAATCGATTACAGTCGATTCTTTGCCAAGAATCACTGTTTTCGGCTCAACAATAGGGCCATCAGCCGCTTGTTTCTCTTTTTGCCGAATATGCAGTGTTTTATACGGCAGTTTGACAACAGGTATATCAAATTTCCATTGCCCCCTGATATCATTTATGCTTGTAATCGTCACCGGAAGCGTCAGCTGATCCGGAATATTCTTGTCGGGGTATCCGATTTGAATAAAGCCGACATAGCCGTCTTTTGTTTTCTTTATATCTGATTCAGAGGCTATCATCCACTTCCTCTCACCATTAAATAGTGTGAAATGAACCATTTCCGCGCCATCGTTCAAATCTTTTCTTGTATCACTATTGACTTTAAACGTCATGGTAATGATTCCGCCGTCAAAATAAACGCTTGTCGCCGTTACATCAATGTTGTTGCTTGAGGCTTTCTGATGGAGTTCAGTTACAAGCTGGCTCGCCATTAAGTTTTGGCCGATATAATCGTGAAACTGCTGATATGCTTTGCCAAACAGCGGGACATCCGCCAAAACGCGTTGCATGGCAGGAGAAACAAACCCGCTCCCTAGAAGAAGCATTGCCGCCGTACCGGAGATAAAAACAGTGCGTTTCAATGTACCACGCTTCGGCTTAACCGTTTTTTCCTTATTTGCCCGCATGATGCCTTCAGAAATAGATTGATTGATGTCCTGTGTAGGAACATCAATCTGATTCACTTCATTTTCGAACCATTTTTTGTCCATGCCTCTTCCCCTCCAGTCAGTAAATGTTTTAACTCAAGCTTGGCTCTTTTTAAATATGTCTTAACGGTTCCTTCGGGAACATTCATGATGTCGGCGATATCATGGATCGGCAAGTCTTGATAATAAAATAGTATAATCGCCGTTTTGTAGTCTTTACGTAAATGCTGGACTGCTTCCAGCAGCCCCATTCTGTCGTCGGCATTCATTTCCCGGCCCTGTCCTTGCTCTCTTAATTGCGTGTCCATCAACACCACTTTCTTTTTCTTGTCCAATAAGGCATATGCGTGGTGGATGAGGATTTTTGTCAGCCATGTCAGAAAATACTCGGGATTTCTCAGCTGGGCAATCGATAAAAACGCTTTATATGCTGTTTCCTGTACAATATCTAATGCGTCTTCTTTATTTTGAACATAGATGTATGCTGTTCGGTAAAGCTGATCGCTATGTTTCTGAAAAAGCATTTCAAACGCTTTGGCATTTCCTGCGACAGCTTTTCTTACTAGTTTTATTTGCTTCACTGGTGAGCCTCCTTCAAACATTAGAGAGAGATAACTGAAGAAAAAGTTTCAACAGTATGGGATTTTTTTATTAAAAAACCGCTATTTTTCAAAATAGCGGTTTGGCGAACAACAACACCCTGTTTACTTTTTGGCAAGCGTCACCTGAGAAGATTCGGTTTGCCCGGATGGCTCCGGAAAGTTCTCATTTTTCAGCTCTTGGCGAAGCTCGTTCATTTCCGAGCGTTTGATCTGATATACAGCTTCCAGGCGGACCAAAAATTCCGGCCTGATCTTGAACGCATGAATGATCGATATGATCCAAACGACTAGCAGCATTTTCATTGCCAAATCGAAAAAGAGCGTTCTCGCCGTAAAGGCGGTGAAGAGGACAGCCGCCGCATAGACGACTCCGGTAAGAAGCCATTTTATCTGCTTTGTCCGGGCTCCGATATATATAAATGCAAACCAGCTCAGAAACGCAAATGGAACCCATGTGAACAATATCCAAAAGGAATGCGCGATCTCCCATTTTGCGCCTTCATTTGTAAAACCTTTCGCCATTTATTTACTCTCCTTACAGCTGATGTTTATAGTTTTTTCGCAAACAATAGTTCGAATTACCCCGTCCAATAGAACTATCCCCATCTATTATACTAGATTTTTCTATAAAAGGAAGAGTAAAAGATTTTTACATCCCATTACATGATCAGGAATGATAAGATAAACATAAAACCAACAAATGGAGATGAAGGAAACATGAAGAACAAATTGATTGAACGGCTGATTACATATGCGAAAGTCGACACACAGTCAAATGAAAACAGTGAGACATGTCCTTCTACACCCGGACAGCTGACACTCGCCAATATGCTTGTTGAAGAATTAAAGCAGATCGGCATGGAGGATGTCACAATCGATGAAAACGGCTATGTCATGGCGACGCTTCCGGCCAATACGGAAAAGCAGGTGCCGACGATCGGTTTTTTGGCTCATGTCGATACGGCGACTGATTTTACCGGAAAGAATGTCAATCCGCAAATCATCGAACAGTACGATGGAAAAGAGATTGTCCTCAATGAAGCGCTCGGCGTCGTTTTGTCCCCGAAAGAATTTCCCGAGCTTGCGGGTTATAGGGGACACACACTGATTACGACGGACGGAACGACGCTGCTCGGCGCCGACGATAAAGCCGGTATCGCTGAAATCATGACGGCGCTGGAATATTTAATCGACCATCCCGAAATCAAACACGGAAAAATCCGGGTCGCATTTACGCCTGATGAAGAAATCGGCCGAGGACCGCACAAATTTGATGTGGCGGCCTTCAATGCGAAATTCGCGTATACGGTTGACGGCGGCCCACTCGGCGAACTGCAATACGAAAGCTTCAATGCCGCGGCGGCGAAGATTACGTGTCAAGGGACAAACGTCCACCCGGGTACAGCAAAAGGAAAAATGGTCAACGCTGCGAAAATTGCGATGGCATTCAACTCAGCACTTCCGGAGATGGAGGCGCCTGAATTTACAGAAGGTTATGAAGGCTTTTATCATCTTCTCTCTATCAGCGGTGATGTCTCAGAAACGAAGCTGAACTATATCATTAGAGATTTTGACAGAGACCGTTTTAACGAGAGAAAAAAGGCGGTCGAAACAATTGCGGAAGAACTGCGGGCGCAATATGGCAAAAACAGCATTCTGGTCGAAATGAAAGACCAATACTACAACATGAGAGAAAAAATCGAACCGGTCAAGGAGATTGTCGATATTGCCTATCAGGCGATGAAAAACCTGGACATCGAGCCGGTCGTCAAACCGATCCGCGGCGGCACAGACGGCTCCCAGCTGTCATATAAGGGGCTTCCTTGTCCGAATATCTTTACGGGCGGGGAAAATTTCCACGGCAAATACGAATACATTTCCGCAGACAATATGGTGAAAGCCGCGAATGTTGTCGTGGAGATTGCGAAGTTGTTTGAAGAAAGGGCATAATACCGGAAAAGCAAGGAGCGGCTGCAAAACAAAGCAGCCGCTCTTTTTTCACCCATTAAAACCCGGTCTTCGCCCTGCCGAAATAAAATTCAGGACATGCTGTTTGCCTGGCGCTTTATGTATCGCACCTTTTACAGAAGCCGTCAGGGCGCCGCTTGCATTGGCGAACGTCAGCAACCCGCGGTGATGCTCCCGTATGAGGCTACACAGATCTTCCTTTGCTGCGCCGTACGACGCCAATTCGGATAAGAAACCGCCGATAAAAGCATCCCCCGCACCGGTTGTATCTGAAACAGCCACTTTAAATCCCCGGTCTTCGTATGTTTCGCCGCTTTTTAAGTATATCGCCGCACCGTCTCCCCCTTTTGTCAAGACAACGACTTTGACATTGCCGGCAAAAAGCGAAGCAATCGCTTCCTTCTCATCATCAATATTTGTGATAAACGGCAATTCCTCAAGCGATACTTTTACAATATCCGCCAGCGGCAAAAACTGCCTGATCGTATGGCGGCAGCTTGTTTCATCAGGCCATAACGGGAGCCTGACATTTGGATCAAAACTGACAATTCCGCCGACTTCCCGGAAGTCATTGATCACCTTAATATGCGCCTGTTTCATTGGACTTTCGACTAAATCAATTGAACAAAAATGAAGCAGATCCCCTTTATGAAACCACTCAGATTGAATCTCATCTGCCGAAAGCAGCAAATCGGCTGCATTCTTCCGATAAAAATGAAAACTTCTTTCCCCGGACTTGTCTACGGATACAAATGCCAATCCGGTTTCACCTTCGTCGCTTCGAACGATATAGGAAGTGTCAACTCCATTTTCCTCAAGAACGCTGATTAAGTAATCGCCAAAATGATCGTTGGCAACCTTCGTCAGCATTGCCGCACGGGCGCCGTATTTAGCAGCAGCAATCGCGGCATTCATAGGCGCGCCGCCGGCAACGCGTTCAAATCCGGTGATGTTTTCCAGAGCCGTTTCTTTTTGGACGGGGATAAAATCAATGAGCGTCTCACCGATGCAAAATATTCTATTCAAGCGATTCATCGCCTTTCCAAATATCTTTCAGCACCCAATAGGTAAATTCTTCAACTCTCGCATCGCCTTTCTCAGAAAACAGCTCGATTCCCAGTCTGCCTTCTTTCGGATAGATGCGGCTTGTCATCGTGGCTTCACCATGGTTGGCAAATACTTCAATAGACGATCTGTCGATAAATAGGCGCAGGGAAAGCTTCTCTCCCGCTTCAATCTGCACGTTTCTGACACCGTCCCGTTCTTTGCCGGATGCGGAGCAATCAAGTGTCAGTTTTTGATCGGTTAAGCTGTATCTGATGATGGTCTCTTCTTTTTCCAGCCCCCGAATTCTTACTCCTGCCGTTTGTGCACTGCAATCCGCTATATCAAACACGACCTTCACTTCAAGAAGCTCTTCGGCTGTCTTGGCCAAATAACTCCCTGAAAGCGATCGATTGGCGCATACCCGATGTTCCGTTTTCCGCAGCAGCTTGGTTTCCTCCACGGGATTCATCAAGATTTTGTGATCATCGCGCAATGTTAATTCCCGCGGCAGCGTCAAAGCCCCGGACCATCCGTCCGCTTTCGTCGGCATCTCTGACTCCCACATATCCATCCAGCCAATCGCAATTCTGCGCCCTTTGTCATCCAACAAAGTTTGCACGGCATAAAAGTCATGGCCATGGTCCAACTCTTTAAAGGAGCCATGTACAAACTCATTTGTTTCTTCATCATAGTCTCCAATTAAATAGCCTGTTTGATACAGATTTTGATATGAATCACCATCTGCCTCTATACCCTGAGGGGAAATCAGCAAAACGTGTTTGCCGTCTAGTTCAAAGAAATCCGGACATTCCCACATAAAGCCGAGATTCCCGTCGCTTTGGGCGAGGACGCCTACATATTCCCAATCTACCAAGTTAGGCGAGCGGTATAAAATGACCCGCCCGACGTTCTCTTTTGAGGAATTTCCGACCACCATATACCAGTTCTCATGATGCCTCCATACTTTCGGATCGCGAAAGTGGCGTGCGCTGTCTTCCGGCGGCTCTGCAATGACAGGGTTTTCTTTCATTTTTTCAAAGACGATACCGTCTTTGCTGACAGCTATATTCTGATTTTGGTAGAAATCGTCTTTCTCTTCATCTATCATATTATGCCCTGTATAGATTAAAGCGAGGTCGCCGTTATATTCGACTGCGCTTCCTGAGAAGCAGCCGCTCTCATCAAATGCATCGCCAGGCGCTAAAGCGATCGGCAAGTGCTCCCAGTGAATGAGATCCCTGCTCTTCAAATGGCCCCAATGCATCGGCCCCCAATTCTCATCATACGGATGATGTTGATAAAAGACATGATACTCCCCTTTATATTGAATAAGTCCGTTTGGATCATTGATCCAGTTTGCCCGGGGCATCATGTGATAGCCCATTCGGTATCGGTGATTCACTTTTTTTCCGGCTTTCTTCAACGCTTCTTCTGCCTGCTGAATTCTATTCATCTGTGACATCCTTTCTATATATGCTTTCTTTGTAGACTTTGAGCAAATTGAACGTCTTTCTTTGAGTCTAGCAAGGTAAAAATCGAAATAATGGTGAAACAAAGGACCATTGTTCCCATGATGAGATAAGTGTGGCGATATCCGATGCTGTCGTATAAACCTCCCGCAAGCGGCGAAAAAATCGATGCGCCTACCTGGGATGCGAATTGAAAGCCGACAAGATAAAGTACGGATGAAAGGCGATTATCAAAATTAGTCGCCAAATATTTAAACGCCGCAATCAGCATAATCGGCAATTCTAAAGCATGAATGAGCTTCATCGATGAAATTCCGACCGGTCCGCTGACAAGACCGGAGCCGATAATGCGGAAAGCCATTAACAGCCCCGCTAAAATCAAACTTTTTTTCGGACCAAGCTTATTGACGATGAAAGGTGCAAGAAACATCATGCCCGCTTCAATGAATACTTGGAATGAGTTAAGATATCCAAAAATTTGGTTCCCCAAGGCCGGAGTCGGAAATAAGGAAGCGTAGTAAAGCGGGAACTGCTGGTCATAGACGCCGTATACGCAAGTTACGCCGATCACGTACAACATCAAAAACCAGAAATCTTTTAAGAGAAACAGCCCTCCCACGTCTTTTAATCCAACCGAGTCTGCTCTTTCCTTTTCATCATCTGTCATCTCAATTTTTACAGAAACAATAATGGCCACCAATATGACTGCTGAAACGGACGCAACCCAGAAGTTGATATTCGGGTCGATATTGAACAGCTGACCTGCAAAAAATGTCGCCGCAGCCCAGCCGAGGGACCCCCACATCCTTGTTCTTCCATATTCAAATTGATATTTGCGGCTGACCTTTTCAATAAAGGTTTCAATCGCGCCGATTCCTGCGAGAAAAGCAGTTCCCAAATACATTCCGCCGACAATAGCCCCGAGAAAGACGTTGTATTGCAAAAGCGGTCCGTAGACGAAAATATAAAAGGGACCCGTAAATACGAGCAGCAAACTGATCATAAATAATATGTTTTTCTTCAGCCCGAGCTTATCGGAGATAAAACCGTACAAAGGCTGCATGCACAAAGTAAAGATAGCGTTTACAGAAAAGATAATGCCCGTCGCGGACCCGTTCAAATTGATTTCCTGCCCCAACCAAATCGCAAATAAAGAATAGCTGGAAGACCAAGTAAAAAAGAAAAAGAAAAAATAAGCGCTTAGTTTCCAATACAGACTGTTTGAGCTTTTCATTTTCATTTGCTCCTTTAACCCGATTTGGATGTATCTATTTGATGCCTGTCCCTGAACCGCCCAGGCCATCTAAAATGTAGCGTTGAGCTACAATGTAGATCAGAATCAGCGGAATCGTGGAAATCGTCAAGACAGCCATCACCTGGTTCGTATAAACCGGCTCGGTGCTGTTGATGGCTGTAATCGCCACCTGGATCGGAAATTTCGACTTATCCGTCAAAACCATCAGCGGCCAAATATAGTCATTCCAGCTGCCGATAAAAGCCAATGTCCCCACCGTAGCGACAGCCGGTTTGGACATCGGCAGCATCACCCGCCAGAAAATCTGCCATGTGTTGGCTCCGTCAAGCTTGGCCGACTCAATCATCTCCCCCGGGATCGCCATGAAAAAGTTTCGGAACAAATAAATATTGAAAGCCCCGGCAAGCGCCGGCAAAATCACGGCAAGGCGCGTATCAACAAGTCCGAGCTTATGAACAATTGTAAACTGCGAGATTAAAATCGTTTCCATCGGCACGATTAAAAGCGCCAGCAATATGGTAAACAGCACTTTTTTACCTGTGAATTGCAGCTTGGCGAATGCAAAGCCCGCCATTCCGTTGATAATGACCGCTCCCGCTGCCACACACAAACCGTAAAACAGACTGTTACCAATATACATTAGTAAATCAAACCGTGACAGCACTTCCCTGTAGGATTGAAACCATTCCGACGGATGAAAAGACGGAAGAAACGCTTTAATGCTGCTGATATTGTTGTAAATATCAGCTTCCGGTTTCATCGATGAAGCGACCATCCAAATCAGCGGAAATATAAACAGAGCCGCCAGCAAAACAAGGCATATATATTCCAGTATCGTTAAAGGTCCGAATTTCCTTCTCATCCGCCTTCATCCTCCTTCACCAACTTGCGCTGCGCAAGCGTCACCAATCCAATTATCGTGCCAAACAAGAGCGCAATTGAACTTGCATAGCCGACCATCCGATCGGTAAATCCCGTTTGATAAATATAATAGACAACTGTCATCGTTGAATTGACCGGTCCCCCCTGGGTCATGACCATTGGCTGCACAAGGAGCTTAAACGCACTGATCAGCGTCGTAATAAAGATAAAAACCGACGTCGGTTTCAACAAAGGCAATGTAATATAAATAAACCGCTGCCATTTATTCATACCATCCAATTGCGCCGCCTCGTAGACATCTCCGGGAATGTTTTGCAGGCCCGCTAAAAAAATCAGCATCTGAAATCCGGCTCCCTGCCAGACTGAAACGAAAACAATTGTAAAGATCGCCTGATTAGGACTTGTCAAAAACGGCTGTGGCGGTAAACCGACATGCGTCAGTACGTTATTTATCATTCCTTCATTCGGATTCAGCAAGTACAGCCACAAAACGGAGATGACAACAAGCGACATGACGACAGGGCTAAAGTATGCGACTTTGAAAAACGTATTGGCCCTGCGCTTTTTATTCAACAGAAGGGCCAGCCCGAGAGCGGCCCCGATCTGTAATGGAATCACAAGGACAACAAATTTCAATGTGTTGCTCAAACTTTTCAAGAAAATAGGGTCTTTGAACAATTTGATAAAGTTGTCAAAACCGACAAACTTGCGCAGGTCAGGTGTTAACAAATAATAATCTGTAAATGCGTAGTAAACCGCCATAATCGAAGGAATCACGAGAAACACTGACAAAATCAGCAAGGCCGGACCTAAAAATGTATAGGCCAGCACATTGTCCCGCCACCCTATTTTACTGGCAGGGACTTTTTTCAGCGGAAAGGCCGTCCTTGCTTCTTTCAACGGAATTTTATTCATGGCTCCACCTTCTAGTTTGCCTTATCGATGGCTGATTGCATTTCTTTTGCACGCGTATCCAGAACCGATTGAATATCCTGATGCTGATCAAAGAAGCTGATGTCATCGATCGCTTGCTGAAATGCGCGCGTCACCTGTGGATATGCCGGTGTCACCGGTCGTGCATGCCCCGTTTCTTTCAGCTGCTGCAAGAAGACATTCATTTCAGCTGAGAATTCTTTTGCCAGCACTTTCTCTGATGAATAGCGCACAGGCAGCGCGGCGATCGAACGGCTCAATTCCAGGTTGGATTCCTTGTTTGTCATCCAATCGACCAATTTTGCCGCCCATTCCTTGTTTTCAGACGTCTGTGTCATGGCGAACTGCCAGCTTCCTGAAGGGGACACAAGCTTTTTTGTTTTTGGCGAAACAGGATACGGCATCACACCATAATCGACATTAGGAAAATTTGTTTTCATGTCGGTTACCGTCCAGACACCGCTCATTTTCATTGGATATTTTTCTGTTTCAAACGCCTGCTTAACCGGAGCCCGGGTCGTGTAACCCTCTTTCAGCATTGTTTGAATAAATGTCATCGCTTCAACGGTCAGTTTGTCGTTAAAAACACCCTCAGCTTTCTTGCCATCTTTTGAAAGGACATCGCCGCCAGCCGACCAAACAAATGGCAAAAGCGCATAGGTCAGCATTTCGTCTTTTGACTGCAACTGCATATCGATGGCCGGTTTGTCATATTTATTTTTCAGCTTTTTGCAAAGCTCAAGGAATTCGTCCCACGTCCATGGATTCTCAACCGTTGGCAGCGTTTTCAAGTCAACGCCGGCGTCCTTCAGCATTTTTTTGTTATAGTAAATACCGACCGATGATTCGCTGACGCCGATCGCATACAGTTTCCCCTGGTAGGTTCCCTGTTGCTTAATGCTCGGCAATAAATCATCCTGGTCTTTGATATACTCATCCAATGGCGCAATAACGCCGGATTTCGCATAAGCCGCCGTGTTCGGTCCGTCTAAAGTGATCACATCCGGCAGGGTGTTCGTTGTCAGCGCCGCGTTCACTTTGTCTTCATATCCGCCGCCGTTTCCGCTTCTGGGGATGAAATCAATTTTGGCCTCGACGTTTTCAGAGGCATACTTTTTATTAAAAGCGTCCACCCGCTTTTGATAGACCTTTCCTTCTTCACTATCATCAGATACGTGCACCCACACCGTAAGCGTTTTCCCATCTTGGCCATTTGCACCTTTGCTATTGCTGCAGCCCAACATCGCAAACACCAGCAACAACGAAAAAACTCCGAAGAGCCACCTTTTCATCTTTGTCACTTCCCCCCATTTTTCATAAATCAACAAATAAAAGCGCTTTCAAGTGAATTGTATGTCAACCGGTTTCATATGTCAACCGGTTGACATATTTTTTCCCCAAT
The DNA here is from genome assembly GCF_001592005.1 of Bacillus sonorensis NBRC 101234 = KCTC 13918. GTDB lineage: Bacteria > Bacillota > Bacilli > Bacillales > Bacillaceae > Bacillus > Bacillus sonorensis. Next base: position 416,865 of record NZ_BCVZ01000001.1, read on the forward strand.
TATTCATCCCGGTACATTTCTCATAATCGTGGCATTTTCTTGCACATATCGGCCCGATTCTCTAAAATAAGTGCGTGACGAGAATTGTAAGCCATTTCAGTAAAAATAGCAGGGGGAAAAGGGAATGAAGCCTAGCATTCACGACGTTGCAAAAAAAGCGGGAGTTTCACCAACAACCGTATCGCGGGTATTAAATAACCGCGGCTATATTAGTGAAAAAACAAAAGAAAAAGTCTATAAAGCGATGGAAGAAATCAATTACTTTCCAAACGATTTGGCCCGCTCTTTATTTCGTAAACGAACTCATTTAATAGGGCTCATCATCCCTAACTCCAGCAACCCGTTTTTCGGCGAACTGGCCTTTCATATTGAGAGCATCTGCGCTGCCATGGGCTACAAACTGCTGCTTTGCAACAGCTTAAACCGCAAAGACAAAGAAGAAAAATACTTGGAAATGCTGATGCGAAATCAAGTGGACGGCGTCATCGCCGTGACTTACAACAGGGGAATTTTAAATTATCATCGGCAAAACCTGCCGATTGTCGCCATCGACCATTACTTGTCGGAAACGATTCCCGTCATCGGCTCCGATAACTATGACGGAGGAAGAAAAGCGACAGAACTGTTAATTGCAAAAGGCTGCCGGCACATCATCCATATCAACGGACCAATTGAGCTGAAAACACCGGCAAATCTTAGAAGAAAAGCATATGAAGATGTGATGCGACAACACGGGAGACAGCCGATTACATATGAAGTTCCCTTTCATCAAAATTACCGGGAAATCATCTCAAAACTGTTTGATGAACAGCCTGCAGCTGACGGCATTTTTGCCAGCGATGACCTCATGGCCGCTACAGTCATCACCGAAGCAAAAAAACGCAGAAAAGACATTCCCGGGCAATTAAAGGTAATCGGCTACGACGGAACGGAAGCGGTTCAGTCCATCCTCCCGGAATTGACAACCATCCAGCAGCCGATCGAACTCATTTCCAAGACGGCCATCGAGATTTTGTCCAAAGCCATTGAAGGCGAATTCGATGATTTGCCGCTGGAAACCTATTTGCCTGTTAAGGTTCTGGAAGGTGAAACCACTTAATATTCACATCATGTTACGGAGAGATTTGCAGCCTTCATCTCTCCTGTACCCCCCTCTGACTTTTGTAAAAATAAGATAAATTTTAACTTTTATTTCTAGACAAACCACCCTCTGTGTGATAATGTATAGTACAAGTTTTCAAAATATTCTATCTTTGTGTGGAGGTGCCATAATTGGAAATGAGCAAAGTTCTGCCTGAATCGCTTACTTCCCTTGTGAAAGAGATGCTGACCAAAACGGATGGTTCAACAACCAAGGCAATCGAAACATTGATAGGCGGCAAGGTTGATATTGAAGTTTTCCGGCAGGCCTATGTCGATTACGATCATCTGTCCGCTGAGGAAGCAAAGCTGTTTCAGCCTGATGATAAGATTTTATTCAGGACCTCCTCATTGAAACGGGGCGATGATTATTTGTCATTTAATTATGTCTATGTCAAAACAAATGCATTGCCGCCAGCCGTTAAACGATATCTGAAAGAAGAACGGCTCCCCATCGGCAAAATCATTTCCGAACTGGAGTCAAGGCGTGAAATCTTCAGCACCGGTAAGTCCCTTGGCAAACACTTTACACACCTTGTGCCTGTTTCAACAGACAGGGAATACGTTTTTAAGCGATACCAGATCATCAGCGGACAGCAGTGCATCTTCCACGTCTCCGAACTGTTTGATTTAGAAAAAATCTGCAGACTGACAGCGGGCTGAATCATGCCCGTCAGTTACCGTTTTATGAAAGGGCTTCCAAAAACTCCTCATTCCTTCTCTCCTCAAAACAAAAACCCCTGCGAAACAGGGGCTGTCATTTATTGATACACCGTTTTCGGAACGGCAACAACCGGGGTTCCGGCGACATAAGGTGCGACGTCATATTGCTGGAACACGATCGCAATCCCGTCTTTTGTAAAGTGGAATGCCGTGTTTTGAAGAAGGACGATGTCTTTTTTCTTCACATCCGGGAAAAACGTGTCCTGATGCTTTTGAATGTATTTGTAAATGTATGTTCTCGTTTTATCGATTTTTGATTTTTTGTTTAATACGTCTGTCAGATAGACGCGTTTTTTTGATTTTAAATCGTAGTTGAACGAGCGGACGGCTGTATTGCCGTGCGCCCCGCCGGAGTACACGTAGTTTTTCGTCAGGATGCTGATCTTTTCGCCGGTCAGATATTTGACGTCAAAAGACGTTTGGTATGCCGTTTGGTACCCGTGCTGTTGGCCGTCTTTTTTGTTTTTCAGATAGTCTTTGTAGGATTGGTCAATATAGTTTTTAAAGTCTTTGTTGATTTTGTTTTGCAGAGATCTGCTGCCAACGTTTTTAACCTGCGGGTACTTCAATTCCTTTACGTTTTTGTATGTATGGCTCGTCACCACCGGTTTTGTCCCGTTCGCCGCTTGAGCCGAAGGAATCGCCGCTCCGCTGTACAATATCAGCATTAATAGCCCTGAGAGCATGATCGCCGCTGCTTTGAAAAACGGTTTGCTGTTCATCATATGGCCTCCTTTTTCGTTTCATTGTTATATTACCCATTTTCAAAACGGGTACACATGTAAGACTGACAGCCCCGTGAAAAAGTTTTCGTTTCAATAAAAAAATTCGGTCTTAATTAAAATGAAACCGAATCTGCGAACGATTATTCCTCCTCAATTGTTCATTCATCACCTTCCTGATATTTCGGCAGGGTTTGTTTCAAAACGGCTGGACATAAGCTTGAGGAACTTGCATAAATCGCGTTCTTAGCGATAAATATCAAAACCCATTGACATTTTCGCAAAAAGTATTAATATTAAAATTATTATAAAAATCGCATAAAAAGGTTTTCCTTATCAAGAGTGGTGGAGGGACTGGCCCTGTGAAACCCGGCAACCGCTGTCTTTTTGACAGAATGGTGCTAATTCCTTAAGAGCACGGCTGTGCTCTTGAAGATAAGGAGGAGATTGTCTACCAAGCTCTTCCTTATCGGGAAGAGCTTTTTTATGTTAATAAAGAAAGAGGGATGAAGCATGTCACAATCAACCGATGTATTGCAGCAAACGCCAGGAAGAAAAATAGGACCGTTCAGGGCGGATCAGGTGGGCAGCCTGCTCAGGTCTGAGCCTGTTAAAAAAGCGCGCCTGCAAAAAGCAAACGGCGAAATTACCGCGGAACAATTGCGCGAAGTCGAAAACGAAGAGATCAAGCGCATTGTCGAAAAACAAAAAGAAATCGGCCTGAAAGCCGTAACGGACGGCGAATTCCGCCGCTCCTGGTGGCATTTCGATTTTCTCGAAGGTCTTGACGGTGTTGAAGGCTTTGTAGCAGACAAAGGAATTCAATTTCACAATGTCGTAACGAAACCGCGCGGCATTAAAGTAACCAGCAAAGTCGACTTTACAAACCATCCGATGCTGGAAGATTATCAATTTCTTCATAGTATTGCAGGGACGCATACGCCGAAAATGACGATCCCGAGCCCGAATATGCTGTTTTTCAGAGGAAAGCTGGAAGAAAGTCCGTATGAGGATCTTGATGAGTTCCATCACGATGTGGCGCAGGCTTACAAAAAAGCGATCCGCGCGTTCTATGATGCCGGCTGCCGCTATTTGCAGCTTGATGATACGGCCTGGTCCGTATTTTTCTCAGAAAAGGGACATGAGCAAATCAAGGCGTTCGGCCGCCAGCCTGATGAGCTGCGCCAATCCTTTGCCAATACGATCAACGAAGCAATCGAAGGACGTCCCGATGATTTGACTGTCACAATGCATATTTGCCGCGGAAACTTCCAGTCAACATGGGTGGCAGAAGGCGGATACGACGCTGCGGCTGAAACGATTTTCGACGGACTGAACCTTGACGGACTCTTCCTTGAATTCGATGACGAGCGCTCTGGCGGCTTCGAACCGCTTCGCTTCGTGAAACGGAAAGACCTGCAAATCGTCCTCGGTTTAATTACATCTAAATTCGGCGAGCTTGAAAACCCGGATGATATTAAGCGGCGCATTGAAGAGGCGTCCCGCTATGCCGATCTGAACCAGCTGTGCTTAAGCCCGCAGTGCGGCTTTGCTTCAACGGAAGAGGGCAACCTGCTGACCGAAGAACAGCAGTGGGAAAAACTGCGTCATGTGATCGAAATTGCCGAAGACGTTTGGAAATAAATAAGGACATGTTTCAAGCCATACCTGATATCAGGTATGGCTTTTTTTATGTCTTCTTTTAAAAATCCTTCTTGATTTGTTCATAGTTTGATCATATTTGGCTTCTATAATGCTTGTTAGTGAGGTGATCGAATCATGATAAAGAAAAGGAAAATTGATATATTCCTAGTTCTCATTCTCTTATTATCCGCAGCGCTCAACCTGTACGGCATCTGGAACAGCGATACAGACAACGCCTACTACACAGCAGCCGTTACGAGTATGACGCAAAGCTTTCACAACTTCTTTTACGCTTCTTTTGATCCGGGAGGTTTTGTAACCGTCGATAAACCGCCGGTCGCACTATGGGTACAGACGCTTTTCGCGCTTGTGTTCGGCGTGCACGGCTGGAGCGTCGTGCTTCCCGAAGGAATTGCGGAAGTCATTTCCGTAGCACTGCTCTACTTCATTGTAAAACCTACTTTTGGAAAAACGGCAGCAAGAATTTCCGCACTCGTTATGGCGTGTACACCGATTGCCGTCGCTGTCAGCCACACAAACAACGTCGACAGCATTCTCGTCCTTTGTTTGATGATTGCAACATGGATGCTGTTTAAAGCCGTCCGCACAGGAAAAATATCGTGGCTGCTCGCATCCTTCTTCATGGTCGGCGTCGGCTTTAACGTCAAGATGCTGCAAGCATACATGGTGTTACCTGCATTTATGCTGTTTTATCTGATTGCAGCAAAGACGACGATTCGCAAAAAAATTGTGTCTCTGATTACATCGGTCATCGTTCTTGCGGCGGTTTCCGTATCATGGGCAGTCGTCGTTGACAGCCAGCCGGAAAGCTCGCGGCCTTATATCGGAAGCAGCCAGACGAACTCTGTCCTGGAGCTCGCCTTCGGCTACAACGGAGTCCAGCGTCTGACGGGACAGTCCGGAGCAGGCGGGGGCAAAGCGGCTTCCGATCAAACACAAAAGAAATCGAACCAAGAGCAGCAAAGCAGCACGGCTAGCAGCAGTTCATCTTCCTCAAACGGACAGATGACTCCGCCAAGCGGCGGCGAGATGCCTTCAAGCGGACCGGGCGGCCAGCAAGGCGATGTTCAAAGCGGCGGCGGTCCCGGAGGCGGCCGAAACGGTGCAGGCTCATTCGGCACAGGCACACCGGGGCCGCTGAGATTGTTCCAATCTGAGCTTTCAGGTCAGGCAAGCTGGCTGATTCCGTTTGTACTGTTCGGGATTATCGCCTTACTGATCACAGGCCTTCGCGGTCAAAGAAAATTCAATGACACAACGTATGAAACGATTTTCTGGACGATGTGGCTATTGCCGGTCGCTGCATTCTTCAGTGTCGCCGGATTCTTCCACCATTACTATCTGATCATGCTGGCAGCACCGATTGCCGCATTGTCGGGTACGGGCTGGACGGCGCTCGTTCGCCTTTATCAAGAGGAAAGCGGCTGGAAAAAATGGCTGCTGCCAATCGGCATTTTGCTGGCAACAGCATTTGAATTATATATTCTGATTCCTTATATCAGCGACATCGGAATCACTTGGATCATCCTGGTCGGAGCTTTCGGAATCATTACAAGCTGTCTTCTCTTCTTTGTCAAAAAAGGAAAGCCATTCAGCTACTATGTATCGCTTGCCGCACTTCTCGGCATGCTGATCGGTCCATTCTGCTGGACAACGGCAACCCTCGCTGACGGGGTAAACGGCATGATTCCGCAGGCAGGACCTCAATCAGCGCAATCATTTGGCGGGGGCGGCGGCAAGATGAACAATGGCAGCCGACCTCCCGGATTTGGCAGCCCAACAGTCCAAGACGGCCAAACAGGCAATCAGCCAAACAGCGGGAATAATAGGTCGACTGACTCCAGCTCTGATCAAAACAGCCAAAACCAGAACGGAGGCAGCTCAAGTAAGACTGATCAAGGCAGACCAAACGGCAGCCGGGGCGGCCCTGGAAGCGGCGAATCAGTCGACAAAGACCTCTTATCTTACCTTGAGAAGCACAATACTGGGGAAAAGTATTTGTTCGCGGTCTCTAACGCGAATTCCGCTTCCTCTTACATAATCAAAACAGGAAAAGCGGTTATGGCGATGGGCGGATTCTCCGGAAGCGATCCGATCCTGACCGTGGACAAACTCAAAAAGCTCGTCAAAAACGGAGAGGTTAAATACTTCATGATTGGCAATGGCAGAGGCCAAGACAACTCAGACATCACCAACTGGATTAAAAAACACGGCACAGAGATTAAGAAAAGCGAGTACAGCAGCTCTTCTTCAGGTGACAGTTCACAATCGGGGGGACCTGGCGGAAATCAAACCCTTTATAAAGTGGAGCTAGATTGATGAAAGGAAAGGTGATCAATATGAACAAACCAGTCACATTTTCAATTGTAGTCCCCGTCTACAATGAGGCGGAAGTACTCGACAACACCTATGAGAGACTGAAAAGCGTCATGGATTCAACAGGTGAAACGTATGAGCTGATATTTGTAAATGACGGCTCCAGCGACGACAGCATTCATATGCTAAAGTCGCTGGCTCAGTCTGATCCAACTGTAAAGTGCATTAATTTCTCAAGAAACTTCGGCCATCAGATCGCGATTACGGCCGGTACGGACTATGCGGCCGGCAAGGCAATCGTGGTGATTGACGCCGATCTCCAGGACCCTCCTGAACTGATTTTGGACATGGCGGAAAAATGGCGGGAAGGCTATGACGTTGTCTATGCGGTTCGGACGAAGCGTGAAGGAGAAACATTTTTCAAAAAGCAGACAGCCTCCATGTTCTACCGGATACTGAGGCGGCTCACAGATGTCGATATCCCGGTAGATACGGGAGATTTCCGGCTCATGGACCGCAAAGTCGTCCATGAACTGAACAAGCTGAAAGAAAAAAATCCATTTGTGCGCGGGCTCGTCAGCTGGCTCGGATTCAAACAGACGGCCGTGTACTATGAACGCCACGAACGGCTCGCCGGCGAAACGAAGTACCCGCTGAAAAAGATGCTTAAGCTTTCGCTGGACGGGATTACATCGTTCTCCTTCCAGCCGTTAAAACTGGCAAGCTACTCCGGAATTGTGCTTTCAGCGATCGGTTTTATATACGCCTTTATCGTCGTCTGTATGAAGCTGTTCACGACCAGCACCATCACGGGATGGTCATCGATGATTATTCTGCAATGCATGTTCAGCGGATTCATCCTGATCATTCTTGGGGCGGTGGGCGAGTATATCGGACGCATTTACGACGAAGTAAAAGACAGGCCGCTCTATATCATAGACGGAAAATACGGATTTGAAGAACAAAGACAAGCGGCTGCCCCGCAGCGGCACATCATGTAACAAACAGGAGATACAAAAGGAGAGATTCCGATGAGCATACTGGTTGTCGGTGGAGCCGGCTATATCGGCTCCCACGCCGTTTACACATTAATTGAGAAAAAGGAAAAAGTCGTCGTTGTCGATTCTCTGGCGACAGGGGATGCGGAAGCCGTCCACCCAAAAGCCGTGTTTTATCAGGGAGACATCAGAGACCGGCATTTTCTCAAACAAGTATTGGCAAACGAGGCCATCGAAACCGTCATGCATTTTGCGGCTGCTCCGATTTCTTCACAGCCGGAAAGCGTTTTTGCTTCCTTTAATGAAAACATCACAGGTATGGAAACGCTTCTCGGCGTCATGAAGGAATTCGGCGTCAGCCAGATCGTATTTGCATCAAGTGCATCGGTCTACGGTCAGGCTAAAGACATCCCGATTACGGAAGAAACCGAGCCCCGTCCTGTCGACCCCCATGGAAAAGCAAAATGGATGATGGAGAACATGCTGATGGAAGCAGAAAAAGCTTACGGACTGAAATATGTGATTCTTCGCTCCTTCAATGTGGGAGGCATACTTCTTGCAGAGGCCGGTGAAGACCGTGACAGCGAACAGCATTTCATCTCACATGTTCTTCGCGCCGCTTTTGGACAAAAACCTTTTGTATCTTTATCATGCAGTGATCATGCGGCGGCAGAAGGGACGTACATCCGCGACTATGTCCATGTTCAGGATTTGGCGGAAGCCCATGCGCTTGCTGTCAGCCATTTGCGAAAAGGGAAAGAAAGCCGAACATACAATATCGGCTATGGCGAGGGCTATTCTGCCGAACAAGTCATACAGGCCGCACAATATGTCACAGGCATCAGCCTGATCAACACACGCTACACAGAAAGAAGCGGCACAGCCCCTGACACGTTGATCGCTTCTTCTGTCAGAGCCAGGAAAGAGCTGGGCTGGAAGCCAAAACACAACAGCCTGATTGCCATCATCCGCGACGCCTGGAACTGGAATTCCGACAACCTCTATGGGTATGGGTCTTATAAAGAGAAGCAGGGATAAAAGCCGCCGACAGCAGGCGGCTTTTTTGTTCAATTGAAATAATTTATTATTTTGAAAATATAAATTCAGGTTGATTTTTATAGGTTGTCAGGATAAAATACAGTCAAAATAAAAAATAGCATTCTTGTATATAATCAGTAATAGGGTCTGATTGTTTCTACCTAGTAACCGTAAATCACTAGACTACAAGAAAGTTTGAATAGATTGGAACATCGAAAATAGCATAGATATATCTATTTTGCGGCTGCTCTTATTTTTCATGCTTTCTGTTTTCTCAGAATCTATGAAAAATAAGAGCTTTTTTATTTTCAAAAAACATTCCGGGAGTTGGGATCATGTATTTTTTAATTAATATTTTAGGCATTTTCATCGTCATGTCCGTGGTTTTTTTATGTTCCCCGCAAAAGAAGCAAGTAAAGTGGAGACCAATTCTTTCTCTCTTTGTGCTTGAACTATTGGTAACATGGTTTATGCTTGGGACGAAGATTGGCGGCTCGGTCATTAACGTCATTGCCTCATTCTTCTCTTGGCTGATAGACTGCGCGAAAGACGGCATCGCGTTTGCTTTTCCGTCCGTGATGAGCAATCCGACGGTCGACTTTTTCTTCAGCGCCTTGCTGCCGATCATTTTTGTCGTTACATTCTTTGACATTCTGTCTTATTTCGGCATCCTTACGTGGCTGATCGATAAGATCGGCTGGGTCATTTCAAAAGTATCCCGGCTGCCTAAATTGGAAAGTTTCTTTTCGATTCAAATGATGTTTTTGGGCAACACGGAAGCGCTGGCCGTCATTCGTCAGCAATTGTCCGTGCTAAAAACAAACCGGCTATTGACGTTCGGCATCATGAGCATGAGCAGCATCAGCGGATCGATCATCGGCTCTTATTTGGCAATGGTTCCGGCCACATATGTGTTTACGGCCATTCCTTTAAACTGTTTAAACGCATTGATCCTGGCGAGCATTTTAAACCCGGTCGAAGTGAAGAAAGACGAGGACATCATTTACGTGCCGCCGAAGGAAGAAAAGAAGGATTTCTTCTCTACGATTTCCAACAGCATGATGGTCGGCATGAATATGGTGATTGTCATTTTGGCCATGGTCATTGGCTATGTCGCGTTAACTTCATGCTTAAACGGCATTTTAGGACTGATCATGCATGGGTTGACGATTCAAAAAATCTTTTCTTACATCTTCAGCCCGTTCGCGTTCTTACTCGGTTTATCAGGGCATGACACGATGTATGTCGCACAGCTGATGGGCATGAAGCTTGCCACAAATGAATTTGTGGCGATGATGGATTTAAAAACGCAGCTGCACGCGCTTTCGCCGCATACAGCAGCAGTCGCAACGACATTTTTAGTTTCCTTTGCGAATTTCAGCACCGTCGGCATGATCTACGGAACATATAACTCTTTATTTAAAGAAGAAGAAAAATCGGCGGTTATCGGCAAAAACGTCTGGAAGCTGCTGGTCAGCGGAATTGCCGTCTCACTGTTGAGCGCGGCGATTGTCGGATTGTTTGTGTGGTAATATGTGTGATAAAAAGAGCAGGCTTTTGCGCCTGCTCTTTTTTATACGGTCCTCTCCCATTGACGATGCTCACCGATCGCTTCAATCAGCTCTTTGCTGAATGCGTCGATCGCTTTGCCGCTCGCGGCCGTTATGACGCCCGGCTCTGAGACCGAATGTGCTCCTGCCGCGGACATCAGCAGGTCAATCCCTTCACTTAGGGCTCCGATCGCTTTATAATGGCTGAAAGCTTCATTGATGAAGTCTAAAGCCGCTTTTTGTTTCTTCAGCCGTTCGATGCTTTCTTTTCCACCCGGAATATACACAGCATCATACAGGACAGAATCTGCGGTCTGCAATGTATGGGCCGCTTCGATTTCTTTGCCGTTATCACCTTTGATCATCCCTAAAGCGGTGCTGATGATGTCCGGAATGACCCCGGCTTTTCGGAAAGCTTTGATGACTTGGCTGACTTCTGCATCATCAAACCCCGTGTCTGCCAAAATCGCAACCGTTCTTGTCAACGGCGTCTTGATCGTGTTCTCCTGGCTTAATGCCGGGGATTTGAGCGTTACTTTTGCACCTTCGTCTTTTTCAGGGGGTTTTACCCCCACACCTACGGCAATTTGTTTGGCCAGTTTGTGATCAACTCTGTTGAACATCTCGACGACCTGCCGGCGGACATCTTTGCTTTTTACCTTTCCGACTTCAAATCGAAATGCTGATATAATATGTTCTTTTTCGACCGGCGACATGCTGTTCCAAAAGAGCTTCGCCTGAGAGTAGTGATCCTTAAAGCTGTCGCTGCGCTGGCGAATTTTCCGGCCTTCGACTTTCTCCTGATAATGTACATATCCGCCTTCCTCCTCTGAAGCAGGGGCGGGATCGTTTTGCTGCAGCGAATTTTTATGATATGCGACAGGACCCGTATTGATCGTCATGCGGTGATAGCCGTCATACTGGTTGTTGTGAAACGGACAGACCGGCCTGTTGATCGGAATTTCATGAAAGTTCGGGCCTCCTAATCGGATCAGCTGCGTATCAGTGTATGAAAAAAGCCGGCCTTGAAGAAGCGGATCGTTCGTAAAATCGATGCCGGGGACGACATGGCCCGGGTGAAACGCCGCCTGTTCAGTTTCCGCAAAGACGTTATCTTGGTTGCGATTTAACGTCATCTTGCCGATGATATGGACGGGAATCATTTCCTCCGGCCATAATTTCGTCGGATCGAGAATATCGAAATCAAATTTAAATTCATCCTCTTCATCAATCATCTGCACACCAAGTTCAAATTCGGCTTCGTCTCCTCTTTCAATCGCTTCCCATAGATCACGGCGGTGAAAATCCGGATCCTTGCCGGCTATTTTCTGGGCTTCGTCCCAGACGAGCGAATGAACGCCAAGCACCGGCTTCCAATGAAACTTTACAAAATGGGCTTTTCCTTGCTCATTTACAAGCCTGAAAGTATGAACGCCAAAGCCCTCCATCATCCGATAGCTGCGCGGAATCGCTCTGTCCGACATCGCCCACATGATCATATGAGCGGTCTCTTCGTTATTGGCGACAAAATCCCAAAACGTATCATGGGCGGTAGACGCCTGGGGCATCTCATTGTGAGGCTCCGGTTTAAAAGCATGCACCAAATCAGGAAACTTGATCGCATCCTGAATGAAAAAAACGGGGATGTTATTTCCGACGAGGTCATAGTTCCCTTCCTCTGTATAAAATTTTGTGGCAAAACCTCTGACATCCCGAACGGTGTCACCTGATCCCCTGGAACCTGCAACCGTAGAAAAGCGAACGAAAACCGGCGTTTTAACAGAAGGGTCCTGAAGAAATTTCGCTTTTGTATACTTAGTCATCGGCTCGTAAACCTGAAAATAGCCATGTACGCCGAACCCTCTCGCATGGACGACGCGCTCCGGAATTCGTTCATGGTCAAAATGGGTCATTTTTTCCCTAAAGTGAAAGTCCTCCATCAGTGTGGGGCCGCGTTCACCCGCTTTTAATGAATGCTCATCCTCAGACACGCGCACACCTTGATTCGTCGTCATTTTTTTGCCGCGGTTGTCGGTACGGAATTGTTCAAGCTGCTCATCCTTGCTGTGTTCATTGACCTTGCGGCGTTCATCTTTACTCATGGACAGCTCCCTCCCGTTTTTATAGAGTGCTGTTTTATGATATACCCTGTTGTGAAGTTTCCTAAACTGGGGTGCAGCTACAACAATTGACAGATGTTTATATTTGTGTAGAATTATAACTAATTGTTCGAACAATTCAGAAAAATGATTCTTCTTTTTTGAAAACGCTTTCCTGAATTTTAAAAAAACTCAGCGGCGCGGGAACGACCGCCGGCCTTAGCAGGAAGATAGGCGGTCAACAGGTTCAACAGCCTGCATAAGCTGATTAGAGGGCACTGCATGTAGATTGGGAGCTTTATCAATGAAAAAACAGTTCTTCCTAGAACAAGTTTTTTTCATAACATCTGCCGGTTTCCAATCAGCCCCGGCATTCGGGGCTTTTTAGGAAAAACGACCAAAAGAAAGCGCTTACTTTATTACAATGTCATGTGGAGGGGAACTGTTTATGCTGTCTATTTTAGGATTTATTATGATTATTGTTTTTATGTACTTGATTATGTCCAACCGCGTATCCGCTCTGACCGCCTTGATCCTTGTCCCGATTGTTTTTGCGCTGATCGGCGGATTCGGCAAAGATCTCGGGGACATGATGCTGAAGGGGATAACGGATATTGCCCCGACAGGAATCATGCTGTTGTTCGCCATTCTTTATTTTGGCGTGATGATAGACGCCGGCTTGTTTGATCCGTTTATTAAACAAATATTGAAATTCGTCAAAGGAGATCCGTTAAAAATTGTCGTCGGGACGGCGATTCTGACGATGACGATTTCATTGGACGGCGATGGCACAACGACTTACATGATTACGATTGCGGCCATGCTCCCGCTCTACAAACGGCTCGGAATGAACCCGCTCATTTTGGCCGGGGTCGCAATGCTCGGCTCAGGCGTGATGAACATTATTCCATGGGGCGGTCCGACCGCGCGCGTGCTGACTTCCCTTAAGCTTGACACATCGGAAGTGTTTACACCTTTGATTCCAGCTATGGTGCTAGGATTTTTGTGGGTCGTCTTCGTCGCTTATTTTCTCGGCAAAAGGGAACGCAAAAGACTCGGCGTTCTGGACATTCAATATCAATCCTCTGTCAAAACAACATCGGAAACTTCGGCAGCCTCAGAAGCTCCGTCATTTAAACGTCCGGCACTGCTATGGTTCAACCTTTCGCTGACCGTGCTTTTGATGGTTGCTTTAATCACCAATCTCCTGCCGCTGCCGATTTTGTTTATGACTGCGTTTGCCATCGCTTTAATGGTCAACTACCCTAAGCTTAAAGAGCAGCAGGACCGCGTTTCCGCTCACGCCGGCAATGCGTTGGCCGTTGTTTCCATGGTGTTTGCGGCAGGGATTTTTACGGGAATCCTGACAGGAACCAAAATGGTTGACGCCATGGCCAATTCCCTTGTTTCACTCATACCCGATTCAATGGGGCCTCATTTGCCGGTCATTACGGCGATTACCAGCATGCCGTTTACCTTCTTCATGTCAAATGACGCCTATTACTTTGGCGTTCTACCGATTATCGCCGAGGCGGCGTCTAATTACGGCATCGATGCGGCTGAAATCGGCAGGGCTTCACTTTTAGGGCAGCCCGTTCATTTGCTTAGTCCGCTTGTTCCGTCAACCTACCTTCTTGTCGGAATGGTGGGCGTCACTTTGGGCGACCATCAAAAATTCACGCTGAAATGGGCGATCGGCACGACCATCGTGATGACTGCTGCCGCGGTACTGATCGGCATCATCTCACTTTAACAATAACAGCACCCCTTTTATAAGAAGGGGTGCTTTAGAGTCTTAATCCAGGTTTTCGCCGTTTGAAGCAATCAGTTGCTTATACCAGTAGAAGCTTTTTTTGCGGATTCTGCGCAAATCTTTCAAATCAAATTCATCCCGGTTCACATATATAAATCCGTAGCGCTTTGAACATCCTTGGTGTGTCGAGATTAAATCGATCGCCGACCATGGCGAATAGCCGAAAACATCGACGCCGTCCGTCAACGCCAATTGAATTTGCTCAATATGCTGTTTTAAATAGTCGATCCGGTAATCATCATTGATGACATCTCCGTCTTCAAGCTGATCAAACGCTCCGAGGCCGTTTTCGGTGACGATCAGCGGCAGCTGGTAGCGGTCGTAGATTTCTCTCAATGTGGAGCGGAAGCCCACAGGATCAATCTCCCAGCCGAAATCATTTTTCTGCAGATGAGGGTTGCTGCTTCCCCTGTATACGCCTTCCTCACCCGTCTGCAAATGCTGATCCCCGCCGCGGGCGGCCGTATCGTGTCCATCATTTTTGCTTGCTTCAGCCGTTTGCGATGTATAGTAATTGAACGCGATAAAGTCGGGCTTGGCCGAGCGCAACATCTCCATGTCTCCATCGGCGATGACCGGTGTACAGCCTTTTTCTTTCATATATGCCCATGCGGTCGTATTATAGCGTCCGTAGACGGCCATATCTAAATAAAGCCAGTTGCGGATCGCATTGTAGTTGAAAGCTGCTACAACATCCTCCGGTTTGGATGAAGCGGGATAAATCAAAGCGATATTGGGCGCCGGCCCGATTTTGGCTTGCGGCAGCAGCTGATGGCACAGATTGATCGCCTTCGCCTGGGCGACCAGCATGTGGTGGTTTTGCTGGTACAGCTCTTTTTTCGGATTTTCCAGATTCGGGTCAAGCGTTCCCAGCGCAGCGCCATGAAGGATCATCATGTTTTGTTCATTGATGGTCAACCAGTATTTCACGCGGTCTCCGTAGTTTTCAAACAGGATTTTCGCATATGTTTCAAAGGCGTCAATCGTTGCCCTGTTTGACCAGCCGCCTTTTTTCTGCAAGGCGTGCGGCAGGTCGAAATGGTACATCGTCACAATCGGTTCAATATGATTGGCGAGGAGCTCATCGATCAGATCGCTGTAAAATTGAATCCCCTTCAGATTGATGTCACCGTCGCCATCCGGAATGATCCGTGTCCAGGCGATTGAAAAACGGTAAGCTTTAAACCCCATTTCCGCAAACAGTGCGATGTCCTCTTTATAGCGATGATAATGATCGCTGGCAACTTTAAAATCAGTCGTTCCTTCAGGATAGCTTTCGCGGGCATCAATAACAGACGGTCCTTTCCCATCTTCATTCCAGGCGCCTTCTACCTGATACGCGGAAGTCGATGCCCCCCATAAAAATCCTTCAGGAAATTTGGCCGGCGTGTTATATTTCATGATCTATTCCTCCCTATTTTGATGATCGTAATGTGATGATGCAGTCCTCCGGATTGACCTGTTTTTGATCGGTCAGAATCACATCGCTGTACAGGTCTGAATTCGTCACGACGATAGGCGTTTTCACGTCAAATCCTTCTGTTTTCAAAGCTTCTATATCAAATTCTGCGAGAATATCACCCCGTTTCACGGTTTGCCCTTGCACCACTTTTCGATCAAAATGCTTCCCTTCCAATTTTACGGTGTCCACCCCGATATGAATGAGGATGTCGGCTTGATGTTCAGTTGTAATGCCATACGCATGCCCCGTCGGAAATGCCGTTGAGACAACGCCGTCCGCCGGAGCTGTGACAACGCCTTTTGTCGGCAGGACCGCGATGCCTTTGCCGAGCGCTTCAGATGAAAAGACTTTATCAGATACCTCAGACAATGGAAGCACATCTCCTTGCAACGGGCTGTATATCTGCTCTCCGGAGCTTATCTCCGTCTGCATCTGTTTCTCATCGACCGGATCATCGAAGCCGATGATGTACGTAAGCACAATCGATAATACGAAAGAGACGGAAATTCCGATGATAAACCCGAGAAAACCCGGCCCGTAAAAAATCGGAATGGTCAGCAGGCCCGGTGCGCCCGAGGCGATCGCGATGCTGTGGGAATAGCCGATAATGGCTCCGCCCGCCGCCGCGCTGATGACACCGCATACAAACGGCTTTTTGAGCCTGAGGGTCACTCCGTAAACAGCCGGTTCTGTGATCCCGAATATTCCCGTCACCGCGGCCGATCCCGCCAAGGCCTTCAGCTTCTTGTTTTTCGTCTTCAGCATCACGCCAAAGGCGGCCCCTGTTTGGGCAAAAACGGCAGCCGCCGTCGCCGGTTTAATATAATCTTTTCCATGGACGGCAATATTGTTGAGAATGACCGGGACAATACCCCAATGAATCCCGAAGATGACAAGGATTTGCCACAACGCCGCAATGACCGCCCCCGCCACAATCGGACTGACATCAAAAATCGACAGGATCGCCGCCGCGATGCCGTTTCCGGTATAAACCCCGAGCGGTCCGAAGACGATCAGTGTTAACGGGACCATCACCACTAACCCGATTAAAGGGGTGATAAAGTTTTTGACACTCTCATGAATGAAGCGCATACAAAATGTTTCGAGATAGCTCAGTACGAATACGGCAAGAATGATTGGTATGACGGTTGACGTATAATTCATCAAGACAACAGGGATGCCGAAAAATGACGTGTCTGCGCCGCTGTTTTTCAATTCAATGATCGTCGGGTAAATCAGCGCCCCTGCGATCGTAAGGGCCACAAAGATGTTCGCTCCGAATTTCTTCGCGGCTGTGACGGCTAATAATAAAGGCAGAAAGTAAAATAAACTATCGGCCGCCGCGTATAAAATCGTATATGTCGTCTCTTTGGCATTGAGCCAGCCGGTGTTTGTGCATATCAAAAGCAATCCTTTTAAAATCCCCGCTCCCGCCATGACGCCGAGCAGCGGCGTGAAGATGCTCGATACAATATCGACCAGTCTCCCGGCCAGATTCCCCTTTTCTTGCCGGCTCCCGCCGGGCGCCGAGTCTTCCCGGCCATTGGTTATGCGGACTATCTCTTTATAGACTTCGGGGACGTGGTTGCCGATCACCACTTGGAACTGCCCTCCGCTCTCGACAACCGTCACCACCCCGTCGATCTCTTCAAGCGCTTCCTTGTCCGCCTTTGTGCGGTCCTTCAGCTGAAAGCGCAGCCTTGTTGCACAATGGACGAAAGAAACGATATTGTTTTCCCCTCCGATATGAGTCAAAATGTTGTTGGCTAATGACTGAAAATCCATCCGTGTTCATCCCCCATCCCATTGGAACCTATGTATCTATAGAAAAATAAAAAACCCAAATCACTATGAAAAGAGACTTGCTCCGTTCCATAGCAATTTAGGTTTTGCCTGCATCATCAGTAACAATCCTAAAATAAATGGTGGTGTTGTTTATATTCAAATTAGCATACATTCAACCAATTGTCAACGCTTTCATTTTTTGAATATGACGTTCATGTTTGGTGAACAACCCTTTCAATATGAATGGTCAAGTACAGCAGTTCTTCGCTTGTCAGCTCCTGGCCGTACTCCTTTTGAATGTACTGCCTGATTTTATTTGTACATCCATAGGCTTCCCGGTACTTATTTTTGACGGTATCAAATAGAAAGTCATCCTTGCTTTCCATATAGGACCCGCTGAACAGCCGCTGCGCGAAAAATTTCAAATGCGTAATAAACCGGTAATAATGGAGCGACTCTTCGTCAAAATCGATATGAAAGTGGTATTTCACGAGATTCAAGATCTCCTGCATCACTTTTGTGATATTGACGATGTTCGGCATTTCTTCATTCAGCTCGGCGTTTACGATATGAAGCGCGATAAAAGCGGCTTCATCTTCCGGCAGCTCAACACCCGTTTTATGTTTAATCATGTCAAGCGCCTCTTTGCCGATGGAATACTCATCTCTGTAAAGGCGTTTCGTTTCCCAAAGCAACGCGTTTTTGATATCCAAGCCCTTTTTATGCCTTTCAATGGCAAAATGGATATGATCGGTCAGCGACACATAAATGCTGTCATTCAGCTTTTTTCCAAGCCGCATTTTCGCAAAGCTGATAATTTCCTCAGATACCTCCATAAATTCGATCGGTATTTCATCCAAAAGCGTTTTAAATCTGTCGGAGATGTCTTTATTATCGAGCCTGAAAATTTTTTCAATCCTTGATTCATCGACCATTTCGCCCGGCTTTTTCTGAAAAGCGATTCCCCTGCCCATGACCACTAGTTCCTGACCCCGTTCGTTTAAAACACTGATCACATTATTGTTGATCACCTTGGCTATTTTCACCCGTCGCACCCTCCGATTTTTTAAAATAAGGGAATGATATATATTTCTTTTTTCATAGGTTACACATTGATTGTACAACCTTTTTTGTCCGGGTCAATATATTTAAGTCAATTGTTCCAGACTTTTCTATTCTTCCATTTGTCCAAAATACTAAAAAAGAGCCGTGAGCGGCTCTTATAAATGTATATTTATTCCACAAACAAAGTTATGATGACGCGGCCAGGATTCCCAGCACAGCGATAAGCAATGCGAATCCATATATGATATCTTTTACTTCAAGCCGGGTCGTTTGATAATACGTCCGGTTCCTTGTACCTGTGAAACCGCGCGCTTCCATGGCAATCGCTATTCTTTCGGATTTGCGGATGCCTTGCGAAAATAACGGCAAAGAATATCGGATAAAGGCCTTCCAGCTGTTTTTTTGTTTGTAGCCCCTGATTTTATGCGCAGCTTTCATCTGCGAAAGCTCCGATTGAAACAGCGGAACAAACCGGAAGCCGGCCAACAGTCCATACGCCCATTTTGGCGACAGCCTGCATTGATGGATCAAGCTCATGATGAACTTTGTTAAATCTGTAGTGGATGTAAACAGAAGCCCGTAAGTGACAAATCCCAGCATCCGCAAAGCGATGGTCAGCCCATTTGTCAGACTCTCTGTCGTCACGTGAAACCAGGCCCATTCCCAAAGCGTTTCCTCGCCTTTCCCAAAAGCGGCCATCATCCAACATACGAGAATGAAAAAAATAAAATAAGGCAAAAGACGCTTCAGCAGATATGCTAGTGTCCAGCCGCCGAACACGATTCCGATAAAAACCGCGAGGAGCCAAATGAAAAAGGTCGCTTCCGGATTTGATACAGCCATTAACATACACATGACCAAGAGATGGGTAAAGAGCTTTCCGGCGGGATTCAATGTTGAAAGGTATGAATGATTGCTTTTCATACAAGCACCTTCTTTTTTCTGGCATGCATCAGCTCATAGTGAAGCGGCGGAATGATGGAGAACTGCCGGACAAGGCGTTCATCGGAAAATAACCGGTACGGCGTTCCTTGATATGCTGCTTTTCCATGATGAAACACGATGACCTGATCAGAATGCTGATCAACAATATCCATATCATGGGTAACCATGATGATGGTCGTCCCCCGTTCCTGCCGCTCTTTTAACCGTTTGATCAGCTCACCGGCGGTTTTTTGATCCTGGCCGAATGTCGGTTCATCCAGCAAAAGCACATCCTGATCAAACAAAAGCATCGTCGCCACGCTCAGGCGCCGTTTCTGCCCGAGGCTTAATGTAAAAGGGTGGACCTTGGCGTGGGAGGCAAGGCCGAATTCAGTTAGCAGCTCCGACGTTTTTCTCTTGATTTGTTCTTCCGGCCAATGTCTCTGTCTCGCGCCGAACGCGATTTCCTCAAAGACCGTATCCTGAATAAATTGAAGTTCCGGATTTTGAAAAACAAAGCCCGCTTTGTCATACAGCGCCTTGTCAGACCATTTTTTCAGCTCGCGGTCCTCCACATAAATCCGGCCTTTTTTCACGGCTTCTAAGCGAATCAAGCTTTTTAGAAAAGTGCTTTTTCCGCTGCCGTTCTTTCCGATGACTGATACCCACGCGCCTTTTTGAATCTGAAGATTGATGCCGTCTGCGACGGTTTTTTTGCGATAGCCGATCGCGGCATCTTCAGTGCGGATCAACGGCCCGCTGTCCGGGGTCCCGTTTTTTTCCGACAGCTCTTTTATTTTCAGTTTGGCAGAGAGCTTGGCGGCAAGCGGGTGGTTCTCATCTTCAACGACTTCTTCCCATACCGCCGGATAAAGCTTCGGCTGCCAAATGCCGGCCTCTTTCATTTGCCGCTGAAAACGCCGGAGGATATCCTCCGGTATTCCATCACCGATGATTCGGCCGTTTTCGCTTAAAAGGATGACGCGGTCCATCCATTCGATGCAGCCGTCCAATACATGCTCGACAAACACCATCGTCTGCCCGGTTGTTTCAGAGACGTCTTTCAATAGGGCAAATATGTCTTTCCGGCTTGCCGGATCAAGCTGTGCAGTCGGCTCGTCAAAAAACAGCACCTCCGGTTCAAGCGCCAAAAGGCAAGCTAGAGCAAGCCGCTGCTTCATGCCGCCTGACAATGCCTCAATCGGCGTTTTCTTGTCGATATTCAGCCCGACCTGCTCCATGAATGAGGAGATCATCTGATCCATTTCCTCGCGGGGAATACAGCGGTTCTCAAGACTGAAGGCAATTTCTTCATCGACATGAAGCATGCAAAACTGCGAATCCGGATCCTGAAACATCACGCCCGTACTCTTCCTGCGATTTACCTCGCCGCTGACTTCAGCTTCAATGTGATCGGGAATAATGCCGGAAAGCGCCGAAATCAACGTTGATTTTCCGCTTCCGCTCGGCCCGAGAATCAACACTTTCTCCCCTTTATCAATCGATAAGCTCACACGGTCCAAGATCGTTTCTGAACGGTGGTAAAAGCGTACGGAAAGATTACTGCATCCTAGATATGAATTCATTTGATTCATCCTTTTTCCGATGTTCCTTCATCATGTCATACTGGTCAAGAACTCCTGTTTTCGCAAGCGCCCCGACCACCGCTTTGGCAAGCCAGCCGCCCAGGATCATTCCGCTGATGACTTGAATGACAAATGTGAGAATCAGCGTTTGCGTGGTGTAGTAGCCAAAACCGTTTGCCATCAGACTGTAAGCCATGCTGCCACACGCCGCGAGCGCTCCGGAAAGCATGAGTGTAAACAAGTTATAGCGCTTATAGCGAAAGATGGCAAAAGCGATTTCCGCCCCGGCCCCCTGAAACACGCCGATTAACAACGCCGATAACCCGAAATGGCTGCCTGTCAGCAGTTCAACCGACGCCGCTGCCGTCTCGGCAATCAGCGCCGCTCCCGGTTTGCGGATGATATAGGCAACGATCGGGCTGGCAATCACCCATATGCCAAACATAAAGTTTGCCCCCACAGGCCCGACAATCGCCGAGACCGGAATCCACAGCGTAGACCAGCCTAAATAAATGACACCGCAAGCGACCGACAATATAACCGTCATCACCACTTCTTTTATATTCCAGTTCATCGTCTCACCGACTCCATTTCAACCGGCCAGTCTTCAACTGTATAGGCCATCTCCCAAAACTGATATTCGAGCTGGCAGCTTAACAAAAAGAGCTCCTTCATGTTCTCTTTTTCTGTCTGGCGGGCCTCTTTCGCCCATTCATCCAAACGGGCGCAAAATGCCGTCGTGATTGAATCGGTTCTGTCTCCGTAAAAATGGATCCAGTCATAAAATGGATGCGACGGATCAGGCTGCACCTCTTTCAGCAACTTTTTGCCGATTTCCCAATATGTCCACGGACACGGAAGCAAAACGGCTAAAATGTCTCCGAGCGTGCCTTCGTGCGCCGCCGTCAGCATATGACGGATATAATGATGGGCCGATGGTGCAAGGGGATAGCCTTGCAGCTCTTCATATGCCACGCCTGCAACCCGGCAAAGATTGTTGTGAGGATGCACCTCGCTGTTCAATACAAAAGAAATCTGCTGATGGAACAGCTCCATGTCTTCGCGGTTTTGGCATTTGGAAATCGCGATTCCATAGATTTGAACAAAGGAATTCAAATACTCAAAATCCTGTTTAACATAATGGATCAGCTGCTCCTTTTTCAGATCGCCTGACGCCAGGCCTTTTACGAAAGGATGCTGAAAAATTGCTTCAAAGATAGGATCTGCCTCACGGCGAAGTTCTGCTGAAAAACTCATTATCGATAGCCTCCTTCATTCTGATAGGGGAAGGCACAAGGGGGAAAGCGGCCTCTTATACAAAAAAGCCGCCCCAAAATGGAGCGGCTTGCATGATGAACTCATAAAGAAACCGACTCCACTTCCCTACGCTAGTATGAACTAGATCAGGTTCGAAGGGTCCAAGATCACCTCTTGTCTCAGCCAGCTTTATGGCTCCCCTAGTGGACTTCCTATTACATTAACTTTTACTCTACACATCAATGAACATCATGTCAACCTTGCTTTCTTTAAGCCTGGGCACATGAAGTTTTAAAGAAGTTTGCGATTTTTGTATAAAAATTATAAATTTTCTGAAACCTTTTGGGCGCTTATCCGTCTAATATATAGAAAACAAATTTTATTTGGAGGGGATCGATATGATGATGTTTATCTTGATTTTGACACTGGCTGTGTATTTGTTCTACTCTTTCAGCAAAGACAACCGCCCGGCAAAGAAAAGCGGCAAAGCTCATCAGAAACTGGTTGTACTTCGGGAACATCCTTTGACTGCCCCTTCCAATGATACCAACTGTTAAATGCCACTCCAATCTGAGTGTTAAATCGAACTGCACTCCAATCGTTAGAGACCTTCTAAGCGGGAGTGCAGTTTTTTACCGCTAAATTTGAATGTTGAAGGGATTCATGCGACGGTGTCTTGCCATGCGCCATTCATGTATAGATTCGTAGATATCAATATCTCGGAGGGATGCTGCAACAATAGCCTAGAGGTAATCTATCCGTGAAACAGCCGCCATCTTCAATGTTCGCAACCTTATCTCTCGCTCTGCGGAAGAAAACTGTTAAAAAAGGGCGGCTCCGATGATGAGGAAGAGAGTTTTCCATGCTCCTGAGCAAAAAGATGATGATCATCTGTTCGGATTCATTTTATCATTTTGGCATATTTGCTATAATACGCCTCTACATGCGGATTAATATGATTGTCAGTAATAATGCCTGTTATGTCTTTCACATCATAAAAGGTAAAAAAGGCCTCTATGGTAAATTTCGTACTATCAGCAAGGATATAACGTTCAATTGCATTATTTAGCACGATTTGCAAACCATAGCCTTCCTCTTCATTAGCTGTGGTTATATTTGTACCGGAAATCCCATTCGTACCAATAAAAGCCTTTTTTACTTTAATATCAGTTAATAATCTGTTCGCAAAGTACCCATAAAAAGTTCCGGTTTTTTTTCGATAACGACCGCCAGTTAAAATAATATCGATGTTCGGCATGTTTTGAACACGTTGGAACACATTGATCGAATTCGTTACAACATTCACATGCTTATCACCCAAATAATCAAAGATAAAATCACTGGTCGTACCAGAACCGATAAAAACGGTATCATAATCAGAGATTATATCCGCACAAATCTTGCCGATATGTTTTTTCAATTCAACATTAATGTCTCGTTTTTGATGATGCGATAATTCTATGTAATGGGAATCTCTTTTTTTGGCGCCGCCGTGAACACGGACGAGCAGCCCTTCGTTTTCCAACGCTTGCAAATCTCTGCGGATGGTCATTTCTGTTACATCAAGTTGTTTTGCCAGTTCTGCAACTTCCACTGTCTGATTTTTATCCAGCATTGAAAGAATGGCCCGATATCTCTCTTCTTTAATCATTTTGACTCCTTCATTACTGACTTTATTACTTGCAATGTACATAAATTATTTAGCAATGTCAACCTATGGGAATCGCTCGAAACATTAGGTCTAACGCTTGCTTGCTAGCTCTTGGCAGCTCCTTTAAAATCGTTTGTTTCACCAAATGAATATGTTTTCCCATTAGGCAAATTAAATAATTAAAAAGCACATATCCCCTGCAGAGGTTCATGTGCTTTTACCGATCACTATGTTGCACTCATTTTCCCAATCTTAAACTGAGACTCGGGACCACCAAGGCGTCGCTGTTTCTCTTAATACCTTATTCAGGTTGACAATATTTTGGCGGCCTGTCGTTCTAAGCCATGCCGCCGCTTTTTCCTCGCCGGATTCAGCAAATGGCTCAACACCGTTTTTCCATGTGGCCCGTCCGCACAAAACGCCATTAAATTCCGAACCTGCTTCTTTGGCGAATTTAAGCGTTTCTTGGAATAACTCCGCAGAAACACCAGCGCTCAAAAAGATGAACGGGAGAGTCGATGCATCTGATTGCTCTTTAAAATAGCGTTTTGCTTCAGCTTGGCTATAGACAGGCTTACCGCTAGAGAAACCTTCAACAAATTTCATATTTACAGGTGCTTCCACCTTCAAAACGTCTACGGCATAATACGGTTTAATAAATTCGCGGACTGCCTGATTGACTTTATGCGGTTTTACTTTTGCATAATCTGCACCATTTACATCATTGTTGTTTGCATCGTAAGAAACAATCTCCAAGAAAAACGGTACATCTTCTGCTGCACATTCGGAACCGACGCGTTCAACAAACGCATGTTTTTGGCCATTAATTTCAGCGGATTCGTCTACATCGTAGTAAAGAAGCAATTTAACGGCATCCGCTCCTTTTTCTTTCAACCGTTTAACCGACCAGTTTGGAAGAAGGTCCGGAAGGCGTCCCCGGTTCGTCGCGTCATAGCCTGTTTTTTCATAAGCCACAAGCAAACCGGCACTCGCTTCCCGGCTTTCAGCGGCCGGCCAGCCGAATTCCGGGTCCAGCAGAATGGAAGAAACATATGGTGTCAGTTCTTTTGAAACGAGCAATTTAAACTTTTCCAAGCTGGATGGGTCCAGATCTTTTTTGCTATAGGCAGCCATCATTTTTTGCAGCGATCCGCGTTGGTCAATTGCCAATGCGCCAATAATTCCATGTTCATTAGAAAGTTTTTTTAATCCTTCATGTTTGCCCTTTGATATCTTTACCACATCATTCACTCCTTTTGGACTTCTACTAGACTTGCATAATGATCAAATTTTGACGCGTCTACATAGCCTGTTTGCGCTTCCATTGCATTCAGCAAACCGGCGGCCATGCCGTATTTCAGCACACCTTCATCATTAAGATTCATTTCTATCGCTTTGGCTAATCCGGCAACAGTTGCATCCCCGGAACCGACAGGGTTGACCGCTTGGATTTTTGGAATTTTGACACGATAAAAGTTATGTTGATGTCTGGCGAAAGCGCCATCCGCCCCTTTTGATACGACAACCCATGGCACATCGCTAAAAATCGGATGGCTTAACGCCTCTTGCCATTCACTTGGATTGATTGCAATGGATCGATTAAGCAATTGCCTCAACTCGCTCGCATTCGGCTTGATTAAATATGGTAAAGCCCTTTTGTTTTGCAATGATGCTTTTAATGTTTCACCCGAAGTATCCAAAAGAACCGGAATTTGTTTCTCGTTGGCAATTTCAATCATTTGCGAATATACATGAGTCGCAAATCCGCTGACAATGCTTCCTGAAATGGTAATGACTGATATTCCCTGCAAAAGACTGCGAAAGTGGTATAAAAACCGATCCTGGTCAGCTTTTGTTAAATGAGGTCCAGATTCGAGAATTTCTGTTTGCTTTTGTTCATGCAAGATGGCGATACAATTTCTCGCTTCTTGGTTTGTATGCAGAAACTGATGCTTCATCCCGTCTTGATCAAGCAGCCTTTCAATATAATCGCCTAACGATCCGCCGAGTACACCGGTAGATATAACATCCGCTCCTAATAAATGGGCGACTCTGGCAACATTCAACCCTTTTCCGCCCGCCGTTTTTCGCACTTCCGCTGCACGGTTTACATCGTCCAGCTTCAAGTCATCGAGCCGGTAAGAAATATCCACTGATGGATTTAAAGTGACGGCCAGCAGCATGAGACCCTCTCCTTATCTCAATCTTAATCGTGGTATTCTCCACGTTCCCATTTTGCAAGCAAATCATCAAAGAAATGTTCATTCCCTGTTTGATTTTCCGCAGCATGATCAAGATCGCTTAATTTTTTAATCAATGCTTGATTTTCAGGAGTTTCTTTATATTTGGTTTCAATAAATGTATCAATGACCGCTTGAATGACATGCAACCCCGTAATTCTGCCTCCGACCCCGATCAAATTTGCGTTCAGTTGTTCTTTCGCATATTTCGCAGTCGTTAGATCCCGGACCAGCGCTCCGCGAATTCCCGGAACTTTACAAGCAGAAACAGAGATCCCCACGCCTGTTCCGCATAACACAACACCTAAATCCGCCTCGCCGTTTACCACTTTTTCAGCTGCTTTTTTTCCGAAGATAGGGTAATGTGTTCTTGTCATATCATAGGTGCCAACGTCAATTACTTGATGTCCTTTGCTTTTCAGATGATCTGAGACTTGCATTTTTGTATCAGTTACAATATGGTCACACCCAAGAGCAATCTTCATTTCTGTTTCCTCCTTCAGCACATTCTGTTTAGCATATCTACCCGAATTTGATGACGTCCGCCTGCATATTCAGAATTCAAATAGGCGTCGACACAGCCTTTGGCCAATTCTTCGCCGACGATACCGGAACCTAAAGCAATTGCCATTGTATTGTTATGATTGCGGGTCATTTTGGCGGAATGTTCATCGGAAACTTCTGCACAAATCATACCTTTGCATTTATTTGCCGCCAGAAACGAGCCCGCACCAAATTTGTCAATCAGAATGCCGCGGTCGCCTTCCTTCTCCTGAAGCGCCCGGACAACACGCACAGCGGAGTCCACAAAGTCCAAATTTGCCTCCGGTGTTTTATCGATTACGTCATACCCTTGTTCGGCAAGATAGTCTTTTAATACTTCTTTTAAATGAGTTCCATCTTGATCTGCGCCTATGAGCACCTTCATCTTCTACTCCTCTTTTCTTTTTAATATGGTCGATCTGAACAACATCCCAGAAGTTCGTTAATGTTTGTTATTGTTCTTTAATGTTAGATTATCATGTTCGTTTATACCTGTCAACGACAGCGAATGAACAATATATTACTTAATCAAAAAACTGGAATTTCTATTGCGAATGGCTTTCGTTTTATAAAAAAAGCAGTAATAATACTAACTTCCTTCGTTTTCAAATCCTTAATCGGTCTTTGGATATTTTGTGAATGTATTGTTCAATATTTTGTCGTTGACAAGAAAGCGTTTTCGTTTTATATTTAACTCGTATCAATAACGAACAATTACAAACAAAAACAAACCTATGCGAAAAGGAGGCTTGAGAGCAGAAGTTAATGATTAAATTGGACCGGTTTCATATGATATTAGATTTCATTGAGAAAAAAAGCGTTGTTGAAGTGTCTGACCTGTCTGAAACATTAAATGTCACAGAAGCAACAATAAGAAGAGACTTAAATGAACTTGAAGAACAAGGATTACTGGTCAGAGTCCACGGCGGTGCAAAGAGGAAGGAAAAATCAACTTATACTGAGTTAACGAACAGCCAAAAGCAGACGATGAATGTAGACAAGAAAAAAGAAATTGCCAAAAAATGCGCTTCTCTTATAAAAGACAATGACATTATTTTTATAAGCTCAGGGACGACAAACGGCTTTATTTTCGACTATGTAAACGCAAATAATGTGAATGTAATCACAAATTCTCTTCATGTTTTTAATCGAATAAAAGACCTTTCAAACTACGACGTGATATTAAGCGGCGGGCGCTACCGGGGAAGAACCGGGACCTTCATCGGTTACTTTGCCAACCAACTGCTGAAAGAAATCAAGGTGGACAAGGCGTTTGTCGGAACAAACGGAATATCCGATTTGAATATTACGACTGCAAACGAAGAAGAAGGCAACGGACTGCGAATCATTCTGGATCATGCACATGAGCGGTACGCACTGGCTGATAGTTCAAAATTCAATGTTCAAGCGTTTTTTACTTTTTATGATGTACAGGACGTCAGTGCAATCATCACTGATTCGGAAATTGATGCCGAGATCGAACATTATTACAAAAAATTCACGACCATCATTTGATAGAGGTGACGACAATGAGTGATATTGCAGATTTATTTAGACCTCATCTCGTTTTTTTCGAAAATGTGGAGACGAGCCGGGAACTATTCCGCAAGATCGGCCAAAAATTAATAGATCAAGGTCTGGTAAAACCCGCATTTACAGAAGCCATTATCGAACGGGAAAAACATTACCCGACCGGTCTGGACATGAGTGCCGTCGGGACTGATATTCCAAATGTGGCGATTCCTCATACTGAAACAGATTATTGCAACACTGACCGGATCGTTGTTGTAAAACTGGAAAACGAAATTCCATTTCACAACATGATCACTCCAAAAAAACAATTAAACGTAAAATTCGCCTTCTTTATTTTAAATGGGAAAAAATCAGCGCAAACAAATATTCTATCAAGTTTAATGGAATCTTTCACGCAAAACTGGGACTTGAAAACGTTAAGCCAATTCAATACGGAAAAAGATATATTTCAATACATTCAATCAAAAACGGAAAAAGGAAGTGTATAAACATGGTAAAAATTTTGGCAGCTTGTGGTGCAGGGGTAAATTCAAGCCATCAAATTAAAGAAGCGGTAGAAACCGAAATGAGAAACCGGGGCTATCAGGTGGAAGTTGATGCCGTGATGGTCAAAGATCTGACTGCAGATTTGATGAGCAAATACGATATTTTTACCCCTATCGCAAAATCAGATGTTGGTTTTGAAATTAACATTCCGGTCGTTGAAGCCGGTCCAATCCTTTACAGAATTCCCGCTATGTCAGGACCCGTTTTTGACGAATTAGAGTCTGTCATAAAAAAAATTAAATAAATGAGGTGGGCCAACCATGCTGGATGCAGTCATTGATTTTTCCAATAAAGTCTTTCAGCCGATCATTGATTTAGGCGCAGCACCGATGATGTTTATTATATTAACGTTAATGGCGTTATGTTTTAGAGTGAAATTTTCCAAAGCTCTTGAAGGCGGTTTGAAGCTGGCCATCGCCTTAACAGGCATAAGTGCTATTATTAACATGCTGACCGGAGCATTTTCCGAGTCTTTTCAGGATTTCGTCAAATCGACCGGGATTAACCTTTCAATTACCGATGTCGGCTGGGCGCCGCTTGCAACCATTACATGGGGTTCTGCATATACACTATATTTTCTGTTGATCATGTTGATTGTTAATATCGTTATGCTTCTTCTAAAGAAGACTAATACATTGGATGTTGATATTTTTGATATTTGGCATTTATCAATTACCGGATTGCTCGTCATGTGGTTCAGTCATAACCTATTGGTCGCAACATTGTTAATTATCGTAATTGGCGTCATGAAAATCATCAATTCCGACTTAATGAAACCAACCTTTAACGATCTGCTGAATGCGCCAAAATCAAATCCGATGACATCGACTCATATGAACTATATGTTAAATCCGGTTATTATGGTGTTTGATAAAATCTTTGACAAATTTTTGCCCTGGCTTGACAGATTTGATTTTGATGCAGCCAAATTGAATCAAAAAATTGGTTTCTGGGGCAGTAAATTTGCGATTGGTGTTTATTTAGGCGTTTTTATCGGCTTGTTATCTCAACAATCGATTAAAGCCACGTTTACCCTGGCTTTTACAGCCGGTGTCTGTCTTGAATTGTTTTCCCTGATCGGAAGCTGGTTTATTTCAGCTGTTGAACCGTTATCTCAAGGAATTTCCGATTTTGCAAGTAAACGTTTAAAAGGAAGAACATTCAACATCGGCCTTGACTGGCCCTTTATCGCAGGCCGCGCAGAAATCTGGGCTGCAGCTAACGTATTGGCGCCTATTTTATTAATTGAAGCGTTGATTATACCGGGAAATAAAATTTTGCCGCTAGGCGGCATTATCGCAATGGGACTCACTCCTGCCCTGCTTGTCGTAACGAGAGGTAAGATTATTAGAATGATCGTCATAGGAGCGATTTTACTGCCATTGTTCCTGGTATCCGGAACAATGATCGCACCGTTTGTCACAGAAACTGCCCAATCAGTCGGGGCATTCCCTGATGGCGTATCGGAAACAAACCAAATTACACATTCCACTCTTGAGGGACCGCTGGAAAAAGTGATCGCAGTTATTGTCGGGCAAGCAGTAACAGGAAATCCAACGTTTATTCTGTATGCCGTGATTGGTCTTGTCCTATATATCGGCCTATTTGCATGGTATGCAAAACAAATGAAAAAGAGAAATGAAGAATATGAAGCTATAGAAAAAAATCAAGAAGCAGCCTAAACAGATGGAATTCTTGAATAGCGCCAACAAGCTAAAGAAAAGGATAATACTTGGAGGTTTCCCATGAAACTAATTGCAATCGATTTGGACGGGACTCTATTGTCTGAAGACGGAACAATCAGTAAGGCCAATCTGGATACATTGTCAGAAGCCCAGAAGCAGGGCCACCGGCTTGCCATCTGTTCGGGCCGATCTCATCATGACATTCTCCAGATCCTCCGTAAATACAATATAAAAGCATCCATCATCAGCGGAAATGGCGGAGTGATTTATGATAAAGCGCTGATAAAACGGCTGGTGCTGCCGGATCATACCGTCAAGGAAATGATTGATCTTGCCGAGCATGAACAGTTGTTTTGCGAATTATATACAAATGAAGGAATTATAATGAAACAATCCGGCCGCAGCATGTTGGAAGAAGAACTGGCCGAGCAATCGAAAACACTGGATTCAGCCGTAAAAGCGGTATACAGCCGTGAAATCACCAATTTATTCAATCAGCATCCTATCCGTTTTATTGCCGATTTTCGCAAAACTGATTTTTCAGCATTGCAAATCTACAAAATAGGTGCCATTTCTTATCAAAAAACAAAACGGGATAGATTCATGGCAAAACTTGAGGGGCGTCATGATATATCTATTACATCCGGAAGTCTAGGAACGGTAGAAATTGGCCACCCGGAAACAAATAAAGGGCATGGAGTATCCTTTTTGGCCGACTATTTCAAAATACCACTCGAACATACGGTTGCAATTGGCGACAATTTCAATGATATCCCCATGTTCAAATTAGCGGGAATCAGCATCGCGATGGAAAATGCCCATGATGATATCAAAAACTGCGCAATGCATGTCACAGACGCTCAAAATCAAAACGGCGTAGCAAAAGCTATAAAAGAATATGTCTTAAATTGTTGATGCCTGCATAGCAGTCTAAAAAAATCTGTTCTATTCAGAAGCTACTATCGTTTGATACGAAGGGCTTCAGATCAAGGGATCTACCCGTTTTTCCGATAGCTCCGAGCATGTTAAAGTATATTGATTGTCTAACCACAAACAGCTAACAGGCATGAGCCCGGTTTTATACCGGACCCATGCCATCAAACTCCCTAACGAATAATCCGTTCAACTTTTCCCGAGACCCATTTTAAGATTGAAACTGCTCCGCTTCAGTCGAGCCTTTCAGCGCTGTAGTAGAAGATGTGCCGCCCGTGACCACTTGTGCGACTTCATCAAAATAGCTTGTTCCGACTTCACGCTGGTGCCTTGTCGCCGTATAGCCGTGGACTTCGCTGGCGAATTCGGCCTGCTGCAGCTCGGAGTAGGCGGCCATCCCGCGGTTTTTATATTGACGGGCCAATTCAAACATGCCGTGATTTAAGGCGTGGAACCCGGCGAGTGTGACGAATTGAAATTTATACCCCATTTCGCTGAGTTCTTTTTGGAAATCAACAATCGTTTGATGATCAAGTTTGGCTTTCCAGTTAAAAGAAGGCGAGCAATTGTAAGCAAGCAGTTTTCCCGGGAATTTCTCATGGATCGCCTGTGCGAACCGGCGCGCTTCTTCAATGTTCGGTTCTGATGTTTCACACCAGATCAGATCGGCATAAGGCGCGTATGCAAGCCCTCTGGCAATCGCCTGGTCAAGACCTGCCTTCGTTTTGAAAAATCCTTCTGATGTGCGCTCTCCCGTCAAAAACGGAGCATCATATGGATCGATGTCGCTTGTGATGAGATCGGCCGCATTCGCATCTGTGCGGGCAATGAGAACCGTCGGTACGCCCATCACATCTGCGGCGAGGCGCGCGGCAATCAAATTGCGAACCGCCGTCTGCGTAGGCAGGAGCACTTTTCCGCCCAAATGGCCGCATTTTTTCTCAGATGAGAGCTGATCTTCAAAATGCACACCGGCGGCCCCCGCCTCAATCATGCTTTTCATCAGCTCAAAGACATTCAGCTGTCCGCCGAATCCCGCTTCGGCATCTGCCACGATCGGCGCGAACCAATCGATCTCTTCTTTTCCTTCCATGAAATGAATTTGGTCTGCACGCTGAAGCGTACGGTTGATTCTCTTGACGACCTCGGGAACGCTGTTTGCCGGATAAAGGCTTTGGTCCGGATACATGCTTCCCGCCAGATTCGCGTCTGCCGCCACCTGCCAGCCGCTCAAATAAATCGCTTTCAATCCGGCCTTTACTTGCTGCATCGCCTGATTGCCTGTTAAAGCTCCGAGCGCAGGAATAAAATCTTCTGTATGAAGAAGCCGCCAAAGCTTTTCGGAGCCGCGCCTTGCGATTGTATACTCGATCTCAAGAGAGCCGCGCAGACGGATCACGTCCTCAGCCTTATACGGTCTCTTGATTCCATTCCACCGTTTGCCGTGCCAGCTCTCCTCCAATTGCTTTACCTTTTCAGACTTCATCTTCAGTTCCTCCCTTTATAATTTTTCATAAGCGGGGATCGTCAAAAACTCCGCGAATTGATCATCCAAAATCAATTTTTCAAACAGCAGGCCGGCCTCTTCAAACCGTCCCCCATGAAAATGCTTCAGACCAGCCTCATCGATGATTCTCTTCATTTCTTCCTCTTTCATCGTCTTGAACATTTCGACGGTCACTTTCCTGCCATCATCAAGGATGCCTTTCGGATGGCGGATCCATTGCCATAATTGAGCTCTTGAGATTTCTGCCGTTGCCGCATCTTCCATCAGGTGGTCGATCGGAGCGGCGCCTCTGCCGGACAGCCAGGAAGCGATATAGCGGATGCCGGCGCTGATATTTGTACGGACGCCTTTTTCGGTTATCCGGCCTTTCGGCACTTCCAGCAAATCTTTCCCCTCAACCTCGACATCCTCTCGTTTTCTATGAATCTGGTTTGCTGAAGGCATATGTTCATTAAAAACATCAAGCGCGGTTTGAATCATGCCGGGATGCGCGATCCATGTTCCGTCATGCCCGTCTTTTACTTCACGCTGCTTATCTTCGCGTATTTTTGCAAAAGCCCTGGCGTTCATTTCCGGATTGTTTTTGGCGGGAATCTGCGCCGCCATCCCTCCGATGGCATGAACATTCCGTTTATGGCACGTTTTAATGGCCAAAAGAGAGTAGGCTCTCATGTTCGGTACCGTCATCGTCACGGCAGAACGATCTGGAAGGATGACTTCTTCACGGCTGCGGAATTTTTTAATAAAGCTGAAAATATAATCCCACCGCCCGCAATTGAGGCCTGCCGAATGTTCCTTCAATTCAAACAAAATTTCGTCCATTTCAAACGCTGCCAGGATCGTTTCGATTAAGACGGTCGCCTTGATCGTGCCCTGCGGGATGCCCAAGTCGTTTTGGGCGTAGACAAATATGTCGTTCCAGAGTCTGGCTTCAAGGTGATTTTCGATTTTTGGAAGATAGAAATAAGGTCCGCTCCCTTTTTTGATCAGCGCTTTTGCGTTATGAAAGAAATAGAGACCGAAATCGAACAAGCTTGCAGAAACCGGTGCACCGTCAAGCAGAACATGCTTTTCTTCCAAATGCCAGCCCCTCGGCCTCACCATGATAACGGCCGGATTCTGATTGAGCTGATACCGTTTTCCATTTTCATTTGTAAAAGAAATCGTCCCGCGGATCGCATCTCTTAAGTTGATCTGCCCTTCTACACAGTTCTTCCATGTCGGCGAGTTTGCGTCTTCAAAATCGGCCATAAAAACCTTCGCCCCTGAGTTGAGAGCGTTGATCACCATTTTTCTGTCCACCGGTCCGGTAATTTCGACTCTCCGGTCTTCCAAATCCGGCGGGATCGGCGCTGCCGTCCAGCTTCCTTCCCGAATGTGCTTCGTCTCCTTCAGAAAATCAGGATTCTTTCCCTGATCAATTTCCGTCTGAACGATATTCCGCAAGTGCAATAAATCCCGCCGTCTTTTCCCGAAGTGGCGTTCAAGCCGTTTGACGAATTGAAGCGCTTCCTTTGTTAATATCTCTTCATATTCAGGATTCAGATCCTCGGTAATTTGCAGCCTTTTCTCTTCAATCTTCATTTCACCCTAACCCCTTTTCACATTTTGTAATCAAACAGTTTCCCTATTCACCCTTTTTCGCAAGGCAGCGCTCACATTCCATGAAGTAGGATTCGGCCTGTTCCTCCACCTGTTCCCCGCACTCAGGACACGTTTTTTTTGGCAGCGTCCGGAAAAATTCAAGCGGACTTTTCATGGTCATTGTATTCCCCTCCTTTTTATACAACAGTTTTATGTTTTTATTTCTGTTGTAGTACAGTATACAGTGAGAAAATGAAAATGTACACACTTTTTCCAAAATTATTTATTTTTCCCTCTCCCAAATCAAAAGAATATTTCTTTTTTTATTCATAACTTATTCATATTTTTCTTTTAGAATAGGGACCATAAAGAGGTGAAGATGATGATGAACATAAAAAAACCGGATATAGTCCTTATCTTAATTTTGCTGGCAGCACTTATTCTGAATACATATAACATTTGGCAGGATGATGCCGCCAATCAGTATTACTTGGCAGCGGTCAAAAGCATGACGCAAAGCTTCCACAATTTCTTCTATGCTTCATTCGATCCTTCGGGCTTTGTAACAGTCGATAAGCCGCCGCTCGTTTTATGGATACAGACCACCTTCGCGCTCGTATTCGGCGTCCATACGTGGAGCGTGATCCTTCCGCAGGCGCTCGCAGGCGCCGGTTCTGTATTCCTGCTCTATATCATGATCAAGCCGAGATTCGGAAAAGGCGCGGCGCGCATCTCCGCCCTTGTCATGGCGCTGACGCCGATCGCCGTGGCCGTCAGCAGGACGAACAATATCGACAGCATGCTCGTCTTCGCTCTGCTTCTCGGTACATGGTGCTTGATGAGAGCGGTCAAACAAGGCAGACTCATCTGGCTCCTCGCTGCATTTGGAATGGCCGGACTCGGATTCAATATGAAAATGCTTCAGGCCTTCATGGTTCTTCCCGCATTTTTGCTGTTTTATCTCATCGCGGCAAATGCGAAGTGGAAGAAAAAAATCATCTCAACGGTACTGTCGCTCATTGTGCTCACCGGCATTTCGCTTTCATGGGCGCTTGTTGTCGACTACACATCGGCTGACAGCCGGCCGTATGTCGGAAGCAGCCAAACCAACTCCGTTCTTGAACTGGCATTCGGCTATAACGGAACAGAACGGCTTTTCGGACAGACGACAGGGAATGCCCGCGGCGATATGAACGGATTTGGCGGAGATATGCAGCCGCCGAACGGTAGCAGCTCGACTAATGGCCATTCTCAAGCACAAAATCGAGGCATGCAGCCGCCGAATGGGAACAGCTCAACTAACGGCAGCTCGACTAACGGCCATTCTCAAGCACAAAGCGGGGGCATGCAGCCGCCAGGAGGTGGCGGCCAAGGCGGATTTGGCGGAGGAAACGGGGGCCCCGGCGGCAATGGCGGCGGCATGAATATATTCGGCACAGGTTCTGCCGGCCCGCTTAGATTGTTCCAATCGGCACTGTCCGGCCAAATCAGCTGGCTGCTTCCATTCGCACTGTTCGGATTGTTTGGCATGATGATCAGCTGGTTCCGTGACCGCCGCGAAAAAATGGGACAAATGAAAGAAACCCTTTTCTGGACAGCATGGCTTGTCCCTGTCGCAGGCTTCTTCAGCATCGCGGGCTTCTTCCATCATTACTATTTGATTATGCTGGCACCGCCGATTGCCGCGTTATCCGGAATCGGATGGTTTGCGATGTACGGCTTATACAAAAATCAAAAAGATTGGGCCAGCTACCTGCTTCCGGCAGCCATGCTCATCACGGCGGCATTCCAAGTCTATATTTTAAGCGGCTATACAAGCCAAATCGGCAGCGCTTGGATGTGCGTTTTGGGAATCTTGGGACTCGGCATTACCATGGCCCTTCTCATGCTCAAACGGCATCTTCCGTTCGGGAAGCAGCTGGCCATTATCGGTCTGTGCGTGCTTCTGCTCACACCGGTTTACTGGTCAGCGACACCGCTTTTGTACGGCAATAGCAGCGTACTTCCTGAAGCAGGTCCGCAGCTGAAAACATCAGCCGGCAGCAGCGGAGGCATGTTCAGCTCGGAAGTCGACACGAGCCTCCTTTCATACCTTCGCAAACACAATACAGGCGAAGAATACCTATTTGCTACGTTGACGACGGTTACCGTAGCACCATATATCATCGACGCCGATGAATCGGTTATGGCGCTCGGAGGCTTCAACGGCACAGACCCGATCCTGACAGTCAGCGAGCTGAAAAACCTTGTCAAAGAAGGGAAAGTGAAGTATTTCCTTATCCCAGGCAACAATTCAGGCAACAGTGAGCTTGTCTCATGGATCAAAAAACACGGTACGAAAATTTCATCCGATGAATACAGCAGTTCCGCAAGCAGCACAAACAGCTCTGCACAGCAGAGCATGAGAGGCGGCCCCGGCGGCGGAGAGCAGACAGCGCTTTATCAGGTTGAATTGTAGGAGACAGGAAAACCCATCGGATACGGTCCGATGGTTTTTTTGGCGTATGCAACATGACTCGATTATGACAGCGCCGACTTAATCACCTTCTTATAATAAAGGACGGACAGCAAGCCAAAAACAGAATACAGCATGGTATACAGCACCATCACGATTATCATCGGCATCCATATCTCTGTTCCGAAAAAGAACCAGCCGGATTGGACGGCAAAGTAGCTGTGAAACAGACCGATGACCAATGGAATGCC
The DNA here is from genome assembly GCF_001592005.1 of Bacillus sonorensis NBRC 101234 = KCTC 13918. Classification (GTDB taxonomy): domain Bacteria; phylum Bacillota; class Bacilli; order Bacillales; family Bacillaceae; genus Bacillus; species Bacillus sonorensis. The sequence goes on from NZ_BCVZ01000001.1 coordinate 453,936, forward strand.
GAAGTTAAAAAATTGCTTAATGCGTATGCCCTTCAGCAAGTCTCCCTGTGTAAAACCGAGTTTTCTCAAAATCGTATAATTCGGTTTTTCTTCTTCACTTTCATCCATTTGTTTAAAATAGAGGATGCATCCCGATGTGATCAAAAACGTTAATCCTAAAAAGCCGACGATAAACATCGCAATACCGTAAAGCGATTTTTGAGAGACGCTGACATCAAGGCGCGATAAATGCTGATCGCTTTTGTTTACTTTTGCAAAAAGTTCGTTTGCCTGCTGAAGCTGATTTTCATGTTTCACATGAATTCCGACAAAAACACTCGGCCCTTGCTGCAGTTTTGGATCTTTATTATTTTCAAGCCGTTTAAACAGAGAGTCATCGACAATCACAGCAGGCATTCCCCCGCTTGTAAAATTATAGGATAGAAGAAATTCCTTTCTCAGCCCTAAATAGTTTAATGTTTGCGTCTTCTGCTTACTGCTTATTGTGATTCTGCCGGAATCTTTAAAAGCCATGAATTTTTGCAGAATATCGGTATATCCGGAGAATACTGCTTCTCCCTTTGGCACATCAATCCCGTCAATCTCTTTATCACTGACTACCGCAAGCTGCAGTTTTCGGGGATCTCCCGCCATATCTTCAGGATTGCCTTCTACAATATGTTCCAAGTTGAATGTCGCTTGAGCTACTTTGATTTCTTTTTTGCTATATGAAATGCCGTCTTCCTTTAATCGCTCCTCAAACTGATTTGCATCCTTTTCATTCGTCATGGCAAAGTCAGCTGCTACGTATTGTTCAGCTGTTTTCTCCGCAGAGTAATATGAAATATAGCATAAGGACAGCAAACCAATTGCCAGCGCCGAAACAGTCGTAATTATCGTCAACAATAAAGCGCTTGACTTCATCCGGAACATAATCGATGAAAGGGATAATACTTCAACAATATTCAAGTATCCCCCTTTGCTTTTACGAATGATATTAAAGATAAAGCTGACAGAACCTTTATAAAAAAGGTATGTGCCGATGATGACCGCTCCGAGAATAAAACTCATCACAATGAACAATTCGTTTATCGTTTTGAATTTTCCGCCGAACAGCTCGGTAGAAACGTAGTACCCCGACAATATAAACAGAATGCCCAGCATACCGATCATCATTTGAAAAACGGATATTCTCTTTACTTTATCTTCAGTAGAGGATATCACGTTAAATAAAGATAAAATATTTTGTCTTTTAATAAACGTATAGTTCATCACCATCATCAAAAGATAGATTCCGCAGAATACGATGAGGGTTTGGACCAATGCTTTATCGGAAAAATGCAGCTCGGCCTCCGCTTTTACATCTACAATTTTGAACAAGATCATCAGCACGAATTTTGACATTGAAAACCCGGCAAACACCCCAATAAGTAAAGAACCGAAATAGAGTATGATATTTTCCACGCTCAAAACTCTGAAGATTTTAGATTTTGTCATGCCGATTAGTTGAAATAGACCGATTTCTTTGCTTCGCCTTTTAATAAAAATCGTATTGGCATATAAAATAAAGATCAACACCACCCCAACAAGCAGGATCGATCCGGTTTGAATTGCCGCGGCGCCTTTAATAGAGGCTTTTACTTCATTGATCGCGGGATCGTATTGGAGTGTCACAAACGCGAAATAGAGCGCTACGCTGAAAATAAGCGCAAATACATAGAGGTAATAATTCCGCAAATTTTTCTTGAGATTCCGAATGATGATCTGATTAATGTTCATGCTGAACCCCGCCTAACACGCCTTGCGTCTTCATAATATCCTGAAAGAATATCTGCCTGTCCTGGCCGCCCTTATTCAACTGTGTGTAAATTTGTCCGTCCTTGATAAAAACCACTCTGCTGCAGTAGCTGGCGGCGACCGGATCATGGGTAACCATGACAATAGTGGCGTAGCGCTTTTGATTTAATTGGCCCAGTTTGTGCAACAAATCTGAAGCCGATTTCGAATCGAGCGCACCGGTCGGCTCATCAGCGAAAATAATGCTTGGTTCATGAATAAACGCTCTCGCAGCCGATGTGCGCTGTTTTTGACCGCCTGAAATTTCATTTGGATATTTATTTCTCAGCTCGAAAATGCCCAATTCCTTTGCTACTTCCTCAAACTTTTGATTGGCCTTTTTTTTAGACATTTTCGTAATCGATAACGGCAGAAGGATATTTTCTTTCACTGTCAGCGTATCTAACAAATTGTATTCCTGAAAAATAAATCCTAAATGATGTTTGCGGAATTCAGCAAGCTTTCTTTCTTTCATATTGGTCATCTCATGATTATTAATGGTAATCGTTCCGTCACTCACCTTATCAATAGAGGAGAGAACATTAAGCAATGTTGTTTTGCCGGAGCCTGATGCACCCATAATACTGACAAATTCACCTTTTTGAATCTGAATGTCGATACCCTTTAATACCTCATGTTGATTGTGCTTATTTCCATAGCTTTTCCGAATTTTATTTGCTTCTAAAATCATCATCTCAAAAACTCCTTTATAGAGGATACATTTATTATAAAAACCAATACTGAAGCTTTCCTTCGATTAAACGAACAAAATAAAAAAGCATGTGACACTTTTGTCACACGCTTATCACTCGTTCAAATTCATTCCGTTTCGGAAAAGCTAATATAAAGGTTGTCCCGGCACCTGGCGAAGAGGATACCTCAATCTGTATCAACAGCGCCTTTGCCGCTTTTTTCGCCAAGTACAGCCCCATTCCTGTAGATGCCTGGCTATCATGCTTCGTTGTTGATGTGAACCCTTTGTCAAATACGCGTGCTATATCTTTTGGATCGATTCCCCGCCCAAAGTCTTTGACTTCGAGATGCACTCTTCCGCCTTTTTCAAAACTGCTAACTAAAATATCGGACGCTTGACTGTATTTCACTGCGTTCGTTAACAGCTGTCTGATGATAAAACCCAGCCACTTCGCATCGCTGAGGACTTCTGGCGCTTCAAGCCGAATATCAAAACCGATCCCTTTTTGGATGCACCACGATTGTAAATCTTTAATCTCTTTAAATATCAATGATTTAAGCTCAAGGACCTCTATGGACAGATCATTTTCAATAAATGACATGCGTTTTTGGTGAAGCTGCCGATCGAGAAGAAAGTGAATACGCAGCCATTCATAGGCCAGCTGAGCTTTTACCGTTTGATCTTCGATTCTCTCAATGATTAAATGCATAGCGGTTAACGGTGTTTTGACTTCATGTGCCCAAGCCATTAGGTCATCTTTTTCATTTTCCAAGGCTAAGCGATGCTGTGCTGCCCGTTGCTTTAACTGTTTCGTCTGTCCTGTGATGCTTGTTTCAATTATCGATTCAAAAGGGGTCTCTGCTCCCTGAATGTTTGCCACATCAAGATGATGTTCCCATTCTTTCAGGCTTTTGTAAAATTTCGTCTCTTTTCGGAAGCGGACCAGCAGAAAAGCAAAAAAGATCAAAAAAGACAGATAGATCATATAAAGAATCGGCGTGAAAGGGATGGATGAATCGACATAGGCGATAAACAGCATTAGGACCTGCTGAAGCAGAAACATGGCGATCCAGCTCCGTCTTTCAATAAAAAATGCTTTTATCATCGCACTGCCCCTTCTTCTTTCGCCATATAGCCCTGGCCAACTTTCGTCTCAATATATGTCCCCAAATTCAAGGCGTCCAGCTTCTTTCTCAGACGGTTGACATTGACCGTCAGCGTATTATCGCTTACAAAACGCTCATCGTTCCACAAGCTCCTGATCAGCTCTTCCCGGCTGACAATTTTATTTTTTTGTTCGATCAGCAGTTTTAAAATAAACATTTCATTTTTCGTCAGTTCTACGGCTCCTCTTTCATTGCTGACGAGATTTTGTTCGACATCCACGGTCGCTCCGCACCACGTTTTCACAATGGCAGGCTCTGTATTATAATCATAAACCCGGCGGAAGATGGCCTGGATTTTGGCAATGAGCACATCAAAATGAAATGGCTTTTGAATAAAGTCATCGGCCCCGAGCTGCATTGACATCACCATATCAGCGGGATGGTCGCGCGATGATAAAAAGAGAATCGGAACGTTTGAACGGGAACGGATCATCCGGCACCAATGAAAACCGTCAAATTTAGGAAGCTGGATATCAATGATGACAAAGTCTGGCTTGATCGCTGCAAATTCATGCATCACCTGGCTGAAATCCTTGATGCCGTATACATCATAGGACCATCCTGACAATCGCTCTTTTATTTCTTGAAACAGCGATTTATCATCTTCGATTAACAACAGTTTAAACATCGGACTCACCGCTCTTCTTTCAACATGTCTATGTCAAGTGTATAGCAAATCGTTTGCCTGTGCTACAGAGAAGAACCGGCTCCGGAAATCGCCTCCGAATGCCGCCGCGTTGTATAGCGAAGAAAAAAGCTGCCCCCATAGGGAACAGCCCTTTCCATCATTACATCACAAACTCTCACCATTCGTTTCAATCACATCTTTATACCAATAAAAGCTTTTCTTTCTCGTTCTCTTCAGCGTTCCTTTTCCTTCGTTGTCCCGGTCGACGTAAATATAGCCGTAGCGCTTTTTCATTTCAGCGGTAGAAGCGCTGACAAGGTCGATCGGCCCCCATGATGTGTAGCCGATTAAGTCGACGCCGTCGGCGATCGCTTCTCTGACTTCTAGTAAATGATCGCGCAAATAGTTGATCCTGTAGTCATCCTGGATGGAGCCGTCTTCTTCGACGACATCGACCGCGCCAAGACCGTTTTCGACGATGAACAGCGGCTTTTGATAACGGTCGTACAACGTATTCAAGGTAATGCGCAGCCCTTTAGGGTCGATCTGCCAGCCCCATTCAGACGATTGCAAGTACGGATTTTTGACGCCGCCGAGGAGGTTGCCTTTTGATTTTGCAAGGTGCTCAGGATCGGTGCTTGCTGCGATTGACATGTAATAGCTGAAACCGATGTAATCGACGGTATGCTGTTTCAAAATCTCTTCGTCGCCTTCAGCCATTTCGATCGTAATGTTGTGTTCTTTTAAGAAGCGCTTCATGTAGCCCGGATAAGCGCCGCGCGCCTGGACGTCCGAGAAAAACAGCGTTTTTCTTTCGTTTTCCATTGCGGCAAGCACGTCTTCCGGCTTTGGCGTCATCGGATATGTCGTCGTGGCGGCGATCATGCAGCCGATTTTTGAGTCCGGGATGATTTCGTGTCCGGCTTTGACCGCAAGAGCGCTCGCGACAAACTGGTGATGCGCCGCCTGATACATCGCATTCAGTTTGTTTTCGCCTTCCTCAAAGACAAGGCCGCCTCCTGTAAACGGCGCATGCAGGACAATGTTGATTTCATTGAAGGTCATCCAATATTTCACTTTGTCTTTATACCGGTTGAAAACCGTTCTCGCATATCTTTCATAGAATTCGATCAACTTGCGGTTTTTCCAGCCGCCATAGTTTTTAATCAAGCCGAGCGGCATTTCATAGTGGGAAATCGTCACAACGGGTTCAATATTGTATTTTAAAAGCTCATCAAACAAATCATCGTAAAACTTGAGGCCTTCTTCGTTCGGTTCGCTCTCATCGCCATTCGGAAAAATCCGCGTCCAGGCAATTGATGTGCGGAACGCTTTAAAGCCCATTTCGGCAAACAGTGCGATATCTTCTTTATAGCGATGATAGAAATCAATGCCTTTATGATACAAATTCAACGACTCCATTGATTCATCAAACGGATGCATCACTCCGTTCGGTGACACATCAGCGGTCGAAAGTCCTTTTCCGCCGACATTATACGCTCCTTCTACCTGGTTTGCTGCAACCGCACCGCCCCACAGAAAGCCTTCAGGAAATCTTTTGGCATTTTCACTCATACGATTTCACCTCATTATTATTTTCTTCCCCTCCCGATGAAAGAGAGGGGATATATTATATTTACGATAAAACGAGAAGCGCTTCCTTAAGATTTACGTTTTCTGTTGTTTTGACCGGCTTGATCGATTCGTACCGATCCGTATTTGTCACGATGATCGGCGTAATCAGCTGATAGCCGGCTTTTTTAATCGCTTCCATGTCAAATGAGACAAGCAGATCTCCCGGTGATACAGCATCTCCTTCTTTTACATGTACGGTAAAATGTTCTCCGTTTAGCTTCACCGTGTCGATCCCGATATGGATGATGATCTCTGCGCCATTGTCGCTCGTGATGCCGATAGCGTGCTTTGTCTGAAAAACCGTTGTGATCGTACCCGATACGGGAGACACCGCTTCGCCTTCCACAGGTTCGATGGCTACGCCTTTTCCCATCACTTCGCCGGAAAATGTCGCATCATCCACCTCGCTTAATGCTTTGACTTCGCCTTTTAAAGGGCTGTGAATGATTTCTTCGGCGGCCGCATCGCCTTTAGCCGGAGCGTCATCTTCCTCTGAAGGTATGTCTTCAAATCCTAACAGATAAGCGATAATCGTCGCTGCAAAGAACGTGATGACGATACCGATCATCGCCTGTATAAAAGTCGGGCCGATAAACGTCGTGATTCCCGGCAAACCGACGTTTCCGCCAATAATATATGCTGCTACACCGGTGATACCATAGAATGCACCTCCGACGGCGGCGCCGAGAAGCGCGGAAACAAACGGTTTTTTCAGTCTCATATTGACACCGTACATCGCCGGCTCTGTTATCCCCATCAAAGCCGTAATGCTTGTCGTGAGCGACAATGATTTGAACTTCTTATTTCTGGATCGTAAAAAGACGGCAAATGACGCACCTGCCTGACCCATATTCGCCAAAAACATCGCAGGTATTAAATAATCGTAGCCGTTTTGGGAAATGTTGTTGAACATAACCGGAATAAAGGCATAGTGCATTCCTGTCATGATGATCAGCGAGAACGTTCCGGCTAAAAGAATCATGGTGATTAAACCGGCGTTTTCAAATAAACCGTTCACACCGATTGACAGATAGTTTCCGGCAATCGCACCGAGCGGACCGACCGTAATTAATGTGACAGGCACGACAACCAGCAGCGTCAGCGTCGGCACAAAGATCATCTTTAAAGAAGTCGGGGTGAATCTGTCAATCCATTTCTCCACATAAGATGCAATCCAAATCGCAAGCAAGATTGGGATGACCGTTGACGAATAAGTGGCAGCGGTTACAGGCAGCCCGGCAAAGGAGATGCTTTTGCCAGAAGCGAGGAGCGCCGTCAGGTCGGGATGCAAAATCGCCGCTCCGATCGCCGCCGCAACATAAGGGTTGCTGCCGAACTTTCTTGCGGCGCTGACCGCCAGCAAAATCGGCAGGAAGTAAAATGCTCCGTCGCCGATGGCGGATAAAATGGTGTGCACTTGGCTTTCACTTGTCATCCAGCCGAACGTGACGGCGATCGCAATGATCCCCTTGATCATACCAGCACCGGCGATCGCCGGCAGAATCGGCGTAAATACGCCGGAAATTACATCAAAGATGGCGGATAACACGTTTTTCTTTTTCCCGCCTTGCTGCAAGCCTGCTTTTTCATCACTGAGTCCGCTATTGGCAATGATCGCTTTATACACTTTTGGCACATCATTTCCAATGATGATTTGAAACTGCTGGCCGCTGATGTTGATGCCCATTACAGCCGGCAGACTTTCCAGTTTCGCGCGGTCTGCCTTTGCGTTGTCATAAAGGTTGAAACGCAGTCTTGTCATGCAGTGAATCACGCTCTGTACGTTCTCCTCACCGCCGACGAGTTGTAAAATGTCTTTTGATACTTTATTATAATCCATATGAGTACCTCCTCTTTTGGGGGAATCTGCCGGACTGAAGGTGGCCGCCTTCACCCGGCTTTTTTTTCTGGAAAAGTATCGATCGTTTTGCATCACCTCCTCATTTTCAGGCACAAAAAAACCTAAATTACGCCGCCATTCACGGGTCAATATCCCGATAATGATGCGCAACTTAGGTTTTGCCTGCATAGCAGTAACAATCCTTAGGAACTTGGTGATATTAGTTTGTATCTATACTGTAGCATCTGCTCATTTTTATGTCAACGCTTTCATTACAATTGTCACATAAAAAAAGCGGAAGCCGCCGCCATCCCGTGAAATCGGTGTTCGGCGGCTTTTCCCCGCTTGGTTCATCTGCAAATCTCATTTTCTATCAAGACTTTACTCCTGGATTTCTCCGTTTTTTCACCGCTGCTGCTTTTCGTTCGCCGAATGCGGAAGCCCTTCTTCTGGTCTTGCGCCGCACGGCCTTTGTTTCAGGTTCCTGCGGTTCTTTTTGCTGTTTATGAAGGAGAAATCCGGCAATGAGAAACGGAATTCCGGATGTATTCGTAAAGATGTTTTTAAAACCCATCGCCAAAATAAAAGAACCCCACGCAGAAAAAGGATTTTTTCTGATTTTGAAATACGCCGTAATTTCCAGGGCAATAAAAATAAGCGACTGCGCCAAAATGACGATTAACATGATCAAAAGGAAAAAACAGAACCAATTAAACAATGTCCCCGAATAAATCATCGATCTCAGCATATCCACGAAAGTCTCAGACTGCGTGTATCCGCTCACGACATCCGGATTCCAAACGGTGTAAGAATCAAACCACCTGCTTTTGATGCGCAGGAAGACGAATAAAATGCCGAACCAGTACATGATATGCAATCCTATTCCCAATAAAGTAAGTCTATTTGCTGCTTTGTTTTGCATGTCGTTCCTTCCTTCGTATTATGATTGAAGTGAGTGGATCGCTTCTTCAGCTCTTGCCGGAAATGATTTCAGCTCCGGCTGATCAAGGTCTTCGTGAAACAGGCATACCTTTTGAATCTGCCGATTTTGATAATGATGATAATAATAGGTTCCCGTATGATTGCACATCGCCGCTGTGTATTGCGTATAGTCGTCTTCTCCCTGCTCTGTGATAACAATGCCTTTCGGTATGTTCATATTTGAGAGAATGTGAAAAGCCGCCGCCACACCTTCTGTTTCACCAGAGACAGGTTTAATATGTTCCTTCAAATACGCGGCCCTTACAAAACGGGAAGGCGGAGTGAAATCTCCCGGCAGCCCGGCCAGCCCCGATCCTTCTCCAAAAGCCGACAACGTCAGTTCGCCCAATTTTTTTGCTGTGAACTGCCCCGGGCGCAGCCCGATGTAATTCCGTAAATTGGTCAAATGCCATGGAAAATCCGGACTGTTCGTCATCACCCCGACAGGATTGTCATGAACCTGTATACCGTCCTCCACAGGTTCAACGACGATGCTTTTGCCTGATCGATCTGCCAAAATCCAATGCAGCGGCGTAACCGTACCGAGCAGCTTCACCTCCCTCTCAACAATGGCGAGGGAAGACACCGCATCTTTCACATCATCCAGGTTACGGCAGCTTGACAGCACCCATGTCACAAATTCATGCGGTGCGATATTTTTGCGGTCCTCTTTTGCTTCTGTTTCATACACCGCATAGCCCGGGAAATAAAGAGCGGCGCATGACAGGCCCTTTTCGTTTACACCATCGGCAAACAAAGCATTTTTAAACCTTCTGCCCATTCCGATAAACGCATACGGAGCCTTATGCTCCTTGCCATCCGCTTCACTCGTCCACTGAAACATACGCGGATGCAACAGCACCTCGCCATCAAGCTGAAAAGCGAAATCCATCGTTCTTGCCAGCACTTGCATCTGATCAGCCGTCGTCAATGTCAAACTCGTACACATGGCGCCTCAGTCCTTTTTGATTGATATTACACTTAGTGAACAATTTATGTTTATCTTAACGAATTGGAAAAGATTCGTCAAAACGAAAGGATTATAGCAAAAGCCGAGATGTTTCATCCCGGCTTGCCATTAGATAGTTCTTCCTTTAATCTTTGTTCTCTTTCTTGGTTTTGCTGCCTTCAATTTTAAAGGAATCTTTTGTTTTAATTTTTTTCTTCTGTTCGTTTTTCTTTTTTTAGATTTTTCCTTTTTTTGCTCTTTAAAGCTTTTTAAATCATCAAATATACTTTTTAAAAGTCGGTCCACAGCAGTGAAAACAGTGAGGATTAAGAATATAATATATTCATTAGCTGAATTAACAATATCTAAACCTATTACAACTTTAAAATCAAAAAAACTTTTACCTAAAGTTACAATCAATAACACTACATAAATAACTATTCTTCGGATATTTTGTTCTTCATTATTTAATGATGAAAAATAGACCCAACTTGCCAAAGCCAAAGGAAGAAACATTAAACCTAAATAAAAAACTTCGTAGGGGATATTATCGACTTTTGTTAAAAAAAGTAGGATCAAATAAATGAGCAAGCAATGAATTAAAAAGCTCATACTTGCTTTTCCAATGACTTTCAACCTGCTATACAAATAACTGTCTATATCTATAGTGGATATAATCTTATGAATAGTCTTTTCTATTAAGCTATCATATTTAATTTTCCCTCTTTTAAATTCATCTTTAATTTTTTGGGTGAAATTCCCTATAAAAATTGTGCAACAAATAAAGAAAGCAGATACTATAATATACTTGATTGTCAAGATTATATCGTTTGGAGATAAAGACAAACTTAAACACACGGTTATAAAAAATATCAATAGCAAAATGAAAAAACATTCGCTAATTTTTAAAATCACATTATGTATAATTAATCGTTTTTTACTTTTTTTAACTATTTCATTATATTTTTCAAAACTGGAATTGCTCAAATATTCAATAAAAGGAAATATTGCTTTATCAAGTATAAACCTAGAAAGCAATATAACTAAAAATATAACAAACATAAATATAATAAATAATATCATGGTCTCCATCTTACACCTCTAAAACAGCATCATGCGCCCTTTTAAAAGAAATCTATACTAATTATCGTATAACTCTCACTAAATTACTATATTAAAACAAAATTTATTAGTAACCTTCTCAAAAAAGCACATACCTTTAATTAGGTATATGCCTTTATAAATTATTACTACTTTTAATATAAATCTTCACTCCCCCAAACCGCACCCCCTTCACGAGACAACGCACTAAACGTCATCACTTTCCGCCCGGCGCTCGTATCCCACTGCCGCAAAAACACGCCGTTGTATTTTTTTCCGTCGATCTTGAGTTCAATTCGGTTGTGTCCGGTTTTCTTCCATTTTCCCTCTGCCCCGCCGGACACTTTGCCATTGCGATGTAAACGAATGTCTGCGGAAATGTCCTTGCCATGCCGCACCAACTGGTAGTCTCCAATCACGTCCGAATTTTTCACCTTCCCGAGTTTCTCTCCGGCATAGCGGTGAGGCGCGACAACAGGCCAGCCTTCTTTATTCATCAACATCTGATGAACACGGACTTCATGCTCCTCGCCCCGTCCCGGGAAACGGGTATGGAAAAACAAATAGGATTGGCCGGTTTTTTCATCATAAAAGGCGGAGTTATGGCCCGGCGAGACGTAGCCGCTCTTATTTTCAAACTGGAAATTCCCCATAAGTTTGACGCCGTACGGCTCGATTGAGCGGTCATCAAAAAGTGTGCCTTCTTTGCCGCGCACATTGATCATCGCATGGCCTTCCGCATCATAGTATGGCCCGTCTGGATGTTTCGAGCGGGCGACACGGATGTTGTACCCGCCGTCAGCAGCAAGGCCGCCGAAAGACATGTACATGTAATAGTACTCCGTATCCGGATTGTAGAGGATATATGCGCCTTCAATCCGGCTGTGGTTACCGCCGATCAGTTTTTTTCCATAGCCCTGATTCGGAAGAGGGAAGCCGGTCTTCCGATCCATTTCTAAAATGAAAATACCGCCGGAATAGGAGCCGTACACCATCCACAGTTTTCCGTCCTTATCAAAGAATGTGTGCGGGTCGACGACATTCGGATGCTTTGTCGCGTCATATCGGGTGCCGTCATTGCTGATTCCCTCCATTCCCGATTTTAAAAAAACGCCTTTGTTTTTATACGGACCTTCAATGTCGTCTGCGACAGCAAGGCCGAGCGCCGATTTTGGAGAATCTCCCCGGCAGGCATTGTAATACATATAAAATCTGCCGTCTTCAAGCTGTGTGACGTCAGGCGCCCACAGCGTATCGGTCTCCGCCCACTCAAAGGTCTCTTTTAATTCCTCATGCACATTTGGAATAAGCGGATTGTCGTTGTTTACACTTGAAGAAATTTGCGTCCACTTCATGAGGTCGGCTGATTTTGCCGAGGCCAAATGGGAGCCGAATACATAGAACGTATCATCGACCTTGATGACGGATGGATCATGAACGCTAACATCTGAAAAAACCGGTTTTTGAAATGTTGCAAATGCAGTCCCCGGTATCAAGCAGGCAGTGATGATGAAAGTCAATGCAAGAATCCGCAAGAAACGCTTACTCATCTTCATTTGTTCTCCTCTCTTTTGAAACGCTTTCATTTTTTGACAATCCATCATATGCCGCTTATCCATTGTTTATTACGAACAAAAAAGCTCTCGATAGAGTCGACAGCCTGAAATTAGTTCTTCCTTGCTTTATGCACTTTCAACAATTTCCCTTTCACGGTCGTTTCTTTCATCGCATTTAATACGAGCGGGCCTTTGCCGTTTAATATCTCAACAAATGAACATTGCTCTTGTATTGTGATAATACCGATATCTTCCGCAGAGACACCATCGATTTTAGCAATCGTTCCGACGAAATCAACGGCTCTCAGTTTCTTCTTCTTTCCCCCATTAAAATAGAGCTTCATGATTTCTTGATTTAACGATTCACTCTTATCTTTTTTAAGCTCCGGCTTTGTATTGATATTCTTTTGAAACGCCGCTTTTGCTTGTGCCACTTCTCCTTTTGATGGAGCTTCAATGACAGGAATAGCAAAACCGATGTAGTCTTCAATTTCCGCTATAATGTTCTTTTCATGCTGTGTGGCAAAGGTAACCGCTTTTCCCCGGCTGCCCGCTCGTCCTGTTCTTCCGGTACGGTGCACATAGCTTTCTTTATCTAATGGCAGATCATAGTTGATCACATGTGTCATGTTCTCAATGTCAATGCCCCTTGCCGCCACATCGGTGGCTATCAAATAGCGAAATGCTCCGCGTCTAAAGCGGTTCATAACGGCAAAACGTTCTTCCTGAGGCATTCCGCCGTGGATTTTGGCAGAGGGATAGCCCAAACCGGCCAATCGCCGCTGCAATTCATTCACATGCTCCTGTGTACGGCAAAACATGATGCAGCTGTCCGGGTTCTCAGTAATTAAAACATCCCGCAAAAGCGAAAATTTATCATGCTCGTTTACGATGATCAGCGCATGATCGATGTCTGCGGTTGTCATACCGCTTGCTTTGATCTCGATTTTCAAAGGGCTTTTCATATATTGATCAGCAAGGTGCTCGACATCCTCCGGAAAGGTCGCTGAAAACAGCATGGTCAGCCGTTCTTCCGGCAGATGACGGATGATCGCTTCAACCTGGTCGATAAATCCCATATTCAACATTTCATCAGCTTCATCGATGACAAGGTATTTCAGTTTTTCCAGCGGAAGCGTTCTTTTTTCAATGTGATCTAATAAACGGCCCGGAGTCCCGACAACCACATGGCATTTTTGTTTCAATTCCGTTTTCTGCCGTTCAAAGGAAGATTTTCCGTAAACAGCTGCTGCTTTTATTCTTTTATAGCGGCCGATATTGGTCAAATCCTCTTTTACTTGAGCGGCAAGCTCGCGCGTCGGTGTCAAAATCAGAGCTTGGGGTCTATTCTCTTCCCATTCGGTCAGTTCGCCAAGCGGAATTCCGAACGCAGCCGTCTTCCCGCTCCCCGTCCGCGATTTCACAATAACATCCCGCTTCTTGAGCACTGCGGGGATCACTTCACTCTGCACCGCAGTCGGATGCTTGTACCCTAAATGATCGAGGGCTTTCATGATATCGCCGCTTAATCTATAGCTTTTAAAACTGGTTTTGCTCATAAATGGACTCCTTTTGGTCATATGATTTCCAGTCAATGACGGTGTTATGAATGTGATTATACGCTAATCATGACTGATTTCAAAAAGACATGACAAAGAGGCTGCAATCAGTGCAGCCCTAAGAAACACCCTAATCAACTTAAAAAGCTGTTAACAACAAAAAAATTGCTTCTCAGCCAAAGAAACGACTGTTTTTAACATTCAATTGCCCCTCTAAAACATTGAAGAAATCAAAAATATGTTTATGATCAAAACAAATATAAAAATAATACCCAATAACCGTTGCAACAGAAATGGGAGCCGGTATAAAACAACTTGAACCTCATAGTTAACCGACCATACGAAAAACAAAAAATACAGCAAATCGCTTATCCACCCATTCGGTGCTTCATAAATATTGTATTCATATATTTTTATTACCCATGAGGGAGCAATTAAAGAATATATAGCCATTATTAAGTTGACACTTAATGAAATATAAAGCAATGAACTTGGAAAAGGTACCATTCCATTTAATGCATAACTAAAGAAGATACTTATGAAAAGAAATACTAAAATACCTTGTGTCACATTTGACTTCTTAAGTATCCTTTTTCGTGGGCTGGTATATTGCTTTTTTGTTTTAGTACCATATACAAAAGAAAGTAATATTAAGAAGCATTCAGATAAAAAAGCAAATAAAAAAATTGAGTTACCGCTCTCATCCTCATTTCTATAAGGCAAGCTTGCTAACAAAAAAGCTGTAAACAATAATATAACAACGTTGCTTCTTAACCAAAAAAAGAAGCTTTTTTTTATTGAAAACATAAAATTAGTCCTTTCTACATTCTATAAATCATAAAATTCATTCATGACGGCCACTATTTTCTCAAAATATTCACCCACTGCTACCGGCTGAAGATAAAGAGAACCGGTTTTTTTAATATTTTCATAATCTAAATGCCAAATGAAATCGTCGCTTTTTAATAAAAACACAACTTGATCTAATCTTGTTTGGTTTTGAATATAGTCACTTTCAACAAAAGAAATATTATCAAGTTCTTGATCGTTCGCTAAAAAATCAAAAGAAAATTGACTAATAGACGGATGTGTTTTTGGGTCCTCTGCCATTCTTTTAATAACTTCAGCTTCTACCTCGTGAAACTCGTCAAATGAATCTTCATCCATTTTAAAAATTTCATATTCTGGTTTCTTATCCGTATATGAATGATAAAATGCTTTCAATATTTCCAGAAACGTTTCTCTGCTTCGTAAAATCGAAAAACTGTGTTTTGGTTTTCGATTTCCTGCACGATCAGTTCATTTTTTTGAAGGTGATGTACAATCAGCACCTTTTTTCGATGGATACAGCGAACTTTTTGCTTTGATTGAATGAGTAGATGTATCAGGTTTTCTAATCCTTTTTGCAAGTTAGATTCTGTGTTATCAGCCCAATATCCTCTTTGTTTTAAAAGACTTTCTGTCTGGATTGAAAAAGGTTCAATTCCCTTTTCACTATAAATGAACTGTTGTTCATTTATAATAGCCTCTGGTGCTCTTTCACGAAATTTTGGTTTTCTTGAATATATTGATCATGACAAAAAAGGAAAGACGGAAAGGTTTTTTTGAAACAAAAAAACTGCCAGCAAATCCGGCAGCCTGAATCATTTTATTATTCATATTGAACGATTCTTTTCCCCATATTTTTTAAAATATTTACAAAAGCTTACGACACCCGCAATTCCGCTAGTCAAAATGGCTAATATGAAGGAAATAACCAGCATGCCGATATACCCCCATCCCAATGCTTCATCCTGGGAGAGGTTTCCCGTCGCGAAAGATTGCAGGAAAAAAAACGACAGTATGGCATACAGGATGAATGAACCTATACCAATAAGAATTAATATTAAAAAACTGATGGCAGCAGATGCTAAGATGCGTTTGAACACGTTTAATGACCTCCTGTTGTTTATATCTTTCCGACTATGTAAAAAGGTGACAAACAGACCTTTTTCATACTACAAGAAAGATAAAAACAGGTAAATGAGAAAAAAGACCCTATCGCTTTCATCATCCTTTATGCCGACTAAAAAGAAAAACAGCACACACCCGCCACGGGCATGTGCTGCTTGCTAATTTCCTTTTATTCAGTGATCACCGTGTGCACCAGCTTTGGTACTTCTGCCTGATCAGCAATCCGGATATTTTCATAAACCTTTGTGATAACGTCATCAACATTTTCACGGTTGGCGTAAAGTGTGACCAATGGTTCTCCCTTTTCAACGGCATCGCCGACTTTTTTGCGAAGCATGATGCCAACGGCGAGGTCGATTTTGTCTTCTTTTGTTGCGCGGCCGGCACCCAGTAGCATGGCCGCGACGCCGATTTGATCGGCGACGATTTCAGACACGACGCCCGCTTCTTTGGCAGGAACGTCGATTTTGTAGGCAGCCTGAGGCAGCTTTTCAGGGTTATCCGCGACAGAGCTGTCGCCGCCTTGGTTCTGCAGGAAGTCTTTGAATTTTTGCAGCGCTTTTCCGTTTTTCATTACATCGGTCAGTTTCTCTCTTGCTTCGTCAAGAGTCTCTGCTTTTTTGGCGAGAACGACCATTTGGCTGCCCAATGTTAAGACAAGCTCGGTAAGGTCTTCAGGACCTTCTCCTTTTAATGTGTCGATCGCTTCTTTGACCTCTAAGGCGTTTCCGATTGCATAGCCGAGCGGCTGAGACATGTCAGAGATGACAGCCATCGTTTGGCGGCCGACATTGTTGCCGATTCGGACCATCGCTTTTGCGAGATTGACGGCGTCTTCGTCCGTTTTCATAAAGGCGCCCGCTCCCGTTTTCACATCAAGGACGATGGCATCCGCTCCGGCGGCAATTTTCTTGCTCATAATTGAGCTTGCGATCAGCGGGATCGAATTGACAGTCCCTGTCACATCACGAAGTGCATAAAGCTTTTTATCGGCGGGAGTCAAGTTACCGCTTTGCCCGACGACGGCGACCTTGTCGCGGTTGACGAGGTCAACGAATTCATCCTTTGAAAGTTCCACGTGAAACCCTTCAATGGCTTCCAGCTTGTCAATCGTTCCTCCTGTATGGCCGAGTCCGCGGCCGGACATCTTGGCAACAGGCACCCCAAGCGAAGCGACAAGCGGCGCGAGAACGAGTGTGGTCGTGTCGCCGACGCCTCCGGTTGAATGCTTGTCGACCTTAATGCCTTCAATGGCGGAGAGGTCAATCGTCTCGCCTGAGTTGACCATAGCCATCGTTAAATCAGCGCGTTCTCTGTCAGTCATGTCTTGAAAATAGATCGCCATGGCCAGCGCGCTTGCCTGATAGTCAGGAATGCTGCCGTCCGTATAGCCGTTGATAAAGAAGTTGATTTCTTCCGTGGACAGCTCTTTTCCGCTCTGCTTTTTCGTAATGATATCGACCATTCTCATCATCATCACCGATCCTTTTCTATAATGTTCAGTAAATCAATCCGACGACTGTCGCAGTCAAGAAACTGACGAGTGTAGCACCGTACAATAATTTTAAGCCAAAACGAGCGACGACATTCCCTTGTTTTTCATTCAATCCTTTCACCGCGCCGGCAATGATGCCGATGGATGAGAAGTTTGCAAAAGAGACGAGGAAGACGGACACAATCGCTTCCGTACGGCCGCTGAAGTGGAAATTGCCTTGAGCAAGCGACTGCATAGCAACGAATTCATTGGACACCATTTTGGTTGCCATGATGCTTCCGGCATTGACTGCCTCATTCCATGGAATACCCATTAAGAAAGCGAATGGGGCAAATACATAGCCAAGCAGTTCTTGGAAGGATACGCCCAATACAGCATTAAAAATACCGTTGATCATGGCGATGATCGCAACAAATCCGATCAGCATAGCCGCAACGACGACGGCCACCTTAAATCCGTCCATAATGTATTCACCGAGCATTTCGAAAAAGGATTGTTTTTCCCCTTCTACAACCTCTGCCACATCATCTTCCTGTGTCACTTCATAAGGATTGATAATAGAAGCAATAATAAATCCGCCAAATAAGTTCAATACAAGCGCGGTCACGACATATTCGGGCTTAAGCATCGTCATGTAAGAACCGACGATTGACATGGACACGGTTGACATCGCTGACGCACATAGTGTGTAGAGCCTTTGTTTGGAAAGCCCTCCTAATTGCTTTTTCAAGGAAATAAATACTTCAGACTGCCCCAAAATCGCCGAAGCCACGGCATTGTAAGATTCCAGTTTCCCCATTCCGTTGACTTTGCTAAGCGCAAGTCCAATATATTTTATAATAAACGGGAGTATTTTCCAATACTGAAGAATACCAATTAAAGCTGAAATAAACACGATTGGGAGGAGAACGTTCATGAAGAATGTAGATTCATTCACATTCACCAGCCCGCCAAAAACAAAATTAACTCCTTCTCCTGCATATGTGAGCAAATAGCCGAAGCCTTGGGCAAAGCCTCCGACAAGATAATTGCCGACACCTGTGTTGAGCAAAATATACCCTAATACAAATTGCAGTACAATCATAACGATGACAGGGCGGTACTTGACTCTGTTTTTCCCGCTGCTCGCCACCCATGCAAGGGCCAAGACTACGATCAAGCCTAAGATCCCAATTAAAAACTTCATGTCGCGTCCTCCTGAAATTGTATTCGCTTACAATTTTCTACAATGCCATGTTTCTGTATTTTGCGGGAAGCATGACGCTTCCCGTTTCTGCATCTATCAATAGTTATCGTCTTGTTTCCCGGCTTCACCGCCGACAATGGAAACCCCGGCGCTCGCTCCGATGCGGCTTGCTCCCGCTGCGATCATTTTTTCAACATCCTCTTTTGTTCTGATGCCACCGGATGCTTTGACCCCAATGTCAGGTCCTACGGTTTTCCGCATTAACGCGATATCTTCCGCTGTTGCTCCGCCTGTGGAGAATCCTGTGGACGTTTTGACGTAATCAGCACCCGCTGCGACTGCCAAACGGCATGCACGCTCTTTTTCTTCATCTGTCAAAAGACATGTTTCAATAATGACTTTGACAAGGGCTTTTCCGGCTGCGGCTTCTACAACGCCGCGGATATCTGATTCAACCAGCTTATCGTCGCCGTCTTTTAAAGCGGCGATGTTGATGACCACATCCACCTCTGTCGCGCCTTTTGCAATGGCGTCTTTCGTCTCAAACGCTTTTGTTTCAGATGTATTGGCGCCCAAAGGGAAGCCGATGACTGTGCAAACATCAATTCCGGTTCCAGCCAGTTCTTTGGCGGCAAATTCCACCCATGTCGGATTGACGCAGACTGAAGCGAATTGGTATGTTTTCGCTTCCTCTATTAACTTCTTTATGTCTGATTTTTGTGTATGCGGTTTCAATGCTGTATGATCAATTTGTTTTGCAATCGTCATATACAAGCACTTCCTTTGTCTAAGATAGTTTCAGCATAACTGATTTTTGAACAAATGTAAATTACCACATGAAATTTTGTTCATTAGAAAATAACGTTAATTCAAGGTCAATCTTCCTGACCCTTTTTTAACAATTCCTTTGCCGTATGCTGATCGATAATCAGCACATTGGCGTATTTGCCTTTCAGCGCCCCGTGAATGGCAGCCGTTTTCCTCAGGCCGCCGGCGATGAGAATTGATCGTTCCTTCTCCCTTAAATCCCCCAGCTCTACACCGATTGTTCTGGCATTGATGGCTTCGCTGCATATGTTTCCATCAGCATCAAAAAACCGCGAACAAATGTCGCCGACGCCTTTTGTTTTGAGCAGGGATTTTTCTTTCTCGCTGAAATAGCCGAGTCTGAACAGCAGTGCTTCATCGCGAACCGTTCCAACCGTAAAAAGCGCGATGTTGGCTTGTTTGCCCATCTCCATGATCCGTTTGATATGGCGGTCTTGCTCTACCATCTGTTTAACCTCGGCATGATCAAACACGACCGGGAGCGGGAGATATCTCGGCATCGTTTGAAAAGCCTCGGCAAACAGCTGAATTGTTTCTGCCGAATATGTATTGACTTGTGAATGGCTGATCCCGCCTTTCAACTGGACGACCTCTACGCCTTTCACTTGTTTGGCGTGGAGATTTTGTGCAACCTGATACATGGTCGTTCCCCAGCTGACGCCGACGATGTCGCCATCTTTAACGGCGCCGTGCATATATTCCGCACCGTAGCGGCTGAGATAGTGCGTGATGATCGTATAATCCTCCGTCGGTGAAAAAACGACGTGCGCCTCAAGCAGACCGTATTTCTCTTCAAGCATCGAACCGAGCGCATCCATGTCCTCAAACGGGTCCATGATGCGGATCTGTACATACCCCTTTTCCTTTGCATATTGCAGCAGCCTGGATACTGTCGGCCTTGAAATTTGAAGCTGTTCAGCGATTTGCTGCTGGCTGTAATCAGACTGATAATAAAGTCTTGCAGCTTCAATGCTCAATTGCTGTTTTTCCCTGTCCATCACAAGCCTCCCCTTTAGTATCGCTTCATACCATCATATATACCCTTGCAGACTTTTTCAACCAGCCGGAACGCTGATGCACATCCCGGCTGAAGCAAGTCTTTCTGCCGGCGTTATATGCCATGTTGACTATAGTAAACTTGTACTGTTTATAACTATTAATATACCATTATTATGATAAAATGGGTAATGTAGGGGAGGTTACCATATTGGTGAATGGAGGGTGAAGAGTGGCAGCAAAAATCGCATTCGAAGCAGTGGGAAACAGCTTGAATCAATGGTACGGGCTGATCAGGCAGAACAACATTACAGAGGC
Organism: Bacillus sonorensis NBRC 101234 = KCTC 13918; assembly: GCF_001592005.1. GTDB lineage: Bacteria > Bacillota > Bacilli > Bacillales > Bacillaceae > Bacillus > Bacillus sonorensis. Next base: position 474,636 of record NZ_BCVZ01000001.1, read on the forward strand.
GGCCGCCATGAGGGAAGAAATTAAGAGGACGCTTGATGCGATGGAAGAAAATCAGGATGTGCTTCTGTATTTCAACCTCATTGATTCGCGATTCAAACTGTTGACAGAACGGTATGAGGAATCCGGAACACTCTTAAAAAACATCAATAAAACACCGGAAGAAATCGGCACGGACAACATGATTCAATACTATTTCTATTTTTTCAGCGGAATGTATGAGTTTTATAAAAAAGACTTCATCACCGCCATCAACTTCTACAAAATTGCCGAACATTCACTTTACAAAATCCCTGATGAAATCGAAATAGCCGAATTCCACTATCATCTGGCCATTGCTTACTATGAAATCAGACAAAACATTTTTTCATTAAACCATGCTGAAAAAGCGCTGGAATCCTTTCAAGCACATGACGAATACACAAGCAAAACACTCAAAAGCAAAATGGTGATTGCCGCCAATTATGTAGACCTTCAGCGGTTTCATGAAGCCGAAGAGCTTTATCGGAAGGTATACGGCGAAGCTTCTGCAGCCGGAGATTTCCGATCGGCCGGACTTGCCTGCATGAATTTGGGAATTTGCTATGAACGTCATGACCAGCTGCTTGAAGCAAGACAGTGCTTTGAAAAAGCATTGAACATTCCAGAACATCGGCAATCCGTCTTTTCTCTGCGGTCCAAATACATGCTGAGCCGTGTTCTCTACAAAATGGGACTGTATGCAGAGGCGCGTCACTGGTACCAAAAAGCGGCATCCCTCGCTTCGAAAAAGGAGCAGACTGAATTCCAGTCCAAACTCTTCATCATACATTCCCTGTATGAGAAATGCGATCCGGATGGAATCGATCAAGGCCTTAAACATCTGGAAAGGCAACAGCATTGGTCAGACGTAGCCGACCTGGCAATCAACTGTGCGAAATACTTCAAACAGGAAAACAACTATGTGCACTCAGCCAAATATTTTGAAAAAGCGTGCTATGCGAAAGATCAAATTTTCAAATTAACGGAGGCGGTTTCATGAAAAAACTGGCAGGCGTCGCATTGCTACTCGGCATACTGACAGCAGGGGTCACTTCCCATGGAGTGTCAGATCAGAAGGCAGTAAGTCAAATCCCGGTGAAGGTCACGGAAAACGCCGGTTTCGGCTAATATGAAGAGCGTTATTCAAGAAAAAGGTGTTGTGTGTTTTTTCACAACGCCTTTTTCTTTTTAAAAGGCTCTGTTGAATTTTAATGCTGATCATGCATAAAAATATATAGGAAACCCTATTTATTAGGGTTTCCTCCATTCTTGTTAAACCAACATCCCCGTCAGCTCATTAAGAACTATTTAATCAGTTGCTCATTATACACGCTAATTGAGTGTAAATTCTCTTTTAATAAGTTATCAATTATTTGCTTTATTACATTTGGTTCTCGTAAATCTTCGTTTTCAAATGTGACAAGGTCATTTGCTTTTATCCACTTGCTGTCTGAAATTTCATCTTCTTCGAGATTTAAAGAACCTCCAGTAACTTCACCAATAAAATGAAATAAAATAACTTGATTGTTCGTACTACTGATAAAATTATATATACCAGTAGTGGCAATCAGGTTTACGTCCAACCCAGTTTCCTCTTTAACTTCCCTTCGAGCTGAGTAGAGAATGTCCTCTCCATATTCGATACGTCCACCCGGAAAGTTCCATTTATTAACAGCAGCAGGTTTATTCTCTCTTATAATCAAGACTTTATCATCACTAAAGATTGATACACTTGCTACTAAAACAATTCCATTTTGCGACATCCATTTCTCCTCAGTTCTCTTTGGAAATTATACCTCATCGAACACTTGTTTCTATTTATGATTATATCAAGGAATCGTATAGGTATCAAATATCAACATTTACCTATAACAGAGCCTTTTAAAAAAGCGTTTTGCTTCACTATGTCCCCCCTTCACATCCGGATAGCGCAAAGTGCAATGCCCTATCCTGTGCAAATAATGCACAGCTTTTTATTGATCTTAAAGTCCTGATTCGAAAATGATGAGAAAGACCGAAAAAAATCTAGCAATCTCCAATTTTTCATTTATAATATATGAAATATGTAAGGAAACGAATCAGGGGGGATGTGTCCGTGAGGCATATATTGACAGGGATTATCTTATGCTGTTTATTTATCAGTCTTTCCGCCGGTTGCATTGTAGCTGAAAGCAAGTCGAAAAAACAAACGGCCGCAGATACCGCCAATGAACCGCTACAGCCTGCCGAGTACTTTGTTTACCATCATTTAATGAATGATCAGTGGCTGATCAGAACCGATCTTTCCGATCAGCCTGTCTACTTATCAGAATCGCTCGGCTTATGGATGGAATTTTTGGCCGCCAAAAGGGACCGTTCACATTTTCAAGAGCAATATCAGCACCTGAACGAATCCTTTTTGTTGAACAACGGCCTGATTTCATGGAAAATTCAAGACGGTCAAGCAAGCCGAACAAACGCACTGATCGATGATCTCAGAATCATGCAGAGTCTGGATCAAGCTGCCGCTCTATGGGGCAACAGCCAGTATGAGCAAACCGCCCGGAAAATCGGCGCTGCCATAAAATCGTACAACATGAACAACGGGATATTCACTGATTTTTACGATTCCTCTTCCCGAGCAGCGGCGAAGGATATCACCCTTTCATATATCATGCCTGACGCACTATCTGTTTTGAAAAAGTACGGAACCATAGATGAAGAAACTGAACAGCGGAACACAAACATTCTAGATCTTGCTCCTCTGAAAAACGGCTTTCTGCCGAAAATGTACAGCACAGAGAAAAAGGAATACAGCTATGACAGTGAAGTCAATCTCATTGATCAACTGTACACGGCTTGGCACTTGCAGCCTGGGGATACAAAAGCCGCTGCTATGGCGGATTGGATCAAGCAGGAATTTCAAACGAACGGAAAGCTGTATGGACGGTATTGGGCGAATACAAAAAAGCCGGCTGTTCAATATGAGTCTCCATCCGTTTACGCTTTGGCCATTTTATTTTTAATGAAACAACATGAAGACAGAAGCGTGGTCAAAGCGATATATGAAAAAATGACTTCTTTCGAAATTCTTGACCCATCCGCTGCCTATTACGGGGGATATATGAGCGGCAGCAATACGCACTCTTTTGACAACCTGCTGCCATTATTGGCTGAAAGGAAACTTTTTGATGAAAATGTCATTCAATGAATCACAGAAAATATTTGCCTATATAACAGGGTTCGTCGCGGCCCTTTCTCTTTTTTTGCATTATGCCGTCCAGCAGCCTGAAGGCGTGTTGATGACTTGCATCACATTTGCCGTGATCGGCGCGGGGATTTGGCTCGGTCCGATTTACGCACTATCAGGCACCTTTATCATCGTGTTTATTCTCGGGACTTTAATGATGTTTTTTCATGCCGAGCAAGTTGTGCCTTTTCCGGCTGATGAAGGAATGCGAATGCTCGCGTTCTGGGGGGCTGCGCTTTTGGTACTGTCCTTTTTATCAGGAAGAATCCATGATATCGCGAAAGAGCTTCATCATTCAGTCAAGCGGCTTCAGTCTGAAATCAAAAGCTTTGTAGCGATTGACACAGTGACGGGTTTTGATAATGCAGAGAGAATGAAGCTTGAGCTCTCTGAAGAAATCAAACGGGCGGAGCGGTATGGCAACTCCTTTGTTTTTTTGCTGCTTCAGCTCCATTATTTCAAAGAGTTTAAGTCCTTATACGGTGAAAAAGAAACCGATCGCCTCTTTCAATTTGTGAGCAGTCAAATCAGATCGCTTGTACGGGAAACGGATAAAAAATTCCGCCCCTCTGAGGAACGGTTCGGCATCGTACTGACTCACACACCTGCGGAACATATGCCTGCTGTCCTATCAAAGCTGAAAAACCAGCTGGACACGTATCAGCTGGAAAATGGCAAATATGTCAGCTTAACCTTCCATGTCTGTTACTTATCCTATCGAAAAGATTTGAAAACGGCTGATCAATTTTTAGAAGAACTGGAAAATGAGATGATGATGAATGAACTGTAAGCCGATACGACTTCTATACGCAACTGTACTCATCCTCTCGGCCGTTTTTTATGTTCCCGGCTCCGCCCAAGCAAAACGGGAGAATCACGGAATTCTCATCATCTATACAACCATCGATGGGAAAAAGTCTTCCCATGTGAAAATGCTTGATTTACTGGCGGGACATTTTACCTCGCATGTAACCGTCAAAAAAGATGCGGATGTTACCTCATCTGATCTTGAGGGAAAAGAACGGGTCATTTATTTCGGCCAAACGAAAAGAAAGCTGAGCAAAGAGCTGGTGTCACTGATCAGCGGCTTCCAAAAGCAGGTGGTTGCAATCGGCTTTAATGCCGGGCAAATCAGCCAATTTTCCGGCCTATCGCTGACACGCAAAGAAAATGTGTACCAAGTCCGCAGCAGCACTGAGAAAAACGAGGCCTCTTTGGAAACCGGGCTCGATGTGCTGGACGTCTCAGGGCTGAAAGGAAAAGCTTTATACACACACAAATCTAATGATGGGACATCCCATCCGTTTATATGGAAAACCGAGCAGTCAAATGTATACATCGGCTTGACGAATCTGCAAAACAACTACCTGTTCGTGGCGAAACGGGTCAGAGAAGCATTTGGGGAACCTGCAGGCAGCACGCTTTTATATCTCCGGCTGGAGGATATCAGCCCGATGTCAGATGAAAAATTGCTGCTTGAAGCCGGAACCTACCTGCATAAAAGACATATTCCTTTTATCCTGGCCGTCATCCCGGTCTATCTGAACCCTAAAACAGGCGACAAAGTCTATTTAGCTGATAAGCCGAAGCTTGTCAAAACATTGCGAAAACTGCAGAACATGGGCGGCAGTGTGGTTGTGCACGGATATACCCACGCCTACCGCTACAGTGAAACCGGGGAAGGGTTCGAATTTTGGGATGCTGAGGCAGATCAGCCGATCACATCGCAAAATGCCGAGGATTCCCCGTCAATTTTACAAAAAGAACAGGATTTTCCGAATGAAACGGCTTATCACAACTATTTGAAACCGTTCCGGAAAAATGAAGAAACCTATACGCGAAAAAAACTGACGCACGCTATTGAGGATTTAACCGCGGAAGGGCTGTATCCGCTCGCATTTGAGGCACCGCACTATACGATGTCAGAGCAAGGCTACCAAATTGCCTCTCAATATTTCTCAAGCATCATCGGACAGGTCCAGCTAAGTGATGCAACGTGGAAAACGTCCGGCACAGGTCCTTTTGTAACGAAACCCGCCATGCTGCACGGCATGACGCTGTATCCTGAAACACTCGGCTATGTCGATGCATCAGATCAGAATCCGCTCGGCAGTATAGAAGAGCACACCTCGCAAATGATCGATTTTGAAGGCGGAGTGGCAGGAGCATTTTACCATCCCTATCTGGGAATGACCTATTTGCCGGAGCTTGTCGACCAGATGGAACGCATTCCGAATAGCCGCTGGCTCGATTTAAAGAAAACGAAGCAAACCGTAAAAACAGACAAAGTGGAAATTCACACAAACGGAAACGGAACCATTCAAGTAAACAGCAAGGTCAATGCCGTTGAAAAGTTTTTCGACCATCATCAGCAAAGCCCGCTGGAAAAGGCGCTATGGATTCTCTCAGCAGTCGTGCTCTTGTTTGTTGTCATGTTTGTGAGCTATACCTTTTACTTGAGAGCCACATTAAAAAAACGAATCTTTAAGGAGAGAAAAAGCCGTGGGTAATGTTCTGTTCTTTATCTCGTTAAGCTTAATATGGGTCATGCTTCTGTATCATATGTTCCTGATGCAGGGCGGATTCCGGCACTACATGACCTACGAACTGAACATTCCGAAGTGGAGAGAGAACTTGAAGGACCTTCCGAAGGTCAGCGTTCTGATTCCGGCGCATAATGAAGAGGTCGTGATTCGGCAGACGCTGAAGGCAATGGTAAACCTCTATTATCCGAAGGATCGGCTGGAGATTATCGTCATCAACGACAATTCATCAGACCGGACAGGCGAGATCGTGAATGAATTTTCGAGACAATACGGGTTTATTAAAATGGTCGTGACCAAACCGCCTCACGCCGGAAAAGGAAAATCCTCGGCTCTGAACTGCGGTTTTGCCGAATCGAACGGTGATGTCATTTGCGTCTATGACGCCGACAACACCCCGGAGAAGATGGCCGTATATTACCTTGTTCTCGGACTGATGAACGATCAGAAGGCCGGAGCCGTGGTAGGAAAATTCCGCGTCATCAATGCCGCAAAAACACTTCTGACAAAATTCATCAACATTGAAACGATCTGTTTTCAGTGGATGGCGCAGGGTGGAAGATGGAAATGGTTCAAAATCGCAACGATTCCCGGCACCAACTTTGCGATCCGCAGAAGCATCATCGAACAGCTTGGCGGCTGGGATGATAAAGCGCTGGCAGAGGATACCGAGCTTACGATCCGCGTGTATAACCTCGGCTACCACATCCGCTTCTTTCCGGCGGCTGTTACATGGGAGCAGGAACCGGAAACGTGGAAGGTCTGGTGGCGCCAGCGGACAAGATGGGCGCGCGGCAATCAATATGTCGTCCTGAAATTTCTATCGCAATTTTTCAAGCTGAAACGAAAACGGATTATCTTTGATTTGTTTTATTTCTTCTTTACGTATTTTTTGTTTTTCTTTGGCGTGATTATGTCTAATACAATTTTTATTGTGAATTTATTTTATGATTTGCACCTTTCAGTCGGTTTTTTGTCGATGATTTTATGGATCTTGGCCTTCTTTCTATTTATGACAGAGGTCATGATCACATTAAGCATCGAAAAAACAGAAATGAACAGGCAAAACTTTTTCATCGTTTTTCTGATGTACTTTACATACTCACAGGCTTGGATTGTGCTCGTGATTTACTCCCTATTCGTAGAACTCAAGCACCGCCTATTCAAGCAGGAAGTGAAGTGGTACAAAACAGAACGATACAATCAAAGGAAAAGCGGGTGACTTTTTTTGAAATATACAATTATATGTCTGATAAGCTTCATGCTGGCGGCTATGGCCGGACAAACAGCTTTGGCAAAAGAGGTGAAGGTCGATGGCTCAATTCTGGGGGAGAACAGCCATTCACAGGCCAAGCAGCAGGTGCTCTCAAGCGACCTGATTGCCATGTATGGAGCAAAAGACAGTACAGAACTGACCTATCAAATTCCGGCCGGCTCCTCCTCCGCCCAGCAGCAGCTGGCGATTGAATATGAGGCGTCAGACCTTTTAATCCCCCCTTCTTCTCTAACGGCGGAAATCGATGGCGAACCGGTGAAAACGGTAAAGCTTGATGGGGATTCAAAACGGAAAACATTGAAGCTTTCGTTGGACAAAAGCCAATCATCTCAAGGCTATCACAGCTTATCGCTGAAGTTTTACGGAGTCTTGAAAGAAGGCGTCTGTGTCAGGCAGGATTCTTCCGGCAACTGGATCAAAATTTATCCGGACAGCCGTCTGACATTGGGAGATAACAGCGGATTAAAGGGAACAGCTCTTGAACATTATCCATATCCCTTTGCCCAATCAGGAAACACAGAGGAAGAAGCGGCGATCGTGATCCCTGATGATCCAAGTTCGGCAGAAATAGAAGCAGCGGTCAAAACAGAAAGCTATCTTCACACAGTGGACAGCAGCATCAGAACTAAGCTCCTGAATGAGTCCGATGTGAAGCGGATCGACAGGCCGACGATGTTTATCGGCGTTCAGCAGCATTGGAACGGCAAGGTGAAAAAGCTGTTGAAACAGGGAAACCTGAAAGCGCATGGAGAAAAGCTTTTGCTTGCGGAACGGGTGCTGAAAGCCAACGACAGACAACAGCCCGTACTGTTTGTCACTGCCGCTTCCGATGATGTGCTGACTGATAAGATCAGCGTCATTACCGATAAAACATACAGCAGCCAGCTCAGCGGAGAAACATTGGAGATCGGCAAGCTCATACATCATACAAATCAGAGCGGCCATGATCTGACACTTGAGAATTTCGGGGCGGGGGATTTGACAATCGGGTCTGACCAAACATCTTCAGAGCATTATTACTATCCTGTCCCGGCGATATTGGACAAGAATCAGCCGGCGAAGCTGTCTCTTGCCTTGAAAAAATCGGCATCGATTCAAAAGGCTGCGGCCGAAAGCGAAGCTTCTGCGAAAGATGCAGAGCTGAAGGTGATGATCAATGGCCAGCCCCACTCTATCGATCTTGAAGACTTGGGGAAAGAAGATAAAAACGGCTTTTATCATGTCTCCTTAAAAGTCGATCCAAAGCTTTTGCAAAAAAACCGCTATATTGATATTCAATTCGTCACTTCAGGCTTGAAGGAGAATAATCCTTGCAGCTCGACAGACGACGACAAATGGGTTTTCATCGATAAAAACAGCACACTGTCCTACTCTGTGGGCGATACATCAGCGACCGCCGATTTTCAGGATTGGCCGCTTCCTTATGCGGGAGACCAGAACAACACGACACTGATGATCCTTCCTGACCGAGTGGATCAATCGAAGCTTCACGAGCTTTCACTTGTGACAGATTCCTTCGGCAGCGAAGCTCAGCAGTCATTCACGGTAAAGAAAGCATCTGAAGTCAAAGCGAATGATGCAAAAGGCCGGAATATCATTTTCATCGGCGCCGTGAACGAATTTTCGCTTCTAAAAGAGAAAGCAGCCGATTTGGCTGTGCAGGTGGCGAAAAACGGAGCACTCGACGTGTCAGCCTTTCAGATGCTGAATGAAACAACGAAACGAGTCGCATTTACCCAAGCGTCACTATGGGATTCAAATTATTCGATGGCTGTGTTTGCGCCATTAAGCGGTCAAGGCACAGCAGTCACAAAAGAAATGATCAGCTTTCTGAACAGCAATAGCGACACAGCGACCGTCATGAATGAAACAGACAGCCGGCAGGTGTTCACAAACCACCAGCAGCTCATCTCAAAAACGAGCGGAACGCAGCCGGCTGAAACAGAAAAAGGCAATCAGCAACATATGCTGCTGTATGTCGGCATCCTGGTTTTCATCATGGCGATAGCAGTCATTTCGATCTGGATAGCGGTAAGACGCAAAAAGAGAAAAACAGACAGGGGCTGATGTCAGCCCCTGAAACCAGGTGTTGTGTTTGATCACAACACCTTTTTTTTACACATCTCTCTGACGACCTCGGCTAAAAGGCCGACTCCCCTTTTAATATCTTCATCCGCCGCCGTCAAGCTGATCCTGATACACTCCCGGGCATGAGGCAAATGACTTGATGTATGATGAAAGAATGAGGCGCCGGGCACGATGATGACATGTTTGGCTTTCAATTGTCTGTACAACTCTATATCTGATGCCGGCAGATTCTCAAACCACAGCCATCCGAATAGCCCTCCTTCTCCTTTGTGCAAATACCATTTGATATCGTCCGGCATGACAGCAAACAGCGTATCCTTTAACAGCCGGAATTTTTTCTCATAGTAAGGCCGGACCTCATGCTGTGAAACAGCGGCAAGGCGTCCGTCATTGACAACGGCTGCCGCCATATACTGACCTAATCTTGAAGAATGAATCGCCGTGTTTGACTGGAAAGCCTCCATGACTTGAATATATCGGGAATGACCGATCGCGATTCCGATTCTTTCACCTGGGAGCCCCGCCTTCGAAAGGCTCATGCAATGAACGATCTGATCATTAAAAACGGGCTCCATGTCAATAAAGTTAAGCGCCGGAAATGGCGGCGCATATGCGGAATCGATGAAGAGCGGAACATTGGCCTCGCGGCACGCCTCAGAAATGAACCGAACATCTTCCTCGGTCAGAATATTTCCGCACGGATTATTCGGCCTGGACATTACGACGGCGCCGATCTCATGGTCGTTCCGCATTTTCCTTAAAAAGCTCTCCCGATCCAATTCATACCGGAACATGTGACGATCCAATTTATGAATCAGCGGTGGAATCCCTTCCACAATGCTCAAGTCCAATGCCGTACCGCTGTAACCCGAATAATCGGGAAGCATTGGTATTAAGGCTTTTTTCACCACAAAGTCGCTTCCCGGACCGCAAAAAGAATTGATGGCAAGAAAAAACAACTGCTGACTTCCCGCGGTAATCAATACATTCTCTTTTTGAAGCTCAAGATCATAATGTTCAGAAAAGAACCGGACAATGCTTTGAATCAGCTCGTCCGTTCCATAGCTTGATCCGTATTGGCTGATAATCGGAGCGATTTTGCCGTCTTCGAGCAAGTCTGCCAAAGCCGATTCCCACATTGCGGCCGCTTCCGGCAGAATCATCGGATTGCCAGCGCTCAAATTCGTATATTGCTTGGAGCCGTCTGCGAGTACTTCCTGAATATCGCCCATCACCGCCCTGACTCCTGTCTTTTTATTCATTTTCTGACCGATGAGGCTTAGGTTTGGTTTCAATGCTTTTACCTCTCATTGTGAAATATTAGATAAGGCGTATCGATTTGGTTGTTTGTATCATATATAAAATATTGCGGCGGGACGCTAAACCGCTCCCCTTTGTTTCCGGGCGGCAAATACTGCCTGACATAGCGTTCCGCCTCTTTTTTATATTCGATGTCATCTTCTATTTCTTCTAATTCTTCTATTTCTGCGACAAGCTTTTTCAAATCGTCCATGCATAAGGAAAGATCGAATGATATGGGCTTTTCTTTTCCCCTTTGGATGGAGCGGCCGTTTTCAATGAGCCAGCTGAACAGGAAAAAGCCTGTTCCCGAGTCGAAGTTTTGTGTGGCATTATGCTGGCTTGGATATCGCAGCAGCCGTTCAAACAGGACGAACTCAATGATTTCTTCCCAATCCTTATATTGCCGCTGTGATAAAGCCAGGATCGATTGGCAGTCCACTTTGATTTCTTCCAATATTCCCGCAAAAAAATTCATTTTCGCGTGAATATGTTTATGAAACGGCTTTTTGCCGCAGTGATGGTAATAGTCGTGCAAATATCCCCAGAGAACCCTTGCTTCATATGTGCTTTCCGGAGATATATTCGCCGACTTGAAAGAGACGTTTTCAAAAATGGCTTTTGCCCTTTTTAATGTATCTTCATGATAGATTTGATAAAACTTATTAAAATAAAATATCGCAAACGTTTGCGAGGTGATTTTCTCTTTTGTTTTGACATTCTCCGGGAAAAACACGATGCATTTTTCCTCTGTGAACCCCTTTGTTCCTGTGATCAGCTTGAGCGATTGGCAGCCGTTTTCAGGGTGGGGCAGCTCCTCTTCAATCGGCTTCATCATCGCCGGCTCGTCTCGAACGGCGAAAAACGCTTCAAAAAAACAGCCTTTTGTATGCGGCCCGTTGGGCGTCACGACAGGAGCGAGAAAGAAGGTCGCTTCCTGGTCTTGCGGAGGGCGGTAGGCCGTTAATAAACGGTCAAAATACGGAGTCTCTCCCAATCCGCGGCTGATCCAATCCTGGACATCCTCTTTGAAAGCGGAAGCCGCATCTTGTAAATCAACCGCCTCATATATCATGCCCGCGTCTTCGCTCAACTGCAGCAGAAGCTGTTTTGCCCTCTCGCGGTTTTCTGCAATTTCGCCTTTTTCGTTTTGATATGTCTGCAGTTCATGAACCTGCGGCACAATCTTTTCGTCTACCAAATTGACAATATCACGCGTCAACGTCTCCATCGGTTTCCTCCTTCATGTTTTTGAAGCCCGTGAATGGTAAAACACATCGGCACTTCACCGAAATCTTTTATGACCTGCAAATGGTTCTCATCAGCAGCTTTAATCGTTGTAATGCAGCCGTCAGCTGCATTTGACGCGCATGCAATCGCCGCTTGGGAGTTGCTGTTGACCAATTGAACTTCATCACTGAACAGTTTTGCAAGATGAGCAGGTGCAGGATGGGAAGCGATTGTTTTGATATCTGCTTCTTTCGTGTTTGGCTTTGCGGCAAACACCATGTTATATGTCGGCATAACAAAACTATCAATGATTTCTAAATCCAGTAAATTCTCAAATACGATGTTGTGCAATAACGGGTAGACCGCACAGCCCAACAGGACAGAATTTTCAGTCATTTTTACATGCGGCAATGCTTCTTCAAGTGTTTCATACAGTCTGACTTCCCCTTGAAGCCCTTGGTTCTTAAGCCATAAGAGGCCCGCCTTTTCACAATTTGTACCTCTTGGACCTAATGTGTGAACAATCATCACGGCTTGATCTTCCTGCACTTTAGTCGCGATCATCTTAACCTCCTATTGTACCCGTCAGGTTATTTTTATAAATGATGGCAAGCTCATCATCCAATTTACGGTAAAACGATTCGCATTCCTCATATGAATCATGACTTGTTAAAATAAACCCCGGGTATCCGGAAAAGTGCGGGTAAGGAAGAATCTCGGCCCCGGTTTTGATAAATTGAAAAACCCGCTTGACCTCCGGCATTTGTTTGACGGCTTCAAGGCCATCGATTTGTTCAAATATACCCGAACCCTGTACGGGAATGATGTAGTTTCCGGCCGTCCTTTCCGCGCGAATCTCTTCAAGATGCTTGTCCAGCGGTTCAAAGGCATTTTGAATGACCAGTTTCATAAAATTGATGCCCGTACTCTCTTTTACGATGTAATGAGAAATGCCGGATCCGCCTATTCTCGCCCCTACCTCAATCACATAAGGCTTTCCGGTTTTATCCAGCCTTAATTCGGTATGTGCCGGTCCGTGGCGAATGCCTAACGCTGAAACGGCGCCCGTTACTTCCTTGATGATCGAAGCGCGCGATTGGTCATCCAATTGCGCCGGCGCAATATAGACGCCTTCTTCAAAAAAAGGTCCTTTGCTATTGCCTTTATAGCCGATCGACAAAACGTGGACCTTGCCTTGAACAGACAATGTTTCAATCGCAAATTCGGGCCCGTCGATAAATTGCTCAACGACAATGCCTCTTTTCCCTTTGACAAACTGTTTAAGGTCCCCTTGATTGATCACCTCCACTTTTTTGATCGCTTCTAAGAGCTGTTTGCGGTCATCGGCCCGAACGACGCCCTGGCTTGAAAAGCCGTTGATCGGTTTCACGACTAAAGGAAATGTCAGTTCCACATTCTCCAAGTCTTCATATGCAGCCACTTCATAGAAGAGCGGCGTATTTAGACCGTTTTGCTGAAGAATGCTGCGGGTTTCGTTCTTATTACGGCAGTTTTCAATCGTTTTTAAAGGAAGGCCGGGAAGCTTTAATTCCGCAGCGGCTTTGGCGGTAAAACAGAGCGCGGGCTCGAACAATGTCATGACTCCGTCGAATGGAAATTCGACAAATGTTTTCTTCACGATATCCATTGCCTCATCTTCATTTTCAAACAGCGGGATCGCCACAGACCTGACCACTGACGGAAGATTTCCCGGGGAATCTTCCCTCGAATGATAAAAAAAAGTAACTTCTATTCCTAAACGCTCCGCTTCTTCAAAAATAAAAGGCAACTGTTTATTTTGGCATATGATGGCCAAGTGTTTGTTGAGCTTTGTCAATTTTCGCGATCCTCTCTTCTTTTTTTAGGTTAATAAACATCACTCCAAAAATCACAAACAATGTTCCTGCATAAATATTTGCGTTTAATTGTTCATCCAAAAAAAGAAAACCGATATAGAGAGCAATGACAGGGGAGATAAACAGATGTGAAGTCGCTTTTGAGATGTGCCATTTTTTCAGCAAATAAATATTAATCCAAAAACCCAATATCGATCCAACGATCGCCAGGTATAATAATGAATAAAGGCTGATGCCGGAAAATGTCCTTGTTCCGCTTTCGAAAATAAAGCTGCTGATCAGCAACACCATTCCGCCGCTCAGCATGGACAAAGAATTGAAGCTTAAAATCGGAAGCGTGCGGATTTTTTGCTGCACTTTGATTTGGATAAAAGCTGAACCGAACATCGCGCATAAAATCACGGCCATGGCGATGATTTCAATCACATCAACCTTGATAAACAACTGATTTCCAAATACGACCATAATGCCGAGCAAAGCGAGGACGATGCCCCACTTTTGAATCTTTGTCGCCGGGGTTCCTTTTACCAGCCGATTGATGATCAAAGCAAAGACGGAGATGCTCGCTGCTAAAATGGATACCAATCCGCTTGGCAAATAAAGCGAAGCCCAATAGACAGAGCCAAAAGGAATGGAAAAATACATGATGCCATTGAAAAAAGATAGCATTAGCAGTTCCTTTGAGAAAACAAATTGCTTCCGCATCAAAAGAAATGCGGCAATGATGACGCTCGCAATCATAAAACGCATGCCGGCCGACCAAAACGGCAGGCTGTCCTTCAGTCCGGTTTTTTGCACAGCCCACGTCGTGCCGCCGATTAAGCATAAAAGCCCAAATAAAACATATACACGGTACTTGAAAAGATTTGTCAGCATATTACACTTCACCTTATTCGTTATCGTCTTGCTATTTTCAGAAAATTACCTCTTTTCTGATCGAAATGGATTATGAGGGAAATTATAACTTTTATATCAATTGCAGTCAATAACATTTAGAATCTCTTAACAATTATATATAAAAAAACACTCACCATAATGCAGTGAGTGTAAGCGGAATCGTTAGACATTCAATTTGCGGGCCGCGGCCGCTTTGCCGGATGACCCGAATTCCCTCATTTTGCTTTTTACCGTTTCCTTGACGGCGCTGATCCCAGGCGCCATATAGGCGCGCGGTTCATATAAATCCAGATTTTCTTTAAACATGCTCCGGGTTTCTTCAGTCCAGGCCACCATGCATTCGGTATTAATGTTGATTTTCGCATGGCCGAGTTTGATCGCTCTTGCAATTTGATCAGCCGGGATTCCCGAAGCCCCATGGAGAACAAGCGGAACATCGGTTGCAGCAGAGATCTCTTCCATTTCCTTGAATCCCAGCTTTGGCTCGCCTTGATATTTGCCGTGGACTGAGCCGAGAGCGGCAGCCAATGCATCGATATCGGTTTCTTTCACAAGACGTTTGCATTCTTCAAGGTCTGCATATTTCACTCCGCCAATCAGGCCGTCTTCCATACCGCCGACCGTGCCGACCTCTGCTTCAACCGACACATTGTAACGTCTGGCATATGATAAGACTTCTTTTGTCATGGCGATATTTTCATCGATCGGATCATGCGACCCGTCAATCATCACAGAGCTGAACCCTGCGTCAATCGCCTGTTTACAGCGTTCAGGACTGCTTCCGTGATCAAGGTGCAGGACGACGGGAACGGTAATCGACATTTCTTCAACCAGTGCCGAAACCATGGCTGATACCGTTTTAAAGCCCCCCAAATAATCGATTAAACGATCTGAGGCGGCTGCAATGACGGGTGACCGTTCTTCTTCCGCCGCCTGTAAAATCGCCTTTGTCCACTGAAGGCCGTTAATATTGAACTGTCCGATCGCATAATGCTGATTCTTTGCTTCTCTAAGAAGCTCCTTCATGGAAACGAAAGCCACGTTCACCCCTCCTATCTCCAGTTATATCTTGAAGTATTTTGAGACAACATCAACCGTTGTTTTTTTTGCCGTTTTAATCGTTTCTTCAGCAGCCATCTTATAATATTCTGGTCTGAACAGCTCAACAGACACAACGTCTGAAAAACCGATTTCTTTTAACGTCGATAAGTGGGCATCCAAATCAATGGCCCCCTGTCCCGGCCATACACGGTCTTCGTCAGTTAAAAAGCCGATCGGAAAATCCTCTGTATCATCAATATGGTAAATAAAAATTTTCTTTCCATCGGCCTGTTTCAAGTCTTGAAGGTCAGATCCCATCGCATGGAAGTGGAAGCTGTCAAATACAAGGCCGACATTGTCGCGGCTTACGGCGCTGACGATGTCATATGCCTGTCTGAATGTATTGACCGTGCATTGCGGATGCCCGACAAACTCAAGGGCTATCTTGACGCCGTACGGTTCGGCGATATCGGACAGTTCTGTCAAGACATCGACGCAGCTTCTTTTAATCTCTTCTTTTAAGATTTTTTGTTCTGTAACAAGCGGAACAGCGACGACATATTTTACGCCGAGCGTCTGGCATATGTCCATCATGTTTTTAAATTCGGCGATAATCTCCTGATGCCCCTTCTCATCGCGGTTGTTGAAAAATACTAAAGCGTTTAATGCAAGCGGTTTGATATGGTGGGTTTGAAAGTACTCCGCCAATTCCGAGAGAGAGTGGTCTTTTAAGTATTCCGGCAGCTTATCCATCGTCCGTATCTCAATATAGTCGTATCCGTGTTTTTCACAATATTCAAGATCTTTTGCAAGGTTTGAGTTTTCCAATGTCGTTGCTTCATTAAAGCATAGTTTCATCTCGCGATTCTCCTTCTCTCATGTCCTTGTGAAGAGAGTTCGGCACGGCGCCGAACTCGAGGCTCATCCTAATAATTCCTGTTTCAATTTTTCAAGCATGAATCTGCTTGATTCATCCGCTCTTTCACCGACCCAAGCAAAAACGGCATTGGTCGCAATTCCGTCGAACTTCATCTCTCTCAGCTTTCTGAAAATCGTATCAAAATCAACCTCGCCTTGACCAATGTCCAAATGCTGGTGAACCGTTACTTTCGCGTCAGGCGGATTGACGATGTAGCGCAGGCCATGAGCCGCTTTATGGTTATAGGTATCTGCAAATAAAACATGTGTGAGGCGGTCGCCTGCTTCGTCAAACATGGTTTCGATATCGCCTTTGCCGTCATCATAGAAGAATGTATGCGCAGTCGAGTAGACAAGGTTGATCCAATCCCGATCAAGCGCGCGGATCATATCCATCGCACCTTTGTGCGTTTCGATAAAATCGTACGGATGGGCTTGAAGATTCAGCTTAATGCCTTCTTTTTCAAAGACGGGAATCAGTTCATCCATGGATTTGATAAATTTTTCTTCACTTGTTAAAGGGTCATATTTTGAACCGCTGAATTCGCTGTTCATCAAATCCACTTCAAGCTCAACCGCAATTTCGATCGCCCTTTTCCAATTGCGCACCGCTGCCTGACGGCGATCTTCATCAGGACCTGCCCAGTGGTAAAGCGGGAGGAGCGATGAAAGCTTAACACCTGTATCCCTTAAAAGACGCTTTAATTGTTTGATCTTTGCTGAATCGACTTTCGGATATTTATAGAATGGGCAAAAATCTTCGCGCGGCGATAGTTCGATATATTCGTAGCCTAGCTCCGCCGTTTTATAGACCGTTTCCTCCAAAGTTAAATCATCTCGATACATCGATGGATCCAATGCTAATTTCATATTTTTTCACTCCTCAATGTTTTTATTTTTGCACAGTTGTAAACGATTGATAGAATTCCGGTTTCTCCTGGAGTGCCACAGGCTCTTTCTGTCCGGATTCCTGAGCTTTTACGCAGGCGTCCGTCGTCACGGCTGCGATATAGCCGTCCCATGCGGTCGGTCCGCTGACTTCGCCTTTTTGTTGGATCGAGTCAATGAAATCTTGAATTTCCACATCATACGCGTCCACAAAGCGGCGCTGCCAATCCATCAGGATATCTGTAGAGAATTTTCCGTCTTTTCGCACCGAGATGCTTGCTGGCTCGGGAAGCTTGATGATGCCGTCTTCGCCGACGATTTCACATTGGATGTCGTATCCGTATTTGCAGTTGACATAGATTTCAGCATTGATGACGATCCCGCCTTTTGTCTCGACCACTACAATTTGCGGATCTTTTAAATGCGGCAGCGCGTTTTTCGATTTTTTCGGATAGATGACCTGGACGGACTCGTAGTCATCATTGACGAGCCAGTGCAGCACATCAATTTCATGAACAAGCGTATCAACAACGGCCATATCCGTTGTATAGTTTTCTCCCACTGCCGGATTGCGGTGCGCGCAGTGAATCATAAGCGGCTCGCCAATGACATGGTTATCGAGCGCTTCTTTCAGCTGTACGTAACCGCTGTCATAACGGCGCATAAAGCCGACTTGAACGAGTCGTTTGCCTGCCTTGATTTCTTCATTGACGATCCGCATGCAGCCTTCCGCAGTCGTCGCTAAAGGTTTTTCACAAAATACGTATTTATTCGCTTTAATCGCTTTCAGCACGCTTGATTCATGAGCCGGACCCCAGCTTGTCACCAAGACGGCGTCTACGTTTTCGGCTGCGATCAGGCTGTCGTCATCCGGATAGACTTTGGCATTCAAACTGTAGTCGGCTACGACTTGCTGAGCTGCCTCCTGGTTTACATCGGTGACCGCGACAATTTCTCCGCCGGCTAATTTATTCGTGATGCGGTTGATGTGCTCTTTTCCGATTGCTCCTGTACCAATAACACCAATGCGTAATTTCATTGATAGCCACTCCTTCAAAAGTAGTTACATAATTTTTTTTGTCTGTACTTGCTCAACTTGAGCTGGCGGAGTTCCATACAGCTCTTTTTGAATTTGTTCAAGCGACTTGCCGGATGTATTAGGTGCGAATACAAGCCCGATGATCATGCTGGCTGTTACACAGCCGAGGAGAATGGCGGCCATAAATGCAATTCCAAAATTCGAGATGATCATTGGGACGAACAGACTCCAGGCTCCGATTGAGATGCGAACAAGAAAGAACATCAGCCCTTGTGCAGATGCACGGTATTCTGTCGGGAAAATTTCGCTGGCCCATAATTGATAGTTCGCCTGTTGTCCGGCCCCATTGTTGATGCCGATCATCACGATAAAGAGGATGAGAATCGGCATGCCCTCTGCCGGAAGCAGAAACAATGACCAGCCAATCACCGCCGCAAATGCGGAGATTCCAAACACTGTCTTTCTGTATTTGTCGGCAAACGGCATGAAGATAAAAGCGACACCAAGCCCGGTGAAAATAAACAGCCCCATCTGCAAAATGTTTGCCATGTTTGCTGACACACCGCCGACTTGCTGATAAATGTAAGGCATAAAAAATCCCATGACACCGGCCGCCAGATTCCAAATCAAGTACACACCCATTAAAAATAAAATGCTTTTTAAAAACTTAGGCTGAAGTAAATCAAGATAGGACGTCTTCCTGACGGCTTGAGCCGGTTCAGCTTTATCCTGCCAGGCATCGGATTCCGGCAGCCTTTTGCGCAGAACATAGGTGATCAGTGCGATGACAAGCAAATGCCCAAACACGATTTTATTGCCCAATAAGCCGAAATCACCCAGCAGGACCGACAGCAACAGAACCACAACCGCTCCCGCAGCCCATGCGACTTGCGCAACGCCGCAATGACGGGCCCGGTTTTTCTTAGGCGCGTTCTCTGCGATAATCGTCCAAGAAGCCGTAATATCAGCTCCTACCGACAAACCGATAATAATGTAACCGCTTAACAAAATAGGGAAGCTGGCGCCGAACAATACTAAACAAATCCCCAGTGCATAAACAAGCATACTGTTCGTATAGACAGCTTTCCGGCCAATTTTGTCAGCCAAAAAGCCGCCGAGCAGCGCTCCGATCGCTGCTGAGATGGCGTTCGCGCTAAACGCGCCAAGCAGCCCGATCTGTGTATCAGAAAGCTTTAGATAACTGACCCATAAAGATAAACCTGCCGATCCTGCCACAATGGAGCCTGCATCAATGTAATTTGCCAAAGCTGCCGCGACGGTTCGTTTATTGAATGGTGAGACTGCTGCATTTCCATTGCTCAATTTAGAGCCCCCTTAATTGGTTGCTGCGACATTCAACAAGTGACGGTCAATATATTTTCTGGCGATCAATGCGTATTCAAGCGGATTTGCCACATCAGGATCCTGTTCGGCCTCCACTACGATCCATCCGGAATAGCCGTGCTGCAGCAGCTTTTCATATACTTCTTTAAAATCGATGCAGCCGTCGCCTGGAACGGTGAACATTCCTTGCAAAAACGCTTGTTGAAACGATCTTCCTTCCGCCTTGCATTTCTTCATGACATTCAGGCGTGCGTCCTTAAAATGAACATGTTTGATCCGGTCGATATGCTTTTCAAGAATGTTCATATAATTTCCGTCGGAAATGTAGGCGTGCCCCGTATCATACAGAAGGTGCACAAGCGACGGGTCAGTTCCTGCCATGAGCCGGTCAACTTCTTCTTCTGTCTGCACGCCTGTGCCGAGGTGATGATGGTAGACAAGCTTCAGGCCGTACCGGCCGGCGATTTCCCCGAGGTGATTTAAACCTTCGCATAGCCGCAGCCATTCTTCATCGGTGAAATAAGGCTTTTCTGTAAACACGTTTTTATCCAAACCCTGCACGCTGTAGGTCTGTTCTGATACGACCGCAACATCTGCATGGACGTCTTTCAAGTACTGGCAGTGAGCCGCAAATTCCTTGGCCGCTTCTTCAACGCCGTTACGAAGGATATAGCTGCTGAACCACTTGCCGGCAATCTTTAGATTTCTCAGCTCGAGCTCTTTATTGAGAATGGCCGGTTCCGGAAAGAAGCCGCCCACTTCCGTGCCTTGAAAGCCTGCAACGACGATATCGCTTAACAAATGCTGAAGGGTGTTGCCCGCTCCGATTTCCGGAATATCATCATTCCGCCATCCTATGGGGGCAATGCCCCATAGAATTTCTGACTTGGTCATCCTGGTGCCTCCTTTAATACTGCTTTGCAGATTCGAGCATTTTTTCTTTGGCTTCATACGCTTTTTGAACGCTTTCCTGTTCTGAAACCTCTGCAACCCCGACATGCCACCAGCTGTCATAACCGTCAGTCATCGTCTTCGGCAGCACTTTCATTTCAATCAATGTCGAGACCTCTTGTTTTTTTGCATCTTCAAGTGCGGCTTTTAATTCTTCAACCGTGTTGGCGCGGTATGTTTTGGCTCCGTAGCCTTCAGCAACTTTTGCATAATCGACGTTGAGAATCTGGTTGTCATCCGTTCTGAATTCGCAATAGTAGCTGCCGCTTCCATGATCCATCTGGAGGTTGTTGATACAGCCAAACCCGGAGTTGTCAAAAAGCAGGACATTGATTTTCTTATTGTACTGAATGGCTGTGATCAGCTCTGAGTGAAGCATCAGGAAGCTGCCATCCCCAACCAGTGAATAGACCTCTCTGTCCGGATGAGCCAATTTCAGCCCGAGTGTGCCGGATACTTCATAACCCATGCAGGAATAGCCGTATTCCAGGTTGTACGTATTCGGTACGTTTGAATGCCACAGCCGCTGCAGGTCGCCCGGCAGAGAACCCGCTGAACAAATGACAACGCTGTCTTCATCGATTGTCTCATTGATCGCCAGCAAAGCGGTCGTTTGCGGAAGCTCGGTTTTCAGTGCGTCGGCATATTCATTCAGCACTTCTTGAGAAAAGTGATCTTTAATTTCAGGCGTAAAGTTTTCGCGCTTAAATGTGACTTTGCTCAAGCGGTCGCGTTCAGCAAGCCATTCGTCTTTCAGCTCCCGAATGAGTGAACCGAACTCGCTCTTATATCCTTCCAATAAGCCGTGCAGCTTGCCGAGCGTCACTTTCGCATCTGCCACGACCTGGAATGCGTCAAGCTTATAGGCCTGCATTCTGCTGACATTGATGTTCAAAAATTTTGCGTTATCAAAATCAAACGCCGTTTTTGAAGAGGTCGCAAAATCGGTATATCGTGTTCCGATCCCGATGATGAGGTCGGCCTGGCGGGCTGCTTTGTTGGCAGCGAGCGTACCTGTGATGCCCATTCCGCCCAAGTTATTTGCAAAGTCAGCTTCCACCGTTGATTTGCCGGCCTGTGTTTCAACCAATGGTATGTTGTATGCTTCGGAGATCGCGATCAGTTCGTCCCGGGCACCGGAATATTTCGCCCCGCCGCCGACTAAGATAAGCGGTTTTTTGCTCGATTTGATCAGCTCTGCCGCGCCTGTCAGCTCGCGTTCGCTCGGCTCCCTGCGGTCAATGTAGTGAACGCGTTTTTGAAAGAAGCTTTCATCAAAGTCAAATGCTTCACCTTCGACATCCTGAGACAGGCAAATCGTTACCGGACCGGCCTTTGCCGGGTCTGTCATCACTTCAAACGCACGAATCAGGCTGCTCATTAATTGTTCGGGACGTGTAATGCGATCCCAATACCTTGAGACCGGCTTCAATGCATCGTTCGTCGTAACCGCTGCGCTGTATTCCTGCTCCACTTGCTGAAGAACCGGATCAGGCTGTCTCGTTGCAAATGTGTCAGCCGGAAGCAAAAGAACCGGAATATTGTTCGCGAGCGCTGTTCCTGCGGCAGCCACCAAATTCGCGGCTCCCGGTCCGACGGACGTTGATACGGCATAGATTTTTCTTCTCAGCATTTGCTTGCTGTAGGCCATTGCCGCATGAGCCATTCCCTGCTCGTTTTTCCCCTGGAATACTTTCAAATGACCGGCATCCTGCTCAAGCGCCTGGCCGATCCCGACCACGTTTCCGTGTCCGAAAATTGTGAAAATCCCTTCGACAAACGGCGTTTCCTCTCCATCAACATTGACGTACTGCTGATTTAAGAATTTAATTAACGCTTGTGCTGTTGTTAAACGTATTTTCTTGCCCACAAACGATCCCACCTTTACTCATTCTTTTCATTTAAGACTGTAAGACTGCGCCGCAATGAGCTGCTCGATTTCCTCAACGGTCGGCATGGCTTCGGATGAACTGTGCTTGCTGACGACAATAGAGGCGGAAGCGCTGCCGTATTTCAATGCCGTTTCGATTGTCTTCCCTGTCACAAGGCCGTAGAGGAAGGCTGAAGCATATGAGTCGCCTGCTCCAAATGTTTTCAGAACCTTTGTTTTGTAAGCTTTCGCGCGGAAGACCTCTCCCGATTTGCTGTATGCATACGACCCTTCCACACCGTGCTTGATGACGACAAGATCCGCAGAATGTTCGAATAAATGTTTCACTGATTCTTCATTGCTTCCTCCGCTGCGGTTTTCCATCACATCAAATTCATCGCGCGTCCCGATGACGACGTCGGACTGCTCGGCGACCAATGAATAGTAAACAGCGGTCTCTTCCGCTGATGTCCATGTGTACGGACGGTAATCAAGCTCGAATACAACCTTGACCTGGTGCTTTTTCGCCAGCTGAACGGCTTTTAAAACCGCTTCGCGGGACGGACTTTTTGAGAGCGCCGTACCGGAGACCAAGAGCATCTTCGCTCTGGCGATGTAGTCCCCGTCAACTTCCGAAGGAGAAAGGTAAAGGTCTGCGACATCATCCCGGTACATCAAAATGCTGCATTCTTCAGGGCTTTTGATTTCCGTAAAAGCGAGGCCTGCTTTATGTCCGTCTTGATCAACAACCATTTGCGATGTGTCAACACCCGTATTTCTCATATAGGACTCTATAAATCTGCCATGCTGGTCGTCCGGAATTTTGCCGATGAAACCGGCCTTCAATCCCAACTTTGAGCTGCCGATCGCAATATTCGCCGGCGAGCCGCCGACATATTTCGAAAACGTCATCGTTTCTTCCATCGGCCGGTTGTATTCGACGGCATTTAAGTCAATGCACGCGCGGCCGATCGCCACAATGTCAAATTCCTTCTCTTCATTAAACGTATATTTCATCTTCAACAGCCACTCCTCGCCTGATTGTTAGCGTTCCAAAATCCACTCATGATCCGGATCATTGTGAAACTTCCACTTGCGCACCGGTCCTGCCATGACATTCAAATAATAAGACGTATACCCATCAGGAACACCCACCGGGTGATAGCCCGCCGGCACGATGACAACGTTTTCATTTTCTACTGTCATCGTCTCGTCAATTGAGCGGTCATCCGTATAGACGCGCTGGAATACAAAACCTTGGGCAGGATCAAGTTCATGGTAATAGGTTTCTTCTAAAAACGATTCTTCTGGCAGATTGTCTTGATCGTGTTTATGAGGCGGGTAACTTGACCAATTTCCGCTTTCTGTGTAGACTTCAACGACTAACAGGCTGTTCGCCGAAGGGTCTGAATCCGGAAGAATATTATGGACGGTCCGTTTATTGCTAAACTTCCCGCGATGCTCGACGCCGTTATCTTCCGCTTTGATCAATTTTGTCGGCAGCTGTTTTTCTGAAGGGGAATAACAAAGGGCTATTCTTGCCTGGGTAACCGCAGTCACTTCAAATGCGCGGTCATTTGACACATAGACGCTGTCCGTCGGTTTTTTTTCAAATACGCTATCCCTCGTTCCGATGTTCTCAAATGTCGCTTCATGATCAGATACGGTAATTTTTCCAGTAACCGCAACAATGCAGCATTCCTGCTTGGTTAATTCCTCTGAATAGCGGGATCCCGGCGCGAGGTCGACGACCTTGAATTCTACATAGCGAAGATCGGAATTTGAGGCCGTCACCTCATGAACAACCTTGACGCCTTGTGAAAGCTCTGCCTCTTGCGGCTTGCGCAACAAATGACTCATTGAAAAAGCCTCCTTTTTATATCTTGAAACATGGGCCGAACAGCGTGAGGTCCACGCCGTTCGACAGTTATCATTTATTCATTGAAATCAGGGGCCGGATATCTTGCAGTCACGACTTTTTTGTGCGTATAGAAATCAACGCTGTCTTTTCCATTGGCATGCAGTGTTCCAAAGAAGGAGGACTTCCAGCCGGAGAATGGGAAGAAGGCCATTGGAGCCGGCACGCCCAGATTGATGCCAAGCATTCCCGCATCAATGTTCTCGCGGAAATAGCGGATGGCGTTGGAATTGGATGTAAACAAACATGCGCCGTTGGCAAATTCAGATTTGTTGGCGACTTCAATCGCTTCTTTTAAGTTTTTCACACGGATGACCGACAGAACAGGCGCAAAAATTTCGTCTTTCCAGATCGTCATATCAGTTGTTACATTGTCAAAGATCGTCGGACCGACGAAATAGCCGTCATCAGACACATTTTCACGGCCGTCGCAGACGAGTCTGGCGCCTTCTTCAATCCCTTTTTGTATATAGCCGAGCGTGCGCTTTTTATTTTCTTCACGAATGACCGGACCTAAGAACACGCCGTCATCCAGTCCGTTTCCGATTTTGACCTCGGACGCTTTTTTAAGCAATTTCTCCATAAAGGCATCGGCGATTCCTTCTTCTACGGTTACAACCGCACAAGCCATGCAGCGCTCACCGGCTGAACCGAAAGCGGCACCGATAATATTCGTGACCGTATCTTCCAGATTGGCATCATTCAGCACAATGGTGTGGTTTTTGGCGCCTGTCAAAGACTGAACGCGTTTTAAATGTTCGCTTCCTTTTTTATAGACATACTCCCCGACCGGTTTGGAACCGACAAATGAAATCGCTTTAATTTCCGGGTGCTCGAGAATTCCGTTTACGACGTCATGCGCGCCGTACACAACATTGAATACACCTTTAGGAAGCCCCGCTTTTTCAAAAAGCTCAACCAGCTTCTCTGTTAACAGCGGTGTACGCTCAGATGGCTTCAGAATAAATGTGTTTCCTAAAGCAATGGCCATTGGGAACATCCAGCACGGAACCATCATCGGGAAGTTGAACGGTGCGATTCCGCCGACGACTCCAACAGGGTAGCGATAGTTGGCGGCTTCGACATCAGTCGCAATCGTTGCAAGCGAATCGCCCATCATTAATGAAGGGGCTCCTGCGGCAAACTCGACATTTTCTATTCCGCGCCCGACTTCGCCAAGCGCTTCTTTTGTGTTTTTTCCATTTTCAATCGTTATCAGGTGTGCAAGCTCTTCTTTATGCTGGGTCAGAAGCTGCTGAAAGTTAAAAAGAATTCTCGCCCGTCGCGGTACGGCAACTTTTGACCATGTTTTAAACGCTTCTGCCGCTGTTTGTGCAGCGTATTCGATATCTTCCCGCGTAGAAATCGGCACTTGGCACAGTACTTCTTTTGTAGCAGGATTGACGACATCCTCATATTTATCGGTTTTGCTTTCAACCCATTCGCCATTAATATAGTTTCTTAGCTTTCTGATTTCTGCCATCCTTATAACCTCCTTAAATATTAAACGTCTGCTGGTACAGATGTTGGCAGGATTTAACCATCATGAACGGCTATTGCTCATTGCATGACAGATTTCGCAAAAGGCGGAAATGAAACGCTTACAAAATCAAAAGAACCGAAAACGGAATGAAAAGCTTTTTTTCAGCTCAACATTTTCATCAAATTTTATCACGTTTTGGTTATTTCTTGGTTATATTCTAATCTGATTATACCCATAAGTCAATCATAAAAAAATAAATTTTTTCTTGTTGAAACCTTGAAACTATTTATATAATAAATGTGTAATAAAATGGAACGCAGTCAAATCTTGCAAAAAATAGCCACCAATGTTATCATTTTTTAAGCAATTATTGATTAACTCTTGGATTTCTTATATATTTAATTAAAGATATTAGAAGGAGATATATGTATGAAATTGATGCGGATAAAGGAGATGGAGGAGTACATTTTGACCAATGGCACCGCTTCGTTAGATGAACTTTGCCAGGTCTTCAATGTCTCCAAAAACACGGTCAGACGCGATATTAACAAATTGACTGAGAAGGGCGTCATCCAAAAAGTATACGGCGGTGTGACGGCGATTGAGAAAACGGCGTTGATCCCATTTGAGAATCGCACAATCCAAAATAAAGACGCCAAAACGAAAATCGCCCATTATGCTTCACGGTTCATCGAAGATCACGACCTTATATTCATCGATTCCGGCACGACGACAAGATCGATATTGGAAACTCTTGATCCAAATAAAAATGTAACCGTTTTAACAAACAGCCTGGATATTATCAATGCTGCCGCAGCTCTGAAACATATTAACCTGATTATCATCGGAAGCAACTTTAAGCGAAAAACACAGTCCTTTGTCGGGATGGATGATCCGAGCACATTGGATAAATACAACATCAACAAAGCGTTTATGTCGGCGACCGGGGCGACTCTGACACACGGGCTGACAAACTCGGATCTGCTCGAATATGAAATCAAAAAGAAGATTTCCGAAAAAGCAAAAGAAGTGTACTTGCTCGCTGACCGTTCCAAATTCGGCAAATCGACATTGCTGACATATGCGCGTTTTGACAGGCTGCATGCCATTGTCACGTCAAAACCGCTCGATGAGGAGTACAACACATTCTGCAACGAGCATAACATTGAAATCCATCTGGCTTAGCATGTTATAGTTGAAGTGAACAGCTTGGCCGGTATTGCCGGCCGGGTCCATATATATTAGGAGGGGAAATCAATGAAAAAAGTTAGAATGGGCAAGTCAGACTTACATGTATTTCCGATCGGTCTTGGAACAAATGCAGTCGGCGGCCATAACCTTTATCCAAATCTCAATGAAGAAACAGGAAAAGAACTGGTCCGCGAAGCGCTTAAAAACGGCGTGACATTGCTGGATACCGCATACATATACGGAGTCGGCCGTTCTGAGGAGCTGATTGGCGAAGTCCTCCGCGAATTTAACCGCGAAGATGCCGTCATCGCAACAAAAGCCGCCCACAAAAAAGAAGGAAACGACTTTGTCTTTGACAACTCTCCGGAATTTTTGAAACAATCCGTAGACGAAAGCTTAAAGCGGCTGCAAACGGATTACATCGATCTCTTCTATATTCACTTCCCTGACGAACACACACCGAAAGATGAAGCGGTCGAGGCGCTGCATGAGCTGAAGAAGGCGGGAAAAATCCGGGCGATCGGTGTTTCCAATTTCTCTCTCGACCAGCTTAAAGAAGCAAATAAAAACGGGCTTGTTGATGTTTTGCAAGGCGAATACAATCTGCTGAACCGGGAAGCGGAAACGACCTTTTTCCCGTATATACAGGAGCATAACATTTCGTTCGTTCCATATTTCCCGCTTGTTTCAGGGCTCTTGGCCGGAAAATACACGGAAGACACGACATTCCCTGAAGGTGACCTCCGCAGGGAAATGGAAAACTTCCAAGGCGAACGCTTTAAAGAAAACATCAAAAAGGTAAACAAGCTGGCGCCGATTGCGGAAAAGCATGGTGCCGACATCGCGCACATCGTATTGGCCTGGTATCTTGCAAGACCGGAAATCGATATTTTGATTCCTGGAGCGAAACGTGCAGATCAGCTGCTGGATAATATAAAAACGGCTGAGATCAAACTGTCGCAGGACGATATCGACTACATCGACCAGCTGTTTGCATAATAAAAAGAAACCATTCTAAAAACCTATCTTTCATGATAGGTTTTTTCTTTTTGCAGTTTATCGCTAAAACACGTTGACAGCGTTTCCAATTCTGATATGATAGGGAATAAGTTAATCATAGTGATGGAGATTTGGGAGATCCACTGGAAGAACCTCAGCATTTAGGAGGTTTTTTGGGGATCTTTTTTCTTTGCCGCTATATTAACAGATCAAATCGATGAAGGAGGAAAGGAAACATGTGAGGAATGACCTCAAATTGATCACTCAATCTTTTTCATAAAAGAAAGGGGAAACGATGATGAAGGGACTTTTACGAAACGTATTGATGTCTGCCGCACTGATTGGGATCGGTTTTGGGATCTGCGGCAAAGCGGAGGCGGCAGCACCGGCCGGCAAACCGCTGAACCCGAATCAAATATTAAATGTCGCACATCGCGGGGCATCGGGCCATGCTCCTGAACATACTCTATTGGCCTATAAACTCGGACAGCGCATGAAAGGCGATTACATAGAAATCGATCTTCAAATGACAAAAGACGGCCGATTGATTGCCATGCATGATGAAACATTGGACCGGACGACAAATGGAACCGGACTTGTCAAAGACCATACGCTAAAGGAAATAAAACAGCTGGATGCCGGGTCCTGGTTTAATGAAAAGTATCCCGAATTGGCGAAAAAGGAGTATGTCGGACTAAAGGTTCCAACACTTGAAGAAGTGATTCAAACATTCGGCAAAAACGCCCGCTACTATATTGAAACAAAATCGCCGGAAGTATATCCTCAAATGGAAGAAAAGCTGCTCAACACCCTGAATAAGTATAAATTAACAGGGCCAAATGTTCATTCGAATAAAGTCATCATTCAATCTTTTAGTCCTGAAAGCTTGAACATTATTCATCAATTAAACCCTGCCATCCCGCTTGTGCAGCTGCTCTGGTACGATGGGCCGGCTTCCATTACGGATGATGAGCTGAAGGCGTATAAGACGTACAGCGTCGGCCTCGGGATGAACTTTGATCAAATTGATCAGGCATACGTTCAAAAGGTGCGCAAGGCCGGACTGCTCATACATCCTTACACCGTCAATGAAAAAGAAGACATGCGAAGGCTGCTGGATTGGGGCGTCACCGGAATGTTCACCAACTTTCCCGACCGCTTGCAGCAAGTTTTACAAGAAAACAAGTATTGATTTGTAGGAGGAAAACATGATTAAGCTTTTTAGACCTGCACCGCCGATTGACAGATTGCCTGACGAAAAAATCGATTCTGAATACAAGAAATTCAGACTGCAGGTTTTTCTTGGCATCTTCATCGGATATGCAGCATATTATTTGATTCGCAAAAATTTCTCGCTGGCTATGCCGTATTTTATTGAAGAAGGGTTTTCAAAATCACAGCTCGGCCTGGCCTTATCCGCCCTTTCACTTTCTTACGGGATCAGCAAGTTTGTGATGGCGACCATATCAGACAGGAGCAATCCGCGGATGTTCCTGCCTGCCGGCTTGATTCTTTCCGCCGTCATCAGCCTGCTGATGGGGTTTGTTCCTTTCTTTACTTCATCTATCGCCATCATGTTCATCATGCTGTTTTTAAACGGCTGGTTCCAAGGGATGGGCTGGCCTCCATCAGGCCGCGTACTTGTTCACTGGTTCAGCGTAAGCGAAAGGGGAAATAAAACGGCGATTTGGAATGTCGCCCACAATGTCGGCGGAGGGCTGATGGCTCCGATTGCTGTTGCC
Source organism: Bacillus sonorensis NBRC 101234 = KCTC 13918 (assembly GCF_001592005.1). Lineage (GTDB taxonomy): Bacteria > Bacillota > Bacilli > Bacillales > Bacillaceae > Bacillus > Bacillus sonorensis. Next base: position 504,456 of record NZ_BCVZ01000001.1, read on the forward strand.
GGTGTCGCGGTATTCTCCGGAATCACCGGAAGTTCTTCAGGGTATGAAGGTGTCTTTATTTTACCAGCACTGGTTGCCATCGTTGTAGCAGTTATTTCATATGTATTAATCCGCGATACCCCTCAGTCTGTTGGACTGCCGCCAATTGAAGAATATCGCAATGACTATTCAACAAAAACGAAAAAAACGTTTGAAACGGAGCTGTCGACTAAAGAGATTCTGTTCAAATATGTGTTGAATAATAAATGGGTTTGGGCCATCGCGCTGGCAAACATCTTCGTCTATTTCGTCCGCTACGGCGTATTGGACTGGGCGCCAACCTATTTAAACGAAGAAAAAGGGTTTGATATGAGCAAATCAAGCGTCGCCTATTTTCTGTATGAATGGGCGGGCATTCCGGGGACGCTGCTATGCGGCTGGATCTCGGATAAATGGTTTAAAGGACGCCGCGGTCCCGCCGGTTTCGTCTTTATGCTCGGCGTTTTGATTGCTGTGCTGGTGTATTGGTTCAATCCGGCCGGAAATCCGGTGGTGGATATGATATCCTTGATCGCGATCGGCTTTCTTATTTACGGTCCGGTTATGCTGATCGGCTTGCAGGCGCTTGACTTTGTTCCTAAAAAAGCCGCCGGCACCGCCGCCGGACTGACCGGTCTGTTCGGCTACTTGGGAGGCACAATGACCGCCAACGCTCTAATGGGGGTCATCGTCGATTCAGCCGGATGGAACGCAGGATTTACATTATTAACGGCATCATGCGCAATTGCCGCCCTCATCTTTGCGATGACATGGAATGTGCGGGGACAGGAAGTTGTCAAACATTAAGTGAAGAGATACATCTCAGTCTGAGATGTATCTTTTACTAAGTTTTCCATAAAATTTTTTCCGGCCATATTCGTTTGGCTGTTTGCTCCCACCTAACCACTTCCACAAAAAAAGCCCATCTCAAGAAACCTTGAGATGCGGCTTATTTATTACGCCATCACTTTGCATATATCGTTTGTAAACTCGACTGGATCATCGATCGGCAGGCCTTCGATCAGCAGCGCCTGGTTGTACAGGAGACTGGTATACAGTTTGAATTTATCTTTGTCGTTTTCAAAAGCGTCCTGCAGCGTTTTGAAAACGTCGTGATTTGTATTGATCTCCAGCACTTTGTCTGCTTTGACATGCTGATTGTCAGGCATCGCGTTTAAAATTTTCTCCATTTCGATTGTGACTTCGCCGTCGGCAGCAAGGCATACGGAATGGGTTTTCAGGCGTTTTGACGCCCTTACGTTTTTTACTTTGTCCGCCAGTATGCTTTTCATTTCGCCAAACAGCTCTTTGTATTGATGTTCATCCGCATCTGTATTGTTTTGGTCCTTGTCTTCTTCGATTCCCAGGTCTCCGCTTGACACGGATTTAAATTCTTTTTCCTCATACTTCGCAAGCATTTTTATGGCGAATTCATCAATATCTTCGGTAAAATATAAAATTTCGTAGCCTTTTTCAGAAACAAGCTCTGTCTGAGGAAGCTTTTCAATCCGGTCATATGAATCGCCTGACGCATAATAAATATATTTTTGGTCCTCAGGCATTCTTGATACATACTCGTCAAGCGTGACAAGCTTTTTCTCCTTGGAAGAGTAGAACATCAGCAAGTCCTTCAGCACATCCTTGTTGGCGCCGAAATCGTTGTAGACGCCAAACTTGAGCTGTCTGCCGAACGATTGATAGAATGATTCATATTTTTCCCTGTCATGTTTCAACAGATTTTTCAATTCATTTTTGATTTTCTTGCTGATATTTTTGGCAATCAGCTTGAGCTGGCGGTCATGCTGGAGCATCTCCCTTGATATGTTGAGGGATAAATCCTCTGAATCTACCATTCCCTTCACAAAGCTGAAGTGGTCAGGGAGCAGATCAGGGCATTTCTCCATGATCAATACACCGTTAGAGTACAGCTCCAAGCCCTTCTCAAATTCCTTTGAATAATAGTTAAACGGCATGTTCTCCGGAATGTATAAAATAGCATGGTATCTCACCGCACCGTCGACACTTGTATGGATATGGGCAAGAGGTTTGTCAAAGCCGTAGCGCTTTTCAGCATAAAACGCTTCATAATCCTCTTTTGTAAGCTCGTTTTTATTTTTCCGCCAAATCGGCACCATACTGTTGACCGTCTGCTCTTCCTGGACTTCTTCGAATTCGTTTTCGCCGTCCTCTTTCGGTTTATTGACGGTGACATCCATCTTGATCGGATAGCGAATGAAATCGGAATATGATTTAATGATTGATCTCAAACGGTGCACATCAAGGTATTCATCATAATTTTCATCATCCGTGTTTTCTTTCAATTTCAACATAATATCTGTGCCGACATGATCTTTTTGGCACGGCTCGATCGTATACCCGTCGGCTCCCGCGGACTCCCACTTATACGCTTGGTCGCTGCCATGCGCCTTTGTGATGACTGTGACAACGTCGGCTACCATAAAAGCGGCGTAAAATCCAACGCCGAACTGGCCGATGATATCATGCCCGTCTTTTACTTCGTGTTCCTGTTTAAACGCAAGTGAACCGCTTTTCGCGATCGTTCCGAGGTGCTCCTCCAGCTCCTCTTTTGTCATGCCGATTCCCGTATCTGATACGGTCAATGTTCTGTTTTCCTTATCAGATTTCACCTTTATGTAATAATCGTCCTTGTTAAACGTCAGTGAATCGTCTGTCAGCGCTTTGTAGTAGATTTTATCGATGGCGTCGCTCGCGTTAGAAATCAGCTCCCTTAAAAAGACTTCCTTTTGGGAGTAAATTGAGTTGATCATGATGTCTAACAATCTTTTGGATTCTGCTTTGAATTCTTTTTTAGCCACCTTTTCTCTCTCCTTTTGTTTTCAAACCGACTTTTCAATATCTTTCCTATTCATATTTTAAATAACATACCGGCTGATTGATGTCAAATTGTAAAAAATGCCGCTTGAAGGAGCATTTTTTACAATTTGACAACCGTACTTCCTCTTCATATAATTTGATATGAAGAAAATTTTGACTGTATGAGGTGGAAAGGAATGAAAATCTTATCAACTGTTCTTAAAAGAGAATTGGCTTAAAGACAGGAGAAGTCTGCCCTTTTTTAGACAAGCCATCTCGGGAACAGTTTGATACGATTTCACATCCTTTCTTGCTGTATTTTAATATGTAGCGGGTAAGGTGTATTTTGCCTTACCCGCTTTTTTTGCCGGACAGGATAGCGATGCTTCACGCTGTTCTCTTTGATGGCTTAGTTTTTTCGAAAATAAGCCTGAAGGAGAGAATCACCATGAGTATTGTTAATGTCACGAATCTTACCCATATATATGGAGACCGCATGATCTTTCAAGATGCCGGCTTCCGCTTGCTGAAAGGCGAGCATGCCGGCCTTGTCGGTGCAAACGGAGCCGGAAAGTCGACATTTCTGCGGCTCTTGACGGGAAGCCTTCTGCCCGATTACGGAAACATTGAATGGCAGCCGAATATTCGGGCCGGTTTTCTCGAACAGCATGCCAAACTGACGGAAGGCACAACCATCCTTCAGTACATGGAAAAGGCCTATGAACGGCTTTTTGAAATCGAAATGGAAATGAATGTGCTCGCTGAAAAAATGGCCGATCCCGGAGACAACCTGGAGGCCATGCTGAAAAGATACGGAGAGCTCCAGACCGAACTGGATGCTTCAGGATTTTACCAAATCGGCGCCAACATTGAGGATGCCGCCCAAGGCCTCGGCTTGACGGAAATCGGCCTTGATCAGGATGTCACGGCTTTAAGCGGAGGCCAGCGTACGAAGCTGCTGCTGGCCAAGCTGCTGCTCGAAGAACCTGATGTGCTGTTGTTGGATGAGCCGACCAACTATTTGGATGCCTCACACATTGAGTGGCTGACAGGCTACTTGAAAAACTATGAGCACGCATTTCTCGTCATCTCCCATGACGAACGCTTTTTAAATGAGATCACGACGGTTACATTCCATCTGGAGCATCAAACGATAAAACGCTACTCCGGCAACTATCAATATTTTCTGAAGGAATATGCGCAAAGCCGGGCACAGGCAGAAGCCGCTTACGCAAAACAGAACAGGGAAATTAAAAAGTTAGAGGCGTTTATCGACCGCAACAGAGTCCGAAAAGCGAAACAGGCCAAAAGCAGGGAAAAAGCATTAAGCAAAATCAAGCGAATCGAAAAACCGACAGATTCTCATGTCCCCCGCTTTGAATTTACAACGGGGCGGAATCCGGCGATGACCGTGCTCGAGACGGAAAAGCTTGAGGCCGGCTACACCGTACCATTATTTAAGCCCCTTTCCCTGACCGTGAACCGGGGCGATAAAATCGCCATTATCGGAGAAAACGGCGCCGGAAAATCGACGCTCATCAAAACGCTGCTCGGTGATCTCAAGCCTCTCAGCGGCATCGTAACAGCCGGACAGCATTTACAGGCAGCCTATTTTAGACAGGAAAGCCCCGCTTCTCATGATACACCGCTTGAAAAAGTGCGGGCGCTCTTTCCCGATGTACCGGAAAAAGACATCAGGCAAACGCTCGCGATGTCCGGTTTGACGCCAAAGCATATCAGCCAGCCCTTTTCTACGCTCAGCGGCGGTGAACAGGCAAAAGTCCGGCTGGCGGAGCTGATGCTTTCAAACAGCAATCTGCTTGTTCTTGATGAACCGACAAACCATCTTGACACATTGGCAAAGAATGCCTTAAAGCAAGCGCTTTGCGACTATAAAGGAACGATTTTGCTCGTTTCCCATGAGCCGGCCTTTTATGAAGACTGGGTGACTCATGTCTGGCGGATTGAAGCCTGGCGGCGCAAGTAAAGGAAAAGCCGGCCTTTTCGAAAGGCCGGCTTTTTTATTTGGATAATACAAGCTCATGAATGGCGTGGGCGACGCCGTTTTCATTATTTGATTTCGTTTCATAATTTGCAGAGGCCTTCACCTCAGGTATGGCATTGCCCATCGCAACTCCGCAGCCAGCCCATTCGATCATTGTCAGATCGTTGCCGTTATCGCCGATTGTCATTACTTCTTCTCTTGCAATCCCCAATAGATCGGCGAGCTGCCGAACGGCATTTCCTTTACTGGCCGCAGGATGAAGAATTTCGTAAAAGAACGGCGAACTCTTCACCATTGTATAACGTTCCTTTACTTCCTCCGGTATAGCGGCGATGGTCCGGTCAAGCTTCTCCGGCTCATCAATATACATCGCCTTTGGCGCCAGTATGTCTTCCGGTATCTCCTCCATCTTCCGAAAACGGAGCGGAACCTGAGTGACGTTTGATTCATAGACTGTATAGGGGCTGATATCGCGGTTTGGCGTATATAAATAAGATGAGTCAAAAAAGTGCATCGGGGTATCAAGGGTTTGGCTGAGTTCATATAAAGATTTCAAATCTTCATAGCGAAGCGTCAGCTCTGATACGACCTTCTGTGTATGCGTATTTTGAACAAGCGCACCATTATAGGCGATAACATAATCGCCATCTTCATTTAAATTCAGTTCTTCCAAATAGCGGCTCACTCCGCCGAGAGGGCGCCCGGTGCAAAGGACAATCTTCACGCCTTGCGCTTTCGCCGCATGAAGGGCATCACGCACTTCCTCTGTTACCTCATGAAGGTCATTCAACAATGTTCCATCCATATCTATCGCGATTAGTTTGTACATGTTCCACTCTCCCTGATTAAAATCGTGCCTCAATCTCATACCTATGACCTATTTCTCCTTTATTTTACCACAGTCCTTGGCTTTTCCTTTATGACATCATCCGAAAAACTCCCCACAGCAAAAAACAGCCTCTGGCGGAGACTGTTTGCAGCTTAAAACATGTCTTGAAGAATGGGATCTTCATCAAGCAAACGGAGCGCTTTTTCACGGTAGGCCTTGTCATGCAGGTACGTATAACGGTTTGGCTTTATCGTGTGAGAAAGGCTGATCGCTTCGCGAAACTCATGTTTGTCAAGATGAAGCGTTTTTACATAGTTGAAAAAGCCCGTTCTTGTAAACACCTTTTTAATTCTCTCAGCCCGGTGATTTTGCACATGGGCCATGATATAGGTGGCCACCCCTACTTGTATGCCGTGCATCTGCGGTTTTTTTGAGATTTTGTCCAGCGCATGGGATATCAAATGCTCTGAACCGCTGATAGGCGCGCTGTTTCCGCTGATTTCCGTTGCGATGCCGCCCATTGTTAATGAACTGACCAATTCTTTCAAAAAGATCGGCTGTTTAATATCCTGCATCGGCGTACGGACGAAACTGTTCACTGCCTTTTTGCTGAGCATAGATGCAAACGCATTGACATCGCTGACTCCTTGCCGCTCTTCAAACTCCCAGTCATAAAGGGCGGTAATGTTGGACATCAGGTCGCCGATCCCGGCTAAAATAAAGCATTCCGGTGCTTTTTGAATAATATTCAAATCAGCAATAATCCCATAAGGAACCCGGGCAGGAACCGTTGTTTTTTTGCCCTCGACCTGAAGCGAACAATTGCTGCTTGCAAACCCGTCGTTGGATGCCGATGTCGGTATGCTGATGAACGGGGTTCGTTTAGAAAAGGCGATATATTTTCCGCAATCAACGACATATCCGCCGCCCATGGCGATCATGACATCATAATTACCGATTGAAAATGCTTTCTGAATCAGCTGCTGAAGATCAAGGCCGGCCGGCAGTTTAACAGCGTCGACTTGGACCTTTTGAAAAGCGGCTTTTAATGAATTCTCATACTGCTGATATGAAAAATCATCAAAAAACATAATGGCCTTATCAAACTGGTGCTTTTCCAAGATCGCCTCCAACCGGCCAAACACGCCTTCACTAATGTCCAAAACCGCAGGAATGGCGATACTTGTCACCTGGCGCGGCATTAGACGATCATTCCTTTTTGCTTTAAGTACCGTTCGATGTCCCCGAAAGTCTCGACCGCTACAAACGGCACACCCTTCTCGCGCAATATATCCTGGAGCGCGTCTTTTGCAAACGTAACATCCGCAAATTTTGCCGGGTGGGAATCAGGTTCGCTGTCACCGGCAAAATAAATCGTCTTATACTCTTCTTTCAGCTTTTGAATGACTTTTGATTTATCAATGCCATAGCGTTCAGAGTAGTGCCAATGGTTTTCATCAATCGTCATGTGGACGTTGTCTTCTTTAAAAAAGCCTTTATTTGAATAAACCTCGACATCTTTAATGCCGTATTTTTTTAAAATATAATGAATGTAATAATCAGTTCCGGCGCTTAGAATGAAAAAGTCGCCGCCGCTTTCCTGGACATGCCGAATGAAGTCTGGTACATGCTCATCAATCGGAATCGAATGGATGTCATCGATGATGGTTTGTTCGCTTTGATTGATGGAAGCAAACACGGTGCCTAAAAATTCAATATCTTTTAATTCTCCCGCTTTCCACTTCTTAAACAATTCACGGCCTTCAGGAAAATATTTATCAATAACCATCCAATAAAAGTCCTGTTTGGAAATCGTCCCGTCAAAGTCTGATACAAATGCCCATTCCTTCATGCTGCATACCTCTTTTCTCTAGGGAATTTTAAATTTTAGATTTATTATACAGAAAGTTTGTGAATTGTTGAACATAATCATATTTCTTTTTTGTGTACTTTATTTCACAAAGTGAATATTCTTAATGAACTGAACAATATACGTGATGTGTTTATGATTCTTTCTCAGTACGTTGTTTCCCTTTTTCCGTCACGGCAAATTTCCGTTTCATTGTCTTGATGTTTTCCGCTTTCCGAAACCGCAGGGCAGACCAATCATCATCAATTGCGATCTGGCGGACAGGCTCATAGCCCTGATCCGCAAGCAAAGCGGCTACCGTCTCGCGGCTGCAATCAGAACCCTTGTACAGTTTGGATGATTTTTTCGGATAACAAAGCCAAAATAATCCGTCCTCTGCCAGATGATGCTCCGCTTCCCGGGCAGATGCCTGCAGGCTTTCATTTGCCGTGCCAAACACTTGAACAAAATCGTATTTGTCTTGTTCGGCCCTATCATGCACTTCACCTTGAAATGCGGCCATGATTTCATTGTAAGACTCAGGTGCGTTTATGATGAGTACGGGCTGGCCGAAGTCTTTAACCTGCAATTTTTTGATAACCGGATGTGTTTCTGCCATCTTTAATCAATCCTTTTCTGTTTATAGTAACAAATTATCCAAAACAACAGTAATCATACAAAGCAAAAAAGTAATAGACGAATGAGGGCTTTTTCTGCTATATTTACATTGATAATGCGAATCATTTTCAATTATAGATACATATGGAGGGTCAAATGAAAAAGTATTCATTTATCATCGGATTCGTTATGATATTATGTTTGTTTGTCAGCGCATGCAGCAGCTCTTCAGAGTCCAGCGGAAGCAGCGGCAATGAAAAAGCAGCTGAGGCGGCGACAAGAACTTATAAATCAACACGCGGCAATGTCAAAATCCCGGTAAAACCGAAACGGATCGTGACAGACTTTTATGCCGGCGAGCTGTTCTCGGTTGGCGCGAATGTAGTCGGCTCAGGCTCATGGTCTTTCACCAACCCATTTTTGAAAGATCAGCTGAAAGATGTAACAGATGTAGGCGACCCGATCAATGTAGAGAAGGTCATGAAACTGAAGCCGGATCTAATCGTTGTTATGAAAGACGACAATTACGACAAGCTGTCTAAAATCGCACCGACTGTCGTCATCCCTTATAACACTGCAAAAAATGTGCAGGAAACCGTGAAGATGTTCGGCGATATCGCAGGTGCGAAAGAACAGGCCGACAAATTCCTTGCAGACTTTGAGAAACAATCAAAAGCCGCTCAGAAAAAAATCGCCAAAGTCGTCGACAAAAATGCAACATTCGGCGTTTATGAAAACACGGATAAAGGGAAGTTTTGGGTGTTCAATGACAACGGCGGACGCGGCGGCCAAGCGGTTTATAATGCACTCGGCTTAAAAGCTCCTGAAAAAATCGTAAAAGACATTTTCAAAACAGGTGAAATCAAAGAACTGTCCACGGAAGTCATCCCTGAATATGCTGCCGATTATATGTTCGTCACAGATTATAATCCGAACGGCGACAGCAAAACGCTGGACAAGCTGAAGCAGTCTTCCATTTGGAAAAACCTTGACGCCGTCAAAAACAACCGCGTCTTCATCAATGATTTTAATACCTTCTACCCGTACGATCCGATCTCTGTCAGCAAGCAGGTTGATTTGATTACGGAGATGCTGGTGAAGCGTGAGAAGGAGAATCAGAAAAAATAAGGCTGGAGCCCGTCTCCAGCCTTTCTTTATTGCTTTGGGTGAAGGATGGAACCAGGGACAAGAAGGACTTCAACACCGCTTTAAGGCTCCCTCCGTAACCGCACGATCATTCCCTCCCATTTCACGGAAGCTGTTTCACGTGGAACGATATATGATACAATAAATGGATGGAGGCGATAAATATGGGAATTGAAAAAGTTGGACAAATCGGGGTGCCGGTTGAAGACTTAGAGCGGGCTGTGGCATTTTATCAGGATGTATTAGGCCTGTCCCTTTTATTTCAGACAGATCGCATGGCTTTCTTTGAGTGCGGCGGGCTGCGGCTTCTTCTCAGCCTCCCGGAAAAAGACGAATTTGCTCATGCAAGCTCCGTCATTTATTTTCAAGTTGAAGATTTGCCGGCATTATATGATGAAATCGCAACAAAAGGCGTTTCTTTTCCAATAGAGCCGCATGTGGTGGCGAAAATCGAGCAAACAGAAACCTGGATGGCCTTCTTTGAAGATACCGAAGGAAATACCCTCGCGTTGATGAGTGAAGTGCACATATAAAAAGTGAAAACAGCTGATCCCTCAGCTGTTTTTCGTCTTCACATCATCACAAGCCGATTGACACGTACGATTTAATTCACAGGCGGCGCATTTTCCTTTCCGGCTTCGTTTGACAAATTTTATAAGCGTCCATGCCGCATAGCCGAAGATCAGCGCTCCGATCGTCATATTAAACAGCATGCTGTCACATCCTTCCTATGATAACCCAAGCAGTCGTCCGCCCTGATAAATCAAGAACGCGATCGCATATGCAATGGCCAGTCCGTAAACAATGGACAGGAACATCCACTTTTTCGAGTTTGTTTCTTTTTTAATCACCGCTACTGTCGCGAGGCATGGCACGTATAAAAGAACGAAAGCCATAAATCCATATGCAGCCAGCGGTGTGAATTGCTCAGCCATCATGCCTTGCAGCTGGGCTTCGGGTACGAAATAGATGATGCTCATCGAAGCAACGACAACTTCCTTCGCGAGAAAACCGGTTAATAGTGATGCCGCTGCCTGCCATGTGCCGAACCCCAGCGGCAGCAATAACGGTGCGATCACTCCGCCGATCATCGCTAAAAAGCTGTCATCCATCTCAACTCCCGTTCCGCCGGGTCCCGTATACGATAAGAGCCAAATGAGGACAGACCCGCCAAAAATGTAAGTCCCGGCTTTGCGGACGAAGCCTTTTCCCTTCTCCCATGTTGCCCGCCACAATGTACGTGCTTGAGGCAAACGGTACGGCGGCAGTTCAATCACGAAGAACGACTTTTCTTCTTTGAGCTTGGACGAGGATAAGAACTTCGCCAGCACCAGCGCTGCTGCGATGCCCAGCACATACAAAGAAAGGACGACGAAAGCCTGATGAGCCGCGAAAAAAGCCCCTGCAAACAGAGCATAAACCGGCAGCCTTGCCGAACAGGACATAAATGGCGTCAGCATAATCGTCAAGAGTCTTTCCTTAGGCTGCTCTACAGTTCGCGCAGCCATGACGCCGGGAACATTGCAGCCGAAGCCAATGATCAGCGGAATAAAGGCTTTGCCGTTTAAACCGATCGCCTCCATCAGTCGGTCCATCACCATGGCCACACGCGCCATATATCCGGAATCTTCAAGCACCGAAATGAAGAAAAACAGGATAAAGATCTGCGGGACGAAAACGAGGACACCGCCGACACCGGTAATAATCCCATCGAGAATGAGCGCCTCGATAAACGGGCTGGCTCCCATTGCCGACAGCGCCGAGGCCGTCCATTCCGTAAGCGGTCCGCCGATGAAACCGTCCAGTGCGTCAGACAATGGAACACCAAGCCAATCAAACGTCAGCATGAACATGAGATACATGAACAACAAAAAAATCGGGATGCCAAGCACTTGATGCGTTACGATCTGATCCACGCGTTCCGTCAGCGTCTGTTTTCGATCTGACTGATATTGCACAGAGGATGATATAATGCGGTCAATCCATCGCTCTCTCTCATTGTAAATATGCTGATGCAGCGATCTTGCGGATTGTTCTTTAAGAAGGCGTTTTTCGGTTTCCTCGTAAATTTCTTTTAACCTTTCGCTGTCGGCAGCGCCTTCAAGCTGTTCTCTCATTTTCGAGTTGCCTTCCAAATATTGAAGGGCCATCCAGCGCTTTAGAACACCGGGGCGTTCCGGTATGATCGATTCGACCCGGCTGATCGCTTCTTCCACTGTGCTCCCGTAATCGATGACAAGCGGCTCCGCCCTCTTTTCTTTTTCAATAAGCAAATGCCGGCTCAGTTCATCACACCCTTTGCCGCTGCGGGCAATCACAGGAATCACCCGAGCACCTAGCGCTTCAGACATTTTTTGATGATCAATGAAGATGCCGCGCTGTCCTGCGACATCGATCATATTTAAACCGATTATAAGCGGATGACCAAATTCCAAGAGCTGCACGGTTAAGTGCAAATTCCGCTTTAACTGAGATGCATCGACAATATTCAATATGTCTGAAAATGATTCATTGAGCAGAAAGTCAGTGACGACCCCTTCATCGCGGGACAGTGGGCTCAATGTATAAACGCCGGGGAGATCGACCATCATTCCTTGTTTATGGCGGAGCAGTCCCACCTTTTTCTCAACGGTCACCCCGCTCCAGTTTCCGACATACTCATAGGAGCCTGTCAGCGCATTAAACAATGACGTTTTCCCCGTATTCGGATTTCCGAAAAGGGCAATCTGCCGGCTGTTCATAGCTTTTCAATCCTGATCTTTTTTGCTTCTTCAAGCCGTATGCCGAGGCACTGTCCACCTGACTCGAACATGAACGGACCGCCAAACGGCAATTTCCGCTTCACGCAAATTTCTGCTTCTTCTTTCATCCCGAGCTGTATGAGCCTGTGTTGAACAAGTTCATTCACTTCTGAAAAATCTATGATTCTTGCTCTCTCTTTTTGCTTTAATTCGGCTAAAACCATCGTTGAGGCCTCCACATTCTGAAAATGATAATCGTTATCATAATATGATTATAGGCAATAAGTCACCTTCCATTTAAAAGGAGATGTGGCAAAACCGGAACACTTTTGCGAGAATATAAAAAAAGCGAAAAACCCCGGCAGACAATCTGCCGTTCTGGCTTTTCACTCTATCAATAGCTATGTCATTAACCCGCATGATGACGCACTTTTTGCTCCATTCGCCGCTTTTTCGGCACATAAATTTTTCCGACAAACATGTAGCCGTACTTCAATTTATTGACGGCCCAGGATATGAAAACCGCAGCGCCTGTAGATATGAAAAACAAAAGCAAAACAGCCGAAACCGTACCGATCCTGTCAAGGGTTGTTAAGATAACCAATCCGAAAATCAGGATAAAAGCGTGCAATAGATAAATAGAAAAAGAATAGTTGCTGATCGTCATGATCAGTTTCGGCACCGACTTCAGTTTTGAAAACAGGTGAAAGCATAAGAAAATGATGCTTGTCGAATAAAGCAGGATATCCGGACGCTTTGACGTCACCGCGATGTCTTGTCCGAAGTAGGAAACCGCTACAATGAAACATCCGGTCACAGCAGCCGCTGCATACACCGCATGCCTGTATCGTTCCAGCAATGCCAAAAAGCGCTCGTAATTCTTGCCGCAATAATAGGCCAAACAAAAATAAAAAAGCCAGCCGGGAAACGGCACCCATGAAAAAGGAAACGGCGCCTCCTCCTGAACAACCGGAGGATGAATGAACGTGAAATAGCTCAAATAAGCCGCCGTGACCACAAAAGAAATCGAAAGCACCCATTTAGGTGAAGCCTTTTGCAAAAATGAATGGAAGCACATATGCAGCAAGTAAAATTGAAAGATGACGAGGATGAAGTAACCGATGAAATTCCCCAAGAAAATATTCGCCAACAGTTTTTTAATAATGACCGATGCATGAAATTGCTGCATCATCAGACCTGCGGTCATAAAAGCATCCAAAACAGCGATAAATAGAAAAGGGATGAAAATTGTTTTAAACCGCTTTTTTAAAAATCCTTCCGGAACGCCGCCAGGGTAAGCATGCGCGAGCAAAAATTCGGAAATAAAAATAAACGCCGGCGTACTGAACATCAGGAGCGTTCTGAAAGATTCAACAACCCGGAAAACCGCATCGCCAAGCATGTCCTGCCGCACCATGAGCACCATCGATATTGCATGAAGCAACACAACGCTTAAACAGGAGATACAGCGAATGACAAATATTTCTTTTACTTGCAAACCGATCACTCCTCTTTCAAATTTGAAATAATATCAAATTAACATAATCATCCAAATGAAGAAAGAGGCAAAATACATAGGTATTTATCCCAAATTTATAAGAGCTAGGTGAAAAACACATTAAAATCATTTAAAACAAAAAAGCTTGTAGAAAAAAACAAGTTTCTCTACAAGCTGAAGATTCGACGACATCTATTCTTTTAAATCGCCGCTTTTATCTGTTTTGTATAGTAGAAGCGGACGATGAAGTAATACATGACCTGGATGGCGAAGAACACGCCGAGCACCATTGCAGATTCCTTAAACAGGTTGTACTGAAAGGCATGCGATAAAGCGGTCAGCGCCACAGCTCCATGGACAATGGCAACAGCGATAGGCGCGAAGAACAGAATGCCGATCTGCCTGTTCAGCACTTTATGCAGTTCGCGGTCTGTTAAGCCCATTTTGGCAATCGATTTGAATTTCTGCTTATCATCGTCCAAATCAGTGTACAACCGGAAATAGAGGAAGCTTCCTGCTGAAACGAAGAAGACGATTCCGATAAACAGTCCGACAAATAATATCGGGCCATATCCTTTGCTTATATCATATACCTCATAATCTACAGCCCCGAAATACATGTAATCCAGTTTCTTTTGCAAAGCCTCCCCGGCTTTCACTAAAGCCATGCCGTCAGCTTCTTTTGCCTGCCATGCATAGAACCGGTTTTCGCTTTTCGGTTTTTTCAGCTGTGCGAAATCTTTGTCTGTCACAATATAATAGCTGGGTTCAGATAACGCTTTTGAACGGATCGTTTGATCAGCCTTCAGCTGTTTTCCGTTTGCAAGAGGGATTGACGAAGGGCGCTGCTGATCGTCTTCTCCCTCTAAGCCGATTTTGACCTCATACTCGGCAGCCGCCGCTTTCCCGTTTTCCAGCTTGATGTGGTCAGCCCCGACGAGATCGGCAAACTTGTTATAGTCAGATTCTTTCACAATCAGCATGTCATTGCCGCCGACATCGAAATATTGAAGGACAGCTGAAGCTTTGTCTGTTTTGATATTTCTTTCATCCAGTGTGTCATTGATGAAAGCCACGTCTTTTTCGATGTGTTTGTTTGTTTCCGGCGGCTTATATGAGAACGTATGCGGGTTCATCTCTTTAATTCCGTTTGTCACCAGAGTTTGGAAACCGTACAGCGTCCCAATGGCGCTGAAAGCGACAGTAGAGATAATAGCCACCATAAAAAACGTCCGCGCATTGTCTTTCATCCTGTAAGACAGATCAGAAAACAAAATCATATTCGTTTTCCGCCAAAACAGGGTTTCCCGTTTTTTGAGCCTGCGGATCACATAAACACTAAGCTGCGTAAACAGCAGATATGTGCCGATAATAACAACAATTGTCACCGGCACCATCGCTACAAGAACGCCTCCTTCTTTGACAATCAAAGCGGTGTAATAGCCTCCAGCAAGCAGCACAGCTGCAACCAGTGTAAGCAAGGCAGATGCTTTCGGCTCCCCTTTGGAGATTTTGTTCCCTTTTAACAGAACAATCAGCTTCTCGCTCCTGAGCACAAACGACACAAGAAAAGAGATAAATAAGAACAGGCTGTTAAAAGAAATAAACGTCACAATCATCGCCATCAATGGAAAGTAAAAATCGAGCTTGTTATCAATAATCAGCACATTTTCCGCCGTGAGTAGTATCAATTTGGCGAAGACGAGCCCGAGCACAATCCCGCCGATTGTCGCAAAAAATCCAATCAGCATATTTTCAAGAAATACCATCATGCGAATTTGTCGCATCGACATCCCTTGAATCATTAAAACGCCGAATTCCTTTTTTCTCGATTGAAGAAATGAACTCATCGAGTACAGCACAAAGAAGAAAGAAAAGACAAAAATAATGCCGCCGGCAACTAACAGGCCAAAGGAAGCATGCTGCCCGATGCCGGAAGTCAAAGAATCACTGGTCATCACTGGGTGGAAAGCAAAAATCGCAAATGCGAAAAACACCATCACCGTAAACATGCTGCTGAGAAAATAAGCGGCATACAGCCTTTTGTTGCGAATGACATTGTTAAACGCGAACTGACGAAAGGTCATTTGCATCCCCTCCCAACAAGGACAGTGTATCGAGAATCTTTTGGAAAAACGCTTGGCGGTTATCGCCGCGGTTGATCTCCGAATACAGCTTTCCGTCCTTAATAAAGACGACCCGGTTGCAATAGCTTGCCGCCTGAGGGTCATGCGTGACAAGCATCATTGTCGCTTTTTCATTGCGGTTGATCGACTCAAGCATTTCCATCACATCTTTGGATGACTTTGAATCAAGGTTGCCTGTCGGCTCATCGGCAAGCAGAAGCTTCGGCGAATGAATCATCGCTCTCGCTACAGCGGCGCGCTGGGCCTGACCGCCCGATATCTCATATGTGCGCTTTTTCATGATCTGGGTAATCCCGAGCTTTTCAGCTAAATCGTTTGCCCTCCGCTTCATTTCCTTGACCTTTTCGCCGTCAAGCGTCAAAGGAAGTACGATATTTTCTTCAACGGTTAATGTCGGCAGAAGATTAAAGTCCTGAAACACAAATCCCAGCTCTCTGCGGCGAAATTTAGCCAATTTTTCTTTTTTGAGAACATGCGGGTTTTGGCCGCTGATCAATATTTCGCCCGTCGTCGGTTCATCGATCGTTGCAATCATATTTAATAGGGTCGTTTTTCCGCTTCCGGACGGCCCCATGATGCCGACGAATTCACCTTTATCAATCGTTAGGTTAATATCCGTTAACGCGCGGTACGCAATTTTTCCTTCGTAAATCTTACTGGCTTGTTTGACCTGAAGCATCACAAGATCTCCTTTCACCTTTAACTTTTGATCTGTGATCAGTTTACCTAAATCTCTTGTTGATGAACTATCGATTCTTCTTTCACTTTCATTACATCGATGTAAGGTTTTGCGTAGCGGTGAAAATCAGCCGGATTGTCGTGCCTTTCCCTTCTTGTGAGTCAAGTTCAATCCGGTGGCCGAGCTGGTCAGCCGCCGCTTTTGCCAAGTAAAGACCCATTCCGGTCGATTCTCTGAAACGGCGTCCGTTTTCTCCTGTGAAAAACGGGTCAAATACCCGCTTTTGATCTGTATCCGGGATGCCGGCGCCGAAATCTGCCACTTGCAATACCGCTTCCGAATCGTTATCGTAAACGGAAATGATGACCGTGTTGCTTTTTCCGGCCGAATATTTGACCGCATTGTTGACAAACTGGGAAATGATGAAAAACAGCCACTTTTCATCTGTTTCGACGGTGATGCCTTTTTTGATTTCTTTGAACTTAGGATAAACTTGACTGCGAATGTAAAAGCGCTTATTTTCGCGATTAACCTCGTGAACGATATCCGCCAATGCGACCGGTTTTATACGGAAATCCTGTTCGATCGTCCGCAGTCTGGCCATATAGAGAATCGTATTGAGGCCCGTTTTCATCCGCTCGGTCTCCTCGCGGATGCTGGATGATTCCGGTTCATCCAAATTTTGAGCCGTCAGTTCGATGACCGACAGCGGCGTCTTCATTTGGTGCACCCATTGATCCATGAAAGTCAAATGCTCTTTTTGTCCAAGCTCCAGCTTCTTTAATTCTTGCCGGTATTGCCTGTACTGGCTTTTCAGCAGCTGTTCAAGCGCTTCTGAAAGAGGGGATTGGGGCTGATTCGATTGCCTGAAGGTGTCATCCAATGATTCCAGCCCGCTCGTCATCCGCTTGTAGAAATTCCGGCGCGTATAGTAATGGTAGAAAAGATAGCAGCCAAGAAAGAAAAAGCCGAGAAAAACAGCATAAAAAGCCGGCCTGATGTGCTGATACCCATCAAGCCAGTACACCGACAGCATCGTGATAAACTGCAGCACTTGCACGGCAATCAACAAATAATGTTCTTTGAAAAAAAGCTTCATTCCTCTCCCGCCTTCACCCAGGATATATTCAAGCGGTAGCCCGCGCCCCGCACTGTTTCCACCGCATCTTCAATACCGAGCTCCTGAAACTTTTTTCTGACGCGTGTAATGTTGACATTAAGCGTGTTTTCATCCACATAGGCCTGATCATCCCACAGCTTGGCCAGCAAATCTTCCCGGCCGGAAATCCTCGGGTGGCGTTCCATTAAGCTTTCGATAATATCGGCTTCTTTTTTCGTCAAAGCAGCCGTTTGACCGCCGAATGTCAGTTCAAGTCTTTCCGGATACAGCCGCAGTCCTTCTTTTTCGAGAAGCCGTTCCTCCGCCTTTGCCGCATACTCCCCGTAAGCCCTGCGAAGCTGACTGCGTATTTTTGCCATAACGATTTCGGCGTGAAACGGCTTGGTGATAAAGTCATCCCCGCCGTTTTCCAATGCCATGACCTGATCCATTTCGCCCGTCCGCGCCGAAATAAACAAGACAGGGCAAATCGATTCCTGGCGGATTTGCCGGCACCAGTAGTAGCCGTCAAAGCTTGGCAGATTAATATCAAGCAGAACAAGATCAGGCGCCGTGCTTCTGAACTCATCCATAACACGGTCAAAGTCTTTCACTACATGAACGTTGTATCCGTATTTGACAATATGCGATTTTAACAAATCGGCAATCTTCGGGTCGTCTTCTACAATCATCACTTTTTGCATCTCGGTCTCTCCTTTTGGTTTGGATATATTATGACACGAAGCGGTCTGATAAACAAAAGCCGCCGCGATCCGTCCTACCTTACAATCATGTAAGTGTACTGTAATAGGAATCAATTTCTTCTCCCTGCGCCTTTTTTATAAAATAATACCATCCACAAAACTGAATGAAAGAGGAGAAGGTATATGGAGACACGGGCAGGCGTCCTGATTGCCGCGGTTCTGATCGCCGTTGCCGGCGTTTTCGTTGCCGGCGTTTTTATCCTGCAGAAAGCGACAGGGGGCCTTGTGCCGCTGGCCGATCATTTCATACAAGGCCAGGGAAAGCCTGAGGCTTATTATCTCAAAGCTGAAGATCATGCAGAAAAGCTGTATAACGGAAAGTACAACTACACATTAACCGGATATGACGCGAGCGGACACAAACAGCAGATTAACGCAGAGGCAGACAAAAAACTGCGTCCCGGCGCTTTCATCAAAGTATGGGCGTACGGAACGAAAGGCAAAAGCTTGACTGAAGTACACGAAGAAGAAATCCCTGAGGGCGCTTTGGCCGCCATGAAAACCAATTAAAACCCCATCGCCTGATGGGGTTTTCTGCTTAATATTTAAATCGATTGATGACGGTTTGTAGTTCTTCAGCCAATTGAGACAGCGATTCTGCTGCATAAGAGATTTCTTCCATCGAAGCCAGCTGCTCCTGGGTTGAGGAAGCAACCGCTTTTGTGCTGGCCGACGTTTCCTGTGATCCGGATGCCAATGTTTGAATGGTGTTTTGAACCATTTCGACACCTGATGTCAGCTGCTGAGTAGAAGCTGCGACTTCTTGGATTTGAGAAGCAACCTGTTCCACCAAGTTCAAAATTTCGTTGAAATTACCGGTTGTCTCCTGGGACAGGGCTATTCCGGAGCTGACATTTTCTTGAACGACTTTAATATTATTTACCGTTTCTACCGATTCATTTTGGATCGTTGTGACCAATGATTGAATGTGGTTCGCGGACTTATTCGTTTCGTCCGCCAATTTCCGGACCTCTTCCGCTACGACGGCAAACCCTTTTCCTTGTTCTCCCGCTCTTGCTGCTTCAATTGCCGCGTTCAGCGCCAGCAAATTCGTCTGCCCCGAAATATCGGTGATGAGCGACGAAATGTTGCTGATTTCCGCCGTGCTGGACACAAGCGCCTGCAGGCCGCTTCCGGCTGAGTCGACGGATTTATCAATGAAATTCATTTGTTCGAGCATTTTATGAACGGACTCGGAGCCGATTTCGGCTTTGTCTCTCATCGAAGACGACAGATCCGCTATACTGCCTGTATTGGAGGCAACGGATGATAAACGGTCCAGCAATTCATGAATCGATTCCGAGCTTTTTTCTGTCATTTCGCTTTGCGTCATATTGCTGTCCGCAATCGCCTGCATCTCTTCCGAAATCAACTCGGAGGTCGATTTCGATTCCTCCGCGCTTGCCGACAACTGTTCAGAGGATGCGGCGACTTGTTCAGACGAGCTGCTGATCTGCTTCACAATTTGCGTCAGCGACTGAACAAAAGCATTGAAAGAATTTGCAAGTTGGCCGAACTCGTCTTTATTTTTGACGATCACTTTTTTGGTTAAATCCGCCTCGCCGTGGGCGATATCCTCAAGCTGCTGATTCAGGCTTCTCAACGGTACCAGAATAGACTTCAAAAGCAGCAGGCTCAAAACAATTCCCAATAGGGCTGATACTCCTGTGACAATGATGATGACCCATTCGCTCATCGTCCCATTGGCGCTGATCTCTGCCTTCAGATCTTCCACCTCTTGTTCCAGGCTTTCGACCAGCTGATTGACAGACGGATCGAGGACATCTTTTCTTAATGTCCTTTCCTCTCCGAAATGGATCGATTCGGCTTTTTTAGGGCTTGAAGCGTAAGTCTGCATGACTTGTTGATTTAAATCCCAATAAGCCTTGAAATTTTCTTTAATTTCTTCGACGTTCGCTTTGTATGTTTCTTCCCGGATCAGTTTGCCGGCCCGGTCAAGACTTTTTAAAACATCATCAGCCTTGTCCTTCATTCCTTCACTGTATTCATTGTCTCCGGTCATAATAAGGCCTCTCTCGTCATTCGACAAGCCGGTCAGACGGTATTGAATATGCTTAATCTCTTTTTGAAATTCCATCTTGTCCTTAAGTTCTTCATTCTTTTTCACTGTAGAAGAAATCATAAAAACAGAGGAACCTCCGATTCCGAGGATTGAAACGACTAGAATAGATATGATTCCCAGCAGTTTTGTTTTCACTTTCATTATTGTGATCCTTTCTCCTTTATGTCATCAATGATGAAAAACAGTCTTCAAATTAAATATCTTCTTCATTTCATAGTATCGACATATTTCGTTAAAATTTGAGATTTTGCATGAATGTAAGCCGAAGAAAAAGCTCTGCCGGGACGGCAGAGCTTTTGAATGATTAATGAATTGGTTTACTTGGCGGACCCGCCGATTTGGTATGTTCATAGAAGTGATGGAAATAATCCTTTGTCTCTGCTTTGATGACTTTCCAAAGCAGCAGGATGGCGATCAGGTTTGGAATCATCATCAGCGCATTCGCCATATCGGCAAACGCCCATACGGTGACGAGGTTGGCAATCGTCCCGATGCCGCAGGCAAGGATGTAGACCAGCCTGTAGCCCGCAATTCCTTTGGAACCGGCCAAATATTCGAAGCACTTTTCTCCGTAAACATACCAGCCGACAATTGTAGAGAACCCAAAGAAAATCACCGACAGCGACACAATGTATTCTCCTGCCGCGCCGAGTACTGAGGCAAAAGCCGCGCTCGTCAATGCCCCGCCTTCCAGGCTGGCATTATGGGCCACACCTGATATCAAGCCGCCAGACGGGTCCCAGAAACCGGTAATGATAAGGGTTAAACCGGTCATCGTACACACCACGATCGTAACGATAAATGTCCCGGTCATTGCGACAAGCGCCTGTTTTACCGGATGGTCTGCGCGCGCATTTCCGGCGATTAGCGCGGCCGTCCCAAGGCCTGCTTCGTTTGAAAAAATACCGCGGGATACCCCGTTCCGAACCGCTTCAGATACGGCTATTCCAAGAAAGCCGCCGGCTGCTGCCACAGGGTGGAAAGCATAATAGAAAATCAGCTCAAAAGCCGGAAAAATCTTGTCATAATTCAAAATCAGAATCAAAATCGCCCCGCCCATGTAAAGAAAAGCCATGATTGGCACAAAGAAGCTGGCAACCGTGCTGATCCGTTGGATGCCGCCAAAGATGATGACGCTGACGAGAATGACCAGAATCAGCCCTGTCACCCAGTTTTCGATGCCGAAGCTGTTCTTCGTAATATCAGCGATCGTATTGGATTGGACACTGTTGCCTATCCCCAAAGCGGCAAAAGCTCCAAACAGCGCAAAGGCGATGGCGAGTCCTTTAAATCTGCGGCCGAGTCCGCGTTCAATATAATACATCGGCCCGCTTGAATATTCCCCTTTTTCATTTTTTACGCGAAATTTAACAGCGAGCAAGGCTTCAGCGTATTTCGTTGCCATGCCCAACAGCCCGACAACCCACATCCAAAAGATCGAACCCGGTCCGCCGAGTGTCAATGCCGTCGCGACACCTGCGATATTTCCGTTTCCGATCGTGGCGGCGAGCGCTGTCATTAAAGCTTTAAAATGGCTTACATCCCCTTCGGCAGCCGCGTCTTTGCTGTCTTCCTTGCCAAACCCGATCTTAAACGCATAGATCAGGCGGCGAAATTGCAGTCCTTTTAAAACAATTGTTAAAAATAAGCCTGTCCCAAATAATAAAATTAAACTGGGCGGCCCCCATAATACCTTATTAATCTTGCCTAGTATTTCTAAGATATCCATATGACTCACTCCTGACAAAGATAACGCTTTCATAGCTGCATGAGATATTCTATCACAACGGAAAATGGTTATGTTTGTGAAACAACACAAAATGTAATCGCTTTCATTTGTTTTTTTAACAAAACTATTTTTTATAGAAAAAAATTTTAATAGATAACTCCTCTCATCAAGCCTTTCACCTTATTCAACGTTCACAAATTTGTTAAATTTCACAAAAAAGCGCTTACATTTTTGATTTTACACACGATGCTCTTCCCGATTCAGAGATTTATACTAGCGATAGAATCATATTTCATTTGAGGGGGACGACATCATGATCATTGGAATTCCTAAAGAAATTAAAAACAATGAGAACCGTGTAGCCATTACTCCGGCTGGAGTAGTCGCGCTTAAAAAAAGCGGTCATCAAGTTTTAATCGAACAGGGGGCCGGACTTGGAAGCGGCTTTGAGGACACCGACTACAAAGCCGCCGGAGCGGAGATTTTGGTTGAAGCGAAAGATGTGTGGGGAAAAGCGGATATGGTCATGAAGGTGAAAGAGCCGATCAGCTCTGAATACGGCTATTTCCGAAAAGGACTTGTTTTATTTACGTATCTGCACTTAGCAGCTGAACCTAAGCTTGCGAAAGCGCTTGTGGACAGCGGCGTCACAGCCATCGCTTACGAAACGGTCGAAGTGAACCGGACGCTTCCGCTCCTGACTCCAATGAGTGAAGTCGCCGGACGCATGGCTTCGCAGATCGGCGCGCAATTTCTTGAGAAATCAAAAGGCGGCAAAGGCATCCTGTTATCGGGCGTACCCGGTGTAAAACGCGGCAAAGTCACGATCATCGGCGGCGGAGTGGTCGGTACGAACGCTGCCAAAATCGCTGTCGGACTTGGTGCTGACGTCACTTTGATCGACTTGAGCGCTGAGCGCCTCCGTCAGCTCGATGACCAGTTTGGCAAAGACATTCAAACGCTTATGTCTAACCCGCTCAACATTGCGGAAGCCGTAAAAGACTCAGACCTTGTCATCGGCGCCGTCTTAATTCCTGGTGCAAAAGCGCCGAAGCTTGTCACAGAAGAGATGATTCAGTCGATGTCCCCAGGCTCAGTTGTTGTAGACGTGGCGATTGACCAGGGCGGCATTATTGAAACGGTTGATAAAATCACCACGCATGACGATCCGACTTACACGAAGCACGGCGTTGTCCATTATGCCGTCGCCAATATGCCGGGAGCCGTTCCTCGTACATCAACGATCGGCTTAACAAACGTCACTATGCCTTACGCTTTGCAAATCGCAAATAAAGGCGTTGAACAAGCAGTCGCCGAAAATCAGGCGCTCGCGCTCGGCGTCAACGTTGCAAACGGAAGCATCACCTACAAGGCCGTCGCGCGCGACCTTGGATATGAATACGCATCTGTAGAAGATGCATTTCAAACGGTAACCGCTGGTTAAGCGGACTTTATCTCTCTGTCAATTGAATGGAGAACATTTTAATAACGCTTTCTGACTGTCCTTTCACGAAAAAAAGCCGGATATCATCCGGCCTTTTTTCATTCTGCTTTAAACATTGAAGGACGTTTTCCGGCACACGGTGTTCGCCTTCATCCGAAATCGGCTGCAAGTCAATTCTTGAATGGTGTTCCCGTATCAACATATTTAAATACATTCAGAGACGGCAATGGACGTCCTTTAAAATCAAATAATGCCTGATTGTCTACGGCGCTGCCGCCAAACCACTTTCCTGCGTCTTCCGGATCATATTCAGCGGCATAGCTTGTGGCCCAGCCTGATCCGTATGTCTCCCAAAGCGCTTTATTTTTCTCGAGCTGGTGTGCCGGTCCTACTGGAATCCATGCAGGTTCCCAATAGAAAACGCCGATTCCGGCTTCGCCTACATCGCTGACCGCTTGAATCACATCACGGACCGCGTTCGCCTGCCCTTGAACGGTGACCGGATAATTGAGCGTTTGACCGTTTTTAGGGGCTGTATTTTCGTGTCCGTCTCCGTCTTCAGCCGTATACGTATAAGATGTCTCGGCAACCATGACCTTTTTGCCGTACGTATCCGCGACTGATGTCAGGACGGATGTTAGATTCTTCAGTGTGCCATGCCAAAACGGATAATACGAGCTTGCAAACACATCATAGTCTACATGGTGCCGGTGAAGCGTCTCGGCAATCCAAGCGTACCTGCCGGACGTCTCCGGATTGGTAAAATGCAAGGCAACTAAAATATTCGAATCCGCCTCCCGGACCGCTTGACTCCCCGCATTGAATAATTGGCTCATCTTCGCCCAGTCCGTTTCACCGGCAAGGCCCCCGTTTGTTTCGTTTCCGACCTGCACCATGCCGACGTTGATGCCCGCTGCTTTCATCGCTTCAAGGCTTTGTTTTGTATATCGGTAAAGCGCCGTTTTTTTATCTTCAAAGCTTAGATTTGCCCATGCTTTCGGCGCTTTCTGTTTCGCCGGGTCCGCCCAGAAATCGGAATAGTGGAAATCCGCCAGCAGCTTCATTCCGTTGGCAGTGGCCCGTTTTCCGATCTGAATCGCGTTTTTCAGATCATTATTGCCCCCTCCATAGCCATTGCCGTTGGCATCATAGGGATCATTCCATATGCGCACCCGTACATAATTGACGCCTGCTTCCTTCAGTGTTTTGAATATATCCTGTTTCTTTCCGGATTCATTGTAAAAGGCGACGCCGCTCTCTTCCAAAGCGATGATGCTCGAAACATCAACCCCTTTGATAAAATCCTTGTGAAGCCCTGAAACTTTTTCGAGAAAAAGGCCGCTTTCTGCCGCCCTGGAACCTCTGACGGCTTCCGCCGGACCGCTGGTTCCAAATGCGCCCAAAACAAAAATCAGCACCACAAAAACAGCCAGCACGTTTTTCATGAATCTCGCTTCTCCCCTTTCATGATTGGCACACGCCAAACAGAAAACGTTTTCATTAATTTTTCAAGAGAAACATCCACATTAAAGCGGATGTCCCCCGGGCTTATTTTTTTGTTTTTACCGCTATTCGGGCTTCATATTTTTCCAAAGTGATTTCGCCGGTCAGCGTTTCGCCGGTCAGCGTTTCGCCGGTCAGCATATCTTTAACGGCCGACTCCAACACGACGGGCTGACGTTTTTCTGTGAAATTCATGATGAAAATATAATCATTTTCTTCATCCTGTCTGACTTGAACGGAGACGCCAGGCTGATGTTTCACGTCAAAAGCCGGTTCAATCGATCGCTCTTTGATCAATGTTTCATAAAAATCCCGATGAAATTGGCTGCTTAAGCGCGCACCGATATAGTACGTCTTCCCCTGTTTGTATGAATGGCTTGTAACAGCCGGCGTGTCCGCATAAAAATCGTCCTCATAGAATCCCACGGGATCTGCCGTATCCAGCTTCAGCACGGTCGCATAATCTTTCAGCTCATACGACCGGTTTTGATAACGGACCGCATTTTTGTCGCCCGGATAGAGCGTATCGGTTTCAACAGGCTCCATGCCAAACATCTCTTGCAGATCTTGCGGCCATCCGCCTAAATAGGTCAGGTCATATTCGTTGACGATTCCGCTAATATACGTCATCACCAATGTGCCCCCGTTTGCAGCAAATGCTTTTAAACGCGCGACTGTTTCTTCGCTTGCTAAGTAAAGCATCGGAACGATCAGCAGCCGGTACGGCGAAAAATCCTGTTCCTTCGTAATCACGTCGACTGGAATATCACGCTCCCAAAACGCGCGGTAGTGCTCGTGCAAGGTTTGGGGATACCGCTTGGTTTTGATCCCGAATCCTTGTGCATCTTCGAGCGCCCAATGGGTTTCCCAATCATAGAGAATCGCGACATCCGCGGGCCGGGTCGTTCCGACGACTTCAGACAGCTCTTCAAGGGTTTGCCCCACTTTCGCCACTTCTTTAAACACGCGGTTCTCTGAACAATTGTCATGGCCGACAACCGCTCCGTGAAATTTTTCCGATGAACCGCGGGATTTCCGCCATTGAAAATAGAGGATGCTGTCAGATCCGTGGGCGATCATCTGCATAGAAGACAGGAGCTGCATGCCCGGCCGTTTCGCTTTATTAAAATCGTGCCAATTGACAGCGCTCGGCGTCGATTCCATTAAAAGAAACGGCTGCTGTTTCAGGCTGCGGTACAAATCATTGATAAAGCCGACTTTCATAGCTAAATCAGCTGTGCTTTCCCAATCATTGTGCCAGGCGGGATACGCGTCCCAGCTGATCACGTCCAGGTGTTTGGCAAACTTGCTGTAGTCCAGCCCTTGAAATGGAATGAGATCATGTGTGTCGGCCATAAAGTTGGTCGTAATCGGAATATTCGGCGTGATTTCCTTCAACGGAACGATTTCATTTTGAAAGAAAGAGATTGTCTGGTCAGTGACGAAGCGGCGCCAGTCCAAATTCAAGCCGTGCACCGCATTTTCCCCGATCGGAGACGGCGATTGAATCTGCGACCAATCGTTGAAGGTGTGGCTCCAAAAAGGCGTCCACCATGCGTCATTCAAAGATTTAAGATCATGGTTGTACTTCTTTTTCAGCCAGTCTCTGAAGGCGTGCTGGCATTGATCACAATGGCATTCTCCCCCGTATTCGTTGGAAACATGCCACATCAAAAGGGCAGGATGACTGCCGTACCTTTCCGCCAGCAAGCGGTTGATCTCTCTCGTTTTTTCACGGTATACGTATGAAGTGAAGCAATGGTTATGCCTTCCGCCATGAAGCTGTTTGACACGTTCCGTATTCACGCGCAGCACTTCCGGATACTTTTGCGACAGCCAAGCAGGACGGGCGCCGCTCGGTGTCGCCAATATAATCCGGCCGCCGTTCCGGTGAATGCTCTCAAAAATATCATCCAGCCATTCAAACGTATAGACGCCTTCCTCCGGCTCAAGAGCGCTCCATGAAAAAATCCCCACTGAAAATGTATTCGTATGGGCAAGTTTCATCAGCTTGATGTCATCTGCAAGAATATCCGGACGGTCAAGCCACTGATCCGGATTGTAGTCTCCCCCGTGCAACATGTATTTTGCTTGTGTCGTATAAATTTTTGGCATGATACTCTCCTTTTTTAGACCATATTCTCCTTCGGACTATCCTTTCGTTCCCCCTGCCGTCAATCCTGATACAAAGTTCTTTTGCAGTATGATAAAGATGACGGCTACCGGAATGCTGATCAAAATGGCGCCGGCGGCAAATGTCGTATAGCTGGCTCCCATGACTTCATTGACTAAATTGTATAAACCGATCGGCAATGTATACGACTCCGGCGTCCGCAATATCGTCGAAGACAAAACGAAATCCCCGAGCGGTCCGGTGAATCCGTTCATGGCGACGACCGCGATCATCGGTTTGGATAGCGGCATGATAATCTGCAGAAAAATCCTTGTATTGCTTGCGCCGTCAATCTTAGCGCTCTCATCCAAATCGATGGGAATGGAGTCCATATACCCTTTCATCAAATACGTATTCATCGGTATGAGTCCGCCGATGTACAGCAAAATCAGCAGCCAATGGCTGTTCATCATTCCCAGCATCTGCGCTAAAACGAAGAGCGCAACCAAAGCCGAAAATTGAGGAATCATTTGCAGCAGCATGAATAAAACTAAGGCGTTTTTTCTACCTTTAAAACGAAACCTTGAAAAAGCATAAGCTGTAAAAGAAACGCTGATGACCGACCCGATCATCGTGAAGATGCTGATTTTCAGCGAGTTTACATACCATTGCCCGTATTGGAGGCTCTCTTTTCCGGCGAATAATTCTCTATAGTGATCCAATGTCGGATTTGCCGGAATGATAGAAGTACTGACCAAACTGTTGCCGGGATTAAAGCTGGCTCCCACCGTCCAAAGCAGAGGGTATATGATAACGACTGTCATAAAAGCCAACAGAGAATAGGCCAGAAGGAGCCGAAAGAATCTTCTTTTCTTCATATGTTAAGCCCCCTCTTTGAAAGAATTTGTCCGTCTGAACTGCCACAGTGCGATCGAGATGACGAAGACCGACAGCAGGATCGTCAATGCGGCAGCTAAAGAGTACTGGCTTGACTGCATCGTTAATTTGTAAATCCAGGACACCAGAATGTCGGTTCCTCCCGCTGTTGACCCGGGAACAGCCGGACCGCCCCCATTGAATAGATAGATAATATTGAAGTTATTAAAATTAAAAGTGAATTGCGTAATGATAATCGGCGCCATCGCGATTAAAATCAGCGGCAATGTGATATGCCTGAATTTCGAAAACGCGGATGCCCCGTCAATTGTCGCCGCTTCATAAAGGTCGTCCGGAATCGACTGCAGAACACCGGTCGTTACAATGAACACATAAGGAAATCCGAGCCATCCCTGCATGAGGATCAGCGCCAGCTTCGTCCAATTGGCATTCGTCATCCAAGGAATCGGATCGATCCCGAATGCGGAGAGGATTTGATGATTGAAAGCACCGAAGCTGTCATTAAAAAGGCCGGCAAACACAAGAATGGTAACAAAACCGGGCACGGCCCAAGGCAAGACCAGAATCGTCCGGAAAAATTTTTTGAAGCGGACTTCCTTCTGATTGACGACAACCGCCAACAAAATTCCCAACCCGACTTGGAGTGTGGAAGCGACAAGCGTCCAGACAATAGTCCAAGCTAAAACATCCAAAAAAGTCGACCGCCAAATATCAACGGTGAAAATTTCGGAAAATGTTTTAAATCCTACCCAATCGACAAGGTGGGCAGGCGGAGAATGGTAGAGGTTATAGTTTGTAAAAGCTAATGCAAAGCTGAATAAAATCGGAAAAACAACGGCAAAAATCAGGATGAACAGCGATGGTCCGCTGATGAGATACGGATATCCCTGAGCCATTAAATTATGATATTGTTCCTTGAGTGAACTGATCTCCTTTTGTTCATCGCGCCGCTTTCCGTTTTGGTAGGCGTCCCGCAAATTGGCGTAATAGACAGCCAGCCCAAAACAGGTGACAATCACGGCAATGATGCCTTCTGCCAATAGAAAAATCGAGTTGTCGCGCGGCACTTCGGTTCCAAGCGTAAACAGGCCCCACAGCCCGATATTCAGCAAATCGCCAAAAACCGCGAAGAACGAGACGCCTAAAAGAAGGAATAACAGACCTTTTATCCATTGTTTATTGTAGAATTGGCCCAGACCGGGAATAATCGATAATAGTAAAGCTTTTTTGCGATGCTGCACCTTCTCTTTCACCTCTTTATATGGACGTCCTTATAATAAATGGCGCCAAACTTAAGACAAGTTTGACACCACTGCTGCGGCTTATTTGCTGCCGCTGTGCTTCGCTTTGATCTGTCCTTGTATCGTTTCCGCGGCTTGATCAAGCGCTTTTTTCGGTTCGGCTTTTCCGGTTGCGATTGTTTGCAGAGCCGCATCCGCCGGCGTCCATACTTCATTCATCTCAGGAATATTCGGCGTCAACTCTGAGTACTGAGATTGTTCGGCAACGGCTTGAGCCGCTTCGCTTTTTGTGACGGCAGAATCATCCGCCAGTTCTTTGACAGCGGGAACTTCTTTTGTGATCTCATATCTCTTCTTTGAGTTTTCTTTATTAGCGAGGAAAACGGCTAATTCTTCTGCTAGATCGGCATTCTTTGAATAAGCGCTTACATTGTAGCTCTTCACACCGACAAAAGAACTCATATGTTTGCCGTTGGACAGCTTAGGAAGCTTGGCAACCCCGTAGTTGATGCCCGCTTTTTTGAACGGTTCCAGATTCCACGGGCCTGAAATGATCGCTGCTGCTTTTCCTTCCGTAAACAGCGATTCCAGCACATTGATGCCCTGCTCTCCAATAATTCCGGCAGGGAACAGCCCTTCTTGATAAAACTTCTGAATGTACTCGGCGCCTTCGACTGCACCTTTGTTATTCAAGCCGAGATCGGCCGGATCATAAGTGCCGTCTGCATCGCTTTTAAAAATGTAGCCGCCGTATCCTCCCATGACGCTCTGCGCATAATAAATCTGGTCAAACAGCGCCAGGAAGCCGAATTTTTTGCCGTCAGCCGTTTTTTTGGAATACTCATACCATTCATCCAGCGTTTTCGGCAGTTCTTTTTCAGAAATCAAATCTTTATTATAGTAGAGCATCGTCGTTTCGACCGCTTTCGGCAGGCCGTAGACTTTGCCGTTTGTCACCTGGGATCTCATGGCAGGTTCCGTATAGATCGATTGGATCTCTTTGTCCACCTTTAATTCCTTGATCAAACCTTCCGTAACCGCTGTTCCGATTTGATCTCCAGGCATCGTTAACACATCCGGCCCCGTTCCTGCCGGTCCATCCATCCGCAAGTCTTCGATCTGCTTTGCGTAAGGCTTTTCAACGACTTTGACAGATACGCCGTGCTCTTTTTCAAACTGGGCGACGGCATCTTTAATGCCTTCGCTTTTCTCTTTATCTTCCCAGACCACGAGTTCCTTTTGCTTCGAGCCTGATGCTTCATTGCTGCTCTCTTTAGGCCCGCAGGCAGTTAAAGACAAACTGAGAGCAATGACACTGCTGATTCCAACATATTTTTTCATATTCATCATTTGTCTCATTCCTTTTATTGGAGTGAAAGCGTTTTACAAAAACAATATAGCATGTCTCAGAAAAAGTGTAAACAATTATTTTACTGAATAACGTAAAATATTTTACGAAAAAAGGCGCGGCCTGTTAATCAGCAGCCCGCGCCTTTTTTAATTGGTGCTTTTCCTGACCACCAGTTCCGCACCGATATATAGCGTTTTTACAGCTTTTCTTTTTTCAAGTATTTGTTCCAGAAGCAATTCAATCGCGTTTTTGCAAAGTTCTTTAATATCGATATGGAATGTCGTCAGCGGCGGAGATACGTATTTCGCCACACTGATGTTGTTGATGCTGATGATGCTCACCCTGCCCGGGATGGCGATCCCTTTTTCATTTAAGGCCTGAAGACAGCCTACGGCGATCGGATCCGCCGCTGTAAAAAAGGCCGTCGGCAGCTTTTCACCCAATGTTTCAACCGCTTTATCCATCAGATGGTAGCCGTTTTCCACCGAAAATCCCCTGCGGCAAAAAATAAAGCCTTCCTCCAAGAGCCCTTTTTCCTTCATATAATCGCGAAACGTTCGTTCCCTTACATCCATTTCGTCTTCATCGGTATTAGGATTGTGGTACGTGCCTCCGATAAAGCCAATCTTTTCATGCCCTTTTTCAATAAGAAAGTCCACCGTTTTTCTCGTCATCTGCTTTAAGTCCGGCCTGACTGAATCAAAGTGATTCGGATCCGGCGTCGAATCGATAAATACTCCGTGAGGCGTCATCTGCCTTAACCGGGTTAATTCATCATCTGAAAATGATCCGACGGCAATGAATCCTTCAATGTTTTCGGGGATGGCGTCAATGCCGCCCGAATTTTTATACGTCGTCAGTTCGACGTTGAATTGCTTTGCGAGCTTCTCGATTTCCAGCCTCATCGTTTTAAAATACACGTCTTCGAGCTCTTCTTTATCCGTCAGCCAGTACAGAAACGCGATGTTTTTTACCAGTGTCCTGATCGTTTTTTTGCGGTAGTTCAGGCTTTCCGCCACTTCAAATATTTTCTTCCGCGTCTCATCGGGTACGGACAGGCTTTCGTCGTTATTCAATACGCGGGAAACCGTCGAGATTGAATACCCCGCCTTTTCTGCAACATCTTTTATCGTCGCCACGATTGTAAAACCTCCATGTGAACATCTTTATTTTAAATTTCAAGGGTTTTAGTAAAATATTTTACTAATTTAACGTTGATTTGCGTAAAAGTCAAGTGCTGATTGCCCTATCCCTGCCAATAAGGATTTTACATGAAAACGCTTCATTTGAAAAAACACTTTTTATTGCACCAATTGAAAACCCGTAGTAAACTGGGGTTGAACTTAATTAAATTAATTTATTAAGTCTGCACGTCAAACGAATGGGAGGATATATGAATACTGCAGCCGCTTTATCAAACGACTTTCGTTCTATTTTTAAGACAGAAAAGACACCGCGAACCTTTTTTGCTCCGGGAAGAATCAACTTAATCGGCGAACACACGGATTATAATGGAGGGCATGTTTTCCCCGCCTCGATTTCATTTGGCACCTATGCCCTTGGCGTGAAGCGCGATGACCAAATGATCCGTTTCTATTCAAAGAACTTCCCTGAAAAAGGAATCATTGAATGCAGCTTGAGCGATTTGGCCTTTGACCAGTCTGACGGCTGGGCCAACTATCCGAAAGGAATGTTCCTTTTGATGAAAGCGGCAGGCCATCATATCGTTCACGGCGCCGATATTTTGTATTACGGAAATATTCCGCACGGGGCGGGCCTCTCTTCTTCCGCATCGATTGAGCTTGCGACAGGCGTTTTGTTAAAAGGGCTTTATGATTTGCAGACAGACACGATCTCCATGGTGAAGCTCGGACAAAAAGTCGAAAACGAGTACATCGGCGTGGGGAGCGGCATTATGGATCAATTCGCGATCGGCATGGGGAAAAAGGATCACGCGATTTTGTTAGACTGCCAAACACTTGATTACACATACGCTCCCTTCGTGTTGAAGAAACACGATGTGATTATCATCAATACAAACAAACAGCGGACATTGGCCGGGTCTAAATATAATGAAAGGCGCGCCCAATGCGAAGAGGCGCTCGGCGACCTGCAGCAGGAGTTATCGATTGCAAGCTTGGGCGAATTGACGGCGGAAGCATTTGAAGCCCACCAGCACCTCATCCGAAGTGAAATCAATCAAAAACGCGCCAAACATGCTGTGTACGAAAATGCCCGGACGCTGAAAGCGCTGGAAAAACTTCGCGGGGGCGACCTCGCCGGGTTCGGCAAGCTGATGAATGAATCTCATGTGTCTTTAAGGGATGATTATGAAGTGACAGGGCTGGAGCTTGATACCATTGTCCAAGCGGCCTGGGAACAGGACGGTGTCCTGGGTGCCCGCATGACCGGCGCCGGGTTCGGCGGCTGTGCGATTGCGATTGTGGAAAAAGACCGGACAGACAGCTTTAAAGAACGTGTGAATGCCGTCTACCGCGAAACAGTTGGCTATGATGCCGCTTTTTATACTGCGGCGATAGGCGACGGCGCCAAAGAAATATAGAAAGGGGAATGGATATGAGTGTGTTGGTTTTGGGCGGTGCCGGCTATATCGGTTCACACGCCGTGTATCAACTATTAGACAGGGGCGAAACCGTCGTTGTCGTTGACAACCTCGAGACCGGCCAAAGACAGGCGGTGCATCCTGATGCGGCCTTTTATGAAGGGGATGTGCGCGATCACGACTTCCTCCGCACTGTTTTCGAAAAAGAACGTATTGAAGAAGTGATCCACTTCGCCGCCAGTTCACTTGTCGGCGAATCGATAAAAGATCCGCTTAAATACTACGACAATAATGTATCCGGTACACAGGTTTTGCTTCAGACGATGCTCGAGCACGATGTGAAAAAAATCGTATTCTCCTCGACGGCGGCCGTCTACGGAGAGCCTGAATCGGTACCGATCACAGAAGACATGCCGACGCGGCCGACAAGCACCTACGGGGAAACGAAACTGATCATGGAGAAGCTCATGAAACGGACTGAAGAAGCCCATGGTATCAACTTTGTGTCTCTCAGGTACTTCAATGTTGCAGGAGCAAGGGAGACGGGAGAAATTGGAGAAGACCACAGTCCTGAAACACACCTAGTTCCCATCATCCTGCAAACCGCTCTCGGACAAAGACCGCATATTACGATTTTCGGTGATGACTATGATACACCCGACGGCACGTGCATCCGCGACTATGTTCATGTTGAAGACCTAATTGACGCTCATCTGTCGGCATTGGACTATTTAAGAGAAGGCGGCAAAAGCGATATATTCAACCTCGGCAGCAGCGAAGGATTTTCGGTGAAACAAATGATTGATGCGGCCAGAAAGGTAACCGGGAAAGACATTCCCGCCGAGATCGGCAAGCGCAGATCCGGTGATCCGAGCATCCTGATTGCCGGATCTGACAAGGCAAAGCAAGTTCTGGGCTGGAGGCCTTCGCGCACTTCTGTAGCAAAGATCATTGAAGACGCCTGGAAGTGGCATTCCTCACATCCAAACGGGTACAGGAAGGAAGTGTCAACATGATTGAACAAGACATAGCCGGTCTCATTCAAAAAGCGCTTGAAGCAGGGTTAATCGAACCGGCTGACGTAAACTACGCACGCAACCAAGTGATGAATCTGCTGGGTCTGGACTCGTTTCCCGAAGAAGCCTCTGCGGCTTCCGGTGACTCCATCCCCGACCTTTTGGAAAAACTCACCGCCTATGCAGTCGAACACGGCGTGATAACTGACGACATAGATGCGAAAGACATGCTTGCGGCAAATGTGATGAACTGCTTTGTTGCAAGACCTTCTGTCATCAATGCCGTGTTTCAGCAAAAATGCAAGCACTCGCCGCTGGAGGCCACCGAATATTTTTATCAGCTCAGCAAAAACAGCAACTACATCCAGACGAAACGAATTGAAAAAAATGTTTCGTATCAGATGGATACACCTTACGGCACAATGGATATTACGATCAATTTGTCAAAGCCGGAAAAAGACCCTGAGCAAATCAAACGGGAACGCGCCGCTGCAAAACGATCACGCAGTTATCCGACGTGCCTGCTGTGCAAAGAAAACGAAGGGTATGCAGGGCGGATCGGGTATCCTGCCCGGGCGAACCACAGGATTATTAAAGTCACGCTCGACGGAGAAAACTGGTATTTTCAATATTCTCCATATGCTTACTATAACGAGCACAGCATTTTATTTTCTGAGCAGCATCGGCCGATGAAAATTGATAAGCTTGCCTTTCACAGGCTGCTTGCTTTTACAGAGCTGTTTCCGCATTATTTTATCGGATCGAATGCCGATTTGCCGATCGTCGGCGGGTCTATTTTAAGCCATGACCATTATCAGGCCGGACGATATGAGTTTGCGATGACGCGCGCAGAAGACGCGTTCTCCTTTCAAATCAAACAGCATCCGTCCATCGAAGCCTCTGTTTTAAAATGGCCGATGTCTGTCATCCGCCTGAAAGGAACGGCGATCAACAGCCTTGTTGAGGCGGCGGACGATATTTTTCAGACTTGGAAAACCTACTCGGATCAACAAGCGGATATCACGGCTTTTACAGATGGCACGCCTCATAACACGATTACGCCTATCGCAAGAAACGTCAGCGGCGTTTTTGAAATCGACCTTGCGCTCAGAAACAACCGGACATCTGCCGAGCACCCATACGGCATATTCCATCCGCATGCTGACGTTCATCATATTAAGAAAGAGAATATCGGCTTAATCGAAGTGATGGGCCTCGCCGTCCTTCCTCCCCGCTTAAAGACCGAACTGGCGGAAGTAACAGAATTCCTGCTCGGTCAGTCAGATGCCGTTGAAGCACATCACCGGGAATGGGCAGAACAGCTCAAAACCGAATACGGAGAGCTGTCCGAGCCGGAGCAGGCTGAATCAATTGTACGAAAAGAACTTGGCCAGAAATTTGTTAAAGCTCTTGAGGATGCCGGGGTATTCAAAGACCGCGAAGCTTTCATGCGCTTCATCCGCACAATCAATCATCAGGGGTAAAGCTTCACCGGTGTTAAAATAGGCCGAAAAAAATGGCTTATTTTAACACCGGATCAAACAGCTCCGCCAACAGCAATGAAACGGCTCCGTAAAGCGTCGCCTCATCGCCGAGCTTCGTTATCGTCACCTCTGTCTGCCTCGCCTCGGCTGTTAAGGCTTTCTGCTGTATCGTTTCTCGTATCGCCGGCAATATGAACCTCCCGCCTTTCATCACTCCGCCGCCCAGCACGATTTTGCCCGGATTGACAAGATGAATGAAGTTGGTCAGCCCGATTCCGATGATCACACCGGTTTCCCGAAAGAGTTCGATACACGTTTGGCAGCCGTTCTCGGCCATTTCAAACAAATCTTTGGCTGTCAGGCTGTCCGGACTTTCTTTTAACCGTTTTTTCCCCCGCTCGGCAATCGCTTTTCCGCTCACAATCGTCTGCAGGCAGCCGCGGTTGCCGCACTCGCACTTTTCTCCATTAATATCAATGATCATATGGCCCAGTTCCCCTGCGATTCCTTCAGCTCCATGGTACAGTTTTCCGTTGATGACAATCCCCGCACCAACACCGCGGCCGATATTCACGGCAGCCATGCTGCCTGCATCATCGCGGCCGCCAAACCACGATTCGCCAAGCGCCATCGCCCTGGCATCGTTTTCAACTCTTACCGTTAAGTTGAATTCTTGTTCCAGCACATCTTTAATGGGAATATTGGTTAGGTTTAAAATCGGGGCGATGCGTGACATTCCCGTTTCAGCATCGACGACCCCGTGCATTGCGATGCCGATCCCGATGATCTTTTCCTGATCGACATCGGCCCGTCCCAAAATCGCATCAATATTTTCTTTTAAAACATCAATAAACATCTCGTTTGTCAGCGGTTTTTTCAACAGGCTGGACGTCCGCTGCAGAATCCCTCCAGCTAAATCGGTTAAGACGCACTCTACCGTCTCAGGCCCGGCATCAATGCCAATGACATAAAAGGCACCTGTGTTGATGTGGAGCATTGTCGGCTTCCTTCCGCCGCTCGAATGACCGAGCGTGCTTTCTTTCACGAGCCCTTGTCCGATCAGCTCTTTGACAATGTTTGAGACCGTGGGAGGGGTAATTTTTGTTTCCTTGGCGATCTCGGCTCTCGAAATCGGCTCTGAAGTTCTGATTTTATTAAGAATGATCGATTTGTTCACCGATTTCATTAATTGAAATGTACCGCGCTGCATGTGAAATCCTCCATTTACACCATATCGTAGGTTTTATTGTACCACGGTTAATTAATTAAATTAACAAACGAAAACTAGAAAGCTTGCGTTCGAAAATATAATCAGTTATACTGACTATATTGTTTGTTGATTATTTTAGGTGGTGACGATTTTGGAACAGTTAAGTCAATTCTACGGATTTTTGCTAGGAAAGATTCTTCAGCAAATGGAGGATCAATTTGCTGACGTTCTGGCTCCGTATAACTTGAATGCCAGGCAATTCGGAGTACTTGTATTTATTGAAGAAAATCCTTTTTCTTCTCAAAAACTGATTTCTGAACAACTGCAGATCGACCGTACGACAATGGTGAGTCATGTTGACCATTTAGAAGCTTCAGGCTTTGTAGAAAGGACAAAAAACGCAAGTGATCGCAGGGCATACCGCCTAATCCTTACTGAAAAAGGCAGCGATGTACTGTCATCATGCAAACAGATTTTAGTACAGACAGAATACGAGGTTTTATCCCCTCTGACTGACGATGAAAAAAAGTTATGTAAAGATTTGCTTTTAAAAGTATGGAAAAAGTATAAAAACTAGGAGGCATACCCTATGAATTCACTCGATTTTTTTAATGCACGTTTAGAAGCCACCATTAGTCCGATGGATTATTTGAGATCTTCAAAGGACAACCCTGAAAAATATTTTTTAATGGATGTAAGAAACGGGCCAAGCGAAGTCAGGAGCTTGACGATAAAAGGTGCTCGAGTAATACCTGAACACGATCTCCCTCATCGATTAGAGGATATCCCGAAAGATAAAGAAATTATTGTGTACTGCTGGGATGTCTGGTGCAATACGGCAGCTAAAGCAGCTAAAATTTTATTAGAAAAAGGCTATCAAGTGAAAGAGCTGACCGGAGGGATCGCGTCATGGAGAGAAATGAATTTTCCTGTGTCAGCATGTACCGAAGGGGATACTGACAAGGATGCTTGCGGATGCTGAAAGGGATGAATAGAAGGTATTGGATCGGCGTGGCTTCGCAAGATCACGTCTTGAAAGGTGTATCTGGGGGCTTTGCACAACTTTGCCACGGAAAAGAGGCGCCTTTAAAAAGAATGAATCCTGGTGATTGGATCATTTATTACTCCCCAAAACAGAATCTCAAAGATCAAGCGCCCTATCAAAAGTTTACAGCTGTAGGAAAAGTGAGTGATAACAGAGTTTACAAAGTTCATGCGGGAAAAGAATTCTCACCTTACAGAAGGAAGATCAACTTTTTAAAATGCCGAGAAACGCCGATCCACCCATTCATTCCTAACCTCACTTTCATCAAAAACAAACGGCACTGGGGTTATTCCTTTCGATTTGGGCACATAGAAATAAGTGAACATGACTTCAAACTCATCGTTAAACAAATGGTAAAAATATAAAGGGCAGCTGCTCCCTTTATATTTTTTTGCTTTAGTGGAGCATTTAGAGCGCATTGGCAAAACAAATGATTTTTTAAATGGAAAAATTTTTCGGAAAATTTGAAATGAAAGTGTTTGCATAATCAAAATAATCGCGTTATCATACTTGTATACAAGTATACTCGTATAACTAGGAAGGTGAGTGTATGAGCAAATCTAAAAATCTTTTATATCCGGAGAAGTGGCTTTCAAGAGCTTCAACAGGTGTTCGCGTTGCATGCGAGCTGAGAATGCGCATTATTTCCGGCTTGATTGAAAGCGGTACCATTTTATCCGAAAATAAATTGGCTGCGGAATTCTCGGTGAGCCGGTCTCCCATCCGCGAGGCTTTAAAAATACTGGCATCGGAAAAAATCATCCGTTTGGAAAGGATGGGCGCCGTTGTCATCGGTTTAACTGAAAAAGAAATCGGAGAAATTTATGATGTGCGTCTGGTGATGGAAACATTCGTATTCGAACAGCTTGGACGGGCCAATGTCGATGAACTGGTAACAGACCTCAGCAAAATATTGGAGATGATGAAAGTCTCCATCAAATACAAAGATGCCGACGAGTTCTCATTTCAAGACGTCTTATTTCACGAAACGATTGTCCGCTCCATCAATCATTCTTACATTTTGATGATATGGAACAATCTCAAACCTGTGATGGAAAGTTTTATTCTTTTATCCATGCGGGCCCGCTTAAAAGAAAAATACGAAGACTTTGAACGAATTCTCGATAACCATGAACTTTATATCCAAGCGATCAAAACGAAAGACAGGGATCTGATGCTTAAATCCCTACATCAAAATTTCGATGACGTGCAAGGTAAAGTTGAAGATCTGTGGCTGTCGCAACAAATGCTGGCGAAAGGGGCCGAACAAGAAAATGACTAGTTATATGTTAGGCATAGATATCGGTACGACAAGCACGAAAGCGGTTTTATTCTGTGAAAAAGGGGACGTGATCCAAAAGGAAAGCATCGGCTACCCGCTTTACACACCGGACATCTCGACCGCTGAACAAAACCCGGATGAGATCTTTCAGGCCGTCATCCAGTCAACGGCGAAAATCATGCAGCAGCATCCTGACAAACAGCCGTCATTCATTTCATTCAGCAGCGCCATGCACAGCGTGATCGCCATGGATGAGCATGACCTGCCGCTGACGCCCTGCATCACATGGGCGGATAACCGCAGTGAAGGCTGGGCGCATAAAATCAAAGATGAACTGAATGGACACGATGTCTACAAACGGACAGGGACGCCGATTCATCCCATGTCGCCTTTCAGCAAAATCGCCTGGATTGTGCACGATCGCCCTGAAATCGCTTCCAAAGCTAAAAAATATATAGGAATCAAAGAATATGTCTTTAAAAAGCTGTTTGATCAATATGTGATCGACTATTCCCTGGCTTCGGCCATGGGGATGATGAATCTCAATAAGCTGGATTGGGATGAAGAAGCATTAGCCATCGCCGGGGTTACACGAGACCATTTGTCTACACTCGTCCCGACGACAGAGATCTTTCACAACTGCAATCCCGATGTTGCGAAGCAAATGGGGATCGATCCGAAAACGCCAGTTGTCATTGGAGCAAGCGACGGCGTGCTGTCTAATCTGGGCGTCAATGCCATTAAAAAAGGCGAAATTGCCGTCACAATCGGGACAAGCGGCGCCATTCGAACGATCATCGACAAGCCTCAAACAGATGAAAAAGGGCGAATCTTTTGCTACGCCTTGACCGATAAGCATTGGGTCATCGGCGGACCGGTAAACAACGGCGGAATCGTTCTCCGCTGGATTCGGGATGAATTCGCCTCTTCAGAAATCGAAACGGCAAAAAGGCTCGGAATTGATCCATACGATGTGCTGACGAAAATCGCTGAACGCGTAAAACCCGGTGCCGACGGCCTGCTGTTTCATCCATATCTTGCGGGTGAACGCGCTCCGTTATGGAACCCGGATGTGCGCGGATCGTTTTTCGGCCTGACCATGTCCCATAAAAAAGAACATATGATTCGGGCGGCATTGGAAGGAGTCATCTACAACTTATACACCGTATTTTTAGCATTGACGGAATGCATGGACGGCCCCGTCACCAGGATTCAGGCGACAGGGGGCTTTGCAAGGTCTGCCGTTTGGCGGCAAATGATGGCCGATATTTTCGAATCGGAAGTCGTCGTCCCGGAAAGCTATGAAAGTTCATGTCTCGGAGCCTGTATTTTAGGTTTGTATGCCACGGGAAAAATCGATTCTTTCGAGGTTGTTTCTGACATGATCGGCAGTACCAACCGACATGCGCCGGAAGAAGAGTCGGCCAAGGAGTACAGAAAATTGATGCCGATCTTTATCAACTTATCGAGAGCATTGGAACAGGAATATACGCAAATTGCCAATTATCAAAGAAGCTTAACCAACCAAAAATAGCGAAAGAAATGGAGGCGCTATCATGCCATTAATCATTGTCACAGTCGGGATCTTAGTGTTATTGCTATTCATTATGGGCTTGAAACTCAACACGTTTGTTTCCTTAATCATCGTTTCGTTTGGCGTTGCTTTAGCACTTGGAATGCCGTTTGATAAGATCGTCGGCACAATTGAAGAAGGATTGGGCGGAACGCTCGGCCACATCGCCTTGATTTTCGGACTCGGCGCCATGCTCGGCAAGCTGATCGCAGATTCGGGCGGGGCGCAGCGCATCGCGATGACACTCGTCAATAAATTCGGTGAGAAAAATATCCAATGGGCAGTCGTTATTGCCTCATTCATTATCGGTGTCGCTTTATTCTTTGAAGTAGGATTGGTTTTATTAATCCCAATTGTGTTTGCGATTTCAAGGGAATTAAAAATATCGATTCTTTTCCTCGGCATCCCGATGGCGGCGGCTTTATCCGTTACACACGGCTTCCTGCCTCCGCATCCCGGACCGACAGCGATCGCCGGGGAATACGGGGCAAATATCGGGGAAGTCTTGCTGTACGGTTTCATTGTTGCGATTCCGACAGTCCTGATCGCCGGACCTATCTTTACGAAAATCGCCAAAAAGATCGTACCCGAATCATTTACGAAAACCGGGAATATCGCGTCATTAGGTGAACAAAAAACATTCAAGCTTGAAGACACGCCAAGTTTTGGAATCAGTGTATTTACTGCAATGCTTCCCGTTATCATTATGTCGATTTCTACAATTATTACACTGCTTCAAGAAACAATAGGGCTTCAGGATAATGGTTTTCTGGCATTTATCCGTCTTATCGGAAATGCCTCTACTTCGATGGTGATCTCCTTACTGGTTGCGGTTTATACCATGGGGATCGCCAGAAACATTCCGATCAAAACGGTGATGGACTCTTGTTCAACGGCCGTTACACAAATCGGGATGATGCTCTTGATCATCGGTGGCGGCGGCGCCTTCAAACAAGTATTAATTAACGGCGGTGTAGGCGATTATGTAGCCGAATTATTCAAAGGAACCTCCATGTCGCCGATCTTGCTCGCCTGGTTGATCGCTGCGATCCTCCGCATTTCCCTGGGATCTGCCACTGTTGCCGCTTTGTCCACTACCGGGCTTGTCATTCCCATGCTGGGCCATTCCGATGTCAATCTCGCATTGGTCGTGCTGGCAACCGGAGCCGGAAGTGTCATCGCTTCCCATGTCAATGACGCCGGCTTCTGGATGTTCAAAGAGTACTTTGGTTTAAGCATGAAAGAAACATTTGCGACATGGACATTGCTGGAAACGGTTATCGCAGTAGCCGGACTAGGATTCACATTACTGCTCAGTTTATTTGTATAACATTGATGAAGGAGTAAACATATGGTTAATACAATTGGTGTCATCGGCTTAGGCGTGATGGGCGGCAATATCGCCTTAAACATGGCCGCAAAAGGAGAACAAGTCGCCGTTTATAATTACACAAGGGATTTAACAGATCAGCTGATGCAAAACATCGAAGAACTGCCTGTCAGTCCGTACTATGAGCTTCAAGATTTCGTCCAGTCATTGGAAACACCGAGAAAAATCTTTCTGATGGTGACAGCGGGCAAACCGGTGGACTCTGTGATCGACTCATTAATCCCGCTGCTTGAAAAAGGAGACGTCATCATGGACGGAGGCAACTCCCACTACAAAGATACGGAGCGAAGATATGACAAGCTGAAAGCGAAAGGAATCGGCTATTTGGGAATCGGGATTTCCGGCGGTGAAATCGGTGCGTTAACAGGACCTTCCATCATGCCGGGCGGAGACCGGGACGTCTATGAAAAAGCCGCTCCCATCTTGACAAAAATCGCTGCGCAAGTCGGAGCTGACCCATGCTGTGTATATATCGGTCCAAAAGGAGCCGGACACTTTGTCAAAATGGTGCACAACGGGATTGAATATGCTGACATGCAGCTGATCGCAGAAGCCTATGCATTTTTAAGAGAAAGATTGCGTTTACCCATTGATGAAATCGCTGCCATTTTCGAAACGTGGAATCAAGGCGAGCTGAAAAGCTATTTAATCGAAATCACGGCGGAGATTTTAAGGAAAAAGGACGACAAAACAGGGAAGCCGCTGATCGACGTCATTCTAGATAAAACTGGGCAAAAAGGGACAGGCAAATGGACGAGCATACAAGCCATCGACAATGGCATTCCATCCTCCATTATCACGGAATCGCTGTTTGCGCGCTTTCTGTCTTCCTTAAAAGAAGAACGGGTGGCTGCTGAAAAGGTGCTCGCCGGTCCTGAAAAAGAAGAACGGCCTATGGATAAAGACTTGTGGATCGACTTCGTCAAACAAGCATTATACATGGGAAAAGTCTGCGCCTACGCGCAAGGCTTCACCCAATATAAAATGACGTCAGAGCTTTACGGATGGGACTTGCCTTTGAAGGATATCGCCCTGATTTTCCGCGGCGGCTGCATCATCCGGGCCGAATTTTTAAACCTGATCAGCAAAGCATTCCAACAGCAGCCGGACCTGTCCAATTTGCTGACCGCGCCTTTCTTTACCGAAAAGCTTAAAGAATACCAAACCGCTTTGCGAAAAGTCGTCTGTGAAGGCATCAGCTCAGGCATGTCACTCCCATGCTTCAGCACATCCCTCTCCTATTACGACGGCTACCGGACAGGCCGGTCAAACGCCAATCTGCTGCAGGCGCAGCGCGACTATTTTGGCGCGCATACGTATGAGCGCACAGATATGGACGGTGTATTCCATACCGCTTGGCATTAACATCCTGTTAGGATAACGGTTGAACTGCACCCTGATTGTTAAAATCTTAATAATTGGAGTGCAGTTTTTCTCGTTCCAAAGGCTTAATCCATGAAAATTTAATATTTCAAAATAATTTATTTCCAGTTCATAATCCATGGGTTCTATTTGAAAACGCTTTTAAAAACGCACACATGAGCAATTTTTCCCGTTTTCATGATGATTCATATTTTGTTCAACATTTCACAAACTATTATATTAACTCCCGTGCTATGATTAGATTCATAAAAAACAAGGAGTAGATGCCATGACAAACTACTTATTCTCACATCAAACAAGCCCCATATCACCATAAAAATTTTTAGCCACACTTGTGAAATACGTCACAAACTTGAGCCTGCAACACCTTTGGAAAAGCTCTGGACATCCTGTTTGAAATCAATCCTATTAATTCAATGGAGGGGTTTACAATGGCAGTCGACGAAAAGGAAATCAAACAAAAGCAAAACGTTTCAAAAACGATTGACCGTTTAGTGGAAAAGGGTCTGAAAGCGCTAGAAGAATTCCGCAGCTTTGATCAGGAGCAAATTGATGAAATCGTCAAACAAATGGCGCTTGCCGGCCTTGATCAGCATATGCACCTTGCAAAGCTTGCTGTAGAAGAAACAAAACGCGGCGTATACGA
Organism: Bacillus sonorensis NBRC 101234 = KCTC 13918; assembly: GCF_001592005.1. GTDB lineage: Bacteria > Bacillota > Bacilli > Bacillales > Bacillaceae > Bacillus > Bacillus sonorensis. The sequence continues at coordinate 548,637 of NZ_BCVZ01000001.1, forward strand.
AGATAAAATCATTAAAAATATGTTTGCCACAGAATATGTCTATCATAATATCAAATACAATAAAACAGTTGGGATCATTAACGAAAACGAACATGAAGGGGTCATTGAAATTGCAGAACCTGTAGGTATAGTCGCCGGGGTGACGCCAGTGACAAACCCTACCTCCACCACCATGTTCAAGTCTCTGATCTCGATTAAAACAAGAAATCCCATTGTGTTTGCGTTCCATCCATCCGCCCAAAAATCCAGCGCCGAAGCTGCCAGGATTTTGCGAGACGCGGCTGTTCAAGCAGGGGCACCGGAACATTGCATTCAATGGATCGAAACGCCGTCACGCGAAGCAACCCAGGCGTTAATGACCCATCCGAAGATTTCCCTCATTCTTGCCACAGGAGGCTCCGGCATGGTGAAATCCGCCTACAGCTCAGGCAAACCGGCACTTGGCGTCGGACCGGGAAATGTTCCATGCTACATTGAGAAATCTGCGAACTTGAAACAAGCCGTCAATGATCTGATTTTATCCAAAACATTTGATAACGGTATGATCTGCGCTTCCGAGCAGGCGGTCATCATCGATAAAGACGTTTATTCAGACGTCAGAAGAGAATTGACAGCCAACAATTGTTATTTATTAAACGAAGCGGAAAAAGCGAAAGTAGAAAAATTGGTCATCAACGAATCTACCTGTGCCGTCAATCCCGCTATTGTCGGAATGTCGGCCTGCAACATCGCCGAAATGGCGGGTATAAAGGTTCCTGAAGGCACGAAAATCCTCGTTGCCGAATTAAAAGGAGTGGGGCCGGAATATCCGCTTTCAAGAGAAAAATTAAGCCCTGTGTTAGCCTGCTACAAAGTCAGCGGACTACAGGAAGGATTAAAACGGGCCGAAGAAATGCTCGAATTCGGCGGCTTGGGCCACTCCGCCGTCATCCATACCACCGACAAGGAAGCCATTGAGCAATTCGGATTAAGGATGAAAGCAGGGCGGATCATTGTCAATGCACCGTCCTCCCAAGGGGCGATCGGTGATATTTATAATGCCTATATGCCGTCCTTAACACTGGGCTGCGGCACATATGGAGGAAACTCTGTTTCGACAAACGTCGGTGCCGTTCATTTAATCAATACAAAAAAAGTGGCAAAAAGGAATGTCAATATGCAATGGTTTAAAGTTCCGCCAAAAATTTATTTTGAAAAACATTCAACACAATATTTAGCGAAAATGCCTAACATCTCAAAAGCGTTTATCGTGACAGATCCGGGAATGGTGAAATTGGGATATGTGGAACGCGTCCTCTACTATTTAAGAAAACGCCCGGATTATGTTCATTGCGAAATTTTCTCCGATGTAGAGCCTGATCCATCCATCGAAACGGTGATGAAAGGCGTTGAATCGATGGCCAGCTTCCAGCCGGATGTCATTATCGCCCTTGGCGGAGGTTCTGCAATGGATGCCGCAAAAGGAATGTGGATGTTCTATGAGCACCCTGACGCTGAATTCTTCGGATTAAAACAGAAATTTTTAGACATCCGCAAGCGCATCGTCAAATATCCGAAATTAGGCGAAAAAGCAAAATTCGTTGCCATTCCAACGACATCAGGAACCGGCTCTGAGGTCACCTCATTTTCTGTCATTACAGATAAAGAGGCCAATACAAAATATCCGCTTGCCGACTATGAATTAACGCCGGATGTTGCCATCATCGACCCGCAGTTTGTCATGACCGTGCCGAAGCATATTACGGCAGACACCGGAATGGACGTATTGACGCATGCGATTGAATCGTATGTATCCTGCATGGCCAACGACTATACCGACGGCTTGGCGATGAAAGCCATCCAGCTCATATTTGAATACTTGCCAAAAGCGTACAAAAACGGCAGCGATGAAGTTGCCCGCGAAAAAGTGCATAATGCTTCAACAATTGCCGGTATGGCATTCTCAAATGCGTTCCTTGGCATTAACCACAGCCTGGCCCATAAACTGGGGGCGGAGTTCCATATTGCCCATGGCCGCGCAAATGCCGTTCTTCTGCCGCATGTCATACGCTATAATGCGACCAAACCGAAAAAATTTACGGCATTCCCTAAATACAGCCACTTCGTAGCCGACCAGCGCTACGCGGAAATCGCCAGAACCCTGGGCTTGCCGGCAAAAACGACAGAAGAAGGCGTTGAAAGCCTGATCCAGGCCATTATCGGGCTTGCGAAACAGCTTGATATCCCAATGAGCCTCAAACAAAACAATATCGACGCCGTTGCCTTCGAAAACAAAGTAGATATCATGGCAGACCGCGCTTTTGAAGACCAATGCACAACAGCGAATCCGAAGCTTCCGCTTGTGTCTGACCTCGCTGACATCTACCGTGCTGCTTTTAAAGGAGTTTAATAGAAAGCCATCCTTAATCGGATGGCTTTTCTTTCAATTCACACCCTCTAATTGAGAATTAAACAGTCAAAAAACAATCCCTCAAACTGAGCTCACCGTTGCGTTTTATCAGCTAATGCAAAACCGGACACATAAATAAAATATAACAATTAAGTTTTTTGCCTTGACAAACAGCATGTTCTATTTAATAATTTATACATGATTAGAATTATTATAGATAAATAAAGTTTTCAACTTTATATTATTTATAAAACTACATGTTTCAGGAGGAAGATATATTATGTCTTTAATCGGAAAAGAAGTACAACCATTCGCAGCTAAAGCTTACAAAAACGGTGAGTTTATCGATGTAACACACGAAGACCTGAAAGGCCAATGGAGCATTTTCTGCTTCTATCCGGCTGATTTCTCATTCGTTTGCCCGACTGAGCTTGAAGATCTTCAAAACCATTATGAAGCGCTAAAAGAACTTGGTGTTGAAGTATACTCTGTTTCTACAGATACTCACTTCGTACACAAAGGCTGGCACGACAGCTCTGAAAAAATCGGCAAAATTACTTACGCGATGATCGGCGATCCGTCTCAAACGATCTCCCGCAACTTTGAAGTATTGAACGAAGAAGAAGGTCTTGCAGACCGCGGAACATTCATCATCGATCCAGACGGCGTGATCCAGGCTGTTGAAATCAACGCAGGCGGTATCGGCCGTGATGCAAGCATTCTGATCAATAAAGTAAAAGCGGCGCAATATGTCCGCCAAAACCCAGGTGAAGTTTGCCCGGCTAAATGGGAAGAAGGTTCTGAAACACTGACACCAAGCCTTGATCTAGTAGGTAAAATCTAAGGAGTGCATTCAATTGGTACTTGAAGCAAATATCAAAGCACAACTCAACCAATACATGCAGCTGATGGAGAATGACATTGTTCTCAAAGTTAGCGCAGGTGAAGATGATACTTCTAAGGATATGCTGGCTCTTGTGGAAGAGCTGGCTTCCATGTCATCGAAAATCACGATTGAAAAAGCGCAACTAAATAGAACGCCAAGCTTCAGCGTCAATCGCGCCGGAGAAGAAACCGGCGTGACATTCGCCGGCGTTCCGCTCGGACACGAATTCACATCATTGGTGCTGGCGCTTTTGCAAGTGAGCGGGAGACCGCCTAAGGTTGATCAAAAAATCATTGATCAAATTAAGAACATCAGCGGTGAATTCCACTTTGAGTCCTATATCAGCCTGACATGCCACAACTGCCCTGACGTTGTACAGGCATTGAATATGATGAGCGTGCTCAATCCGAATATCACGCACACGATGATCGACGGCGCCGCATACAAATCAGAAGTCGAAAGCAAAAACATCATGGCAGTGCCAACGGTTTACCTGAACGGCGAATCATTCGGAAGCGGCCGCATGACGCTTGAAGAGATTCTTGCGAAAATGGGCAGCGGCACAGATGTCTCTGAGCTTTCTGACAAAGATCCATTCGATGTGCTTGTCGTCGGCGGGGGTCCGGCAGGCGCAAGTGCGGCAATCTATGCGGCGCGCAAAGGCATCCGCACAGGTATTGTAGCTGAACGCTTTGGCGGCCAGGTTCTGGACACGATGAGCATCGAAAACTTCATCAGTGTGAAGCGCACCGAAGGGCCTAAGCTTGCGGCAAGCCTTGAAGAACATGTGAAGGATTATGATATTGATGTCATGAACCTGCAACGCGCAAAAGGTCTTGAGAAAAAAGATCTCTTCGAACTTGAACTCGAAAACGGCGCTGTCCTGAAAAGCAAAACCGTCATCCTGTCAACAGGTGCACGCTGGCGCAATATCGGCGTACCTGGTGAACAAGAGTTCAAAAACAAAGGTGTCGCATACTGCCCGCACTGTGACGGCCCATTGTTTGAAGGCAAAGACGTAGCCGTCATCGGCGGCGGAAACTCCGGTATCGAAGCAGCGATTGACCTTGCAGGTATCGTCAACCACGTTACTGTTCTTGAATTCGCACCGGAGCTGAAAGCTGACGAAGTTCTGCAAAAACGTCTCTACAGCCTCCCTAACGTGACTGTCGTGAAAAACGCCCAAACAAAAGAAATCACGGGCGATGAAAACGTAAACGGCATCACGTACGTAGACCGTGAAACAGGAGAAGAAAAACACGTCGAGCTCCAAGGCGTCTTCGTCCAAATCGGTCTTGTGCCGAACACGGAATGGCTGCCTGAAACCGTCGAACGCAACCGCATCGGCGAAATCGCCGTCGATAAACGCGGCGAAACAACCATCCCCGGCCTATTCGCTGCAGGAGACTGCACAGACAGTCCGTATAACCAAATCATCATTTCGATGGGGTCCGGAGCGAACGCGGCTTTAGGCGCGTTTGATTATCTGATCCGCAATTAACTAGTACAAAGCCGCTGTACTGCTTAAATGGCAGTGTGGCGGCTTTTTTCTTTCTATAAACCTTGTTCAGTTGCTCATTTTAAGTTGCCTCTCCCTTTAAAAAGTAATGATATACAGGACCTGATATGGCTCACCACACCAAATTCTCCCCCCCCTCCAGCAACACTTCTTATAACTATTCCTACTTCCGCATGGTCAAGGCTCATGAAGTCAAGCACATTGGATGATGGTAGCGGATGAACTGAGGATGAATCAATCATTAATTTTCTTCTTTGGAAAATTTCCTTTGTGTGTGACCTTTCAACATCCACTTTCTAAAGTAATTCAATAATTCACCCAAGGCCTGCCAAGTCATTGCATTTTCAATCGGAGCGTTCTCAGGCGAGACGGAATGTTTAATTAACGGCAGTAATTCCACCTCCTGCTTACGGTTTTATCTTTTCATAATGAAAATTAGCGACTTTAAACCGCTCTGCTCCTTCAACTTCGAGCTTTTTAAAATGCAAAATTCCAATCCCAACAGCAATAATCACTGTCTTTGTATAATGATTTTGGCCTGACGCTGCACTTAGCAAAAATGGGTATTGATTCTATTTTTTTATTCAACACCGCTGTTGGATCAAAGGTCAATCAACTAACATCCCAATTTATTTTCTCCGGGTAAACAAGGATTTCCCCGCCAATATTCAATTAGCTTCATCTCTCTTAACCCGCTATAAAAGGTTGAAATCATCCTGTTGATTCATCACCGTTCACTCCCAAACATCATTAGTAATTGTTTATCAAGGATAAGTTATTAAACTTGTTTGCATCATAATTAATTTTTTCTTTCTAAAAGTTTTCACTTTCATGAGGGTACAATGATAAGGACACAATTTCTGTATTGACATATTGAAAAATGAAATATATATTTATTGTTGATATTGATAATCATTATCGATTATTTATTCGTTTTCATTCTGCGGGCCATAAAGATGATTCAATATTTACTAGAGAATTAAAGTACTGGCTCTGGGGGACGTTTAATTGTAAAAAATCTAAAGTGTAATGATTCCAGATAAAAAGTGACAACCATCTCGAATCCAATGGTTGTGGAAAATCACCATCTACTGAAGGCCATTACGCGTATTATTCCACATCAATCAGGCTCAGTCCTTTTAGATGGAAAAGACATTTCAAAAGAAGACACAAAAGCATTGGCGAAAAATGGCCATACTGGCACATCGGACTATAAATATATCTGATCGACACCCTGTCCGGATGGCTCTTGTACGGGAGGATGAGTACTGCGGGAAGTCTTTCAAATTGACGCCGTTATTGGCCGTGATCCGGGAACAAATAAACCGATGTGTGTTACTTACAATTTATTAAGAGGTGAAAATGAGCATGAAGAAACTATTAATCCCGTTTTTGCTATTGCTAACTCTTATTATTAGTGCATGCGGCAATGAAGAGTCAGCAACAAAGGATAGCGGCTCAACAAAAAAAGAATCTAAAACGATTACATACCAAGCGGAAACAGGACCCATTGAAGTTCCAGCCGATCCACAAAGAGTTGTTATGCTTTCAGGGTACACCGGAAATGTGTTAGATTTAGGAGTCAACGTTGTCGGTGTAGACACTTGGTCTAAAAACAATCCAACCTTTAAAGAAAAGTTAAAAGATGTTCAAGAAGTTTCAGAAGATGACCTAGAAAAAATTATTGAATTAGAGCCAGATTTAATCATCGCGTTATCAACGGTAAAAAATTTAGACAAATTAAATGAGATAGCACCAACTGTTACTTATACATGGGGAAAAGTAGATTATTTAACTCAACACGTGGAAATTGGCAAGCTACTAAACAAAGAAAAAGAAGCCCAAGCATGGGTTGACGACTTTAAGCATCGGGCAGAAGAAATCGGAGAAGATATTCGTACAAAAATTGGCAAGAATTCAACTGTATCTGTTATTGAAGCATATGGGAAAGACCTTTATGTTTACGGTAATAACTGGGCGCGCGGTACAGAAATCTTATATCAAACGATGAAACTAAATATGCCTGAAAAAGTAAAGGAAGACGCATTAAAAGCAGGGTATTATACGTTATCAGCTGAAGTGCTTCCAAAATATGCGGGAGATTATGTCATTTTAAGTAAGTACTCTGATGCGAATACATCTTTCCAAGAAACAGACACATACAAGAACATTCCTGCTGTGCAAAATGGACATGTCATTGAAATGCAAGGCGAAGGCGCATCATTCACTGACCCAATCACACTTGAAAAGCAACTAGCATTCTTTAAAAAAGCGTTTCTAGGAAACTAAGACTGGAAAAGTAGAGGTCTATTGAAAGGGGTTGGCCGGAAAGGGCAGCCCCTTTCCCATTCTAAGAAAGGAAAATGACGAGCTTTATGATAAGAAAAACTCAATCTTTTACCTCATTTGCCTTCAAACTGATCTTAGGAATTCTAGTGTTTATTGGTATGTTTTTTATGGCAATGGTATTTGGAGCTGCAGCCGTCTCAGTTGAAGATGTATGGTTGGCTCTTTCGTCTTCTGCAACCGGTGATCATATTTCGCTTATCCGTGATATTCGGTTACCTCGTGAAATAGCTGCCATTTTTGTTGGCGCAGCTCTTGCTGTCTCTGGTGCAATCATGCAAGGTATAACAAGAAACCCACTTGCTGATCCAGGTTTACTAGGATTATCTGCCGGGGCTTATGCAGCATTGGCTGTTACGATCGCTTTCATTCCATCAGCCAATTACTTTTTGACGATGGTTGCCTGTTTTATTGGAGCCGCAATCGGTGCCTTGCTGGTTTTTGGAATTGGTTCGATGAAAAAAGGCGGATTCTCTCCTTTCCGTATTGTATTAGCGGGTTCTGCTGTTTCCGCCTTTTTATACGCCATTGCTGAAGGGCTTGGCCTTTATTTTAAAATTTCTAAAGATATCTCGATGTGGACAGCAGGAGGGATGGTTGGAACAACTTGGAATCAACTGCAAATCATCGTACCTTTTATTATCATTGGAATTGTTGTTTCCTTTTTTCTTTCAAGACAACTTACCATTCTCAGCTTAAATGAAGAAGTTGCAGTTGGCTTAGGCCAAAATATCATCAGAATTAAAATCCTTCTATTTATTGTCATTATCATTCTCGCGGGAGCATCTGTTGCTCTGGTTGGCAATATGACCTTTATCGGTCTTATGATTCCTCATATTGTTCGGGCAATTGTTGGAACCGATTATCGTTTTATTTTACCAATGTCTGCAACTTGCGGAGCTACTTTTATGCTATTTGCTGATACACTTGGCCGTACCTTAAATGCACCATATGAAACACCTGTTATAGCCATTGTCGCTATGCTAGGTTTACCGTTCTTCCTGATCATTGTCCGAAAGGGAGGAAAAACACTCTCATGATACATTCAGCATTAATCAAAAAACAGCGTATTATTTTATCGATTTCTCTCATACTCATCATAGCTACAGCTATTATTGGGACGGGGATAGGGTCTGCTAGTTTATCTTTTGACAGACTCATCCACACTCTATTAGGTCAAGGAACCTTTAAAGAGGAATTTATATTATATTCTATTCGATTGCCTCGAATATTGATTACTTTATTAGCTGGGATGGCACTTGCTATATCAGGTGCTATTTTGCAAGGAATCACAAAAAATGATTTAGCTGATCCAGGCATTATTGGGATTAATTCCGGTGCTGGGGTTGCCATTGCCGTTTTCTTTTTATTTTTCCCAGCTGAAGCTGGATCATTTGTTTATATGATTCCAATTGTTGGCTTTATAGGTGCAATTATAACGGGCTTCTTCATTTATCTATTAGCCTATAACAAAAAGAGCGGTATGCAACCTATCGGCTTAGTCCTCATCGGAGTCGGATTCTCAACTGCACTTTCCGGAGCTATGATTGTCATTATTTCTTCTGCTGAACGGACAAAAGTTGATTTCATCGCCAAATGGCTGGCAGGAAATATTTGGGGTTCAGATTGGCCATTTATTGGGGCTCTCCTGCCTTGGTTAGTCATCTTGATTCCGTTTACTTTGTACAAAGCAAATCGACTAAATCTATTAGGATTAAGCGAGCCTGTAACCATTGGAGTTGGGGTTTCCATTGAAAGGGAGCGGATCGTTTTGCTTTTAACAGCTGTCGCATTAGCGGCTGCTGCCGTTTCTGTCACAGGAGGTATTTCCTTTATCGGATTAATGGCCCCACATATCGCAAAAACTTTAGTAGGACCCAGAAACCAACTATTTATCCCTGTTGCTATTCTACTTGGCGGTTGGTTATTATTATTCGCTGACACAATCGGACGCAATATCATTGAAACCACTATACCGGCTGGAATCATGGTCTCAATCATCGGGGCACCTTATTTTATTTATTTGTTATTGAAAAAGTAAAAATCCATAAAAACGAGGCTGTCCCAATAAGGCTCTAAAAATTTATTTGGACCCATTAAATCAAACCCTTTGGTAGTCCATTTTGCAGAGGTGGTATGAAAGGGAGGAGTTTTCTCTTTTCAGACGACCTCTTTTATCTATTAGAGTGAAAATCTAAAAAACCTCATTTACTTATGATACGCTCCCCACCTGATTTCTCCATATCATGATAAATTGTTCAAGCAACACTGCTTCCGCAGCTCGCGGTCATGTTTAATTCTTTGATCCAATGCCGTTCTGATCTTATTAACAGCCACCTCTTATCGAGGCTTGCTACTAAGTTTTATTTCAACAAAAAACCGTTTGTTATAGCTGCTTCCTTGTCATCGTAGAGTCCGTGACAACCGTACGGCGCTTTTTCTGACTCTTTCTCCGGAAAATATTTGCATACTTATATCAATAGGCTGCCATAAATATGGTACTATTATTTTAAAAAAGAGATTCAGAGGCAGAAACAATGAATGAACTTGTGTTTGAAAAGAGAGAATTTACTTCAGATCATGTGAATGTTGTAAAAGCACTGCATTTAAATAACTATCCGATTGTGTACATCCTTTATAATGAGAAAAAGAAGCCGACTGCATATATTGGGCAAACGGTTCAAGCTGCACGGCGTTTGAAGAATCATATAGATGATAAAAAGCGAAAGAATTTGAATCGTTTTATATTAATCGGGCATGAGAAATTTCACCAGTCTGCGACATACAATATCGAGTCGAATTTAATTAACTATTTATAGAAACTAGGTTTAATATTTTGGCTGAACTCTTCTTCTCACTTCTCATAATACTCGGCCTCCCTCAATAAAATATCCCTAATTCTTCAAGTTAGAATTAGGGATTAATGTTTCACAGAATAAGAACTCCAGTTCTTATTCTAAAACTTAGTTATCTTCAGAATGAGTCAAATTAAAATTATTCGTATGGGCCTAAGAAACGAACACCATTAAAATGAATTAGATGTGACGGTGCGTCAGCTACCCACACTTCCGTCTCCCAAGAAATGTCATTTAGGTATCTTGCCATTAATGAACGATTAGGGAATGCAGTCACATAAACTATTCCCGCAGTTGAACCTTTAAATAATTTGGCTAATTCTTCATGACGCTTATGGTCTACTGGACCGTGACTAGTTACCGCTTCAATGAGTAGAAGCCATTTTTTCTCTGGAAAATAAATCACTACATCAGGCATTTTTCCATGAGAGTCTATAACTACCCCTAACTGTCTTAATAATTCTTCATCGAAATAACCCATCTTTTCACCAGTATCACCAGCATAAATTAATCTGCCTCCTGGTACATAACGTGGTGCAAATTCTTCTATAATTGCCTTAATTAACTTGCTGTGCTCTCCTGGAGTTATATAAATCTCTTTACCTTCTGCTATTTGTATAGGTATTTTATTCTGCTGTCTCTCTTTAGCATACCTTTCTACCAATGTTTGTCTGTTAGATAAGTATCGGGCTAGTAATTCACTCCATTCTTCTGTATTGTAGCACTTAATAAGTTCTAAAGTTTCCGCTTCTATTTGATATACTGCCTTCGGACTATTAACAGGCCTTGTCGGTTTATCAGGGTTATACAAAGCAATTCCAGCATCTACAAACTGGTGCATAGTAAATCTTCTAAAAGTTTCTCGACTATTTGGTGCATATTCTTTTCCATAATTGATTCGACAAAATTCCATCATTGGTGTTATACCAATAAGAGGACTTTCAGCTTCCGACCATGTCTTATCTTGAGTTAAATTCATTAAAGCTAATAAACATAGACCTGAACGTTCATTTTGCTGCCCCTTAGGCAAACCTAATTCTTTAAGAATATTTATTGCTTCTTTGACGTTACTATGCATTCCTTCGGTCACTTAATAACAACTCCTCCAACTTACTATCTATTTCAACCTGCCCTACATTTTCTTTATTTTTTATTACCCATTTACCTAAACTTATTAGGATATCTCGACTAGGAAATTTCATTGTTCTAAGGTCAGTAGCATTTACCTGAGTATGACCATTAAAAATTCTGAAATACTTATCTACTGGGGTTGAGTTAAGATAGGCATAAAGACCATATGCTACTTCTTTAGAAATTCCACTCTTATTATAGTGGAGTACATTAAGTCCGTTCTCAAAACCAACAACTGGATCGTGTACACTCTCTGGTGTTAATACTCCTGCTACTATTCGACGTTTTTCTTCTTTTGAAGAAAACCTTTTAACAACAACATAATGCCCATTAGGGTAAAGCCACTTTTCAACCTTTTCATTTCTAATGATTGCGTTAGGCTTTTTCATCACCTTGGGGTACTCTACACTTGCCCCAACAAAGTGATTTGGATAAAACAATGGAACAGTTCCTTCTTCTGGCATTTCTCTTAGATTTTCTTTTACTCTAAAATCTACAACTGGTCCTGTTGAAACCTCAATATTTAGTTCCTCCAAGGAATAACAAACATTTGGGTGCTTCTCAATAAGAGTTTCCTCATTGGTTGTGTTTATATGAATAAACTTTTCAATATCATTTGGTTGGACAATTTTCTCGAATGGATACCTATACTCCTTATAATCAGAAAAGCTATCATCTGTTGAGATAGATATTGTAACATCTTCTTGCGCAGTTCCCTTTTCTAGCTTCATTATTACATTTTCTTGTAATACTTCATCATCCTTAAATGCCTTGTCCCTAGACTCAAACAAATGCATATGTTTAATTGAGGTTTTGTTCAATAAGTGTTGTCTAAAATTACGAAAATATGGGCCATTACAGAAGCTCCTTGGTATAATAAATACTATTTCACCACCATCAGACATTAAATCAACTGTTAGAGCTACAAATGCTGAATATAAGTTTACAGTTTCGATTCCTGCTTTTCTTAAAAGTTTTCTATGATTGGAATTACTTTTTATTTTTTTATATGGCGGATTTAAGATAGCATGAGTAAACCGCTGCTTATCTTTTGCAAGTAAACTCTCTTTATCCAGTAAACTAAACGCTGCCCACTCAATAAAATCATCAATAATAATTTGTGAATTAATTTCAATATCATCTTTGAATAAAGCAAGTGTTTCAGACAAATAAGGCTCTAACATTTCATCGATTTCCAACAAATGAAGATCAGCTTTACCAATGTTTTCTGAAATTAATCTAGCCAAGAAGGCACTAGTTAGAGATCCTATTCCTGCTCCCGCATCCAAAACTTTGGGATTATTTAATTTATCTTTACTAAACAGCGAAGCCATAAATTTAGAGATACTTAAAGGTGTAAAAAATTGACCCAACTCAGACTTATTCTTAAGTAATGGGTTAACAGTTAATCTTGACTTTTCAACTGTTTCTAGAATTTGAGTCATGGTAGCACTCCTTAATTTTAATACGTGTTTGCTTTTTTATTTTATCATCTTTTGTTATGATTAACACAATAAACCCTGCTGGTACTTTCAACAGGGTTTATCACAATTAGAATTAGTCAAGCCATGTTCTTTTTTTATTCTTCAATCCTTTTAAATTCAATACATTTCTATTTTACACAGAATCTCTTCAATGCCTATATTTTTAAATATTCTTTTTTCTCAGCTGCTTCAATAACTTGACTTTTAAAACTTTCCATAATAGACAGTACCTGATTATATACTTCTGTAAAATTATATTCTGTATCTTTATAGCTTTCACCATGTACTATTTCATGCCTATATTTTAGCATTTCGTTATCTATATAATTTTTTTTTGTTTCATAGATATTATTTAATCCTATACTCTTTATTATTTCATCAAACAATTCAAAATTCAGATTAGAATCTGTGTTAATTATTCTTTGAAAAGGTTTATCATCATATTTAATATTAAACACTTCTTCTTTAAGACTCTCCAATTTTAATAAAAATTTAGTATGGACGGAATTTTTCTGTGACCCTCCACTTAATTGAACATCTTTCTTTATTTTAAATGCTAAAAAATTCTCCTTTAAATTTTTATATTTTATTTTTTGACTGCATATATAGACCACGTAGTAATTTGCGACGCTTCGTATAAATCCTTCCCAATGAGCACATAATAAAGCAACTCCACTTCGCACAAGAGTTTTTTTGGAAAGAGCTACATTATTATTCTCTATAGCCATTTTCAACTGCAGTAGTTCCATTTTCCTCCATGCAAAATCTCTATCTATTCTTTCTTCCAGATTTTCTATATCTCTAATCTTCATTTTTAAATAATTCCCGTGATAGCCTAGTTAATTCTTGGAACCTTGCAATTGGTCTTTTTCCTCTTGTAGTGGCATGTTCAAATCTACTATTGTTTGGTATTTGTTTTATTACTTCTTTGAGTTTGTCCGTATTTTTCCATATATCATTATTTTCACTCAGCCCAACTATGAGCACTTCATACATGCTAAGTGAAAATCCACCTAAAAAGTTATCTTTCTCTTGATTATACTTTTTAAAAGCCTTGTCTCCTAAAGCTTCATTTAATAACTCTATTGCCTTTTTAAAGTCCTTAACATATTGGTTTAAATCAGCTTCATTTAATTCCATTAAGTTCATTAATTCCTCAGTTAAATAAATACCTATATCCTGTTGTAGATTTATTTCTTCTAAATTTGCAGAGCGAGCTATAATATACCTCACTATTAACTCTTTATCATATTGCTCTTCTAAATATTTTGGAGTTAAGGACAATAACGTTTTTAACAATGTATCCTCTGCTAAGGAATTAACTATTTCATAATACTTAGGATTAACCATTAGCATTAGGCAGTTTCTTATCTCTTGGTCTGTAAGTTGGGAACTATTTGTATTTAATCTTTGGAACATTTCATACTTAGCCTTTGGATTGGCTGTACTATCAATAATAATAAAATCCAACTTACTTCTTTTAATCTTTCTTCTTAAATCCGCACTCAAACTATTTGCCGTATCATGTTTATTCTCCCACCACTTTCCTTCCAATGAAGGTAAGAACTTAGTTTTAGTCATTTTGCTAGCTTCATAGAATTCTTCTGTATTGTTTCTTTTCTTTAAAATTCCCATAAATTCAAGTATTGTACTAATTCTTTGAAGTCCGTCTATTACATCCCATTTGCCTGAAGCTTCTTGTGCTACAAAAATAGGAGGGATTGGTATCCCTAATATTATTGATTCTATGAGGTCCGATTTTTGTGTTAAGTTCCACCTGAAGTATCTTTGATATTCTGGAAAGATTTCAATATCTCCTTCCTTATATAAATTAGCTACTTCTCCAATCGACATACTATATGAATCTGTTTTAATTTCATTAATACTCGCTTCGATTTCTTTTTCTAAGCTCATGTTATCACTCCAATTATTCTTTACCCTTATTATGACAAAAATCTATTTCCCTTTGAACTTAAAAAATTGATAACTTTTAACTTATACTAAGTTTATCAATAACCTTCACTTATGATAAGGCTCCCCCCGATTAATCCGAAACGCCCGATAAACCTGCTCCAGCAAAATCAGCCTCATCAGTTGATGAGGGAACGTCATCCTTGAAAACGACAGCTTCTCATCCGCACGCCTCAGGACGGCGTCGCTCAAGCCGAGCGAGCCGCCGATGACGAAGGTTACCTTGCTCTTTCCATATGTGGCGAGTCTATCCATATTATCGGCTAATTCTTCCGAACTTTTCATTTTTCCTTCGATTGCCAAGGCGATGACGTGGGCGTCGGGGCTGATTTTGGAGAGGATTCGTTCGCCTTCTTTGTCTTTGATGATTTTCATGTCCTGCTCGCTTAGGTTTTCCGGCGCTTTTTCGTCCGGCAGTTCGATGATGTCGACTTTTGCGTATGCGGAAAGCCGTTTTATGTATTCGTCGATTCCTTGTTTTAAATATTTTTCTTTTAGTTTTCCGATTGCTACGATTGATATATTCACAGGTCATCCCCACTTTAAGAACAAGTTATTCATATATATTATCCACAATTGTGGATAAAGGTTGTGTATTTTGTGTCCGATCATTCGTTCCCCACTATATATACTGCTGGCTTATCGCACAATTCACAGGTTGTGGATAAACTGTGTGTATGTTCGATTTTTCTGATTTCTGGGGCTAATTCTTCTTCATCTACATACATGTCAATGACGGTTTCAATATGTTCCTCACAAGATTTCATGAGTGTACCTCCAATATTTGCTTCATTGGGCTTTTTTTAAAAAGGCCCCTTATCCAATATACCCTATTTATTAACATGTTAATAGGTGATTGCACTCATATCCTTTATTTATCCACAACAATCATACTCGTCTTCTGGATAACTGAAAAAAGCATTGGCTGTATTTGCGCCAATGCTTACATATCCCTCTGTCATGCTGTTTCTTGTTCTGAAGCATCGAGTGCGGCATGTTTATTTATGATCCGCTGAAGATACCAAATGTGAAACAAGAAAGTAAACCAGCCATTTACCGGTTGATTTGAGAGCTGCTTTTTAAAACCGCTTCTGATGTTGAAACTGCTGCAAATATTCACGATCGTAAACAGCAAAAAGCCAAACTCACTTAAAAAACTGTCCTCAGGATGTAACGGAAGCAGCAAAGGGTAATCCTGAATAGGTAAAATGTCTTCTCCCCACATACGCTGAATAGATATGAGAGAAGATGTCCAAAAAAGCTCTAAAATTGAAAACGCAAATAAGAGCACAGTAACTTTTATGGCTACATAGGGGAGCTTGATTTGAAGCCGTTCAAGAGCCTGTCTTCGTGACAGAAACCAATATGGGATATACATTCCGAAGGTGACGATTGTTAAAACAATCATATGGATGATCCGGATCCTCGGAAATTCCGCTAATTTTCGTTCCTCATTCATTGTTTGATCCACTTCTTTCTTGAAACTTTCGGTCTTTTTATCCTTTGAATGTATTGTTTTCCACTTGCTATGTAAAAAGGTACTATAAAATACTGGATAAATCAAAGTAATAATGAGTTAGAAAGTGGGATATTTTTAGGTCTATGTATTCCTTTATTGTTTTTCTTGAATGACATAAGACTTTGGTTTCGATTCTTTTGTCATTTTTGTTTGTTAATATACGTTTATTAATAGGGCATCATGCAGTTTATTTTTCAGTATTCAACAGAAAACTTTACGTTTTGTAACATAACACAGGCCTATATAACTGTTTTGTGTTTCTTTTATATTGTACCCGCTCAAAATAAAAGGATCAAAGCTTGTGTCAGCTTTCATCCTTCCTTTTTACAGCCATTTGCTCATATTCAGATCTGTAACCTCAAAATTCATCTTTTCATATAAGTGTCTTGCGGTTTTATTATGGGCAAATACATGAAGGGACAGTTTTTTCACTCCTAACCGCTTTGCTTGCTCTTCCAGGGCGGCGAGAGCCTGCTGTCCGTTTCCTTGGCCGCGGAACGCTTCATACAGCCCAAAATCGTAAATAAACGCTTCTTTTAGCGGGTGGTGCGGGTCGGCATAAAACCAGGCCCATCCCATGACTTCCCCTTGTTCATTTACAATCGAGAAAAGATGATGGTTGGCGGTCTCCGTTCCGTTTGGCAAAAGCTGTTGAATTTGTTCTTCCGCTTTTGCCACTGCCTCCGCCGCAGTCCATGTGCCAGCTTTTACTTTTTCAATGGCGTAATGCTCGATTGAGTATGTGCTATAGGCTGTAAAATCCTTTTTGGACATGGGGGACAGAGACAATACAGAATTCGATTTTACCAAGTGGCCTCACTTCCTTATTTACGAAGCTTTTGTGATATACCCTCGCTTCGGCTCAGAAAATTTGTTGATTCTATGCTGTATGTAAAAGACGTTCAATAGGAAAGCAAAAACGGTTCCTTTTTTTGGTTCATCGCCAGACAGCTTATTGATGGCTGCCGTTACTGAAAGTGCGCAGTAGATCAAAACCGCTGCAGACAAGATGATCGTGATTCTGTGCAGCAAAAGGAACAGGCTGTAGTGCATCTCCGTAAATACAATGGCAGCTGAGATTCTTAGTGGGATTGTACATAAATGATAGACGATCATGACTTTTAGGGTGGTGTAGGGAATATCAAGATATGGCAGCAGTTCAAACACTTTTTTCCTTGAGAGAAACCAGTATGGAATGTAAATTCCCAAGGTGACAACACACAGAACAAAAACGGATATCATACTTTTGCTTTTCATGCTAGACAACGCTTTCATAGCCATCGGTACATTGTCGTTCATCTCATTCCTCCGGACATTGGTTTTCCAAACAAATGAACTGAATGAATATTTTTATAATAGCGGCACACCTCATCAATATATTCCTTTTCCGGATTTTAGACAATAAGGCTTATGTACCACTAAGACAATTGTACCATTTTTGTCATAATTTCCATTCCGGTGACCTGCCGAAACAGGCCCTCTTTTCTTCTTTTATGATATAAGCATGAAAAACAATCTGAATATCCATCCAGATTGTTTAATCCTGCCGCGCTTTGCGCAATGAAATCCGCCAGTTGATTCCGGTCCCGATATCATATACTTCGGCAAAGGAACCCTGATTGATTGCAACGCCCAAATTGTCCAACGAATTCACATATACAAGCGGTTCTCCCACTGGTATGTCGGCAAAAGAACGGCCAAAAACGATCGTTTGGCAATAGACTTGATTTGTCCCATGTGTAATGATGACGTTTAAAGCGTCCCCGTAACGAATGTCTAACTTGCTGAAAAGCCGGCGGCTGATATTCGTCCATAGATTCCCGAAGCGTACATCCAAAATATCAATCGTTCCCGTTATCCATTCATCTTCTATAAAGGCTTCCATAACAGGAAGTTTGATGAGGGATTCAGGTAAAACTTCAGGGCCGATTTGATCGAAGCGGATCACGCCTGATGCGAGCCTTGCTCCTGTATAGGCATAAATGTCGCGGCCATGGAAGGTGTGCGACTCTCCGGATTCCGGAAGTCTGTTTTGCGTCTCATCAAGATGCCGGGCTTCAGCGATGCCGATTTTCTGTTTAATATGGGTGAGGGTGCCGTTATCCGGTGTAATAATATATTGATTTGTACTTGTTCTGACTGCCACGCTGCGGCGTTCCGAACCGACGCCGGGATCGACGACAGATACGAATACCGTCCCTTCCGGCCAATAAGAAACCGTCTGCAGTAAACGGTATGAAGCCTCCCAAATATGGAACACTGGGATATTGTGCGTTACATCGAAAATCCGGATTGAACTGTCAACTGAATAAGCCACTCCGTACATCGCATTGACAGCTCCGTCGTCAATGCCAAAATCCGATTGCAAGACAAGTGCATGCTGACTCATTCTATCTCCCTTTCCGTCCCGATCTTAATATCAACCTTGTCAAAATATTAAGATCATCATACAGTACAGCGAATTGAAACGCAATACGACGGCTTGTCCGTTTTTTTCTTAAAATGTTCTTTCGGGGGTTCAAAAATAAGAAAGCCATTCAGGAAAAAAGATATTTAATTCCAGGAACTATCATTTTTATGATGAAAATTATTTTTTACACTTTTGACGAACGACCTCTCTCATTTCATAATGGACGCATACAAAAAAACAGCCTGGCCTTGAAGACCAGACTGTTCATAATTAGCTTCCCAACTTGGATCGCGTCAGTTTTACTTTTGTCGTTTTTTCTTTTCCGCCGTGGTAATACTTTACTCTTACAGTGTCGCCGACTTTTTTGGTATACAGCTTTTTGCGAAGATCGACGATATCGTATACCCGTCCGCCGTCAAATTCAACGATCACATCCAACTCTTTCAGCCCCGCTCTCCCGGCCGGAGACAATGGCTGCACGCCCATGACGACTACACCTGATGTTACATCGTTCGGCAGTTTAAGCGTTTCTTGCCAATGATAGCTGGCAATGTCGCCGAGTGACTTCATTTCGATTCCGAGATACGGGCGTCTCACTTCTCCGTATGTTTCCAAATCGTTAATGACCGGAAGCGCAAGATTTGCCGGAATGCTCAGCCCGATGCCTTCGACGGCGCTTTCGGCGATTTTCATCGAGTTGATGCCGATCACTTTTCCATCGATATTAAACAGTCCTCCGCCGCTGTTCCCGGGGTTAATTGCCGCATCCGTCTGCAAAACTTCGGCATTCCAATCCGGTTGGCCGTCTCCATCCGAATCAACCGGAACGGCGCGCTCGGTTCCCGATATGATTCCTTGTGTGACAGATCCCGAGAATTGGAGGCCTAGCGGGTTTCCAATCGCTATCACCGGCTCGCCCGTTTTGACTTTATCGGAGTTTCCGAAAACGGCGGCAGCTTTTATTTTATTGCTTTTTACCTGAAGAACGGCAAGATCCATCAGTTTGTCACTGCCGATCAGCTTCGCCGGAATTCTCGTTCCATCATTCAGGCTGACTTCAATTTGGGAAGCTCCTTCAATGACATGGTGGTTTGTCACGATATGTGACGTACTTCCGTCCTTTTTGTAAATGACTCCTGAACCGGTCCCGGCTTCACCTGTTTCATCCCAGACGCCTGTTTTTTGAATATTGATGACGCCGACAACTGAATCAGACACTTTCGAGACGACCTGGGTGACCTCATTATTCACATTGACCGAGACATTGCGGACAGCTCCGCCCTGTCCGGCCCTTTGTCCTTGTCCTCCATCCGATTCGATGACTTGGAGATTGTACGGCAAAAGCCCTTGTTCTGAGAGATACGGCAGGGCAAATACCGTCAACAGGGCCCCGATCACGGCACCGATCAGACTTGAAAACAAAAAGCTTTTCCAATTTCTTGACGGCTTTTCGTGAACGTATTTTTCCTCATCATGATTAAACTCCACTATATTCAAATCCTTTCAAGGAACGATATATGTATATAGTGTGGATCAGAAACTGTCAGATTAATCATGGATTCCGAAAAATTTACACCGCCGCAAGAGGTGTCGGCTTTTTGGGATCTGTGTCATATAAATCAAACGTTTCGCCTGTCATAAATCCCTTCGCGGCAAGGGTTTGCTGCACAGACATTCTGGCGAGCTCCTTCATGTTGTTATCCTGGCTTAAATGGGCTAAGTAAATCCGCGACGTCTCATCACCGATGACATCTGTCATGGCAAGCGCGGCATCCTCATTTGACACATGACCGACATCGCTTAAAATCCGGCGCTTAATATTCCAAGGGTAGCGGCCCATTTGCAGCATACCGACATCGTGATTGCTTTCAAACACAAAGACATTGGCTGAGCGGATGATGCCCTTCATTCTGTCGCTGACATACCCTGTATCCGTAATCAGCGCAAGCTTTCGTCCATTGTAATGAAACACGTAGAACATCGGTTCTGCCGCATCATGGGAAACGCCAAATGATTCAACATCAAGGGAACCGAATGATTTGACCGTTTCCATTTGGAACACGAATTTTTGGCCGTTATCGATATTGCCGATATGCCCCTCCATCGCCTTCCATGTCTTTTCATTCGCATAAACGGGCAGCTGATATTTTCTGGCCAGTACACCGAGTCCTTTAATATGGTCGCTGTGCTCATGAGTGACAAAAATCCCGTCAAGGCCGTCCAGGCTGCGGTCGATTTGTGCCATCAGCCCTTCAATTGCTTTCCCGCTAAGTCCTGCGTCTACTAAAAAAGCGTGGTCATCGGTTTCCAAATAAAATGCATTCCCCGTACTCCCGCTTGCAAGTACGCTAAATTGCAGGCTCATGGTTTCTCACTCCATTACGATTTTTCCTTTTTCTCCTGTGATAGAAGAACGGCTCCGTCCCGTGCATCTACGATAAACTCTTCATGTATTACGGCTTCGTCCGTTTTGCGCTGTACTTCGATCCGCCAAACCGGTACGAAAATTTGCGCGCTTGCCAAAGGATATTGCGTGAAATATCCCAGCTCGGTCTTTTTAACTTTACTGTTAGGCTTTAGGTAGTCCGGATAATATAACGCTTCAACCGCACCTACAGCGGAAATTAGATTTTCCGTTTTGACTTCTTTGATTTCTTTCAGCATCGACTGCTTATACCGAACAACTTCATTTTTATCATTGTAAAACAGAACGACTTCACCGATTTCATTATTGGCATTGTCGTTTTGATCCTGAAAAATATAATCCCCTTTATAGGTTTGAAAGAAGATGATCTGCTTTTGCGACTTATCGACTCGCCACAGCTTATACTTGCTGCCGTTTATCACCTGCTGATTGACAATTTCCCTTGCTTTTGTCTCCATATCCGTTTTCGGAAGAGGAATAGGCTCTGAAAAGGCCATTTTTATTTCTGTCAGGGAATCACTTTTAGAAGTGTCCATTAACGGTTTCTGCCCTTTCAGCGATTTAATCTCGCTCTGTTTAAATACTTTTTTTTGCGCTGAAATTGAAGAACCTTTTTGTGATTCCTTTGACAAATTGTTGTAAGTAATATGATCAGCTTTCATATCTTCCTGCAGTGTCGATTTTTCTAAAATCGGGAACTGATTGATCCTGCGTTTATCTAAATATTGAAAAGCCAAAAAGATGTCAAGGATGAGGAAGACGATGATGAAGATCGTTTTTGTTCTATTCCACTCCATTTTTCGCGCCCTCCTTCACCGCTGCATCTTCCTTGGAAACGGGTTGGACTGTGCCGTTTATTTTAATGCACCATGTCGGTACAAGCTTGACAACCGGGTCTTGCTCACTGGACACCGAAACCATTTCATAAGCAGGAAAAATTTGTTCAATGTTATCGAAGTTATACTCATCATGTTCCCGCAAGTAGTCGATTAATTCCTTGCCGTTCATGATTTCTTTGCTTTTTTTGCTCAGCGGGTTTGAGTTTGCCCCGAGAACATAGCTTGGATGTTTGTAGTCAAGGATGTCATTATTCGCCCAGCGAATATCAATGGACGTCGTTCCGAATGGCTGGCTTTGACTGTTGACGACCGGCAGCTGATCCATGTACAGATAAAAGCTGATCTGCTGATTTTCATTCAAGCTGAAAAACTGATAGTCGTCGGTCCAGCTTCCTGTATCATTTAAATATTTAAAGCTTTTATTAATCAGCTCTCCGTTTTGATAGGATGAGCTCGGTTCCATGTTGCGGTGCTGGAATTTCACCTGTCTGTTATTCGAGTAGATCTCCAGAAGGCTCGTCCCATCCGAATAAACGGGCCTGTTTAAATTGGTTTCCTCCCGCACGGTTTGAGGATCTTCAAACAGAGCGTTTTTAAAACGACTTGGGCTGATCGTTTCTGTAAAGTACTCTTTTTCAGTCAGCTTTAGTTTATTAACCGGAAGCAGCACATCTCGTCTGGAATTAATCTGATAAGCCTTGTAGACCGGCATCTGCGATTTTTCTTTGTTGATCTCAGACAGGATGTTTCGATAATTGGCTGATTCCACCTCAGCTTCAACAACCGTTTCTTTGCTGAATGACACAAAATATATCTTTTTCGTGCCGCTTCCTCCATTGAACGGCAGGACGATCCTGTCAAAAGAATTATATTCATAAGAATTTGCACTCCATTTGAACAGAGGCTGCAAAACGTCAATCGGAATGCTGTCGCTAAAGACGAGATCCAATTTGGCCGTTTTATTTTTGGCATAAAGCCAATCTTTGAACTGCTGTTTGCCAAAATCGTCTGAAATATCTTTGAGCGATTTTATTTCCCAGCGGCTCATATCATCCCACAGCTGGGAATAAAGCGTTAAATCATTCATCAAATAGTGTTTACCATTGTCATGGATGAACATTTGCTGCGGCTTAACCGCTTCGTTTAATAATTTGGTCTGATTTGCAATCGGCTGCTTGTCGCTGACCTGTGCCTTAGAGTCTTCAACTTTCTCATAATTCCCCTGGAATCCCCAAATGTTAAGGGTAAAAAGAAGACTGATCAGCACTAAAAGGGACAGTACTATCGTTTTTATTGTTTCACGCTTCATCCCAATCATCCTCTTGTTCTTCTTTATACGGCAGGGTAAATGTGATCGTTGTTCCTTTTCCTTCGATGCTGTCGGCCCAGATGTCTCCGCCGTGAGCCTGTACCATTTCTTTTGCAATCGCCAGACCAAGACCGGTTCCGCCGAGCTTTCTTGTTCTCGCTTTGTCTACACGATAGAAGCGTTCGAAAATCTTCTCCATATCCTTTCTCGGAATGCCGACACCTTCATCTTTGACACTGACATAAAGCAGCTCTTCTTCTTCATTGACATCGACGGAAAATGTAATATGGCCGCCTTCAGGAGAATATTTCAATGCGTTTGAAATAATATTATCCAGCACCTGCGTAATTTTGTCAGGATCGATTTCAACATACAAATCTCTGTCAGGCAGATGGCTGATAAAGTCGACATGCTGTTCCTTTGTCATTTCAAAACGCTCAATAATGAGAGAGAAGAAGCGGATAAAGTGAATCCATTCCTTATTAAATTGATAGTCTTTGCTGTCGAACTTTGAAAGCTGCAATAGGTCATTGACGAGCCTGATCATTCGCTCTGTTTCATTTTGCGCTACATTCAGGAAACGCGGCGCGATATTCGGGTCCTGCAAAGCTCCATCCGCAAGCGCTTCTAAATAGCTTCGCATCGTCGTAAGCGGTGTTCTGAGCTCATGGGACACGTTTGCCACAAATTCTCTCCGCTCTTGATCAATCTGCTCCTGTTCTGTGACATCGTAGATAACAGCAATCAATCCGTCGATTTTTCCGTGCTCTTTTTGAATCACTGAGAAGTTGACGCGAAGTACAGATGTCCTTTCTTCCTGATCGATTTCAAGAATGAGAGAATCCTGCTGTTCGACTAAATCTTCAAACGTATATTCGTCATCAAGTCCAAGCAATGAGGTAATCGGCATTTCGAGAGCTGTTTCACGTGAAACGTTTAAAAGTTCGAGAGCCGGTGTATTTAATAAAATGATCGCGCCATTGCGGTTTGTCGCGATAACTCCGTCCGTCATATAGGCGATCACAGACGAAAGTTTTTTTCGTTCGCCTTCCGTCATCGACTGAGCTTCTTTCAGCTCTCTCGTTAAATAATTAAAGGTCGTTGCAAGCTGACCGATTTCATCATTTCCATATTTCCTGACTTTCCGGGAGAAGTTCCCTTTCGCCAGTTCAATTGCCTGTTTTCGCATGTCTGATAGCGGATGGGTAATGGTTCGCGCCACAAACACTCCCAAAAAGGCAGTGATGCCAAGCGCAAGTATAGTTCCTGACGCTAAAATCATGTTGATCGTCCGGATTTGATTATAGACATCATCCATGGAAGCCACGACATAAATGGCTCCGATCGTCTCTTGATTGGCTTTTTTAATCGGAGTGACGGAAATACGCACTTTGCTGTCCCGTTCCGGATCAAAAAATTTATTTTCATATGGCAGACCGACAAGCAATGTCCTTTTTATAATTCCTTCAGTTGTCTTTTTGCCCGCTACCTCCCGATTGTATGGGTTGGAGGTTGCGATGACTTCATAGCTTTTATCAATCAGGCTGACTTCGAGAATTTCGCCTTCCTTGCTGAAATCATTTAATATCCGCTCAGCATCTTCCTTCAATGTTGTAGAGGATTCGGTGCTTCTGTCTTTCGTCATTTCCTGTTCAAGATAGTACGACAGATTGTTCACCCGCTGATCAAGAGAATCCTTATAAGACCTGAGAAGGTTGTCCTCCATTGCCCTTACAAAGTACACGCCGATAATCTGCATCGCGACGATAATCAGCAAAACATATATTAAAGTAAACTTAAAATGAATGGATCGAAAAAAACCGACTTTATTCATTTGGGCATTAGTCCTGTTCAGGGTTTCTCAAGTAATAGCCGACACCGCGTCTCGTCACGATCCAGCTCGGATGGCTCGGGTTATCCTCAATTTTTTCGCGGAGGCGGCGAACGGTGACGTCCACTGTCCGGACATCTCCGAAATAATCATAGCCCCAAACCGTTTGCAGCAAATGTTCGCGGGTCATGACTTGTCCGATATGTTTTGCAAGGTAGTGCAGCAGCTCGAATTCCCTGTGAGTCAGTTCGATTGTCTCATCGCGTTTTGACACAACATAGGCATCGGGAAAGATGACGAGCGAGCCGATTTGGATTTCGTTTGAAGCCGGTTCTTCTTCCGCAGGCGCCGCCGTGTTCTGCCGTCTGAGGTTCGCTTTGACACGGGCTAAAAGCTCGCGGGTGCTGAAAGGCTTTGTCACATAGTCGTCAGCACCGAGCTCAAGGCCGATAACCTTATCGATTTCGGAATCTTTCGCGGTCAGCATGATGATGGGCATGTCATATTTTTTGCGAACTTCACGGCAAACCTCCACACCGTCTTTATTCGGAAGCATGATATCGAGAAGAATTAAATCAGGGTTCAGCTCCTCGACCATCTCCAGCGCTTCATTGCCGTCATAAGCACAATGGACGTCATAGCCCTCTTTTTTCAAATTAAATTCTAAAATGTCGGCAATGGGCTTTTCATCATCTACAACAAGTATCTTTTTATCCATTATCATTTCCTCCTCGTTCAGAGTTGAATGCACAGCATATAAAAGCTGCCGTATGATTTTTTTATATTTCAAGTTCATTGGATAAGCACATGACAAATCACAATCTCAAAATAGATTTCTTATACATTATAACGTTTATGAGACAAAAATTAAAAAAATAGTTCAAGGGAAAGGAATTGGAAATATTGCCATGATTACATTTTTTCAGTTTCCATCACAACAATTAAATTTCCGTTACTTTTTTTACTGAAAAGTGAAACATCTTTTGTTTTTAATCGTCTATATAGTAACGTCTTCTTCTTTGGCCGGCTGCCCGGCCTCCCTTTTTTTCTCTCTCACAAACTTCCCGCATCTTTTCAAACATTTTCATTTTATCTATAAGAAAAACGCATCTGCAAAAAGCAGACGCGCTTTAAA
>NZ_BCVZ01000002.1 GCF_001592005.1 Bacillus sonorensis NBRC 101234 = KCTC 13918
GCTCGAGCCGATACCGCCCATGACCCTGTCCATCATCGTATAGGCGATGGTCGGGTTGATCTCCATCATGATTCTTCCTTCAAGGGGATGAACCTCAAACAGATTGAGGATCGTCATGTTTGGAATGGATCTGATGAATTCCTCATATGGAACCTGGTCAACCGAGCTTACCGAGATTTGGATGTATGTTCTCAGCTGCGCCGAAAAATAGGTTGTTAAAAGCCTCGCAAAGTTATCGTGAATCCTTGTCAAACTGCGGATCTGATCCTTTGAAAAGCGGAGCGCCCGTTTAAAATCGTATACTTTTACTTTTTTAACGGTCTCTTCCTTTTTCAGCTCATCGGCGTCCATTTCTCCGGTCGATATCGCTGAAAGCAATGCATCGATTTCATTTTGGGAGAGCACTTCTCCTGCCATCTTATTTTTCACCTCCGTGGTCCTGTCGAATATCGTTCCTACTGCAGATTAAAGGAGGTAATATATACTGTTTTTACTTTGCCCTCTTTCATGTAGTCCGAGTTGAGCTTTTCTTTCAGCTGCTCTTTAAAACGGTCTCTCCCTTTTTGTCCTTCCATTTCTTTAGCCGTAGTGTTCGCCAACAGGGAAATGACTGTATCTTTGATTTGGAAATCGCGTTTTTCAAGCTCTTCCTTCGCTTCTTTCGAATCGGTTTCAAGCTTGATCGACAGCCGGACATAGTTGTCCGATTTCAGGTTTGTCGTGATTTCAGCGATTTCCACGGACGATTCCACCACTTCGTCAATGGTCGGTTCCTGTTTGGCATCCTTTCCGCTTGCATTTCCTTTGATGACAAAAAAGGCAGCCAGCCCCAGTGCGGCAATCGCCAGAATAATAATCATCATGATTGCTAGAAGTTTTTTATTCATTCTGATTCCTCAATTCTTTGGTCACAAGAAAGTATTTGGATTTTTTGATAGAATGACACGATGCTTTCTACAACAGTATCTTCATCTTCTTTGACAACAAATTTCTTTCCGTTTGACAGCGTAATTGTCGTGTCGGGAAAACATTCAATTTGTTCGATTAATATTGCATTCAGAATAAAGGGTTGTCCGTTTAATCGCGTAACCTTAATCATCGTTTTGCAGCAGGCGCCCTATGAGGCGCCCGCCTCCCTCCTTATCGCTTCAGATTGACGAGCTCCTGAAGGATCTCATCAGAGGTTGTAATGATTTTCGCGTTGGACTGGAAGCCGCGCTGCGCGATAATCATTTCGGAAAATTCTTCCGAAAGGTCGACGTTTGACATTTCAAGCGCGCTTGTTTGCAGTTTGCCTGATGAACCTTCGCCAGGTGCGACAATCTGTGCGGCCCCTGAGCTCAATGATTCACTGTAGAGGTTGTCGCCCATTTTCATTAAGCCGTCCGGATTGCTGAACGTCGCAAGCGAGATTTGTCCGGCCTTGACGCTGTTGTTATTTTGATCTACATATGTCACCGTTCCGTCTGGTGCAATGGCGAAGCTTTTCGCCTCGTCCGCAGGGATATTGATTTTCTGATTGTCGGCCGTTAAGACAAACAGTCCGTCTGCAGTTATTAAATCGCCTTCATCAGACAGCTTGAAGTTACCGTATCTTGTATAGCTGATCTCATTCCCCGTGCCGACCCGGAAATAACCATCACCAGTGATCGCGATATCCAGCTGGCGGCCGGTTGTCGAAGGTGCGGCATTTGTATGAATGGTGTCGATTGATCCGACTGTTGAACCGAGCCCGACTTGCATGCCGTTTACTGATCCCCTGTTGGCAGTTGAGGCAGACGCCCCTGAAAGCTGCTGGCTGACGATGTCTTTAAAGGTGACCCTGCTTTTCTTAAATCCTGAAGTATTGACGTTTGAGATATTGTTTGCGACGACATCAAGCTTTGTCTGGAAGTTTTTCATGCCGCTGATTCCTGAATAAAGTGAACGTAACATTGAGTATTCCTCCCTGTATGATCTGTTTTTATTTGGCAGATACGCCTACCGCGGTCACATTCCACGGGCTCACTTCGGTGCCGTCGTCAAGGACGAGCTTATATTGGCCGTCTGAGCTTTTTATTGATTTGACGAGCGCGGTTTTTTCTTCTCTGTTTTCATTTTCATAAGTGACTTCTTTCCCAATCCAGTCGACATACATGGACATCGGATCTTGAAGGCCGACGAACGTTGACATCGTTGTATTTAAGTTGGTCAACTGTTCAAGGCTTGAAAAAGTTGCCATTTGCGCGATGAATTCGCGGTCTTCCATCGGATTTAAAGGATCTTGGTACTGCAGCTGTTTTACCAGCAATTTCAAAAAGTCATCCTTGCCCAGGTTGGAGCTGCCGGATGCCGTCTTTTTTTCCGAAGACGCTGTCGAATTTGCATTTGCGGCCGCGGTGATTTGGGTTCTTGCGGCAGCTGTTGTTTCAGACATTAGATCTCCTCCTCGTGATCCTGCACTCTGCTTTCAATCAGTTCATCCAAAAATTCCTGAAAATCTTCGTTTTCCTGTTCTTTTTGCTGATCTTGTTTCGGCGGCTGGTGATGCTTTTGCTGATCATCTGCCGGCTGGCCGAACGGCTGGTCTCCTGTTTGAAGCGGAACGCTGAAGCGGTCGATCTGTACAGACATCGTCGGAAGCGCCTGCTTCAGCTGGGCCAGGTTGTGTTCCAAAAGCTCTTTCGCGGATTGGGTCGAAGCAATGATCTTGCTTGAGAACATCCCATGCTGTTTGATCAGTTTGACGGTGATAAACCCCAGATTTTCAGGATTGAGACGAATGGTAAAGCTGCCTGTCGATTTCCCGAACGGCGTATATTTCATCTGCTTCCATGAGCCGAGTATCTGATCCGTGAATGTCTTTGACTGGGAAGATGTTTGATCACCTGCAGTCGCGGCCTGGAATGTGTTCACAGGCAATGATTCGGATTTCTGATGGCCGGTAAAGCTTTGGTGCAAAAGAACCGGTTTTTGCTCAGCTTTAGGCTGATTGTCTTTAGGAAGGACGAAGTACTGCTTCTCTGAAACCTGTACATCCGTTTTTTTGCCCAGAAGAAAGGCTTTCAGTTCGCTTTCGGCCATCTTCCATTCCTTTGCTCCCGTTTCCGCGGTGTTTTTCATCATCTGGTCGATGACACTTTGAAAGCTTTTCAGCTCTGCCTTTGACATGGACAGCAGTTTGGACTGGTCAGGATCTTTCGTGAATATTTGGCGCCTCAGCTCATCAACAAGCTCAGGCGAAGCTCCTTTGTCCTGCAGCATCTCGAGAAAGGCCGGCCCTTTTTCTAAAATGGATGCGATCTGCGTCGATTTTTCGAGCGGCTGTTGCTCATACACGAGCGTGTAGAGAAGATGCTGAATGCTTGTGAGAACTGTCTCATCAGGCGGATCATCGCCTTTTATCTTATCTCCGTCATTTCCGCTTAGCCGCTCTTCAGCTGGATGTTCCAACAGCTTTCCGTCTGCAGGAGCGGCGCCCTCTTCAGCGGCAGGCTGCAGCAAAGACTCGATTTTCTTCAGCAGCTCTTCAGCCAATGCTACTGTCTCCGGGTCTTTTGTCCCCTGACCAGCAAGATCCTGAAGCGCCTTGAGCCAATTTTCATCGAACTGGACGCCTGACTTTCCCGACAGCCAATTCTCAATGGTTTGCAAAAGCTCATTCGCACTTTCAGCCTGTCGGGACGTTCCTTCACTGTTCCCGTTTGACGTGAGGCTTTCTTTTTGCAGCACATTTTGAAACAACATACCCGCGGTCGTATTCCCATTTTTCCCTATCGTTTGCACCGGCGGCGCACTCTCAATAGAGATCATATCCAACAGCTTCAACTGATTCCCCCCTTTCTTAACGATCCTTAAGTTTTGACAGCTGCTCCGTTAATCCGGCGGCTTTATCAGGCGACATTTTCGCAAGAATTTCGCTGATCTTCTGCTTGTTCAAGGCATTCAGAATTTTGACCGCTTCCTTTTCATTCAGCTGGCTTAAGATTTTGGCGGCCTTGCCGCTGTCCATGCTCTGGTAGATTTTCACGACTTTTTGCGCTTGTTCATCGCTGTCGGTATCAGAGCTTGCTTTGTTCTTGCCGTCTTTTTTGGCATCTTTCTCGAGTTTTTCAAACGAGCGGACCTTTTGGTTCAGTCTTTTAATCTCTTCATCGCTTGTTTTTAGATCGCTTGTCAGCGTATCAATTTTCGTTTTTTGTTCTTTGATCGTTTTCTGAAGCTCTTCGGTTTGGCCGTCTTTCGTTTTGTCCGCAGAAGCCGCCTCCTGCTTGTCATCTTGAACGAAGTCCTTCACGAAAGGAATATGGGAAGCGACATCTTTCACTCCGACACCGGAGAGCCACAATCCGACACATGCCAAAATGATTAAGAAAATGAACGGAATGACAATCAAAAACAAAAACGTCTGAAATTTACCGGCTTTTTTTTCTTCGGTCATTGTTTCTACTCCTAATTTCCATGAGTCGTAAATTGGGTGATGGATATATCATCCATCTCCTTTATTTCATTTGCTTTGTTTCGTATTAAAAACATTTCAAGCTGTTTTTCTTTCATTTTTTCAAACTTTTTGAGTTCAATGTTTTTTTCAGTCAAATCGTTTTGCTTTTCGTTCATTTCGTTTCTTTTCATGATGACAAGTTTTTGATAATGGTGAATGGTGTTTTCAAGATTTGTGACAAATTGCTGGTAATGCCTCATTTCTTGAACGCTCATTCCCGTCTGCAGCTTGATTTCTTTATTTTTTTCAAGCGTTTCTTTTTGGTTCATGCTTTCATACAGCTTTTCTGCAACCTTTTCAAATTCGGATACCGATTGCTGATATTCCGCGAATGATTGGTCTTTTTCATTTTCCTTAAGCTCCAATAGCTTCTGAAATTTAAATGAATAAGCCATTCTATCCCTCTCTTCCTGTAAGACTCTTTAAGAAGGAAATGCTGTCTTCCATGGATGCCGCTTCATCAACATCCTGTTTGAGAAAACTGATCAGCTTAGGATGAAACTGGATTGCTTCATCAATTTCTCTTGAGGATCCTTTTTTATAAGCGCCAATGCTGATTAAATCCTCTGAGTTTTGATAAGTTGATAGAAGCTCTCTGAAGCGGTTTGCAGCATTGGTATGTTCTTTCTCAGAGATGTTTCCCATGACCCTGCTGATGCTTTTTAAAATATTGATCGCCGGAAACTGGCCTTTATTGGCGAGATTCCTGTCAAGGACGATATGGCCGTCCAGAATCCCCCTTACAGTATCGGCGATCGGTTCGTTCATATCGTCGCCGTCGACAAGCACCGTATAAAATGCCGTGATTGAGCCGTTTTCATTTGCGCCTGTTCGTTCTAAGAGCCTAGGTAAAATAGCGAACACTGAAGGTGTATAACCTTTTGTTGTCGGCGGTTCTCCCGCCGCTAAGCCGATTTCCCTCTGCGCCATGGCGACCCGTGTCACCGAATCCATCATAAACATCACATTTTGGCCTTTGTCGCGGAAGTATTCGGCGATGGCCGTCGCCGTATATGCAGCTTTCAGCCTCATCAAAGCCGGCTGGTCGGATGTCGCGACAACGACGATCGAGCGCTTCAATCCCTCTTCTCCAAGGTCTTTTTCGATAAACTCGCGCACTTCGCGGCCGCGCTCACCGACAAGGGCGATGACATTCAAATCCGCTGCCGTCTGTCTTGCAATCATTCCCATCAGGGTGCTTTTTCCTACACCGCTGCCCGCGAAAATTCCGACCCTCTGTCCTTTTCCGACGGTTAAAAGGCTGTCAATCGACCTGACCCCGACTTCCATTTTTTCTCCGATCGGAGGCCTTTTCATCGGATTCGGCGGCGCTTGCTCTGTAGAAACCGGAGTCAGACCTTTTGGGAGCATACTGCCGTCGAGCGGGTTTCCAAACGCATCGACAACCTGTCCGATCAGGCCGGCGCCCACTTTGACCCTCAATGATTCGCCCGTGGCTTCAACAATGCTGCCCGGCGCAATATTTGATGCTTCAAGATACGGCATAAGAAGGATATTTTGATCTTTGAAGCCGACGACTTCAGCTTTAATGATCTTTCGGCTGTCTCCTTTTGTATAGATCTTGCAGACATCACCGATCGAGCTTTCCGGCCCTTTGGACTCAATCATTAAACCGACGGCCTGTTTTACTTTTCCATAGCGTTTATAAGAATCTGCCGTTTCAATACATTCCAGCAGCTGTTTCAGCATCACTGGCTTTCACCCGCCGTTTCAAGCATGTCGAGCAGTTTTTGCTTGAGCTGCTGCAATTGGGTGTCAATGCCCGCATCGATTCTTCCGAAGGCCGTTTCTATATAGCAGGTGCCCTTCGCCGCTTTTTCATCAGCGTAGATCGCAAGGTGCGCACCGTATTGAAGCAGCTCTTCCAGCTCTTTTTTATGACTTTGAACCTCTATGTAGTATTCAGGGTCGACATATATGGATATCTCGTCAAACTCTTTCATTTCAGACAGCACCTGTTTCACAAGATCCTTGAAGGCTTCCTTGTCATCAGGCTTTTGGTTCCATACTTTTTTGGCCAGGGAAACGGCAAGCGCGATGATTTCTTCGGCAGAGCGTTCGATTTTTTCTTCATAGTCTTGTCTTGCCGTTTTGACGATCGCGTTGGCATGTTCCAACTGAGATGCATAAGCTTGCTCCGCCTCAGCCTTTCCCAGCTCAAACCCTGCCTCGAAACCTTCTTTTTCGGCCTGTTCAATCAAGGCCTCGCGCTCTCTATCCCATGCCTTTCGTTCCTCTTCGATTTGCCTGCGGACATGTTCGAGTTCCACATTCGCCTTTTCATATATTTTGCTTGCTTCCTGATGCGCCTGGTTGATCAGATGTTCGGGATCGGGCGTTTCAAGAAGGTCAGCTCCGCTTTCAGGGAGCTTCACTTCTTTTAATGAAATCGTCCGCCTTTTCTTATCCGGAATAGATGATAATCGCTGTTTAATAATGTTAGACAATGATATCATCTCCTCCGCCTCTGGCGATTACGATTTCACCCGCTTCTTCCAGTCTCCGGATGACGCTTACGATTCTGGACTGAGCTTCTTCGACATCACGCAGTCGTACAGGGCCCATAAACTCCATTTCCTCTTTGAAGGTTTCAGCCATACGCTGTGACATATTGCTGAACACAATGTCTTTGACCTCTTCGCTGGCCACCTTTAAGGACAGGAGCAGATCGTCGTTTTCAACATCGCGGATAACCCTTTGAATCGCACGGTTGTCAAGCGTGACAATATCTTCAAAGACAAACATCCGCTTCTTAATTTCGTCAGCAAGCTCCGGATCCTGGATTTCCAAGGCGTCAAGTATCGTTTTTTCGGTCCCCCTGTCAACCCCGTTTAATACTTCCACAACCGCTTCTATGCCGCCGGTTTGTGTGTAATCCTGAGTGAAGGTGGATGAGAGCTTCTGCTCTAAAATCTGTTCCACTTCGTTAATGATCTCCGGAGACGTCCGGTCCATGACGGCGATCCGTCTTGCGACCTCGGCCTGCACATCCTGATTCAGTTCAGACAAGATCTGTCCGGATTGCACAGGATCGAGGTAGGATAGAATCAAAGCGATCGTCTGCGGATGCTCGTGCTGAATAAAGTTCAGAATTTGTTCAGGATCGGCTTTTCTGGCAAAATCAAACGGTCTGACCTGCAAGGATGATGTGAGCCTGTTGATGATGCTGGACGCTTTTTCCTCACCAAGGGCCTTGTCCAACACCTGTTTGGCATAGTGAATGCCGCCTTGGGAAATGTATTCCTGGGCAATGGCCGTTTCATGAAATTCTTGAATAATTTCATCTTTTTTCTGAGGCGAAACAGATCTGACATTCGATATTTCCAGCGTCAGCCTTTCAATCTCTTCATCTGTTAGATGCTTGTAAACGGAAGCCGACACATCAAGCCCTAAGGATATCATGAGAATGGCCGCTTTTTGTTTGCCTGTAAGCTTGTCTTGTTTCATATTTGCCATTTCAATACTCCTCCTAATCCTCGGTCAGCCAGCTGCGTAATAATTTCGCGAATTCTTCCGGTTTATCTTTCGCCATTTTTTCAAGCTGTTTCCGCCTTACAGATTCTTCTGTTTCTTTTTCATCGTTCACGTCTGCCACTCTCACCGGTTCCTGAGGCATTTCATACCATTCTTCTTCATATTCTTCATCGTCATTTTTGCGTCTTCTTACAAGCCAGAAAATGAAGCCGATCAGCGCAACCAAGAGCACTCCGCCTGCAATATAGGCCCAAAGCGGTATGCCGCCGGTCTCCTTCTCAGTATCAAACGTTGCTTTTCCATCGAATTTTTCGACGGATACGACGATTTTATTTTGAAGATCTTCGTCTGACAGGTTTTGATTCTCGGATTTGTCAATGGATGTCCGGACGATTGTAGAAAGAATGTTTTTAATATCGTCCTGTCTTTCCTGTGTCAAAGAAGTCGGATTTTTCGGATCTGGCGGCTCAACCAATACTTGAATGCCTAAATCTCTGACCTTATAAGGGCTTTCTGCGATTTCTTTATGAATCCGGTTGACTTCGTAATTGAGACGGTCTTCGCTTTTTTCGTAATTGCCGTTCTGATTGCCGTCTTCTGTTTCGGCGTAATTCGTGACATCCTGATCACCTGTGCCGTTGACTCCGCCGGCCTGCGCCCCGTCTCCCGCATAAGTCTCGCTGATTTTTTCCGAGCTCACGACGATTCCAGCCATATTTTCTTTATCGACCGGCTCAACGAGGTCTTCTTTTCTTTTTTCCTGTGTAAAGTCGATGTCTGTTGTAACAGATACTGCGACTTTATCCTGCCCCATCATAGTGCCGAGCAGGCTTTGCACCTGTCTTTGCAGGTCTTTTTCGATTTGCGTCTTGATCTCCCGCTGAGAAGCGTAGGTGTCTCCCGACGAATTCCCCGAGTTCCCGCTGTTTTGATCATAGTAATTTGAATTTTGGTCCATGATGACAATGTTTTTAGGATCAAGATTCGGCACGCTTTTCGATACTAGATGATAGAGGCCGGTAATCTGGCTTTTATCAGGCGTATAGCCAGGCTTGATTTGCAGTACGATTGACGCAGAAGCTTCCGGCTTTTCCTCTCCGATAAAGACGGATTCTTTCGGGAGGTTGATCATCACCTTCGCGTCCTTGATGCCTTCCATGCCTTTGATTAAGTTGGACAGTTCCGTCTGCGTCGCCTCAGCTTTTAAGACGTCAAACTCATTGTCCGTCATGCCGAAACTGGCATTTTGGCTGAAGAATGAATAATCAATGCTTCCGCTTTTCGGCAGGCCTTCGGCAGCCAGATCCACTTTCAGCGAATCCACTTTTTCTTCAGGGACCTTGATGACGGTGCCGTTATCCGCAAGTTCGGTAGGCACGCCCTTCTCATCAAGCACTTTTTTAATCTGGCCTGCTTCTTCGGCAGATAAATCTTTATAAAGAGGAACCATCTTCTCAGACGAGGCGAAAATAGCGATGATGATGGTCAGGATGATGGCCGCTGCAAAGCCGCCGATCATCAATATTTTTTGCAGCTTCGATCTGTTGTTCCAAAAATCAGTTATTTTCGTTTTGATTTGCAATAAAGTACGATTCATCTTACTCCCCCGGTAGTTACACTAATTCTCTTCGCTTTCAGACTCCTTTCCTACATTTGCATTCTCATGATTTCCTGATAAGCCTCAACCGCTTTATTGCGGAACTCAGTCGCTGCGGTTAATGTCACGTTTGCTTTTTGAGCCGCGATCATAACCTCGTCAAGATTGACATTTTGGCCGAGCGCCAACGCGTTTGTCAGCTTATCAGAGTCATTTTGAGATTGATTCAGAGCATTGATAGAATCTTTCAGCACATTTGAAAAGCTGGTTTCGTTTCCGGAACCCGCTTGCTTGTTATTGATTTGATTCGTTACATCTGTCCCCGCCTGTGCGGATTGAACCTGAAACGGAGAAATTCCATTGATCATCAGTTCATCACCCTACTTTCCGATTTCTAATGCTTTCATGAGCATTCCTTTTGTCGCATTCATCGCTGTGACATTCGCTTCATAAGATCTGGTGCTGCTCATCAGGTCGACCATTTCCTTGAGGGGATCGACGTTTGGCATCTGAACGTAGCCGTCTTCATTTGCGTCAGGGTGTGTCGGATCATAAACAAGCTTAAAAGGTGTTTCATCTTCGCTGATTTTCGTTACTTTTACTCCTTCGCCGATTCTGTTTGACGCATTCATTGATGACTGAAGAACAGATGAGAAGGATTCGCCTTTCGGAGACGTCGACACGAGCTTTCTTCTGTAGGGCTGCCATTCCCCGTTTACTCTTTTGGCCCTTGTAGTGTCCATGTTCGCCAGGTTGGAGGAAACAGTATCCATTCTCACCCGCTGAGCAGTCAGCGCAGAAGCCGAGGTATTAATGCTATTGAATATCCCCATCATTTACCTCCCGTAATCGCGGTTTTCAGTGAATTGAATTTCCCGCTTACTCTTTCAACAAGTGCTTGGTATTGAATTTGATTTTGGGCCATTTCGCTCATTTCCCGATCGATATCTACGTTGTTTCCGTTTTGCTGATATGATGTTTGCTTACTAGAGGCAATTGAATAATTAGACTCACTGCCTTTGAAGTCAATATGCCTATAGTCAGTTTTTATCGGGTTGATTCGTGAGGATTCCTCATTCAACATGCTTTTAAAGGAAACTTTTTTCGCCTTATAGTTCGGTGTATCTACATTGGCGATATTATTGGTTATGACTTTTTGCTTAACGTTTGCTCTTTGCAAGGCTCCTTCAAGTGTATGTATAGTTCCTGAAAATATATCCACCGCCAAAAACCTCCAATCTTTTTCCATCTGTCTTAAATTCTTGTCGAGAATTGTAAAAACCATAAGCCTATTGTAAGAAATAATAGGCTTAAAGTCTATGATCTGGGAGCAAAAAAAAATCGTAATATATATCTATTTTACGAATAGGTATTTTGACCTAGATTATAAGAACTATGTTTTGGTGAGGAAATGGAGGCGTCTAAATAATATACTTGTATATTATTTTCGAACTGAAATTTGTGGTAATATCGATTTTTCCGCACAAAAAAATTACAACAGTATAACATTTAAGAGAAAACAAAAAAAGGGTGCAGAACATTTCGTTCTGCACCCTTTACATTTAATGAGACTTCAGTTTTTCAAGCTCCATGAGGAATTTGTTGTTGAGCACTTTAATATATGTGCCTTTCATCCCTAATGATCTGGATTCAATAACACCGGCGCTCTCGAGTTTTCGCAAGGCATTCACGATGACGGAGCGCGTAATGCCGACTCGGTCGGCGATTTTACTCGCGACAAGCAGGCCTTCGTTTCCGTCAAGCTCTTCAAAGATATGTTCAATCGCTTCAAGCTCACTGTATGATAATGAGCTGATCGCCATTTGAACAACCGCTTTGCTGCGGGCTTCCTCTTCGATTTCCTCGGCCTTTTCTCTGAGAATCTCCATTCCGACAACAGTTGCGCCGTATTCGGCAAGGATCAAATCATCATCTTCAAATTTCTCCTGAAGGCGTGAAAGAATCAATGTTCCCAGTCTTTCGCCTCCTCCGATAATCGGTACGATCGTCGTCAGTCCCGCTTGGAAAAGATCGCGGTTTTCAACAGGGAACGCCGTATATTCGCTGTTAATATCCAGGTTTGATGACGTTTCCGGAATGTTGAACAGGCTTTTTGTGTAATCTTCAGGAAACTGGCGTTCTTCAAGCATTTTTTTCATCCGGTCATTTTCGATCTGCTGGTTAATTGAGAAGCCGAGGAGCTTACCTCTGCGGCTGACAACGAAAATGTTTGAATCGATGACGTCGCGGAGCGTTTCGGCCATTTCTTTGAAATTAACCGGCTTCCCTGCCGCATTTTGCAGCATTGCATTAATCTTTCTTGTTTTTTGTAATAAAGCCATAATAAATAATCCTCCTAAATTACTCGTATTTAATTGTTTTTTATAAAATAAACTGGCTTAAATCCTTATTCTTGGCGATCGAACCTAGCTTTTCTTCGACATACTGCGGCGTGATCACCACATGTTCCATCGTCACATCCGGAGCCTCGAATGAGAGCTCTTCCAACAGCCGTTCCAAAATCGTATGCAGCCTTCTCGCTCCGATGTTATCTGTGTCCTGGTTCACATGATAAGCCACTTCTGCAATCTTACGAATAGCATCGTCAGAAAATTCAAGAGATATACCTTCAGTCTTTAATAAAGCTTTGTATTGCTTAAGAAGCGCGTTATCAGGTTCAGTTAAAATCTTGACAAAGTCATCAATGCTCAGCTTTTTCAGTTCAACGCGGATCGGGAAACGGCCCTGAAGCTCAGGAATTAAATCAGACGGCTTCGCCATGTGGAATGCGCCCGCCGCAATAAACAGCACATGGTCGGTTTTAACCGCGCCATACTTAGTCATGACAGTCGATCCTTCAACGATCGGGAGAATGTCGCGCTGCACGCCTTCCCTTGATACGTCCGCCGAAGATGAGGCACCGCTTTTTTTGGCGATTTTATCGATTTCATCTATGAAAATGATCCCTGACTGTTCGGCTCTTATTACTGCTTCCTGAGCCGCTTCGTCCATATCGATAAGCTTTGCCGCTTCTTCGTTCGTCAGCACCTTTCTCGCTTCTCTGACGGTGAGTTTGCGGCGTTTTTTCTTTTTCGGCATCAGGCTGCTGAGCGCATCCTGCATGTTCATGCCCATCTGTTCCATACCCGAGCCTTGAAGCATATCAAACATCGATGGCTGCTGCTCCTCAACCTCGACCGTGACATAATGGTCCTCCAGTTCGCCCAGAGCAAGCTGATGGGCAATCCGCTTCCGCTTGTTTTCAATATCAGACTCTTCCTGCATTTCCGCATCGTCGTTTTGCTGATCCTGATTTCCGCCAAACAGCATTTCAAAAGGATTTTTGGCGCCCGTCTGTTTTTTCCTTCCGGGGACAAGCAGGCGCACGAGCCGTTTATTCGCATTTTCTTCGGCAATGCCTTTTACTTCATTCATTTTTTCTTCTTTGACAAGACGGACGGATGTTTCTACAAGGTCTCTGACCATGGATTCAACATCCCGGCCGACATAGCCGACTTCCGTGAATTTCGTCGCTTCGATTTTAACGAACGGTGCGCCGACAAGCTTTGCGATCCGCCTTGCAATCTCGGTTTTTCCAACACCCGTCGGGCCCATCATTAATATGTTTTTAGGAACGATTTCTTCGCGCAGCTTTTCATCAAGAAGACTTCTTCTGTATCGGTTTCTCAAAGCGACGGCGACCGCTTTTTTCGCATCGAGCTGGCCGATGATGTACTGGTCAAGCCGTTCAACAATCTGTCTCGGCGTCAGCGGCTTTTTTTCCATATGCCTCATATCCTTTCTATTCAAGTTCTTCTACAATGATCTGATCGTTCGTATACACACAGATTTCGCCCGCAGTTTCGAGTGATGCTCTTGCAATCTCTCTCGCAGACATCCCGGCGGCATGACGTTTTAACGCCCGGCCTGCGGCAAGGGCGTAGTTCCCGCCGGAGCCAATCGCAAGAATCCCGTCATCAGGTTCGATCACTTCGCCCGTTCCGGAAACGAGCAGAAGGCTGTCGGCATTCATCACGATCAGCATCGCTTCAAGCTTTCTGAGAATTTTATCGCTGCGCCATTCCTTCGCAAGCTCCACCGCCGCCCGCTGCAGATTGCCGTTGTACTCCTCAAGCTTCGCTTCAAACATTTCAAAAAGAGTGAAAGCGTCTGCAACAGATCCCGCAAATCCGGCGATCACTTTTCCGTTGAACAGCTTCCTCACCTTTCTTGCCGTATGCTTCATGACGACGGCCTGGCCGAACGTGACCTGGCCGTCTCCCGCCATGGCGCATTTTCCGTTATGGCGGATGGCAAATATCGTTGTTGCATGAAATGATGACATAAAAGAACCTCCTTTATTTCCCTTTATGAGCCCGGGGGTGATGAGACATATAAGTCTTTCTGAGCATGTCTTTCGATACATGTGTATACACCTGGGTGGAAGAAAGATTGGAATGTCCCAGCAATTCCTGTACACTTCGCAAATCGGCCCCCTCATTTAATAAATGAGTGGCAAATGTGTGGCGAAGCATGTGCGGATGTATATGTAACGTACCTGAAGTCTTCTTAACCAGCTCTTCCAAAATATAGCGGACCCCCCTTGGAGTGAGGGGGCCGCCCCTTTGATTCAAAAAGACAAAAGGGTTGGGCTCCTTTGCTTTTGAGAGGAGGATACGTCTTCCATTTTGAAAATATAGATCCAAAGCCTCGCGGGCATAGGAACCAAATGGAATATACCTCTGCTTTCTCCCTTTTCCGTGAACCAGTACCGTATCCAAAAACAGATCGACTTCAGATTCCTTTAAGCTGCAAAGTTCGCTCACCCGCATCCCTGTTGCATAAAGAAGTTCCAACAGCGCCTGGTTTCTTTGGCCAAGCGGTGTGTCCAAATCAGAAATTCGAAACAGTTCTTCAAGTTCTTTTTCATACAAAAACTTCGGAATCCGTTTATCCTGTTTCGGAAGACTGACAAGCTGAAACGGGTTGTCTTTTACTAATTTTTCCCTTAATAAAAATTTATAGAAGCTACGCAGAGCGGATATTTTCTTGCTGATCGTTCTGCGTGTGAGCCCTTTCTCATGTGCCTCCGTCAAAAAGATTCTTACGTCCGGATAGGTGACGTCCTCAAAACCTTTTATTCCCTGAACTTTTAAAAAGGTTTCAAATTCCTCAATCGACGAAATATAACCCACAATTGTATATTTTGAATAATTCTTTTCTATTTGTAAATATTCAATGAATAAAGTTAAAAAATTCTTAACATTTGCCATGACTCCACCTCGCCGAAAAGGGCTTTTAAATGTTATCACATAACAAGATGATCTGGCAATGAATAACTATAGTGTTTTCGCAATATTCCGAATCGTTTCCAAGGCACGCAAAGCGTACTGCTCATTTCGTTCCTGTTTATTTTTAATTTTAACGCCAAGATCCTTTAACAGCCCGAAATTCGCATTCATCGGCTGAAAGTTTTTCTTGTTTGTTTCCGTAATGTAGTGGGCCATGCTGCCGATTGCTGTTTCATTCGAAAACTCGACCAGTTCTTTACCCATGATGAGATGCGCGGCATTGATGCCGGCGACAAGCCCTGACGCTGCTGATTCCACATAGCCTTCAACACCTGTCATTTGCCCCGCAAAGAACAGATCGTCCCGCTGTTTAAACTGATATGTCGGCTTTAAAAGGCTCGGTGAGTTGATGAAGGTATTTCTGTGCATCACGCCGTAGCGGACGATTTCGGCCTGTTCCAATCCAGGGATCAGACGGAGCACCTCTTTTTGATCGCCCCATTTCAGGTGCGTTTGAAAGCCGACGATATTATAGAGGGTGCCTGCGGCATCATCCTGTCTCAGCTGCACGACCGCATACGGACGTTTTCCCGTTTTGGGGTCTTCAAGGCCCACAGGCTTCATCGGTCCGAAAAGCATCGTTTTTTTGCCCCGTTTGGCCATGACTTCGATCGGCATGCATCCTTCAAAAAAGATCTCTTTTTCAAACTCTTTCAATGGAACGGTTTCAGCTGATACGAGCGCGTCATAGAACCGGTCGAATTCCTCCTCTGTCATCGGGCAGTTCAGATAAGCGGCTTCGCCTTTGTCATAACGTGATTTTAAATATACTTTATCCATATCAAGGCTGTCCTTTTCGACTATCGGTGCAGCAGCATCATAAAAATACAGATAATCTTCGCCGGTCAGCCGCCGCAGCTGCTCTGACAGCGCCTCGGACGTCAGCGGGCCTGTCGCGATGATCGTCGGTCCTTCAGGGATTGATGTCACCTCTTCATTGATGACTGTAACATTCGGATGATTTTTCACCCTTTCCGTCACGTTCGCGGCAAACTCATGTCTGTCAACGGCAAGCGCTCCGCCGGCAGGTACTGAACACTCATCAGCCGCGGCGATAATCGCCGAGTCGAGAATCCGCATTTCTTCCTTTAATACTCCTACTGCATTCGTTAAAGAATTGGCGCGAAGGGAGTTGCTGCAGACAAGCTCTGCAAATTTATCGGTATGATGCGCCGGCGTCTGTTTTACAGGCCTCATTTCATAAAGACGGACGTTGATTCCCCGTTTGGCCAGCTGCCATGCCGCTTCGCTTCCGGC
Organism: Bacillus sonorensis NBRC 101234 = KCTC 13918; assembly: GCF_001592005.1. Classification (GTDB taxonomy): domain Bacteria; phylum Bacillota; class Bacilli; order Bacillales; family Bacillaceae; genus Bacillus; species Bacillus sonorensis. The sequence goes on from NZ_BCVZ01000002.1 coordinate 16,181, forward strand.
AAGTCCGGCTCCTATGACATTAACTGTTTGATTCATTGTTTACATCTCCTAATTTATGAATTGAATTGTTCTTTTAACACAACAAAGAAGGTGAGCAAAGCCCTGCTCACCGCTACTTTTGTTGTTCTTCCTTATAATCGCAGCCCGCGCATTGCACCTGAACGCCTTTTTTGAGCTTTTTCTCAACAAGCATGTCCCCGCATTTCGGACATTTGCGCTCAAGCGGTTTATCCCATGACACGAATTCGCATTCAGGGTAACGGTCACAGCCGTAAAAGATGCGGCGTTTTTTCGATTTCCGCTCAACGATGTTTCCGGTTTTGCAGGACGGGCATTTGACGCCGATTTCTTTGACGATCGGCTTCGTATTGCGGCAGTCGGGGAAATTGGAGCAGGCCATGAATTTGCCGTAGCGGCCCATTTTATACACCATCGGGTGGCCGCAATTCTCACAGTCGACGCCCGCATATTCGGGTTCGATTTCGACTTCCTGCATCTCGGCTTCCGCTTTTTCCACACGCTTTTCAAAGTCCTTGTAAAAGGAATCGATGATTTGCACCCATTGGATGTTCCCGTCTTCGACATCGTCAAGCTCTTTTTCCATTTTGGCCGTGAACTCGACGTTGATGATTTCCGGGAAAAACTCCATGATCAGTTCGAGTACGATTTCACCGAGCTCCGTCGGCAAAAAGCGTTTATTATCGAGCGCCACATATCCCCGTTTTTGTATGGTGTCCAGCGTAGGCGCGTAAGTCGACGGACGCCCGATGCCCAGCTCTTCAAGGGTTTTGACGAGCCTTGCTTCCGTATAGCGCGGAGGCGGCTGTGTGAAGTGCTGTTCAGGCTCAATGTCCTTGGAAAGAACGGTATCCCCTTCAGTTAAATCAGGGAGCATTTTGTTCTTTTCCTCCATTTGATCATCTTTGCCTTCAACATACACCTTCATAAAACCTGAAAATTTGACTTTACTGCCGTTCGCCCGAAATGTCAATCCGTTGTTTTCAAGGTCTACGCTCATCGTATCCAAAGTGGCCGGGGCCATTTGGCTTGCAACAAAGCGCTCCCAGATCAGCTTATAAAGGCGAAGCTGGTCTCTGCCCAATACAGCTTTCAGATCAGCAGGTTTCCTCAGCACTGAAGTCGGTCTGATGGCTTCATGGGCATCCTGGGCGTTTTCATTTTTTTTGGCAGGCTTTCGTTTGCTTCCCAAAAATTCTTTTCCGTAGTTTTTGCCGATAAAAGAAGCTGCTTCTTCTTGAGCAGTATTTGAGATCCGGGTTGAATCCGTTCTCATATAAGTGATTAACCCGACCGTTCCCTCTTTGCCGAGATCGATTCCTTCATATAACTGCTGGGCGATCATCATCGTTTTCTTCGCCCGGAAATTCAGCTTGCGCGCAGCTTCCTGCTGCAAGGTTGAAGTCGTAAACGGCAGAGCCGGGTTTCGTTTCCGCTCTTTTTTCGTAACCTTTGTGACTGCAAATTTGTTCCCTTTGATCTGTGAAAGGATTTGTTTTACATCATCTTCGCTTTTGAGCGGATGCTTCTCGCCCCGTATTCCGAAGAAGCTGGCTTCAAATGTTTCTTTTCCTTTTAGGAAAGAGCCTTCAATCGTCCAGTACTCTTCAGGCTTAAATTCGTTGATTTCTTTTTCGCGGTCAATGATCAAGCGGAGCGCGACAGACTGAACGCGTCCGGCGCTTAAACCTTTTTTGACCTTTTTCCATAAAATCGGACTGATTTTATAGCCGACAAGACGGTCAAGGACCCTTCTCGCCTGCTGTGCATCAACAAGATCCATATTGATCATGCGCGGATGCTTAAACGAATCTTTGATCGCGTCTTTTGTGATTTCATTAAATACGACGCGGCAGTCTGAATTTAAATCTAAATCAAGACTGTGGGCAAGGTGCCATGCAATGGCTTCCCCTTCCCTGTCGGGGTCGGCTGCGAGATAGACTTTTTTCGCTTTTTTCGCAGCCGTCTTTAATTCCTTCAGAACCGGACCTTTTCCGCGAATCGTAATGTATTTTGGTTCAAAGTTCCGCTCGATGTCAACTCCCATTTGGCTTTTCGGCAGATCTCTGACATGCCCCATCGATGCTTTCACTTTGTATTTTTTTCCTAAGTATCGTTCAATCGTTTTTGCCTTTGCAGGCGATTCCACGATGACTAAGTATTCGGACATAACATTATCCCCCTCAAGAGGTGTTCTCTCTCTTTTCAATTTAGCCTTTTTATTGTATTCAGCATAATCGTCGTTTATATAGTCTTTATTGTTAATGAAAGTGTCTGATTTTTATCCTTCTATATGATGAACGCCGATTAAAGCGTTTAAACTTGAAATCCTCACTATTATTAAATATTCGTATACGGTTTGTCAAACGATAATTCTAAACAGGATCCGTATATTGCACTTTAAAACCCGGAAGTTCGTCGAGAATGTCATCAATGCCGGCTACAAGTTTCGCCCCTTCCTGGATCAATCTGGCCGGGCCTTGGGAGTTCTGGTCAAAAATTGAACCCGGCACCGCAAATACCTCTCTTCCCTGTTCCAGCGCCTGATAGGCGGTAATGAGCGAGCCGCTTCTTTCTTTGCCTTGAATGACAACGATTCCTTCGGTTAAGCCGCTGATCAGCCGATTTCTCATCGGAAAGTGCCATTTTTGAGGTTTTATATGGGGAAGGTGCTCTGACACCAGCAAATGACTTTCCGCCATGTGCCGGGCAAGAAGACGGTTTTCACGGGGATATATGTGGTCGAATCCGCCGGCGATGACGCCGATCGTTTTTCCGTTTGTACGGATGGTCTCCTTGTGGGCAAGACCGTCAATCCCTTTTGCGAGCCCGCTGACGATCGTCCAGTCTTTATTGCTGAGCTCCCCGGCAAGGTGGCGGACAACGCTTTTTCCGTATGATGAAGGATCTCGGGTACCCACGATACCGATAAGGCGGTTTTCATTAAGAAACGTTTTCTTTCCTTTTAAAAAAAGAACGGGGGGCGGATCGTGAATCGTTTTCAGACAGGCTGGATAGTCAGGGGACGAAATCGCGATCATGCCGATTCCGTTATCGCTGTAGGTTTTTATCAGCCGTTTTGCTTTTGGAAGCTCTTTTTCGGCGAGCTTACGGATGGAGCTTGCACTGATCTTTTCATTTGACAGCTTTTTTAGAGGATGGGATGTTTCTTCTGAAAGCGATAAAGAAGGATCTTCCTTCCACCATTTGGATAACAGGGAAGGCGAAAGGATTCCGTACAGGCGGAGCAAAATCAACAGCTCGCTCTGATCATTCATTCAAAAACCTCCAGCTTGATTTTTCAGAAAAATAATTCTGTTTTTTGAAAGTATCATACGATATCTCCATGATGAAAAAAGCAGGAATAGACCATTCGGACTATTCCCGCGATATCGGCCGTCAATGAGTCTTGCAGGTCTCGTAAAGGCCTTTTTCCTTTAACACTTTAATGAGCGTCTCGCCCATGACTGAAGGTGTTTCCGCAACTTCGATTCCGCAGGCGTTCATCGTTTTGATCTTTTCGTCAGCCGTGCCTTTTCCTCCTGAAATGATCGCGCCGGCATGGCCCATACGCTTTCCTGGAGGCGCCGTTTTTCCGCCGATAAAGCCGACGACAGGTTTGGTCATGTTTGCCTTCACCCATTCAGCCGCTTCTTCTTCAGCCGTTCCGCCGATTTCCCCGATCATGATCACGGCATGTGTTTCAGGATCTTCATTAAATGCTTTTAACACATCGATGAAGTTCGTGCCGTTTACAGGGTCTCCGCCGATGCCGACTGCCGTCGACTGGCCGATGCCGGCTTCGGAAAGCTGATGAACCGCTTCATATGTAAGCGTTCCAGACCGCGACACAACGCCGACATGGCCTTTTTTATGGATATACCCCGGCATGATGCCGATTTTGCATTCCTCAGGCGTGATGACACCCGGACAGTTCGGTCCGATCAGCCGTGTTTTTTTGCCTTCCATAACCCGCTTCACTTTTACCATGTCAAGCACCGGAATGTGTTCGGTGATGCAGATGACAAGCTCCAGCTCCGCGTCCACGGCTTCCATAATCGCATCTGCCGCAAAAGCCGCCGGCACATAAATAACAGATGCAGTCGCTCCCGTTGCTTTTACCGCGTCTTCCACCGTATTGAACACAGGCACTCCTTCAACTTCTGTTCCGCCTTTGCCCGGCGTTACGCCGCCGACAATTTTCGTTCCGTATTCAAGCATCTGCTTTGTATGAAACAAAGCGGTTGAACCTGTAATCCCCTGAACGATGACTTTTGTGTCTTTATTAATAAATACACTCATTTTGGTCCCCTGCCTTTCTTACTTCACTAAGGATACGATTTTCTGCGCGCCGTCAGCCATTGATTCCGCAGACGTAATGTTGAGCCCTGAATCATCGAGGATCTTCTTGCCGAGATCCACATTCGTTCCTTCCAAACGAACGACAAGCGGCAATGTCAGCCCGACTTGTTTTGTCGCTTCCACAACACCTTCGGCAATCACGTCGCACTTCATGATGCCGCCGAAAATATTGACGAAGATCCCTTTGACATTTTGATCAGACAAAATGATTTTGAATGCCTCGGTTACCTTTTCGGCTGTTGCGCCGCCTCCTACGTCAAGAAAGTTTGCCGGTTCTCCTCCATAGTGTTTAATGATGTCCATGGTCGACATCGCAAGTCCCGCTCCGTTGACCATGCAGCCGATGTTTCCATCGAGTGAAATATAGCTTAAGTCATATTTTGATGCTTCTATTTCCTTTGGATCTTCTTCATCAAGATCCCTGTATTCCAATATGTCTTTTTGCCTGTATAGGGCATTGCTGTCGAAATTAAGCTTGGCGTCAAGCGCCATGACTTTCCCGTCACCCGTTACAACGAGCGGATTGATTTCGGCAATGGAACAGTCTTTTTCAACAAAAGCCCGGTACAGGCCCATCATGAATTTAACCGCCTGGCCGACCAGTTCTTTTGGAATATTGATGGCGAAAGCGATTTTTCTCGCCTGGTAGCTTTGCAGTCCGACAGCCGGATCAATGACCGTCTTGACGATTTTTTCCGGCGTTTTTTCGGCGACTTCCTCGATCTCTGTTCCGCCTTCTTCAGAAGCCATCAGCACGATGCGCGATGTCGCTCTGTCAAGAACAAGCCCGACATAGTATTCCTTTTTAATATCGCAGCCTTCTTCAATAAGTAAGCGTTTTATTTCTTGGCCATCAGGACCTGTCTGATGCGTGACAAGCGTTTTCCCCAATAACTCATCCGCATAGGCCTTTACTTCGTCTTTTGATTTTGCAATTTTTACCCCGCCTGCCTTGCCGCGGCCGCCTGCGTGAATTTGAGCTTTCACGACATAAACCGAGCTTGACAGTGATTCTGCTGCTTTGACCGCTTCATCAGCTGTAAATGCCACTTTACCTTCCGGAACAGCCACTCCGTATTTTCTGAGGACCTCTTTCCCTTGGTACTCATGGATATTCATTTCCCATCCTCCTAACTTATGTAGCAAAAATAAAAATAGACTGCGCTTTCATTTTATATAATCATAGAACGATTGTCTAGGTTTCGATGAGAAATCGTAAAATCCTTCTAAACATTCAAACTTTTATTTTATTGAAAATATAAAAATTAATAAAGGGAATGCCTTTTTCGCAAAGGTCATTCCCTCTTTTTCATTTTTTCATCCAATGTATAGATGAACGAAAAGATCTCGGCAACGATTTCATAAAGCTCTTCCGGGATATGATCGTCAAGCTCCAAATGGCGCATCAATTCGACAAGCGTCGGATCCTCCTGAATCGGAACACCGGCTTTTTTCGCTTCTTCAATGATCTTTTCGGCCGTAAGACCCGATCCTTTGGCAACCACTTTCGGAGCCTTGTCTTTCATTTCATCATAGTGAAGCGCGACAGCCCTTCTCAATAGAGATTCCTTCATATTTTCACATCCAGTACGCCTTCTGCAGCCTGTTCAAACTCACGTTCCAAAAACGGCGCGAGTTCAAGGCTCTCCCGCTTTTTCGCCGTAACGCTTGACAAGCTGTAGCCAAGCTCTTTCAGATTTTCTTTCAGACGGGGGATGAGAGGTTCAATGAGCGGCTCCAAATCAAACCCGGTCTCAATTGACACCGTCATGACGTTTTGCTGGATAAAGCAATCGACAACCGTTTCCTTCAGCCCCTCCAATTGCAGATAAAACATGAGGCGGCATTGGGAAGGGTCGATTTTTCCGTCATCCTTCTTTTTTCCCTTTAAGAAAACCGTCAAGTCCTGAACACCGTGCTTTGAAAAGAGAGGATACGAAAGAAAAAGCTGGCTTTGCGCTGACTGGTCCTGCTGCAGAAACAGCTGGCCGTTCAAGCGGTGAAACATCTGCTCAGCTTCCTGTTTGAGAGGCGCAGAAAGCTCCTGCGAATGCCTCGCCTCATTCAGTACCATTTTCAGCGAATGCAAACCTTGATCCTTTAATGCTCCTCCGTTTTCAATCGCTTTCATAAGCGTCAGCTCATCTTTGACGCCGAAAAGGTCTTTCGTTTTAATGAGAAGGGAGAGCACATCCGCTTTATTCGTCAAAGAAGGCGCTGTATCCCTGATAATATTCTGCAATATTTCCGCCTCTTTTTCCGACAATGCGCCCAGGCCGGCCGGAAGCCGCAAAGGCTGTTTCGCTTCAGCTGCTTTGATCCAGTTCACCGCTTCTTTGACGGCGTGTGTCCCGTTCTGTTCAGCCTGAGCGGCCAGTTTCGCGAGCAGTCCTTCTGCCGCAGCGGCTTCCGGCCCCTGCGATTTCGGCTGAACCGCTGCCGTTTCAGCTCCCGCCGGTTTGAACGGCGGCATTTGCTGAGGGAAATCCCGTTCGGCTGCAACAGCCGGCCGGAGAGGCTGGGCGGTCTGCTGCGGTTCTTTCGCCGCCGCTCCCGCCAGCTCTCTCAACGCCTGAACAACCTTTTCACCCTGAACATCGGTCTCCGCTTGTATAATCGACAACAGCGCTTGTTTCAGCTTCTCCAAACCAGCCGTCTGCTGCGGTTCTCTGCTGATCATGTCAAAGGCTTTGGCGATCTGGTTGTGCAGGGGAACCGGTTCTTTCACGGCCAAGATCGAATTCAGCACGCCCGGATGGATCGGGAGCTCGCGTTTCAGCGCGAACATAACGGCGTCCGCGCCTTTTTGCGCCTCTGCTTTCGGCAGATTTTCAAGCCATTTGACAGCGGCCTTTAAATCGTTTTCCCTGATGGGCTGCTGCTCTTTCAGCAGCGATCCGACCAGGAATAGGGCTTCCTTCGTTCTTTTCAATGAGAGACCGTTTAACAGCTTTACAGCTGCTTCCTGCATTGTCTTCGGATTTTTGTCAAAAGCCTCGACGACCTGGAGCCTGCCTGTCTGTTCACCCGGCTTCTTCTCATAGGAAAACCAGTAGTATGTATTTGCGGCAAGCGGTGTTTCCAGTTTTCCCTGCCATTTCGTATTGCCGATTTGGATTTCGGCGAACTCCCCGCTGATGAAACGGAGAACTTTGCCGAGCATCAGCCGTTTCTGGTCCGTCTCTGTCCCAGTCATCCGCTGGAGAGAATCCGACTTTTCAAATTGTTTAATCAAGCTGTTATGTATGTCGTTCAGCATCATCAGCATCCTGCCCCCTTTTCGGATTTATAAATAGGCTTGAACAGGGGCGAACGATCTTCGGTGAATGGGCGACGGTCCATATTTGGCAAGGGCTGCAAGGTGTTCCTTCGTGCCGTAGCCTTTATGGTTTTCAAATCCGTACAGCGGATATTTTGCAGCATATTCCTCCATAAGCCTGTCCCTCGTCACTTTGGCAATGCATGCGCCGGCAGCGATCGATGCGCTTTTCGCGTCTCCTTTTATAATCGATGACTGCTTTGTTTCCAAAGGAAGTGACATCGCGTCTATTAACAAATAATCGGGAGCTGCGGACAGCGCTTGAACAGCTTTTATCATCGCCAGCTTTGATGCCTCGTAAATATTCACTTCATCAATCCTGGCTGCATCCGCTATTCCGACGCCGACAGCAAGCGCTTCTTCCATTATGAACGAATAGTAATCTTCCCTTTTCTGCTTTGACAGTTTCTTGGAATCCGTCAAACCCAATATCTCGCAGTCTTCTTTTAAGATGACGGCGGCGGCCACGACCGGTCCTGCCAAAGGGCCCCTGCCGGCTTCGTCGATCCCCGCAATATACCGATAGCCCTCTGCCTTCAGCGACCGCTCAAATGCCGTCATCGCTTGCCATGCTTCCCGCATGGCCGAAAGCCTTTGGTTTTTCTTCAGCCATGCGTTGATGAGCGCCTGAACGCTTTTCCGCTCATCTTGTTTGCACTGCTCGATAAAAGGGTCGTATTCATCTTTCACCGATTGAAGATGTTCTTTAATTTCCTTTACGGTTAATGTTTTCACTTTCACTTCTCCCCTATGTTTCTTATCGGCGCTTCTCCTATAAAAATAAAGACCCGCCTCTTTTAAAGCGCGCCTTTTTAGTCTGCAGGCTTTTCAAAAGAGAGCGGGCCGAATTTTTCAGTGCGGATATCCCTGATGATGACTTCTGTCGTTTTATCGTAATTAATCTCGCCGCCTGCCATGAGACAGCCGCGTTTTTTGCCGATCTCATCAAACAGCTCTACGATCTCTTCCGGAATTTCCGCTAAATCATAGCGCTTTTTTAAGCGTTCGGGATAGTGCTCTTCCAAAAAGCGCAAGCCGAAAACCGCGACATCCTGCAAATTGATGATCGAATCTTTTATCGCGCCCGTTGCCGCCAGTTTTAATCCGACGAGCTCGTCCTCAAACTTCGGCCATAAAATACCCGGCGTATCGAGGAGCTCAAGCTCTTTTCCGACTTTTACCCATTGCTGTGCAGTCGTCACTCCGGGCCTGTCGCCGGTTTTCGCAATATTTTTTTTTGCGAGCCGGTTGATCAAAGTCGATTTTCCGACGTTTGGAATGCCGACGATCAATGCCCGGATCGCCCGTGGTTTCACGCCTTTTGCTTTCATTTTATCAAATTTTTCTTTGAGCAGCTCTTTTGAGGCCGGCAAAATTTGATTTAAGCCCTGTCCGTTGACAGAGTTGATCGCAAGCGAGGGAATCCCGTCGGCCTCAAAATGTTTTTTCCACTCGTTTGTCACCGCGGAATCCGCTTTATCCGCTTTATTGAGCAGCATGATTCTCGGTTTGTTTTTGAGGATGTCCTCAATCATCGGATTCCTCGAAGACATCGGGATTCTGGCGTCTACCAGTTCATATACAATGTCGATCAGTTTAAGCTTTTCCGTTACTTCCCGCCTTGCCTTGGCCATATGCCCGGGAAACCATTGAATTACCATGTGACGGACACCTTCCTTCTGTTACTGCTATCTTTTAAAAGGCAGAATGATTTTATACTTCTTTTACAAAAAAAGAGCTTGTTATGGTTAACAAGCTCTTTTCGTTCGTTATCATTATCGTCTGATTTCTTTAATACGAGCCGCTTTTCCACGAAGTTCACGCAAGTAATAAAGTTTCGCACGGCGTACTTTACCATGACGGACAACTTCGATTTTCGCGATTTTTGGTGTGTGTAATGGGAATGTACGCTCAACTCCGACACCGTAAGAAATCTTACGAACTGTGAAAGTTTCGCTGATTCCGCCACCACGACGCTTAATCACAACACCTTCAAAAACCTGAATACGCTCACGGTTACCCTCGACAACTTTCACGTGTACACGGAGAGTGTCGCCAGGACGGAACGCAGGCAAATCAGTGCGCAATTGTTCTTTTGTGATTTCTTCAATCAATTTTTGCATCGTCTTCAACTCCTTCCAACAGATGCTCTTGGGCTCATATCGGCACAGCGGAACATCGTTTTCAAACTCAAACGGAAACCCCGTTCAAGTCACAAGTAGTATCATACCATACCTTTTCCCGCCATGCAATAGAATCTAGCTGTTTTCCCATTCTGAAATCCATTTTCTTTCTTCATCTGACAATGGATAATGCTCGAGAAGGTCAGGTCGCCGCAAAAATGTCCGTTTGAGAGACTCTTTCCGCCTCCACTCTTTTATTTTTGCGTGATTTCCTGATGTGAGGACCTCCGGGACCTTCCATCCTTTATAATCCGCCGGCCGCGTGTAATGCGGGTGTTCGAGCAGCCCTGTGCTGAAAGAATCCTCAAGGTGCGACTCTTCCTTGCCAAGCACTCCCGGCAGCAGCCTGACGACGCTGTCGGCTATCATCATAGCCGGCAGCTCTCCGCCCGTCAGAACGAAGTCTCCGATTGAAATCTCGTCTGTGGCAATGTGCTCTCTGATCCGTTCATCATACCCTTCATAATGGCCGCAAATAAACATTAAATGATCCTCTTTTGCGAGCTCTTCCGCCTTTTTCTGCGTATAGCGCTCGCCTTGGGGGCAGACAAGGACGATTCTCGGGGATGTTCCGGCTTCGGCGGTCAGCTTTTCGACCGCATCAAAAACGGGCTGCGGCTTCAACACCATCCCCGCACCTCCGCCGTATGGATAATCGTCGACCGTTTGATGCTTATTGTGGGAATACGCCCGAAAATTCACCACATGAAAACGGACGGCGTTCTTTTCCTGGGCTTTCTGCAGAATGGATGAGCCCAGCACACCTTCAAACATCTCCGGAAAAAGCGTTAAAAAATCAATTCTCATTCGTCAAGTAATCCTTCCATGATATGAATCTTGATCGTTTTGTCTTTGATGTTGATGTTTTTGACGACGGCGTCGATATAAGGGATCAGCGCGTCTTTTTTCCCCGGGCGCCCCACGACCCAGACATCGTTTGCACCGGGGGTTAAAATTTCTTTGACTTTGCCGATTGGATCTCCTTCTTCTGAGAAAACGTCACAGCCGATGATTTCATGAAAGTAATATTCGTCTTCCGCCAATGGGCTTAATTGGTCTTCGGGAACTTTAATCAAAGCGTTTTTTAATGTTTCGGCTTCCGTTAAAGTGGAGATCTCTTTGAATTGCAAAAGATGAAACTGTTTGTGAAGCCTGTGCGAGCCGACGGTCACCTGAACGGGCTCATCCTTTCCTTCCATGAACAAATAGAGCGTGTTTCCCGGCTTGTACCGTTCTTCGGGAAAGTCGGTTTTGGAAATCACGCGAACTTCACCTTTTACTCCATGAGTATTAACAATTTTCCCTACATTAAACCATTGTTTCTGCATTTCTTCACCTCGGACGAATTTCAATGACGATTCCGTCTTTAATCACAATTGTTTTACCTGCTGTCACATCATGCCAATTGTCGCCAACTTCAATGTCCATTAAAGCTTCAATCTCTTTTTCTTTCACTTCGCTGCCAAGCGGGAGCGTATGGATCTGATTGATTTGAAATGCGATCATTTTGATTTTATCCTGGCGCTTTTCAATCTCTTTTTTGAATGATTCGGTTGCCGCCGGATTGTGGTGCTCTTTTTCGTGTTTTCTGAGCTGAAAATAAAGCTGATTGCATTCGCGCTCAAGGATTTCTTTTCTTTCTTCAAAAGAAGCCAACAGCTTTTTTTTGCTGTTTTCGGTTAAAACCTGCATGACGGTAACACGTTGGATAATCTGCATGGCATCATCACCTACTGTCCCGTGATTTTTCCTTCCCTGACATCTGGCGGCATGGCGTTTAGCCGGCCATCCGGAATCGTTCATCTGTTTCTATTTTTCTCTCATGATAAAAAAGGGGGAGGTTTTCACCCTCTCCCCTTAGTCTGCGATCTCTAGTTGAACTTTCTTAGAAGACTGTGCGCCGGCCGCAAATACGACGGAACGTATCGCTCTTGCAGTCCGCCCTTTTTTTCCGATGACTTTACCGGTATCCTCTCTGTTGACAGAAAGGCGGAACATGATCCGCTGATCATTTTCTTCTTTTAATACCTGGATATCATCCGGGTGATCCACAAGCGGTTTGACCAATGATACAATCAGTTCTTCCAAGTGCAGATCACTCATTACTTGCTTTGTTTAGCGTTGTGGAATTTTTCCATAATGCCTTCTTTTGAGAAAAGGTTGCGAACCGTGTCAGACGGTTTAGCCCCTGTTTGAAGCCATTTCAGCGCAAGCTCTTCATCGATTTTCACTTCAGCCGGTTTTGCCACCGGGTTGTAAGTTCCGACTGTTTCGATGAAACGGCCGTCACGCGGTGAACGAGAATCTGCTACAACAATACGATAGAAAGGAGATTTTTTAGCTCCCATACGTTTTAAACGAATTTTTACTGCCATTTTACTAGCACCTCCGAAAATATTTCAACAAGATAGTATATTAACAATGATAAAAGTGTTTGTAAAGTGTTTTTTCTTAACAACGGTTTTATCATGTGAAAACAGGTTTACATGAAGGGCAATTTAAATCCTTTTTTCTTCCCTTTTGTCATGTTTGTCATTTGCTTCATCATTTTTTTCATTTCTTCAAATTGCTTTAAAAGACGGTTGACTTCCTGGACGGATGTTCCGCTTCCTTTCGCAATCCGCTTGCGCCTGCTGGCATTGATGATTTCAGGCTGCTCTTTTTCTTTTCCTGTCATCGATTTGATGATCGCTTCCACGTGGCTGAGCTGTTTTTCGTCAACCTTGACGTTTTTTAAGCCTTTCATTTTGCCTGCGCCTGGCATCATTTGGATCAGTTCATCAAGCGGTCCCATATTGCGGACTTGCCCGAGCTGTTCCAAAAAGTCGTCAAGGGTGAAGCTCATCGTTTTCATTTTTTGCTCAAGCTCTTTCGCCTTTTCTTCATCCACATTGGCCTGGGCTTTTTCGATCAGAGTGAGCACATCGCCCATTCCGAGAATCCTCGAAGCCATCCGCTCTGGATGGAACGGCTCAAGCGCGTCAAGCTTTTCGCCGAGACCGGCAAATTTGATCGGCGTATTTGTCACGGCGCGGATCGACAAGGCCGCTCCGCCTCTCGTATCGCCGTCCAGCTTTGTGAGGATGACGCCTGTCACACCAAGCTGCTCGTTGAAGCTTTTGGCGACGTTTACCGCATCTTGCCCCGTCATGGAATCGACGACAAGGAAAATTTCGTCCGGCTGACTTGTTTCTTTTACCTTTTTCAGCTCATCCATCAGCTCTTCATCAATATGAAGACGTCCCGCCGTGTCGATGATCACATAGTCGTGGTGGTCTTCTTTCGCCTTTTCGATCGCCTGCTTGGCAATATCGACAGGGCTGACCTGGTCTCCGAGCGAGAACACCGGCATATCGAGCTGCCTGCCGAGCGTTTCCAGCTGTTTGATCGCAGCCGGGCGGTATATATCCGCCGCCACGAGCAGCGGGTTGCGGTTATGTTTTTTGCGCAGCAGGTTGGCAAGCTTGCCTGTCGTCGTCGTTTTACCGGCCCCTTGCAAACCGACCATCATGATGACGGTAGGCGGGCGTTTTGCAGCGGCGATTTTGCTTTCTTCGCCGCCCATCAGTTCGGTCAGTTCTTCTTTGACGACTTTAATGACCTGCTGTCCGGGCGTCAGGCTTTTCATGACATCCTGTCCGACGGCCCGTTCGCTCACCTTTTTCACAAAATCTTTGACGACTTTAAAGTTGACGTCCGCTTCAAGGAGCGCCAAACGGACTTCGCGCATCATTTCTTTGACGTCTTGTTCCGTTACTTTTCCTTTTCCGCGGATTTTAGAAATCGTTTTCTGCAGTCGGTCGGCTAATCCTTCGAATGCCATTTTTCAGTGCCGCCTCCTAATCTAATTTCTCAAGCGCGTCTATGAGCTGCGCCGCTTCAGGCTGACCGGAAGTCAGCTCTCTGAGCTGCTCGAAAATCTTTTTGCGCTCTTGAAATTTTTTAAACAAAAGTAGCTTTTCTTCATATTGCTCAAGCATGGCTTCCGTCCGTTTAATGTTATCATAGACCGCCTGTCTTGAGACATGATATTCTTCAGCTATTTCGCCAAGGGAGAAATCGTCCAAATAGTAAAGCGACATGTAGCTTTTTTGTTTTGATGTCAACAACGACTGATAGAAATCAAATAAGTAATTCATTCGCGTTGTTTTTTCAAGCGTCATGAGACTCTCCCCTTTGTTAAGTCAAATCCCTTTACGATACATTAGTTTACGCTGATTTTTTTCATCTGTCAAGTTTTTATCTTGTCATGATTTCTTGCTGCTCTTTTTAAAAGACCCCTCTTTTGAAGAGGGGGGAACGCTACTCGGCTTTCTCGATCAAATCGGAAAACAGGCCGTATACATATGACTCGGCTTTAAACGGCTGGAGGTCGTCCATTTTTTCTCCGAGGCCGACAAACTTGACGGGAATCCGCAGTTCGTGGCGTATGGCAAGGACGATTCCGCCTTTTGCCGTTCCATCAAGCTTTGTCAGAACAATCCCTGATACATCCGTCGCCTTGGAAAACTCCTTCGCCTGTGTCATCGCGTTTTGGCCTGTTGTGGCATCCAAAACGAGCAGCACTTCATGAGGCGCATCAGGCACCTCGCGCTGTATGACCCGCTTTACTTTTTCAAGCTCCTTCATCAGGTTCACCTTGTTTTGCAGACGCCCCGCCGTATCGCACAGCAGGACATCGGCGCCGCGCGCTTTGGCGGCTTGGACGGCATCATAGATGACGGCCGCGGGATCTGAGCCTTCAGCCTGCTTGACCACATGGGCGCCGACCCGCTCTCCCCACACTTCAAGCTGATCGATCGCACCGGCGCGGAACGTGTCCCCGGCCGCAAGGACAACGTTTTTGCCTTCCTTTACAAACTTATGGGCGAGCTTGCCGATCGTCGTCGTTTTACCGACGCCGTTGACGCCGACAAACAGGATGATGTTCAAACGGCCGTCTTCTACATGGAGCTCGGAAACTTCCTGCTCCCCGCCTTCATAAATGTCGACAAGCTTTTCCGAAATGACGGACTGAACCTCTTTCGGATCCTGAATGTTTCTCAGTTTGACCTCGCGCTTCAGCTCGTCAATCAGCTCCATCACCGTTGACACGCCGACATCTGCCCCGATCAGGACTTCTTCAAGCTCCTCGAAAAAGTCTTCATCCACTTTCCGGTAGCGGGAAACAAGTTCATTGACGCGCTCTTGAAACGAGTTTCTCGTTTTGGCGAGCCCTTCTTTAAATTTTCCTGAGACTGAATCGGTCTGCTTTGTGATTTTCTCTTTCAATTTTTTAAAAAAGCTCATGACTGGTAACCTCGCTTTATTGAACTAATTCTTTCGTTTCTTCAAGCTTGACGGAGACAAGCTTGGAAACGCCTGATTCCTGCATCGTCACACCGTAGAGAACATCGGCTTCTTCCATTGTTCCTTTTCTGTGCGTAATGACGATAAATTGTGTTTCATCGCTGTATTTTTTCAAATACTGAGCAAAGCGGAACACGTTCGCTTCATCAAGCGCAGCCTCAACCTCATCCAGCACGCAGAACGGAACCGGTCTGACCTTGAGGATCGAAAATAAGAGGGCGATCGCCGTCAACGCCCGTTCTCCGCCGGAAAGAAGGCTTAAGTTTTGCAGCTTTTTCCCTGGCGGCTGTGCGATAATATCGACGCCTGACTGAAGCAGATCGTTCGGATCGGTCAGCCTCAGTTCGGCTCTGCCCCCGCCAAACAGCGCGCGGAAGACATCCTCGAAATGGGAGCTGATTTGTGCAAACGTTTCTGAGAAGCGCTTCGTCATCTCCTCATCCATTTCCTCGATAACTTGAAATAGCGTATTTTTCGCTTCTAGCAAGTCGTCTTTCTGCTCGGTCAGGAACGTATAGCGTTCATTGACCCTTTCATATTCTTCAATGCTGCCGAGGTTGACGGTGCCCAGTTCTTCGATCGCCAGCTTGATCAGCTTGACCCGTTTTCTCGCTTCCTCAGGGGCGAGCTCAAGCGGATATTTTTCTTTGGCTCCTTCAAATGACAGGCCGTATTCCTCCCGCAGGAATGAAAGCAGATTGTCAAGCTCTACTTCCATGCGGCCGAGCTTGACTTCCTCGTCTTTTAAGAGGCCTGCCATTTGTTTATACAGGCGCTTCATTTCTTTCAGCTCCAGCTCTTCGGTTTCAAGACCTTTTTGCAGCTTCATCCGCTGCTCCCTTCTTGATGCGATGAGCTCTGCCGTTTTATTTTTATCGTTCAGCTTCTGTTTGGCGGCTTCTTCTAGCTTTTCCTCGCCGCTTGAATTCGATGACATCTCATTTGTCAAAAAGGAGAGATCTTCTTTTGCAATCTTCAGCGCTTCGTCATTTTCGGCAAACTCTTCTTCCAATCTGGCGAGCTTCTCCCGTTCGTTTGCACAGGACTGCTCGGTTTTGGCCAGGACGACCTTCAGATCGGTGAGCTCGCTTTGCAGCGTCTCCTTTGTCGAGGTTTGCGTCTGTTTTCTTTCCGTCAGACTCTCGATTTCGCCGTCCAGCGCTTTTAAGTTTTCAGAAATGGCGGCAAGCTTTTCTTCGAGCTCTTTTTTTCTTTGTTTCTTTTCCTCGTCCTCTTTGAGGAGAGCCGATTTTTCCTGATCGTAAATCTCCAGATGGCTGTTGACGTTTTTCTCGGCGAGCTCGAGCTCATACAGGCGCCCTTTTATCTCCTGCTGTTCCGCTCTTAAACGCTCCCCGTCTTCACGCAGTGCCTGAAGCTCTCTTTCAAGCTTCTGAATCGCTTGTTTTAAGCTTTTGACTTCGCTCTCGAGCGCTTCTGTCTTGTCTTCCATTACCTGAAGGCGTTCTGTGACAGCTTCAAGCTCTCTGTTCCGGCCTAAAAGCGAACTGTTCTTCTTTTTGACGGCTCCGCCTGTCATCGATCCGCCCGGATTGACGACATCCCCTTCAAGCGTAACGATTCGGTATCTGTGGCCAAGCCGTTTGGCAAGATCATTGGCTCCTTTTAAGTGCTCTGTGATCAGCACGGTCCCCAGCAGATTTTGCACAGCCGTCCTGTACGCCGGGTCAAATGAAACAAGCTCGCTTGCAATCCCGATATAGGACGGGTTTTCCTTTGCCGCCTCGATGTCGCGGGGCTGAATGCTCCGCTCTTTGATGACGGAAAGGGGAAGAAATGTCGCCCGGCCTGACGAATGCTGCTTCAAATACTGAATCGCCCGTCTAGCCGCATCTTCGTTTTCAGTCACGATATGCTGGGCAGAAGCGCCCAACGCGATCTCAATCGCCGTCTCATACCTTTCGTCCGTCTTGATCAGTTCGGCGATTGCCCCGTGAATGCCCGGCAGTTCGCTTCTGGCTTTTAATACTTCTTTGACGCCTTGGTAAAACCCGGAAAAATCCTCCTGCATCGCTTCAAGCATCTCTTTTTTCGATCGCGCCTGCTGCACGTATTGATAAGCCTGGTAAAGGGCCGATTCTTTCTTCTCGTATTCGTTTTTCTTCAGTTCATAGTTTCTTTGCGCATCCCGGTATGCTTTGATTTGGTGTTCGAGGCGCTCCTCGAACAGGCTGAATTCGTGTTCGGCTTTTGCCTTTTGTTCGTCGAGCTCCCGGCGTTCGCTTAAGTATTTTTCATTGTTTTCCGCAAGGCGTTTCTGCACAGCCGCGGATTGGGACATTTGATCCTCCAAAAACTGAAGCTCATTTCGGAGTGATGCCTGTTCATTCAGGAGTTCAAAATAATCGCTTTTCAGCTGTTCGATTTCCTCTTCTACATTTTCGCTGTAGACCGAAAGCGCCTGTGTTTTTTCCTTGAGCCGCTTTGCGAGATCCTTTACTTCGCCCTGCAGTTTTTCAAATACGAGCTTTTGCGCGGCGATGTTTTCTTTTAAGGTTTTTTCCTTTTCTCCGCGCTGGGCGATTGTATCTTCAAGCTGGGCCCTGTTTTGGCTTGCGTTCTTTTTCCGCTCTTTCAGCACTTCTTTCCTGCCCTCAAGCTTTTCCAGCTCTTCGCTTGTCAAAAGGAGGACCTGCTGAAGCTCATCAACCGACTCGTCGAGGGCCTGGATTTTATCCCTTGTGTCTTCAATTTTGGCTTCCTTTGCCTGGATAGCCGATGAAGCGGCCATTTCCTCGTCTTTCGCTTTTTCGACCTTTTGACTGAGCGCCTCCCATTTTTGGTGAAGCTCTTCAATATCAAACGCCGTCAAAGCGATTTCAATTTTTTCAAGCTCGTCCTTTTTTTCAAGGTAATCCCTGGCGATCGACGCCTGCATCTTCAGCGGCTCGACCTGCCCTTCAAGCTCATGGAGGATGTCTTCGACACGGTTCAAATTGTCCTGTGTTTCAAACAGCTTGTTTTCCGCTTTTTTCTTTCTCGTTTTATATTTTAAAACACCGGCCGCTTCCTCAAAGATGCTTCTCCGTTCTTCAGCCTTGCTGCTTAAAATCTCTTCGACCTTCCCTTGGCTGATGATCGAAAACGCTTCTTTGCCAAGACCTGAATCCATAAAAAGATCGATGATATCTTTCAGGCGGCACGATTGATTATTGATAAGAAATTCGCTTTCCCCTGACCTGTATACCCTCCGCGTCACACTGACCTCATGAAAGTCGATCGGCAGAAAGCGGTCGTCATTATCAAGCGTCAGCGTCACTTCGGCAAGGTTCAGCTTTTTACGCGAGTCGCTTCCGGCAAATATGATATCTTCCATTTTGCCGCCCCGCAGCGATTTGGCGGACTGCTCCCCCAGCACCCAGCGGATCGCATCCGTAATGTTGCTCTTTCCGCTTCCATTCGGGCCGACGACGGCTGTCACACCCTTAACAAAATCTACAGAAATTCGTTCTGCGAACGATTTAAATCCTATTACGTCCAGACGTTTGAGGAACATCCTGATCCTCCTTATGTATTAAAGTATTACAATTCTATCATACCTCAGATAAAAGGCGTAAATATATCGAAATCCCCCTGAAATCGGCAAGGGGGATTTACTGTTTCATATGGTGTTTTTGCAGCTTTGCAAGTGCTTCCTGAGCGGCATGCTGTTCAGCTTCTTTTTTGGAACGGCCGCTTCCCACCCCAAGCACTTCTCCTTTTAGCGATACGTTTGCTTCAAATTCGCGGTTGTGCGCCGGACCTTTTTCCTGAAGGATCTTGTATTCCAAAGTGCCCCGTCCATCGCGCTGTACAAATTCCTGCAGCTGACTTTTAAAATCCATCACATGAGAAAAAGCACCATCATCGATTTTAGGGAAAACGTACGCTTTCAGAAAGGCTACAACAGAGTCAAGCCCCTGATCGAGATACAGCGCGCCGATAAAGGCTTCAAACACGTCTGCCAAAAGGGCCGGCCGCTTTCTTCCGCCCGTCATTTCTTCCCCTTTTCCAAGAAGAACAAGCTCTCCGAAAGACAGCTCATGGGCGAGAGAAACCAAAGAAGGCTCGCAAACGATCGCCGCTCTCAATTTTGTCAAATCGCCCTCGCTCATCGCCGGGTATTTGGCATACAAAAATTGAGAAATCGTCAGCTCCAATACAGCGTCTCCTAAAAATTCAAGCCTTTCATTATCTTCATACGGCTTCTTCCGATGCTCATTCACATAAGATGAATGTGTAAATGCTTGATATAAAAGCTTTTCATTTTGAAATTGAACCGAAATCCGTTCTTGAAACTTTTTAAACTGCTCCGCTTTCTTTTGAACCATTTTCCTGTCTCTGAAATGTGAATGTTTTGACATAGCAACCTCCATATGGGCACATCAGGTTCACCTCACCTCCTATTAGAAAAAGGCAGGCTCGTATTTCATTCGGCAAAACATTAAACTAAAGCCGCATGTATAAAGGGATAAAGCCCCGTCTTTAAACGGGACTTTAAATGAGCTTACTGCTTACTATTTATGTAGTTCACAGCGTCACCGACTGTTGCAATCTTTTCAGCATCTTCGTCAGAAATTTCCATATCAAACTCGTCTTCAAGTTCCATGACAAGCTCAACTACATCCAGGGAATCAGCGCCTAAATCCTCTTTAAAAGAAGCTTCAAGAGTGACGTCAGCTTCATCTACGCCAAGGCGGTCTACGATGATTTTTGTTACACGCTCTAATGCGTCTGCCATAGCTATTCACCTCCCCTCAAGTATTATAGTTGATTCGTTTTAAAAAAACCATAGATAATTCAATTTTTGGCTTTGTTTATACCATGACCATTCCGCCGTCGATATTCAGCGTCTGACCGGTCATATAGCGTGATTGGTCGGAAGCAAGGAAGACAACGACGCTGCTGATATCTGAAGGCTCGCCAAAGCGGGCAAGCGGAATCTGCTTCAGCATTTCGTCTTGAATGTCACTTGTCAGCTTGTCCGTCATTTCCGTTGAAATGAATCCCGGTGCGATCGCATTGACGGTAATGTTTCTGGAAGCAAGCTCTTTTGCCAATGTTTTCGTCAAGCCGATCACGCCTGATTTCGCCGCGACATAGTTGGCCTGTCCGGCGTTTCCAACGACGCCGACAACGGACGCCACATTGATGATCCGGCCGCTTCTTTGCTTCATCATCTGTCTTGTCACGGCTTTGGCACAGTTGAATACACCTTTTAAGTTTATGTTAATGACATCGTCCCATTCACTTTCTTTCATTCTCATGAAAAGATTGTCTTTTGTAATGCCGGCATTGTTGACGAGGATGTCAATGGAGCCGAAACGCTCGATCGCCTGCTTCATCATCGCCTGAACCTCATCCGCATTGGAAACATCGGCCTTGATCGCAAACGCATCGCGGCCGAGCGCTTTGATTTCATCGACGACTTCATTCGCTTTCGCTTCATTCCCCGCATAATTGACGACGACGTTCGCGCCGTTTTTCGCAAGATCCAGCGCGATCGCGCGGCCGATTCCTCTTGAAGCTCCGGTAACAACGGCTGTTTTATTCTCAAGCATGGTCGTTTTCCTCCTTCAATGTTTGAACAGCGAGTTCAATCGTATCCGGGTCGGATACAGCAATCGTTTTGACTCTGCGGTTCACTTTTTTGACGAGACCTGACAGCACTTTTCCAGGCCCGATCTCGATGAATGTCGTCACACCTTCGTCGATGAGCCTGCTGATCGATTCTTCAAAGCGGACAGGTGAGTAGAGCTGTTCAATCAGTTTATGTTTAATTTCATCTTTGTCTGTCACAATGTCGGCGGTCACATTTGAGATCACCGGGATGGACGCATCCTTAATGCTGCATGCGTCAAGGACTTCGCGCAGCTTTTCAGCGGCAGGCTTCATCAGCTCGGAATGAAACGGACCGCTGACTTCAAGCGGAATCGCGCGTTTCGCGCCGTTTTCCTTTGCAAGCTCTGACGCGAGCTCTACGCCCTTTGCTGTCCCTGAGATGACGATTTGTCCAGGACAGTTCAAATTAGCCAGCTGAACAAGGTTCCCTTCTTCTGACACTTTGTCGGTCACTTCTTCCAATGCTTTGCCGTCCATGCCGAGAATGGCGGCCATCGCTCCTTCGCCGGCAGGAACTGCTTCATTCATAAATTCGCCGCGCTTTCTGACGGCGTAGACGGCGTCTTTAAACGACATCGCCCCGGCCGCAACTAAAGCCGTGTATTCGCCGAGACTGTGGCCCGCCGCAAAATCGGCTTCAATGCCGTACTCCTTTAACTTTTCGAGAGCGGCGATGCTGGCCGTTAAAAGGCTCGGCTGCGCATTGTATGTAAGGGTCAATTCTTTTGCGTCTCCTTCAAACATAAGAGCGCTCAAATTTGCTTCAAGCGTTTCATCAGCTTCTTCAAATATCCGTCTCGCTTTCGGCTCTTTCTCATACAGCTCCCGGCCCATGCCGATATGCTGAGATCCCTGGCCCGGGAATAGAAAAGCAATCTTACCCATGATGTAAAACCTCCAGACTATTCATCCGCTTTTTGTTGGATTTTTTCTTCAATAAAAGCTGCGACATTTTGGCTGACCATCTCTCTCGCCTGGCGGATCGCATGATAGACGGCACGACCGTCAGAGGAACCGTGCGCTTTGATGACCGGTGCCTTTAAACCGAAAAGCCCGGCTCCGCCATATTCAGAGTAGTCCATCTTCGTTTTCATTTCCTTCAGTTTCGGCTTCAGCGCCGAAGCAGCCAATTTGGCGGTAAAGCTCGAAGTCAGCGTGCTTCTCAGCATTTTAAAGATAGACAATGCCGCACCCTCAACCGTCTTTAAGGCAACGTTTCCGGTAAAACCGTCAGTCACGATGACATCGGCCACTCCATCCAGCATGTCTCTCGCTTCCACATTGCCGATAAAATTCAAATTGGTCTCTTTCAGCTTTTGGAAGGTCTGTTTTGCAAGTTCGTTTCCTTTTTTGTCTTCTGTACCGACATTCAAAAGTCCGATTCTCGGATTTTTCACTCCGAGCACCTGCTCTCCGTAAACAGAACCCATAATCGCGTATTGGACGAGGTGCTCCGGCTTCGCATCTACATTTGCTCCGACATCAAGAAGAAGAAAGCCTTCCCCTGAAACCGTCGGCAAAGTCGGCGCCAATGCCGGCCTTTCGATTCCTTCGATTCTGCCGACGATAAAAAGTCCGGCCGTCATTAAGGCGCCTGTGTTCCCCGCGGAAATGCAGGCATCGGCTCTGCCCTCTGCAACTTCCGCAGCCATCAGAACCATTGAAGAGTTTTTCTTTCTTCTGACGGCCCTGACAGGTTCGTCGGTCGCTTCAATAACCTCTTCCGCATGTTTGACGGTAATCCGCCCGTGTTCTGTTAAATGGGCGGCTATTTTTTCCCGGTCTCCGATAAGCGTGATCTCGAGGTCCTGGAAATCCTTGACCGCCTGCATCACTCCGTCGATGACCGCTTTGGGAGCATTGTCGCCTCCCATAGCATCTACAGCAATTCTCATGACAAATGCGCCACCTTCTATGATTGTTTTGAACGATACATGACAAATTCGCCTGAAAATACAGGCTCATCGGCAACATAGCTGTTCACGCCGACAACCGTTCTGCCTTTTTCTTTATCAAGTTTAACGACTTTCGCTTTTGCAACAACCCGCTCCCCCTGCTTGACCTGCCTCGTGAAGCGGATGTCCGCCTTCGCGGTTAATGCGAGCTCATCATCAATGACGGCAACGGCAAGCGAGTTGGCCTGGGCAAACAAATGATGCCCCCTGGCAATTTGGTTGCGGCTGAATACGTGTTCTCTTCTGATTTCAAGAATTGAAATCGCATGCTCATCAAGCTCAAGGTCGATGATTTCCCCGATGACCTCGTCGAGCGGAAGCGACTTCACTTCGTCTTCGAGGGATTTTTCGGCAACACTTTTAATTCTTTCCCTCAGTTCGGGGATTGAAAGTTCCAAACGGTCTAAACGAATCGTCTGAATGCTGACTTTAAATTTCTCCGCCAACTCTTCGTCTGTAATGAACGGGGTCATTTTTATCGTCTGCTGCAGCAATTCTTGGCGTTCTCTTTTACTTTTTCTCATATTATAAACACCATCCGCACATTTGTGACTAGGTACTAATAGTAGTATATAATTTCATAGATTGGAATGCAATCTTTCTTTACCTGTTCACGACAAGTTTTCGCATCAGCTCAGCTTTTCCCCGTCCATGACTCCGCTTTTTTGCAAATGCTCCCGCAGCCCCGCGTATTCGGCATCCGTCCAGAACGCCTGGGATGAGACGAGTTCTGCCGCGTCTTTTCTGGCTGTCTCAAGGGCGCGGTAATCATGGACCATATCGGCGACTTTAAACTCCGGCATCCCGCTTTGCTTTTTGCCGAAGAAATCACCCGGACCTCTCAGCTCCAAATCCTTTTCAGAAAGCTCAAAGCCATCCGTCGTTTCAGACATGATGCTCATCCGCTCTTTGCCCGTCTCGGATTTTGGATCGGCCATCAGGATGCAGTAGGATTGATGGTCGCCGCGCCCGACCCGGCCGCGAAGCTGGTGAAGCTGGGACAGCCCGAAGCGGTCTGCATCATAAATCAGCATGACGGTCGCATTCGGAACGTTGACACCGACTTCAACAACGGTTGTCGAAACAAGAATCTGGCATTTATTGCTGCTGAACTGCCTCATCACATGTTCTTTTTCATCATTGGACAGCTTCCCGTGCATCAGCCCGATCTGCCATTTTCCTCTAAACGCATGGGTCAGCATGCTGTGGACATCGATTGCATTTTGCACGTCGAGCTTGTCGGATTCTTCGATAAGCGGACAGATGACATACGCCTGCCTGCCTTTTTTCAATTCTTTTTCAATAAAAGCGAGAATCCGCTCCAGCATGTCGTGCTTTACCCAGTATGTCTCAATCCGCTTGCGTCCGGCCGGCATTTCATCAATGATCGACACATCCATTTCTCCAAACACGGTGATCGCCAATGTTCTTGGAATCGGCGTCGCCGTCATAAACAGAACGTCCGGGTCCTTTCCTTTGCTTCTCAATTTTTTTCGCTGTTCGACGCCAAAACGATGCTGCTCGTCCGTAATGACGAGGCCGAGCTGTTTAAAATGCACATCATCCTGGATCAGGGCATGCGTCCCCACCAAAATATCAATCTCGCCTTCTTGTAATCTTGCCAATAGCTCCCGTCTTCTTTTCCCTTTCACAGAGCTTGTCAAAAGCGCGACATTGACATCCAGGTTTTCAAACAGGGAGACCAATGAGTCCGCATGCTGTTCGGCCAGTATTTCTGTCGGCACCATCAGCGCCCCCTGAAAGCCGGACAATATGGACGCATATAAGGCGATGGCGGCGACGGCCGTTTTGCCTGAACCGACGTCACCTTGCAAAAGCCGGTTCATTTTGTAATCGGAAGCCATATCTTTCAATATTTCGCTTAAGGCTTTCGCTTGTGCGTTCGTCAATGTAAATGGAAGGCTGTTGACAAACGCATCTACGTCTTCACGTTTAAAAGTATGCCTGATCCCGTCGGACTGCTCCCGTTCAAACTTTCGCAACGCCTGCATTTTCAGCTGAAACAGCAAAAATTCTTCATATACAAAGCGGCGGCGCGCCTGCTTTAACGCTTCCCTCGTTTCCGGCTTGTGGATCGCTTTGACTGCATCCTGATAGGAGGGGAGCTTATAGGCGAGCCTGAGCTTTTCAGGGAGTGGGTCTTCGGCATGCTGCAGGTGGGTGCGGACGGCTTCCTGAATCAATTTCCGCATCGTCTTCACCGTTATGTTTTCTTTTACCGAATAGACGGGTTCTATCGTCTGATCTTCCTTGTGGGGGCCGTTTTTCAGTTCCTGGACCATCACGGACTGCCTGTGCTTGTCCCATTTTCCTGAAACGGTGACCACCGAACCGATGGCCAGCTTCTTTTTCAAATACGGCCGGTTAAAGCAGACCGCCGTGATTAAATAGTTTCCGACTAAAAGCCGAAAGGTGAGACGGCTCCGCTTTTTCCCGTAATAGGTAAGAGAAGGCTCGCTGTGAACCTTCCCTTCGACCGTCACTCTTTCCTCATGTGCCACTTCTTCCAAATCGCGCAATTCATAATCGTCATATCGGTACGGGAAGTAGTTCAAAAGATCGGAAATATCGTAGATCCCAAGCTCATTCAGCGTTTTTTCCGTTTCCGTCCCGATTCCTTTTATAACAGATATACTATTTTGCAGATTGTTTTTCACGTGCAGATGACGCCCCTCCGAATATTTTTTTCTCCAATTCTTTTCCTGTCGGGGTTGCGGCGAGTCCGCCCCGGCCCGTCTCTCTCAAGGCCGTCGGCATCGTTTGGCCGATTTTATACATCGCATCAATGACTTCATCACACGGAATGCGGCTTGTGATACCGGCAAGCGCCATATCTGCGGCAACCATTGCATTCGCCGCTCCCATCGCATTTCGTTTGACACATGGAACCTCGACAAGGCCGGCGACAGGATCGCAAACAAGGCCGAGCACGTTTTTCAAAGCGATCGCCATCGCTTCGGCGCACTGTTCAGGCGTTCCTCCCGCCATTTCGACGATGGCCGCCGCCGCCATTCCGGAGGCCGACCCGACTTCAGCCTGGCACCCGCCGGCTGCTCCCGAGATGCTCGCATTGTTGGCAACGACAAATCCGAACGCGCCCGAGGTGAATAAAAAGCGGACCATCTGTTCCTTTGTCGGATGAAGCTTGTCTTTGACAGCGAACAGGGTCCCCGGAACGACGCCTGCGGATCCTGCCGTCGGCGTCGCACAAATCGTCCCCATAGCCGCATTGACTTCGTTGGTTGCAACCGCTTTGCTGACGGCATCTAAAATCACATCTCCGGACAGCCCTTTACCTGATGTAAGATACGCATGCAGCTTGACGGCGTCCCCGCCTGTTAAACCGGAATGAGACTGAACGCCGCTGATGCCCTTTTGCACAGCAGCTTCCATCACGTCCAAGTTAGCCTCCATCTGTTTGAAAATCTCTTCCCTCGTCCGGCCTGACACCGCGATTTCCTGGGTAATCATGATTTCTGAGATGGAGACGTTTTTCTCTTTTGTCAGCTGAATCAATTCTTTCACATTTCGAAACATGTAATCTCCCTCTTCCCTGTCCTTTTAGTCAGCGATCTGCGTCACTTCGATGATATTCGGCAGCGCTCTCAGTTCTTCAAATACGGCCGGATCGATCGCTTGGTCGACCTCGATTGTCATCAGCGCTTCCTGGCCGATATCTTTGCGGGCCACTTCCATATGGCCGATGTTTATTGCAAATTTCGCCAGTACATTGGCAACGCCTGCAATCGTTCCGTACCGGTCATTATGGACGACTAAAATGGCGGGATGATTTCCCGACAATCTGAGCTCAAAGCCGTTAAGCTCGATAATTTCTATTTTTCCCCCGCCGATCGAAATACCTGCAAGTTCAAGGGAACCTTGATCATCGGAAATAAGAAGGCGGGCTGTATTCGGATGTTTGGGTACCGCTTCCTCTTCACGGAACTCGATGTCAATTCCCTTTTCCTCGGCAAGGCGGATGGAGTCTTTAATTCTTTCATCAAATGTATCAAAATCTAAAAGTCCGCCGATGATCGCCACATCTGTTCCATGGCCTTTATATGTTTCGGCAAAAGAACCGTATAATGAAACGACGATTTTTTTCGGCTCTCTTCCAAATACGCTTCTGGCGACCCTGCCGATTCTGGCAGCGCCGGCCGTATGCGAGCTTGACGGACCGATCATGACGGGCCCGATAATATCAAACACACTTCTGTACTTCATCCGTATCCCCCTTTTATGTTTCACAGATTTCACCGTGATGCGCGGCAGAAAACAGCCGTTTTTTTTAGACTAATCGATCAATCATCAATTGGCAAGCAGCGCGAATACTCTTAAAAAAAGCCAAAAGAAGAGAAGGGCTTTTCAAAACACCCTTCTGCTCAATCATTATTCCGCAGCCAAAATATACGAATACAGCGGCTGTTTTCCGTCGTGAATTTCCACTTCAACATCTTCAAATGCTTCGCTGATATGGCCGGCGAGCTCTTCGGCTTCTTCTTCTGAAGCATCTTCTCCCTTAATGATCGTTACGATTTCAGTGTCCTCATCGACCATTTCCGCTATCAGCTTTTTCGCTGCCGTTAATTGTTCGGCCGCGGTTTCAACGATCTTTCCATTTAAAATGCCCATAAAGTCGCCT
Source organism: Bacillus sonorensis NBRC 101234 = KCTC 13918 (assembly GCF_001592005.1). GTDB lineage: Bacteria > Bacillota > Bacilli > Bacillales > Bacillaceae > Bacillus > Bacillus sonorensis. The sequence continues at coordinate 43,652 of NZ_BCVZ01000002.1, forward strand.
TTTTTGATGTCGATGCCGTCGATGTTCGTATCTCTGACGGCGTATGTGATTTGTCCGCTTTTGACATGAGTGGTCGCTTCAAGCATATTTGCTTCATTTTCTTCCGCGTTTGCGGCCGGATTAAATGCAAGCAATGCGGCCATTCCTTGGGGAACGGTCTTTGTCGGGACGACGATCACGTTTTGATCGGCGACATCAGCCGCCTGGTTGGCCGCCATGACGATGTTTGAATTATTCGGCAGAATCACGACTGTATCCGCATTGGCATCCCGGATCGCCTGCACGATGTCTTCTGTGCTCGGATTCATCGTCTGGCCGCCCTCTATCACGGCTGTGGCGCCAATGCTTTTGAAAAGTTCGGCAATTCCTTCGCCCATCGCCACGGTGACAATGCCGTACGGCTGTTTTTCAGCAGGGGCCTTGACGGCTTCTTGCTTGGACTGGCTGAGAATCGCGCTGTGCTGTTCTCTCATATTTTCGATTTTCATATTGATCAGACTGCCGTACTTTTGCGCATACGTCAGGACTTCTCCCGGATATTCAGCATGAATGTGCACTTTTGCAAGGTTCTCGTCGGAAACGACGAGCAGCGAATCTCCGAAGCGGCTTAAATCCTGGCGGAATGCGTCTTCTTTAAAGCTTTTTTTGTCCTGATCAAGCTTTACCATGAATTCCGTGCAATAGCCGAATTCGATGTCCTCCGTGTTCATATGGCTTTGAGCGTTTTTATGATGTTCGGCGCTGACGAGGTCGTCCAGCGATGGAAGCGCCACCTTTTCTGAAAGCTTTTCTCCTTTTAAAGAAGCAAGAAATCCTTCATATACAAACAGCAGTCCTTTGCCCCCGCTGTCAACAACGCCGACTTCCTTCAAAACAGGCAGAAGCTCCGGCGTCCGCTCCAGTGAAGCCTCCGCTTCGCGGACAACGGCTTCCATGACAGCGATGATATCGGTTTCAGTTTGAGCGGTGTCCACAGCTTTTTTGGCAGCGTCTTTCGCAACCGTCAAAATCGTACCTTCTACAGGTTTCATGACCGCTTTATAGGCGGTGTCGACTCCGGCCTGAAACGCAGCGGCAAATTCCTTTGCGTCGATTTTGCTTTTCTGTTCGATCGACTTTCCAAAACCTCTGAACAGCTGCGATAAAATAACGCCCGAATTTCCACGCGCTCCCATCAGCAGCCCTTTTGCAAGGCTTGCAGCCACTTTGCCGATATTTTCCGTATCGATTTGCTCCACTTCTTTTGCACCGGATGTCATCGATAAATTCATATTTGTTCCTGTATCTCCGTCCGGAACAGGAAAAACGTTTAACGCATCAACCACATTTGCGTTTTGGGACAGATGGCGCGCTCCGTACAGAACCATTTCTGCAAAGGCCTTCCCATCTAAGTTTCGTATAGACACTCTTGTTTTCCTCCTAACTACGGGTTCGTCACTCGTACTCCTTGTACATAAATGTTTACGGAATCAACTGCGAGATCTGTTGTCTGATCCAGCGTGTATTTGACTTTTGTTTGAACATTGTGCGCCACTTCAGAAATTTTTGTTCCGTAGCTGACGATGATGTACATGTCAATGTGAATGCGGTCTTCTTCCTGACGAACAATAACGCCCCGGCTGAAGTTCTCTTTTCTGAGGATTTCAGTCAGCCCGTCTTTAATTTGGTTCTTGGATGCCATACCTACGATCCCGTAGCAGTCAATCGCCGCCCCTCCGGCAACCATGGCGATGACTTCATTTGATATATCAATCTGTCCGTATTTTGTTCGAAATTCAATGGACACGTCGGTTCCTCCTTTTTGAGTCTCTTTGACCGAGTTATCATCATTCTACTATAAGGACCTTCTTTTTTAAAGAACAGGTAAGCTTCCCTCTAGACCCAACCCTACTTATACTACAGCGGGGGTAATTTTTCAAGTTGTCAAGGAATTATTCTTGAAAGGAGAGTAATCAATAGTTGCAAACGGTTTTCAGCTGTGTTAAATTATTAAAGTATCTGAAGCATCACAAATGATCAAATGATAAAGAATGATGATGTTTTTTTGAGAGTTAGGAGGGAAACAAATGGCACGTAAATGCGTTGTTACAGGCAGAAAAACACGTTCTGGCAATGCTCGTTCTCACGCAATGAACGCTTCTAAACGCACTTGGGGCGCCAACGTTCAAAAAGTGCGTATTCTTGTGAACGGCAAGCCTAAAAAAGTATATGTATCTGCTCGAGCTTTGAAATCTGGAAAAGTTGAGCGTGTATAAGACAAAATAAACGCCTGCCCAAAGCGACTTTGTTGTTTAGGGCAGGCGTTTTTACATTCTTTTTTGGTCCGGGAACCTGGGCGAATGTCAATCTTTGCGAAACGAGCCCAGCATTGCCCGGACAATTCCCCCCAAAAATTTCGGTAATTTAATCGTATAAAATTTCATTCCGTTCCCTCCTCAAGAGTCCCGCAAACCGCATGTATCGCCAGGTCTTTTCTGACAACCGGATCCCTAAGCATCCGCTCAAGCGGGCAGCCAGGATATTTTAATCAGTGCTTCTTATCATTATTAATATGCCTTCTGTAAACGAAAAAGCACCTTGTGATCGGATGAGTTCGTTACTAATACATAGTGTAGAACCAAGTGCAATATGACACTTATTTAAAGAATACTTAAATCCTTCGAGAGAAAGGTTTTTGACCGTTTCTGTAAACGGCAGGAATGAAATATAAGGCTTCGTCTGATCGCGTGTAACGGTATAAGAACCGGGGGGAAACAAGCTGATCGTGTTTTGGCGGTCGATCATCACCGCGTTGATCCTGCTCTCTGCCGCTTGATGAAGCAGCTGCAGATTTCCGAGAAAATGATCGGCTCTGCCTCCCGAGATGCCGAACATCCTGATGAATGCCGGTTCCTGCTTGACAGCCCAGCTGAGAGCCAGATCCAAATCCGTCTTGTCCTTCTCGGCTTGATAGATATGGAGGCGGGGTGCGGCTTCTTCAATGGCTTGCTTTTGCTCCGGTGTGATGCTGTCAAAATCGCCGAATGCTTCATCCGGAATGATTCCTCTATCCAAAAGTGTCACAGCGCCCCTGTCGACGCCGATCCAAAATGCATCCTTTTCGCGGTACCGAGACAAATCCGGGATGAGATGCTCGGGCCCTCCGGCCACAATATTGATGTTCATGATGGGTGTATCCTTTCTTTAGCCCGTTCTAAAAAAGAGCACAGCGAATGGCCGGCTCTTTTTTTGGCTGAATGCGCCCGAACATTTTTAGTCAAGCGCTCCTTTTATTTCGGAAATAGCTTTTTTCCGGTCTTTTTCATTGTATATTGCAGAGCCTGCCACAAGCAGGTTCGCGCCCGCTTCGATACATTGCGCCGCCGTCTTTTTGTTGACGCCGCCGTCAACCTCGATCAAAAGCCCGGAAAGCTCTTTCTCTTCGGCAAGTTCCTTGACTTGCCTGATTTTCGGAACAACCGAAGATATGAACGATTGTCCGCCAAAGCCCGGATTGACCGTCATCAATAATACAAGGTCAAGGTCCTCCAGCACATGTTCAATCTGTTGAACAGGCGTATGAGGATTTAACACGACTCCCGCTTTGACGCCTTGTTCCTTGATCAGCTGGATCGTCCGATGGAGATGGGGACAGGCTTCAACATGAACGGAAAGAATGTCTGCACCCGCTTTTGCAAAGGCGGGAATATAACGATCAGGCTGTTCAATCATCAAGTGGACATCGAGCGGCAGTTTTGTGATCGGACGAACCGCTTCGACAACGAGCGGGCCGATCGTCAGGTTTGGAACAAAATGTCCGTCCATCACATCAATATGGATGAAATCAGCGCCGCCTTGATCGACATCTTTAATTTCTTCTCCTAAACGGGCAAAGTCAGCTGAAAGAATCGAAGGAGCAACATATACCATATCTTAATACCTCGGCTTTCTATCTTTTATCTCTGTTAAAAATTCAACATAATGGTCATAGCGGTATGAAGGGATGTCTCCGCTTTCCACCGCTTTTTTAACGGCGCAATTCGGCTCTTTTATATGCAGGCACCCGCGGAATTTGCATTCTGCGCTCTTTTCGCCGATTTCCAAAAATGTATATCCCAGATCTTCGGCTTCAATTCCCGTAAACTCGAGTGAACTGAAGCCCGGCGTATCTGCAACAAGACCGCCGCCCGTATGAATCAGTTCGACATGGCGCGTCGTATGCTTTCCTCTTCCAAGGTAGGCGGAAATGCCGGCGGTTTTCAATTCCAAGTCCGGGCTGATCGCATTCAAAAGGGAAGATTTCCCCACGCCGGACTGGCCGGCAAAAACGGTAATGCTGTCTTTAAAATGAGGAATAATCTCTTCTATGCCGCTTCCGTGTTTGGTTGATGTTAAATAAACATGGTAGCCGATCTTCCGATAATCTTCGGCATAGCGCCGGATCTGGTCTTCTATCTCACCCTCAGCCAAATCCATTTTCGTAATGCAGATGATCGGTTGAATGTCCTTTGCCTCGACAAGCACCAGGAAACGATCCAGCAACGACGTACTGAAATTCGGCTCTTTTGCTGAAAATACAAGGACAGCCTGATCGACATTGCTGATGGGCGGCCGTACCAATTCATTGATTCTTTCCTTAATCTCGAGAAGGTAGCCTTCCTTATCGTTGTCAGCCTGGTAGACGACATCATCGCCGACCAGCGGAGTGACTTTGTTTTTTCTGAAAATCCCTCTCCCCCTGCACTGAATGACGCTGTCTCCGTCCAGCACATAATAAAAGCCGCTTAATGCTTTAATGATTTTGCCCTCAGGCATATTGCACCTCCCTTATTCATCATCAGGATATTCAATCGTTTTTGACCTGACTACTTTATCGTTCACCGTCACTTGATAATACCCTTTTTGGCCGGGTTCAATCTTGAATTTGATCGTTCGCTCGGCAGGCGCCGTGATTTTAAAGTTTTCATAGGAGTCTGAGATGCTGTGTTCCGCATCATCGATCGAGATCTGGACATCCAGCTCTTCCCCCGGTGTATCCGGCTCATAAGGAATATCGATTTTTTCGGTCACTGTTTTGACCGGTTTTTTTTCAGGTCCAAGAGAAAACGTGACCTCGATTTTATCTCCGGGCTTGACGGACGTCCCGGCCGCCGGTTTCTGCTTAATGACCTGGCCTTCGGGAACCTCGTCAGAATGTTCCTCCTTTTCCACCAGGACCAGCTGATGATCATCGAGATAACCTGAAGCCGCCTGTTTGCTGTATGTTTTTAAATCCCGTAAAGCAATATCCTCAGGACCGAGACTGACCTTTAATTTCACCTCATCATCGCCAGGAACGATTTCCGTTCCCGCTGACGGCTGCTGCTCGATGACAGTCCCCGCTTCCTCGTCGTCATGAACCTCTTCGGTTGTGACATGTTTAAAGCCTTTTTGTTCAAGCAGCGTTTTGGCGGCGTCGATGTTCTGGCCGACGACATCATCCACCTCTTTTTTCTCCTTGCCCGAACTTTTATAAAGCTTGACTGTCGCGCCTTCCTTGACAACTTCGCCGGCTGCCGGATCGGATTTGACGATCAGCCCTTCTTCGATTTTTTCGTCGGCAATGTCTTCGGCATTCGGATCAACTGCGAATCCGTCTCCTTCAAGGAGGGTGACAGCTTCTTCGTACTCAAGGCCGGCTACATCGGGAACCTTCACGTCTTTTGGCATAAATAGCGAAGGAAACACCGTGACCGCCAGGACCATGGACGTGACAAGGATGAAAAACAGCGTCAATAAAACGATCGGCCATTTCTTTCTTTTTTTCTTCTTGTCCGCTTTTGCTTTTTTCTTTTTTTCTTTTTTCGTTAAAACCGGGCCTTCGCCCGGCTCGTCCGCCCCGTCTGCATCGTGCTGACCGGCGCCATTGTCCGGCAGATCTCTGATGACGGGAACCGCCTTTGTCATTTCATCATCCGACGGTATCGTAAATTTCTTTTCAGTCACTCTGTCCGGATCAAAAGCCGTCTTCAGATCGCTTTCCATATCTTCAGCCGCCTCATAGCGGTGAAACGGATCTTTGGCCATCGCTTTCAGCACGATGTTTTCCAGGCTTTGCGGAACGGCCGGATTCCACCTTTTCACTGAAGGCGTTTCCGATTGCAAATGTTTGAGCGCGATGCTGACCGCGGACTCTCCTTCAAACGGCGTCCGTGCGGTTAATAGCTCAAACAGCACGATGCCGAGTGAATAAATATCCGATTTTTTCGTAGACAAGCCGCCTCTCGCCTGCTCAGGCGAGAGGTAATGAACAGAGCCCAAAACAGAGTTGGTATGTGTGATGGTCGTTGAGCTTAAAGCCATGGCGATGCCGAAATCGGTGACTTTAATATGTCCCATATGGTCAATCAGGATATTGTGCGGCTTAATATCCCGGTGAACAATTTGATTATCATGGGCGTGCGCAATGGCGGAAACGATCTGTTCCATAATCTGGACCGCTTCCTTTGGATGAAGGGGGCCGCATTTGTTTATGTATTCTTTCAGGGTCATCCCCTCTACGTACTCCATCACAATATAATAGATGTCATCTTCTTCTCCGACATCATAGATGCTGACGATATTCGGATGGTCAAGACTGGCAGCGGACTGGGCTTCCCTTCTGAAGCGCCTGATAAAATCGGCGTCATGAACGAAGTCAAACCGCAGCACTTTAATCGCGACTTCCCGATCGAGTATGATGTCCTCAGCTAAATAAACGTTAGCCATTCCCCCTCCGCCGATGGCGCGCAGGATTTGGTAACGTCCGCTGATCCGTTTGCCGATTAGCACTTGTCTTCACCTTCTTCAATGTGAGAAGGGAGCTCCAACAATGCAACTGTAATGTTGTCTTCGCCGCCGTTGTCATTTGCCATCTGAACAAGCTGCTCCGCCTTTTCCTCCAGGGAAGATGCAGATTGAAGCATTTCTTTCAGCTTCTCATCATCCACCTTGTTCGTCAGGCCGTCAGAACATAATAAGACTTTGTCCCCGGGCTCTATTTCAAAAGAATGGGCCTCAACCGCCACTTCTGGATCAGTGCCGAGCGCTTTTGTCAGCACGTTTTTCCGCGGATGATGTTCGGCGTCTTCTTTTGAAATCCCTCCCGTCCGCACAAGTTCATTGACAAGCGAATGATCTTCGGTCAGCTGTGTGAAGCTTTCGTTATGCAATAAATAGCAGCGGCTGTCTCCGATATGGGCGACCGTCAGCGTTTTCCCCGTATATAAGGCACAGACGACCGTCGTCCCCATTCCCTGACATTCTTCATGCGCCCTGGAATGGTCGAAAATTTTCTGGTTGACGGCGGTAATCTGCTCCTTTAGCCATGCTTCGCTTTCAGCGGGCAAAGCCGGAATATCTTTCGTCTGCTCCCAGACGGCTCGAAGGGCGGAGACCGCCATCCTGCTGGCCACATCGCCGGCAAGATGGCCTCCCATCCCGTCGCAAACAACAGCCAGCACCCGATCCTCTTTTTCTGTAAAAATGCCGGCATCATCTTCATTGTGCTGGCGTATTTTTCCCCTGTCTGTTTTTAAGGCTGTCTTCAACCTTGATTCACCTCGTCTCTTCTTTTCGCTCCTTTGCACGAAGCTGTCCGCAGGCAGCGTCAATATCATGGCCTTGCTCTCTTCTGATCGTAACATTCACTCCGTGAGACTTTAATGTTTTTTCAAAGGCGAAAATCTGGTCTTTAGGTGTTCTGACATAGTCTCGTTCAGGTACATAGTTGACCGGAATTAAATTGACGTGACATTTGATTCCTTTTAACAGTTCGGCGAGCTCTTCCGCGTGTTCAACCTGGTCATTGACTCCGCCGAAAAGCCCGTATTCAAAGGTGACCCTTCTGCCGGTTTTCTTGATGTAGTATTCGACAGCCTTCATCAGCTCAGGCAGCTTGTAGGCCCTGTTGATCGGCATCAGCCGGCTTCTGATTTCGGTGTTTGGCGCATGCAGCGAAATCGCGAAGTTGATTTGCAGCTTTTCATCTGCGAATTCGTAGATTTTCGGAATGATGCCGCTCGTTGAAACCGTAATATGGCGTGCGCCGATATTCAGTCCTTTATCATGGTTGACGATTTTTAAAAATGCGAGCATCTCCTGGAAATTATCGAACGGTTCGCCGATTCCCATGATGACGATTGAGCTGACGCGTTCATCTGTTTCATCAAGGGCCTGCTGCACTTTGACAACCTGTGCGACGATTTCCCCTGCTTCCAGGTTCCGTTTCAGACCTCCGAGCGTCGACGCGCAAAACGTACAGCCGATGCGGCAGCCGACCTGTGTGGTTACACAAACAGAATTGCCATAATCATGTCTCATTAAAACGGTTTCGATCGTATAGCCGTCATGAAGTTCAAATAAAAATTTCATCGTTCCGTCCTGGGATGTCTGCTTGACGGCCGTTTTCAGCGTAGTCAGGACAAACTGCTCTTTCAGCTTGGTGCGAAGCTCTTTTGAAAGATTTGTCATCTCATCAAATGAGGAGATTCTTTTGTCATAAAGCCATTCAAATATTTGTGTTGCGCGGAAAGGCTTTTCACCGTTTTCTTCAAGCCAGTTTTTGATGTCATCTATTTCAAAAGAATAAATGGACGGTTTCTCAGTCCGCAATTCTTTTCTTATTTTTCGTTTTGATTCAATCATTGGGATCCCTCTTTCTCATGCTGCAGATAAAGAAGCCGTCTGTACCGAAATAATGGGGAAGAATTTGAATGCTTCCGCCTTGCACATAAGGCGCCGCTTTTTCCGGCAGCCGCTCTCGTATCGTCGTGTCAGCTTCAAATTCATCATGTTCTTCTAAAAAAGCCCGCATGACTTGTTCATTTTCCGTCCGGTCCATCGTGCAAGTGCTGTAGACCAGTGTGCCGCCTTTTTTCAGCAAAGGCGCGATCTCTTTTAAAATCGCGAGCTGGATGCCGGCAAGGCGGGCGCTGTCTTCTGGTGTTTTGCTGTATTTGAGATCCGGCTTTCTGCGAATAACGCCAAACCCTGAGCATGGCGCGTCAACGAGTATCCGGTCAAATTGCTCCGGCTGAAACGCTTCAGCCGCTTTCCTGGCATCCATTGCCCGGGTGTCAATATTGGTAAGTCCCAGACGGCCGGCCGCTTCCTGGATCAGCTTCACTTTATGGCGGTGCAGATCAAGGGAAACGACTTTTCCGGTGTTTTCAAGAAGTTCGCCGATATGGGTCGATTTTCCGCCGGGAGCGGCGCACGCATCAAGCACGGTTTCCCCCGGTTTTGGTCCGAGCGCCCTGGCAACGAGCATCGAGCTTTCATCCTGGATGGTCACGTCTCCCTCTTTGAAAAACGGGCTTGTTGCAATGGTCCCTTTTAACAGCTTCAAGCCGTCGGGGGAAAGGTCGCCTTCTTCCGCCTTGATGCCAGCCTCACGCAAGCGGTGCAGCATCGTTTCCCTGTCGTGTTTCAGCTTGTTGACGCGGATCGTCTGCTTTGGCGGGATCATGTGAATCCGGCAAATTTGTTCGGCCGCTTCAAACCCGTAGGCGTCAGTCCATTCTTTGACAAGCCACTCCGGATGGCTTGTTTCAACCGCGAGACGCTTAACCGGATCGTCAATTTCCGCAAATGAAGGAACGCCTTCCCGCTGTATTGAACGCAAAACCCCATTGACAAATGAAGAAATTCCTTTATGGCCGCGTTTTTTCGCGATTTCAACGGCTTCAAACAGTGCGGCCCGATCCGGAATTTTCTCCAGATATTCCATTTGGTACAGCGACATTCTCAACAGGTGAATGACCCATGGCTTTACCTTTTCCGGCTTCTTAATGAACGGTTTCAGCATATAGTCGAGGGCAAGCTTGTTTTGAAGGGTTCCGTATACTAATTCTGTCAAGAGGCCCCTGTCTTTGTCGTTTAGGTCGTTTGTTTTCATGACAGATTGGAGCAGCAGGTTGCTGTATGCCTGATTCTGATCGAGTTTAATCAATGTATCGAGCGCGGTTTCCCTGACATTACTTTTTTTCATCGTCATGACCTAATTTCATTCCGGCTTGAAGATCCGCTCCCCTGACGAAGTCTTCGCCTTTCATTCTTTTTTTGCCGGCCGGCTGCACTTCCGTTAATTTCAGCGCAGTGCCGTTTCCAGACGCAACCACGATGCCGTCTTTTTCAATCGTGATGATCTCTCCCGGCTCGGCTTGTTCTGCAGCGGGAACCTTTTGCGCGGCCCACACTTTCAGGATTTGTCCGCCGAGGGTGGTGTAGGCGACAGGCCAAGGATGCAAGCCGCGGACTTGGTTGTACAGAACCTCACCGGGCTTTGACCAGTCGATCCGCTCTTGTTCCCGCTTAATGTTTGGAGCATATGTCGCTTTTTCTTCATCCTGTTTTTCCGGAGTCACGGAGCCGTCTAAGACTTTCGGAACCGTTTCAGAAAGAAGCGCCGCCCCTGCTTTGCTCAGTTTATCGTGAAGCGTGCCGACATTATCATTCTCTTCGATGTCAACTTCCACTTTTGAAAGCATATCTCCGGCATCAAGTTTTTCGACCATGTACATAATCGTCACGCCTGTTTTCTGTTTGCCCTCAAGGATGGCGTAGTGGATCGGCGCTCCTCCGCGAAGCTCAGGCAGAAGGGAAGCATGGACATTGATGCAGCCGTATGCCGGATAATCCAACAGCTTTTTCGGCAGGATCTGCCCGAAAGCCGCTGTTACGATCAAATCCGGCTTGAGCTCAAGAATTTTGTCCGTCTCCTGTTCCTCTCTCACTTTTTCCGGCTGAAGCACGGGGATGCCGTGGCGCAGTGCTTCTTCTTTGACCGGCGGGGGTGTCAGCACTTTTTTTCTGCCCTTCGGACGGTCGGGCTGTGTGACGACGCCCACCACGTCATATCCGTCTTTGATCAGCGTGTTAAGCACAGGAACGGAAAAATCCGGCGTTCCCATAAAAACAATCCTTGTCATCCAATCATCCTTCCATTTCCTCAAGTTCTTCCGCATCATAGTAGCGCGTTGCTTTTGACGTAAATAAAATGCCGTCCAAATGGTCGATTTCATGAAGCAGCGCTCTTGCCAAAAAGCCTTCCGCTTCAATGGTAAACGGCTTGCCGCGGCGGTCGAAAGCCCGGACTTTTACATAGTCGGACCGCGTGACCTCACCGTACAGATCAGGAAAGCTTAAACAGCCTTCAGGCCCCGTTTGCTCGCCGCGTTCCTCGAGAACCTCGGGATTGACGAGGTCGATTCTCCCCGTTTCATCGCCGATATCGACGACGGCCGCTCTTTTGGAGACGCCGATTTGCGGGGCGGCGAGTCCGACGCCGTCCAGTTCAAGCATTGTATCATACATGTTATCAAGTAGTTTTTTTAATGATTTATCAAAAGCCGCAACGGGCTCGGCAGGTGTTTCGAGAACAGCCGCCGGGTACGTCACGATCGGTTTTACTGTCAATCTAAAAGCCCTCCATCAGGTTGTATTCTACATCATCATATAAGGATTCATATCGATCGATATCGTCAATTGCTTTTGTTCAATATCGCGCTTGTAATGATCCATGATGTTTTTCAGCAAAGATGTAAGCTGGTTTTCCTGTTTGTATTTTATCACGCATTGGTAGCGATATCTATCCTTGATCCTTGCGATCGGCGAAGCGACAGGCCCGAGGATTTTTGCGTCATTGGAAATGTTCGCTTTTAAATATTGGGCGATTTTTTCTGTGACGAGAGCCGTTTTGGCGACCTCTTCGTGGGACACGGTGATAAGAGCCAAATAATAATACGGCGGATAGGCCTGTTCTCTTCTGTGCAGCATCTCCTGCTGAAAAAACGCTTCATAATCATGCGTTTTCGTCAGCTGAATGCTGTAGTGTGACGGTGTATACGTTTGGATGATCACCCTGCCCGGCTTCTCATGGCGGCCCGCTCTCCCGCTGACTTGTGTCATCAGCTGAAACGTCTTTTCAGCGGCCCTGAAATCCGGGATGTGCAGCATTGTGTCTGCGCTCAGCACACCGACGAGCGTGACGTTTTCAAAGTCGAGGCCTTTGGCGATCATCTGCGTGCCGAGCAAAATATCGGCTTCTCCTTTTCCAAAGGCTGTCAGCAGCTTTTCATGCGCCCCTTTCCTGGATGTTGTGTCAACATCCATGCGGATCACTCTTGCTGCCGGAAGGATTTTCGTCAATTCTTCTTCGACCCGCTGCGTCCCTGTTCCAAAATAGCGGATATGCTCGCTTCTGCATTCCGGGCAGCTTGACGGCATTCCCGTTTCAAAGCCGCAGTAGTGGCATTTCAAGCGCTGTCCGAATCTATGGTATGTCAGGGAAATTTCACAATGCGGACATTGGATGACGTACCCGCAGTCTCTGCACATCACAAAGGAGGAATAGCCCCTCTTGTTTAAAAACAGAACCGCCTGCTCGCCTTTTTCCAGCGTTTTTTCAAGTTCTTCCATTAACGCTTTGGAAAACATCGAGCGGTTTCCGCTTCTCAATTCCTCTCTCATATCGACGAGAGACACATCCGGCATGACCTGGCTGTTGACGCGCTGTTTGAGGGAAAGAAGCTTGTACACGCCTTTTTTTGCTCTTGCAAATGATTCAAGCGTCGGCGTTGCACTCCCGAGGACAACCGGACACCGATGGTATTCGGCCCGTTTAATCGCCGCTTCTTTCGCATGGTATCTCGGCATTTCCTCCTGTTTATAGGATGTTTCATGTTCCTCATCAATGATGATCATGCCCAGATTTTCAAAAGGGGCGAAAATCGCCGACCGCGCCCCTACGACAAGACGGACTTCCTTGCGGTGGATTTTCCGCCATTCATCATATTTTTCTCCGGTTGAAAGACCGCTGTGGAGCACCGCTACCTGTGAGCCGAACCGCCCTTTAAAACGATGGACCATCTGCGGGGTCAGAGAAATTTCCGGAACGAGGACGATCGCTTCCTTTCCGGCCTTCAGCACATTTTCTATCGATTGCAGATAGATTTCCGTTTTGCCGCTTCCTGTTACACCATGAAGAAGAAACACGTCATGACGATTGTGTTCCACCGCTTCTATAATCGCTTCATAAGCATGCGCCTGGTCTTCGGTCAGCGGAAGCGGCTCGGTTTTTTTGAACATTCTGTCCTGATAGGGATCTCTGTAAACCTCCTGCTCGCTTTCCATTAACAGACCTTTTTCTAAAAGTGATTTTAAGGATGCGGACGACCCTCCGGTTTTGTCCAAAAGTTCTTTGGCAGGCACTGTCAGCCCTTCCCCGCCCTCTATAAAATATTCGAGGATCGCTTTTTGCTTTACAGCCTGCGGGGAAAGTCCGTCAAGCGCCTCTTTCAGCTCGGCTTTCGGGCAGAGGGCCGATATTGTCCGCTGCATCTTCTTGCTCGTTTTTTGCTTGACCTTGTACGTCACTTCAAGGTTTCCCGCTTGCACCTGGCGCTGAATAAGCTTTAATGTTCGGTGATCTTCTACCTCTGAATAAGATAGGGCCGTTTTGGCTGAGAACATGCTCTTTAATGGCTCTGGAAGCGGCTCATCTCCGATGACTTTGATTTCTTTCGCGTATTTCGCTTTCATCGCGGCCGGAAGCATCGCTTGCAAAGCCGTGATTTTATAAGAAAGCGTCTTTTCCGTGAGCCAGTCCGACAGCTCGAGAAGCTCTTCCGTCAAAACGGGCGTCAGGTCAAGGATTTCCTCAATGTCCTTGACCGTCCGCCCATTAAGTTCTGAAGTCTCTTTTACATTGATGACGAACCCTTGTATTTTCCGGGGGCCGAAAGGAACGATCACCCTCATTCCTTTTTGGATCATCCCTCTCCATTTCTCGGGGATGCGGTAATCAAACGGCCTGTCCATATTCTTTGTCGTGACATCGACGATTACTTCAGCAAAATTCATGAAGATGCTCCGCTCCGTTCGGCAAGCTCTGCGGCTTCTTTCAAGATTTCTGCGGCGACCTCCCGTTTCGTCATCAGAGGGTGTTCTTTCTTTTCTCCGTTTTTATGATAAACCGTCACAATATTGGTTTCCGTTCCAAAGCCGGCGCCTTCTGCCGCAATGTTGTTGGCGACTACCATATCGAGGTTTTTCGATACCAGTTTTTTGCGGGCGTATTCTTCCACTTGCTGCGTTTCCGCTGCAAAGCCGATCAGGATTTGCTTTGTCTTCCGCTGTCCGAGCTCTTTTAAAATATCCTTCGTCCTTTCAAGCTCGATCACCAGGCTGCCGTCCTGCTTCTTCATTTTATGGTCATGGACGGTTTTTGGTGTATAGTCCGCAACAGCCGCTGTTTTCACGACAATATCGCTGTCCTCGAAGACAGATAAAACCGCATGATACATGTCATCGGCTGATTGGACATGGACAACATCGACGCCTGCCGGATCTCCGAGCGTCGTCGGGCCGGTAATCAATGTCACGCGGGCTCCGAGCCTTGCCGCTTCCTCAGCAAAGGCGTAACCCATTTTCCCTGTCGAACGGTTTGAGAAAAAGCGGACGGGATCGATTTTCTCTCTTGTCGGACCTGCTGTGACCACAACGTGTTTTCCGTGCAGCGGCCCGGTCTGTCCGCCTGAAAAATACTCTTCAGCCAATTCGACGATCCGCTCCGGCTCTTCCAGTCTGCCTTTGCCGACATATCCGCATGCAAGGTACCCTTCACTCGGCTCAATAAACCGGTAGCCGTCTTGATGGAGAATCTCGATATTCCGTTTGACGGCCGGATGGCCATACATATGGACATTCATCGCCGGAGCGATCCATACCGGCGCTGTCGTTGCCAAAAGCGTCGTCGTCAGCATATCATCGGCGATGCCTGAGGCGAGTTTTCCGATCACATTGGCCGTTGCCGGAGCAACAATCACAAGGTCTGCCCAATCAGCAGCATCGATGTGGGCGATGACGCGCGGATCCGGCTCTTCAAATGTATTGGTATACACGTCATGACGCGAGAGCGCCTGAAAGGTGAGCGGGGAAACAAATTCACAGGCGGATTTCGTCATGATGACTTTGACATTTGCCCCTGCCTGCACAAGCTTGCTCGTCAATGCGGCCGCTTTGTAGACCGCGATCCCTCCGCTTACGCACAGCAAGATGTTTCGGTTTTTCAGCATCTTTTATCCCCCTTATCATTTTTGTGAGACGGCCCTGAAAAAAATAACAACCTAATGGATAGGTTGCTATTTTTCCGGCTATTAGCGATTTTCCTTTTCAAATGTAAGCAGGCCGGCATCGATTTCTTCCAGGGCTCTGCCGACAAATTTATGCGACTTCGGATTTTCGATCTGTTCATCCTTGTTTATCTGCATTTCGCGGGCGCGTCTTGCAGCTACAGTCACAAGCGTATATTTTGAATCAAGCTTATTCATTAAAGAGTCAATAGACGGATCTAGCATATGTTATTCAACCTCCAGCATTTTCTTATATCTCGGGGCAACGCGGTCGCGCCTTAAATGTTCGGCGAGAACGATTGCTTTAATTTTTTCGCAAGCAAGCTCGATGCTGTCATTTTCGACAACATAATCATAGGCGTCCATCAATTCGATTTCTTCCTTCGCCGCTTTCATCCGGTTTTCAATGAGGGCTTCTGTTTCCGTCCCCCTTGTGACGATCCGGTTTTTCAGTTCGGCAAGGCTCGGGGGCGCCAAAAAGATAAAGAGCCCTTCAGGAAACGCCTTTCTCACTTGAAGCGCGCCCTGAACCTCGATTTCAAGAAAAACGTCCTTTCCTTCCTGAAGCGTTTTTTCGACGTAGTCGACGGGCGTTCCGTAGTAGTTGCCGACATATTCAGCCCATTCGAGCAGCTTGTTGTTCTCGATCATTTCTTCAAACTCTTCACGCGTTTTAAAAAAGTAGTCGACTCCGTCCCGTTCGCCTTCTCTCGGCTTTCTCGTCGTCACGGAAATCGAATATTCAAATTTTGTGTCCTCCTGAGCAAACAGCGCCTGTCTGACTGTCCCTTTACCGACGCCTGAAGGGCCGGAGAGAACGATTAATAATCCTCTTTCATTCATAAAGCTTTTTATCCCTGCCCTTCATCCATGATTTCTTCTTTAACAGAAAGCCTTTGTGCTACTGTCTCAGGCTGGACGGCAGATAAGATGATATGGTCACTGTCCATAATGACAACCGCACGCGTTCTTCTTCCATATGTAGCATCTATGAGCATGCCGCGGTCTCTCGCATCCTGGATCATCCGTTTGATAGGCGCGGATTCAGGACTCACAATGGAGATGAGCCGATTCGCGGATATGATATTCCCAAAGCCGATATTGATCAGTTTAATCGTCATCCTATACGTTCCCCCTGTATTTTTGGACGTCTCTAGTTTAACCTGATGAGATCGTCCGTAAACAATACGCACAATCGCTATTCTATATTTTGCACTTGTTCTTTTATTTTTTCAATAGAGCTTTTCATTTCGACCACATGTTTTGTGATTTGGTGATCATTTGCCTTTGAGCCGATCGTGTTGGCTTCGCGGTTTAATTCCTGAACGAGAAAGTCGAGCTTGCGCCCGGCAGCGCCGCCAGTGTCACAAATATCGCGGAACTGGCGGAAATGACTTTTCAGCCTTGTCACTTCCTCGGTAATGTCAGAACGGTCTGCGAACAGGGCCACTTCCGTCAGGAGGCGGCTTTCGTCCAAACGGTCTGACGACCATTCTTCAAGCCTCGCCTCCAGACGTTCGCGGTAATGGCCGACAACCGCGGGAGCGAGCGCAGCGATGTCGTCTGTCAGCTTTTCAAGCTTGGCGATGTGCTGAAGGCAGTCTTCTTTAAGCCTCCGCCCCTCCGCTTCGCGCATCCCGCACAGTTCAAGAACAGCCGCTTCAACCGCCTCAAGAAGCACCCGTTCAAGCTGTTCATGGCGAACGGGCTCCTCTTCGATTTGGATGACGTGCTCGAACTGCAGCGCGTCGCGAAGCGTGATCTCGCCCGAAAGCTTATGGCGGCCCTTCATTTCGTCAGCGGTCTTCATATATTCCTCAAGCAGCGGCCAGTCAACCTTGATTTTCCGGCTGACCAGCGCCTCGCCGTCAACAGAAACGAACAGCTCCAACCGTCCTCTTTGTATATGCTTAAAAATCGTCTGCTTTATTTTGTCTTCTAAATAGAGCAATGGCCTTGGCATGCGGGCGTTCACTTCTTTAAACCGATAGTTGACAGATTTCAGCTCAACAGCCACTGTCAGTCCATCCTCCGTTTTGCTCGCGCTGCCGAAACCGGTCATACTCCGTATCATAAAACACACCCAATTCTTTATAAGTGAAAAAGGCAATAGAAACCTCTATTACCTTTAAGATTATATCATACAAGCCTATTTTTTTCTTGTCAAAAGTGACCCGGCAAGCAAAAAAGTTGGGAGGGCCGACATTCCGATAATCAAGAGCCAGTCCGCCATTAAAATCGGCACGGTGTGGAAGATCGGCTGCAGCGGCGGATAATAAATGACGACCAGCATCAGCAAAATCGATGACAGCACAGCGCCGAGCAAATAGATATTTTCAAACGGATTGCGGTCGAAAATGGACCGTTCACTCCGGCAGTCAAACACATGGATGAGCTGGGCGAGCACAAGGGTTGCAAAAGCGACGGTCTGGGCATATACAAGCGCATCGGGATTGCGGTTGTAAATAAACATGAACGCCGCGAGCGTCGCCGCACCGATTAAAAAGCCGCGCGATACGACCTTCCAGGCCAGACCCCTGGCAAAGACCCCCTCTTTCGGATGACGCGGCTTCCGCTTCATCACATCGCCTTCCGGCTGATCCATCCCGAGCGCCATGGCAGGCAGTCCGTCTGTCACAAGGTTGACCCAAAGGATCTGAATCGGAACAAGCGGCAGCGGCAGGGCAAGCATCATCGCAAACAGCATGACCAGAATTTCGCCGACATTTGAGGCGAGCAAATATCTGATGAACTTTCTAATATTTTCATAGATGTTGCGCCCTTCTTTGATCGCCGACTTGATGGTGGCGAAATTATCATCGACGAGAATCAGTGACGAAGCTTCCTTGGCGACGTCTGTTCCGGTGATGCCCATGGCGATGCCGATATCGGCCTGCTTGATGGCAGGCGCATCATTGACGCCGTCTCCGGTCATCGCGACAATATGGCCGTTTTCCTGATAGGCGGTGACGATTTTCAGCTTGTGTTCGGGCGATACCCTTGCAAACACGTATACATCGTCAACGATTTCCGCCAACTCTTCCTGTGTGAGCTCATTCAGCCTCTGTCCGTCTATCACTTTTCCGCCTCGCGGCAAAAGGCCCAGGTCTTTCGCAATCGCCTTTGCCGTTGTCACATGATCGCCTGTGATCATGACCGTTTTGATTCCGGCGGCGCGGCATTCTTTAATCGCCTTTTTCACTTCCGGACGCGGCGGATCAATCATTCCCAACAGCCCGATAAATGTTAAATCCGACTCCGCTTTTTCAAGCGTAAGATTTCCCGTCTCCTTGATCGGTTTATAGGCGACGGCGATGGTCCTCAGTGCCTGGGAGGCGAGCTTTTCCAGCACGGAGCCGGTTTCGGCCAGCCTTTCTTTTGTAAACGGCTCACGCCTGCCTTCGTTTAAAATCGTTGAAGAACGTTTCATTAAAACATCGGGGGCGCCCTTTGTAATGACAAAGCGCTTGCCGTTTCTGTCCTCCGCGATCACGGACATCATTTTCCGGGCGGAATCAAACGGAAACTCTTCGACAATCTTAAAGTGTTCGGCTACATACCGGTCCGTAAATCCGCCTTTTTTTGCGGCCGTCAACAGAGCGCCTTCCGTCGGGTCGCCATCCAAACGAAACTCGCCGTCTTCTTCGATGATGGAGGATGAATTGCACAATGCGCCAAACAGCAACACCTGCTGCAAAGATTTGTGGTTTTTGATTTGAATGTCCCGGCCGTTGATACTGAAGGAGCCTTGCGGATCATACCCGATGCCCGACACATTCCACGTTTTCCCCTCTGACCAGACATGGGTGACCGTCATTTTGTTTTGCGTCATCGTCCCCGTTTTATCAGAGCAAATAATCGAGGCGCATCCCAATGTTTCAACAGCAGGCAGCTTTCTGACGATCGACTTTTGCCTGATCATCCTCTGAACGCCGAGGGAAAGGGCGACCGTGACAATCGCCGGCAATCCTTCGGGGATGGCGGCGACGGCAAGGGAAACCCCGGCTAAAAACATGCTGTACACATCATGTCCTTGAACAACGCCCGCCACCACGACAAGCAGTGTTAGCAACAGCGCGGCGATGATCAGGATTTTCCCGAGCTCTTCAAGCCTTCTTTGCAGCGGTGTTGCTGTATTTCCGGCCGATTCTAGCATATCGGCGATCTTTCCCATCGCCGAGTTCATCCCCGTGCCAATAACGATTCCGGTGCCGCTCCCCCTTGTTACGAGCGTTCCCATAAAGGCCATGTTCGTCAAATCGCCCAATGAGACATCAGAAGCGTGAAAACGTTCCGAGTGCTTAGACACAGGAAGGGATTCGCCGGTAAGAGCCGATTCTTCGATTTCAAGGCTTTTCGTCTCGATCAGCCGGAGATCGGCGCCGATCCTGTCGCCGCTTGAAAAGCGAACGACATCTCCAGGCACAAGTTCTTTTGAAGGAATTTTGATCCAGCTTCCTTCGCGGAGCACCGTCACTTGCGGTGCCGACAATTCCTTCAGCGCCTGAAGCGATTTTTCCGCCTTTCTTTCCTGGAAAAACCCGAGGATGCCGTTGACGAAGATAATCGCAATGATGGCTACCGCATCGACATATTCACCCAAAAAACCGGAAACGAGTGTCGCCGCAAGCAGCACAAGAACCATGAAATCTTTAAATTGCGAAAAAAACAAGACCAATGCCGAGGTTTTTTCGCCTTCAAGAAGTTCATTTGCACCATGTCTTTCAAGCCGCTTTGCCGCTTCTTTTTCTGTTAATCCTTTGCTAATGGACGTTTTTGTTACGTTTAGCAATTCGGTTTGTCCCATCTCGTGCCATTTCATTGAATCGTCCACTCCTCCTGCCCTTAAAGCTTTCTGAGAATTGAGTCTCTATAAGTCAATTTATTCAGACTCGTCCAAAATCATGCTATAATTATTCGACGGACAATTGAGGAAGAGGATTAATGAGAAAAGGGTGTTTTTGATATGTCTTTTGACGGCATTTTCACATACGGAATGATTAAAGAACTGAACGAAACCATTCAGGGCGGCCGGATCACGAAGATCCACCAGCCGTTTAAGCATGAGCTGATCTTTCACATTAGGGCGAACGGCAAAAACCGCAAATTGCTGCTCTCAGCCCACCCCAGTTATGCCCGGGTTCATCTCACAGAGGAAGCATATGACAATCCGAGCGCTCCGCCGATGTTTTGCATGCTGCTCAGGAAGCATTTAGAGGGCGGCTTTGTCGAGCAGATTGAACAGATCGGCTTGGACAGGGTGATGGTATTTCACATCAGAAGCCGAAATGAAGTCGGTGATACACTGATCAGAAAGCTCGTGGTGGAGATCATGGGAAGGCACAGCAATATCGTCTTGACTGACGGGGAAAAAGACGTGATCATTGACAGTCTGAAACATCTTTCGCCATCGGTCAACAGCTACCGGACCGTTCTTCCCGGCTACGATTACATCCTGCCTCCCGCGCAAAACAAGCGGTCACCGCTTGAGACGGAAGAAGAAGACATTCTCCGCCACCTGAATTTTCAAGAAGGGAAATTGGACAGGCAGATTGTTGCAACGTTTTCGGGAGTTTCCCCGCTGTTTGCGAAGGAAGCCGTATATCGGGCCGGTCTTGCAAACAGGGCAACACTGCCTGCTGCGCTGATGAAGATGTTCGCAGACATCAAAGAGCGGAGATTCGCGCCCCAGCTTGTAACGGAAGACGGAAAGGAATATTTTTATCTCCTTGATTTGACGCATATAAAAGGGGAAAAACGAATATTTGAGTCGCTGAGCGGACTCCTTGACCGCTATTATTTCGGAAAAGCGGAAAGGGACCGCGTCAAACAACAGGCCCATGATTTGGAACGATTCGTCATGAACGAAAAGAAAAAGAACGAAAACAAGATCAAAAAGCTGGAAAAAACGCTTGAGCAATCAGAAAACGCCACGACCTACCAGCTTTACGGAGAGCTTTTGACGGCAAACCTTTATCAACTGAAAAAAGGCGATAAAACAGCCAAAGTCATCAACTATTATGATGAAAACGGCGGGGAGGTCACGATTCCGCTCAATCCGAATAAAACGCCGTCTGAAAACGCCCAAAGCTATTTTACAAAATATCAGAAAGCGAGAAATTCGGTAGAGGTCGTCAAAGAACAAATCAGACTCGCCGAAGAAGAGATCGCTTATTTCGACCAGCTGATACAGCAGCTGGCTTCAGCTTCGCCAAAAGATTTGCACGAAATCCGCGAGGAGCTGCAAGAGGGAAAATATTTGCGCGCCAAACAGCAGCCCGGCCAGAAAAAACAAAAGAAGCAGGCACCTTCCCTTGAAACGTACGAATCCACAGCGGGAGTGACGATTTTGGTCGGAAAAAACAACAAGCAGAACGAATATTTGACGATGAAGTTCGCCGCCCGCGACGACATCTGGCTTCACACAAAAGATATCCCGGGCTCACACGTCGTGATTAGATCAAGCGATCCCGACGAGAAAACGATCCTTGAAGCGGCCCAGATCGCGGCCTACTACAGTAAAGCCAAAAACTCCGCTTCAGTTCCTGTCGACTATACGAAAATACGCCATGTCAAAAAGCCGAATGGGGCTAAGCCAGGGTTTGTCACCTATGATCGGCAGCAAACTGTTTTTGTGACGCCTGATGAAGATCTCGTCATCAAGCTGAAGAAGTCGCGCTGAATGTAAAAAGGCCTGAACCGTCAACGGTTCGGGCCTCTTCTTTTTCGGAAAAGCTCATCGATCTCCCGGACGAGCTGATCATCGACCAGCCCGTCGATCCGCCCGGCCAATTCAATCGCATGGCCCGGGCTTGCGCCGTTTGTCGAGACGCTGATGGTGATGTTTCCTTTTTTGATGATTTTCGGTACGTATACATTCCCGCGCTCCGCCTCACTCGCGACATTCACGAGCTGGCGGTCTCGCGCTGAATCGGCTATCCGCTTGTTCGTCTCGGGATCATCGGTGGCGAGAATGACGAGAAAAGCGTCTTCTGCATCTTCCGGCTCCGCTTTTTTCCGCTTCCAGCAAATCCGGTGTTTTTCAATCAGCTCAAGCATAGCAGCCGATACTTCCGGGCTGACGACGGTGACAGACGCCCCTTCATCCAGCACCGTCCGCAGCCGCCTTGCCGCGATCCGTCCTCCTCCGGCGATGACGACCTGTTTTCCGCTCAGATTAATGTGAAGGGGAAGCATAGGCTGCTCCTTTGAAGACAAAAGATGGATCTTGATTGCAAACGGCTTCCTTCACCCGGTTTAAAAACGCGTTTTTGACATGCGGGTGAAAGCCGAGATATTCAGACAGCACAACATCCGGATTGACTTCCTTCAGTTTTTCGGTCTCCCTTTTAATCTCGTTCATCAGCATCCCGGTAAACAGCAAATACGGAACGATGAAAGTCGTTTTTCCGCCGCTTTCTTTAAGCTCTGCAAAAACATCGAGATAATTCGGGGCACAAGCAGTCATAAAACAAGGGATGACCTCGGCGACCGGTGCGAGCGCTTTGAGGCGGGCGGCGATCTTAGTGATGTCGCGTTTGACATCCGGATCTGAGCTGCCCCTTCCGATCAGGACAACCCTCGCATGTTCATAAGGAACTCCCGTTTCTTCAATCCGTGTGAAAACGGCTTTGACGACTTCCTGATCGACGCCGATCGGTTTGCCGTAAGTGACATGGATGGAAGGATATCGCGAAGACGCTCGCGCGATTTCCTCGGGGATGTCTTGTTTGGCATGTGCGGCGGTCAAAAGCAAAAGCGGAACCGCTGCGATATGTGTCGCGCCTTTTTCCGCGCAGGCTTTAAATCCCGTTTCAATATCAGGTTCTGCAAGCTCCAAAAATGAGATTTCCTGAATGGGCGCAGACATATGTTGTTTACAGCTTTCCAAAAATGCGGCTGCTTCTTTTTGGGCTTTTGTCAGACGGCTGCCGTGGCCGATATACAGTATCGCTTGTTTCATCTTAAAGCGCCTCGCTTAATTCATTATTTTTCAGTCCGTTTTCAAACCAGTTTAAACGGGAGCTGAAATTGACCACATCACCAACGACGATGAGACTCGGATTGGAAATTTTTTCATTTTCAACGGTTGCGGCAAGCGACTCAACCGTGCAAAGCACCGTTTTCTGCTTGTTTGTCGTCCCCCAATGAATGAAAGCCGCCGGTGTCGACCGGTCGCGGCCGTTTTCTATTAACAGCCTTTCGATTTGCTTGACGTTTTTGATCCCCATATAAATGACAAGGGTATCGATTCCCGTCGCCAGCGCTTTCCATTTCTCTTCAAAGTCTTCTTCTTCTTTATAGTGGCCTGTCACAAACGCAACGTTTGAGCTCGCCTCCCGGTGGGTCATGGGAATGCCGGCATACGCCGCGGCTGCGATCCCCGAGGTGATTCCCGGAATGATCTCAAAAGAAATCCCGTTCTCTGCGAGGCTTTCAGCTTCCTCGCCGCCTCTGCCGAACACGAAAGGATCTCCCCCTTTTAGCCTGACTACGGTTTTTCCCTTTTTCGCATATTTGACGAGAAAATGGTTGATCGTCTCCTGCTTCATCATGTGATAATCGGGAAGTTTTCCGCAGTAGATCAGGTCTGCCCCCGCTTTTGCATGCTGTAAAATCTGTTTATTGACAAGCCGGTCATATAAAATAACATCGGCTTTTTGGATGGCTTTTAAAGCTTTGATTGTCAGTAAATCGGGGTCTCCAGGACCTGCCCCAACGATATACACTTTCCCCATTTTGTTTCTTTCCCCCGATCGAATCAAAATCTTTTCTCTTCATTATAAATCATAAAGAAAGCGTTCGGTTGTTGAAAATATCACAGGTACCAAACGTTTTCTTTATGAAATAGGAAAGTGCATCTGCTGCACTTTCCTATTCACGCGTTTTCGGTTTTTATTTCGCTTGCGCTTTCACATATTCGACGAGCCGGTCTTTGCACTCGTTCCGGTCATGACTCCCCGTATCGAGTACGAGTTCAGGCGCTTCCGGTTCTTCGTATGGTGAATCGATTCCCGTGAAAAATGGAATTTCTCCGTTTCTCGCTTTTTTGTACAAGCCCTTCGGATCTCTTTGCTCACACGTTGCCAAATCACATTTGACATACACTTCATGGAACTCGTTTTTCTCGACGAGCTGTCTGACCAGATCGCGGTCTTCTTTAAAAGGAGAAATAAACGCCGTAATCACGATCGTGCCCTGTTCGACGAACAGCTTGGCGACTTCGCCGATCCGGCGGATGTTTTCTTTACGGTCCGCATCGGAAAAACCGAGATCTTTGTTCAGGCCGTGTCTGACATTATCACCGTCAAGCACTGTGACCTGAAAGCCTTCTTCAAACAGTTGGCGGGCGGCTGCGTTGGCAATCGTCGATTTCCCCGATCCGCTTAAACCCGTCAGCCAAATGATCGAGCTTTTATGCTTGTTTTTTTCGTGATATTCCTGTTTTGTAATGGATGCTTCATGCCAAACGATGTCTTTATTCACCAACAGTCTCCCCCCTTTTTTAAGAAACTCCGGCCGCTAAGCCTTTGATTAATGTTTGAATGACCTCAGGACGGCTGAATGTGCTTGGCGGGAATTCGCCGTTTCTCAGCATTCCCCGTACCTTTGTGCCGGACAAAATGACATGGTGTTCTTTGTCGTGAGGGCATGTTTTCGCCGTCGCCATCGAGCCGCATACATTGCAGTAAAAGCTGTGTTCAAATTTCAGCGGCGTGATGCCGATTTCTTCAGGTGTGAATTGATCGAACAGCTCCTGTGCCTCATATGTTCCATAATAATCGCCGACTCCCGCATGATCTCTTCCAACGATGAAATGGGTACAGCCGTAATTTTTTCTGACGAGCGCGTGGAAGATCGCCTCTTTCGGGCCTGCATAGCGCATGGCTGCCGGAAAGACGCCGAGGAAGACGCGGTCTTTCGGGTAGTATCCGTCAAGAAGCACTTGATAGCTTTCCATCCGGACGTCTGCCGGAATATCGTCTGATTTGGTTTCCCCGACTAACGGGTTGAGGAAAAGTCCGTCGACGGTTTCCAGCGCGGTTTTTTGGATGTATTCATGCGCTCTGTGCACCGGATTCCGGGTTTGGAATCCGACAATCGTTTTCCAGCCGAGCTCGGCAAACTTCCGTCTTGTCTCCGCCGGTTCGAACGTATGAGCGGGAAACTGTTTTTCGCTGCGTTTGATGAGTGTAATCGGGCCGCCGACATAGACGTTTCCCCGTTCAAACAATTTTTTTACGCCCGGATGGTTGAGATCATCGGTTTTATAGACGTTGACCGCTTCTTTTTTCTTGTCGGGCGTATAGATGTCTTCGATGTCAATGACCCCGTATGTTTCCCCTTGATATGTGAGACGGACGGTATCGCCGATTTTTAGCTCGGCGGCTTTTCGTTCGTTGACGGGAAGGCTGATCGGAAGCGTCCAGACTTGACCGCCTGCAAGTCTCATATTTTCAACGACTGATAGGTAGTCTTTTTCTGTTAAAAAGCCTTGGATCGGGCTGTATGCACCGATTCCAACCAGCTCCAAATCGGCAAAAGCGATCAAATCAAGTTCGATTTCCAGTGCGATATGTTGAACATCATATGCTTCATTGACGCGGTTAACCAATACACCGCCGTGTGGCGCTAAACTCATAACATTATTTCCCCCTACTAGATGTTTAAATTCCCCCGCCCTGTTCATGGACGGAGCTATGTTCTTTTTTCACTGCCCTCACCAGGCTGATCGTCCCGACAGATGCCAAAAGAACGCTCGTAACGACGATGAGAGCATAATAGTCTCCTTTTAATAAAAGGCTGACCAGCATATAAGACAGGCTTAATGAAAGGAACGGCGATACGATCCACACTTTCAGCATCGTTTTGACCACCTGTTTATGAAAAACATTGCCGCCGTTTTTCGCCATGCCCATCCCGATAATAGACGATGATGTCACCTGTGCGAGCGGAACGGGAAGGCCGAACATGGAACTGAGAATGACAAGCCCGGCTCCCGTGCTTGAAAGAAGGATTCCTTCTCCTTTTGAAAATCTGGTAATCTTTTTGCCGTTTGTTTCAAGAACGCGGCGGCCCAATAAAAGGGCGCCGAGCGCGACAAACAGTCCGCCGTACAGCGTTCCTTCCCCGACTGTCAAAACATGTGCCGCCACCAAAGGGCCGACAGCGTTCGCGACATTGTTCATTCCCGCTGAAAAAGCCTCAAAAAATCCGCTGATTAACAGCAGAACCGTCAAAATCTTCGCTTTGTTCCCCGCAGCGCGGCGCTTTATTGTTTTCTTCATAAACTTTGCCATGGCAAAGGTAAAAGAAAAAGCTGCGACCGGAACGACTACCCAGAACAGGACGATGACAAACAAAGATTTGACAAACAAAACTTGATATGCGACACCTACTCCGACGACAGATCCGACTGTCACTTCACTCGTTGAAAGCGGGATGCCGAGAACATTTGCGATAAAAAGCGACAAGGCGGCGGACCCGATGATAATGCAGACGATTTCAAGCGAAATCACCCGCTCGGGAATGATGCCCGAACTAATCGTTTTCACGACGTTCCCCCCGCCGATGACGGCTCCGGAGAGAACGCCGGCCGCACAGATCAAGAGCGCGTGAAGCTTTTTTTTCACCGCTTCAGATCCGTAGGCGATGCCCATGGAAGCCGCTGCACCGCTCGCTCCGATGTTCATCGCAAAAAACATGCTAAATAAAATGGCGGCAAGTTCCATAACTCATCTCCTTACTCGTGTAATCCGCATTCTGTTTTATTTGATCCATTCCAGCGGCCGGAGCGGAGATCGTCCATCGTAAAAGCCGGAGAGGTGCACGGCGCGCAGCCGATGCTCGGGTATCCTTTGTCATGGAGCGGGTTGTACGGCAGATCGTGTTTTGTCACATATCTCCAAATATCCTTCCATGTCCAATGGATGAGCGGACAGACTTTGATAGACTTGAATTTTTCGTCTTTATTTAAAAAGTTCGTCTTTCTCCGCCCTTCGGATTGCTCGCGGCGCAGCCCTGACAGCCATGCCGGGTAAGCTGACAGCGTCTCGCGGAGTGGAATGACCTTCCTTATTTCACAGCAGAAATTCGGATTGGTCTCCCACAGTTTGTCCCCGTATTGCTGAGCCTGCTGTTCAACCGTAAGCTCCGGTTTCTTCATGATAATCTGAAGGCCCGGATATCGTTCTTTGACAGCCTCAATCGTGTCATACGTTTCTTTAAAATGCAGACCTGTATCAAGAAATACGATGACGGCGTCCTTTTTCACCTTATAAATCAAATCAATCAGGACGATCCCTTCGATTCCGAAGCTGCATGCGTATACGAGCTGATCCCCGTAATGGCCGTACGCCCATTTCAGGACCGATAATGCCCCTTTATATGAATCATCCTCTTGAAAAGCGATTTTTGGTTCTTCCCATGTACTGTAAGTAAATATTTTCGGTTCCCCCTTTTTCGCCAACAAAAAAACGGCTTCGAGCAGAAAAAAACTTCTGTGAAAACCGCCTCTAGTTTGTCTAGTCAGCTATTTCAATCTTATTTTTTCATTTTTTTCGATTTGAATGACCTTTCCATCTTGAACAACGAATGTGATGGATCCGTAATTCATGTCTTTCAGCATGTCTTTCATTTTGATGATCACTTTTTCGAGCTGCTCATCTCTTTTCATTGCCAGCTCCTCCTCTGCCCTAAAAAATTAAAATCTTTCTTCCAAATTTGAAAGAAAGACGAGGAACTTTACATATTCCTTATCTCTCAAAATGAGCGCATTTTGCTGGATGTAGCACCTTGCGCTTGCACGCAGGTTGCCGGGTTTCATCGGACCAGTCCCTCCACCGCTCTTGATAAGTCTGCTTTTGTTATTTTAAAATTTTAGCACAATTCGAACAAAAGTCAACCCGACTTTTTTTATAGGATTAATGAAAAATAAAAATGATGCTATTTTACTATATTTCAACCGGTCAAAAGCATGAAAAAAACAGAAAAACCGCGGTTTCATCAAATTAAAAAAGCCGTTCCCTTAAAAAGGGAGACGGCTTTCTTATTTTTCAATCCAAGCTCTCGACTCGGGATTTGCTTTCCACTCTTTCAGTTTTCCGGCATCGGCTTCACTGATGTATCCTCCGGCAAGCGCGGTTTCCGTCAATGTATCGTAATCGGTCAGGGTGTGATACTCGACATCCGCATTCTTAAAGGCGATGTCCGCTTTCGGAAGACCGTATGTGAAGATGGCGGCGACGCCGAGGACATCGCAGCCGGCCTTTTTTAGAGCGGAAACCGCTTCAAGCACGCTTCCGCCCGTCGAGATTAAATCTTCAATAACAACGACTTTCTGTCCGTTCTTGACCGTCCCCTCAATTTGATTTCCTTTTCCGTGCGCTTTCGGTTTGCTTCTGACATAGCACATCGGCAAACGGAGCCTGTCAGCGGCAAGGGCGGCATGCGGTATGCCCGCTGTCGCCGTGCCTGCGACCATTTCCGCTTCCGGAAATTTGTCTTTTATCAGCCCGGCGAGGCCTGACGCGATATCATCCCTCACTTCGGGATATGACAGCGTCAAACGGTTGTCACAGTAAATCGGCGACAGCATGCCGCTCGCCCATGTAAACGGCTCGTTCGGCCGCAGGAAAACCGCCTTGATCGCTAAAAGATGGCTTGCAATTTCTGTTTTCATGCTTTGATCCCCTTCCATTCCCGTACTATTTTCTGATATGCAGCAACCGGATCCTCAGCTTTGGTGATAGAACGGCCGACAACGATCGCCGACACGCCTTTTTCCTTTGCATCGGCCGGGGTCGCTACTCTGACCTGGTCGTTTTTCTGATCATCAGCCAACCGGATTCCAGGCGTCACAGTCAGAAACGACGGAGATACCTCCTGATAGATGCGCTCTGCTTCATGGACGGAACAGACAACGCCGTCCAGCCCGCTTTCCTCTGCGAACCTGCTGTAGTGAAGAACGGTTTCCGCAAGCGGCGTTTTGATCAGGAGCTCCTCATGAAGCATTTCCGGAGATGTGCTCGTCAGCTGTGTTACGGCGATTAATGACGGACGTTTTTGTCCGGCGGACGTCCCCGCCTCAAGACCTTCAAGAGCGGCTTCCATCATCCGTTTTCCGCCTGCAGCGTGCACATTGACAAGATGGACGCCAAACCCCGCCAGCCTTTTCATTGCCTTATATACGGTCGTCGGAATGTCATGGCACTTCAAATCAAGGAAAATGCGGCAGTTTCTATGTTTTAATTGTTCAAGAATTGAAGGACCTTCCTGATAAAACAGCTCCATCCCGACTTTCACAAAAAGCTCCTCTCCGTCAAACCGGTTCAAAAACGCAAATGTTTCCGGCGCAGATGCAAAGTCAAGCGCGATGATTGGCGGCGTATTGTTCATGCTTCCAGCTCCTTCCGATGCATTCGGTCAAAGACCCGTATCCGTATTTTTCTAAAACGCGCGGCAGTTCTTCAATGATCTCCGGGCAGGCGAATGGATTGACAAAATTGGCAGTGCCGACCGCGACTGCGCTTGCCCCCGCCAGCAGGAATTCAAGCACATCTTCCGCAGACTGAACGCCGCCCATGCCGATGATCGGGATGTCTACCGCCTGACTGACTTCATAAACCATCCTGATGGCTACCGGTTTTACGGCCGGGCCAGATAATCCTCCGGTCTTATTTGCCAAAATCGGCTTGCCCGTTTTCAGATCGAGCCTCATGCCGATCAGCGTGTTGATCATCGTCAAACCGTCTGCCCCCGCTTCTTCAATGGCTAAGGCGATGTCAGTGATATTGGCGACATTTGGAGACAATTTGACATAGACCGGAACGCTGGACACTTGTTTAACAGCCTTTGTCAGCTCGGCTGCCATTTCCGGACGTGTACCGAACGCGATCCCGCCTGTTTTGACATTCGGGCAGGAAATATTCAGTTCAAGCGCGTGGACATTCGGAGCTTTGCTGATTTCTTCGGCAACCTCCACATAATCTTCAAGCTGTGATCCGGCTACATTGGCGATAATCGGTGTATCGAATTGTTCCAGCCACGGAAGCTCGTGCTCCATGACAGCCTGAAGACCGGGATTCTGCAATCCGATCGCATTGAGCATGCCCGCTTGTGTTTCTGCGACCCTTGGCGTCGGATTCCCGAAGCGGGGCTCGCTCGTTGTCGCTTTGATCATGATCGCCCCGAGGCATGAAAGATCATAAAGGTTTGCAAACTCTTTTCCAAAACCAAAGCATCCGGATGCCGGCATGATCGGATTTTTTAATTTGAGGCCGGGCAAATTTACGTCAAGCATTACAAAAGCACCTCCTGCGCTTTGAAAACAGGTCCGTCCAGACAAACTTTTACATACGGTTTTTCACTTTGATCCGTATGGCATACACAGGCAAAACAGGCGCCGATTCCGCAGCCCATCCGCTCTTCCATCGATAAATAAACCTCTTTTTCGGGATAGCGGTCTTTCAAAGCCTTTAACATAGGGGTCGGGCCGCAGGCGAGCAGATAGTCAAATTGAAGGCCTTTTGCCTCGATGACATCGGTGACAAATCCTTTCTCCCCATGGGTGCCGTCCGCTGTGGCAATATATACAGGGCCGTACTCGGCAAATTCCCGCTCGTAAAACACGTCTTTGGCTGACGCAAACCCCAACACATGCACAACATGGACGCCCCGCTTTGTCAGCTGTTTGGACAGTTCATAGAGAGGGGGGACGCCGATCCCTCCGCCGACTAGAAGAGCCGTTCCGCCGGATTTGAGCTCGTCTGCCGGAAATCCGTTTCCCAGAGGGCCGAGGCAATCGACGAGATCGCCTTTTTCCTTTAAGGAAAGGAGCCGGGTTCCTTCTCCATCCTTCCGAAAAATGATCGTGATTTCCTGTTTGTCCCTATCAATCCGGGCGATGCTGATCGGACGCCGTAATAAAGGAGCGACAGATTCAGCGACTTTCAAATGAAGGAACTGGCCGGGGGCGCTGCACGATTCAGCGAGCTCCCCTTTCAGCACCATTTGGTAAATGCCGTCAGCGATGCAATCATTGGAACGAACCGTCATATATCCCTTTTTCATTTGACGGCAGCCGCCTCTTGAGCCATGTTGGCAGCAGGCATATGATCCGCGCGGAAGCTCATGCTCTCAAGCACCCGTAAAATCGCTTCGGCCGTATCTAATGACGTCAGGCAGGCCACACCGTTTTCGACGGATTCGCGTCTGATTTTGAACCCGTCTCTTGCCGGCTGCTTTCCTTTTGTCAGCGTATTGACGACGAACTGCGCTTCCCCATTGCGGATGACGTCAAGCAGATTCGTGCCTTCCTCGCCGATTTTCCCGACGGTTTTCGCTGGGATGGATGCTTCCCGCAGATAGCCTGCCGTACCTGCCGTAGCCAATATGTTGTAGCCGATGGCATGGAAGCGTTTGGCGATATGAAGGCCTTCTTCTTTGTCCTTGTCAGCGACGGTCAGGAGCACAGATCCGTAGTTCGGAATCTGGATGCCTGAGGCAATCAGCCCTTTGTAAAGCGCCTTTTCCAATGTCGTATCTTTCCCCATGACCTCACCCGTCGATTTCATTTCAGGGCCGAGTGTGATGTCCACCCTTCTCAGCTTTGCGAAGGAGAAGACGGGAACTTTTACATAGACGCCTTCCTGTTCTTTCTGAAGGCCTTGAGTAAAGCCAAAGTCTGCAAGCTTTCCGCCGAGAATGACCTTTGTCGCCAGATTCGCCATCGGAATTCCGGTGATTTTGCTGAGGAACGGCACCGTGCGGCTTGACCGCGGATTCACTTCCAGGACATAGACCTCGTCTTTTGACAGGACGAATTGAATGTTAAGCAGTCCGATAATGTTTAACCCTTTCGCAAGCTCAATCGTGTACTGTTCGATCTTTTTCTTGATCTCTTCTGAGAGCGATTGCGGAGGGTAGACGGCAATTGAGTCTCCGGAATGGACGCCGGCCCGTTCGATATGCTCCATGATTCCCGGTATGACGACCGTTTCGCCGTCAGAAATCGCATCGACTTCAATTTCTTTTCCGATCAAATATTTATCGATGAGCACAGGATGCTGCGGATTGATTTTGACCGCGTGTTCCATATAATGGAGAAGCTCGTTTTCGTGGTAGACGATTTCCATCGCCCGTCCGCCGAGAACATATGATGGACGCACAAGCACAGGGTAGCCGATATGTCCGGCGATTGTAACGGCCTCGTCTACAGATGTCGCCGTCTTCCCGAGCGGCTGCGGAACATTCAGTGTTTCAAGCGTTTGCTCAAACTTGTCGCGGTCTTCGGCGCGATCCAAATCTTCGAGCGATGTTCCGAGAATGTTGACGCCCCGCTCCGCCAATTCATTGGCGAGGTTGATCGCGGTCTGGCCGCCGAACTGGACGACGACGCCTTCCGGCTGTTCCAGATCAATGACATGCATGACATCTTCAATTGTCAGCGGTTCAAAATAGAGCTTGTCGGAAATACTGAAGTCAGTCGAAACCGTCTCAGGGTTGTTGTTAATGATAATCGCTTCATAGCCTGCTTCTTTGATCGCCCAGACCGAATGCACTGTGGCATAATCAAACTCAACCCCCTGGCCGATCCGAATCGGCCCTGAGCCAAGAACGATCACGCTCTTTTTCGCGGTTCTCTCCGATTCGTTTTCTTCTTCATACGTACTGTAGAAATAAGGCGTTTCCGATTCAAACTCGGCCGCGCATGTATCCACCATTTTATAAACCGGAATCATGCCCGCTTCTCTTCTGAGCTCATACAGCTGTCTTTCAGGCATAGCCCACAGGCGGCTGATGAAGTGGTCGGAAAAACCAAGCTCTTTCGCTTCTTTGAGCAGCCCGAGATCGCCGCGTCCCGCTTTCAGCGTCTCTTCAAAACGGATGATGCCCTCCAGCTTATGGAGGAAGAAAAGGTCAATCGCTGAAAATTCGTGGAGCTGGCTGATGGTATAGCCTCTTCTGATCGCTTCCGCCAAGTAGAAGAGCCGTTCGTCGCCCGCTTTTTTGATCCGCTTCTCAAGCACGTCATTCGTGATGTCTGCAGCGTCTTTCAATTCGAGATGGTACACATCTGCTTCAAGTGAGCGGACGGCTTTCAGGAGCGATTCCTCCCACGTTCTGCCGATCGCCATGACCTCGCCCGTCGCTTTCATCTGTGTGCCGAGCTTGCGGTTTGCCGATTCAAATTTATCAAACGGCCAGCGCGGGATTTTTGAGACGACATAGTCCAGCGCCGGTTCAAAAGAAGCATACGTTTTTCCTGTCACAGGATTCATCATTTCATCAAGAGACAGACCGACGGCGATTTTGGCGGCAAGCTTCGCAATCGGGTAGCCGGTCGCCTTTGAGGCAAGCGCCGATGAGCGGCTGACGCGCGGATTGACCTCAATGATATAGTATTGAAAACTGTCCGGATCAAGCGCCAGCTGCACATTGCAGCCGCCTTCGATTTCAAGCGCCCGGATGATCTTCAAGGATACATTGCGGAGCATTTGATATTCGCGGTCGCTTAAAGTCTGACTCGGCGCAACGACGATGCTGTCCCCCGTATGGATGCCGACAGGATCGATGTTTTCCATGTTGCAGACGACAATCGCATGGTCGCTTGAATCCCTCATCACTTCGTATTCAATTTCTTTATATCCGGCGATACTCTTTTCAAGCAGACATTGGTGAACAGGACTCATTTTCAAACCGTTCTCCACGATTTCCTTCAGTTCGTTTTCGTTTGAGCAGATCCCTCCGCCTGTTCCGCCAAGCGTATAGGCAGGTCTGACGATAACCGGGAAGCCGATTCGCTCGACAAAATCGCGCGCCTCTTCTAAAGAATGGATAATATCGCTTTCAGGCACCGGCTCATTCAGCTCATTCATCAAGCTTCTGAACAAATCGCGGTCCTCCGCCTTTTGAATCGCTGACAATTTCGTGCCTAGCACTTCAACGCCGCATTCCGCCAGAATGCCGTGCTCTGACAATTCGACCGCCAAGTTCAGCCCCGTCTGGCCGCCAAGGGTAGGCAGAATCGCGTCTGGCCGCTCTTTTCTGATAATCCGCGTTAAAAACTCGAGTGTCAGCGGTTCGATATAGACCCTGTCCGCCATTTCCGTATCGGTCATAATCGTCGCCGGATTAGAGTTGACAAGAATGACTTCATAGCCCTCTTCTTTTAAAGCGAGGCAGGCTTGTGTACCCGCATAATCAAATTCCGCCGCCTGGCCGATAATAATCGGCCCAGATCCGATCACCAAGATTTTTTTTATGTCTACGCGTTTAGGCATACCGTTTCCCCTTCTTTCTCTGTAGTTTCAATCATCTGCAGAAATTGGTCAAATAAATGGTTGGCATCCTCAGGTCCCGGTGAAGCTTCCGGGTGATACTGAACGGTAAAAGCGGGCATGTATTTGTGTTTCAGCCCTTCAATCGTGTCGTCATTGATCGCCACGTGCGTCACTTCAAGCGGCGTATTTTCAACGGATGATACCGTGTAGCCGTGATTTTGCGCCGTAATCGATACTCTGCCGGTTTTAAGCTCTTTTACCGGATGATTGGAGCCGCGGTGGCCGAACTTCATTTTGACGGTCTCTGCGCCGCAGGCGAGCGCGAACAGCTGATGTCCGAGGCAGATACCGAATAAAGGCACCTTGCCGAGAATGTTTTGGATCATGGCGATCGCTTCAGGCACATCCTTTGGATCCCCCGGTCCGTTTGACAGCATGACCCCGTCTGGCTTCAGCTGCATGACTTCTTCAGCTGTGATATTGTGGGGCACCACGATAACATCGCATTTGCGCTTATTCAATTCTCTTAAAATGCCGTGTTTCATGCCGAAATCAACAAGCACGATCCGTTTCCCCCTTCCAGGACTCGGATATGCTGTTTTCGTTGACACCCGGCTGACCTGATCCGTCGGAAGCTCTGTTTCTTTCATTTTTCTGACCAAAGCGTCCACATCCTCGTCAGGACCGGCAAACACCCCTTTCAGCGTACCCGCCGTGCGGATCATTCTTGTCAGTTTTCTTGTATCGATGCCGGATAAGCCCGGAATGTTTTTCATTTTTAAATATTCATCAAGCGTGTATGCCGAACGCCAGTTTGATGGAAGTTGACATAACTCTTTTACAATAAACCCTTTGACATAAGGCGTGATCGATTCAAAGTCATCTCTGTTAATGCCGTAGTTTCCGATCAAAGGATAGGTTAAGGTGACAATCTGTCCGCAGTAAGACGGGTCTGAGAGGATTTCCTGATAGCCTGTCATTCCGGTGTTGAAGACGACTTCCCCCATGCTGTTTTCCAGACTGCCGAAGGCATTCCCTTCAAATATCGTTCCGTTTTCAAGTACTAGACGTCTTTTCATTTTACAAGTCTCCCCTCTTTGTAAACGAGTTTTCCTCCGGCCATTGTCATAACCGGCCAGCCGAAACAGCTGATGCCGTCAAACGGCGTATTTTTCCCTTTGGAAAGAAAGCTGTTTTTATCAATCTTTTCTTCTTTTTCGAGATCGATCAATGTAATGTCAGCCGGCCGGCCTTCTTCAAGTTTTCCATAAGGCAGCCCGAACGCCTCGCTAGGCTTAACCGTCATATAATCAAGCAGCTGCTTTAATGTCCACTCGCCGTTTTTGACAAAGTGCGTATAAAGAAGCGGAAAAGCCGTTTCCAATCCGACGATTCCAAACGGGGCGAGGCTCATGGTCTGCTGTTTCTCCGCTTCCGTATGCGGCGCATGGTCAGTTGCGATAAAATCAATCGTCCCGTCAGCCAGTCCTTCCAAAAGCGCTTCCCGGTCTTCCTCGCTTCTGAGAGGCGGATTCATTTTGTAATTTGTATTAAGTCCGGGTATGTCGCTGTCACAGAGCAGCAGATGGTGCGGCGTTACTTCAGCCGTGACGCGGATTCCCGCTTTTTTGGCATCACGGACGGCCCTGACCGATTCCTTCGTGCTGATATGGCAGACATGATAATGGCAGCCGGCCGCTTCCGCGAGCAGCACATCCCTTGCGATATGGACTGCTTCACATACGGAAGGAATCCCGTTTAAGCCGTGGGATTTGGCAAATTCACCGTCGTGTACACTGCCCCCGTAGATTAAAGAATTGTCTTCACAATGGGCGACAATCGCTTTATTTAAAGACGCCGCCTTTTTCATCGCTTCATACATCATCCCCGCGTTTTGAATGCCGACGCCATCATCAGTGAAGGCGAATGCGCCTGCAGCTGAGAGCCCTTCAAAATCGGTCATTTCTTCACCGATTTGTCTAATAGTGATCGATGCGTACGGAAGTACCCTTACAGAAGCCGTTTCCCGAATGCGGTTTGTCAGCCATTCCATCTGTTCCTTCGTATCGGGAACCGGGCGTGTGTTCGGCATTGCGGCGACTGTCGTAAACCCGCCTCTTGCCGCCGCTTTTGCACCCGTTTCGATCGTCTCCTTTTTTTCTCCGCCAGGCTCTCTGAAATGGACGTGAAGATCGACAAGCCCCGGGGAGACGAGCAGCCCCTCTGCATCAATAACCGATTCAGCCGGTGCGGCTTCAATGTTTCCGATTTCGCTTATGACTTCGCCTGTAATCCTGATATCCCGTTTTACTGTTTCGCCATTTTCATTCAGCATGAAGCCGTTTTTAATTAAATAAGACATAAGCTTGATCTCCCCTTTTTTCATTTTCGCCTTGTTCGAGCGCCCGTTTTAAAACCGCCATTCTGATGTAGACGCCGTTTTCCATTTGTTTGAAAATCCTTGATTGAGCAGATTCCACCAGCGTGCTGTCAATCTCGACGCCGCGGTTGACCGGGGCGGGATGCATGATGATCGCGTCCTTTTTCATTCGTTTTACCCGCTCAGCAGACAAACCGAATGTTTGCAAATAATCGCGGTCATCCGCTTTCGTCTGATGGCGTTCATGCTGAATCCGAAGCAGCATCACGACATCTGAATTCGCAACAGCTTCATCTGCCGGCACATACGTCCCGTACGGATTATCCTTATCCTTCCACTCGTCAGGTCCTGAGAAAAGAACGGTTGCGCCGAGCCTTGTCAGGACTTCGGCATTTGATCTGGCCACTCTGCTATGTTTGATATCGCCGTGAATCGATATCGTCAGTCCGTTAAAGCTGCTGAATTCTTCGTAAATCGTCATTAAGTCAAGCAGAGATTGTGTAGGATGCTGGCCGCAGCCGTCTCCGGCGTTGACCACCGGGATGCCGACGCGGCCAACCAAGTCCTTGTAGTAATGATCCTCTGAGTGCCTGATCACACAAACATCGGCTCCGATCGATTCAAGCGTCCGCACTGTATCGTACAAAGATTCCCCTTTTTGGACGCTTGTCGAGACACCGTCAAGATTCAAAACATTCATCCCGAGTTTTTTTTCTGCGACTTCAAAGCTGAAGCGTGTCCTCGTACTCGGCTCAAAGAACAAGTTGGCGGCAAACCTTCCGGAAAGTGTGTGATGAGCTTTGCCTTTTTTCAGATCTTCCGCCTCTTTTATCAGCCCGAAAATGTCCTCAATACTCAACTCGTTCATTGCGGTTAAATGTTTCACTATATTTTCGCCTCCGCTTTCATCGGAATTTTCTATAAAAAAACCCCAAGCCATGGCGGCTTGGGGTATAGTGAATCAGAGAATGTGAAAACCCACTTCTCTTTTCAGCAACCCTTTCAAGCCTCTCTGGACTTCCATTAAAAGGTCTTCTATATATGATTTTCTGCCTCTGTCCCGTCCTGTTCTTCCTTGGCTTCCGGCAGGACAAGATTCAATATCACTCCGACAATTGCCGCAAGCGCCATGCTGGACAGCTCAAATCCCGAAATTTTGATAAATGCGCCGCCGACGCCGATGACGAGAATGACGGATGAAATAATCAGGTTTCGTTTGTTTTCCAAATCAATTTTATTGTCAATCAGCATGCGGAGCCCGCTTGAGGCGATGATGCCAAACAACAGGAAGGAAACGCCTCCCATGACGGCTGAAGGAACCGAACTGATCAGTGCTGATATTTTGCCGACAAATCCGAAGCACAAGGCAATGACTGCGGCTCCTCCGATGACAAATACGCTGAATACCCTTGTGATCGCTAACACGCCGATGTTTTCTCCATAGGTCGTTGTCGGCGGTCCGCCGATGCATGAAGCGAGCATCGTCGCCACACTGTCCCCGAAGATGGAGCGGTGAAGTCCGGGTTTTTTGATGAAATCCCGGCCGACCACTTTGCTCAGCACCATCTGGTGTCCGATATGCTCAGACATCGTCACGAAAGCGACAGGCACCATGGCAAGTCCGATGATGAGCGCAGCTGCACTCGGCGTATAATCAACAAACGGAAGAACGAAATCGGGAACCGCAAACCATTTGGCGTCAGCTACCATTTGAAAGTCGACAATTCCTTGAGTGAGCGCGTACAAGTATCCACAGATAATTCCGATTAACACGGGAATCAGGCTGAAAAACCCGCGTAAGAAAATCGCACAGATGACAGTCACAGCAAGCGTAAACCCGGCGACACCGAAGTGTTTGGCGCTGTAGACAAGCGTTTCGGCGTTTGGATTTTCGTACATGGCCATATTGACCGCTGTACTCGCCAGCCCGAGTCCGATGACGATAATGACCGGTCCGATGACAATCGGCGGGAGAAGCTTCATCAGCCAACCTGTGCCAAGCCGCTGGATGAAAAGGGCGATCAATCCGTAGACGATACCCGCCATAAAGGCGCCGATCATGGCCGCTCCCGGTCCGCCGGCCGCTTTTGCAGCAAGGATCGGGGAAATAAACGCGAATGATGAACCTAAGTAAGCCGGAATCTGTCCTTTTGTAATCAAGAGATATGCGAGTGTTCCAAGTCCGCTTGTGATCAGTGCAACGCCTGGACTCAAGCCGACCAGCTTCGGCACGAGAATGGTCGATCCGAACATGGCGAACAGATGCTGGAGACTGAACGAAACCCAATTCAGCGGTTTTGGCACTTCTCTTACATCTAAGTTAACGTTTTTCTGACTCATAATTTTTCCTCCTGATGATCGATTCACTGTCTATGATGTCTTACTCTCTAAAAAGAAAACGCCCATTAAAAAAGCCTCTTTGCATATGCGCAAAGAGGCAGACAAAAATCGTCACTGCTGGCGTGACTCCTAAGTGTCTCATCCCTCTTTGCAAACTCACTGGAATGCATTTAAAAAAGGATTCTCAGCTTGCTGACAAACGTTTGCATTCGCCGTCACAGCTGCACTTCGGTGCTCACTGTTCCCCGACTTCAGGACGTTTTCAAGCTAAGCTGTCATTCATTTTTTGTAAATTGCCGCAAGATCACGTCCGTCAACTTCTTCCAGCTGAACCATGACCTTTTCGGATTTAGAAGTCGGAATGTTTTTTCCGATGAAGTCGGCTCTGATCGGCAGCTCCCTGTGGCCGCGGTCGACAAGCACGGCGAGCTGGATTGCCGAAGGCCGTCCGACGTCGACGAGCGCATCCATCGCCGCTCTGACCGTCCTTCCCGTGTAAAGGACATCATCGACGACAATCACCTTTTGATCGGTAATGTCAGCCGGAATATCCGCGCCTTTGACAAGCGGCTCTTCATTGGCGGTTTTTTTGGACAAATCGTCCCTGTACAGGGTAATGTCGAGTTCTCCTACAATCACCCGGTTTCCTTCAATTTGTTCAATGCGTTCGGCGAGGCGCTTCGCCAAATAAATGCCTCTCGTCTTGATGCCGACAAGGATGCAGTCGTTCATTCCTTTGTTTCGTTCAATCATTTCGTGGGCGATCCTTGTCAATGCCCTTCTGATCGCCTGTTCGTCAAGCACAACAGCCTTTTCCTGTTCACTCATGACCTTCGCACCTCATCTCTTTGTTAAAAAGGATCAAACAAAAACCCCTTCTGCATAAAAGGCAGAGAGGGGTTCTTTAAGCGAATCATATCATTCACTTGTCCGATATCCTTCTCAGCCTCTCTGGACTGTGTTAAAGAATCTGTTCAGCTTCGTTTATTATTTCAAAAAAGAAATCGTCTGTCAATGTTTATTTCGAAGATTGTCGAGAAGAATTTTCATATCTTCAGGCAATGGCGCTTCAAATTCAACATACTCTCCCGTACGCGGATGATCAAACCCCAAGACTCCGGCATGGAGAGCCTGTCCATTGAAATCGATCGTTTTCTTCGGCCCGTATTTAGGATCTCCGGCAAGAGGAAAGCCGATATATTTCATATGCACCCGAATCTGATGGGTTCTCCCCGTCTCGAGCCGGCATTCAACGACCGTAAAATCGTCGAACCGTTCTTTCACTTCGAAATGGGTGACGGCGTGCTTTCCGTTCTCTCTTGTGACCGTCATGCTTTGCCGGTCTTTTTTGTCCCTTCCGATCGGAGCGTCGATTGTGCCGTGGTCATGCGGGATAACGCCATGGACGAGGGCCGTGTATTTCCTTGTCACCGTCTTTTTGACAAGCTGGTTGACAAGCGATTCATGGGCCATATCGTTTTTTGCGACCATCAAGAGGCCTGATGTATCTTTATCAATCCGGTGCACGATCCCCGGCCGCATCACGCCGTTTATGCCTGACAAATCATCGCAATGCGCCATCAAACCGTTGACAAGCGTTCCCGTCAGATGGCCGGGAGCCGGATGAACCACCATCCCGCGCGGTTTATTGACGACAAGGACATCCTGGTCTTCATAATAAATGTCAAGATCCATCGGCTCTGCCAAAACATCCAGCGGTTCCGGCTCAGGAACATCGACTATGACCACATCACCGGGCTGGACCTTGTAATTGGCTTTAACAGCCTTGTCGTTTACTTGTACGCGTTCTTCTTTAATCCATTGTTGAACCTGTGTCCGTGACCAGTCCGTTTCCATCACGGTCAAATATTTATCAATCCGTTCACTCTTATGGTCTTCCTGAACGGTCATTTCATAATGCTCCATTTTACAGCTCCTTCTTTTTCTTTCCGTCTAACAGCATTTGTACAAACAAGAGCAGGACGCCGATGCATAAAGATGAATCAGCGATGTTGAAAATCGGATAATGATAGTTGACGATCGTCACATGAATAAAATCGACCACCTCTTGTCTGAACACCCGGTCGATAAAATTGCCGATTGCGCCGCCAAGCATCAAGCCGAGCGAAATCCCGAGCAGCTTCTGCCCTTTTGCATGCTTCTGGATGTAATAGATGATGCCGACAATGACAATCGTTGTAATGATATAAAAAAACCACATCTGCCCCGCGAGGATTCCCCATGCCGCGCCGGTATTCCGGTGCGATGTGATCTGCAGGAAGCCGCCGATGACAGGAATGCTTTCCCCGTATACCATATTGCTGACAACGAGCCATTTTGTTAATTGATCGATACCGATAATAAACAGTGCAATTATGTAATAAGGCACAAATCGTTCCTCCAGTTTCTGTTTTTCTTCATTTAAGCATTTTATCAAGAAAAAGTATAGGAGTAAAGGAATATTCATTGACATCCTAAAAGAGGACAGATCGTCTGCCCTCTTTTCCAAACATCATGAATAAAGCGCCTCATTGTAGGGATCATCAGTTTCAGCCCAAATGGGCAGCGTCTTTTTTTCAAATTGGATATGGTACAAAAAATCATTTGCCGTCCTTGCCGTCGGCAAAACGGCCATTTTCGCGTACGGAATCGGCTGCCCCGTTTCTTCGCATATCCCATATGTCCCGTTTTCTATTTTTGACAGGGCTAAAAGCACATCCTGGAGTTCTTCTTTCACATGGTATATAAGAGTCGCCTGCTGATATGAATTGATTGACGGTGAATCTTGTTGAAAAAAGGAATATTCAAACAATCTTGATTCCAGTTCCTGCTTCATTTGAAGAAGTTCGCTTTGTATGCTCGCCAGCTGATTATTCACGCCTTTATCAACTCCTGCTCTTATCGTTGTGCTTTTAGTGTTGCCGCCAACTTGGATCTCCAAGCCCATAAGATTTTTCCTGACGTTCAAATCAGTGTCAAGTTTGGGATTCAGCCATATTTCAGAAAACGAAAAAAAAGCGGTCCGGGAATGCGGACCGCTTTTTGATTCATATTAATAATAGGTTTTGACAATATTTGCACAGCGAGGGCAAAGTTCAGGATGGTCGGAATCCTGGCCGATTTCTTTCGATACCATGCGGCACCGTTCACATGTTTCTCCTTCAGCCTGTGCAACGACAATTTTCCCTGTCTCAAACGTTTGTGCATCTTCCGGAGCTTCAGCTTCAGTACCGGCGATCGTCAATTCTGAAACGATAAAGAGCTGTTTTAGATCTTCGTTGATGGAAGACAGCAAAGTTCTTGACTGCTCGTTCGGATACAGCGTCAGGCTTGCAACGGAAGATTTTCCGATCACTTTTTCATTCCGGGCTGTTTCAAGGGCTTTTAACACGTCGTCGCGAAGCTTCATGAAGCGGTCGAATTTCTCTTCCGTCTCTTTTGCATTCGGAATGTGCTGTGTTTCAGGCATATCGGTAAGCTGAACGCTTTTTTCCGTTACAAATGTGAAATGGCTCCACATCTCATCTGCCGTATGCGCCAAGATCGGTGCGACCAGCTTGACGAGCGCGACCAATGTTTCATAAAAAACGGTCTGCATGCTGCGGCGGTCTTTATGATCGGCGTGCTCAATATAAACGACATCTTTGGCAAAATCCATATAAAACGCGCTCAGTTCAATTGCACAGAAGTTATGAACGGTATGGTAAATCACCGCAAAATCATATTCTTCATAAGCTTTTTTAACTTTTTCAATGACATTGTTCAGCTTGATCAGCATGTATTGATCGACTTCGCGAAGATCTTCTACAGCCACCGCGTCTTTTGCCGGATCAAAATCGGCAATATTCCCGTGAAGGAAGCGGAATGTATTGCGGATTTTCCGGTACACTTCAGCGACTTGCTTCAAAATCGCGTCAGATACGCGGACATCTGCTTGATAGTCGACAGAGGCAACCCACAGCCGCAAAATATCGGCTCCAAACTGATTCATGATTTTTGCCGGAACAACCACATTGCCGAGCGATTTACTCATTTTGCGGCCTTCTCCGTCAAGCGCAAATCCGTGCGACAGCACGCCTTTATATGGGGCTTTTCCAGTGACAGCGACAGCCGTTGAAATGGATGAATTAAACCAGCCGCGGTATTGGTCAGAACCTTCGAGATATAAATCCGCAGGTCTGACCAGGTCATCGCGCTCTTCCAATACAGCCTGGTGGGATGAACCGGAATCAAACCAGACGTCCATGATATCCTGTTCTTTCGTGAACTTCCCGTTCGGGCTTCCCGGATGTGTAAAGCCTTCCGGAAGCAGTTCATTCGCTTCTTTTTCAAACCAGATGTTTGACCCGTGCTCCCTGAACAAATCAGAAACGTGCTGAATCGTTTCATCGGTGATGATCGGCTCGCCGTTTTCAGCATAAAATACCGGAATCGGCACGCCCCATGCGCGCTGTCTGGAGATGCACCAGTCGCCGCGGTCGCGGATCATATTATAGAGACGCGTTTCGCCCCATTCAGGCACCCATTTTGTTTCCTTGACGGCTTCGAGCAGCTCGTTTCTGAAGTCTTTGATCGACGCGAACCATTGAGCGGTCGCCCGGAAAATCGTCGGCTTTTTCGTTCTCCAGTCATGCGGATAGGAGTGGGTGATGAAATCAAGCTTCAGCAAAGCGCCGTTTTCCTCAAGCTTTTCCGTAATCGGCTTGTTGGCCTGATCGTAGAACAGCCCTTCAAAGCCTGGCGCTTCGCTCGTCATATTTCCTTTCTCATCGACAGGGCAGAGAACGTCAAGTCCGTATTTCTGACCGATGATAAAGTCGTCTTCCCCGTGGCCCGGAGCGGTATGAACACATCCTGTGCCGGCGTCTGTCGTCACGTGCTCGCCAAGCATGACAAGTGAATCTCTTCCGTATAAAGGATGAACGGCCACAATATGCTCCAAGTCTTTTCCTTTGACGGTCTGTACAACTTCAGGATTCTCAAAGCCGACCGCTTTTGCTACGCTTTCCACCAATGCGCTTGCGATCACATAGCGGGAACCGCCTTCAGCCACGACGCTGTATTCTAAGTCGGGATGCACGGCGATTCCGAGGTTGGCCGGGATCGTCCAAGGCGTCGTCGTCCAGATAACGATTTTTTCGCCGTTTGTCAAAACGCCTTTTCCGTCCTTCACGTCAAAAGCGACATAAATGGATGGTGAGCGTTTATCCTGATACTCGATTTCCGCTTCAGCCAATGCCGATTCACTTGAAGGAGACCAGTAAACAGGCTTTAAGCCTTTGTAGATATAGCCTTTTTTCGCCATTTCGCCAAACACTTTAATTTGCTGTGCTTCAAATTCAGGCTTTAACGTGACATACGGGTTTTCCCAATCTCCTCTGACACCGAGGCGCTTAAATTGCGCTTTTTGGCCTTCGATTTGCTGCCACGCATATTCTTCGCAAAGCTTGCGGAATTCGGCTACCGTCATTTCTTTGCGCTTTACTTTTTTGTTTTTCGTCAGCGCTGTTTCGATCGGCAGTCCATGGGTATCCCAGCCGGGTACATATGGCGCGTGATAGCCGCTCATCGACCTTGAACGGACGATGAAGTCCTTCAAAACTTTGTTAAGCGCATGCCCCATGTGAATGTCACCGTTTGCGTACGGAGGGCCGTCATGCA
This sequence comes from Bacillus sonorensis NBRC 101234 = KCTC 13918, assembly GCF_001592005.1. Lineage (GTDB taxonomy): Bacteria > Bacillota > Bacilli > Bacillales > Bacillaceae > Bacillus > Bacillus sonorensis. Next base: position 88,447 of record NZ_BCVZ01000002.1, read on the forward strand.
GAACAAACATCGGCCTGCCTTCTGTCCGTTGCTGAACGAGGCGGTAGATGTCCATATCTTCCCATTTCTCCTGAATGTCAGGCTCCCGCTTCGGCAGGTTTCCTCTCATTGGAAAATCCGTCTTCGGCATTAAGAGCGTGTCTTTGTAATCCATTCCCATTCCTCCAAAACATTTTTCTAAAACAAAAAAAGCCTTTCATCCCATAAGGGACGAGAAGGCTTTGATCTCGCGGTACCACCCTTTTAGACAAGCCGAATTCGGCTTATCCTCTCAAACATCGTAACGTGACGGAACGTCCTTTCCTACTGCACGGTTCAGAAAGGAAACTCGAGGGCTGATCCACATGAATTCCGGCAATCCCAGGCTCACACCTCCCCCGGGTCGCTTCGATTGCTTTTAGGAATCGATGTCTGTCCCTCTCAAACGTTTTTCATCTCAATTATGAACGTATTATATGCGAACTGATCAGAACATGTCAAGATTGAAAGGAAAATCTATTCCCTTTCGTCCATGACTGCGTCTACTTCATACTCAAGCAAATGATCCCAGTCATCATTTTTCAGCAGGTCAAGCTGGGCTTCGATCAGCATTTGGAAGCGGGTTCTGAATACTTTTGACTGCTTTTTCAGCTCTTCGATTTCCATTGCGATCTTTCTCGATTTAGAAAGAGCTTCATTGATGATCCGGTCTGCGTTCTTCTCGGCTTCGCGGACGATGAGCTTCGCTTCTTTTTCAGAGCTTCGTTTTACGTCCTCTGCCGCTTCCTGTGCGACAAGAATCGATTTATTCAATGTCTCTTCAATCGTTGAAAAGTGTCCGAGACGCTCATCGAGTTCATTTACCTTCGCTTCAAGCTCTGTTTTTTTGCGAAGCACGATCTCGTAATCCTTTCTCACCTGGGTCAGAAATTCGTTCACTTCGTCTTCATCATAGCCGCGGAACGCTTTGGTAAATGTCTTATTATGAATGTCATTTGGCGTCAATGGCATGCTGCCCACCTCCATTATTTTCTTTATGTACAATTGTCCTATTCAACATTATAAAGCAAAATTCGACCGGGTGGAGAAAAAACTGTAAAACGGCTTATTTTTGTTTTTCAAATGTCAATCTCCACTTGCCTTTTTTCGTTTTGCCGTCAATGCTTTTCAGCGTGAAGCGCCCAAAGCCGCGAACAGACAGCTTGTCCCCTTCCGCAAGTGAATATGAGGGGTCTTCGATGACCTTCCAATTCACTTTGACGAGTCCGTTTTTGACAAGCGCCTGGGCTTTTTGCCGAGACAGTCTGCTCACTGCCGAGCAAATAGAATCAAGCCTTAAAGATGAAACTGTATCATCCATTATTTCGACATCTTGCTCCGGTACTTTAAGCTTTGACAGCGGAATTTTTTCCAGAGATACTTTCACCTTGCCGATTTGCCCGAGCTGGGAAAACACGAAATCAGCAACTTCTTCCGAACAAACAAACTGCCATATCCCGCCGGCATAGATCAGATCACCGAACTTTTGCCGCTTCAGCCCGATCCCCATTAAAGATCCTAGAAGCTCGCGATGTTCAATGGAGGCGAATTTCTGCGGATACAGCACTTCATAAGCCTGAAGCTGAAAATCTTCCGCGGACGGCTCGGCATATTCCGGATAAAGGATGGCCCGTTTTCGTTCGGCTTCAGAAAAGCCGCCGAAAAACCCGAGCTTCACCTCATCCGGCTGACCAACGAGAGAATTCAGAATCACCTGCTCCCGGGGATCCAAAAAATCGGTCAGCTTCATCCGATATTGATCAGCCACTATTTGTTTCCATTCGAGAACCTGGTCAATGAACGGCTCTTCGTCTTTTCTGAAATGCTGGTAAATATCGCTCATTGTCTTTCCTTTCTAAGTCAACGGGCTTGGCTTAGAGCCAAGCCCCCACTTGCCAGCAAACGTTGAAGGCAACGCTTCGGCACTTTCTTCAGGCTCCGTGCCATCCTTAAAGGGACCGGAAATAGAATGTTTTAAAAAGCGCCGAGCATTCTGAAGACCGCAATAAGCCCCATATCTGCGAACCGCAGGACAAAGATCGCCACAATCGGAGAAATGTCAATCATGCCAAGCGGAGGAATGATTCTTCTGAACGGTTCAAGATAAGGCTCACAAACAGATGCCAACACTCTGCCGAATGATGTTGCTCTAGCATTCGGCACCCAGGACATAAAAATGTAAATAATAAGCGCAAACGAATAAACGGTTAAAAGCATGCTTAAAATTTTATAAATATAAAATAGGATCATCTGCGATTTACCACCTCTGGTGTTCTTCTTCTATGAGCTCGGAAATCGTGCCGGAGACATCGACGTTTTCAGGCGTGCATAAAAAGATGTCGGAGCCGATCCGCTGAATATCGCCGCCGAGGGCGTAAACCGTCCCGCTTAAGAAATCGACGATCCGTTTCGCCTGGTCATGCTGGATGCGCTGCAAGTTGACGACGACTGCGCGGCGGTTTTTAATATGATCTGCAATTTCCTGGGCTTCTGCGTACACCCGAGGCTCACTTAACACTACTTTAGAAGATTTTTGAACGCTTTGCAAACTTACTACATTCTGCTTCCCCGCCGATTTTGACTGGTAGGCGGTTCTGTCTTTTGATTCCTGTTCTTCAGGGAGCTCCTCCCTGTCTGTTTCAATATATTCGTATTCGTACTCCTCATCTTCTAAGGAAAAAAAGTTTTTAAATTTGTTTTTCAAACTCATGATTGTCCACCTCCAGTTTCATTTCCGACTAAGGAAGATCCGATTCTGACGAAGGTCGCGCCTTCCTCGACAGCAATTGTGTAGTCATTCGACATCCCCATCGACAGCTCGCTGCACGGAGCGTTCCATTGATCCAGCTTCTGAACCTCGCCGCGCAGCTCTCGCAGCTGGCGAAAACAGCTCCTGATGACCGCTTCATCATCCGTAAATGGCGCCATTGTCATCAATCCGGCGATTTTGATGTTTTCATAAGCGGACAGCTTCTTTACAAAAGGAAGCACCTCATCTGTTGCCATTCCGTGTTTGGAAGGTTCGAGCGACGTATTGACCTGTACAAAACAGTCAACCGGTTTTTGCGCCCTTTTTTGAATTTCATCTGCTAAAGAAAGCCTGTCTAAAGAATGAATATATGAAACATGATCGATAATCGCTTTTACTTTTCTTGTTTGGAGCGTACCGATAAAATGCCATACCGGTCTTTCATCCTTCAGCATTTCGCACTTATGAAGCAGCCCGGCATCCCGATTTTCTCCCAAATGCCTGATTCCTGCATCAAGCGCTTCCCGCGCTCTTTCAGGCGATACATATTTGGTGACTGCGATGACGGATATTTCTTCAGGTGTCCTGCCTGATCTTTTACACGCTTCGTTTATTCTGTCATGTATATGTCGTAAATTGCTTTTCACATCCACCTGTAAGCTATACCTCCTTTAACCCGATAAAGGACATCATCCGTCCGGTCTTTCCCCGATCTCTTCGATGGGAGAAAAACAGCGAACGCTCGCAGCTCGTGCACAGCGAGCTCACTTTGATTTGCCCGTCGGGAATTCCCGCATGTAAAAGAAGCTGTCTGTTCACCTCTTTTAGCTCCAGGCGGTACTCCCCTTCTTTTATCTGCACAAAAGCTCTGTCTTGTTCCTGAAGAGGAAGCTGTCTGACTTTGCTGATCACATGGTCATCGACCGTGTAGCAGCAAGCGCCGATCGAAGGCCCGATCACGGCGTGGATGTCCCCTGGATTAGACCCTTCACGGCTCTTCCAGGTTTCAATCATTTTCCCGGCAATCCCCTTGACGGTGCCTTTCCATCCTGCATGGGCGATTCCGACAAGCGAGCGGACGGGATCGTAAAAATAAACAGGAACACAATCGGCAAAACAGAGCGCCAAAAATAAATTTGTCTCGTTTGTATAAAGCCCGTCTGTTGCCGCGAGAGCCGTTTCGTAACGCAAAGCTCCCCTGCCGCGGTGTTCATGTGTCACTTTTTGAATGCGGTCCTCGTGAGTCTGATCGGCAAACACCCATTCATCCAGGTCTGTTTGCAAAATTTCGGCAACTTTTTTTCGGTTATTTGCGACATGCCGCTCATGATCCTGAACGTGCAGTCCTGTATTTAATGATTGAAAAGGCGGTTCGCTTTCCCCGCCGTTTTTTGTCGTAAATCCGGCTGTAAGCGCTCCGCCGGTTTTGGCCGTCTGATTCCAATCCTCAATCAAAAGAATTGACGGAGCATCAAGACGAAAGGGTTTATATGTACTCATGGTGATCAGCCTTTCGACAAATGTCATCATATCGCTCCTATTTTAACACATCTTTCTGCTTTCGTTTAGTTTCGTTTCAAAAAACTAAACGAAATGTATTTTTTGAAATATGAGCTCCTGATTTTGGCGCTTTACCTCGACCGGTTTGTTGAATATCAGCTTAAACGAACTAAAATGACGTCTTCTCCAATTTTAACTATATTTCGCCACGGAATAACGATCTCCTCTTCTTTTCCGAAAAATCCGAATATCCTTCCCGTTCCACCAATGACGATCGCCTGAATTTTCCCTGTCGTAACATTGATGTCAATGTCGCCGATGCTTCCGAGCCTTTTTCCGTTTGAAACATTTACAACATCCTTCACCTGGAAATCGGAAATGTTCATCATATTGTTGGGCACGCCTCCCTGTTCTACTGTCCTTTTATGATTATATGAAAGGCAGTCTCTCATTTAGACTGCCTTCAGATGACTTTATTTCGCTTTTTTCCTGCCGATGAACACATCGAGATCGACGGTAATGGCGGCCGATTCCTTCTTTAAAAAGGAGTTGATCCGATCCTTCTCCGCGGTCCAGGATAAAGGCGTCATGTTGATAAGCGGCAGAAGAAGCCGCTGAGTTAACACGCTGCTGTAAGTGAGCTCCATCCTGTCTTCCAGGTCAAAATGCGCACAGAACCGGTCTGCGGTATCCTGATTGGAATAAGCCAGCTTTTGGGGGGCGTCAAAAAACGCTTCCCTTAATTCCTGCAAATAGCCGCTTTTGGGAATCACTTTTATGACAATGCCGTCATCTGATACAAGCCGCTTGAATTCCGCATAATTAGAAGGCGACAATATACTCAGGATCACATCCATTGACCGATTCCGAAAAGGAGCGTTTGCCAGATCGGCGACACACCAGATCGCCTCTCTATCCTGCCTGGCTGCCGCTATAATCCCCGCTTTCGACAAATCCATCCCCACGCCTAAAAGCCGCCGTCCGGAGCGGATTTGAAGTTCCTCTGTGATCCGTGCCAAATGCGAGCCCTCCCCGCATCCTGCATCAAGGATTTTGACGGTTTTTCCGGCTGGCAGGCCGACTCGTTTGATGCGGTCTGCCAGCGCTTCGCACAGCGGTTCAAAAAAGCCGCTGCCGGCAATCGTCCTTCTGGCTTCAAACAGACCTTTATCATATTTTACAGCGGGAGAATGCGTCATGACATTGACATATCCCTGTCTGGCAATATCGAATGTATGGCCGATTTTGCAAATTAAGCTTTTCCGGTCGGCAACGGTCATTTCTGCGGCGCACATCGGACATTGAAACATCGTTTCAAATCTCCCCATGAGCGCGGCGCTTTGCAATCTCTTCTTCACGATGATACACCTCATTCATTCATGTTTTGGATAAATGAAAAAGGCATAGACAAATACACCCGCCCCCTCGCGATTTTAAAAAACCCGACGGTGTGGATGTTGATGATTCGTCTATACCTTCCATTATCTATAACGAATGAATTGGATGATCATAGTGAACCCGCTCTCCTTTCATAGACATCTTATCAAGCTCTTTTTTAATTGTGAAGTCTTATATTCAAGCGACACCTTACATAAAAAATATTTTCCGAGACCTTTTTCCTATAAATGCAAATAACTTAAGTTCCAGGATCAACAAAAAGCCATTGGCACAGTCGTTTTAGACTATGATCAAACACCCAAAAAGAGACAAAAAATCCTAAAATGAACCAAAAAATAAATATATTGTCATATTATATTTTGTTTTGTACAATAATTCACATCACTTGATTTTATAAATGAAATAAAGAGAGGATGGACGGTATTGGCAGCAAAAATCGTTGATGAAAAGATCGGAAACATGCTGAATGAATGGTATAAGTCCTTGAAAGAAAACAATCTGACAAAAGCATCTGAATGGCGGAAAGTCATTGAGATGCTGTTACCCCAAATCAAGGAGAATCGGCATCTCTCACATTATTTCGAATTGCTTGATTCGCGTTTTACTCAACTGACAGAGCATTTCAATCGATCCGGACATGTGTTGCAGGAAGGAGTGCATACTAAAACCGATCATATGCTTCAATACTATTTTTACTTTTTTTCCGGTATGTATCAGTTTGATCAAAAAAATTTCCTAAAAGCCATCGATTTTTTTAGAATTACTGAACAAAAACTCGCTAACATTGACGATGAAATCGAAAAAGCGGAGTTTCATTACTACCTGTCAATCGTTTATTATAAAATCCGGCAAAACTACTTTTCGCTAAGCCATGCTGAAAAAGCCCTCGACTCATTTAAAGCCCATGGCTCTTATCTTGCGAAAACGCTGAAATGCGAAATGGTGATAGCGGCAAACGAAGCGGATTTGGAACATGATGAAAAAGCTGAACAGCTTTATAAGCACGCACTCAAAGAGGCCGCTTCTCTTGACCCTCTGACAGAAAGCAATGCATGCTTTCATTTGGGAATATGCTATGAACGCAGGAATCTGTTGTCTGGAGCAAAACGATATATTGAGCGGGCGGCAGTCATTCACGAACAGCAACATTCAATGTTTGCCGTTCGAAGCACATATATGCTGAGCAGAATCAATTATAAGCTTAACCTGCATCATGAAGCACGCAAATGGTATTGGAAAAGCCTTGAATGGGCGGACAAAGAAAACGAGCCGATCTATAAAGTCAAATTGGGCATCATCTGCTCGCTGTATGAACGCCATGATTTGCTTGCCGTTGAAACTGCCTTACAGCAGCTAAAGGATCAAAAACTGTGGTCTGACGTAGCGGATTTGACTTTACAAGCGGCTTTTTACCACAAAACGCGGGGAGACAGCGATATAGCGGTGAAATATTTTGAAGAAGCATGCAAGGCGAAAGACCAAATGCTTGCATTAATAGAGGAGTCATCATCACCTGCCTCAACCCGCGGCAGCACCATCGCATAAGGTTCCATATGCCAAGCCGCCGTTTGACATACATGCGAGGGAGCCCTTTTTTATGAAAAGGGCTCCTGTAAAGCTTCGCCATTCTTGGAAGCTGACGCGGAAACACCGTTTAACCGCTCACATTTGCAGGCTTTTTCTTCGATAAGTACGGTCTGTCATCCGTCCAAACGGCTTTGACCGGCATCTCAAAAAAGGCCGACAAACTGTCGTCTGACATCATGTCTCTCGTCTTCCCCTGTGCAAATACTTCCCCCTTTTTAAGCAGCAGCGTTTTGCTGAAAACAGGGAGTATTTCCTCGGCGTGGTGGGTGACATACAGCATGGATGGCGCATTCTTTTTTTTCGCTATCCTGTCGATCGTTTCCAGCACTTGTTCCCGCGCGATAAAATCGAGGCCTGTAACAGGTTCATCCAGAATCAGGAGCTCAGGATCGGCCATCAAGGCTCTTGAGATCAGCACCTTTTGCCTTTCCCCCTGGGAGAGGGTTTCATACCTTCTGTCCGCATACTTGAGAGAGCCGAATTCCTCCAGGAAGGAAATCGCTTTTTCCCTGATATCCTGAGTAGGTGTTTCATAAAGTCCGATCGATGCGAACGCGCCGCTGAGCACAATTTCAAAGGCGCTGTCCTCAGGGTAAAGTTTGTGCTGCAATGCGGCTGACACGAGTCCGATCTTGCGGCGGAGCTTTTCTCCGAGCTCTGTTTTGCCAAACTCATGTCCCAGTACATTCACTCTCCCTGAAGTCGGAAAATAGTAAGCGCACAGCATGTTGAGCAAAGCCGTTTTTCCGGCGCCGTTTAAACCGTATAGTGCCCAGTGCTCCCCTTTTTTCACCGTCCAGTCTACATCGCTGAGGATCCATTCTCCATTCCGCTTTAGTGATGCATGTTCAAGCTGTAAAACCATTTTTGTGCCCCTTTCCAGTTATGTAAATTTTCTGATAAATTAAAATATAATTCTTTTATTATAGCTCATAATCGCAGCAAAGTGAATGATAGTTTTCCAATTTTAACATGTAAAAAGCCGCAGACTGTCTGCGGCTTAATGGATATTCTTATTCATTTGTTTGATTGCGGCTTTTTCGAGCCGTGATACTTGAGCCTGGGAAATTCCGATCTCATCTGCGACTTCCATCTGCGTCTTGCCTTGGAAGAAGCGTTTTCTGAGAATCATTTTTTCACGCTCGTTCAGCCGTCTCATTCCCTCTTTTAATGCAAGCTCTTCGATCCATTGGGAATCTTTGTTCCGCTCATCGCTGATTTGATCCATCACATAGATCGGATCTCCTCCGTCATTGTAGATGGGCTCAAACAGTGATACAGGATCTTGGATGGCATCAAGGGCGAAGACGATTTCTTCGTGCGATACTTCAAGCTCTTTGGCGATTTCCTCTGCTGTCGGCTCCCTGCTTGTCTCACTGATAAGACGTTCCCGCACTTGCAGCGCCTTATACGCGATATCCCTGAGTGACCGCGATACGCGAATCGGGTTGTTGTCTCGCAGATAACGGCGGATTTCTCCAATGATCATCGGTACAGCATATGTTGAAAACTTAACATTGTGGCTCAGGTCAAAATTATCAATTGATTTCATTAGTCCGATACACCCGACTTGAAATAAGTCATCAACATATTCTCCTCTGTTGTTAAACCTTTGAATGACGCTTAAGACAAGGCGCAAATTGCCGTTAACAAGCTTTTCTCTTGCTGAGCGGTCTCCTTCTTCCTGCATTTGCTTGAATAACTTTCTCATCTCTTCATTCTTGAGCACGGGCAGTTTTGATGTATCAACCCCGCAGATTTCAACTTTATTTCTCGACACTTTTTTCCCTCCCTACAGGAGCTGCTGTACAAAGTTCAGTATCTCCTTGGGTGGGAAAAATATGCATCGTTAATTTCCAAAAATAAGAAGACAGGAAGACAAACCCTTTGCTGGCAACGATTCAATTTTTATAAAAAAATTAAACCATCTTATTAAATTCTTTCCTCAGTCTTTTGATGATTCTTTTTTCCAGCCGGGAAATATATGACTGCGAAATACCGAGCATATCCGCCACATCTTTTTGCGTTTTTTCTTCGCCTCCGACAAGTCCGAAGCGAAGCTCCATAATTTGCTTTTCCCTGTCATTCAGCTGCTCGAGCGCTTTTTTCAGCAGCTTTTTGTCAACGTTTGCCTCGATATCCTTCGTGATGATGTCATTTTCCGTTCCGAGCACATCTGACAGCAATAATTCATTTCCGTCCCAGTCGATGTTTAGCGGTTCATCAAACGATACTTCTGAACGGATTTTATTGTTCCGTCTTAAATACATTAAAATTTCATTTTCTATACATCTTGAAGCATATGTAGCCAGCTTGATTTTCTTCTCGGGATTAAAGGTGTTCACCGCCTTGATGAGGCCGATCGTACCGATGCTGATTAGATCCTCGATATTGATGCCTGTATTCTCAAATTTTCTGGCGATATATACAACAAGCCGCAAATTGCGTTCAATTAAAATCGCCCGCGCCGCCTGATCGCCGTCGGGCAGCTTATGAAGAAGCACCTGCTCCTCGTCTTTTGATAATGGCGGCGGCAGCGCTTCGCTTCCGCCGATATAATAAATTTCATCGCTTTTCAATCCGAGCTTTATTAAAAGTTTATACCAGAGATAGGTCAGCCTTAATTTTAGTTTTTTCATTTTCCTCCCCCTTCTAAATAAGCGTCCCCGGGAGTATGATAGTGTAACGGGTCCCGAGGTGTTATGAAACGTGTTTGACAGGATGGCCGGACAGCATTTTCGGGTGAACGATCGCATCGAACTCATCATCCGCCGACAGCGGCGAGGTACTGATTCCGATCAGGCATTTCGGCGCTTCGAGCACCTCCTTTTTCGTATATATCAGCACATGATCAGGCTTGAGGCACATTAAAAACTGATGCTGATGGCCGACGCCCCTGTATGGGATTAAACGAATCCTGCCGATATGCGGAAATGCATCATCAAGCAGGCCGATGGCGTCAACAGGACTGTTTTCCATGATGACCGAGCTGGCCTCTTCGCCCAATATGCCGTTCAGTTTTTCAATATTGACAATCATGACAGGTGTTTTTGTAATCGGGTCGTACAGCTGATTTCCAGAATCAATCAATCCGTTAAAATGAAGCGTATGTCCGTCGATATCCGCCTGAAGGCGTACGCGTTCCTCGTATTGAATCTTTTTTGCCTCGGCGTCTTCAAAGCGTTTTTTTGAAAACAGCCATACAGCCGGAAATCCGGCTCCGACAAACAGCCAGCTGACGGGATCGCCAAAACCGGACCAATTTGTCATAAAGACGCCGTTTTCCATGATCGAATCCGTTTCCAGCAAAGAATGAACCCCGATCATTCCCCCTCCCATTAAAAAAGTGACAAAATAAAAAGAAAACAAATTTTGCAAAAAAAAGCGAAACCGTTTAAATCCAAACGTCACAAGAACGATGAAGATGGAAAAAAACAGCTTGCCGGCCGGGTGAAGGACATATGGCGATAAAGGGGTAAACATAAACAGAACGATGCTTGACGCAACGAGCGCCCCAAGGATGAACCTTCGCTTTTTTACCCTTCGCTTCAATATAAACGCGGTCATCAGTAAAAGCAGCAAATCAAAACAAAAGTTTAACAGCCAAATCGCATCCAGATAAATCTCCACGTCCGTCCCCTTTCCTTGCGTATTCCCTTTCTGCGACCGGTTGACCATATGTTTGTTTTCCTAAGTATAAAGCAAGCCCGGAGGTAAAGTCTGTCAATTAATGTTGCGCAAATGGCACATTTTTTGAGAAATTCATACTGAATTTGTCGATGTCCGAAAGAAAAAAAACGCCGTCTAAAAACAGACGGCGCTTCTCATGAATTTAAGATTTTTCATTAATATACAGCTTGCCCTTTGCCGTTTTTCTCACTTCATTTCCATAGTCATCGCGGGCAATGACCTCGATTTCCGCTCCCTTTGCTTTCGCAGTGGAGGTGGCGGTCCAATATCCTTCATACTTGCCTGATGACACTTCTCTGAGCGGAAGTTCCGTCACGTTTTGTGCGGCTGTTTTGAAGTTGGTCAGCGGCATTCTGACGACGAAGACCGCATCGAGATCGGCGGTGCTTTCAAACTCGATTTTCACCGTTTCCCCCGTCTTCAGCTGTATGTCCTCAGCCGGCTTGAGGTTTGTGATTTGCGGCCCTTCAACATTCACATCGACCGCCACTTTTTTAGTTGTTTTATTGCCCGCTGCGTCAGCAGCCGTGACTTTAATTTCATTTTTCCCGTTATCAAGGAGAATCCGGGCCGAATATTCGCCGTTTTCAACGGCTGCTTTTTTCCCGTTCACTTTGACAGAGTCCAAATGGTCGTCTGAGACGGTGCCTGTTACAGTTACGGTTTCTTTATTGAGCTTTGATCCGTCTTCCGGCGCAGTGATCGAAAGCTTCGGTTTGGTTTGGTCAAGCACGATCCGGACCGGAGCGGAAGCATCAGTCGTTCCGGAAGCGGCAGATGCTTTAGCGGTTATGATGTTTTCTCCTTTTTGAAGCGCGATTTCTTTTGAAAATGTGCCGTCTTTTCCGGTTTGTACCGTTCCGATTTCTTCCTTGCCGTTAAATAGATGCACGGTTGTTGTCGGAGAAGACGTTCCTTCTATGACGGTTTTCTTCTGATTGGTGACAAGCCCGTCTTTCGGCGACGTGATCACCGGTACGGAAACTTCGTAGTCGACTAAAGCGCGAATCATGAAATTGCCTTGTTCCACAGGTATTTTCGACCAGGCACCGTCCGTAAATTGCCAGTTCCGGCCGGAGTTCTCGCCGTCTTCATCTGACGCGAGAGCCGGAGAGTGATCCATGTCCTTTGTTTGCACATAGACGAGATAGAAGTCCTTTCCGACCATGATGCCCTCATCACTCAGATCAACGTTGGTCCATTCGCCGTTGCGAAGCGCTTCCCCTGTGAACGGTCCGGCGATCTTGTTGCCTGGAGAACCTTTTTCGCCTGAAGCGTCATAGACTTCGACTGCAAAATCGGTGCCGCCCGGATCTGGAAAATCAGCTTCCCAGAATTTAAATAGTCCGCCTTTCAGCATCGCTTGTTCCTGTCCTTTGTCAAGGGACATTTTAACGGCAATGGCATTGTCTGCTTCATAAAAAGCCCAGGCATTTTCTGCAGTGCCGTCATCATAGCCGATTTCACCGGGGTAGCCGATATAAGGATCAAGCTCGATGTCTCTTGTGGCATCTCCTTTTAGATCAACCGTGAATTGACTGCTGTAATAGCCTTTCGCGGCGATTTTCACAGTGTATGAGTTTTCATAGGCTGTGATTGAATACGTACCGTTTTCATCTGTTTGTACAGGCTTGACGGCCGCGTCTTCAACGAGATAGATTTTTGCATGTCGAACGGGTTCGCCGCTTTTTTTGTTTTTCACGATCCCCTTCAGTGTGGCTTTTTTCAGTTCTTTCATCACAAAGTCGGCAGTTGTCGTTTTGTCGGCTTCAATTTTTACCGTTTGGGTGCTTGATTCATATCCGTACGCTTCTGCTTTTATCGTATAAGTTCCCGGCAGATGGGCTATGCTGTATGAGCCGTCGTTCTCGCTTGAGTATGTGGATTTTCCCGTTTCAAGCACGCTCACCTTCGCCCGCAGCGGAAGGACTGCCGGAGATGCTTTCCCTCTCTGTATGTCCTGCCGGACGGCGTCAGCCGGTTTTGCTTGTTTCGGATCGATCGTTTGCTTTTTCGTTTTCTTGTCCTTCATGCTGCCTGTACGTTTTTCAACGCCTAAGCGGTTTTTCTTGCCTGTGCTTTTCGGCTCTTTGACAAGCTCGACATCATCAATGTACAGCCCGTCTTTTGAAATGTCTTCGTCTGATTGCAGATTAAACATGATCTTAATGGACTGCCCCTGGTATTGGGATAAGTCAATTTCTTCATCCATCCAATCCGGAGTCACCCCGGTGAATTGAGCGGCCTGCACCCATTCCGTTTCTCCTTCGGGCTGGATATAGACGAAGCCATAGTCAAAATCCTCTTCAAATTCATGCCAATATTTAAAATGGAGATAAAGCTTTTGATTTTTAGGCACTTGAACCTTAGGCATCAAAAGATTCATATTCGCCGAATCTTGATACGGCCCTGTCAAATTCGTTGCATATACTTGTTTACCTGATGCGGCCGATTTCGGTCCCGACTCGGGAACGCCCTGCTGCCATGAATCGTTTACTCCGTAGCTTGTCCAACCGGCTGCCGGAGTCTCAAAACTTTGTTTATATCCTGTTGTCACAGCAAATGAGATCGGAACTTCATATAAATTGGACTCCGTTTGATTTCCGCCGAAGTCTGTGACGATCCACTTGTAGGAAAGGATTTTGCCATCCAAAGAAGGAATGACCGCTTCAAACGTTCCTTTCTTGTAATCGCCGCTGATTTGTTTGCCAGCAACAGTCCGCCATTCGGAAGAATCGATTTGATAGGCCAGTTTGACTGACGCAATGCTGACATCGTCTTCAGCTTCAGCTGTAAAGGAAATGTCAGAACCTGAAAAAACCTCTTTAAACGGTTCATGGGTTAAAACCGGCGGTTTGCTGTCTTCTCCTTCTTTTCCAACACGGCCTTCGGCTTTGCCGAGTCCTTCCGTGACGGCAGATACCGCCTCATACGCGTTGACAAGCCCGTGGCCGTACCCGTTGTTCGGTGATTCGGTAAACTTGCTGTCTGTCAAAGGTGTTGCCGTATTGATTAATATCTGTTCCATTTCATCGACAGAAAGCGATGCATCCGCTTGTTTTAAAAGCGCTGCAACGGCCGATACATGCGGCCCGGCCATTGAGGTCCCGTCCCAGCCGTCTTGATAGCCTTTTCCCGGAACAGATGACCGAATGTTGACACCGGGAGCGGTTATTTCAGGTTTTGTTTCATCATATGGTGACGGACCAAGCAAAGAAAAATCGCCCAATTGTTTGTTGATGTCAGTCGCCCCTGTTGCGAACGCTTCGGGATAGTTTGCCGGGTTTGCGATGGAGCCGGGCCCGCCCGGATTAAATAAATCCACGTTGCCTGCGGAAAATTCAGGGAAGATATCGGCGGCTCTCCATGCCTTTACCATATCCCTGTACCACTCATCAAGGCCCGATCCGCCGGACCATGAGTTATTGACGACATCCGGGGCCATTTCAGGGTGTGGATTGCCATCCTTGTCTTTAGGCGCCAATATCCATTCGCCAGCTTCAAGGAGATCCTCATCTGTGCCGCCATCCTCATTAAAGGCTTTCACCGCAATCCACTTTGCACCCGGCGCCACACCGATCTGATTTTGGCCCCCGGACTCTGAGCCAACCATTGTTCCTGTCACATGCGTTCCGTGTTCCAGATCGTCATATGGCTCAGAACCGCCAGTCGTAGCGTCAAACCAGTTGAATTCATGATCAGGACTGTCAGGATGCGCCGGGTCATATCCGCGGTATTTTTCTTTTAGAGCCGGATGATCCCATTCAACCCCTGTGTCAATTGAAGCCACAACGGTCCCGGTTCCGTCAAATCCTAATCCCCACGCTTTCGGTGCGCTGATCTGATCGATGTTCCATTCAATCCCGCCGCGGGCTTGCACCGGTTTTTGTTTGACAGACTGTTTGGCCGGCTTGATCAACTGCCTTTTTTCATTCGGTAGCACTTTTTGAACTTCCGGAAAGGCGGCCACCTGCTCCATGACTTCTTTTGTCGCACGGACAGCCATTCCGTTGACAATATAAAACGAGTGAATATCTTTAGCGTTTCCCTTTTTCGCTTGCTTTTTTAAATAGCTTTGCAAACGCTCCTGCGTCTCATCGGCTTTGATTCTTAATGAAGAAACAACGGCTGAACGCTTTTGGTATTCCGCTTTAGCTGAACTCAATGATTTCGCTTTTGCTTTCTTTTCCGCTTGTTTTGCGACTTTTTGCGTATCGACTTGATCTTTCATCTTAATCAAAAAGGTGACCATATCTTCTTTTTTGAAACGTTTTACAAGTGATGCCGATATTTTTTTCCCGGTGGAAGCATTTTGTTTGGCCTGTTCTTTGTAGGATGTGAGCGGTGATGCCGATTCTGCGGCGGAAGAAGCGGCGGGCATAAGCATCGATCCGGCTATAAGCCCGCTCAAAATGGAGCAGAGCGCCTTCTTTTTCAGCTTTCTTTTCAAATGAAATCCCCCTTTTTCAGGTTGAATGTGATATGGCAGACGGCCCTCCTTTCTTTTGATTGTTTTGTCTGACAGTGGTGTTCTCTTTAATATAGTAAATATTGGTTTATTTTTTTGTCGTTATTTGTCAAGGATTTGTTTAAAATCCGTTAAAAAAAGACAAAACCGCTTAAAGGTTTTGTCTTTCTAAGATTCCTTTATTTTTTTGCCTCGTTGAAGGCTTTCAGTGCATCGACCAATCCGTATCCATACCCGTTGTTTGGTGAACTGTCAAACGTTTTGTCTGTCAAAGGCTTTGCCGTTTTTATCAAAATGCGTTCTATTTCATCAACTGTGATATTCGGATTGGCTTCCCTCATTAATGCCACAATGCCCGAAACATGCGGAGTTGCCATTGACGTGCCGTCCATCGCAGCGTATCTGTGCCCAGGATAGGCAGAACGGATGCTCGCGCCAGGCGCGGAAATATCCGGTTTGATCTCATCGTATGGTGAAGGGCCTTGCAATGAAAAATCGGCTAAAGCGTTCGTGCTGTCAACAGCGCCAATCGCAAAAGATTCGGGATAGTTTGAAGGATTTTCTACTGATCCCGGTCCGCCCGGCTCGAATTCACTTACATTGCCTGCCGCGAATGCAGGGAAAATATCGGCCGCGCGCCACGCTTTCACCATGTCGCGGTACCATTCATTAAGCCCGCGTTCGCCTGCCCAGGAGTTATTGACGACATCAGGCGCTTTTTCCGGATGCGGTTTGCCTTTTGCATCTTTCGGCGCCAAAATCCACTCGCCCGCTTCCAAAAGGTCTTTTTCACTTCCGCCATCCTCTCCAAAAGCTTTAACAGCGATCCATTTCGCAGTTGGGGCAACACCGATCTGATTTTTCCCGCCTGATTCAGAGCCGACCATCGTTCCGGTCACATGTGTGCCGTGCCCGAGATCGTCATACGGCGTTTTTTTATTGCTTGTGGCGTCAAACCAGTTATATTCGTTGTTCGGGCTGTTCGGCTTTGATGGATTATATCCGCGGTATTTTTTCTTTAATGCCGGATGATCCCATTCAACCCCTGTGTCAATCGATGCGACGACCGTTCCTTTGCCTTTATATTTTTTCTTCCAGACATCCTGTGTACGCACTTGGCGGATGTTGGCGGCAGCCTCAGAAGCTGATGCTTTTTTCGACGTTTCGATTGAGGCTTTTTCTGTTTCGCTCAATTTGATCGTTTGATTTGGCAGCACCTTTTCCACTTCTGGAAACGCCGCTATTTTTTCCATCACTTCTTTTGTTGCCGTCACCGCCATCCCGTTGACGATATAAAATGATTCCACTTGCTTTGCCGTGCCTTTTTTCTCTTCTTTTTCCAAATACGTTTTCAAGTCTTTTTGCGTTCGTTCAGCTTTTGTCTTTAAAGAAGTCAGAACCGCTGAACGTTTCAGCTGTTTGACCCTTTTTTTCGTCATGATGCTCGCCTTGGCATTTTTCTCAGTCACATTTGCTGTTTGCTGCGCATTGGCCTGGTCTTTCATTTTAATCAAAAATGTGACCTTTTCATTTTTGCCAAAGCTTTTGTAAAGAGAGCTTGATATTTTCGCTTGCACTTTCGCGCTTTTTCCGGCTGTGCCACTGTTGGCTTGGGCAGCACCTGGGACCAAAAGCGCACCGATCACTGCTGCATACACGAATGTGCGGTAAATGGGTTTTTTCTTCAAATGACATCCTCCTTTTGTGAATCGCGAAACGAGTCGCTTTTGCAGCTTCTTGCATTTCTATGTGTAGAAAAAAGAAGATATGTATAATGTAAAAGAAAAAACCTATAGATTTTGTCGACTTTTGTCATTTTTGTAGAATTGACATGTAAATTCATACTTTTTACATATACGCATGTTTAAAAATAGTTCGGTGTGCTGATGGGGATGACGACAAAAAGATGTCCTCCGGGACAAAAGAGTGAACGAAGAAGCTAGTCTGTCGTGCGGTGGATCAGGAGGATGGGAAGGCGCGGCCCGTTTATCGAACGGTTGCCTGATGTGCAACACATGAAAAGGCCGCCGATTAAAATCAGCAGCCTTTCTTATTCTTATCGTTTATTGCGGTTTCTCAAGAATGTCGGGATGTCCAGCGTATCCTCTGCAGGCTGTGATGGGCTGCGGTGAGGCATGCTTGGCTGTTGTTCTTCGCGCTTCGGTTCCCGCTTCGGAACGCTGTGATGCTGTTTTAAGCCTTGATTTAAAGGTCTGCTTTGCGGCTTTGCGGCATCTTGTTCCTGTTCAATAAAGCCGGTCGCAATTAAGGTAACAACAATTTCATCTTTTAGATTCTCATTAATGATTGATCCGAAAATCATGTTTACATCTTGATCTGATGCGGCGGCTACAATATCAGCTGCTTCCTGAACTTCATACAAACTTAAGTTTGATCCGCCCGTAATGTTCATAAGAACACCTTGTGCACCGTCAATCGCTGTTTCAAGTAACGGACTTGAGATAGCTTTTTTAGCGGCTTCGGCAGCGCGGTTTTCACCTGTGGCAACACCGATTCCCATCAATGCTGAACCTTTGTTTGACATGATGGTTTTCACATCGGCAAAGTCAAGGTTGATCAATCCAGGTGTCGCAATCAAGTCTGAAATACCCTGTACACCTTGGCGCAGGACGTTGTCCGCTTCACGGAACGCTTCAAGCATCGGCGTATTTTTGTCAACGATCTCAAGAAGTCTGTCATTCGGAATGACGATCAGGGTGTCGACGGCTTCTTTCATCGCTGTAATGCCGCCCGCAGCTTGAAGCTGTCTTTTTCTGCCTTCAAAAGTAAACGGTCTTGTCACGACGCCGACAGTGAGCGCGCCTAATTCTTTTGCAATCTGTGCGATGACCGGGGCAGCTCCTGTGCCTGTTCCGCCGCCCATTCCGGCCGTAACGAACACCATGTCTGCGCCTTTTAACGCCTCTTCAATCTGTTCTTTGCTTTCCTCTGCGGCTTTTTTGCCGACTTCCGGGTTGGCTCCCGCTCCAAGGCCCCGCGTCAGCTTCGCGCCGATCTGCATTTTCGTTTCTGCTTTGGAAAGGTTAAGGGCTTGAGCATCCGTGTTGACCGCGATAAACTCGACTCCCTGTACGTCATTTTCGATCATCCGATTGACAGCATTGTTTCCGCCGCCACCTACTCCTATTACTTTAATCGATGCTAAGCCGTCTATATTTGTTTCAAACTCTAACATGCTAAATCCTCCTAATCCGTCGAATGACTAATCTCTATTCCCAAAAGAAGTTAAATATTTTTTTCATTTTGCTCGGCTTTTTCTCAGCTTGGGCCTGCTGCTGCTTTGATTTTGGTTTCGGACGCTGCTGCACTTCTTTTTGATGGGAAGCCGCGACTTCCTGAACCGCTTCCGCCGGCATTTTAAAACCTACTTTTCTGCCTTGGATTTTTGCGTTTCGGTATGCGAACTGAATGAGTCCGACCCCTGTCATGTATTGGGGTTCCCTTACACCGATATAGTTCGGGCTAGCCACTCTGACGTTATTTTGAAGAACATCCTGTGCGAGACTGAGGACACCCGGCATCCCCGCCTGTCCGCCCGTGAGTACAAATCCTCCCGGCAATTCTTTAATTCCCATGTTCCGCAGTTCCTCTGCCACAAACAAGAAGATTTCCTCGAGCCTGGCTTCGATAATGTCAGCCACTTCCCGCTGAGTGAACGTTTGTTTTTGGTCCGTCCCGATCACGGCGACCTCGAATGCTTCCTCTTCTGACGCTTCTTCATAGAAAGCATGTCCAAACTGTTTTTTCACCCGTTCAGCCTCATCAGTGGAGGTGCGGAGGCCGATCGATAGGTCCTTGGTAATGTTTTCGCCTCCCAAGGGAACGACGCGGGTCGCAAGAAGATGGCCGTTTTCAAAGACGGCGACAGTTGTCGATCCTCCGCCGATATCGATTAACGCCACCCCGAGGTTCTTTTCATCTTTTGATAATGCGACAGATCCGGCAGCCAACGGCTGCAGGCATATATCCATAATTTCAATTCCCGCCCGTTCTACACAGCGGAGCAGGTTATGTAGAATCGTTTTTGAACCGGTAATCAGCGATCC
Organism: Bacillus sonorensis NBRC 101234 = KCTC 13918; assembly: GCF_001592005.1. Classification (GTDB taxonomy): domain Bacteria; phylum Bacillota; class Bacilli; order Bacillales; family Bacillaceae; genus Bacillus; species Bacillus sonorensis. The sequence goes on from NZ_BCVZ01000002.1 coordinate 107,924, forward strand.
TTCAACTTCAAGGCGGACACCGAGCATCTTTTTCGGATCTGTTATATCGCCTCTTCCGTCAACGATAAACTGCCTCGGAATCACATCGACGATCAGCTGTTCAGGAGGGATGGACACGACTTGGGCCGCCTCCATGACCCGGCGCACATCTTCGACGTGGATTTCCTTGTTTTCGCTTGAAACCGCCACAACACCGTTCGTATCTTGAATATTGATATAGTTTCCGTTCACGCCGACAATGGCATGTCTCAGCGGAAAACCTATCATTCTTTCTGCTTGTTCAAACGCTTTTTTTATAGAATGAACCGTTTCATCTATATCAACGATTGATCCTTTTTTCAGCCCCTCTGAGGGAACATTTCCGACTCCGATAATGTTAAGCGACTCGTCCGACATTTCACCGACGATCACTTTTATATTGGACGTACCGATGTCTAGACTGACGTAAAGTTCATTGTTGTTCATTCTATGGCACCTCCTCACATTTCAGTCAATTCTATTCTATTATTTGCCGAACAACAATACAATGAATCTGGTTTTACAAGTGTGTAACAATACATAACGAACCAACACTCTGCTTTTTAGTTTTAGGATTACTGTGAATATTCGTTATATCCTATGTATATCCTCTTTTAAATCTGATTTTTTTTATTTTTTCTTCTTGATGCCGTCCATTTGGCGAGCAGTATTCTTCTGATGACGGCTATGTTTTGAAACAGCCTGACGCCAAATGCAAACATACCGACTAAGTACAAGTCTACACCAAGATGAACGCCCAGAAAAGCCAAACTTATCGCGAGAAGAATATTGAAGAAAAAGCCTGTCACAAAAACTAGTTCATCGTATACACTTTCTAAATGAGCCCTTATTCCTCCGATCAGCGTATCAAGTGATGCGAGAATGGCTAAGGACAAATAATTAGAGTACTCTTCCGGAATTGTAAAGTTCGTGGTGAACCCGATGGCAATTCCAAGCAAAAGACCTAAAACCGGAAGCCACATTAGGAATTCTCTCCTTTTGATTTTTCAAGCGGTTTCAATGGTTTGACTTGCATTGAACCTTCATAAGCTTTGATTTTGATACGTTTTTCAGGCTTTTTAATTTGCAAATCCAGATTCTCTCCCGCAAACAGATCTTGAAGGGTTGAAGCATTCATTCGGCTATATAGTTTATCGGCGTCTTTCCCGATGACTTTTACTGTTATCGGGTAGTTGTCCAATGGATAACCGTCTATTTTCGTCGTTCCGTTAATGTCCCTGATCACGGTCGTATTCACGACTCTCCTGTCGTTGATGGAAATGTCCTCTGCTTCGTACATGTTTAATTCATTGATCAGTTTTTTCAAAAGATCAGGAGGCGGGTTTTGAAGGGACTCTCCCGCTAATTCATCAGAAAACAGCCGGGAAATCGTGATCGTGATGCCGCTGCCGGTGACATCAGTAAAACCGGCCTGTTTTTTTAAATGCTGAAGCGTTTCATTCAGCGCTTTTGTCTGTGAATGGCCTTCTTCGCGGCTGTATGTGCCGAGCATTTTTTCATATTTATCGATCTCGCTGATCAGTTCAAGCTGCTTTTTCTGTTCCTTTTTTAAATCTTCGCGAATCTGCCATATGTCCCTCGTATCGCGGACCTCGGGCTCTTTCAGGGAATTAAACTGCACGGACAGCATAAGCCCGAATATGAGCATCAGAGCGCTTAAACCAATGAAACGATACTGTTTTTTCAAGATCCGCCCACCAACTTTTCACCTTTCATTCCCCTTGTTTTAAAAGAGGCTCCATCTCGATTTTATCTTGTTTCTCAATGCTGACTGACACATGGTCCCGGGTCAGCTGGTCAATCAGGCCGCCCGCTATGTTCAGCGCCGGCAAAAGCACGTCCGCTTCCCCGATCGCTGAAATGACAAACGGAGCCGGATGCTGAGTTCCGTCAACCGTGATGACCGGTCCGTTGCAGGAGATATAGGAATGATGCGTTACGCGTTGTCCGTTGATCGATACCGCGGCTGCGCCGGAGATCCAGAGCTCATTCAGCAGGTGGAAAATGTGGCTTTCGTGAACGATATAATTGTTTACATTCTCCCCTTCAGGCACATATGAGGAATCTTTCAGCGTGACTTCAATGCCTTCGCCCTGAACGCCGATTTCGCCGACATACATCCTGTATCTCTCAACATCTTCAAGAATATTGTAATATTCCTGTTTTTCGTTTTTGAGCGATGCTTCCGTTTTCCGAACTTCCTGCTGTTTCTTAAATAAATCTTTTTCCAGCGCTTTGTTTTGCTTTTCCTCTTTAATCAGCCTGTCGCGCAGGGAATATTCCTTTTTCCACTCCTCCGCGGTTTCCACGCGGTCTCTGTTTTCTTTTGCGAATTGGTATGAAAAAGCCAAAAGAAAGCCGAGAACGAGCATGGCCAGAGAGAGGTTGACTGTATGCCTCTTCAACGTTCCTCTTCCTTTTTATGGTCTTCGGACTTTTTTTTCAAAGATTCAAAGTATGCCGCGACTTCCAAATGGATGATGCCTTTTTCTCCTTTGGGAAGCTCCTTGACAATGGCGGGATAGTTCTCCATGTTTTTCGCAAATGTCTTGATCGAAGCCGTTACCATATAGCCGTCATTCATATACAGCCTGATAAGCCAAGGGTTTGATTTTTGAGGCGTGTAGTTGATCTCAGAAATCGATTTCTTTACGGAGTCAGGGAGTTTGTTCAGCTGTTTGGCCATTTGAATGAGCTTTTCGCTTTCCGGCCAGTCATTTAATATCGGCCCTTTGTCATTCGGGGTCACTTCTTCGGGAAGAACCGTCCCATTTTCAAGCACGGAATAATACACATGATCTTTTTGTAAAAACGCAATACTTTTATATTCTTCGATGGAGATTTCAATTTTGTTGGGCAGTTTCTTGGAAACTTCGGCTTTTTTGACTAATTTATTTTTCTCAATCTTTTTTGCCGTTTTTTCTTTATTGAGGCTCCAGTATTCCGTCTGTCCTTTATAAATTTGGGACAGGGAAATGATGTCTTCTGCCGGAACGTTCCGGTTACCTTTAATCTCGACATTCGACACCTTGCTGATCGGCGTCTGAAGGTAGATGATGATCAGCATCATCGTAAAAAAAAGCAGGATGAAAGTGATCAGCCGGCGGTTTGCCTTTTGCTTTCTCTGTTCTTTGATTTTCGGAATCCGCTCTTCTATATTTACTACTTTTTCCTTATCAATACCGGGTTTCACGTTGGGCTCACCTCAGGTTCAATCAAGCAGACAAAAAACTTTTATTTGCTCTATTTTAGTTCGAAAAAAAGACGCGCGTCTCCAAATGGGACACGATGTCAGCTGCAAACAGAAAAACTTCCGTTAGTGAAACAAACGACATACTGAGGATGCCGTTTGTTTTTGTTCATTATATCATAAGGCTGGCTTGTTTCAGAGGATGTTTATCGTTTTTCTCCGATGATTTCAACCTCTGTGTGCATATCGATATCATATTTTTCTTTAATCGTTTTTTGGATGTACGCAATCAAGTCAAGAACATCTTTTGCGGTCGCCCCGCCAGCATTGACGATGAAGTTTCCATGCATTTCGGAAACCTTTGCCCCTCCGATCTGGTGGCCTTTCAGCCCCGCCTGTTCAACGAGCCGTCCGGCATGCTCAGGCAGAGGGTTTCTGAAAATGCTTCCCGCACAAGGGTTTGAGACGGGCTGTGTTTCTTTCCGGTAGTCTTTGTTTTTTTGCATTTGTGCGACGATCGCATCACGCTCTTTTTGTTCAAGCTTCAGAACCGCTTCGAGGCAAATCCCCGGCCGTTTATTTTGCAGGACGGACGTACGATAGCTAAACTCCATTTCTTCGTTCGTCAGCCATTCAGTTGTTCCGTCTTCAAAGAGAATCAGCGCTTTGACCAAAACCCGGCTGATGTCTGATCCGTGGGCGCCGGCATTCATATAAACGGCTCCGCCGACAGATCCCGGTATGCCTGAAGCAAATTCAAGGCCTGACAGTCCTTTTTTGCTGATGCCTGTAGACAGCCGTACAACAGAGTAACCCCCGCCGACCGTCACTTGCTCGCCATCGATTTCCATATGATCAAGTCCTGCTCCGAGTTTGATGACGACGCCCCTTATACCTTTATCAAGAACAAGCAGGTTTGAACCTCTGCCGATGGCCGTCCATTTGACGCCATGCTTTTTCACGACTTTCATCGTATCCCGAACCGCCTGAATGTCTTTCGGAACAACCAAAACATCGGCAGGACCTCCGATTTTAATCGTCGTATGGTTTGCGAGCGGTTCATTTTCCAGAACTTTGCCAACTTGCAGCTCTTTTAATTCTTGTATTACCTTATCCATGGAAAACCTCCAAAATCTCTGTCATTATTTCGCTTGCTGTTTCAGCTCTTTTAATACTTCATACAAACGCTGGGCCGCGTCTGGAACACCGAGGGATTTTGTGCGTTCGCTCATCTCTATTAATGTGTTGCCGTCTTGTAAAATATGATCGATCGCCTGAATAAGGCGCTCTCCATTAAGCTCTGATTCTTTTAAAACGACGGCGGCGTTACGGTCGCCGAGCGATTTTGCGTTTACTTCCTGATGGTTGGCCGTGACATACGGGCTCGGAATCAGGACGCTCGGAATGCCGAGCGCGGTGATTTCCGCTATTGTCGTCGCACCGGCCCGCGCCACGATGACATCAAGCGCCTGTAAATACTCCGGCATTTGATGCAAAAACGGCTGAACGGACATATTTTCAGCCGCGCCCACTTTTTTCAGCTCTTCTATTACTTTATCATAGTGAACTTCCCCGGTAACATAAAGAACCTGATAATCCCGCGTCTTCAGCTCCCGCTGCATCTCGATGACAGCTTTGTTAATCGGAGCGGCGCCGCGGCTTCCTCCGAAAATGAGAACCGTTTTTTTGTCCTCCTGAAGCCCGAAAGACGTCAGTGACCTGGCCCCTTTTATAGAGACGACTTCAGACGCTCTCGGGTTTCCTGTGAATACAACTTTTTCTGCAGGAAAATGAGCTTTCGCTTCTTCAAAGCAAATCGCTACCTTATCAACATATTTGGATAAAAATTTATTGGTGAGCCCCGGCAGGCTGTTCTGCTCGTGAATGATCGTCGGAATTCCCAATTTTGAAGCGGCGTACACAACAGGTCCGCATACATAGCCGCCCGTTCCGATCACCGCATCAGGCTTAAATCGCTTTAATTCTTTCTTGCACTCTCTGACACCTTTTAAAAAGCGCATTACGGTTTTGACGTTTTCAAATGAAAGCTTTCTTTTAAAGCCCGTGATTTCAATCGCTTTAAACGGGATGTTTTCCCGCTCGACGATATTTTTCTCCAGGCCCTTTTCTGTTCCGATATATAAAAATTCCACGTCAGGATGATGCTGTTTGACTTCTTTTATGAATGCAAGGGCGGGATAAATGTGTCCGCCCGTACCGCCTCCGCTTACAACGATCCGCATCTGTCTTCCCCCTTATTTCTTATGTACATGACGATAACCCTGCTTTAGGCACAGGGTTATCCGGCAAAACGATTTTGACTAGTATCTAGAATATCTGCTGACATTCAGCAGAACACCGACCGCCATCAGCATCAGGGTGAGTGACGATCCCCCGTAGCTCAAGAACGGCAGGGTAATGCCTGTCACAGGAATCAATCCGGTCACAACTCCAATATTGATCATCACCTGAATCGCGATCATGGAGATGACGCCGACAGCGACAAAGCTGCCGTATAAATCAGGCGCGCCCAATGCGATTCTGATGCCTCTCCATAAAAGAATGCTGAAGAGCAATAAAATCAGCGATCCTCCGATAAATCCGAGTTCTTCCGAAAGAATAGCAAAAATAAAGTCCGTCTGCGGCTCAGGAAGATAAAAGAATTTTTGTCTGCTTTGGCCGAGTCCGAGGCCAAAAAGTCCCCCTGGACCGACCGCATAAAGCGACTGAATGATTTGAAAGCCGCTCCCTAAAGGATCTTCCCAAGGATTTAAGTAAGAGGTGATCCTTTTAATCCGGTACGGAGCCGACAGGACAAGAGCGGCAAATCCGCTGAGGCCGATCAGGCCGAGAAACACAAAATGCGAAATTCTCGCCCCGGCCACAAAGATCATAATGATGCATGTGCCGACCATAACCGTTCCTGTCCCAAGGTCCGGCTGCATCATGATGATGAAAAAAGCGGAAAAGACGATGCCGAGCGCCGGCACAAAGCCCTTCCTGAACGATGTGATGTTTTTCTGCCTTTCAGATAGAAACTTGGCTAAAAATGCGATCATCGCAAGCTTCATGAATTCGGACGGCTGGATGCTGAATGCGCCGACGCCGATCCAGCTCCGCGATCCGTTCCGTTCCATGCCGATTCCCGGAATCAGAACGATGACAAGCAGGAAGAAACAGACGATGATCAGCACCTTCGCCCAAGTCCTCCATGTCCAATAGTCGACGTTCATGATGAAAAACATGGCGATGACCCCGATGCCGGCAAACAACAGCTGCCGTTTGGCAAAGAAAAAGGAATCGTCATATTTGTATGTCGCCCATACCGCACTGGCGCTGTATACCATGATGAGCCCGATTGTTAACAATAATAACGTAATGATAACCAGTAAAAAATCCGGTGACGTTTTTTTCGTTTGCAAAGCCGAACACCCCAAGCTTCATTTCTTTGGGGCTAAGACCGTTGAAGACAAGCCCCTTATTTAAGCATATGCACGGCGTTTACAAACATGTCACCACGTTCTTCAAATGTTTTGTACTGATCCCAGCTTGCGCATGCCGGTGACAGAAGAATGACATCTCCTTCATCTGACAGGCTGAACGCCGCAAATGCTGCTTGTTCAACATTATCGACATGTTTCACCTGTTGTATTCCCATTTCTTCAGCGAGCTTCTCGAACTTCGGAGCTGTTTCGCCAAATGTGATGATCGCTTTGACAAAGGACATATGCGGCTTTAATTCATCGAATTCATTTCCGCGGTCAAGCCCCCCGGCGAGCAGGATCACCGGCTTTTGAAAGGAAGAGAGCGCCTTTTTTGTCGCCAGGATGTTTGTCGCTTTGCTGTCATTATAAAACAATCTGTTTTTGATCGTCGCCACATATTGCATTCTGTGCTTGACCCCTGTAAAGGTCGTCAGCACCTGGCGGACGGCTTGATCAGAAACTCCCGCCGTCTTGACGATGCAAAGCGCGGCCAATATATTTTCCAGATTATGCTCACCAGGCAGCACGACGTCTTTCAGCGGCATCACCTGCTGATCATTGAACATGATCATGCCGTCTTTGACGCAGGCTCCGCGCTCCAGCACCTGGCGGACAGAGAAGCAGACCTTTTCCGCTTTTGAACACTCGGCGAGCCGGACGACGGTCTCATCATCCAAATTGACAACGGCAACGTCTGTTTCCGCTTGATTTCGGTATATTTGCTGCTTGGCAAGCTCGTAATTCTCGCGCGAATGGTGATAATCAAGATGGGCGTCAAATACGTTTAATAATAACCCGATTTTGGGCCTGAACCGATAGGTCCCCATCAGCTGAAAGGATGAAAGCTCTGTGACGATCCATTCATCCCCTTTCGCCAGGTTGGCCACTTCGCTTGCCGCCGTTCCGATATTTCCCGCAACCAGCGCTTTTTTTGAATCGGCTTTCAGCATTTCATAAACAAGCGTTGTTGTTGTCGTCTTGCCGTTGGAGCCCGTAATGCCGATAAACGGCGCATCTGTCAGATGGTAGGCAAGCTCTACCTCCGTCCAGACGGGGATGTTCCTTTTCAGCGCTTCTTCGACCATCACATTTTCATAGCGGATACCCGGATTTTTGATCAGAATGTCGATGGAATGGAGGTCGAACAGCTCTGTCGGGTGGGAGCCGCAGATGATTTCAACCCCTTTTCCGGCGAGAATTTGCGCCGGCTCGTTTTCTTCAAAAGGCTTTTGATCGTTCACCACGACGTGAACGCCTTTTTCATGCAGGATCGAAGCAGCCGCATATCCGCTTTTTGCCAGTCCTAATACAAGGACGTTTTGATTTTGTAATCGATCTTGAGTATCCACTTATAACCACACCTCGATGTAAATTCCTAAGACGGCAAGCAGAAGACCCGCTGTCCAAAATGTAACGACAACTCTCCACTCCGACCAGCCCACAAGCTCATAATGGTGATGAAGCGGGCTCATTTTAAAAATTCTTTTTCCTGTCGTTTTAAAAGAGATCACCTGCAAAATGACAGACAGGGTTTCAATGACGAATACGCCGCCGATGATGACCAGCAGGATCTCCAGTTTTGTTAAAATCGCAATCGTCACGATCGCGCCGCCGAGGGCAAGAGAGCCTGTATCTCCCATAAAGACCTTAGCGGGATGGGCGTTAAATACAAGGAATCCCAAAACAGCGCCGACAACGGCAACCGAGAAAATCGCGACATCGTATTGCGACTGGTTCCAGGCCAAAATCGCAAATGCTCCAAACGCAATCGCAGCAGTACCCGACAAAAGCCCGTCAAGCCCGTCTGTCAGATTGACGGCGTTTGAGCCTCCGACAAGCATGAAGATGACAAGGATCAGATAAGCCCAGCCGAAATCAAACGAAATGTCAGTGCCCGGAATCCGGATGTAAGTCGGCAATCCCTGTGCATAGTAGACCGCGTAAAACACGACAGCAATGACAATTTGTCCGATCAGCTTCTGCTTTGATGTAAGACCAAGGTTCCGCTTCATGACAACCTTTATATAATCATCCAAAAAGCCGAGCAGACCGTATCCAACCGTAACAAACAGCAGCAGAAACATATTCATGCTGGCTTCGGAAAATTTGAATGTCATTACGACCGTTGTGACGATAATCGATAAAATGATCATCACACCGCCCATTGTCGGTGTGCCCGATTTTTTTTGGTGGGACTTCGGCCCTTCCTCACGGATGCTTTGGCCGAATTTCAGCCTTCTTAAAAACGGGATGAATATCGGAGATAAAAGAACGCTGATTAAAAAGCCCAATAAGATGGTAAACAATATGACTTGTTCAAGCATGGTTCTCATCCCCTTCCCGCATGTTTAAGAAGCAGCATACGCATTTATCATATTCACTGTTTTTTCTCATATGTTGATTTATTTTGAACGCATCCATCACTTTAACAACTCTTTCCTCTATTTCTTTTTCAGTTTATTTCAATTCAAGAATGGCTCTTCTCGCCACTTCGGCATCATCAAAATCAAAGGTTTGTCCGCCGATCTGCTGATAGGTTTCATGGCCCTTTCCGGCGATGAGGACGACATCGCCTTTTTTGGCGTTGGCGATGGCGAAAAAGATCGCCTGTTCGCGATTGACGATGCTGTGGTAATACGACCCTTTTACGCCTTCTTCCATGTCATGCAGAATGGCGAGCGGGTCCTCGCTTCTCGGATTATCGGCCGTAAAGATCGGTTCATCCGCCAATTCGGCGGCGATCTTCGCCATTTTCGGGCGCTTAGTCTTATCGCGGTCGCCCCCGCAGCCGACGACGACAAACAGTTTTCCTTCTGTCAGGCCTCTGCACGTGTTCAGGACATTTTCAAGGCTGTCCGGTGTGTGGGCGTAGTCGACGATCACCGGAAAATCCTGTCCGGCATCAACCAGCTCAAATCTTCCCCTGACGCCTTGCAGTCCTTTAATCGCTTCGACAATCACGTCAAACGGTATGTCTGCAGCAAAGCCGATCGCCGCCGCTGTCAGCACGTTATATACATTAAACCGGCCGACGAGCGGAATCGTCACCCGTTCCGTTCCCTTTGGCGTCACAAGATCAAAGGTTGTCCCTTTCGGAGCCATCTCGATATGTTTCGCCATAATATCGGCGGAGTTGGAAATTCCGTATGTCAGCAGATGGGCTGACGTCACCTGGGCAAAATATTCGGAAGCGGGGTCATCGGCATTTAAAACGGCCCACTTCGGATTTTCGTGGTTAAAAGCACCGCCGAGCTGGGAGAAAAGAAGGCTTTTCGCATGCTTATACTCTTCCATTGTCTGATGATAGTCGAGGTGATCCTGCGTCAGATTGGTAAACGCGGCGATATCGTAATCACAGCCGTGTACCCGGCCCATATGAAGAGCGTGTGAAGAAACTTCCATGATGGCTGTATCCACGTTTTGGTCAACCATTTTTTTGAATGTTTTTTGAAGAGTGACGCTTTCAGGCGTCGTATTTTTCACGTCAAATATCTCATTATTGATTTTCATATACATCGTGCCGATCAGGCCCGTCCGGCTTCCCGCTTTTCTGAAAATCTCTTCGGCCATGTGGGACGTCGATGTTTTCCCGTTTGTACCGGTGATGCCGACAAGCTTGAGCTGCTTGGTCGGCTGGCCGTAAAAGGCATCAGATAAAACAGCAAGCGCTCTCTTCGTATGGCGGACGATGATTACGGGAACATCCGCGTCGACTTCCCTTTCGGCCACGATCGCCGCCGCTCCTCTCTCAGCAGCCTGCCGGGCATATTCGTGCCCGTCGACCGTGTATCCTTTTATACAAACAAAAAGACTCCCTGTTTTGACTTCCCTGGAGTCCATCTCAATTGAAGTAATGTCAGGGTCTTCTTGGCCGTTATAGGAAGGTTCGTTTTTTAAATATGTAAGAAGCTTTGTCAATTTCATCGTATCAAACCTCTCGAGTTCTATTCGTTCTAAATCAGTATCCTGTGATTTCGGTTCGTTGCTGCACGGACTTCATGCAGGCATACAGTTCATATTTTAGCGTAAAAAAGAGGAGACATCCAGCTAATCCTGCAAAATCTATATATTTTTTAATATGGGAAAAACGGGCAACCGGTTGAGAGCCGGCTGCCGTTTTCGCCTATCATCATATCAGTCTTGATCGTCTAGATATATGCGGATCGTTGAACCTTCTTTTACCTTCTCACCCGGTTTTGGAGATTGCTGAACGACGACGTCCCCTTCTCCCGATGCTTTCAGGTTGAGGTTGATGAGCAAAGGCTCAAGCTCTGTCACAGACAGCCCTATAAGGTTCGGGACTTCCACCAATTTTTTGTCCAGCCACTGGTATTTGCGTTCGATTTGATTTTTCCGCTTTTCAATCCCGAGCTGCGGGAGGCTGTCTCTCATAATATTGCCGACGATCGGAGCCGCTACAGTCCCCCCGAATTGAATCGTCCCTTTCGGGTTATCGACGGCGACGTAAACGACGATGCTTGGATCGTCAGAAGGCGCCGTGCCGATAAATGAAACGATATGGTTGTTTTTTAAGTATTTTCCGTCCTTTACTTTTTGCGCCGTCCCCGTTTTTCCGCCTACACGATAGCCGTCGACATACGCGTTCCGCCCCGTCCCTTGGGCGACGACGCTCTCAAGCGCATAGCGGATTTGCTTGGATGTTTCTTCAGAAATCACTTTCTTTTTAGGCAACGGCGTCTGTTGTTTGACGGTTTGTTTTGTGACCGGATCGATCCATTCTTTGGCGATATAAGGCGTGTACAAGGTTCCTCCATTCACCGCTGCCGAGACGGCCGCCACCTGTTGAATCGGCGTGACCGATACCCCCTGTCCGAATGCGGTTGTCGCCTGTTCAACAGGGCCCACGCGGTCAAGCGGGAATAAAATGCCTGTTCCTTCTCCCTGAAGGTCGATTCCGGTTTTTTTGCCAAATCCGAAATCTTTAATATAGCTGAACAGCTTTTCCTTGCCGAGCCGCTGGCCGAGCTCGACAAAGCCGGGGTTGCAGGAATTTTGGACGACTTCCAGAAAAGACTGTGAGCCGTGTCCGCCCCGCTTCCAGCATTTCAGCCGGGCTCCGTCGACCTCAACTGACCCTTTATCATAGAAATGGTCTTTTTGCAGATTGACTTTCTGTTCTTCCAAAGCCGCCGCAAGCGTAATAATCTTGAATGTCGATCCGGGCTCGTATGTGCTCCATACAGGCAAATTACGGTTATAGATTTTGGGATCGATTGATTTATAGTTAGCCGGATCAAAATCAGGCCTGCTCACCATCGCCAGAATCTCTCCGTTCTTCGGGTTCATCGCCACGCCGACCATCCCGTCCGGATTGTACTTGGCTTCCGCGATATCAAACTCCCGCTCCATGATCGTCTGCACCTTTGTATCGATCGTCAGCTTCATATCAAGGCCGTCTTTCGGAGGGGTATAGTCATCGGCTTCCCCCGGCATCCGCTTTCCCTTTGCATCAGAGTAAAACTTCACATAGCCTTTTTCGCCTTTCAGCTCCTTATCATAAAAAGCTTCAAGTCCAAGAAGACCCTGGTTGTCAATCCCCGCAAAGCCCAGGACATGGGACAGATAGCTGCCGAACGGATAGTGGCGAATGCTGTCCTCCGCGATATAGACGCCTTTTAAATTCAAATCCCTGACTTCTTTTGCTTTCTCATGGGAAATTTTCCGTCCCTCCGGATTGATTCTTTCAATCGATGTTTTTTTCGTGACGTGTTTGTAGGCTTTTTCTTCCGACATATTTAAAACATTGGCCAACAGCTTGCTCGTTTTGATGGGGTTTTCGACCTGCTTCGGAACGACCAAAACCGACGGCGCGCTTTGATTCGTCGCAAGCTTGACCCCATTTCGGTCAAGAATCTCCCCTCTTTCCGGTTCAAAGGGAAGGTTCCGGCTCCACGAGTCCTTTGCCAGGGACGTCAGCTTATCCCCCAGCACAAACTGGACATATCCGAGTCTTGTATCGATAATCAAAAAGATGACCACGCCAAAAACCAGAACGAATAATAAACGTTTTCTGACTGTCACATTAGAAACGCGCAAGAGACCGTTCACTCCTTATATGGGCTTGTTTCAGTTTATGCCCCGGAGCTGTTTGATAGAACGGCCGTGTAATCTCTAATTTCGGGCAAGCATCAGAGGCGCAAGGCAATATAGAAGGCCATCGACTTTTGCCGACAGCCTTCCGATCTGTTTTAAGAGTTTTTCAATTTGACTTTTATCACCGTATTGGTTTTTACCTTCTTGCCTTTCTTTACGCTTTGGCTTGTCACATAGCCCTCTCCGTTCGTTTCAATGTGAATGCCCGCCATCGAACCGAATCGGAGGACATCGCGCTTCGACCAGCCTGTCATATCTGGCATCGCAATGTTTCCGTCTGTCTTCAGAAAGACCCGCTCATTCGGCAGCACGGCTTCGCCTGCTTTCGGATACTGGTCTTTCACGGCCATTCCGTCGCCGATCGTGACCGGATCGAGGCCTTCTTCTTTTGCCTCTTTCACCGCAGACTCTGTGCGTTTGTCTGTCATATCAGGCATTGTCATTTGCTCGTCCTGCTCTTTTCCGTCGTCCTTCTTGCTGCTGGACGGCGTAATATTTAAATAGTGAAGACTGTTTTTCATGACTGGATTGAAGATCTTTGACACAGGTTCAGACCCTGTTTCTGTATCCTTCAGCTTCGGCTGCTGGACAGCGACATAGACCAAAAGCTCGGGGTCGTTCTTCGGCGCCATTCCCATGAAGGAGAACACATAGTTTTCCCGGCCGGTTAAATACTTGCCGTCAGGACCGGCAATTTGCGCCGTTCCCGTTTTTCCGGCGACATCGAATCCTTCGATTTGATACGGCCGTCCCGTTCCTTTTTTGGAAGTGACGACGTTTCCAAGCAGGTCGCGCACTTCTTTTGCCGTTTTTGCAGAAATCGGCTGGCCGACTTTTTTTGGTTTGTTTTGTAAGACCGTTTTATTGCTGTCCGGATCGACGACATGATCGATTACATACGGCTTCATCATCTTTCCGTTGTTGGCAACCGCCGTGGCGGCCTGAAGCTGCTGGATCGGGGTAACGGCCGATGCCTGTCCGTACGCGGTTGATACTTTGTCGCGCTGATATTCGAAATTGATTTTACTCGATGCTTCCCCAGGCAAGTCAATGCCTGTTTTATCATAGAAGTGGAACTTTCTTAAATACTGGTTAAAGCGGTCTGTTCCAAGCTTCTCATTGGCTAGGATGGCAAAGGCGACGTTTGAGGAGCGTTCAACACCTTCATTAAATGTGATCGGCCCCCAGCCGTTGCCGTTGTTGTGGTCTTTAATCGGTTTATCTTTTTTGGAAACCGAGTATGTCCCAGACTTGTAAGATTCTCCGCCGTTGTAGACGCCTTCTTCGATCGCGGCCGCCAGGGTGAAGATTTTCATCGTTGAACCCGGCTCAAAGCTGTAGGAGATCAGGTCATTGTAATAGTTGGTGACATCGCGCTTATTCGGATCAAAGCTCGGTCTTTGCCCCATGGCAAGCACTTTGCCCGTTTTCGGATCGACGACCGCCGCCATGATTTTTTTCGGCTGATACTCCTTTTGAACCGTCGTCATGCTGTCTTCCAAAAAGGCTTGAATCTTCTGGTCGATCGTCAAATATACATTGTCGCCGTTATCGGGCGCTTTCACCTTCTCCCCGCTGTTTGGCAGCCGCCACCCCGTCCTGTCGGTGTCATATGACATGTATCCATCCGTTTCTTTCAAATAGCTGTTCAACGTTTTTTCAAGGCCCATCATGCCTTGCATTTCCTTCGTTTTTTCGTTGATCTGCGAATAGCCGATCAGGTTTGAGGCGAAGATTCCGTTCGGATAATACCGTTTTGTATCGCGGATAAAGGCGATGCCCGGGAGGTTGAGCTTTTCGATTTTTTCTTTTTGGCTGTACGAAATATCGCGTCCGGCCGCACCAAACTCGACCTGAAACCCTTTTTTATTGAGAATGTCGAGCATTTCCCCCTCGTCCATGCCAAGAATCGGCGCGAGTTTTTTGGCCGTCTCTTCTTTATTGACGACGTGCTGCGGGTGTTTCTTATCGACGGTCATATTTTTATCCAGAATCGCGACAACCTTGTAAGTCGAGGTGTCTTCTGCCAGAACCTTCCCGTTTTGGTCAAGAATCGATCCTCTGTGCGCTTCGATCGTCCGTTTTTTTTCATACTGCTCCTTCGCCTTGACGGCAAGGACTTCGCCGTTTACTTTGCCTGTCGCTTGAATAAAGGCGAATCTTCCTAAAATGACAAAGAAAAAGAGGGCAAAACAAATACTGAGTATTGCCGCTCCTCTGTTCATGAATTTATTCTTTTTCGGCATTATGCATCATTCCTGTATGGTTTTCACTTTTTTATTCGTTAAATTAAGCCCTTTTTTCCGTGCGGTATCCATGATCCGCTCAGGTTCCTTCAGCTCATCTGCCGTCTTTTTGAGGTCATCAACTCTATTGCCTTCCGTTTCAACCTTTTTTTCGAGTTTTTGAATTTCAATATTGGTCTGATATGCGGCGAAAGCTCTTGAAATCATAAAGAGCGAACCGCCGAGAACAGCCAGGGCGAACAGGACGATCAGTACCTTTTCCCCCAATGTAATCGATGCCCTTCTCCGGATGACAACGGATTTTTCCGGACTTTGCTGTGTCTGTCTTTGCTGTTTTTCCGCTTGATAAGCTAAATTGCTCATAGACTGATGACCTCCTTTTTATTCGTACAGCTTATTCTCGTGCTTTTTCCGCGATGCGCAGCTTCGCTGACCGCGCGCGGTTATTGTTTTCAAGCTCCTCTTTTGAAGGAGTGATCGGTTTTTTATTCACCAATTTTAATTTCGGTTCAAACTCCTTGGGGATCACCGGCAATCCATGAGGCAGTTCAGGAAGTGAAGACAATTCTTTGAACGTCGTTTTACAGATCCGGTCTTCCAGCGAGTGGAATGTGATGACCGAGACCCTACCGCCCGGCTTTACCACATCGACCGCCTGTAAAAGCGCTTCTTCAAATACTTTCAGCTCGTCATTTACCGCAATCCGAATCGCCTGAAAAATCCGTTTGGCTGGATGGCCGCCGCTTCGTCTTGCAGGCGCGGGAATTGCTTCTTTTATGATATCGACAAGCTGCCCTGTCGTTTGAATAGCCGATTTCCCTCTTGCCTCTTCAATTTTCCTGGCAATCTGTTTGCTGAACTTTTCTTCGCCGTATTTGAAGAAAATCTTCACCAGATCCTCATAGCGCCACTCATTGACGACCTCTTTCGCCGAGAGACCCGCCGATTGGTCCATCCGCATATCAAGCGGAGCATCATGATGGTAGCTGAATCCCCTTTCGGGCGTGTCCAGCTGAGGAGATGAGACGCCTAAATCAAATAAAACACCGTCCACCTGGATAATGCCGATTTCGTTTAGACGGTCTTTTAAATACCGAAAATTACTTTTTATGAACGTTACTTGTCCTTCATAACCCGCCAGTTTTTCCTTTGCGTGGCGGAGTGCGGTTTCGTCCTGGTCAAAAGCGATTAATCTGCCGTCCTTTGACAGCTGTGAAAGCAAATATGCGCTGTGGCCCGCACCGCCTAATGTACAGTCTACATATGTACCGTCAGCTTTTACGTTTAAACCATCAACTGTTTCTTTTAATAGTACTGTTTTATGCTGAAACATGTTTTTAAAAGTCCCACCTTTTCTTCAAATGAACTGATTGCAGAAACGCTGTCTCGCGCAAAGATTCATTATATATCAAAGCCGATCATGTTTTCAGCAATTTCGGCAAACGAATCTTCCTGCTCTTCTACATATTGTTCCCAAATCTCTTTGCTCCACAATTCAATTCGATTTGAAACTCCGATGACCACGCATTCCTTTTCAAGCTTTGCGTAGCTTAACAGCGGCGATGCAATGTTGATTCTGCCCTGCTTGTCCAGCTCGCATTCGGTGGCTCCGGAGAAAAAAAAGCGGGTAAAAGCGCGTGCATCTTTCTTTGTGAGAGGAAGAGCCTTCAGTTTTTCTTCGATGAGTTTCCATTCGGACATGGGATAGCCAAACAGGCATTGATCAAGCCCTCTCGTCAGTACAAACTGGTCGCCGAGGCCTTCTCTGAATTTTGCCGGAACGATCATGCGGCCTTTGGAATCAATCGTATGCTGGTATTCACCCATAAACATGATCTCGGCCCCCACCTTCCATCCTTAACTCACCACTATCCACCACTTCTCTCCACAAATTCATTTTACACTGTTTTAGAACAAAAAAAAACCCTGAACTAGTCAAGGTTTTTTAAAAAATTATTTCAAAGTTTGACAACTTGATGCATATTTTGAAATGAATATGGTAATTTTTTGTAGTTTTCCAAGAAATCAGGACCGTATTTGTTCAAATAATACATGATATTCCAAATTCTCTCCTGAGGAGCGCCCAACGGCCTGATGCTCGTTTGAATTTTGTCAAAATCGCGCAGAATGTTGTTTTCTCTTTCTTCGATTTTCCTGATGACCGCCCTTTCCAGAAATGAAAGCTGATCCTGAATAAAGCCGGCATTTTTCTTTAAAAGCGGCTCAAGGCTGCGGTCAATTTCGAGCGCTTCTGACCGGACGGCGGAATGAATGCTGTCAATTTGTTCTTTCGCCTGTTTTACAGCATCGGCGAAATCCGCCGGAACCCTGCTGTCGAAAAACTCTTCTTTTTTGGCGGCAGCTCCCTTTTCGATCGATTCCCTCAGTTCAACGCCGCGCTCTGCCAGCTTCTTTTCAATATGCCGTTCTAAAATCGTGATTGACAGCCTCGGGACAACAGGCGGCATTTTAAAGCCCATCACCTGGAAAGCCGATTTCAGCTCTCCCCAATAGTTGATTTCTCCGGGTCCTGCGATAAACGCCAATGTCGGAAGAAGAAATTCCTGCATTAATGGCCTTGTCACGACATTATTGCTGAAGGCTTCCGGCTGTTCGCCGATCAGATCATACAGCTCAGGCTTCGTCCACTCGAGATCAAGCTCCTTCACGACAAAGGCTTCACCCTTTTTCTCGATCAAAAACCGCTCCCCGTCATGTTCATAAAATATATTCGCATGCTGCGCCGCCCCTTCAATGATCGGGGAGTAGCCCATTTCTTTCATGAGCGCCTGCTGATGCTTTACGGCCTCTGCCAGCTCATCATTATTTTTCAGCAACTCCTGAAAAAAACGGACTTCAAGAGACCTTAGTTCAGGATCTCCCGAATTCAAGAGGACGAGCCCGTCATGCTGGAACAGATCGGCAACGATGTACTCAAAAAAATCGGCAAAGGATGAAGACTGCCGCATACATCGCTTCAATTTGGAGAGAAGGCCGTTTGTGTATTCGGTCTCCTCAAAAGAAGCGAATACCCCGTTCAGCCATTGTTCGGCTTTGCCGGCATCAAGCTCCGTTTTAGCCGCCTGGCTTTTCTTCCAATGAGGCTGTGTGAGCTTGTGTTTTTTCACTTTTCCGCTGTCTGAAATATAGAGGTGATTGATCTCTTCCAAGTCGTGATCTTCCCCCGCCACCCAAAAAACAGGCACGACAGGTACATTCAGCTCTTGTTCTTTTTGTTTCGCAAACACGAGGATCGATATAATTTTATGTATGGTGTAAAGAGGTCCTGTTAAAAGGCCCGCCTGCTGCCCCCCGACAACGGCGACACTGGCGGGATCGCGCAGACGCTCGATTGCCCCGTTCATCTTTTTTGACTGAAATTTGCTGTGGTAATTGAGCAAGTAGTCGGCTAAGGCGCCGCGGTCATATGTCCGGGAGGAAAGATCGCACAACCGGACTTCCCAATCTTCTCTGTTTAAGCCGTAATCAAAAAACGGCCCGACATCCTTTTTTCCATCTATATAGTCTCGCACAAAAGGGTTTTGACTTTTTATGGAAAGTTCAGTAAGCTGCATCTTTCGAACTTCCTTTCTCCAGTAAATAGTTAGCTTTCCGAAAAGAGTATAGCACGTTCGGCGAATTGGTCAAAAGATTTAGCTTCATTCCTTTTCCAGCGCCTTGATGCTGTCATATAAAAAGGCGAGGTGGGGAGCTCTCTCCCCCGATTCTTCCGCCCGTTTCAACAAATAGCCCATAATGGCATCCGCTTCCGTTTTTCTCCCGGCAAGGACATCCGCCAGCATCGAGGATGTATTCCTCTTTGTCTGCCGGCAGACCGAAAGAACATTTTCCCATGATGCCTGCCGGTCTTCAATTGCTAAAATCCGGCTCGCTTCTTCAAATACGAGCCTCATAAATGATAAATATGCCGGCTGTTCAATCAGCTTCCCGTTTTCCACCCGCAAAAGAGCCGTCATCGGATTGACGCAGGCGTTAACAATCAATTTCCCGGCAAGCATGTCATGCCAATCTTCCCGCCAAATGAACGGAAAAGCTGTATGAACAGACGCAAGCTCTTTTTCAAGCTGATCAGGCGGTGAAGCCGTTTTAAACGCAGCCCATTTGACCGCTCCTTTTCCGGTGTGGCGAACTGTGCAGTCATCTTCCCTGACGGCGCCGTGTTCCACCGATCCGACATATATGTCCGATCCGGCATCCCGCCTCTCAAGCACGGGAATGTGACCCATCCCGTTTTGCAAAAACATGACATTACGGGGAGCGGCGCGCTCTACATCAGGTAAAACGGCTCCAAGCTGATGCTCTTTCACCGCGACAAAAAGCAGATCATACCCCGCATCCGGTTTCACTTCCGCTTCAGTTTT
Source organism: Bacillus sonorensis NBRC 101234 = KCTC 13918 (assembly GCF_001592005.1). Classification (GTDB taxonomy): domain Bacteria; phylum Bacillota; class Bacilli; order Bacillales; family Bacillaceae; genus Bacillus; species Bacillus sonorensis. The sequence continues at coordinate 127,380 of NZ_BCVZ01000002.1, forward strand.
GGCGATATGTTCTTCTCCGTCTGTCAAAAGACGGATTCCGTTTCGCCGGATGGCCTCCGCCTGCTCTTTTCTTCTCGTGATGACCGTCACTTGATGGCGGAACGAAAAATAGTACGCAAAAAGAAGCCCGACTGAGCCTCCTCCAATCACTCCGATTCTCAAATCCTCACATCCTGCTGTTTTTTATATACTGTATATCATAGCAAAAATTGAATCAGATGACTTGCTTGGTGTTTCAAATTTTCAGAAAACCGTTTTTCTACATTATATTAGAAAATTTTTATCATTTGGATTTTTATAAAAAAGCGATTACAATATAGGTAGAACACAAACAAGGGGGTAACAAAATGGTTAAAGTCGAACGTTTGCTGATCAATTATAAAACACTTGAGGAATTCAAAAAATTCAGGGAATACGGGATTCAAGAACTCTCCATGCTGGAGGACCTTGAAAGCAACATGATTGAAAACGACAGCGACTCGCCGTTCTACGGCATCTATTACGGGGATCGGCTCGTGGCAAGAATGAGCCTGTATAAAGAGGATGGGAAATTCAACAAATATTTTGAAGAAGGCCAGGATTACCTTGAGCTCTGGAAACTTGAAGTTTTGCCGGGATACCAGCGCAACGGGTACGGGACGAAGCTTGTGGAATTCGCCAAATCTTTCGGTCTGCCGATACGCACAAGCCCTCGTGTCAAGTCATCCGATTTTTGGAACAAAATGGGCTTTACCGCGGTAAAATACGATATGGCCCGGGACAAAGGGGAAAATCCGCTCGTTTGGCATCCTGACAGCGAAAGCAATCAAAGCTCTGAATCCGCATAAACGAAAAACCGGCCGAAAGCTTATGGCCGGTTCCCTACTTCTCCATTCGTTCCAGATTGCCGTTCGGCTCCATTTGAAACTTAACCTTTTTGTTCCGCTCATCCTCCTGGAGTACAACCATTTTTCTGGCGCGCTCCATGATTTCAATCAGCGCTTTATAATCCTCCTCTGTCAGTTCAAGCTGTTTCTTCAGTGATTCATTCTCGCTCTTCAGCTTCTCGACCTCTTCCTTCAACGCGTTGACTTCTTCAATGAGCCGTTTTTTTTCTTCGCCGGCATCTTTTTGGGACGGCGCTTGTTTCAGCTTTTCTAAATAGCGGATGACATCATCGATCGTCAGGTTATCGGCTTTGTCTCCGGAAACGGTTTTCACCGAATTCGGCATGTTTGCCGCGTGAATCCCGATTTTTTTCCGCAATTCTTTGCGCTGCTTTTTAGCCAGTTCAATTCCAGATTGATACTGCTTTCTGACAAAAGAATTCCAGCGGAAGCCGCAGGCGGCGGCCGTTCTGCTCAATGCTTTGCCGACTTCCTCAAACGCCGACAGCTGTGTGCCGCCTTCCCTGATGTGCCTTAACACAACTTCAGCCAGCAATATATCTTCATCCTGCGTCCACGCATCCTGTCTTGTAACCGTCAAAAAAAATCCCCCCATGGCTTTATGAATTTACCTCATACATATGCAGCTAATAGAGTAGATAGACTATTTTCTTTTCAGGAAATAAAAGGATGAGAGTGGGGGTTCTGCATAAAAAAACACAAGACCGGAAGTCTTGTGTTTTTGTTTCTTATGGATTAGTTGCTTTTTACGTCTTTTCCTTTGTATGATCCACATGCTTTGCAGACGCGGTGTGAAAGTTTCATCTCACCGCAGTTTGGGCATTCTACCATACCAGGCACTTGCAATTTAAAGTGAGTACGACGAAGTCTTTTTTTCGTTTTAGAAGTTCTTCTAAAAGGTACAGCCATTATTCCCACCTCCTTAAAGAGCGTTAAGATTCATCTTCTTGTTTTAAGAGCTTCCCAAGACCGGCCAGTCTGGGATCGATTCGATTTTTCCGGTCATCTTCTGTAATGACCTTCCAATCCCTGCCTTCTTGCGGAGCACCTTCTTCTTTTTGAACAGATTCACAAAAGATTTGCATAGGGATCTCAAGAAGGATTTCTTCTTTTACGACCGGCGTCAAGTCGATCAGATCATCCTCGACCATGTGGACGTCTTCATCTTCGATTTCATCGGTCTTATGAAATATAAACAGTTCTTTTGTTGAAATACTGAATGGATAACGAACATCAACAAGCGTTCTAGAACAAGGCAAGATCATCTCGCCCGAAATTGTAAAATCAAATGCAGCCTGCTTTGACCGGATTTCCGCTCTTCCTTTCACCCGCACCGGTGAAATGCTGCGTATATCCGAGATTTGAGAGAGTTCGTTCAGATCAACTGTTTCATCAAATTCAAAACCTGTCTTCGGCATTTGATTGAGCTGATGTATCGTCCATTTCATTGTATCACCTCTAAGAGAGCAACAAACATGATTATAGCTTTCATCATGTTTTTTGTCAATATTTTTTCTTTACAGATCACAGGCCCGCATCATTGATTCGTTGACATCGTGCACGACAATTCATACACTTAGAAAAAACGCTGCTCCAAGCGGACACCCTGTACATTCCATGTGTAAATGTATCATATCTATTTCAACAGATGCAAGGGAGGCGGAAAAATGAAAGCAGTCGGCGTTGTGGTCGAATATAATCCGTTTCACAACGGGCACTTATACCATCTAAAAGAAGCAAAAGCACAAACTGAAAGCGATGTGGCGATTGCCGTGATGAGCGGCTTTTTTTTGCAGCGGGGCGAGCCCGCCATCGTCTCCAAATGGGCGAGGACGAAAATGGCGCTTGCATCGCATGCTGATCTCGTCGTCGAGCTTCCTTATGCTTTCGCCGTTCAAAAGGCCGAAACATTTGCCGAAGGCGCCGTCTCCATCCTCGGGGAATTGCAGTGCGGTTCATTGTTTTTCGGCAGCGAAAATGGCGATATTGACACGTTTCTTAAGGCAGCGGCGTACACCATGAAACATAAAAAAGCGCTTGATGAAGAAGTCAAACAGCAAATATCCACCGGCATAAGCTATCCGGCCGCAATGGCAAAAGCGTTCCGCGCCGTGACAGACGGCGGCATGCTCGACCTTTCCAAACCGAACAATATCCTCGGATTTCAATATGTCAAAACGATCCTCGAGAAGGATATCCAGATGAAACCCGCGACTGTCAAGCGCCTTTCCTCAAACTATCATGATGCTTATTTCCCTGAGGGATCGAGCCGCATCGCGAGCGCGACAAGCGTCCGCAAATCAATGCTGGATCAAGGAAGCCTCGCATCCGCGAGCTCTTTCCTCCCTGAAACATCGGTTCATGAACTCGAGGAATACGCCCGGACCTTCGGCCTTTGGCACTCGGCTGAAGATTATTTTTCCTTTTTGAAATACACCCTTCATACGATGGATATGGAAGAGCTCCGCGGAATTTATGAGGTTGAAGAAGGGCTTGAGCACCGTATTATGAGGGCGATCCGCACTGCCGGGTCATTTTTGGAATACATGGAGCTTTTAAAAACGAAGCGTTATACATGGACAAGGCTGCAGCGGATGAATACGCATATTTTAACAAGAACAAAAAGAACCGATATCCGCCGCATTCTTTCTGAAGAGCGACCTGCCTACATCAGGCTTCTCGGGATGACCAAAAAGGGACAGGCGTACCTCTCGAAAAAGAAAAAGCAGCTCTGCGTTCCACTCATCACGAAGATCGGATCTTTTTCTCACCCGTCCCTTAGCCTGGACGTAAAAGCCGGAAAAGTGTTCAGCGCGCCTCTGAAGGAGCCTGCACGATCGATGCTGACAGAACAGGAGTATTCGCTGTCACCGATCAGATATGATGAAGACCGCCGGGAATTTTTGCGCAAATAAAAAAGCGCCTGAACTTTCATCAGGCGCTTTTTACTTTCTTTTCTAAATAGTGAATCGCATCATCCATCGTGTCGACAGGGACGATTTTCATAGCGCTCTTAATGTCTTTGGCCGTTTTGACCGCTTCCTCATAATTTGATCCTTTTCGTCCGCCTTCATTCGGTGCGAAAAAGATGTCCGCTCCCGCGCGGTCTGCAGCGACGATCTTTTGGCTGATTCCCCCGATCGGCCCCACTTTTCCTTCATCATCAATCGTTCCTGTCCCGGCAATATGGTGTCCCTTTGTTTCATCTTCTTTTGTCAGCTGATTATAGATTTCCATGGACATCATCAGACCTGCTGACGGTCCGCCGATGTTTTCGATATCCATGTTGACATCGGGTTTTACTTTCACATTCCGGTCTGTAATGAGAGAGACGCCCAGCCCCGCTCTGTCGGGATCTTCCTTAAACGTTTTCAGCTTCAGGCCGAATGACATTTCTTTTTTGTCCCTTTTGATGACCACTTCCACGCTGTCTCCCGCTTTTTTCGTTTCGATGTAGCGGACGAGCCTTTCCGCCGATTGAAAGGTTTTTCCGTCAACTTTCTTAATTTGATCTCCGACCTCTATCTTTCCTTTAGCGGGCATGCCGTCGACAACAGCCATGGCATAGACGCCGTTCGATGTGTAACTGACTTTTTTCCCGGCCCGCTTATAGGCGGCGATCATCGCATTTTCCTGGGAATCCCTCATCATCTGCAGCTGTCTTTTCATATACTCCTGATCAGATTCGCCTTTTTGTTTAAAGTTATCTTCAGGTAGAATTTCATGGTAAGGGCGCATTTTCGCCCATAAGTATGTAATGGGGTTGGCAGGTCCGACCTTGACGGTCATCAAAGAAAAACTGCCTTTTTCAGGGTATCCGTCCTCCACCTTAATTAAAGGATTCAGCTCTGTCGCTTCGCCCGGCTCTGTGATGTAATAAGGCAGCTTCACGAACGTAAGAGCGGCCCCGAGGATGATAACCAATAATGCGATACGGATCAATCTTCTTTTCTGCATGAAAACGTAACCCTCCTTCTTCAATATAACAGCTGAAAGCAGATCCGTTTCATTTGCCCGGCCTGCATGAATCCACAAATCGTTGAATACCTTCTAATGATCCGATTTCAAGAGAAGGGTTTTTTTCAATTTAGTATGTTCAGCTTTTTGTCAAAAAACCTCAGGGGGGAGAATCTGATGGTCTAAAATTTGGACCAAGCCTCGTATAATGATAAAGAAGTTTCTGAAAAGGGGGCTTCTCAGGCTTGCCGACATAACTCCTGCTTATTTTATCATGAACCTGTTTCCAATGTGAATTTTACAGCCGTAAGGAGGGTTAGAAATGGACATGTCAAAGATAAAGACTTTACTCATTGCCGGTGTGCTGCTTTTGTTTACCGCCGCCGTCATCACCCACCCGCAGGAGTCGCTCAACGCTTCAAAAAGCGGACTTGCCATGTGGTGGGAAGTCGTGTTCCCTTCCTTATTGCCTTTTTTTATTTTATCTGAGCTCTTGATCGGATTTGGAATCGTCAAATTTGTCGGCCTCCTCCTCGAACCTTTCATGAGGCCGGTTTTCCGGGTTCCCGGAGTCGGCGGATTCGTGCTCGCGATGGGCATGGCCTCCGGAAACCCGGCAGGTGCAAAGCTGACCTCAAGACTCAGACAGGAGCGGCAAATTTCCCGTGTAGAAGCCGAGCGGCTCGTCTCATTTACCAATTCCTCGAACCCGCTCTTTATTTTCGGAGCTGTCGCGGTTGGTTTTTTTCATAATCCGTCACTGGGCTTTGTGCTTGCGGCAGCCCATTATTTAGGCAATTTGGCTGTCGGGCTGACAATGCGTTCCTACGGAAGAAAAGAAGAAATCCTCCATACGAGAAGAAAAAAGCTCCCTGTGCCTTCCATGAAAGAAGCATTTAAAGCACTCCATAAAGCAAGGCTTGAAGAAAAAAGGCCGCTCGGAAAACTATTGAGCGATGCCGTGATTTCTTCCGTACAGACCTTGCTGATGGTAGGCGGATTCATCATTCTTTTTTCTGTCTTTAATAACATACTGTCCGTCGTGAAGATTGCAGATGTCCTCTCTTATGCCACCCGGATGGTCATGACGGCGCTCCATTTCCCTGCAGACTTTGACAAGCCTTTATTGTCGGGTCTGTTTGAGATCACGCTCGGAAGCAAACTTGTCAGTGCAACGGATGCCGTTTTGCTGCAAAAAGCCGTCATCGTCAGTTTCATTCTCGGATTCAGCGGTTTCAGTGTACAGGCTCAAGTTGCTGGAATTTTGGCTGAAACGGACATTCGCTTCAAACCGTTTTTTATTGCTCGCCTCTTGCAGGGAATCTATGCGGCTTTATTTGCGCTCATCCTTTGGAAGCCCCTTTATACGGCCTTCTCTTCTCCAAGTGAGCCGGTCTTCTCATTTTTGCGGGAGGGAGGACGTGAATCATTTCTCATACAGACATGGAATTTTATCGTACAAACAGGTCCCCTTCTTACGATTGCGACCCTTTTGCTTTATATCGTTCTTTACAGCAGACAGTCGGCAACTGTGAAAAAATGAGCAGCCGTTTTGGCTGCTCATTTTTTTGCAAACTTTTTTTGAAGCGCAGCTTCGACCGCTTCCGGTACGAGCTCTGCTACAGATCCTTTGTATTTTGCAACCTCTTTGACAATGCTTGAGCTCAAAAATGAATACTGGTTATTCGTCATCATGAAAAACGTTTCAATATTCTCGTCAAGCACTTTGTTCATCGAGGTTCCCTGCATCTCATATTCAAAATCGGAGACGGCTCTCAGCCCTCGCAAAATGACATTGGCCTGCTTGCTTTTCGCATATTCAATCAAAAGCCCCTGAAAAGATTCAACATGGACGTTTGGAATGTCCCGCGTTACTTCACGCAGCAGATCACAGCGCTCCTCGACCGTAAACAGCGGCTGTTTTGAGGAATTATTTAAAACGCATACATAAACCCGGTCAAATACTTTTGCTCCGCGCCTGATAATATCCAAATGTCCAAAGGTCACCGGATCAAAACTTCCGGGACAAACGGCAATGCTAGCCATCCCCATTCCCTCTCTTTCTATATATGGTTACTCCGGTTACACCGTATATCTCCTGCCGTGTCATCAGGAGTTCGCCCACTGTCTCCGGAAGCACCACTTCTTTCGCATGCTCCGCCAAAATAAACCCTTTATCAGTCAGTATATTTGCTTCGTCAATGATTGATAAGAGCGCTTCCAGCTTTTGCTCACGATAAGGCGGATCCAAAAAAACCGCGTCAAATGTCAAGCCCCTTTTCACCGCCGCATGCAAAGCCCGTTCAGCGTCATTTCTGTAGACCTCCGCGCGCTGTTGAAGTCCCAGCGTTTTCAAATTGCTTTTTACCGTTTGAATCGCTTTAAAGTCCCGGTCGACAAATACGAATCGGTCAAACCCTCTGGAGAGCGCTTCGATGCCCAATCCGCCGCTTCCGGCATACAGATCAAGGCCTTCTCCTCCGTCAAAATAAGGGCCGACCATATTAAAGATGGACTCTTTCACTTTGTCTGTCGTCGGTCTGGTTGACGTGCCGGGAACCGCTTTTAATGCACGCCCTTTATAAGTCCCAGAAATCACTCTCATATTTCCACCACTTTTTCTTCAAACTCGAAAAAAATCATCACTATCTTATCATAAAGTGTTTTTGGGCACAAACAATCAAAGTCGATTTCTTATGTATAGGAGACTGAACACATGGTGATAATAGTAGCAACAGCATCGATTGATGTTGTTGCCAACCGCGGAGAAGACTTACGTTTCCCCATAAGTTCTTCCTCCGGTTTCTCCTCTCCCTTTGCCTTCTCCTTAACTCGTTAAGGAATAGAAGGACCCCGCAGGGTATTCTGCGGGGATTTTTTTAAACAAAATATTAAATTCCTGCTTTATAATCGTATTCCTTTGCTTTGTCCAGCTTAGATTCAAATTCCATTTTCAAAAACGGCTTATATGATGGATCGACCTGTTTGACAAACGAGTACGAACGGATCTTGGCCGCTATTTTTTCCGCCTCATCCATATTACAGTAAACGACCACATATTTCAGCCGTTTTGAAACATAGTGAACATTCCCAAATTTCCTGAGCATTTTCGCCTGCTTTAGAGAGTGAAGCCAGACGATTAATCCCTGACGTTTTTCTTCCATATTTTTCACCTGCCTGTCGCTATGTAACCAAAACTTCTATGAAAAAGACGAGACTAAAAAGGGTCTCGTCAGGAAACTTTGCAGCCGCAGCTTCCGCCTGATCCGCAGCCGCCGCCGCAGGATGAAAGATTATCAAAATAAGGATTTCCGGTCGGTACTTTAATATGCTCTGAAACAGCCCGGCCGATTTCAACGCTGACCTCATCAAGTATGCTTTGCAGCTCGGTTTCCGCCTTTTTAAAATCGGCAACCGTATCATGAAGGTCCAGCTCTCGTTTTATATCCCTCATTTTTTTTGAAATCTCTTTATAGTCAGGATGATACTTTCCAAAACGCTGCACATCCTCATATTGCTCTTTTATTTTCGTAAATGAAGCGATAATACGCCCAGCCTCTTCATCTTCTTGGAGACGCTTGTAGCACTCTCGGTAATGTTCAGCCGCCTCTGATTGAAGAATCATGCTGGCCAAAACATCCGCTTCATTCTGAAGCCGCAGGGATTCCATTGTGGCATACATTGACATGCACCTCCGAGTATTAGTGTATCATAAAATGGGATTTTTCAAAATGTCTATGTCATGTGGAACACCGCATGCTGAAATTTCAACGGCTCGACCGGCGTCTGTCATGCCTTTTGGTTTCGGTTTATATGTAGAGCAGCCAGCCAGCAGAAAGCAAAGACACAGAATCAGACAGCATTTCTTCATTTGGATCAACTCCCTTGCCCACTAGTTTTGACGGATGGGCCCGTTTTTATGATCACAAAAAAAGACTCAGGTCCGGTTAATCCTGAGTTCGCATAGCCTGAAACATTTGAATCATCATTTGAGCCATCTGAAGGCTGCTTGAAAACTGGTTCACACGATGGGGAATCGTTTTTTCGTAAAAATTCATCATATCAAGCTGAAAACCGGACAAATCATCAGGACGGCGGGAGAGCTTGCGGTACCAGACCGGCTGCTCGCGGATAAAACGGCGGCGCTCTTCATTTGCGAACACAAATTCCTGCACTTCTTTACGCATGACAAACTCCTTTGCTAATCTTTCCGGAAAGAAAACGGATGATGTCCCCCATGGTGGTCCGCATGTTTTTGATTGCCTCCCGAAAACTGGCTGAGCAGGCTTTGAAGCGAAGAAATGGACTGGCTCATTTTATTGATTTGTTCGTTCATTTTGTCAGCATCCATTCTCCTGACAGCCGTCACCATTTTAGAGATAAAATCGTTTTTTCCGCTCTCACCGGACGGCTTTTCCTGTGTTCCCTTCTTTTCTTTATAAGGCTCCCAAATCGCGTCGTCTTCCCCCAGCAACACCCAGTTCTCATAAACTTCCTGCCAGCTTTTTTCCTCTTTCCGCACGGCGGAAATCAGCTTAGGATGCCGTTTAACAAACCGCTTAAATTCATCGACTGATGACTGTGCGTTTTGATTCGCCAACGTCAACACCCCCTCCGAAAAACAAGTGCCTAATATAGTGTATCTTTAACAGGTGAAATGTGTTCGCCTAAATTCCCCGAGGCGGGCGTTCAAAACTTTACATATCTTCCCTTGCAAGCGGGAGAGTCGAACAGTGAATGCCTCCTCCCATTTTTCTGATCTCGGAAACATCCACAGGTATCGCCTCTATGCCGCTTCTCTCCAAAACTTCCATTGTACGCGGCGCATCGGCCGAGAATAATACTCTACCTGGTGAAACGGCCAGACAATTGACGGAAAGAACCGGATCTTCAGGATCGGCAAATAACAGCTTAATGCCCCGCCTGCGCATCTCTTCCATAAACCAGTACGGCAGCCGGGCCGGATCAACAAGAGCAGTCTCGCTGTCCAGCATTAAAAAGACTTCATCAAGATGAATCTTGTCAGCCGGCAAATCAACTGTTACAAGCTCTATCCCTTGCCATGACAGAATTTGCTCGAGCTGGCCAATCCCTTCCTGGTTGACGCGGACAGAACGTCCAATCAAAGCCGTCCGCCTATTCAGCATACAGAAGCTTCCGCCTTCAATAAATCCGTTGCCCTGTATCGTCCCTAAAATCGGAACGCCCATTTTTGCAAAGGTTTGATAGGCGCAATATTCCTCTCCCTCACGCATTTTTAATGCGAACCTGGTCAAAATCACCCCGCCCGGGACAGCAAGCCCAATGTCTCTCGTATAGATGGATTTCGTATGAAACGGACCTCCCCCTTGCAAATCGACTACCTCTGCCCCGACGTCCAACAGCGCCTTTCGCAAGCCATCGTGCTGGCGCCGGACAAGCTCCGGATCAATCGATTCAAAGCCGTACGTGTATCCCTGAATTTGCGAATCGCGGTCTCTCAGCACACGGGCATCGATCCGCTCCTCGTACGTTCCGCTCCTAAGCAGCTCCAGTTCTTTGCCGGGGCGGTGCAAAACAACAGTTTGAATCGCTCCGACGTGATTGGTCACTCCCCATTTTCTTCCCCACACTTTTTGCAGTGTCTCTTCATCATGAAAGCTTTTTTGAATCATGCTTTCTCCTAAAAATTCCTGTGTCGGCAGTGGCATCATTACATCTCCTTTGCATATTGATGTTCCAATAATAAAACGGTTTGAAGCAGCACCTCGGCCCCCCTTCTGCAATCTTCTGATGAAGAATGTTCCTCAGGACAGTGGCTTTTCCCATCAGCGCTCGGGATAAACAGCATAAGGGACGGGAATAATGAAGCGATAAATTGCGCATCATGCCCAGCACCGCTGAACATCGGCCGGAAGGAATAGCCAAGACGGCTGACCGCCTCTTTTGCAAGAGCCATCATCTTTTTTGAAAAAAAGGTGGTCTCCGTTTTCCACAGCATCTTCACATCCATCTCCGCCTCCGCCTCACGGACGTGAACATCAGCGAGCCGGATGATACGGAGGACGGCTTCTTCCCGTACTTCTTTTTTGGCATGGCGTACATCCACTGTAAAAACCGCTTCACCCGGTATGACGTTGTAGATGTTTGGGCTGATGTCAAAACGCCCAACCGTCGCAGTTAATCCGTCATCAATCGAAGACGCCAGATCCGGAATCCGGGTGATGATAGATGATGCCGCAACAAGGGCGTCATGTCTCATGTCCATCGGTGTTGTCCCGGCATGATTGGGTGCTGCGCTGATTGTGATTTCAATGCACGTGAGCCCGACGATTCCCTCGACGATCCCGATCTGGTCCCTTGACCGTTCTAGAATAGGCCCTTGTTCAACATGCAGTTCGATATAGCATGAAGCATTCTGAACCCTGTTCTTTCGGTCTCCTTTAAAATCAAGATTCTCTAAAGCTTGCGAGAAAGAAATTCCCGCTTTATCCGCTTTTTCATATGCTTCTTCTCTCGAGTATCGTCCGGCGAGAACGCCTGATGCAAGCATGGACGGTTCAAATCTCGCCCCCTCTTCATTCGTAAAATTGACCAGCTCGATCGGGCGCGTCAGCCTTTTTCCGCTCTCCGCCAATGCCCTGACTGCTTCGAGTCCGGCTAATAATCCGTAGACCCCGTCATAAGCACCTCCGTTTTCAACAGTGTCTAAATGGGAGCCGATCAGAACGGGGGGTTCATCATTCACTCCTTCATACCGGGCATACATATTTCCAAGGTCGTCGAGTCTGACGTCCATTCCGAGTTCTTCGGACCATCTTTTAAACAAAAGCCGGGCTCTCCCGTCTTCCTCAGTTAAAGCCAGCCTTGATATGCCGCCATTTTCGTTTCTTCCAATCATGGACATCTCTCTCAGGCTTTCGTCCAACCTGGACGAGTTTACATCGATCGTTTCCATACGTCTCCCCCTTTTCCCGCATCTTGAAGATTGGCCGTTTCTAGAGAAGATTCATGATCAGCCGGCTTTGCTGCGGGCAGAGCATATACAGCCAGCACCATCGTCATCCCGCCGGCGGCAAGTCCATACATAATCGGTTCTCCAGAGTCGGCGCCTTTCCAGACAAGTCCCCCGATAACAGCGGCGGCGCTGATGAGAATCGACCAGAAGGCCGCAGCGGCGGTCGCTTTTCTCCAGAAGAAACCAAGGATGATCGGGAAAAACATCGCACCTGACAAAATTGCATAAGCGATATCTAAAGCCGTCAGAACATCTTGAATCCAAAGGGCGCAAATGATGCTGAAAAGACCGATAATCAAGGTCACGGCGCGCGAGTAAAAAAGAAACTTCTTTTCAGTCATATCGGGAACAAGCTTCGGCTTGATGATGTCGTTAACAAGCAGTGTAGAAGATGCCAAAAGCGAACCCGAAGCCGTCGACATCAGCGCTGATATGACGCTTGCCAGCACAATTCCCAGCAGACCGGAAGGAAGGGTATGAAGCGCCATATAAGCAAAAGCATTCTGCGGCTGATCAAGAGCGGGAAAGACCGCATACGCACACATCCCGATCAGGCTGACGCCAATGGCGTAAAACATACTGTAGATTCCGGCGCCGATTCCGCCTGCTTTGACGATTTTCAGCGATTTCGCCGTAAAAGTGCGCTGCCAAAGCTCTTGACCGACGATCATGCCGAGGGTAAACAATAAAAAATATTGAAAAATTGTTCCGCCTCCGATTGTACCTATATTAAAATAAGAATCAGGAAGCCGCTCTGTGATGCCCTCCCAGCCGCCTGCCTGAATAAGGCTTGCGGGGAGCATAATAAAGAAAATGCCTGCCGTCATAATGACAAATTGAACGACATCCGTCATGGTAATCGCCCACATTCCGCCGAGAAGCGTATAGAAAAGGACGATCCCTCCGCTTAACAAAATGGAAGGAAAAAGACCCCAGCCGAGAAAAACATTTAGAATCGTTCCCATGCCGATGATTTGCGTGACAACCATTAAAGACGTATACGTACAGGCGACAATCGCGCTGATCAGCCTTGTCTCTCCTTTATAGCGCCTGCTGAGCATCTCGCTGATCGTCAAAACATCCAGACCGTAAATCTTTTTCGCTAGAAAAAGACTGAGACAAATGATCCCCGCCCCCAGCATGATGACCATCCATGCACCTGATATGCCGTGCAGATAGCCCAGCTTAGCTGTGCCGATTGTAGAAGCGCCGCCCAGCACAACAGCCGCCATACATGACAAGTACATGAAAAAACCGAGATTTCGTTCAGCAACAGCGTAAGATTCAGAGGTTTTCACCTTTTTTGAGCCCATCCACCCAACAAACAAAATGACAGAGAAATAAAGAATCATAATGAATAGATCAATGTGTTTCATGCGCCCTCCTTTTATTTTCTGACTTATCTGTAAATTTAACATAGGAAGGTGCTGCAGAAAAATCGACATTCATTATGATTCCATCACAACTTTTTATGTCACGTTTTTTCACGATTTGCTTGCTTTTACGAAGGAACCATTTTAAACATATCAAAAATGACACATATTCGGGAGGCTCCAGATGGAATTAAGACATTTAAAAACGTTTCAAGTGGCTGCCGATCTTCTCCATTTCACAAAAGCAGCGGAGCGCTTAAATTTTACTCAGCCTGCTGTCAGCGCCCAGATTCACTCACTCGAACGCGAATTAAAGCAGCGGCTGTTTTTCCGAATCGGAAAACAGACATATCTCACCCCTGCCGGGAAGCTGCTGAAACATTATACAGACCGTCTGTTTCTGACAATTGAACAAATGGAATCATCATTATCAAGGCTGGCAAAGCCGAACGGGCAGTTAATGATCGCCGCATCCGAGATTTATTGCGCCAATTATTTAGTTCCCATCGTTTCTGAATATCTGAAACAGCATCCTGAAGTAGACATTCACATTCTTTCCCGTGCAAACAATGAAGTCATAACTGGAATTGAAAACAATCATTATGATGTCGGGATCATTGCCGGCGAACTTACCAATAAAAATATCACTAACATCCTGATTGAAGAAGAAGAACTGGTTCTTGTCGCCGCTAAAAGGCTGTTTCATCATTCACCCGAAAAATTGATGAAGCACCTTCCTTTTTTTAAATACCGGACAGACGGCTACTACCAAACCATGATGGAGGAGTTTTTGTCGCGGTCAGGTTATTCTCCTGAAAAAACCGTTGAAGTCGAAAGTGAAAAGGCGATTAAAGCAGCGGTTTTGAAAGGAATGGGAGTTGCCTTATTAAGCAGCAATCTCGTAAAGGAAGAAATTAAAAAAGGTATTCTCCAGGCGATAAAAGGAGCGCATAAAACCATTCAAGTCAAAACCTCGCTGATTACACCCGCACATAAAAAAGAAACCGCCACTGTTCAAACATTTATCAGGACGATCGAATTGCTGTGGAATCGTATATAAGACAAGCCCGGGAATAACCCGGGCTGTCATTCGTTCCACTGTTTGATAAAGTTCTGCGTATAATATTTCTCATCCACCCCGACTCCCAGATGGGTATAGTCGGCGTTTAAGAGAGCTTTTCTGTGTCCTTCGCTGTTAAGCCAGCCCTCAACAGCAGCCGGGCCGTCGACATAATTGAGAGCGATATTTTCTCCCGCCTGTTCAAAATTCACGTTCCCTTTTTCCAGACGGTCCTTCAGCGTACCCTCCGTTTTCGAAACGTGGGAGAAATAACGGTGATCCTTCATATCGCTGCTGTGGCCATAGGCAACCTTGGCCACGGCTTCATCCCACTCAAGCTGAGAAAGGCCGTGTCGTGAGCGGATCACATTTGTCAAATCAAAAATCTGTTTTTCATTCGCCTTCTCAATTTTCTGCCAATCCGATTCAGTCAGCGCTTTCGGTTCAATCAAGGAGCCCCTGTAAACGACCTCATACGGCCTCTGCTTAATCAATGTTGCTGCATCAAACGCCCTGATGCTTGACAGCTTCCCTTCGAATTTATCCATATAAAGCTGAACATAGACATTTTCCAGTTTCACAGTGGGCCTGGTGTTCATATCTTCCTCTGAAAATTCAAAACGGTACGAACTGCCGTCATACTTGACATTGACATGCGGAGCAATCTGTGTTTTTTTAAACACGTCTCTTGCAGGCTGACCGATTGTAAACGGAGCCGTATTGACCTTGTCGCCTGTCACAAAAAGAGTAACAGCCTTATCGTTGAGAATGCCGATTTGAACATATTGTTTTGCTCCCTTATTGTACACCCACCATTCATAATCATAAGCAGACGGGTCGATTCTATCAGGTTTGCCCAGCTTTTTCTCAACAGTTTCAGCTGATTCCCCGATAAATGACAGCAAACCGGATGAAGGAATGTTTAACGTGTTTTCCTTTTTGGCATCATTGTTGGATACCTGCGGCTTGTCTTCTTTTACAATCTTCTCGGGGGTCGAACCGTATTGGATAAAAAGAGCGTATGAAGCCGCAACGATGAGAAGGATCAAGAAAGCTCTAAAAATATTCTTCAAATTTCCACCTCCTGCCAACGGATCAATCTATTACATAAACGGACTCATCACCTTCCGCCAAAAAACTCGTCTTTAGTGTCATTTAAACAGAACTTACGCGAATTTTCAATTACAATACAGCCTATTATCATGAGGAGACAAATATGTTTTTAATGAAGAAAATCCCCACGTCGTTCTTCATTTTCCGAAATAAATGTCAAAGCGTCCCCGGCTTGGCGATTTGATTTTTCGTAAGTCGAGACATCCCCGAGCGTAATCATTCCCGTTAATGTTTTCCCGTTTGTGACCGGAATCCGCCTGATCTGGTATTCTCCCATCAGTTCAATGGCTTTTTCAAGTGAATCATCTTCATTCAATGTGATAAGCTCTGTCGTCATGACGTTTGTCACTTTTTGCGAATTTGGTTTTTTGTCGGCTATTCCCCGCAAGACCAAGTCTCTGTCAGTTACGATGCCGACAAGTTCAAAACTGTCATCACGCACAACAGGAATCGCACCGACATTGCCTTCCTTCATTTTCACAGCTGCCTCATATACATTATCGAGAACTGTACAATATAACAAATCTTTTGTCATGATCTCCTTAACACTAGTCAAAAAAAGACCTCCTCTTCGTGACTGTCTTTCGTATTTGTTCCTATTGTCGTCAAGCCTTTCATGATTCATACTTTCATCAAAATATTTATATGAAGCAGGATTGAAAGTTTAACGCTTTCATACTATGATTGTCAGTAAAGGTAATTTTTTTAAAAGGGGGCTTTCAGGGATGAAATTTGAAGAATCCGGTATTGAAGGGCTGACCGCTGACCTGAATCGGCTGGACGATATCATGGAAAATGAAGGGTTTGTCAGGGCCGGACAATGGGATTATGAACGGGTCACCTATGACCGCAGGTTTGACATGGTTGAGGGCAGATACTATCTCCGTGTTTTTGGCTATGCGGTTGAAGGCGATGTCGGTGCTAGACGAGCGGTCATCAAACTGATGACTCCGCTTTTAGGAAAATATTATTATCCCCACGGAGTGGAGTATGGGGAAGATGAGCATTTTCCAAAGCAATTGCTGCAAACAAGCGAATCTGTTTTAAAAAAACTCAAAGAAAAAGTTTCCGCACTCCAAGTGTAATCTACATAAAAAGGGGTACAGCCGCTTGCCGGCCGTACCCCTTTTTTCAGTTTAATGAACCGTTGACGGAGAATAAGGATCTTCCGCTTCATCTTTGGCTCTTTCCTTTTTAGCCCAGCTAAAAAAGACAATCGCCAAAAACGTGCCGTACACAATCTCCTGGATAATTTTCATCACGATGGCTCCAAGCTGCTGATCTTCAAGAACGGGCATGCTGCTGAACATCTCCGGTCCAGTAAGCGTCATCCCGCTCAGCGTATCCAGCGGAACGCACAGCTTCATCGCTTCCACCCATGCGGAAGGATCTGAATAAGTCAAATACAGGGGAGTGCCGCTGAACATAATCAAAGCACATGCAGGCGTCAGCAATATGCCGTCAGCCATAATATAGCCCATTTTCAAGAGACCGCCCATGTGCGGCAGTTCTTTGACCCGGTGAATAAGCGGCCACCACATGAAAAAAGCGGCGATAAAAATCAATACCGTGACAGCCGCATGATAAACGGCATTTGTTTTAATAAAATCAAACACAAGCGGAACATGGTACATTGAAAATAATCCATTGAATACGATGATTGCGATTAAAGGCTTGGAAAAAAACTGAAACAGCGGCTTGACAACCGGACGAAAAATCGCCTTTTTCCACAGCCATGCCGGCACTCCAAGAATGAGGAGCGGGGGCACGACCAAGTATAAGATCGCCATCTGTGCCATATGGGCGCTGAACATAATATGCCCGAGCAAATCAAGCGGACTTCCCTTTGAAGCATATAAAAGAACCATGCCTGTTACAAACAGGATGATTTCTTTCCTTGAAGCCCGTTCGTGTTCCGATCCAAAACGTTTGATCAGCACAAAATAAAGACCGATCAGCAAAAGGACGGCCCCTAGGTAGTAGGGGCTCCAAAGGGCGCGAAAACCGAATATTTCAAGGCTGCCCATCCCGAGCATCCTCCTTTCTCTCAGTCAGTTACCACCAGATCATTGTCATAAAACCCAAAACGGTTACAAATGCCACCAAAACCCCTGAGTAGAGGAACAAGGACGGCGCTTCATGCCCGCGCTGGCTCATGTGCATAAAATAATACAGCTGAAACGCCACCTGAATCACCGCAAGCAGAAGGATAAACGGAACCGTAAACCATACACCGGCATCAGATGCAACTGTTAAAAAAGCAACAACAGTCAAACCGATCATTAAACCGAATGAAATCACCTGATATCTCATGTCCTCCGCATTTTTCTTCCTGCGGTACACGAGGTCTGTTTTAGGGTTGCCTCTGTTTTCATTATTGACCATGTTACCCCACCATCCCCATTAAATATACAACGGTAAAGATAAACACCCAGACAACATCGATAAAGTGCCAATAAAGACTTGCCACGTAAAATTTCGGAGCGTTGTACAGGTTTAATCCGCGTCTTGCGTTTCTGATCATCAGCGCGAGAATCCAAAACAGCCCGAAAGTGACGTGTGCTCCGTGTGTGCCGACAAGCGTATAAAAAGCAGAGCCGAGAGCGGAGCTCGTAATGGTGAATTCATATTCGTGGATGTAATGTGTGAACTCATAAATCTCAAGCGCAAGAAAGCCCGCGCCCAGCAAAACGGTAATCCCGAGCCATATCTGCATTTTTTTAAAGGTGAAATTTTTCATGTGATACATCGCGTATACGCTTGTCAAACTGCTCGTCAACAGAAGCATTGTCGCAAGAAAGACAAGGCCGATGTCAAACATTTCGCTCGTTTTCGGCCCTCCTGCGGTTGAATTCCTCAGCGCGATAAAGGTTGCGAAGAGAGACGCAAACAATACCGTCTCCCCTCCGAGAAATAGCCAAAATCCGATAAATTTGTTTTTTCCTTCTAAGGTTGCTTTTTCAGGAGAAGCCGGGAAGGTTTCAGCTGTTAATTTCTCTTCTGTATGCATTACGCCTTCACCCCTTTGTCATCGTCATCCATCAGATCTTCCTTATGAATATGGTATCCGTGATCATCAATCACCGACCGGAGAAGCATCGAGAAGAAAGTGATGCCAAGTCCGGTCAGGATGACAGGTAATCCCCACGCAAATTCTGTCCGGTACATAAAGCCAAACGCCGATACAAAAAGCCCCAGAGAGATGATGAAAGGAAGAATCGATCCGTTCGGCATATGGACATCCTGCAGAGGCTCCGCAGCCGTCAATGATCGTTTTCCCGCTCTTTTCTCAATCCATAAAGCATCAAGTCCCCTGACTAAAGGCAGCTGCTTAAAATTGTATTCCGGAGGCGGAGATGAAACAGCCCACTCCAGCGTTCTTCCGTCAAGCCACGGATCGCTGCCGGCTTTTTTTCCTTTGATTGCCGTTACGATGATATTGATCACGAGGATAATGACGGCCACCGACATCATAAACGCTCCAATCGAACTGACCATGTTCGCCGTGTCAAATCCCTGATTCGGCAGATATGTGAACACACGTCTCGGCATTCCCCACAACCCGAGCCAGTGCTGAATGAAAAACGTCAGGTGGAAGCCGATAAAAAAGAGTACAAACGTAATCTTTCCTAAAGCTTCATTGAGCATTCTGCCGAACATTTTCGGCCACCAGTAATGCGCTCCAGCCAAGATCGCGAACACAACGCCGCCAATAATGACGTAATGGAAATGGGCAACGACAAAGTACGTGTCATGGAACTGGTAGTCTGCAGGCGCAGCAGCAAGCATGACCCCTGTTACCCCGCCGAGCACGAAAGACGGAATAAATGATACCGCGTAAAGCATCGGCGTTGTAAATTTAATGCTGCCGCCCCAGATCGTCAGCAGCCAGTTGAATACTTTAATTCCCGTCGGGACCGCAATGGCCATCGTCGCTACAGCAAAAATCGCATTTGCAACAGGGCCGAGGCCCGTTGTAAACATGTGGTGAACCCATACCATGAATCCCAAAAACCCGATCAATACCGTGGCAAAGACCATTGAAGAATAGCCAAAAAGCCTTTTTCTTGAAAAAACCGGAATGATTTCAGAAAAAATTCCGAATGCCGGCAAAATGAGAATATACACTTCCGGGTGACCGAAAATCCAGAACAGATGCTCCCAGATTATCGTGTTTCCGCCCAATTCGGGATTGAAAAAGCTTGTGCCGAACAGACGGTCAAGCATTAAGAGCGCGATTCCGACCGTTAAAGGAGGAAAAGCGAACAATATGAGAGCCGAAGAGACGAACGTCGTCCACGTAAAAAGCGGAAGTCTCATATAGGTCATGCCAGGCGCCCTCATGTTGATGATCGTCGCAAGGAAGTTAATCCCCGCAATCAGCGTACCGATACCTGAGATTTGCAGTCCGAGCACAAAGAAATCGATCCCGTGCCCTTCAGAATTTAGAGACAGTGAAGCATAAGACGTCCAGCCGGCATCAGGCGCCCCTCCCAAAAACCAGCTTAGGTTCAGAAAAATACCGCCGAATAAGAACAGCCAAAATCCAAGAGAATTTAAAAACGGAAACGCGACATCCCTCGCCCCGATTTGAAGCGGCACAACGGCATTCATCAAGGCAAACAGGAGCGGCATAGCCGCCAGAAAGATCATCGTAGTGCCGTGCATCGTCATCACTTCATTGTAGACTCCGGCGCTGACGAAGTCATTTTCCGGAATCATCAGCTGAATTCTGATCATCACCGCTTCGATTCCGCCGAGCACAAAGAAGAATCCCCCGGCTACTAAATAAAGCACGGCTATTTTTTTATGATCGACAGTTGTTAAATAGTCCCATAACACAGCCCCAAAACCTTGCTTTTTTCTAAGCGTACTCACAATGTAACCTCCCTCATTGTCCCTTTGAAGCGTTAATCTTGCGTTTTTAACCCCTTTAAGTATTCGGTCAGTGCATCAATTTCCCCATCGTTTAAAGCCGGGTATGTCCCCGTCATTTTATTTCCCGGTTTGATGCTTTCGGGATCCTTGAGCCAGGCCCGCAGATTTTCATCATTAAAATCTTTAACGCCGGCTACTTTCGTCCTTTCTCCAAAATTGGCGAGATTCGGCGCTGTTCTGGCCGCTTCCGCCCTCTTGTCCTTCGCATCTGTCGCGTGGCAGCTCAGGCAGTTTTTCTCTTTGAACAGCTTTTCACCTTCAACAGCGAGGTCTGTTTTCGGCTTCGCATTATCTTTTTCCATGCTCTTCATCCACTTTTTGAATTCATCCTTCGAAACGGCTTTCACTTTAAAATCCATTAAGGCGTGCGAAGGTCCGCAAAGTTCGGCGCATTTCCCGTAAAAATAATTACCCGCTTTTTTGGCCCGCTTTGAATCGAACGTCAGGTAGAATTTATTTTCATTATCTGTGTTCGTATCAACTTTTCCGCCCGCGGAAGGCACCCAGAAGGAATGTTTTACATCCGAAGCTTTCAGTTTAAAGTAAACGCGTTCATCTGTCGGAACGACCAGCTCCTGGCTCGTGATGACGCCGTAATCAGGATATTCGAATTCCCACCAGTAAAGGTTTGCCCTGACATTGACAACAAGCGTTTTTTCAGGGTCTCTGTTTTTCTTATCCATCGGCTTCGTATCGGCCAGACTGAACGTATGCGCGACAACAGGGACAACCAGCACAAGCAAAAGAATAATCGGAATAACAGTCCATAAAATTTCTAAATTGCGGTTTCCTTCAATCTGTTTCGGCATGTGGTCTTCGCCGAGCTTAGACCTTCTGTATTTGACAATGACAAATACGAAAATGAAGCTTACGACTATAACGACGACAACCATGATCAGCGTACTCAGTATCATGAGGAAATATTGCTGATCAGCCACTTCACCGGCAGGTTTCAGCGTCGATATAAACGGTTCTCCACACCCTGTTAAAACGAGCGCCAAAATAGTGAAAAGCGAAATCAGACGCCATTTCTTTAACATTTCATCCCAACCCCTTTTCAATCAATCCTTTTGAGACTTTCACTACTCAAGCTTTTATAGAACATCCATTCACCCATCAGACTACTCACACACAATAAAGCACTTACATTTCCTCTTTTCTTAAATAATGATGTTTTTTACTCAAAATACCATCTATGTATGAACGTAAAGCCGCCCATATAAGATGATCGAAAATCGAATCAGGCGGCTTTTACTTGATTGTTGTCTGCTTCCGTGTTTAGGTGACAGCCTTCAATGTGATGAGTATAGAGTTTCTATCCAATTTTAAAAAGTGTAAGAACGACCATTGCTACAAAGAATATGGTCAAATAATTTAATGAATATACAAACATAAGCGTCGCCCATTTCATGATATCTTTGCTTCTGAAGCCCAAAAGGCCGCAGATGAGCCAACCGATATTCAATACGGTTCCGAGGACGACAATCGGCATGCCCAACCCGCCGAGGAAAAACGGCAGAGGCATTAAGCAGGCGGTCCAAATGATAATTTGTCTTTTCGTCACTTCAAATCCATGGACAACCGGCAGCATCGGTATGTTCGCGGCTCTGTATTCCTCCGTTTTCTTAATGGCCAGCGCCAGAAAGTGGGGAATCTGCCAAATAAACATAATTAAGAACAGCACCCATGCGACAACTCCGATTGACCCTTCGACGGCAGTCCAGCCGATCAAAGGAGGAACAGCTCCCGAAATGCTGCCGATGATCGTATTGATCGTATAACGGCGCTTTGACCACATCGTATACAGAAAAACATACGTAAAGACGCCGATCATTCCGACGACAGCAGCCGTAATCGTGGTCATGAGGAGCATGATAAAACCGAGCGCAATCAGCAAAATTCCAAACCACAAAGCTTGGGAAGGCTGGATTTTGCCGGTCACAGTCGGCCTTGTTTTCGTCCGCTGCATCAGCTGGTCAATGTCCCGGTCATAGTAGTTGTTGATAACGCACGAACCTGCAATGATCAGCGACGATCCTGCTAAAGTGAACAGCACGATATCCAGATTTCCGAGAAAGCTCAAATTCGATAAATAAAAAGCGAGCCACATACCCGTAAAAGTTGTTATCAGGTTTGAGTAAACAATCCCGACCTTGATAAGGGCGAGGAAATCCTTCCATGCCGTTGTTTCTTCTATTTGTCCATTCATTGCTGTACCAGCTGCAATTCTTGGTTCAGCCATATAATGTTAACCCCCCTTACTCAAACCTTCATCACGTCAAGAGAAGCGGTATATTCAATAAAAACCTACAACTCTATCATACAAGATTACCGGTTGGAAAAAAACATCCTATTGGATATTAATCGACAAACCGGTTTATATTTGTGAACTTTTTATGACTTTCAATACAGATGAAGGAAAAATTGTGAACAACAGCCGAGAAACCTTCGGCATTCTAATATAGTTCTATCAAACGGGGCCGGAATAATCAAGTCTCCAATTCCAAGAAAAATGTGAACGCATTGTATTGCATTTTTGTGAACAATAATTGTTAAGAATTGCAGGAGAACATCAATTCGCTTAAACTTGAGAGTGGGTAAAAATTATTTTTATCAGTCAGTTTGGATTAAAAGGGGAATTGAATTTATGAATAAAGCATTAAAAGCCCTGGGAATTATTACGACTATCGCCATGCTCTTTGTCCTGATCGGCGGGGCTCTTGTCACAAAGACGGGTTCCGGAATGGGATGCGGCAGATCATGGCCCCTCTGCAACGGCAGTATATTCCCTGCGCTGACACTGGAATCAATTATTGAATGGAGTCACAGGTTTGTGAGCGGTACCTCCGGTATTCTCGTTTTGGCTCTGGCGGTATGGACCTGGAAAAAAATCGGCCATATCAGGGAAACGAAGTTCCTCGCCATTATGTCGGTTATTTTTCTTATTCTTCAGGCTCTTCTCGGAGCCGCAGCCGTCGTGTTCGGGTCATCCGCTATAATCATGGCTCTGCATTTTGGAATTTCGCTGATTTCCTTTGCTTCGGTTCTTCTTCTGACACTCCTTGTGTTTGAAGCGGACAGCAGTGGAAGAGCATCATCTTTCCATATAGGAAAAACGATGCAGTTTCATATGGCAGGCATCATCGTGTACACGTATATCGTCGTTTATACAGGCGCCTATGTCCGGCATACGGAATCAAGCCTTGCCTGCCTGGACTTTCCGATGTGCAGCAGGACGAACGGCTGGCTGCCGTCCCAGTTCCACGAGTGGGTGCAGATGGGCCACAGAATCGCTGCCCTTCTTCTTTTCGCCTGGATTGTCATCGCAGCGGTTCATGCGGCAAGACATTATAAAACCCAGAAGCGGATTTATTGGGGCTGGATGATATCGGTCATCCTGATTTTCCTCCAAGCCCTGTCCGGAATTTTAGTTGTCCTGACGCGCCTGGAATTGAGCTTCGCGCTTGCCCATGCATTCTTTATTTCCTGCTTGTTCGGGATCTTCTGTTATTTCTTGTTGCTGGTTACCCGCTACCGTCATCAAACCAAAGCACAAAGCTGAAAAACAGACGGCAAAAGCCCCTGCTGAGGAAGCAGGGGCTTTTTTTCGTTCTAAAAAAGCTGCCGATCCAATCGGCAGCCTGACTTTGTTTATTTCTTCATTTCAATGAGAAGGTCTCCTGTTTGAATAGCTTCTCCGTTGGCCACATGAATGTTTTCGATGGTACCTGAAAACGGCGCCTGGACGGTTGTTTCCATTTTCATCGCTTCATTAATCATCAAATGGTCGCCTTTATTGACTTTATCGCCTTTAGCAACCAGGAGCTTGATGACCGTTCCCGGCATAGTTGCTGCGATATGGTTCGGATTTGAACGATCCGCTTTCACTTTTTGGTGAACCGATGATTTGATACTTTCATCTTTAATGACGACTTCACGCGGCTGTCCGTTCAGTTCAAAGTAGACGACCCTTGTCGCATCAGGACGCGGTTCTCCAATTGAGACCAGCTTAACGATCAGTGTTTTTCCTCTCTCAATTTCCACTTCAATCTCTTCACCGAGCGTCATGCCGTAGAAGAAGGTCGCCGTGTCCAACACAGAAATGTCGCCGTACAGCTCAGCCGTTTTGACATACTCTGTAAACACCTTCGGATAAAGCGCATAAGCGACAGCATCCTGGTCAGAAAGTTCAACATCGTGTTTCTCCAAAAATTCCGCTTTTATCTCGTCAAAAGAGACCGGTTCAAGCAGTTCTCCAGGTCGGACGGTAATCGGTTTCTGCCCTTTTAAAATAAGCTTTTGCAGCTTTTCCGGGAATCCTCCGTGAGGCTGGCCGAGATACCCTTTAAACATCTCAACGACCGAGTCAGGGAAATCAAGGGATTCTCCCCTTTCGAAAATATCTTTTTCAGTCAGTTTATTTTGCACCATGTAAAGCGCCATATCCCCCACCACTTTGGAAGACGGCGTGACCTTTACGATATCTCCGAACAGATCATTGACCCGTCTGTACATTTCTTTTACTTCATTCCAGCGGTCGCCGAGACCGACTCCTTTGGCCTGCTGCTGAAGATTGCTGTATTGACCACCAGGCATTTCATGCTTGTAAATTTCGGTATGAGGGGCATTCATCCCGCTCTCAAATTCACTGTAATATTTTCTGACGGCTTCCCAATATTGGGATAAAGATTCAATCGCGTCAACATTTAATTGCGGACGGCGTTTATCGCCTTCAAGCGCATGATACAGAGAGCTTGCGCTTGGCTGGGATGTCAGTCCGGACATGGAGCTGACGGCTACGTCGACAATGTCGACGCCGGCTTCAATCGCCTTCGCATACATGTAAATGCCGTTTCCGCTTGTATCATGCGTGTGCAGATGGACCGGAATATCGACTGTCTCTTTCAACGCAGACACCAATTCATAGGCCGCCTGAGGCCTTAGCAAGCCTGCCATGTCTTTAATGCCGAGAATATGGGCACCGGCCGCTTCCAGTTCCTTGGCCATAGAAGTATAATACTCAAGGTTGTACTTCGTTCTTGCCGGATCAAGAATGTCGCCGGTATAGCAGATCGCCGCTTCGGCGAGTTTTCCGGAATCACGGACGGCGTCAATGGCAAGCGTCATGCCTTTCACCCAGTTCAGACTGTCAAAAATGCGGAACACATCGATTCCCGCAGCCGCCGATTCATTGACGAATTTTTTAATCAGATTGTCGGGATAGTTCTTATAGCCGACGGCGTTTGACGATCTTAACAGCATCTGGAACATCGTGTTCGGAATTTCTTTCCGCAGGTCTTCAAGCCTTTTCCAAGGATCTTCTTTTAAGAAGCGGTAGGCCACGTCAAATGTTGCGCCGCCCCACATTTCAAGACTGAACAGCTCAGGCCAGAGAGCCGCTGTCGGATTGGCAATCTTCATCAGATCATGGGTTCTGACCCTTGTCGCGAGCAATGACTGATGGGCATCGCGGAACGTCGTATCCGTCAACAGCACGGATTCCTGTTCTTTCACCCATTTGACAAGTCCGTCGGCCCCCTGTTGGTCGAGGATCTGTTTTGTGCCGTTTGGAATCGGCTGATCCACATCGGTTTTGACGATTTGCGGCTTATCAAACTCCGGCTTCTTCTTTTTGTCGATGCCAGGGAAGCCGTTCACCGTTACATTCCCGATATATGTCAGCATTTTTGTTCCCCGGTCTCTTTGTTTAGGGAACACAAAGAGCTCAGGCGTGGTATCGATAAAAGACGTATCATATTGGCCTGTCAGGAACTTTTCGTGCTTTGCCACGTTTTCCAGAAAAGGAATATTGGTTTTAATCCCTCTTATCCGGAATTCCTGAAGGTTTCGGACCATTTTCGCAGCAGCCTGTTCGAACGTCAGCGCCCATGTCGACAGTTTGACGAGCAGAGAATCGTAGTACGGGGTGATCACGGCTCCCTGGAAGCTGTTTCCCGTATCCAGCCGGACCCCGAATCCCCCGCCAGACCGGTAGGCCATAATCTTGCCTGTATCAGGCATGAAGTTGTTTGACGGGTCCTCTGTCGTTACCCGTGACTGGATCGCGAAGCCGTGAAGAGTGACCGCATCCTGTGACGGGATGTTCACTTCTTTGCTCTTCAGGCTCAGCCCCCCGGCGATCATAATCTGCGTCTGGACGATATCGACGCCTGTCACCATTTCTGTGATGGTGTGTTCGACCTGAACGCGCGGATTGACTTCAATAAAGAAAAATTCATCGTTCGCGACTAAAAATTCGACCGTTCCGGCATTGATATAATTGACGTTTTTCGCAAGTGCGACGGCGGCATCGCAGATTTTTTCCCTCAGCGACTCGGAAAGAGAAACGCTTGGTGCGATTTCAATGACTTTTTGATGACGCCTTTGCACGGAGCAGTCCCGGTCATACAGATGAACAACGTTCCCTTCCTTGTCTCCGATAATCTGAACCTCAATATGCTTCGGCTTTTCGATCAGCTTTTCAACATACACTTCATCATTCCCAAAAGCGGCTTTCGCTTCTGATTTCGCCCGGTCATAGGACTCCTGCAATTCAGACTCGCTTCTTACGATCCTCATGCCGCGGCCTCCGCCGCCAAGGGACGCTTTGATAATAAAAGGATATCCGTTTTCTTCAGCGAAGCGCTTGACATCCTCTGCATCCTTCACAGGTCCGTCGCTTCCCGGGATTACCGGGATGCCCGCTTTCTCGGCCTGTTCACGGGCTTTGACTTTATCGCCGAACATATCAAGGTGTTCAGAGGTCGGACCGATAAAAATGATGCCTTCCTCTTCACAGCGCTTGGCAAACTGGATATTCTCCGATAAAAATCCATAGCCTGGATGAATCGCATCCACATGGTTCCGCTTTGCAATCTCAATGATTCCTTCAATATCCAGATAAGCATCTATCGGCTTCTTTCCTTCGCCTACCAAATAGGCTTCATCAGCCTTGTATCTGTGATAAGATCCGCTGTCCTCTTTGGAATAAATCGCAACCGTACGGATATTCAATTCTGTACAGGCGCGGAACACGCGGATTGCAATCTCCCCTCTGTTCGCAACAAGAACTTTTTGTATAGGCTGTTGTGACATGTCGTTCCCCCTCATCCGCTGTTTTAGTATGTATCCTATTCTAAATCAATCAGATGAGCCTGTACACGATTAGTTTTTTAATAATTTATACTTTTTTTATATTGATTTTCTTTAATTTTTGTAGTATTAATAGGCTCTTTGCGCTTGTATCTATCAAAATATTCATTAAACATACTGATATTCACCAGCAGCCCGGCGCTTCCCATCAGCACCATGAGCGATGACCCCCCATAGCTGATAAACGGCAGCGTGACCCCGGTCAGAGGAATCAGGCCTGAAATGCCCCCCAGGTTGATGAATGACTGGATCGCGATCATGCTTGATATTCCGATCGCCAGCAGACTTCCAAACGGATCGTCGCATTTTCTCGCAATATAAAATCCTTTCAATACGATGAAGCTGAGCAGCAGAATGACAAACAAAACGCCGAATATGCCGAGCTCCTCGGCAATGATCGCCATGATGAAGTCAGTATGCGATTCAGGCAGATATCCGTATTTTTGGACGCTTTCGCCGAGCCCGAGGCCGAAAAGCCCTCCGGAACCGATCGCAAGGTAGGAATTGACGACCTGAAACCCTGATTTTTGAGCATCTTTGAACGGGTTTTGATAGCTTTCAAAGCGATTCATCCGCCCTTCGGTTAAAATGCTGTCCATATTTAATAAAATCAACGGGCTGACAAGCAGGAGAACAATCCCTGTCAGCATCAGGAGCTTCAGCAGCGTCTTTCCGCTGAATCCTGAACACAAAATAATGCATAAAGCGATTAAACCGATGATGGATGCCGTACCGAAATCAGGCTGGACGGCGACCAATGCGCAAATGATGAGCGTGATAAGCGCCGGTGGGGCGATTCCCGCTCCCAAATTATCGATATAGCTTTGTTTTTTCGCATAAACGGAAGAAAGATACAAGATGACGGTCAGTTTGGCAAACTCTCCCGGCTGAATGCTTAAACCTCCAAATTTGTACCAACTTTGAGCGTTTCCCGCAACATGGCCGACTGCAAACAGAGCGACCAAGGCGATGACGGAAGCAAGCAGCAATATTTTTTGGAATTTTTGATTGGCGAATGCCTTATACGGAAAAAGTGCCGTGAATAAAAACACTATCGTTCCGAACACCATGAATATGAGCTGTTTATCGAAAAAATAACTGCTGTCCTTTCCGAATCTTGTCACCGCCGTAATCATGCTTGAGCTGTACACCATCACGAGACCGAACCCGCACAGGAGGAATACAGCAAAGATTAATGAATAATCATAGGATTTGAGCATTCTTTTTATCATATTATCCTCTTCCTTACTTTCCCCTTAAAATATTTGATCCTTCGTTATTTTACTACACTTTCTTAAAAAGAACGAAGGATACCCTTTTATAGACCTTCGACATTCCGCTGAAAGAATCGTCCGTCTTCCACCTGTTCTTTTCATATCGGCAGAATGGGCGTCTTCGTTTATTCTTTGCAAACACCTTATGCTCCTTCATCAACCCCGGAATTCCGCTATAACAAAAAAAGCCTGCCGGCCATCTGTATGAACAGACATATTGTCGACAAGCTGACTCAGACTAAAGAAGTATCCCCTGAGTGATCCGTTTATTTGTTTGTAAATGCTTCATGCAGCGCAGACAATTCTCGCTCCAGCCTGTAAAGCAGTTCTTTTCCCTCTTGTTCTTCTACTAATCCAAGGCGGACAGCAAAGTCAATTTCTCTTGAGAGTCCGAACATTTGTGTATCTAAAACCTCTTCATAAAGAGGACATTGAGGCATCGTTAAGTTGTCCATTTGCACTTGAATCAGCTTCAAAATTTTATCAGCATCACGTTTTAACAAGGCAAGTGCTTTTTCACGATGATCGACTACAATCTCAGACGCCAAAAGTATCCCTCCGTTCCCCAGGCGAGTACCTAATTCTTCTATTTATAATAAAGCCTAACCCATAAAAATGCAAGCTATTTCTGCCCCTTCACCGGATTCTGCAAACTTAAAAAATGCTCAGGCTGTAATTCGCCGACAACAGCTCCAGCAGGCGGATTCCGGCTATGCTGTTTCCCTTTTCGTCCAATGCGGGCCCGAATATGCCGATGCCGAAGCTGTATGGGACGAGCCCCATAATTCCGCCGGAGACTCCGCTTTTCGCCGGAATTCCGATTTTGATGGCAAATTCGCCGCTGGCATTGTACATGCCGCAGGTCACCATAAAGGTTTTGCAGATTCTCGCGATATCTTTCGGAATGAGCTGTTTTCCCGTTTCCGGATGCTTTCCGTTCAAGGCAAAAACACAGCCGATTTTGGCCAGGTCAAGGCTGTTCATTTGAATAGCGCACTGCTTGGTATATAAATCCATGACATCTTCCACATCCGCCTGGAAAATACCATGCTCTTTCATGTAATAGCACATGGCCCTGTTCACCATCGATGTTTGAAACTCTGATTCCGCGACCTTTTCACAAACAGAGATGTTCCGATTATTCGCAAGCTCCCTGACAAAATCTAAAAGGCCGCCGATTCTGTCAGATGCCGCCGCTCCTTTTATCATGCTCGTCACCACCAATGCCCCGGCATTGATCATCGGATTCAGCGGCTTACCCGGATTTACGGTTTCAAGCTTGATGATGGAATTGAACGGATCCCCTGTCGGTTCCTTCCCTACAAAATCGAACACTTTTTCCGGGCCGTGATCCATTAACACAAGAGCAAGCGCCAGCACCTTAGAAATGCTTTGCAGCGTAAACATCTTTTCCACATCTCCTGCCGAAATGCATGTGCCGTCCGTATAGTAGACCGCGACCGACAAATCATCTTCTGATGATTCCGCCAAGGCCGGTATGTATGAGGCCACCTTTCCTTTCGAGGTGACTTTTTTCGCTTCTGTGACAAAATATTCGAGCTCATCATTATGCCGGCAATTCAAGTTTACATCCTCCATCCTAAGCGGCTTTTCTTTTACCTTTCCCTGAGGATGGCTGTGTTATGAGAAGTGACAATCCGAAAGAAAGCGCTTATAATCTCTGTGAGGGAGTGGTGAGAAACATGATGATTGTGACAATTACAGGAAATGTGAAATACCCGATTACACTTGATCCAAGCGTATGGATTTTTGATGATCGAAAGTTCGAACTGGATCAATTTTTTTCAAACAGTGAAGAAAGGGAACAAGAGCCGGCTGACCTTGAGATTGACCGGGAGCGCATCATCAGGGAAGGCGCTGTGTCGCCGCCGACATTAAAATCGGAGAAAAAGTATGAAAGGGAAAAACTGCTTGATGGAACGTTCGCGATCAAGCTGGAACCTTTTTTAAACAACGCGGAATTGTCAGCGTCCGCCAATCTGTGCATCTTTAAAACAAAAGAAGGCGATGTCCCGGTTCCGATCGAAAAAGCGCGCGGCATCATTCTCTGTTTCAGCCAAAACGGAAAGCCGCTGACAGAAGACGGGCCTGTCCATGTTTATTTTGCGGACGGCTCAAACCGGACAAATCCGATCAAACGTGTAACAGAAATTCACGTTCAATAGGCGGTTTTAGCCGCTTTGAAAAAACCTGGACAGCATATCCAGGTTTTTTCTTTAGAGCAAATCGGCCGCAAGCCTTGCAAGCCCTGAGCGCTCCCCTTTCAAAAGTCTTACGTTCCCGGAAATTTTCTGATCTTTGAAACGCTCCACGACGTAAGCCAAGCCGTTATTCATCGCATCCAGATACGGATGGTCGATTTGCTCCGTGTCCCCCATCAGGACGATTTTACTGCCTTCCCCGACACGCGTGAGCAGTGTCTTCACCTCATGCTTGGTCAGATTTTGGGCCTCGTCGATGATAATAAATTGATCAGGAATGCTTCTGCCCCGTATATAGGTGAGAGCTTCAACTTGAATGGAGCCCATCCCCGCTAAAATATCTTCGAGTTCGCCGGGCTTTTTTGCATTAAATAAATATTCCAGGTTATCAAAAATCGGCTGTATCCAAGGGCGCAGCTTCTCTTCTTTTTCTCCCGGCAAATATCCGATATCCTTGCCGACCGGAACGATCGGCCTTGTGACGACCAGCTTTTTGAAATTGCCCAAGTCTTCCGTCTGCAACAGCCCCGCTGCCAGCGCTAGCAGCGTCTTCCCTGTTCCGGCCTTTCCGGTTAATGTGACAAGCGGGATATCCTGCCTTAACAGAAGCTCGAGCGCCATCGTCTGCTGAACGTTTCTCGACCGGATTCCCCAGACCTGCTCCTGATCAAAAACCAGCTTTTTGACGGCTTTTCCACTTTGATCAACGATCCCGACCGCCGAGGATGAACCGCCGAGCGCATCCTTCATAATGACGAATTGATTCGGACAAAATGATTCACTGCTGACTTCATCAAGCGGCAAAAAGTGATTTTCATAAAATGCGTTCATCTGGTCGGCATGAATGTATAAATCGGTAAAACCGCTGTATATATCATCGTTTTCAACAACCCGGTCATGGAGAAAATCTTCCGACATCAAACCGATTGCATCGGCTTTGACCCGGACGAGCATGTCTTTGCTGACAAGGATGACGGGACGTCCGTCCTCTTTCGTTTCTTCCTCCAGACTCAAATTTTTCGCAACAGCTAAAATGCGGTTGTCGTTCGTTTTTTCTACAAAAATTTCCTGAAGCTGGTGAAAGGAGCGGTGGTTGAGTTCGATTCTTATGCTTCCTCCGTTTTGAAGCGGTACATTTTCATACAGCCTTCCTCTTAAACGCAAATCATCGATCAGTTTAGATACGCGCCTTGCATTTCTCCCAATTTCATCCATATAGCGTTTTTTAGAGTCGACCTCCTCCAATACGACAGCCGGAATGACAACCTCATTATCTTCAAAAGAAAAGATTGAATTCGGATCCTGCAATAACACATTCGTATCTAACACATAAATTTTACTCAATCTTCCGCCTCCTGATCAGGATTTTTAGCCTTTTATTTTGAAGTGGTTTAAAAGCTGATGGAGCGCCCGCTAAAATATATGTTTTTGTGAATAAAGATAGAAGGTTAATTCAACAATAAAAATATTGAAAGCATTTATAAGGAGGCAACCTCAAGTGCGAATCATTTTTTTGATCCTAATTCAAACCGTTATGCTGCTTTCAGCCTGCGGCATTCAAAATAATGCCCGAGATAACGCGAATGAACTTCCGGGCAATAAGCCTGTTCAGGTGAAGAACACAGCCCAGGAGCCGGTTAACCGTGAAGATGGCCAGGCGATTTCAAGACGCCTTGTCAAAATAACCGAGAGCGTCCCCGGAGTTAATGACGCGACAGCCATCGTCCTCGGAAGGCTCGCCGTCGTCGGCATTGATGTAAAAGATAATTTGGAGCGAAGTAAAGTCGAATCGATTAAATACTCGGTCGCCCAAGCCCTGCAAAATGATCCATATGGCGCAAACGCGGCTGTGGTAGCCGATCCCGACACGGTAAACCGGCTCAGAGCGATGGGCAAAGAAATACAGGCGGGAAGGCCTGTCAAAGGTATCCTTGATGAACTGGCAGCAATTGTCGGACGCGTTCTTCCGGAAGTACCGAATGATGCAACAGACGACCAAAATACAAACCCGACAAAATCGAACAATGACCAGCTGAACGGCAACCGGCAAAAACAGCTTGAAAAACAACAGAACGATCAATCGAATAAATACATGAAAAACAGACAGCAATAATCTTGAAAAAGCTTGTGCCTTTACCTTCTTTCCGGCATAAGCTTTTTCCTTTTTTCTTTTGCAGAAAATTTTTTTGTCCTGGCATTGGTGATATAATGAATCATAAGCGAGGTGAAAAAAAGTGAGGGTAAAGTGTTCATTGTGTGACAAAATTGATCTAATCGATGATGACACACTGATTGCCAAGCGTCTTCGAAACCGGCCCATACATACGTATATGTGCAATGAATGCTACGAACGAATTAAAATCAAAACCGAGAACCGGATGAAAACCGGCCGTTTTAAATTATATCCGCACAGAAAAAACAAAGAGCAGATACAATCGTAAAAGCACCGTATAGACATGAACAGGAATTCATGTCTTTTTTCTCATTTTTGTTTCACAAGGAACAAAAAAAGAGGAATTAATTGATAAACATTTTCATTTGTAGTATATTCAAATTGTTTCACACGAAACAAAAAAGGAGTGATAAATCATGGATTTTGATGTTTTAATTGTCGGGGGTGGCCCGGTCGGTCTGTTGACCGCTTCAGAATTAGCAATGGCCGGTGTGCGTACATGCGTCGTTGAACGCCTGGAAAAACCCTCTCCTTATTCAAAAGCGCTGACACTGCATCCGCGTTCAATCGAACTATTGGAAATGCGCGGTTTGTTTGATCGATTTAAAGAAAAAGGCAGGCCGCTTCCAAGCGGACATTTTGCGGGCCTTAACCCGGCATTGGATTTTTCTTTGCTTGATACACGATCCAATTATACGCTGTTTCTTCCTCAAACCGAGACGGAGAAAGTTCTTGATGAACATGCGCGCAGTTTGGATGTCTGCATCCTTCGCGGCCATGAAGTGCTTGCCGTCCGGCAGAACGATGAAAATGCAGAGCTTGTCGTCCAAGGCCCTGACGGATTGACTTTTTTAACGGCGGCTTACATTGTCGGCGCCGACGGGGCTGGAAGCACCGTCCGTAAACAAGCGGGAATCGCTTTTCCCGGAACCGACGCAAGTATTACAGCCGTCCTTGGCGATGTATCGCTTGATAATCCGCCTAACTCGAACTTCTATACGAGCATGAATGAAGAAGGAGCCGTTGTCATCGTACCATTGTCACCGGGCATTTACCGTGTTCTCAGCATAGCGCCGCATATGCCGCAGCGGCTTTTGCACGAGCCGGTGACATTGGAGGAATTAAAGAAAGACCTTCTGCGGATCTGCGGCACTGACTTCGGGATCAATCATCCGGTATGGATGTCGCGATTCGGCAATGCCAGCAGGCTGGCCGAACGCTACCGTTCACAACGGGTCTTTCTGGCTGGAGATGCAGCGCACATCCATTTCCCTGCCGGCGGACAAGGACTGAATGTGGGACTTCAGGACGCGATGAATCTCGGCTGGAAGCTTGCAGCCGTCATCAACGGCAGAGCCTCTGACTGGCTGCTGGAGAGCTATCACAAGGAAAGACATCCTGTCGGTGCAGAGCTTCTTCGCAATACGCAAATTCAAACGAAGCTGTTTGATTTTACAAGGGACGGACTTCATATGCGTGGACTGTTGTCAGACCTCCTCACATTCCCTGAGGTCAATCGTTATCTGGCAGAGCAAATTACAGCGCTCAGCGTAACCTGCCTGCCTGACGAAAAGATGCCGGAGCATCAGCTGAACGGAAAGCGGCTTCCCGATTTCGAGGTCATGCTTCGCGACGGTACGTCTAAGCAGCTCTATTCGTTCCTTCATTCCGGAAGTTTTGTATTTGTTACGTTTGACGAAGAATCAATCCAGCTTCCAAGCCTCCCTCATATCAAAACAGTGGAAGCTAAAAGCATGTTGGAGCGTCCGGAATGGAAGGATGTCAAGGCAGCCCTGATCCGGCCGGACGGCTATGTCGCCTGGGCCGTCGACCATTCCGAAACAGACGCGAAACGGCTGATTTCCGAGGGTCTTCAGCGGTGGTGCGGACACGTTCCAATTCCATTCTTATAATCATTTTGTTTCACCTGAAACAAAATGATATAATAGTAGCAGAAAATCGATCAAAAAGGAGACCGTTTTCTGCATGGAACATTTGACACACGCCAAACAAGAGATATTTGACATGTACATTAAACTCATTCATCAGCAAGAACAGCAAGAAAGCATCATGGAGAAGCGAATGTCGGTACAGATCGAAAACATGGAGCAGGAACTTGGCTCTGAGTTGAAGCTGAACATGTCCGACATACATGCCATCGCCTGCATCGGAGATTATGAACCGATTAACGTCACCTCTATCGCCGGGAAAATGGGCCTTTCAAAAGCAACCGTTTCAAGAATCACAGCGAAGCTGATCAAAAAAGGACTCATCAGCAAAACCCAGCTCAGCGATAATAAAAAAGAAGTCTATTTTCGCTTAACCGCTAAAGGGAGAAAAGTGCATGTCATCCATCAGCGGCAACATGATCAAATCGAACAGCGTTTTAAAGACTTTTTGGACCGTTATTCAGCAGACGAAATCCTTTTTGCCAGAAGGCTGTTCAGCGACTTATTACTGAGTGATTTTTTGGCAGAACAATGAAAAAAGACACAGCCCTGAAATGGGCCGTGTCTTTTTTGTGTTCATCTCATCTTTTAAGGACTGACGCCTGTCTCCTGTTCCTTTTTGGAGCGGTGCAGCCGGATTTTGTAGATCGTCAGGATCAGAGCCGCCACGATCAGACCTTCGCCGACCGGCAAAAACACGCCGAAAAAAGTCAGAATCGTACATCCTAAAGCAAGAAAGACATAAATGACTGCTGTTTTCAACAGGGGCAGCCGCTTGGCAAACCCCAATTGAAAAACAACAGCGGACAGGATGAAGATGGTGATATAAAGCCACCACATCCCTGCCTCGGGATTTTGATCCACTTTATAAAGAGCGGCAAAAAATGAAAGCCGTTCGCTTACATCAGTCAAAAAGATTCCCCTCCCCTTTGCTTAGTTGGGTTTCTCTTTTTTCAATTCTGCGTGAGTTAAGACAATCCTGCCAGCTTTTTCTTTTTCGCTGCTTTTTCCCGTTCGTTTTTATCGAGAATTTTCTTTCTTAATCTGATCGATTCAGGTGTTACCTCGCAATACTCGTCCTCATTCAAATATTCGAGCGATTCTTCAAGAGACATGATGCGCGGTTTTTTCATGCTGACGGTCTGGTCTTTCGTCGCTGAACGCACGTTTGTCTGCTGCTTCACTTTGTTGATATTGACAACCAGGTCATTTTCACGGTTGTGTTCGCCGACGATCATACCTTCGTACACTTCTGTGCCCGGCTCAACAAAAATAACGCCGCGCTCTTCAACGCCCTGAATTCCATAGGCGGATGCTTTTCCGGTATCCATTGATACGAGGACTCCCTGGCGGCGGCCGCCGACTTGGCCAGGCTCGACCGGCTGATAGCTGTCAAACGTGTGGTTTAAAATTCCGAAGCCGCGTGTCAGCGACATAAACTCTGTTGAATAGCCGATTAATCCGCGTGAAGGCACATTGAAAATCAGGCGGACCTGGCCGTTTCCGTTATTGATCATGTCGATCATTTCGCCTTTGCGGGCGCCCATTGATTCCATCACCGCCCCGGTGTGTTCTTCAGGGACATCGATTTGAACGCGTTCAACAGGTTCGCAGCGGACGCCATCGATCTCTTTTATGATGACTTCAGGTTTTGACACTTGCAATTCGAAGCCTTCACGGCGCATGTTTTCAATTAAAATGGACAAATGAAGCTCCCCGCGTCCTGA
This sequence comes from Bacillus sonorensis NBRC 101234 = KCTC 13918, assembly GCF_001592005.1. Lineage (GTDB taxonomy): Bacteria > Bacillota > Bacilli > Bacillales > Bacillaceae > Bacillus > Bacillus sonorensis. The sequence continues at coordinate 164,202 of NZ_BCVZ01000002.1, forward strand.
GACGATCCAAGCGTCGGGCGAAGGCGTCGGATCAACCCGCAAACTTACATCTGTTTGCAGCTGCTGTTCAAGGCGCTCTTCGATTTTTCTTGCGGTGACATATTTGCCCTCGCGTCCGGCAAAAGGACTGTTGTTGACGGCAAACGTCATCTGAAGCGTCGGCTCATCGATGCGGAGAACCGGCAGCGCTTCCTGGTGATCGATCGGGCAGACGGTTTCCCCGACGTTAATGTCTTCCATTCCGGATACCGCGACGAGATCGCCGGCTTTCGCTTCTTCGATCTCAACTCTCTTCAGCCCCTGGAAGCCGAAGATTTTCGTTACGCGGAACGGCTTGACAGAGCCGTCAAGCTTCATTAACGCCACCTGCTGTCCGACTTTCATCGTGCCTCTGAATACGCGGCCGATCCCGATACGGCCGACATAGTCATTGTAGTCAAGCAGAGCGACCTGGAATTGAAGCGGCTCTTCGCGATTATCGACAGGGCTCGGAATATGGCTGACAATCGCTTCAAATAAAGCCTCCATGTTTTCATCCTGCTGATCCGGATTGGTTGAAGCGGTACCGTTGATCGCCGAAGCGTATACAACCGGGAATTCCAGTTGATCTTCGTTTGCATCGAGTTCGATGAACAAATCAAGCACTTCGTCAACGACCTCTTCGGGGCGGGCAAAATCGCGGTCGATTTTATTGACGACAACGATCGGCGTCAAGTTTTGCTCGAGCGCTTTTTTCAAGACAAAGCGGGTCTGCGGCATGCAGCCTTCATATGCGTCAACGACAAGCAGAACGCCGTCAACCATTTTCATAATCCGTTCAACTTCGCCGCCAAAGTCCGCGTGTCCGGGAGTGTCCAAAATATTAATGCGTGTATCTTTATAGTTAATCGCTGTATTTTTTGCTAAAATCGTGATGCCGCGCTCTCTTTCCAAATCGTTGGAATCCATTGCGCGCTCAGCCACGTTTTCATTGGCCCGGAATGTACCGGCCTGATGGAGAAGCTGATCCACCAGCGTCGTTTTTCCGTGGTCAACGTGGGCGATAATAGCAATATTGCGAAGATCTTCTCGAAGTTTCACATTTTCATCTCCTAAAAAATTCAGATAATCTTTCATATTATACATGAGATTTGCAGGCATTTCAATTTGTTTAGCAAGATAAAGCGCTTCCCTCTTTATATTTTAAACGTTTTTCTGTAAACTAACAGTAGACCAAAAAAGGGGATGGAAAACAGATGAAGCAAATCAAATGGATTTTCTTATTGTTCGCATTCGCCGCGGTCGCGAGCATCATGCTGATCGGGGTTGCGATCGCCGAAAAAAGCGTATTCGGGGTAACAGGCGCTTTGGCTGCTGTGATCGTGATTATGGGGGCTGGATTTACGCTTAAAAAGAAAATGCGCGAAAAAGGGATACTTGAATAGCAAAAGCCCCTTGGGAAAGGGGCTTTTTTTCATAACCCCACTCTTCCATCCACTGAATCGATTTTAAAAGTTGACATCAACGGATGTGCAACTTGCGATTGAAACGAAACCGGCGGGCGTTCCCCGCCGGTTTTCTAAAAAAAGAGAAGGTATATCATCATCAATACAACCGGATCAGCAAAAAATTCAAATATACAAAAACACACACGCGAAACAAGTTCACGTGTGCGTCAGCGGTAAAACCATAATTACATATTGTTTTCCCTTTTCATCCTTTTCCGTTTTCAGCTGTTCAAAACCGCAATGGGCCAGCGTCTGCTGCCATTCGTCCCGATCGAAGGGGACGGCGGCAAAGAGCGCTTTATGGCCTGCGTTTTTCAAGCTGCTCCCGATTTGCTCAATAATTGTTTTGCAGCGTCCTTTCCCTCGAAAATCGGGGTGGACAAGCAATGTGCCGAGCCATGGTTTGCCATTTGACGGTGCCCAATCAAGATGGAAGCTGACCGCCGCCGGGCGCGCTTCAGCCTCCCAGACGAGCCAGCTTCCGTTGTGCATCGCATAGGAGCGCATATAGCTTTCTGCGTTTTCCCCGTTTAGCTCTTCTTTGGCCCATTCTGGGCTCGCTTTGATCAGCTCTTCGAAAAATGCGAGGTCAGAGGATGAAAAAGGTCTGCTATTCATGGGGCAGATAATCTCTGAAGATCGTTTGATGAGCGGCGGGATTGCCGGCTATAATACTGTTGTTTTCGAGAAAATTGACCGGTTTTCCATCAAGTGTTGTATATGTGCCTCCGACCTCATCCAACAGGACGCAGCCTGCGGCATAGTCCCAAGGCGCAAGCCGCATGGTCACATAGACATCCATTCTGCCCGCTGCCACATATGCCAGCTCCAAAGCAGCAGATCCGTAAGAGCGCGTTCCTCTGACCCGTTTGACAAGCGGGGATAAAACGCTTGGATCAATTCGCCGATTTTCCGTTATCCAGGTCGCATTAATGGCAAGAATGGCTTCTTCAAGGGGCACTTCCTTCATCTTTTCAAGCTTGATGTCATTCATATATGCACCCTCTCCGCGGAACGCGTGGTACAATTCATCGTGTGTTACATCATAAATCAGCCCGATTTTGCCTGTTCCGTTTTCGAAAATGCCGATTGAAATCGCGAAGTTCCGTTTTTGATGAATAAAATTCATGGTTCCGTCGATCGGATCGATGATCCAGACGATCCCATCCAAAGACGTGAGCTTGTCTCCCTGGCCTTCTTCGCCAAGAATATGATGATCAGGAAAAGCCGCTTGAATTTTTTCGATAAAAAAACGCTCTGTTTCCTTATCAATATTTGTGACAAGGTCATTCGGATTCGATTTTGTTTCAATCGTCATCTTTTTTTTCATCGATTCTTTGATCTTTTGTCCAGCTTCTTTCACCCAGCTTTTTGCAAGCCGGTCGATTTCCTTCCAGTTTGTCATCTCTCACAACCTCTTTTCTATGTATACGTGTTGTTTTATTCATAGCATACTGATATTGATCGAAAAAAAGCAAGAAAAATGAAAAAAGATTTCCGGCGCCGAATAAAAACGAACCGTCTGCCAGGTTCGTTTTTATTATGGTTTCATCCATACAATCTAATCCATTCTTTTCTAAGCCGCTCCAATTTTCGTTTGCTGATTTCAATCTGGGTTTCATCCTTTTGTTCCATGGCTTCGTAAAGTGTTGCCAGTTCATAATCGACTTCCAGCTTCCAAACGGCGGCCCGGTTATCTTTTTCTGCCATAGCCCCTTGTTTTACAATCGGTTTCATTTCCCTACGCCCCTTCCAGAGAAAATTGAATGTAAAAGGCATCCTTCTGGTCATAGCTTCTGCGGCATTTTTATATTTTCTTATTCATATCGTATGAATCGCTGATGCTTTCGCAACGTGATTCTAAAAATTGTGTGTTTACCTACCGTTTCCCACAAAAGTGAAGCTTCAAACGTTATTTTTTATTTGGAAAGTTAACTGTGATAAAATATCATTACTGATTGGACAAGGAGGAAAAGAATGAACAATCTGCGTTTCACTGAAGAAGATTTTCATACGTTTACAATAGAAGGCTTAGATGCGCGGATGGGCGTTTTGAAAGAAACCGTACGGCCTAAACTCCAGGGGCTGGGGGAACATTTTGCACCTGTTCTTTCCGTTCTGACCGGAGACGAAATGTTCGTTCACGTTGCCAAGCATGCCCGCCGCTCTGTCAATCCGCCTGATGACAGCTGGGTTGCGTTTGCAAACAATAAGCGCGGCTATAAAAAGCTGCCCCATTTTCAAATCGGCCTTTGGAAAACCCATGTTTTCGTCTGGTTTGCATTGATTTATGAATCCCCCCTCAAGGAAGAGTACGGAAGGCTGTTTAAAGAACACCTGTCAGAAATCAAGAGCAGGGTGCCTGACAGCTTTTTCTGGTCCGCCGACCATACGAAACCCGAAGCCCGAAAACAAGCCGACATGGATGCAGAAGGGCTCGAAAAGCTGTTTGACCGGCTTGCAAAGGTGAAAAAAGCCGAGGTTTTGTGCGGAATTCAGCTGTCAAAAGAACAGGTGCTCCAAATGAACGAACAGGAATTCCTTTCCGAAATTGAAGCATCTTTTGAAAAGCTTGCCTTCCTTTATCGCTTAACACAAAAGGTTGCGCTTTAATCAAATAATGAAAAAGGGATGAAATGCTCCATCCCTTTTCTACATTTTAATTTTCGTATCTTCTGTCAGCTCTTTCGCTTTTTTCACTGCCCGGTACGGAGAATAATCGCTCACCTCTTCAAACTGGCTGCATAGCTTTTTTTCTTCCGCCTTTCCAGGCACGATTTCTTTAAAACGGCGATATGCGCTCATTAATACATCGCGCTCCACTCCTTTTTCATAAGCGAGCTCGACCGCTTGAAAAAACGAAATGACATCAATTGCTTCTTCTGTGCTCCAGTCCTCATTCATCGGATATTGATATTCTTCCATTCTGATTCATCTCCTTATACAGTTCGTTCTGACGGCTTTTCTATCTTTATTATTCGTTTTCTGTTTTGCGTCTATCCAAGGGGTTTTTCCTCACCTTAGGAAAGATCTTAAATTGTTCTTTACATTCTTTCAAGAACATAATATAATTCATTTGTTTTATGCCATCAAGGAAAAAGTAAAATAACTCCCTGATATTTGATAAAGAATAAGAGTAGGCATTACACGAAGGTGGGAAAACAATTGTTGCAGCACGAAACACCCTTATATACCGGTTTAAAGAAGCACGCTGGCAAGAATCCGATTCAATTCCATATTCCCGGCCACAAAAAAGGCTCTGGAATGGATCCTGAATTCAGACAATTTATCGGTGAAAATGCTTTAAGTATAGATTTAATCAATATTGAGCCGCTTGATGATCTACATGCTCCAAAAGGAATCATCAAGGAAGCGCAGGATTTGGCCGCCGAAGCATTTGGAGCCGATTACACGTTCTTTTCCGTTCAAGGAACAAGCGGAGCCATCATGGCGATGGTGATGGCTGTCTGCGGACCTGGAGACAAAATCATTGTTCCGAGAAACGTCCATAAATCCGTCATGTCGGCGATTGTATTTTCGGGAGCTGTGCCGATCTTCATTCATCCTGAAATCGACGATGAGCTGGGAATTTCTCACGGCATTACACCTGAGTCGGCACGAAAAGCGCTGCAAGAGCATCCTGACGCAAAAGGGCTTCTCGTAATCAATCCGACTTATTTTGGAATAGCAGCTGACCTCAGAAGCATCGTGGAATTGTCGCATTCATTCAACGTTCCTGTCCTTGTGGATGAAGCTCACGGCGTCCATATCCACTTCCATGAAGATCTTCCCCTGTCAGCCATGCAGGCGGGAGCAGATATGGCGGCAACGAGCGTTCATAAACTCGGAGGGTCATTAACACAAAGCTCAGTGCTCAATATGAAAGAAGGACTTGTGTCAAAAGAGAGGGTGCAATCGATTTTAAGCATGTTGACGACGACGTCGACATCCTACTTATTGCTTGCGTCCCTCGATGTCGCCAGAAAGCGTCTGGCGACGGAAGGGCATGAACTCATTGATCAAACGATCAAGCTTGCCAATGAGACGCGGAACCGCATCAATGAGATCAAAGGGCTTTTTTGTCCCGGCAGAGATATTCTCGGTTCAAAAGCAGCCTATGACTACGACCCGACGAAGCTCATTATTTCAGTAAAAAACCTGGGCTTGTCGGGGCATGACGTAGAAAAATGGCTTCGCGAAGCGTATCAGATCGAAGTGGAGCTTTCCGACCTGTACAATATCCTCTGCATCTTTACGCCTGGAGACCGCAGGAAAGATGCGGAAATGCTCATCAAAGCGCTTGAAGAAATCGCCCGTCAGGCCGTTTCATCGCAGGAAAGCAAAAGCAAGCCCGAAGTCCTTCTTCCCGATATCCCGGCTCTTGCCATGACACCTCGTGATGCGTTTTATGCAAATACGGAAATCGTTCCTTTTAAAAAAGCAGCAGGACGAATTATCGCCGAATTTGTCATGGTCTATCCTCCTGGAATACCGATTTTCATTCCGGGCGAGATCATCTCGGAAGAAAACATCAAATACATTGAAAAAAACCTTGAAGCAGGTTTGCCTGTTCAAGGGCCTGAAGACGACACACTTCATATGATCCGTGTCATCAAAGAACAGCAGGCAATCCTTTAAAACGAAAGGCATGCGGCAGATTGAATCTAAAGCCGCATGCCTTTTTTTAGTTCTCTTCTTCAAGATGGCAGTTGCACTGTCCGCATGTTCCGTAAAGAATCGTCACCTTTTCATCTTCAAAATGCTGAATGGTTTCGTTACAGTCTTGACAAACGATCGTTCCCATCTTTCATTCCCCTTTTCATTTCAAAATGGAAGCGTTTAATTTGGTTACCCTTATAATATGATGTCACATTAATGTTGTCAATGATAAATTGTATAACACATTTAAATCATTTTTATGTACATTATATGAGTTTAAGAAGGCTGATGATTCACATATCAGCCTGATACATCATGTTTATTCACACCATGGCTATATACAGACCAATTTTCCAGTCTATGTCATATGGCCTAGTGACCCATTCAAACCGGCGTCAATATCAAACATTCCAAAAATAAAACAGGAGTTATCAATTATGTAACAAATGGGTAACAATGAAAGAATTCTTCTATTATCATGATAAAATAGGAATTGTTTACTAAATGAGCGGATATGAAAAAACAGGAAATTTGACTTGCATTTTTTAGAGAGGTGAAGCGACGGCATGTTGTATCGAGCTATTTTCACCGCGGTTTGTATCCTTTTTTTAATGAGCGGATGTTCTTTATCCCAAGTCACAGCTGATCAGAATGTTCAAAATGACAAAACACGTCACGCCAAGCTTCTCTTTTTTTCCGATAACGATCATATGGGGCGGGAAGTCGCTTATTATGATGCTCTTTTGGATTTAAAACAAGAATTTCCCCGGCAGGTTTCCAATATGGAAATCTTACATGATAAAGGAGAATGGAAAAAGGAAGTTCAAACATTTCCGTGCCTGCTGCTTGTCAGTGGCAAAACAGTACTGGTCAAGATCGAAGGAATAAAAGATAAAGAAAAAATCGTGGAACGTCTTCGAAGAGAATTAAAACGATAAAAAATCCCCCGGAAAAGGGGGATTTTTTATTGTTATTTTACGATATGAATCGGCATGCCGATCGCCACTTCTGCAGCTTCCATTGTGATTTCTCCCAATGTAGGGTGGGCGTGGATCGTCATGGCAATATCTTCGGCAGTCATTCCTGCTTCGATTGCCAGGCTCAGCTCAGAAATCATATCAGAAGCGCTTGCGCCGGCGATTTGTGCACCGATGACAAGTCCGTCTTCTTTGCGTGTCACAAGTTTAAGGAAACCGTCAGTTTCATTTAATGACAGTGCACGTCCGTTAGCAGCAAACGGGAATTTCGCAGCAGTGATTTCGATGCCTTCTTCTTTAGCTTGTGCTTCGGTATAACCGACTGATGCAAGCTCAGGTTCAGAGAAGACAACTGCAGGAATTCCGAGATAGTCGATTTCCGCAGCTTCACCGGAAATGGCTTCAGCGGCAATTTTACCTTCGTAAGACGCTTTGTGTGCAAGCGGCGGACCTTCGATGATATCGCCGATTGCGTAGATGTTTGAAATGTTTGTGCGGCATTGCTTATCTGTTTTGATGATGCCGCGGTCTGTCATTTCGACGCCTACTTGCTCAAGGCCAAGCTCATCGGTATTTGGACGGCGTCCGACAGTGATCAGTACGTAATCAGCATCAACGGTTTTTTCTTCACCTTTGACTTCAAAAGTGACTGTTACGCCGTCAGCTTTTTCTTCAACGCCTTTCGCCATCGCGCTTGTATGGATCTCAACATTGCCTTTTTTCTTAAGGTTGCGTTTGACAAGAGAACTCATTTGTTTTTCGAAGCCAGGAAGAATTTCATCTCCGCCTTCTAAAATAACAAGTTCAGTTCCGAAGTTTGCATACGCTGTTCCAAGCTCTGTTCCGATGTATCCGCCGCCGATGACGACAAGCTTCTTAGGAATTTCTTTAAGAGCCAAAGCGCCTGTTGAATTCAGTACGCGGTCGCTATATTTGAAGTTTGGCAATTCGATAGGGCGAGAACCTGTTGCAATGATCGCATTTTTGAATGTATAAGTCTGAGCTGAATTCTCATCCATGACACGGACAGAGTTGCTGTCTACAAAATATGCCTCACCTTTCACGATATCGACTTTATTGCCTTTCAGAAGGCCTTCAACACCGCCGGTAAGCTTTTTCACGACAGAGGCTTTCCATTCTTGAACTTTTGTAAAGTCTACTGTTACGTTTTCAGCTGTGATCCCCATATCTTCAGAATGCTTTGCATTCTCATAACGGTGGCCTGCATTGATCAGCGCTTTTGAAGGGATACATCCAACATTCAGACATACGCCTCCAAGATTGCCTTTTTCAACGATTGTTACTTTTTGTCCAAGCTGAGCAGCGCGGATGGCAGCTACATAGCCGCCAGGTCCCGCACCAATGACAAGAGTATCTGTTTCAATAGGGAAATCTCCTACTACCATGACATTACGCCTCCATTAAAATTAATTGTGGATCGTTCAGTAAACGCTTGATGTGGTTTAACGCGTTTTGTGCAGTTGCTCCGTCGATCATGCGGTGGTCAAAGCTCAAGGAAAGAGCCAGAACAGGCGCAGCAACAATTTCTCCGTCGCGAACAACGGCTTTTTCAGCGATGCGGCCGATTCCAAGAATAGCAACCTCAGGATGGTTGATAACCGGTGTGAACCATTGTCCGCCCGCAGAACCGATATTTGTAATCGTACAGGAAGCGCCTTTCATTTCTGCAGGAGCAAGCTTTCCTTCACGCGCTTTTGAAGCAAGCTCGTTGATTTCATTTGAAATCTCAAAGATAGCTTTGCGATCCGCATGTTTAACAACCGGCACAAGCAGGCCTTTTTCAGTGTCTGCTGCGATTCCGATGTTGAAGTAGTGCTTCTGGATCACTTCATCAGTGCTGTCATCAATTGATGTGTTCAGTACTGGATACTTTTTAAGAGCTGATGTTAAAGCTTTTACCACGTAAGGGAGGTAAGTAAGCTTAATTCCTTGGTCAGCCGCAACTTGTTTAAACTGCTTGCGGTGTGCGACAAGGTTTGTAACATCGACTTCGTCCATTAATGTAACGTGTGGAGCCGTATGTTTTGAGTTTACCATTGCTTTTGCGATTGCTTTGCGGATTCCGCTCATTTTTTCGCGAGTTTCCGGGAATTCGCCTTCCGGTGCTTGAGCTGCAGCTGCAGGCTGTGCCGCAGGTTCCGCTTTTTGGTCTGCTGGTGCAGCTTGAGCTTCGGCATTTCCGCCGCTTAAGAAGCTGTCGATATCTTCTTTTAGAACGCGTCCGTTTTTGCCGGAGCCAGCAACCTTCGTAATCTCAACGCCTTTTTCACGAGCGTATTTGCGGACAGAAGGCATCGCGATTACGCGTTTGTTCGGATCTGCATCCGCTTGGTCCTGCTTGCCTGCGCCTGTTTCTTGAGCCGGCTCTTCAGGACGTTCTTTTTTGTCCAGGTCCTGACCGCCTTCGGCAGATGACTGAACTTGTTCTTCTGTTTTAGCGTCGCCTGAGTCACCTTTAAATTGAAGATCCTCGTAACCCGGTGCATCAAATGTGATGATGGTCTGCCCAACGGTTGCGACTGTTCCCTCTTCAACTTTTAATTCTAATACTTTTCCTTTAACAGGTGAAGGAATTTCTACAACAGCTTTGTCGTTTTGCACCTCTGCCAAAACGTCATCTTCGTTTACCTCGTCGTTTGGCTTGACGAACCATTTTACGATTTCGCCTTCGTGGATTCCTTCCCCGATATCCGGAAGTTTAAATTCAAATGCCACAGTTCTCGACCTCCTAAGATAATTACGTAGTTGATTAAATCGTCAGCCGGCTTCCGGCCGACCGTCAGTTACACGGCTATAGTCCCCCGTCTGACTGTGGAAATGCATGAAGGAAAAAGATGAATGGCATCTTTTCCCTTTTGGATAATCAAATTAAAATTCCAATACTTTTTTAGCAGTTTCAAGCACGTCTTTATGGTTTGGAAGCCAGACGCTTTCAGCTTGAGAGAATGGGAATACTGTATCAGGCGCAGTCACGCGAAGCACTGGCGCTTCAAGGCTTAAGATCGCGCGGTCATTGATTTCGGCTACGACGTTTGCAGCAACGCCTGCTTGTTTTTGCGCCTCTTGAACAACGATTGCACGGCCTGTTTTTTCAACAGAAGCGATGATCGTTTCAATATCAAGCGGGCTGACTGTGCGCAGGTCGACAACCTCTGCTGAAACGCCTTCTTTTTCAAGCTCCTCAGCAGCTTTTAATGATTCGTGAACCATCGCTCCATAAGTGATGATGGAAAGGTCTGTACCTTCGCGCTTCACGTCGGCTTTACCGATTTCGATTGTGTATTCCTCCTCAGGAACCTCCTGGCGGAATGAACGGTAAAGTTTCATGTGCTCAAGGAAAACAACCGGATCGTTATCGCGGATCGCAGAAATTAAAAGTCCTTTCGCATCGTATGGAGTTGAAGGGATGACCACTTTTAGACCAGGCTGCTGTGCAACAAGGCCTTCCAGGCTGTCGGCATGGAGCTCAGGTGTGTGAACACCGCCGCCAAACGGAGAACGGATGGTCACAGGAGAATGCCAGCGTCCGCCTGAACGGTAGCGCATCCGGGCCATTTGGCCGGAAACTGAATCCATTACTTCGTACACGAAACCAAAGAATTGAATTTCCATTACCGGACGGAAGCCTTGTAAGCCCATGCCGAGTGCAAGACCGCCGATACCAGATTCAGCAAGAGGAGTGTCAAATACGCGATCCTCACCAAACTCTTTTTGCAATCCTTCAGTCGCACGGAATACGCCGCCGTTAACACCGACGTCTTCTCCGAAAACTAAGACATTTTCGTCATTTTTCAGTTCTGTGCGTAACGCATCAGTGATTGCTTGAATCATTGTCATTTGCGCCATGGCTTACTTCGACTCCTTCTCTTTATAAATTTCCTTTTGTTCTGCAAGGTTATAAGGAAGCTCTTCATACATGATGTCGATCAGGTCAGTCACTTTTTGCTTCGGCTCTTCGTCGGCTTTCTTGATCGCCTGCTTGATTTCTTCTTTCGCTTCTTCGATTACCTTGTTTTCTTCTTCTTCAGACCATAAACCTTTGCCTTCCAAGAACTTGCGGAAACGGACAAGCGGATCTTTCTGCTCCCACTCATTCTCGATTTCTTTCGTACGGTATTTTGTCGGATCATCTCCGGCCATTGTATGCGGACCGTAGCGGAAGCAAAGCGTTTCAATCAGGGTTGGCCCCTCGCCGTTTACAGCGCGTTCACGCGCTTCGCGTGTCGCCGCGTATACAGCAAGCGCATCCATTCCGTCGACTTGAACACCGACGATACCTGCGGCTGCAGCTTTTTGAGCAATCGTCTCAGCAGCAGATTGTTTTTCAACAGGTGTAGAAATCGCATAACGGTTGTTTTGTACAACAAAGATTGCCGGAGCTTTGTATGCACCCGCAAAGTTGATTCCTTCGTAGAAATCACCTTGAGAAGCGCCTCCGTCACCAGTATAAGTAATCGCAACAGCTTGTTTGCCGCGTTTTTTAAGACCGAGTGCCACACCGGCTGTCTGAATGTACTGTGCACCGATGATGATTTGCGGTGAAAGCGCATTAACATCGTCAGGCATTTGATTTCCCCGGAAATGTCCGCGAGAGAACAGGAACGCCTGATAAAGCGGAAGACCGTGCCAAATCAGCTGCGGAACATCGCGGTAGCCCGGAAGCACGAAATCTTCTTTCTCAAGTGCAAAATGAGTAGCAATTTGAGAAGCTTCCTGACCTGCAGTCGGCGCGTAGAATCCCAGGCGGCCTTGTCTGTTTAAAGAGATAGAACGCTGATCTAAAATACGCGTATACACCATGCGGCGCATTAATTCTTTTAATTGATCATCTGATAAATCAGGCATTGCCGCTTCGTTAACGACTTCGCCTTTTTCATTCAAAATTTGAAACGTTTCGAACTGCTTTTTAATGGCATCAAATTGCTTTTTGCTATCAACGATTGCTTTTTTCGTTTTTGCAGCCATATTAAAGTCACCTCTTCCTTTCTTTTGACAGTCATAGACGTGTAATCCTTATACATACAGAATTAGGGTGTCCTAAATTGACGGGCGCAACTCATATTTATTTCATATTAGCCGCTTTGCTGGTTGTCGAAACTTATTATGTAAGGACAGCCCAATGCGTTCTAAAACTGTATCATTTAAAGTTTACAACAAACTAATACAACAAGTTCCACCAAGGCTAAGTTTACACCAGCGGATGATACTCGTCAATCGATTTCATTCCCGAATTTCAATAAATGTATTCGCTTTTATAAAATCCTGTTTTCACGCTGATCCACCTGTTTCAAAACTGTGCTAGTATAGGACACAACCTGTATTACAATAGATGTGCGGAATTTGTCGAAAAAGGAGAGCCGAATCAACGGCTCTCCTTGACATGATATCCTGCAGCTTTGTAAAAATCTTTTCTCGCTTTGTTGTAGTCTTTTGTATAAGCATTAAAATGCTCGCTTTGCTTCATGACTTCCGCATATGATTTGTTTATTTTCCCCAGCTGCGATTCCAGTTCATTTAGTCCAAGCTCTTTATTTTGAAGGAGCTTGTACAATTCCTGATCAAGGCCGAGTGCATTCTTATAAGCCTTGTAGAGAGCATCATAGGCTTGATAGCGCCTTTCCATGTAGGAAACAGCGCTTTCCGCTTTCTTTTTGACATTGCGGTCGTCAATTTTTTCAGCGGACGCTTTATTCGCTTCAAATTCCTTTTTTGCCTTATCGATGCTTTCTTTTTCCGAACGCAAATGCTGTTCGCGTTCTTTTGCTGATTTAAGCGCTTTTTCAGAAAGTGCAACGACCTGGTCAAAATCATCCATATTCAGCTTTATCATCTTTTCATACAGCTTTGATTCGTTTTGCTCCAAGCTTTTGAGAGATTTTTGCTCCTTTTGAAACGGTTTTTCCAGTTCGACGACCTTTTCCAGCGAGCCATGCAGCGACTTTACCGGATCCTCCCACAGACATCCCGTTAACAGAAAAGCCGCCATACAAAAAACAGCAAGACCGGCCGGTACGCGCTTTTTAAAAGATTCCACTCCGTATTTCCCCCAATCTAAACACAAATTCAACTATAAAACGTCTGTGCTTGTTTGACAACCGAAGTCCGCTTAATCGGACAAGCTGATACAGAATCGGTATGTATCCGTTTTTCAATTTAGAACAGCCTTTGCCCGGAAATTTGCGCGAAAGTGGGCATTCGACTATACAACCTTGGCGCTTTTACATAATTTATATTAGACGCTATGCCTACTCGATAAAGGCTTTGCGTAAATTCATGGAGGAGGTCTTACTATGTACGGTTATTGCTGCCCTAGTTATGGATACGGGTACGGCGGTTATGGTTACGGCCGCACATTCGCTTTGATCGTTGTTCTATTTATATTGCTGATTATTGTAGGTGCCGCTTATTTAGGCTGCTAGCACCGCCGATATCATGACCAGCCGGAACAGGCTGGTCATGTTAACCATGCGTTATGATTCAGACATTGCGCACCATCCTCATCATCCGCTATACTTTACATATTAATCGTTGGGAGTGAAGATGTTGATCACAATGGAAAACATTGTCCGCGACGGTCATCCCGCTTTAAGAACCGTCGCCGAAGAAGTTCAATTGCCGGCAAGCGAAACAGAAATCAAACAGCTGACTGAAATGATCGAATTTGTGAAAAACAGTCAGGATCCTGAAATCGCCCAAAAATACAATCTTCGTCCTGGGGTCGGCCTTGCAGCGCCGCAAATTAATGTCAATAAAAGAATGATCGCCGTGCATGCCGAAAGCGAGGACGGTACATTATACAGCTATGCGCTGTTCAATCCGAGGATTGTCAGCCATTCAGTCGAGAAAAGCTATTTGACGAGCGGCGAGGGGTGCCTTTCCGTCGATGAGGCGATTCCGGGATATGTTCCCCGATACGCGCGGATCAGAGTGAAGGGAACAACAGTTGAAGGCGAGAACATCGACATTCGTTTAAAAGGGTTCCCGGCCATCGTGTTTCAGCATGAAATCGATCATTTAAACGGAATTATGTTCTATGACCATATCGATAAAGAGAATCCATTCAAAGAGCCTGAACAGGCGATACCGATTGGCAGATAATAAAAAGACGGATCATGCGATGATCCGCTTTTTTTCGAATTACGCCAAGAGGCCGAGCGCTTCGACCGCATGCGCAATTCCATCCTCATCAACGGGCTTTGTGATAAAGTCTGCTGCTTTTTTCAGCTCTGGCACGGCATTGCCCATGGCGACTCCAGTCCCTGCAAATTCGATCATTTGCAAATCGTTCAAGCCGTCTCCAAATGCATATGTATCCTCTCTGTCAAACGGGAGCTTTTCAATGACTTTTTTAATTCCTTCAGCCTTCGAGCCTCCGGCAGGCAGCACGTCAGTCGAACGCTCATGCCAGCGAACGAGGTCGAATTCGCGAAAATGACCGTATTGAGGTTCATCGGGCTCTTCACAGAACAAAAGCACCTGGAATATGTCTCTGCCTTTATAGTAGGAAGGGTCATGTTTCGGATGTTCCACTTTTAAGCTGCCGATTCCCTCATGAACAAAAGGATGGTCGTCCACGGAAGAGCGCATCCCCTCTTCCCCCATAAAAACGAGCGGATGTCCGCATGTTTCCGAATGCTGAAGCAAAGCTTCAAGCGATTGCGCAGAAATAGGGTTTTTATAGATGACCTCCCCTTCAAAAACGACATATTGCCCGTTGTAGGATATAAAAGAATCGATCCCAAGCTCTTCAAGCACCGGGCTGACCATGAACGGAGCCCTTCCGGTCGCAATGAATACATGGTGTCCGCGCTCCTTTAAATGGCGGATGGCTGTTTTCGTGCTTGCCGGGATTTGTTTATCGTGGTCATAAATGGTTCCGTCGATATCAAAAAAAATCAGTTTTTTATCCATGACTGTAAATCCTTCTCCCTTAGCTGTATAAATTTTATCGTCCTTCTGTTCCATCATACAAAAACTGAGGCGCCCAGAAAACCTTTTCACCCTAAAATAAAAACGAACCGCCATTCCAATAATATCCATGTAACAATAAACGAATTCATCATATAATAGAACTAAAGGTAGTAGGGCCGGTTTAGGACAAGTCAGCGAAAGGAGGAATCGAAATGCTTCGCCGTCTTCGAAAAAAAATAAAAAAACAATTGAACGGCATGATACGCAGAAAATCAATTGCTTAAAAGGACCTTCACACAGGTGAACAGGTCCTTTTTTTCTCAATGCTTTTCTTATCAAGCAATTTCGCATATAATAGAAAGATGAGTCTAACAATCGGCAGTTAAGGAGAGATTTGGATGATTTATAAGGTATTTTTTCAGAGCAGTAATGACGAAGTACCTGTTCGTGAAAAAACAGATTCAATTTTTGTGGAAGCTCAATCTGAACGTGAAGTCAGATCTAAATTAAAACAATACAATTACAACATTGAGTTTATACAGGAAGTTGAAGGCGCTTTTTTAGAATATGAAAAGCAAAGCGAAAATTTTAAAGTATTGGAGTTATGAATGAATGAAATTTGTTAAAAACGATCAAACGGCCGTTTTTGCCCTGGGCGGACTGGGGGAGATCGGCAAAAATACGTACGGTGTTCAATTTCAGGATGAAATCGTCCTTATCGATGCGGGAATTAAGTTTCCGGAAGACGAGCTTCTCGGAATCGACTATGTGATTCCTGATTACACTTACTTAGTCAAAAATGAAGAAAAAATCAAAGGCCTTTTTATTACGCACGGACATGAAGACCACATCGGCGGAATTCCGTACCTGCTGAAGCAGGTAAACATTCCCGTTTACGGAGGTCAGCTTGCGATCGGCCTTTTAAGAAAAAAGCTTGAAGAACATGGTCTTTTGCGCCAGACAAAACTTCATACGATTGAAGAGGACGATATTGTGAAGTTCAGAAAAACGTCTGTTTCTTTCTTTAGGACGACCCACAGCATTCCGGACTCATACGGGATTGTCGTAAAAACACCGCAGGGCAACATCGTACATACCGGCGACTTTAAATTCGACTTTACGCCGGTAGGCGAACCTGCCAACTTGACCAAAATGGCCGAAATCGGCAAAGAAGGCGTTCTCTGCCTCCTTTCCGACAGCACAAACAGCGAAATTCCGGATTTCACGATGTCGGAGCGCAAAGTCGGGGAAAGCATTGATGACATTTTCCGCAAGGTTGAAGGCAGAATCATCTTTGCCACCTTTGCCTCAAACATCCACCGCTTGCAGCAGGTGATTGAAGCGGCTGTTGCCAACGGCCGGAAAGTTGCCGTATTTGGACGAAGCATGGAATCTGCTATTGAAATCGGACAAACGCTCGGGTATATTAAATGCCCCAAAAACACATTTGTTGAAGCCAATGAAATCAACAGGCTTCCGGCAGGAAAAGTGACGATTCTCTGTACGGGAAGCCAAGGCGAGCCGATGGCCGCCCTTTCAAGGATCGCAAACGGAACGCACCGTCAAATTTCCATCAACCCGGGGGATACGGTCGTATTTTCATCATCTCCGATCCCGGGCAATACGATCAGCGTCAGCCGCACGATCAACCAGCTGTATCGCGCAGGTGCGGATGTTATCCACGGAGCCGTAACAAACATCCATACATCTGGACACGGCGGCCAGGAAGAGCAAAAGCTGATGCTGCGTTTGATTAAGCCGAAGTTTTTCATGCCGATTCACGGTGAGTACAGAATGCAAAAAATGCATGTGAAATTGGCGACTGACTGCGGAATTCCGGAAGAGAACTGCTTTATCATGGACAACGGCGAAGTGCTTGCTTTAACAAGCGAAGAAGCGACAGTTGCCGGAAAAATCCCTTCAGGCAATGTGTACATTGACGGAAGCGGAATTGGCGATATCGGAAACATCGTCTTGCGCGACCGCAGAATCCTTTCTGAAGAAGGACTTGTCATCGTCGTCGTCAGCATTAACATGAAAGAATTCAAAGTGTCCGCGGGACCGGATTTAATTTCAAGAGGGTTTGTCTATATGAGGGAATCCGGTGATCTTATCAATGATGCACAGGAACTCATTGCCGGCCATCTGAAAAAAGTAATGGAGCGGAAAACGACACAGTGGTCTGAAATCAAAAATGAAATTACAGACACGCTCGCGCCTTTCTTGTATGAAAAAACGAAACGCCGTCCGATGATTCTTCCTATTATTATGGAAGTATAATATCGGCCCGATATAAAAAACGGATGCACCTAAAAAGGTGGATCCGTTTTTTTTTATGATGACTGCACCGGAATATGTGTAAAGGCTTTGACATCAAAAAGCCCTTCCGTCGTCATTTTCATATCAGGAATTACCGGCAGCGCCAAAAAGGAAAGCGTTAAAAAGGGATTGAAATCGCCTGAAAAACCAGTTTGCTTCAAGGCTTCATGAAGGACTTTCAAACTGTCGTTCACATCCTCAAGCGGTTTGTCGGATAAAAGGCCTGCGATCGGCAGCGCGACGGAATGAAGCTCCTTTCCTCCTTTGGCGACGGTCAACCCCCCCCCGATCTCTTTGAGGGTTTCGATCGCTTGTAATAGGTCCTGATCATTCGTACCGACTGCGATTACATTGTGGGAATCGTGCGCAATTGTCGCCGCAATCGCCCCATCTTTCAGACCAAATCCTTTGACAATTCCAACCCCGATTTCCTTTATGCCCCGGTGGCGTTCGACCGCCGCGATTTTCAACAAGTCGGATTCTGGATCAGCTTTGAAAAAACCCCTCTCTTTCGGCTTGGCAACGACAAGCTTTGTCTCAAGCTGATTGGGAATGATTTCGATGATGCGGATATCCTTGTCCGAAACAATCGGCACCTGAAGATCTTTTGTCTCTAAATCAGGCAAATGCACTGTTTGCAGCATGTCTTGCTCAGGTTTGCAGAGAGCTGCGCCCGCATCATTCGCTGCCCTGTAAATCGTCCCATTGATCATCGTCTGAGTGATCTGTACATTTGTTAAGTCGCTGATAAAGAGGAGATCCGCATCATAGCCGGGAGCGATCGCCCCCTTTGTGTGCAGGCCGTAGCATTCGGCGGCATTAAGGCTTCCGAGCTGGTAGGCGAGAAATGGATCGAGTCCTGATTGAATGGCGAGCTTCACTTGGTGATTAATGCTCCCTTCCTCGATCAGTTCGTCCAAATGCTTATCATCCGTACAGAAAAAGAAGCGTCTTGCATTTTTTTCGTTTACGGCAGGCAATACACGGCGGACATTCTTCGCCACAGATCCTTCCCGAAGCATGACATACATTCCTCTTCTGACTCTTTCCAGCGCTTCTTCCGGGGTTGTTACTTCATGATCAGTCAGCACGCCGGCTGCCCGGTAGACATTGACAAATTTAGCTGACAGCCCTGCCAAATGCCCGTCGATCCGCTTACCCGCTGCATGGGCGTCAAACAATTTTTGCGCCATATCAGGCTCTGCAGCTTCTACAGAAACATAATCCATCACTTCTGCAAGCCCGAGCACCTCATCCCGGCCGTAAAATGGTTTTAAATCTTCGGCACGCAAAACAGCGCCGGATTTTTCAAATGCCGCCGCCGGAACGCATGAAGGCAGCATGAAATAAATATTCAGCGGGGTAAGATCGGCCTGGCCCATCATGAAACGGAGACCTTTTGCACCTGAGACGTTCGCGATTTCATGAGGGTCTGTAATCACGGTCGTCACACCATGGGGAATAACCGCCTTCGCAAACTCGGGAGGCGTCACCATTGAAGACTCAATATGTACATGGCCGTCGATAAAACCGGGAACAATCATTTGCCCTTTCGCATCAATGATCTCCTCCCCCTCATAATCGCCCAAACCGACAATGGCTCCGTTTACGATAGCGATGTCTGCCTCTATCCATTCTTGATTAAAAACATCCATTATTTTTCCGTTTTTGATAACCGTATCGGCTTTTCTGCGATGACCGGCAGCGCCAAGCCGGTGAATGAACATCTCTTTGTCCAAAGGTGTATAGCCCCTCTCTTTTTGTAATGTATATGGTTCAATATCCTATCCGAATCGCATGCAACAGTCAACGAAAAGATCAAAAAACCGCAAGCTGAAAAATGCTTGCGGCATAAATATAATATATTGAAAACTATTATTGCTGAAAAACCTTTTTCTCAAAGCGGTCAATATCAGGATTAGAGCCGATGACAATTAATATATCTTCCTCCTGAATCTCCTCGGTGGCAAGCGGAGACACAATCACTTCTTTTCCGCGTTTAATCGCAACGATATTGATGCCGTATCTTGCGCGGATATCTAGGTCAAGCAGCGTATTTCCCGCTAATTTGCTGTTCGCAACAATTTCTACAAGACTGTGTTCGTCTGACAGTTCCAGGTAATCAAGCACATTGTTGGACACGATATTATGAGCGATTCTCTTGCCCATCTCACGCTCCGGATGAACGATCCGGTCAGCTCCGATTTTGGATAAAACCTTTTCATGATAATCATTCTGGGCTTTTACCGTAATCATTTTTACACCGAGTTCTTTTAGCATGAGCGTGGTCAGGATGCTCGCTTGAATATTTTCTCCAATCGCCACAATGACATGGTCAAAATTGCGCAGTCCAAGATTTTTAAGTACAGATTCATCCGTTGTGTCGCCTATTACGGCGTGCGAAGCGATTTTCGCGTATTCGTTCACGCGGTCCTCGTCCCTGTCGATCGCCATCACCTCAAGACCTTCTTCACTTAATGCCTTGCAAATGCTGCCGCCGAACCGGCCGAGTCCAATCACTGCGTATTCTTTTTTCATCGGTTATTCCTCCATGGGTCAATCTTTAAAAAATTCTATCATATGATGAGGAATTTTTCCTCTATTCATATGTTATATCATTTTAGAAGGCATGATGTATGGTTTCGTTTTTTCAGCTTTCTCCATCTGGTTGTCAAGCGGCAGCAAAATGTGGAATGTGCTGCCTTCCCCCAATTTGCTGTCTATCTTCATTTCCCCGTTGTGGGCGCCGATAATATTTAAGCAGATTGTGAGCCCGAGTCCTGTGCCTTCTTTTTTTGTGGAAAAGAAAGGCTCGCCAAGCTTGTCCAGGTCATCTTGTGAAATGCCTCCGCCTTCATCTTTGATGCTGATTTTGACAAAATCCCCTTCCTGCTCAGAAGAAATCGTGATTTTGCCTCCGTCCGGCATCGCTTCAATTCCATTCTTGATCAAATTGATAAACACTTGCTTAATTTGATTTTCATCACCGTTTATTTCCCACTCTTTTCCTTGCTCAAAAGCTTTTTTAATTTCGATATGGGCAAGCACCGCATTCGTCTCCAGCAAAGTCGTCACCTGCTGAAGAACGGAGTTGATCTTGATTTTTTTAAACTGAACCTGATGGGGTTTTGCCAATACAAGGAGCTCCCCAAGCACAGAATCAATCCGCTTAATTTCAGAAAAGATAATATCAAAATATTGGCTTCTGTCTGGGTATTCCGTTTTCATCAGCTGCAGGAATCCGTTAACAGATGTAAGGGGATTTCTCACTTCATGCGCGATTCCCGCGGCAAGCTGGCCGGCCATCGCCAGCTTTTGGGACTGCATGGCGAGCCGCTGATTTGATTTCAGCAGCTCCATTTCCGCATTTTTCCGCTCTGTGACATCTGTAAGCGTGCCTAAGCTTCCCGTAAATTGGCCGTTTGTATAATACAATTTATAATGGACTTCGCCCCAAAACTTGCTTCCGTTCTTTCGATGATACAGCACCTCGATTCTCCCCTCACGCTCCCTGTTCTTCAGCTGAGCGATCAGGTGATTCGAAATCCGTTCTTCATGATCAAAGTAATCATTGTACATCGTTCCAATGCTTTCCTTTACACTGTAGCCGGTCAAAGTGGTCCATGCCTGGTTCAAAAAGGTAATGATTCCTTTTCTGTCGGTCTGAAACACGATTTCCTGAAGGTTGTCCATAATCCGGTTCGTTTCAGCCGAAAGCTCTTTATATTGTTTTTCACTTTCCTTCAGCTTATAGACAAGCTGATTCGATTCATCGATATACAGCGTCAGCCACCACACGCTGACCAATGTCACCAGTGTAAACAGAAGATCAACCGTCCAGTTAATTTTATTTCCCAATACACCGTAAAATAAATAATTCCAGAACATAATAAAGGTCATTGCCAAAACGGTTGCAATGATCCGTCCTTGATATCTTCTCATGCCCCCACCTGCCACTTGTATTTCTCAGTTAATTGTAACATTCTTTACACCATCTTTGAGAGGATTGTTCGAAGTATTTATCGTCTCAAATGGCGAATCTTTCAATAATGTGGGTTTTCGGTCATCTTTTGAACATTGCTTTGGCATACCATTTGGCAAAAAAGCTTTAGAAAAACCCTGCCGCGTAAAAGGCAGGGTCTTTCGTCAGGATTTTGCCTGATGCAGCGCAGTTTTCAGTTCTTCCAACAGCATTTCAGCGCCCTCTGGGCTCAGCGTGATTTTTCCGTTTGCATATTCGCGGTTTTCGGATGTAATCTCTCCGGTTATCAGGCAGACCCCATGGGGTTTATATTTTTGTAAAACAATTTTATCCTTATCTACAAAAAACTCAATGCTGTCTTTTATTGAAATATCCAGCGCCCTTCTTAACTCAATCGGCATCACGATGCGGCCGAGTTCATCTACTTTTCTCACAACTCCTATTGATTTCAAAATCTTTCGCCTACTTCCTCATTTTGTTTCTTCTTTTCTAAGATATTGTCTTAGCATAACGATAGACGAACAATAAACGAAAAAGGTTTCCCTCTTTTAGCAAAACTTCACGTAAGAAAAATGAAATAATTTTCTCATGATGTAAATATGAGGTCATCTTTTTACAGGTTTTTTTCAATCTCGTCACAAACCCCCAAAAATCGATGTTTTTCTGAGAAAATTTAAATGAAAATCTTTTTTTCAACACGAAGAAAAAACATTTCGTATTTCAAAAAATTTTAAATAGAGATTGGGTGAAAACATGTTTCAAACAACCGAGATCGGGATTGATCTAGGAACAGCGAACATACTGGTTTACAGCAAAAACAAAGGCATCATTTTAAACGAGCCTTCAGTCGTGGCGGTTGATACGGAGACAAAAACCGTCCTGGCGGTCGGAACCGAGGCGAAAAACATGATCGGAAAGACCCCGGGCAAAATTGTCGCGGTCCGGCCATTGAAAGACGGAGTCATTGCCGATTACGACATGACGACAGATCTTTTAAAGCAAATTATGAAAAAAGCGGGAAAAAACATCGGCTTTACGTTTAGAAAACCGAGCGTCGTCGTCTGCACGCCGTCAGGTTCCACAGCTGTCGAAAGACGGGCCATCAGCGATGCCGTCAAAAATTGCGGAGCAAAACAAGTGCATCTGATTGAAGAGCCTGTCGCAGCAGCGATCGGCGCAGACCTTCCAGTCGATGAGCCTGTCGCCAATGTCGTCGTCGATATCGGCGGCGGTACGACTGAAGTAGCGATCATTTCCTTCGGCGGCGTCGTATCCTGCCATTCCATCCGGATCGGCGGCGATCAGCTTGATGAAGACATCATGTCATTTGTCAGAAAGAAATACAACCTGCTGATCGGAGAACGTACCGCCGAGGAAGTCAAGATCGAAATCGGCTATGCACTGATCGAGCATGAAACAAAAACGATGGAAGTCAGGGGGCGCGATCTCGTAACCGGCCTGCCTAAAACGATTACACTTGAATCCAGCGAAATTCAGGCGGCGATGCGCGAATCTCTTCTCCACATTATTGAAGCCATCAGAGCGACGCTTGAGGACTGTCCTCCAGAGCTGAGCGGAGACATCGTCGACCGCGGCGTGATTCTAACCGGGGGAGGCGCCCTTTTGAACGGCATCAAAGAATGGCTTTCACAGGAAATCGTCGTTCCGGTCCATGTCGCCGCAAATCCGCTTGAATCCGTGGCCATCGGGACGGGCCGTTCTCTTGAAGTGATTGATAAACTTCAAAAAGCCGCTAAATAATTTTATATTTGACGTCTTTTTTGCAGACTTCCGACATATCGTTTGAAATGGAGAAACGATAAGGAGGAAGAACATGCTTAGAGATTTGGGAAGACGCGTGGCCATTACCGCTATTTTAAGCGGCATCATTCTCGGGGGAATGAGCATATCGCTCGCAAATATGCCAAGCTCCCCTCCCGGCCAAACAGCAAAAATAAATCGTTAAAAAAGTTCGCAGCCGCAGCTGCGAACTTTTTATTTTCAAGCGAATATTTGATATGATGTTATGGACAATAAAGGAGGTTTTGCAGGATGAATACATTTACCGATAAACTCAGCAAATATGCACAGCTTGTAGCAGAAGTCGGCGTCAATATTCAAAAGGGCCAGCAGGTCGTCATCAACGCTTCGACAGAAATCCGCGATTTTGTCCGCCTGCTGGTGAAAAGCGCTTATCAAAGAGGCGCAAAACATGTGACAGTCCGCTGGCAGGATGATGAAGTCACACGGCTGAAATATGAGCTTGCTCCTTTTGAAGCATTTGAAGAATTTCCGGAATGGGAAGCAAAGGGCATGGAAACGCTCGCGAAGGAAGGCGCTGCCTTTATTTCCATCGTCTCGTCAGGCCCTGATCTTTTGAAAGGAATCGACTCCAAAAAGATTGCGGCACAGCAAAAAGCGGCCGGAAAAGCTTTACATACATACAGACAAATGATCCAGTCGGACAAAGTCAGCTGGACTGTTGTGGCCGCGCCATCGCCTCAATGGGCGAAAAAAGTATTTCCGGACAGCAGTGAGGAAGAAGCGGTGCAAAAGCTGTGGGATGAAATTTTTAAGACGACCCGAGTTGACCGGGAGAATCCTGTTCAAGCATGGAAAGATCATGACCAATCGCTTCGCGATAAAGTGAGCGTGCTAAACGAAAAACACTATCAAGCCCTCCACTATCAAGCGAAGGGTACGGACCTGACGATCGAACTCCCTGAAAAACACGTCTGGGTCGGCGCCGGAAGCGTCAATGAAAAAGGCGACGAATTCATGGCCAACATGCCGACGGAAGAAGTGTTTACCGCACCGAAAAAGGACGGGGTGAACGGAACCGTTTCAAGCACGAAACCGCTGAGCTACGGCGGAAACATCATCGACGGCTTTACACTGACATTTGAAAACGGACGGATTGTCGATGTCAAAGCAGAGCAGGGCGAAGACATTTTAAAAGAGCTGATCGAAACAGACGAAGGCTCTCATTACTTGGGCGAAGTCGCATTGGTCGCCCATGATTCGCCGATATCCAAATCAAATATTTTGTTTTATAACACGCTGTTTGATGAAAATGCCTCAAACCACCTCGCAATCGGAAGCGGATATGCGTTTAACATTGAAGGCGGCAAAACGATGTCGCGCGAGGAGCTGGCGAAGGAAGGTTTAAATGAAAGCATCACCCATGTCGATTTCATGATCGGCTCAGGTGAAATGGATATTGACGGAATAACGGCCGATGGAAAAAGAGAACCGATTTTCCGAAACGGCAATTGGGCGATTTAAGATCCCCCGAAAAAAGGACCTCAGAAAGCTTCTGAGGTCCTTTTATATGGGATTGAAGACGAAGAAACTTCCGACCCGTTCACTCTTCAGCCGGTGACTGTAACGGCCAAAAAGCGTCCAATGATCCCGGCAAAGCACACCTCTCCGTTTCATCACGATTTCGGCAAGCTGCTTAAATGCTCGTGCTTTAGCTTCCAGTTTCCCGACTCGTCCTTTATAAATACGTTTGTCGCACGGCCTGCCCCGGAAACCGGTTCGCCTTGATAAAATCCTTTCCATTCGTACGTATACAGGCAAACGGCCTGTTCGTCTGTTTCAGTGATCCAACTGACATCCTTGGCGCTGTATACTTCGTTTTCGATTTGCTTCCAGGCGTTTTCAAAGTAACGCTGAATCTCCTCAAAGCCCGAGCACGTTTGATCCGAGAACCAATACACCGCGTCGCGGTCAAGGAGCTCTTTGACATTTGCGAACACATGCGTGTTTGTTGCTTTTATATATTGATCAAGAGCCTTTCGGCATGACACAGCGACCATCTCCTTTATGATATAAGAAAACCCGCTGTTTAAGCGGGCTTTCTTGAATTATGCGTAAAGTTCGGCAAGCTTCTCCTGTACCGTTTTGTCTTCCAAAAACTCGTCATAGCTCATTTGCTTGTCTACGATGCCGTTTGGCGTGATCTCGATGATCCGGTTGGCGATCGTCTGTACAAACTGATGGTCGTGGGACGTAAACAGCATGGCGCCTTTAAAGCTGATTAAGCCGTTGTTCAATGCGGTAATCGATTCCAGATCCAAATGGTTTGTCGGCTCATCGAGCATTAATACGTTTGCTCCCGAAAGCATCATTTTTGACAGCATGCAGCGGACTTTTTCTCCTCCCGACAACACGCTTGCCTTTTTCAGCACTTCTTCTCCCGAGAAGAGCATCCGGCCGAGAAATCCGCGCAAAAAGCTCTCACTTTGATCATGCGGCGAAAATTGACGAAGCCAGTCTACCAGATTTAAATCGCTGTTCTCGAAAAATTCGCTGTTATCCTTCGGGAAAAAGGCTTGTGAGGTTGTGACGCCCCATTTAAATGTTCCGCTGTCGGGCTCCATTTCCCCCGCCAAAATTTTAAAAAGCGTTGTGGCGGCAAGCTCGTTGCGGCCCGTAAACGCGATTTTATCGTCCTTATTCATCATAAAGCTCACTGAATCAAGAACTTTCACGCCGTCAATCGTTTTCGAAAGATCTTTAACGGCCAGGACGTCATTGCCAATCTCGCGTTCCGGCGTGAAGTTGACGTACGGATATTTCCGTGATGACGGTTTAATGTCGTCAAGGGTTATCTTTTCAAGCAATTTTTTTCTCGAAGTCGCCTGCTTTGATTTGGACGCATTTGCGCTGAATCGTGCGACGAACTCCTGAAGCTGTTTGATTTGCTCTTCTTTTTTCTTATTGGCTTCCTGCGCCATTTTAAGCGCAAGCTGGCTTGATTCATACCAGAAGTCATAGTTGCCGACATAGATTTGGATTTTGTTAAAGTCCAAGTCGGCGATATGGGTGCATACTTTATTTAAAAAATGGCGGTCATGCGATACAACGATGACCGTGTTCTCAAAGTTGATCAAAAACTCTTCGAGCCACTGGATCGCCTGAATATCCAAATGGTTTGTCGGCTCATCCAAAAGAAGCACGTCAGGCTTTCCGAAAAGCGCTTGGGCAAGCAGCACCTTCACCTTGTCAGAACCGCCGAGATCAGCCATTTTCTTTGTATGAAGCTCTTCGGGAATACCGAGCCCTTTCAGCAAAATCGCGGCTTCCCCTTCGGCTTCCCAGCCGTTCAGCTCGGCGAATTCACCTTCGAGCTCTGCAGCGCGAATCCCGTCTTCATCGGAAAAATCCGGCTTCATGTAAATGGCATCCTTTTCCTGCATGACTTCATATAAACGCTTATGGCCCATAATCACGACTTTCAGCACTTCATGTTCTTCATACTCAAAATGGTTCTGTTTCAGAACGGCGAGGCGCTCCCCCGGGCTCATGTGCACATCACCCGTCTGAGGTTCAATCTCACCTGACAAAATTTTCAAAAAAGTGGATTTTCCTGCTCCGTTTGCCCCGATTAATCCGTAGCAATTGCCGGGAGTAAACTTTATATTGACATCTTCAAATAGCTTGCGGTCTGCAAACCGCAAGCTGACATTACTAACAGCTATCATTTAATATCCTCCATCACTATACTTCATTAAAAAGAGTATAACACGAATATCCCTTAATAGAAATGCTTTGCTTTTTTGCAATAAAGTTTTAAAGCCATTGCAGCCGTTTTCACGCTTTTTTTATGCATCTGGATAGTGACAATATGTTACAATTAATGTGGATTGGGGGATGGAAACATGAATATTAAAGATGATCCTGATATTCAGCGATGGATTAACATGAGGCCGTGGTATGCGCTGTTTGTTTCGCTTGCAATGGTGATATCGACAATGTCCATCGGATTGTTCAAGGGATATGATATGTGGACTTCAGACTTTTTTATTTTTTCGTGTCTTTTGACCGGATTCGGCCTTCTTGTAGGCTGGCTTCAAAAGGTATATTATAAAAAGGTCATCTATGGGGAAAACTCGGAAAATTAGACGGAGGACAACATGAAGCTTATCACTCTGACAGAGTACTGCATGTTTATTTTTTTTGCCGGGGTTTATTTGGCCGTGACAGGTTTTACGGCGCGCGACCTTGGCCTTTATATCGGAATCGCCCTTATCTATACGTTTGTACATATGGCGGCAAAACGAATGCTGGCAAAGCGGGGAAAAGAAGCAGCGGACGTCAGAATCCTCTACAGCGTGCTCTTGATAACCGCTTCAGTGTTTGTGACGGTACTGTTTATTGTCGTGCTGGCGTCACTTTCAGCATAAAAAGCAAAAAAGCCTGATATCCAGAGCGGACATCAGGCTTTTTTCAGTCTGTTTTTCGGATTTCATTAAACGGAAAGAACACAAATTGCGATGTCCCGGCCACCCGCTTCTTATCAATCAGCCCGAGGCCGTTCCGGCTGTCCATCGATCTCTGGCGGTTGTCCCCCATTACGAAGTATTTGTCTTCAGGAACTTTTACCGGGCCAAAATCGCCCGTCAGCTTCACGCCGACTGACTCGGCTTCTTTTTTATTTCCCGCCAAATATGGCTCATCCACTTTCTTCCCGTTAATGAGAAGCGTGTCATCCTTCATTTGCACAGTATCTCCCGGCAGACCGATCAGGCGTTTTACATAGTGGACATTTTTTTCATCGCCGTCAATAATGATGATGTCCCCACGTTTAAATTCTCCAATGTATTTCACGGTTTTATAGACGAACAGACGCTCTCCGTCATGGAGAGTCGGATCCATGGACGTCCCTTCCACTAAATACGGTTCGAATAAAAACGTCCTGATCAATAAAGCCAGAGCCACTGCAATGATAATGGCTTTTACCCATTCAAAGAGAGAACTTTTCTTTTTGGTGGATTTTTCTTCACTCAAAACGCTTCCTCCTAAAACAGTCTATCACGCTTTACAGATTGAAAAATAACAGCTTTTCCTATACTTTATCATATGTCATGGGAAATTTCCTAATTAGCATGCCGTCTGCCGGGAAAAACAGTAAAAAAGAAAGTGCCGCACAGAGAACGAGGCGGCACTTTCTAGCACTTATTATTCAGCTGGAACCGGCTTTTTCAAAATGCCGAGCAAGACGGCTGTGACAACCGCTCCGATCACGACGCTCACCAAATAGAGAAGCGGATGGTTTGTTGTCAGAAAGACGAACAATCCTCCGTGTGGAGCAGGAAGCGTGACACGGAAAAATTGAGACAATCCGCCCCCGATTGCTGATCCGATTACACAAGCAGGGATAACCCGCGCCGGATCGGCTGCCGCAAACGGAATCGCGCCTTCAGTGATAAATGACGCACCCATGAAATAGCACGTAATACCAGCTTCACGGTCACGTTTTGAAAATTTGTTTCTGAAGAATGTCGTCGCTAGCGCGATACCGAG
Source organism: Bacillus sonorensis NBRC 101234 = KCTC 13918 (assembly GCF_001592005.1). Classification (GTDB taxonomy): domain Bacteria; phylum Bacillota; class Bacilli; order Bacillales; family Bacillaceae; genus Bacillus; species Bacillus sonorensis. The sequence goes on from NZ_BCVZ01000002.1 coordinate 192,869, forward strand.
CGGAGGCACCATACCGCCTGCCATGATGGCCGCGTGCGGACCAAAGTTTCCTGCGTCAATCATCGCAATCCCGAATGTAAAGGCCGCTTTGTTAATCGGACCTCCCATATCAATCGCCATCATACCGCCTAAAATAATACCCATGACGACAAGGTTTCCTGTGCCAAGGCTTTCAAGCCAATGTGTCAGGCCATCCATGATCATCTTGACAGGCGTGTTGACGATATAATGCATGATAATTCCCGTAAAGAAGATACCGAACAATGGATAGATTAAAACAGGCTTTAATCCGTCAAGCACTTGCGGAAGACCTGCAAATGCTTTTTTCAATAGAACAACGATGTAACCGGCAAGGAATCCGGCGATTAATCCGCCCAAGAACCCTGCATCAGCCAAAGTTGCCATAAATCCGCCGACCATACCAGGCGCAAAACCAGGACGGTCCGCAATGCTCATCGCGATAAATCCGGCCAATACAGCGACGATTAATTTTAATGCGTTGCCGCCGCCGATTGCATTTAAAACTGCCGCAAATTCATTATAAGAAGGGTCTCCCGGTTTTGCCGAGTTGATACCCCAGAAGAACGAAATGGCAACTAAAATTCCGCCGCCGACGACAAACGGAAGCATGTTGCTGACACCGCTCATCAAGTGCTTGTAAAAACCGCCGCCTTTTCCTTTTGCAGCTCCGGCTCCATCTTCGGAAGCGGCTTTACCTCCGCCTGTTCCCTGATAGATTGGCGCATCTTGCTTTAACGCCTGCTCAATCAGTTCTTTTGGCCGTCTGATTCCTGCCGTAACAGGCACTTCAATGACGTGTTTTCCTTTAAAGCGCTCCATCTCAACCTGCTTATCGGCAGCGACGATGATGGCCACGGCGTCTTCAATTTCTTGAGCCGTCAGCGCCCCTTTGATTCCGCCGGAACCGTTTGTTTCTACTTTAATGTCAACGCCCATTTCTTTCGCTTTTTCTTTCAAAGCGTCAGCTGCCATGAAGGTATGCGCGATACCAGTCGGACAAGCTGTAACCGCAAGGATTTTTCCTTTTGATGAAGGAGCTTGAGGCTCATCAGCCTGTTCTTCCTCTTCATCGTCTGAATCATGCTTGTTGATAATGTCGATGATTTCATCTTCTGTTTCTGCTTCAAGGAGCTGCTTGCGGATTTCTTCACGCATAAGCAAAGTTGACAGTCTGGACAGGGCTTCAAGGTGGGTGTTATTCGCACCTTCGGTTGCCGCGATCATAAAGACCAGATGGCTCGGCTGTCCGTCCAATGATTCATAATCGACGCCTTCTTTCGAACGGCCGAATGCGATCGCCGGCTCTTTAACGCTGGCTGTTTTCGCATGGGGAATGGCAATTCCTTCGCCGATCCCTGTGGAGCTTTGTTTTTCACGGTTAATGACCGCTTCCTTGTAGCCTTCTTTATCATTTAATTTTCCGGCTTGATCCAAAACCGTTACCATTTCTTCAATAACGTTTTCTTTCTTGCCGCTCTCAAGGTTCAACTTGATCGTATGCTTCGTAAGTAGCTCTGTTATTTTCATAACGTTCCCTTTCCTCCTTTAGATGGCTTTGACCTGAACTTCAGGGAGCAGTTTTTGGACCAGCTCTTCCGTTCCGAGCTCTTCAGAGAAAGCAGTAGCGCTTCCTGAAGCAACCCCTAGCCGAAACGCCTCTTTGATGTCCAGCTGCTTTTCGACTCCCGCAAGAAAACCGGCAACCACTGAATCTCCCGCGCCTACGGAGTTTACGAGCTTTCCTTTAGGTACATTGGCATGGTAGACCTGATCTTTTGTGAATAAAAGAGCGCCTTCGCCGGCCATTGAAACGATGGCGTTCTCCGCCCCCTGCTCAATCAGCTTTTTCCCGTAAGGAACCGCTTCTTCAGCAGACTGAATCGTTGTTCCAAACATTTCTCCGAGTTCATGATGGTTCGGCTTCATTAAAAGCGGATTCATTTTCGGCGCCTTTAGCAGCGCTTCCCCTGAGATGTCGACGACAACCTTGACGTTTTGCTCCCTGCATCTTTCCGCAATCTTTTCATAAGTATCTTGAGGCAGTGAACTTGGAATGCTTCCTGCCAATACGACGATGTCCCCTTCTTTCATTGCGGAAAACTGCTCTAAAAATGCAGCGAAGTCTTCATCTGTGATTGCAGGGCCCTGTCCGTTGATTTCCGTTTCATCACCGGTTTTCAGCTTTACATTGATCCGGGTATCCCCATTCACCTCATGAAAGGCTGTCTCAAGCTTCTCTTCTTCCAAGAATGACTTGATATATCCCCCGGTAAAACCGCCGACAAAACCGAGAACCTTTGATGGCACATGGTGTCTGTTTAATACCCGTGAGACGTTGATCCCTTTTCCTCCTGGATATTTCGAGTCATAGACTGAACGGTTTAATCCGCCTAGAGTAAAGTCTTCAACGTGAACAATGTAGTCGACTGATGGGTTGAGAGTTACAGTGTATATCATGTTTTCACTACCTTTACGACAGTTTTTTCTTGATAGTTATCAAATGAATGCGTTGCAGATCCTGCTGTAATGATAGTTGCTTCGTCTAAACTTGCAAAGGCAGAAAAAGACATTTCCCCAAACTTGGAAGCATCCGCCAAAACAAAGGCTTTTTTTGCCTGTTTGACAGCTTTCGTTTTCAAGAGGGCTTCTTCAGGATCAGGTGTTGTAAAACCCGCTTCTTTATGAATCCCATTGACACCGATAAAGCTTTTGTCAAACCGGTACCGGCCGATATCCGTCAAAGCGGAGCCGCCAACAATCGCGCCTGTTTTGTGCTTCACATGTCCGCCCAATAAATAAAAAGTAATGCCCTTTTTGATTAATGCCTCGATATGCATGACCCCGTTTGTGACCACGATTATATCCTTCTCTTGATCTATAAAGTCGATCATTTGCAAAGTGGTCGTCCCGGCATCTAGATAAATGCAATCGCCTTCTTCAAGCAGAGAGGCAGCTTCCTTGGCGATTTTTTTCTTTTCATGAAGGTTTTTGGATGATTTCTCAAGCATATCCGGCTCCTTCCGAATATCGGACAGCCTTGATGCCCCTCCATGAACACGCTTTAAATATCCGCGGGCTTCTAGCGTCGACAAATCTCTTCTGATCGTTGACTCAGATGCTTTTGTCAAATTCATTAAGTATTGGATTTTCACGACATCATGCTTTTCAATTTCATCGATGATCAGCTGATGCCGTTCGGGAGTCAACACATTACCACCCCTCTTTTGGAAACGCCTTCATTTAGCTTACAATTCTATTGTAAACGCTTTTTCGACATAACTCAACAAAAATCTTTCAAATTCATTCAATAACCATCAAAATCTTTCACATTTCAACATCTTAACGTGATATGTACCATTTGTAAACTGTATAAGCGATAAAAATCCGCAAAAATATGTGACATTATTATGATCTATTCTGAATTCATTCATTCGCCGAAGAGAAAAATTAAGCAAAATAAAACCTCATGCAGAAGCATGAGGCCGACAAAAGTCCGTCTTGTTAACTAGGCATATTTTCCACTAAAACTTGTAACATCCCGAATAAATACGCAAAAAGAAGCTTAAGGATAAATAACACGGCTACACCAATCCATGCGGCCCGCTTTGAAGATCCGGCCGCTTTTTGCAAACCTACAGCCGTTAAAGCAAAACTCCAGATCGTAAAAATGTCAAAGGCGCTTAAAACGGTCAGAAGAGGCTCCTCGGCAAGGATGATCCCGTCCAGCGACGTCACAGAAAAGGCCGCTTCAGAATCTGTTATATAATAAATGGCGCTGATGATGACATCCCTAACGACGGGAATGAAGTTTACAAAAACGGATAATGAGACCATGCAAATAAAATTGGTTGCTCCTCCGCCGATTTTTGCGAGCAGCCATAGCACCAAAGCACTGAGCACAAAGAAGATAATAGATTGAAAAATATCACGAAAAACGGCTACACCGCTTTTTAAAGCACTAAAATGCACTACATAATCTGCATCTGCGGCAAATTTCGAGGTGACGAGATAAACGGATAAGGCAGATAATGCAATCACGATGATCATTGGCAGCCAGATGACAGGCCGTTCTTTCATTCTCTCAAACTGCTGGACAGGACTCGTGATAAGGCCGATCAAAGACGGCTTTTTTTCTTTCACTGTTTCCACATTTACTTCCACTTTCTTATTCCTCCTGATCATTCCTTTTTATAAAATTAAAATCAATCTCCAGTCTATTGTGTGTCAAAGGAATTGTTTTTTTAAAGATAGCTTACGTCAAATAAAATCGGGCGGAAATTTGCTTTTTCCTCAGTCTTGAGAAGCACCGAGTGTTCCTGACCCGATATTGGGCTCAAGCCTCTAGAACGTGGCCGAAAAAAATGCTTTAGCCAGCCCGAATAAACTAGCGACTAGAAAAATCAGAGCGAACAAAACGGCCACTCCGATCCAGGAAGCCCGTTTTGATGCTCCCCCCGCATGCTGGAGACCAACACCAATTAAAATAAGCGGCCATACCGTAAAAATATCGAATACGCCCAACATGCTTTGAAAAGGCTCGCCTATTGAAATGATGCCTTGCAAGGAAGTGACCGGAGCCTCATGTTTGCCTTCTGATACATAATAAACGAGGTTGTTAATCACATGTCCGCTTGTCGCAATAAAACTGATAAAAATAGACAATGATAGCATGCTTAGAAAATTGGTTTTCCCGCCTCCGATTGAAGCGATCAGCCAAAATATTAGAGCGCTTAAAAAGAAAAATATGCCCGTCTTGAGAATATCCAATAAAATAGACAGTGATTGGAAATATGCTGTTATTTCGAATCTTTGCACACTCGAATAAAATGTTGCGACATTGAGATATGTAGATGCCGCTGATAAAGCCAGGACAATCACCATCGGCAGCCAAATGGCCGGCCGTTTACCCATTCTTTCAAACTGCCGGACAGGGCTTGTGATCAGACCGAACAAAGACGGCTTTTTCTCATTTCCTGTGGTCATATCCGCTTCCACTTTCGAACCCTCCTAAACATTCCTTTTTATGCTATGAAGCTCAATTTCACAGCAATTTCAAGTCTATCATTGATTCATCGTCTGTTTTTTTAAAATTAGCTTAATTTTGCATGAAATTGGGGACATTCGCATCAAAAAAGACCGTTTCAAAAACGGTCTTTTAATCCCGCAATCTGCCTGAAGATTATGCGGGCGAGATGCCCAGAGCGCATTCGGCGAGGGCCAGTTTTTATTCATAGCGCAATGCTTCAATTGGATCAAGCCTTGCCGCCTTATTGGCGGGGATCAGACCAAAGAGGATACCGATTGCTATGCTGAATAAGACACCGCCGAGAACAACCTGCCAGGAGACAAGCGGCGGCCAGCCGGCAATCAATGATATCAGAGAAGAACCTCCATATCCAAGCCCGATCCCCAGTACTCCGCCGATCAGGGTGATTAAAGAGGATTCGATCAAAAACTGGGTCAAAATCTGGCCTCTTGTCGCACCAAGCGATTTCCGAATACCGATTTCCCTCGTCCGTTCTGTGACCGATACAAGCATAATGTTCATGACGCCGATCCCTCCGACCAATAAAGAAATGCCTGCGATTGAGCCGATAAACATCGTCATAATCGTCGTAATCTGGCTGAGCCCGGCCGCGATTTCTTCCATGTTCATCACTTCATAGGAGTCTTTTGTGCCGTGATTGCCATTTACAATTTCCGCCGCCCGTTTTCCGACAGCCTGCAAATCATCAGGAGACCGGGCCTGTACAGAGACAGAACTGTAATCACTAATGCCGAATGAAGACGTTAACATCGTGAATGGAACGTACATTTCATTCATCCCCAAGGAAAGCAATCCGGCTTCATCTTTCAAAACGCCGATGATTTGAACAGGCTGCCCGTTGATCCAGACAATTTGACCGAGCGGAGATTGGCCGGAAAACAATTCTTCCGCCAGTTTTGACGACACGATCGCCGCCCTTTTCCCCGTCCTATATTCGGTTTCCGTAAACATTCTGCCTTCTGCGAGTTTCAATGAATTGATGCTGATATATCCGTCATGAATCCCGTTCACCGTCGATTCGGATTCTTCCTCGCGAAACCGGACATTCATGGTCTGGGTCGCTTTGGCAACGACTCGCTTCACTCCTTCAATAGACTTTAAGCTTCTTATATCCTCATCTGTAAAACTGGCGTTCAAGTACGCATTCGGGTCGGCGGCCAGCTCTTCCTCGCTTGGATTATAATAGATGTCAACCGTGTTTCCAGGTCCGCTGATTGACTGCTTAAGCATCTGCTCCCCGCCCTGTCCTGCGGCAACAACGACAATGACAGAGCCTACACCGATGATGATTCCAAGCATCGTAAGGATTGAACGAAGCTTATGGGCCAGAATGGAGCTGAAGGCCATTCTGACATTTTCCGTGAGATTCATTCTGCCGCTCCCCTCCGCTCTCTTTCAGCAGGAACCATTTCTCCGTCACGCATCATAATGATGCGGCTGGTATATTCTGCGATTTCCGGTTCATGTGTGACGAGTACAACCGTTGTCCCTTCCCCATTCAATCGGGTAAATTGCTCCATAATCGCCATGCTCGTCTTTGTGTCAAGCGCGCCCGTCGGTTCATCCGCCAAAATCAGCTTCGGTTCATTGACAATCGCCCTGGCGATCGCCACACGCTGCTTCTGGCCGCCGGAAAGCTCGTTCGGCATATGGTCCATCCGGTCCTCCAGCCCGACTTTTTCAAGAGCTAGCTCCGCCCGTTCACGGCGTTCTTTTTTTGGAATGCCCGCATAGATCATTGGCAGTTCGACATTTTTCAAGGCAGTCAGCCTCGGCAGCAGCTGGAACTGCTGAAACACGAAACCGATTGACCGGTTTCTGATTCGGGCGAGCTCCTTCTCCCCGTACGAAGAAATATCTTCCCCTTCCAGCTTGTAGACGCCTGATGTCGGCCTGTCCAGACAGCCGATAATATTCATCAGCGTCGATTTTCCCGAGCCTGAAGGCCCCATGATGGAAAGATATTCGCCTTGTTCAATCTTGACATCGATTCCTCTTAGGACATCGATGGTCTCCCGTCCGATTTGATAGCTTTTTTTCAACTTGGAAAGCTCAATCATTTAAGCTTCACTTCCGTTCCGCTTTTCAAGTCATCGTCCGGGTTGGCGATGATCTGATCTTCTTTTGTCAGACCCGCGGTGATTTCAAATTCGCCGTCCGTTTTTTCTCCCGTTTTCACTTTGGTCTTTTTCGTTTTTCCTTCTTTCACGGCAAATACAAACGATTCGCCGCCTTCTTGTTTGACGGCGCCTGAAGGTAATACTTGAACCGTTCTTTTATCTGTCTGGATGTTCATGATCATTTTAAAACCCGGCTTGGCTTGAAAAAGCTTTCCTCTGACCTTCACTTCGAAAGGATACTTCACCGCATTTTCTTCCTTGCCGGTTTGCGTTCCTGGAGCCTCCTGCTGCTCCGGAGCCAGTCCGACTGCAGATACTCTGCCTCTCCATTCTTTATCAGGAATGACATCTGAAGTTATCGTTACGTTTTGCCCCTTCTTCACTTTTAATACGTCATATTCTGACAGCACACCTCTGACGACAAGCTTGTTATCATTGCCGATATGTATGATGGGCCGCCGGGTGTCCGTTTTCTTGCCTGCTGCTTCTTTATCCGCGGTGATCACAGTTCCATCGATTTCACTTTTCACATCAAACGCGGCCATTTTTTTCTGAAGCGTCTCCTTCTGCAAGAGGGCTTGCTTCAGTTCAAGCTGCGCCGTTTGCTTCTCCATTTCAAGCTGATCCCGCTCTTCATCAATTTGCTTTTCGGCTGCTTTTGCGCCAAGCTGAGCCTTTAAGTCCTTTTCCTTAGCTGCTAATTGACTGATCTTTTTTTGAATTTGTTCAAGCTGAAGCTCCTTGGATTCAATGGAAAGGTCGTTCTGTTTTTTTTCAAGCTCCATTTCCTCATTGGAGTAGGTGAATAGCACGTCCCCTTTTTTGACGCGGTCTCCCTCTTTCACTTTGACTTCAGCAATTTTTCCTTTATCAGGATCTTCATATTCGTATTGCTCATTTGCAAACATGAGCGTCCCGGGGACCATGACAGTTGATGTGATTTCTTTTTCTTGAAGACTGACGATTTCCATCGCTCCGTTTTCTCCACCGCTCGTTTGTACAGAGCGGTAGATGTTGATCCCGATTAAAAGTGCGGCTGCAAAAACAATCCCGATAGCGATCCAGATTTTTTTCATTTATAACGCTCCTTCAAATGACTCGGAAAAGTTTATAAACAAACCGCCTATTAGCGCCAGCAAAATGGAAATGACAAATAAAACAGCGACCCCGGTCCAAGCGGCTTTTTTTGAAATGCCGCCTACTTTTTGCAAACCTAAAGCAAGCAGGATGAGCTTCCAGATCGCAAAAATTTCAAACACCGCCAAAAGCGACTTTAGCGGTTGCCCGGCCGGAATGACACCGTTTAAAGATGTCACGATAACCTCGGGATCAATATTCGCAAAGGAGATGACAGCGCCGTTGATCAATTGTCCGATCGCTCCGATGAAATATATAAAAACGGCAAGCGAAAACATGTGGACATAATCGGTCTGTCCTTTCCCGATTTTAACGATCAGCCAGTAGATGAGAGCGCTGACGAGCAGGGAAATAGTACTGCCAATGATACTCCCGACTATACTGATGACACTTAACACTGATGTGATCAGTTCAGCATTTGGCAGCTCTTGAAGTTCAGAGGAGATACTCAATTTCTGATTGAGAAAATAAGCTCCGGCAACGGATATGATGAGAACGACTACAAGCGGCAGCCAGAAAACCGGCTTATCTCTCATTCTCTCAAACTGCTCTCCCGGACTAGTGATCAATCCCAATAAAGACGGTCTTCTTCCTTCTTTTGATAGATCTAGCTGACTTTCCATTTTCATTCCCCCTATTCTTTTTTATCTGTTTGTACGTATGGAAGGTAAAAAATGTTTCATGTATAACAACATAATAACAGACGGTGTGACGATGCTGTCACTCCGCCTGAAACATTTGATACTGCGCTTTTACTAGCTCATAATACATTCCGCGCTTCTGAATTAATTCCCGGTGGCTGCCCTCCTCTATTTTTCGGCCGCGGTCAAGCACCATAATGTTATCGGCGTCCCTTATCGTTGAAAGCCTGTGAGCGATCATAATCGCCGTCCGGCCGTGAAGCAGGGTTTTCAATGCCGCCTGGATTTTGACCTCTGTCTCCGTGTCAATGCTGGCTGTCGCTTCATCCAGAATGAGGATGCGCGGGTCGGCCAGAAGCGCTCTTGCAAATGAAATTAACTGCCTTTCCCCGGCCGACAGAATATTGCCTCGTTCTTCCACTTCTGTGGCATATCCGTTCGGAAGCTCCGATATGAACGAGTCGGCCCCGACGGCCTTTGCCGCCTCCATCACTTCTTCATCTGTCGCGTCGGGACGGCCAAAACGGATATTTTCCATGATCGTTCCCGAGAAAATAAAAGTATCCTGCAGGACGATGCTGATTTGTGAACGAAGGTCAGACAGTGAAACATCGGTGATCGGAATTCCGTCCACTTTGATCGTTCCCCCTGTGGCATCGTAAAACCGGCTGATTAAACTGGCGATTGTCGTCTTTCCTGATCCCGTATGACCGACGAGCGCCAATGAAGTTCCGGCGGGAATGTCAAAGGATATGCTATGAAGCGCTTTTCGCTTTCCGTCGTAAGAGAATTCAACCTCCTCAAATTCAATAAGTCCCTTCAATTCCTTTATGCTGACCGCGTCTTCTTTATCAGCGACATTCGGCTTTTCATCAAGAAATTCAAAGATCCGTTCAGAAGAGGCCATCCCCATCAGCAGCTGGTTGTAGACTTGACCAAGCCTTGAAATCGGCTCCCAGAACATTCCGAGATAAAAGGCAAAAGATACGAAGACGCCGATCGTAATCGTTTCATTGATGATCAGGCTTGATCCGTACCAAATTAAAATGGCCGTTCCGACTGCGTTTGTCATTTCAACAAGCGGGCGGAATGTCGCGTTTTTTTTCGTTGCTTCGCGCCAGGACTCCAGGTTTTCACTGTTGACTCCGTCAAAATACATCATATTCTCTTTTTCCTGTGTGAAGGCTTGCGTAACCCGGATTCCCTGGATGCTTTCATTTAAATGGGAATTGAGCTTCGATTGTTTCAATCGGACCTTTTGCCATGAACGTCTGATTTTCCGACGCAGATTGGTGGAGATAAAGAACATGACAGGCAAGGTAACCATGATCGCAATCGTCAGCTCAGGGCTGAGCGAAAAGAGAATCACGATAATTCCAAGGAGCAGCAAAATGTCCATCAGCAAATTGATGACCCCGCTCGTAAACAGCTCCTGCAAAGAATTGATATCGTTCATGATGCGGACAAGAATGGAGCCTGCCGACCGTTCATCGAAAAAACGGTGTGAAAGGCGCTGGACATGTGTAAACAAATGCTGTCTGAGATCGTAAATCACATGCTGTCCAAGCTTGTTCATCCAGCGGATTCTCAGGACATTGGCTCCATAATTGATCAGGTACATGATGCTGATGACACATATTAATATCAATAAGAGATTCATATCCTTGCCCGCGATCGCTTGATCGAGCGCATAGACGCCGATCAAGATCGGGACTGTCAGCCTGACAGCAGCGGCGATGATCACCGTGATAAAAGACAAAGGAAGCAGGTTTTTACGGTAAGGCTTTAAATATGTGAGCAGCCGCCACATTTGCGCCCAGTTAAAAGGCTTTTCAATGATTTGGTCTGAAGCGTAAAAAAACCGGTTCTGGATCGTTTGTTTTCTCGCCTGATTTTCCATATGCGACCCCCTACCCTGCAAAATGCGGTTCATTCAGTATATGTTTGTCTTTATATTGCAAATCGAAAATCCGTTTGTACAAACCGTTTTTTTCAAGCAATTCCTCATGTGTTCCTCTTTCTGTTACAGCGCCGTTATCAAGAACGAGTATTTCGTCGGCATGCTTTAAGGATGAAATCCGGTGGGCGATAATAAATGTCGTCCTGCCCCGCATCACTTCCTGAAGCGCCAGCTGAATCCTGTGCTCTGTCTCCATATCGACAGCGCTTGTCGAGTCGTCCAGAATCAATATGCTGGGATTTAGACAAATCGCTCTCGCTATCGCAATCCGCTGCTTTTGACCTCCCGACAGCCCGAGCCCTCTTTCTCCGAGCATTGTTTCATATTGATCGGGAAGCTCCATGATAAAATCATGAGCCTGGGCCCGTTTCGCGCTTTCGATAATGTCATCCAGCGATGCATCAGGTCTGCCATAGGAAATATTTGCACGGATGGTGGATGAAAATAAAAACGATTCCTGAGGCACTATCCCGATGTTGGAGCGGAGCATTTTTAACGAATAATGGGAAAGGGGCTTTCCATCAATCGCGATGTTTCCCGCTGTCGGTTCATAAAAACGGCTTAGCAATTGAATAATGCTGCTCTTCCCTGAACCGGTCGCCCCGATTAAGCCAATCGTTTTTCCGCGGGGCGCTTCAAAGGACACCCCATGTAAAGCGTCTGCACTTCCTTTTGAATATTGAAGGGAAACGCCGCTGAATACCACATCTCCATGAATCCTGCCGCCTTCCTCCGGATGACCGCAGTCGGTAATTTTCTCATCGGCCTCAATAATTTCCAAAAGCCGCTCTCCCGATGCCTTCGCTTGTGAAAACAAGTTGATCACATAGCCGAGATTCATGATCGGCCACATCATGTAATTGACAAGACTGAAAAAAGCGACGAGTTCACCCGGCTGCAGGCGGTTATGAATGACAAGCCAGCCGCCAAACGAAAGAAGGGCAACGAGACATATATTGCCGATAAACTCCATTAAAGGAAAGTATTTCGACATGATGAATGATGCGTTTAAGTTTTTATTCCGAAAATGTTCATTCGAATCGGTAAAATTCTGAATCTCGTAGTCTTCTTTTGATAAGGATTTGACGGTGTTCATTCCGCTGATGTTTTCCTGGACTTTCGTATTTAAACGGGCAAATGATTTCCTGATTTTCCGAAAAGCGGGATGCACCTTTTTATCAAAGCGATAGACAGCCGCCCCCAAAAACGGCAGCGAGGCGATGGTGACAAGCGTAAGCGGAACAGAATAAGAAAACATGACAGCCAGGCTGAGCGTCACGAGCAATACAAACCTGATCGCTTCTGCAAAGCCGAAAGATAAAAAGAATCGTATCCCCTCGACATCCGCGGTCAGACGGGACATGAGATCCCCCGTTTTGGCGCTGTCATAATACGTAAACGGAAGTCTCTGAAGCTTGGCATACAGTTCTTTCCGCAACCGGTAAACTGATTGAATGCCAAACATATCTCCGAGATATTGATGAAAAAAAGTTGCAGCTCCTTTTGCCGCCATCACGGCAATGAAACCTAAGCTGAGCCCTATAATCCAGTCATATTGGCCGTCGAGAATCACTACATCAATCGTCATCTGAAGCATAATCGGATAAACAACCGTAATGGCCGTCATCAAGAGCATTGAAAAGAGCGACCATACAAAAAATTTTTTATAAGGCCAATAAAAGGCTTTTAGTTTTTTCAGCGACTCCATTCGCACCAGCACCTTTCCAATTCATGTAAACAAGAGCACATCATTTAATATATCGGTTTCCGAAATAAAATTCCACCGTTTTTAAAAAATTCAGACTCATTATGTAGACATATTACCACTAATGCCGGAATCCCCTCTTGGTCTATAAATATATATTTTTTTCCCGGATTTTAAAAATATAAAGGAAATTTTTTGATGAATGAAGGAAGATGATGTAAAATAATAGAAAAAGTTATCAAATACTGAATAACGGAGTTGATTGCAATGTCGAAAAGAGAGGCTTTAAAAAAACGGCTTCTCCTATTAGGTGAATTGGAGCAAAAAATCTGGAAAGACATCCGGAAAGAACGGGAAGTCATCTATGCCAGACTAGGCGAGCTTGACAGGGAAATCCAGCGATATAGACGCTCCAATAAAGAGTATTATGCAGCACATTGCGTGGAAATTATTAAACAGCAGCAAGGAAAAATCGTAACGACAAAAGAGCTTAAAATGAAACTAAAAGAACGGACCAATTTTAATGTTCACCGTATTAGTGAGCTTTATGACCTGATTCAAAAATTAGAACCAAACATTTCCAAAGAACGACGGGGCTGTTTTCTTTACCTCGGAAATTCTTCTAATAAAAACGACAATCGGTTATAGCGTATGCGTAACCGATTGCCTGATTGCTTTTCACCCTCCGCTGACCGGGGGAATGAACGCGACTGTGTCACCTGACTTTACGTCACTGTTGCCCCTCTTGTACACTTCATTAACCGCGATCATCGCCCGGTCTGTTCCTTGAAGCTGATAGGTTTCTTTTAAAAATGACCTGATGCGGTCTGTTGTCGTGTGCTCTTCCTCCATCATGATGCTCTGAGTGCCTGCTTGTTCTGCAAGACCGGCAAATAAGAGAATTTTAATCACATTCAGCACCTCTTCCTTTCGTTGAAGCAGCCGCTTCGATGTTTGGTTCCCCTTCCGGATAGGCGGTGGTTTCAAGCTGGTCCCCGATCCAGGATTCTCCGTTTTCCCAATGCTCTTTTTTCCAGATCGGCACAATTTGCTTAATTCTTTCAATCGCATATTCGTTCGCTTCATATGCGGCTTTCCGATGAGGAGAAGAAACGGCGATGACCACTGCTGCGTCCGATATTTCCAGCCTCCCGATCCGGTGGGTAATCGCCGTTGTCGCCCCCGGCCATTTTTCTTCGATCTCTTCCCCTATTTGGGCCAGCATGTTGACCGCCATCGGGACGTAAGCTTCATATTCGAGATAGAGTGTTTTTTTTCCATTCGTCCATTCTCTCACAGTGCCGATAAATGTCGTAATCGCTCCGGCTTCTCTTTTCTCCACTTTTTTGACGACATCTTCGATCGCGATCGGTTCATTTGTTACATTAAATCGTTCAGACAAACGCCTTCCTCCTTTAGATGTTGTAATATGAATGACACAGCGCCAGGATCTTCAATATGGAAGGATTTTATGTCCGGTGTTGTCACAGGCGGTTTGCCGCGCTGATATATGACAGCGAGAACACCATCTAGCTGCTCAACCAATTGATGATCCTCTTCATTTCTGACCATCACGATCTTCGGATATGACGCTTGCTTAAATCCTTCAATCAACAGGCAGTCAATCGATAACAGCCCATAAACGGCAATCAGCTTCTCAAGGGTCCAGCCGCCGCGGGCTGTAAACTGAAAAACACCATCTCCTTCTACACCGGAAGCCGCCGCCCCAGCCAGCAAAAAACGGGCGGAATCCTTTCCTTCTCCAATAAGGTCCGGCTCTCCCCCATGTCCGTGATGCTTCAGACAGCCCGCTTTCACGCCAAGACTTTCAAGCTTTTCCAAAAGCCTTTCGACAAAGGTTGTTTTGCCGCTGTTTTGATAGCCTACGATCTGGAGGATTGGAACATTTCGGGCCACAGCTGTTCACTTCCGATCTCTTCCCGATATAAAAGAACATGCACACGCCTTCCGGCTTCATAGCCTCTTGTCCCGCCTGGCAGCACGACGAGTGCGTTCGCATTCGCAAGCGAGGTGACGGCGCCTGATTTATCCAAGCCGACAGGCTCTGCCTGGAGCATCCCATCTTTGACCGAAACAAAAGAACGGACAAAGCGGGTAAACGGATTCGGTTTCGGGAAATCCTTGGTTAAAACAGCTTCAGCGCACAAGGCATACGGCTTTTGATCAAGAAGCCAGGTCTTGACGGAAGGCTTGACGAACAGCTCAAACCCAACGAAGCATGCTGACGGGTTTCCTGAAAGCCCAAATAGCAGCTTTCCGTCCAAATGAGCGACTGTCGTCACACTTCCAGGACGCATCGCCACTTTATTAAACAGCACCTCTGCACCGAGCTTCTCATAAATCGCAGGCAAAAAATCAAAATCTCCCACCGAAACCCCGCCGGTCGTAATCAGAAAATCAACCTTTTCTAGTGCATTGTTGACGGCGTCAAAGCTTTCCTCGAACTGATCCGAAATTTTCCCCAAATAAAGGGGTTTTCCGCCGGCCTCTTCAACTTGAGCAATCACCATGCTTGCATTGCTGTTGCGGATTTTCCCAGGAACGAGCGGGTCGCTGACATTCAGCAGCTCTGTTCCTGTGGCGATGATGCCGATGACCGGCTTTTTCACCACGGGGACCGATGCATAGCCGAAGGTCGCGAGCACAGCAGTCACCCCGGGCGTTATCCTTGTTCCTTTTGTTAAAAGAACTGATCCTTTTTCCGCATCTTCCCCCATTTTTGAAATATTATCACCTGGCTGAAAAGACCGCTTCAGCTCCATATAGTGTTTTCCGCCTTCAGAATAGGTTTTCGCAAGCTCCAGCATCACGACGGCATCCGCGCCTTCGGGAATCTGCGCGCCCGTCATGATCCGGACCGCTTGATGGGGACCGAGTTTTTTTTCTGAAACAACCCCCGCACCGATATGATCGATGACTTCGAATCGAAGCGGATTTTCCCGTGATGCGCCGGCAGTATCGGACGCCCTGACAGCGAAGCCGTCATATGGAGACCGGTCAAAAGACGGCACATGGTGATCAGCTATTACATCCTCGGCTACATATCTGTGCAGACTTTCCTCCAGATGGACCCACTCTGTTTCACCGTATTTATGATGCTGTGAGACAAGTGCCGCTGCTTCAAAAACCGGAATGGGTGTTCTTTTTTCAATCATTCAAAAAACCTCCTGTTGTTACATACCGATAAGTCTGGCTAATATCGAGTTGGCTTCCTTTATGTCGTTCGTTCCGTGAACAAGCGCTCTCCCGTCATGAAAAATCACGATGCGGAACGCTTCATATGAGACATGAAGCAGGTAATCATTTGCTTCAACTTTGCCTATGCGGGCCAGTTTATCGATGAGCTCCCGTTTTGGAATCCGTTTTAGCGTTTCGCTGCGAATCTGGACGGTTTCCCTTCCGCACAGCACGTCCGCCCTTTTTTGGCCTGCATCCCTGAGATATGGATAAATCGGCGCCCGGCCGCATGACGGGCATTCGTCGTGTTTACTTATCTGCATCTCAAAACGGGTGTTCATCCATAAATCAAACGTCACAAAAGCGGTTTGAAGCGCTTCTTTCCGATTGGTCAAAAGCTTTAATATTTCAGTCTGCTGATAAGCTGATACCATTTGAACAGCGGGCGAGATAATACCCGATGTATCACACGTGGCACCGCCGATTGGTATTTCTTCAAACAGACAGGCGAGGCAAGGCGTTCTTCCGGGAACGATGGTCATGTACATCCCCTGGCTGCTGACGCAGGCCCCGTAAACCCAGGGGGTATTCGTCTGCTGCGCCAGGTCATTGATGATCATACGGGTCTCAAAATTATCCGTTGCATCAACGACCGCATCCGCTTCTTCAATGAGAGGCTTCAGCGTCTCTGCAGTGCCTTCTGAAACATATGTATGCAATCTGACATCGCGATTAATTTTTGACAGGCGGTTCTTGGCCGCTATTGCTTTCGGAAGGCGGTCTTCCGCATCTTTTTCCGTATAGAGCTGCTGCCTTTGCAGATTGCTCCACTCCACGTAATCGCGGTCTATGATAGACAAATCGCCGACACCCGCGCGCACAAGCCCTTCAGCCGCAGCCGTGCCGAGCGCCCCGGCGCCGACAATCAAAACGCGGCTTTTTCTAATTCTCTCCTGCCCGGCCTGTCCGATGTTTTGGTATCTGATTTGCCTTGAATACCGTTCATGCATCAGGATATTCTCCTTTACTACCTTTTTTAATATCATATCATTTTTCCGTTGAAAAAATCTCTTTCTATACCGACGCTCCCCTCGGCCGTCAGGCTCCTGCAAGCCATGATGAAAGCAATTATTCCGGGTAAAACGCTTCTAATCTCTCTAAATCTGACTTTTTATTGACATTCACAAATTCTTCATTTTTCGCGCCGATTTTTTCTGCGTCGATATACTTTACGGAGATCCGGTCAAGGAAATCGCTTATTTTCAATTCATCACGCCGAAGCTGCTCGCAGATCGTTTGTTTGACTCTTTTATGATAGACCGCAGCAAGCGGCTGTGCTCTCCCGCCGGCAACAGGCACAACGGCATCGGCGCCAGAAGCAATCTGTTTTTTCAAAGACGAAATGGTTTCGTTCCGGATAAGAGGCGTGTCACAGGCCAGAACGATATAAATGTCTCCGGCTTGATGCTCCATCGCCGTATATATTCCGGCCAGGGGGCCTTTTCCTTTAAATGGCTCAACATCCTCAAGGACCGCTGTTTCCCCTTGTGACTTGAAACGGTCTGTGAGCCCGGGACGGCTTAAAATGAGTGCTTCTCCCCCCAAAGCTTGTTTGCACCATTGATAAAGAGGTTTGTTTTTCCATAAAGCAAATGCCTTCGGGTCCCCAAAACGGCTTGATAAGCCTCCCGCCAAAAGGACATAAACGGGCTTCATCGCTTCCCATCCTTCCTTCAGATAGATGTGTTGTGAAAATCATAGCAAAACAGGTGAAAAAGGAACAAGTCTCTAAAATGCATTTTTCAAAAGGCATGAGCTGTTCAAAAACAGCATATTGTAGTTGTAACTTCTATAGGAGGCTGGGTCGCCATGAAAAAAACATCAGGTTCGCTGCCTTTCTTTCATGATCTGTCACAAGAAAACCTTTTTTTAAAAGCCGAACTGGCCAGATGTCATCAATTGATCCATGAGCTTGAAGCCAGCTATTTCCATCAAAAAAACCAGAAACTTCATCAAGAAAATGCCTCGATGAAACAGGAGCTTCAACAGCTGACACTAAAATTGCAGCGCGTGTCGGAAAACAACCAGGACGGTGCGGATGAAACGCTGAACCGAATCAAAAGCGAACTGCTCGAGAAAATTGTTGTGCTGCAGGAGCTTCTTCAAAATGAAACGTTTAAAAGAAAACAAGAAATAGAAGAAAAACACCGCCTTCATGTAACCAACGTGAAAGCCTCAGAGGAAAACAAAAGCCTGCATAGGCAAATCAAAGCTGATCAGCAGCAATTGGAAGAAGAAAAAAGAATCAGGCAGCAAGTGGAACAAGAACTGGAAAAACGAACGGAAGAGAACAGCCGCCTGAAAGGCGATCTTCAGGCCAAAAATGTTCAGCTCCATCAGATCGAAGCTGATGTGGCGTTATTGAAAGAGCGGATGATTGATATGAAAAGCCGGATTGCAGAAGCGGAAAAAACGAAGGAAGCCCTCTTTTACGAAACCATCCTTTCTTACAAAAGACAGCTTGATGAAAGCGACAAGTGGATTGCTTCTCATTTTGCCGATATTGACACATCTTATCAAACAAAGAAGGAAGCGGAGCAGGACAGCGCCTTATTCGAGCGCTCAGAGCATATTGAAGCGGTTCTTCAATCCGTGACAGAACAAGTTGGCATCCTGCAAAAACAGCTGAATGTCATCCGGAAAAACGACGGCATGATGGAACAAAAAATCGACGAATGGAAAAAACAGTCTAAAGAGGAAAATCCATCTCAAAAGTTGATTTATAAAATTAAACGTAAGGAGAAAGAAACAAAACCTTTAAATTAAATACAACTTTAAGTAAAAATATGGATTTAAAAACTGCTTGAGCATATGCTCAAGCAGCTATCATAAGACAGCGGCCATACGGCCGCACTCCTTCTTCCCAAAATGCAAACGCTATCTGGGTAAATAAGGATAACCCTATTGCTGTTCTGTCTCAGTAGAGATGTCACCCTCTAATATATATTGACCGCGGTATGGTTTTTTGACTTCCGGGTACATTTTAATGAGGCTTTGCATGAAGGTTGTCATATTAGGAATTTCAAGTCCGCTTTCTTTTTCAATCTCTTTTTGAAGTTCGGAGCTTTTGATTGCCGCATTGTGACGTTTCAACGTTTTAATGGCCGCTTCACGAAGTTTTGCAGCTTTTGAACCCGGACGTGCTGTGCCTCTTCTGCGCCGTGTCGTACCGTCTGGAATTCCGGCCGGCAGAACAGAGGCTTGCTGAGAAGTCTGCTGCTGAGTTTTTTGAGATGACTGCGCCTGCTGCTGTTGCTGCTGGTAGCTTTTCATCTCCTGTGCAGCTAATTCAGCTAAAACAGGAAGTGATTCGCTTTTTCGGTCTGTGCGAAAATCTTTTTTTGTATCATTATTAAAGCTGGATGGGCGATCCAATTCACGCAGCTTTGCATATATATTGTCACGCTCAATCTGATACTCCCTAATGACCTTAACCTCAGCTTCATTTAACTGCTCTAATCTTAAACGCAATGCTTCCCTCTCGTTAAACATACCGTTTTTACCCTCCTATCAGAATAAATAACCCTCTAATAAAAATATTAGATTACCAAACTAATTTTATCAATTATTTTTTCGTTTTTCTACTGTTACTTTCCGTTAAGAAAATAGAACTAAATTTCTAAGAAGGTTGAATCCATGGGGTTTTTTGAAGCACATCGGCCTATCTTAGCCCCTTTGTCGAAAAATGGTAAATAATGAAGAAACCTAGAAAATTACTTTTGAGAAGAACATAATTAAGTGATTGAACATTTAGATCTGATAAAAGGAAAGTCTGAGAAAACGCTGATTATTACGGCTTATAAATCCAGAATATTCAAAATTGGCTGATTTCAGATGTCGAAACCTCATATATGTATGGACGGGGAACGGGCAAAATGACGCTTTATCAAAAATAGTAAATTAGACTCATCAAAATAAATAAAAAGGGTCTATTGTTTCATTTAACAAAAGGGGCGGCACGCGGAAATTTTTTAAAATTTTTTTCTGTCGGCAGCCGGATAAATAAAAAACCCCCAAAAAAACGGGGTTTTTTATCCTTATTCAGCAGACTGCTCTGTTTCAGCAAGAACTCGGTTTACACGTTTTTCGAGCATTTTCATTCCGCTGCCTCCGGCTTGGAAATGGCGAAGCTGGCCTGTCTTGTCAAACACATAATAAGCGGGGACATATTCATTCTCAAACGCATCCGTTAATTTATGGTCGCTATCGACAAAAATCGGTTGTGTGATATCGTGTTCAGCAGCTACTTCTTTGATTTTATTAACGTCCAAATCGTCTTCTGAACGCGGCATATGGACGGCTACAACGTTTAGCTTGCCGCTGTACCGGTCGCGGAATTCATTGACCTGCGGCATTGCCTCTTTGCATAAATGGCAACTGATTGACCAGAAATGAATCAAAGTCGGTTTTTCGCCGATCAGCTCTTCTTTTGACACTTCTCCGTTTAACCACTCTTTTGCGCCGGTAAGCTCTGGCATAGGCTGACGTAGTTTCATGTTTTTTCCTCCATTTTCATTTGATCGATTAAAAAGGTCTAACAAATGTTAGACCTTTCCAATTCCTTTTCATCCCGCAAAGACGAAATTAAAGTGTTTTTTGACCTGGTTTCCAGTTTGCCGGGCAAAGTCCGCCTGTTTGCAGCGCTTGAAGAACACGTAAAGTTTCATCTACATCACGGCCGATGTTGTTATGGAAAACCGTTTGATACTGCATTTCACCATCAGGATTGATGATGAACAGTCCGCGAAGAGCGACACCTTCTTCTTCGATAAGAACGCCGTATTCACGGGAAACTTCATGGTTTGTGTCAGCGGCAAGCGGGTATTTCAGCTGTCCAAGACCATTGTCCTTGCGGTCAGTGTTGATCCAGGCAAGGTGTGTGTGGATCGTGTCAGTAGAAACGCCAATCACTTCTGCATCAAGATCTTCGAACTCGTCATAACGGTCAGACATTGCCGTAATTTCTGTCGGACATACGAAAGTAAAGTCCATAGGATAGAAGAAAAGAACAGTCCATTTGTCGTTTTTCATGTTTTCCTCAAGGCTTACTTTTCCGAATTCCTTGTTTGGAAGTACTGCTTCCATTTCAAAGCGGGGCGCTTGTTTACCTACCATACGTTCTGGCATTTTATGTATCCCTCCAATATAATTTTTGGGTTCTGCTACCCATATTAAAATGAGAATTCAAATCATAAATTCTCATTTAGTTAACAACTTCACATAATTAATTATAGCGCCAATCGTTTTTTTAGTCAATATTAATTGATAATGAATTTAAATTAGCACACCCTCCTTTCAGGAGGGGTTCGTTCTATAAAAATTTTAACACGTTGTGCAGTGAAGAAACAAATCATCAGCATACTTTTTTGGGTACAAGTTAAAACCGAAGCGTGAACTTCGGCTTTAACTTAGCGTCTATTAATGAAATTTTCGGTCAACCTGGTCACAGATTTCATCTGCGGTCAAACCTGATGCCTGAATGACGGAAGCACCGGTCATCGTATCTGAAATCCCGAGCATATCGGAATCCAGACCTGTTACAACACAGCAGTCACAGCCTTTTGCGTCATCTTCCGTTTTCATCAATACAACCTCATACCCTTTTTCCTTTAAAGCAGCCTCTACATCTGAAAGGGACTGTTCAATTCCGATTTTTTTCGGCATGAAGAAACACCTCCATCATCTAAGATGCCACTTTTGCCGGTGTTTTATACCGGCTGGAGGAACTAACCGGCATAAACAGAAAAATAAGCTGTCATGACTTGAACCGCCGTTTCAAGCGCTTCTTCCTTCGGCTGCAGTTTTGCATGGTGCAGTCCGTACTTTGAATCGACGCCGAGCCAAAACATAAAGCCCGGATATTTTTTCAGCATATAGCCAAAGTCTTCTCCTGTCATCGCCTCTTTTGCACGAACAACCTTGGCAAGTCCCTTTTCAGCTACAAATTGCATAAAGTCTTCGACTAGGTCGCTTGAATTGTACACCTGATGATAGGCCGCCGGATAGCTGACTGTTCCCTTGCAATGATAGGCCGCCTCCAGGCCTTTGACCATCGCTTCAATTCTTGTCTTGACCAGCTTCATTGATGAGGGAGACAGCGTCCTGATCGTGCCTTCAAGCTTGGCTTCCTGGGCGATGATGTTCTGCGCCGATCCTCCCTTGATTGTGCCGATTGTAATGACAGCACTGTCAAGAGGATCTACATTTCTTGCCACAATCGACTGCATCTGCGTGACAAGCGAACTTGCTGCGACCACCATATCTTCGGCAAGATGGGGATATGCCGCATGTCCGCCCTTTCCTTCAAGCTCAATGACAAGCTCTGAAGTATTGGCAAAGAGAAGCCCGCTTTTTGTCGAAATCGTTCCCACCGGAAGCTCAGGCGCGATATGCAATGCGGTGATCATGCTCGGCTCCCATTTTTTGAACACGTCGCTCTCAAGCATTGGTTCCGCTCCCCCCGGCCCTTCTTCTGCAGGCTGAAATAAAAACAGAAGGTCCTGTTTAACCGGATGATGGACAAAATGATCAATTAATCCGAGCGCGATGGTCATATGAAAATCGTGTCCGCATGCATGCATCCTCTCCTGATGGACGGAAGAAAAAGAATAGCCGGTCTCCTCCCGGATCGAAAGCCCGTCCATATCCGCTCTATACGCTAAAATCTTGTCGGGCGCTGTCCCTTTCACTTTGACAAACAAACCCGTTTTCCACTTTTCGATGTCAAGCCTGTTCTCGGGATATTTTCGCAAATGATCGAGAATATAAGCCTGGGTTTTATGTTCCTGAAATCCGAGTTCGGGAATTTGGTGCAGATCCCGTCGAATGGCTGTTAATTGCTCCAATTTCATCTTTTTTAACCTCCCGCCTATACGAAAAGGCGTGGATTGTTACATCCACGCACCGTTGTTGCCGCTTATTAGAGCTGACGCAATTCTTGTTTAATTTCCGTTTTGCCTTTTGTTTTTTCATCGATGTCTTTGATTTTTTTTGCAGGCGTTCCCGCAACTACTGTGTAAGGTTCAACATCTTCGACAACGATCGCTCCCGCCGCAACGACAGCTCCTTTTCCGACTGTCACGCCCTCAAGAACGACGGCGTTTGCGCCGATGACGACATCATCTTCAATGACAACCGGCTTTGCTGAAGGCGGCTCAATCACACCTGCAAGCACAGAACCCGCTCCGATGTGACAGTTTTTTCCGACTGTTGCCCGTCCGCCGAGCACCACATTCATGTCGATCATTGTTCCTTCTCCGATCACAGAGCCGATGTTAATGGAAGCTCCCATCATAATGACGGCGTTATCGCCGATTTCCACTTGGTCGCGGATAATCGCACCCGGTTCGATGCGCGCTTTGATGTTTTTCAAATCCAGCGTTGGAATGGCTGAATTCCGGCGGTCGTTTTCGATCACATAGTCTTCGATTTTGCCTTTATTCGCCTCAAGCGCGGCACTGATCTCATCCCATTCGCCGAACACAACCCCTGTGTTTCCTGTGATAAAAGCTTTCGCAGAAGCGCCGAAGTCGATTCCTTCAAGCTCGCCTTTTACATACACCTTTACAGGTGTTGATTTCTTACTATTTTGAATAAATGAAATAATTTCATTTGCGTCCATCATCTTCATTATGTACGTCCTCCTTCTCTTTTCTACCCCATTACTGTATCAAAGGTAAGATTTAAAGACAAGAAAAAAAGGAGCCCGCCGAATAATCGACTGACATCCTCACTTTGTCTGAGCGGGAAACCGGCTTTTCCAGGTGAGGCGGCAGCGGTATTTCCGTGACCGCCAGCCGCTGAAGCTTAGGCGGGAACTTCGCACTTTTTGGCAAATTCTTTGCCGAATTCGAGCAGCATGTTTTCTTCTTCACCCTCCGGATTCATCTCGATTTTGACGGATTGAAGGATGATCTCTCCCCCAAGCTCCTTGATTTTTTCCTCAAGGATGTCGACAGCTCCGCAAAAATGCTCATAGCTTGTGTCTCCCGAACCGAAAATGGCAAATGTCCGGCCGCTGAAATCAAGGTCTTCCATGTCATCATAAAGATCCAAAAATTCATCGGGAAGGTCTCCGTCTCCCCATGTGTAGGCGCCTAATATAATGTGTTCATACTCATCAAACAGCGCTGCATCGATATCCATCGCTTCGTAGCGGTCAACTTCTGCTCCTCCTTCCAAAAGACCCTTTTCAATTAAATCGGCCATCGCCTCCGTGTTTCCCGACATGCTTGCATAAACAAGTAAAACCTTTCCCATGCTGATTCCTCCTGATATTTAATGTGCAATCATCGACCGTTCAAACGGTTTGACAAATTTACATTCATAAAGGCCGGCACAAAAGAAATTTTCCTTTTGATTGGCTACTCTGAGTCCGTGTCCTTTTATCGTATCGAACCATTTCAGCTCACACTCGAAGAAATCGAGCTGATAGATTCTTGAGAATTTGTTGTGATCCTGTGCAGATGTCACATAAATGACGCCGTTATCCTCTGATACGTCAAGAAAAGATTCTTCCTTTTCGACGATGTCTGAACGGATCGTTCGTCGTTCATGTGTATAGACGTTGAGGACTTCGACGGCTCCATGCTTCCCTTTCTTTGACCCCATCGCACAAACGAGCCATTCCCCGTCAAAGACAATCATGGAGGCCGTCATGCGATCCGCTTCTTTTTTCACCATGAAAACCGTCTCTCTTTCCAGATCATAAGCCCATATTCCGCCATGCACATGATGGATCTGTGTTCCGATGTACAGATGATGGCCATGAATGCACAGCGACCTGATGACGGGCGGAGCAGCCAAATCTGAAAACGGCTTTACGATTCTCCATGACACGCCGAAATCATCGGATGTATAAATGCAATGTTTTCCGTGTGCACATACAAAACCGTCATTACTGCCGGTTATGGACCATATGGTGGCGTTTGTCGGAAAGCTGGACATCGTCCATGATTCGCCTTCATCCGCTGATCTGATGATCGTTCCTGATTCCCCCACCCCGAATACATAACGGCCGATGTATGTAATCGAACAAATTTTACTCTTTAATTGAAAAAGCTTTTTCCAGCCTTGGTCAACCGAATAATGAAAAATACCTTCCCGTTTCACGGCTACAAAGTACCCGGAACGCCTTGAAGCGGCGACCGCTGTTGCTCCTTTATGAAACATGGGACTCAGCCCGCCCCCTTTGATGTTCCGCCCATTTGATAAAACTCAAAGCAAATTCTTTGCAGCACACAATATCTTCATCTGTTTCAGGTGCAAGCTCCACTTTGAGTGTTTCGGAAAAAAGATCCGCCCCCGTCTGTTCAAGCATGCTGTAAAACGTGTTAACCGCCTCGCAGAATTTTGGATACGCGTAATCTCCGGAACCAAAGCATGCAGCTTTTTTTCCTTTTAATACGAGGGATGACACGTCTTCATAAAACGCTTCCGCTTCATAAGGAAGATCTCCGTCTCCCCATGTATATGTGCCGATCAATATGTAGTCATATTCAGACAGTGTATCAACATCGACATCGTCCATCTCCATATATTCGACATCGATTGAATGCTCTGTGAATGTATCTTTAATAATCATTGCGATATCCTCAGTATTGCCAGACATGCTGGCGAACGTAATCAGCGCTTTAGCCAACTGAACCACCTCTATAATTGATAATGATTTTCACTATTATATAGATAACTTTAAATGAAAATGATTATCAATGTCAATAAGTACACAGAAAAAGACAGTCTTCCTCTTGGAATCCTGTCTTTATGAATGTTCATTCTATTGCTGAACACGTTTTTACAACCTCTAAAAACGCCTGTACCTGCTTCAATTGAAAAGCGGGTTCATACCCGAGCAGCCACGTATCTCTGCCGATCGCATTTCCTTTCACATCCAGCAGGGGGATCTTGTGAACATGGCTGCCGCTGCCGTGAAGCGTCACAGAAGGGAGAATCGCATAGCCGATCCCGTGGAACGCCATTTGTTTGCATGTTTCAATCTGGTCGACGATGATCGTCTGTTTCGGCGATGTTTTGAATTTCTGATGCCACCAGTGCTGGATTTCCTGATAGTACGTGCTGTCGCTTTTAAACTGGATAAATGGCCGTTCAGTCTTTGTGATATCATCGATGTTTTTAATTTCCGTATCGACGAGGTACAATTCATCCCTCATGAGATAATGCTTTGGACCTTTCCATTCAGGGTTGCCTCTGATAATTCCGATATGGACGTGGTCTTCATAAAGACTTTTCAGCATTTCACTGCTCCAGCCGGTGACAAGGGAGATTTTCACATTCGGATATTGCTTCACATATGTTTTCAGGACATTTGGCAGCCAATGCTGGCCGATAATAGAGGCCGCCGCCAGTTTTAATGTACCGTGAATTTCGCCTTCAAGTTCATCAATATTCTCTCTGACCTTTTCCTGCTCAATTGTGACATCTTTTGCAAACTGAATAATTTTTTCTCCCGCCGATGTGACGGTAAGCCCTTTTTGGGACCTCAAAAAAATTTGCGTGCCCCACGATTTCTCAATCGTCTGAAGGCGCTGGGACAGAGCCGGCTGTGAAACAAACAAACGCTCTGCTGCCTTGCGCATATTCAATTCCTCCGCCAAAACGACAAGCATATGAAGCTCTTGAAGCTGCATGTATATTCCTCATTCCAATAAGTTTTTCTTATCATTCATTTTAATGAATCTGTTATTTCTTTATCAAGTTTTTATGGCATATGAACTTTACATAAACAAAATTGAAGGGGGGATGTTGAAGCGAAAGAAAGAGGTGGATGAAACCGCTGCAAATAAAAAATAGGCAGCTGCCGCGCCTATTTATTCAATGTTCTGAGATGCTTGTTTAATTGTTTTAACACGACCCGGCGTGTAAAAATGCCTTCAAAAACCTGATCTTCATTTTCCACGCAGACAAACGGATGGTTGATGACCATGCCGAAGCCTTTTAAAATGGGGTCATCTATCTTTAAACGGGGAATATCTGTCAGCATCACTTCTTCGACATGAATCTGGTCAAGCTTTTCGAATTCAATCCTTTCAAGTCCGAAAATCTTATCCATAATCATGTTGGTTCCGATCAATCCGTGCAGGCGGAAAGACGGGTCAAGTACAGGGATGGCTGTATAACCGGTTTTCGTCAGGACGAGAAGAGCATGTTCCAAATTGTTTCCGACTTGGACGTGGGCTACTTTATCAGCATCGATCATGTAATTCCCCACTGTTGTTTCAAGAAGTTCATCTGATTGCAAACTAATCATGATTATTCGACTCCTTTTCAGCTTTAATCCATCAACGCATATATTCCCTATACTACTATAATATAAACTATATCAATATTTGTCGAAAAACTTTCCTCTTTTTCAGCGGGCCGGCTTCTGCGATGACAGCTAATGTTGAAATAAAAAAGATACTCTAATGAGTATCAATTGATATAATCTGACCTAATTTTCAGACCGGACACGGTCATATAAGGTAACCAGCTTTTTATATGTCAGGCTATCCACATTTTTTGTACCCGTTTCTATATCATTGATCTCACTGCTTAACAGCTCTACGGCGTATTCATGATTCAGCAGTACATTCAGCAACAGTTTTCTCTCTTCTTCTGAAAAGCGTTCCATTCTTAACCAGCCCCCTAATTGATTTAGCTAGAGCGAGAAACTATGTCCTCTCACTAGTTTCTATAGGGCTAGAATAAGAAATTGAAAATCAAACGTCAACCGCACATTTCGACATCTGTCCGATTTTCTTTCAAACAATTATTTTGTATATCGATTTGCGTAGCTTGAAGCTGCATAAGAGTCGGGCTTGATTTTGGCATTGATCCCCATCGACGTGATCCGCCCTGTCATCTCCTGGATCAAGTCTTTCGTCATCCCTTTTTTTCCGATGTCCAAATGAACTTCAAGGGTTAAATCTGCTCCCTCGTCCGTAAACGGAAGAAGCAGATCGGTGATTTCGGTAAAATAGTCGTTCAGAAGGTATGCAGCAATTTCTTGACTGTAAGCTGTTTCAAGCGATATTTTTTCCCTGAGGCTATGTACCGGTCTTTTGACAATGGTGTTTTTTAAACAGCCCCATGCACCTTTGCCTTTGCGGTGCAAATGAATAGCAGTGATAAACTTTGTACAGTTCTGATGGATCTGAGAGTCTGTTCCGACTGAAAGCAGGTAGCTTGATCGCGGATCTTTGAGAATGAACGCTTTCAGCCTCTCGACCACTTCAGGAAATGTCATTTGATCTTCAGAAAGATTGTAAAATAGAAAAGAATCAGCCATTGGAATGCCCCTTTTCATTTATGATCTGCACCGAAGATGAACGTCCTTGTTTTTTCTGCTACCCCTTTTTTGTCGGTATATTTTTCAAGGTAAAACCGCAGCTGTCGCACGTGTAAATCACGTTTTGATTAGACTGGGCTGTCAGGACTTGATCAATATGCTGCATGCGGCGGCAATGCGGGAAAATAACGCTTGGAAAAGCTCTCATACATATCCTCCTATTGCTGAAGCAGTTCGAAGATCTCGATTGAAATCATATCGATGTTGTCAAACGGAAATGTTGTTGGCTTATCTCCTTTTTGAAAAACTGTCAGCTCAAACGTTTGGTTTTTTTCGAAATATTTCACGCTGCATACTTTTTCCCCGTTTACTTCGAAATAGCGCTGCGTCGGTTCGCCAGCTGCCTCCGCAGTCTCTTGCAGGCTCTGCAGTCTCGTGATGATACCCATTAATTGTGACATTCTAAAAAAGACTCCTTTCAAAAAACAACTTCAGGATCAAACAAGTATTAATTATAATACAAGTTCTACACGCATCATACCACAAAGTATCAGCCGATGACATTTTTCCTTTTCTAATCGGGAAAAAGAAAAACTGCTTTTCATAGTTTGGATTTTCTTTGAAATGTCATACATAAAAAATATTTTTTGCACGGAGGCGATTCGGGTGCAGCCATACGTTAGGTTTATGGATCATGCAGATTGTCTTATTCCTGCATGTAGAGAGGAAGCGTTTAGTTGCAAATAAAAAACTTGGCGGGGGCAGCGCCAAGTTTTTTAAAATCTTGATCTGATAGAGGGGTTGGGGAACAGAGAGGTTCATCTCTCTATAGTTAAATGATAATGATTATCACTATCATTGTCAACAGTTTTCTCGCCAATTTCTTTTTTTATTGAAAAATCCTTGTTAATAACAAGTTGCAATCGATTGGCAGAAGCGGAAAAACCGCTTTTTCTGCCGCTCTATCTTCAACATGCTTTTCTTTCTGCGGATATTCTGAAGGGATTTCATTTCCTGGCGGTTCTATCTTTGAACGGCCGATATCCGTCACTTTCATTTTGCCTTTGATTTCCTTCAATGTTGTTGTCAAATATTCATCTTTAAACGAAACAGGCCCGTCCTTATCATGTCCGACGTATTCATATACTGTATACACGCCGTGGGCCTCATTGATTTTCGTATGGTTATCATAGCTGAAAAACGGAATCGCAAGCTCAGGCGCGTCGGTACTATCAAAAATCCAGCCATTTTCCGCCGGACGGGCATTTACCTCCACATATCTGGCGGCAAAATTCTTATCCATATAAGGTTCCAGGAGGGCGGTCATGTC
Organism: Bacillus sonorensis NBRC 101234 = KCTC 13918; assembly: GCF_001592005.1. Taxonomy (GTDB): domain Bacteria; phylum Bacillota; class Bacilli; order Bacillales; family Bacillaceae; genus Bacillus; species Bacillus sonorensis. The sequence goes on from NZ_BCVZ01000002.1 coordinate 222,374, forward strand.
TTCTTTTGTTCTTTCCTTTTCGGTGAGCTTTTCATGGACATCTGCTATAGATCCGAGCGTCTCAAACACCGCTTCTCTTTCAGGCTTGCCGTATGCCGCGCCAATATCTCCTTGTAAAAAAACAGCCATAAAGGCGAAAAGCGCACATATCAGGGATAGCCAAACGTTCATAGGTTCCACCTCTTTTTTAGCATTTATATGGTTGCATTTCCTTAATATATGAAAAACAAACTTCCCGAAATTCATTTGTTCCAAAAGAAAAAGCGGCATTCCGCCGCTTTTTAAATCAAACCATCCTGTTCATATAAATAAGAGTAAGGCAGGTCGATGAACAGATACAGTTCTTCATCCATCGGATAAGAAAACGTTCTGATCATTTCCCCCGTTTCAATATCGCTGTACAAATCACTGAAAAATCCTTTTCTCATCGTTCTCATTCTCATAATGTTTTCTAAAAAATATGGGCGCCAGCTCCAGTTTTTGCCGATGTATTCAGGCTGGAACATCCATGTTCCCTCATGTTTGAACACGTTTTTGGTCACCTGAAAGCCGTCTCCATTACACATATAGATCCTGAAGCTGCAGTCGGTCAGTTCCCGCCCGAGGGTCATAAGGAAGTCATCATCGCTCTGACTCGCTTTTTTGAGCGGAGCGACCAGCTGATGAACCCGTTTATAAAACTGTTCTGAGTGTTCATATAAGATTTCGAGCTTCTTTTTCTCGTGTATGATAAATTGATGAAACTCCGCCTTCAGCCGGTCTTTGAGCAGATCCCTTTCAATGAACCGCCCCCTCGGAAGCTGCAGATACTGCCCCTGAAAATACCGGCCTCCGTTTCTCCAGGCGTATTGAAGCTGAAAATTAGCTTCAATGTCTTCGTACAGCAAAGCGGCGCCGATTTTTCTGGCGAGCAGCGATATGCTGTACAGCACGTATTCGTAGGAAGGCGAAGGAGAAGACTGCATGAGCGGCTGAAGGTCGATTTTTAGCAGATCAGGTGACAAAAGCGCGATTCTGTCAAGATTGCTGCTGCCTTTTCCGATATTGTCAACGGCGATTTTAATGCCGTATGTACGGTAATATGTCAGTACATGATGCAGCTGCTCGATATCCCCTTCAAAATTCTGTTCTGTGATCTCAATAACAAAACGGTTCAGTTCAATCCCCTTGTCCCGATACTCCATCAGCAGTTCGAGGAACCCTTCTCCGTGGTCCATCATCAGAACATTTGCATCTTGATTCATAAAAATCAACAAGTCCCGGTCACTGTCTACAAAATGATCCAGCGCCTGGCGGATCACTTTGAGGTCTACCTCTGTCTTATATTCCTCAGGAATCGACGGATCTGCGAAAAACGGACCGAGGCTCTGAACTTCGGAGTCTATCTGAATGCGCCCCAGCACTTCATAGCCGATCACTTTTTGCTCCTCGGCGCTGAAGATAGGCTGATAGTATGGAATGACATCTTCTATGTTTGTTAAAATATCGAGTGGATCCAACATGGCACATCACCTGCTTCTCATCTTTGTCTGATTATACCATATTGGCCCACACCAGTGAATTTGAAATCTTAAAACGGGCGGGGATTCAGCCACTGTCCCCCATCCATCGTCACGCATTCCCCGTTTATATACGCCGCTTTTTCGGAAAGCATAAATGAGGCAAGGCCGGCGATTTCTTCAGGGGTGCCGAGTCTTTCTAAAGGAACGCTTTTGATCGTGGCGAGTGCGGCTTCCTCTGATTCAAAGAGCTTTTCCGCACCGCCGGTCCTCTCGATCGGTCCAGGAGCGATCGCATTGACCCTGATCCCGTACGCTCTCCCCCACTCGACAGCAAGCGTTCTCGTCATGGATAATACGCCTGCTTTGGCCGCCGCGGAATGGACGACACCGGCTCCTGCACCCCATGCGTAGGTCGCCGCCATGTTTAATATCAGCCCATTCTTTTTATGTTTGATCCAATAGCGGCCGGCTGCCTGGCTGCAGTAAAACGTCCCGTTCAATACGATGTCGATGACTGCTTTCCAGCCGTTAACAGACAGCTTCTCCGCCGGACATATAAAATTGCCTGCCGCATTGTTGACAAGAGCATCTATCGTACCGAAGCGGGCGGCCGTTTCATTGATCATATGTTCCACGTCTTCGATCGATCTGACGTCCATCCGGCATATTTCGACTTGTCCTGCGAACGTTTCGATTTCTTCTTTGGCCGCTTCAAGGGTTTCTTGCGTCCTTCCCGTAATCATGACATTCCACCCTTCCTCAGCCTGCTTTCGGGCAATCGCTTTCCCCATTCCGCTTGACCCGCCTGTTACAATGACAACTTTTTTGTCCATGTTCATCCCCCTTGTTATGAATGAGTAATCATTCATTTAACAGTTTATCATATCCATTAAAAAAAATTAACAAATTGAAAGTCTGTCCTTATTTGAGTACTTGGATGATATAATGTATTGATTCTATTAAAGGTTGGTTGATCATGAAAAATCCATCCAGAAGACAATTTTTAAAAGGGCTCTTGGGCCTTTCCGCAGCCGGGATTTTTACTGCGGCCGGCGGCTTTGGCTACGCGCGCTATCTTGAACCGCACATGCTTGAAACTAACTTTGTCCCCATTAAACATCCACTGATTCCAAAAGGATTTGATCGGTTCCGGATTGTGCAATTCAGCGATACTCATCTAAGCGAGCACTTTACGGCACGCGAGCTTTTGGATGTCGTCCGCAATATGAACAGACTTGATCCCGATCTGATCGTATTCAGCGGGGATTTAATCGATAAGCCGCATCGCTACCGGGAACACGAAAGAGCCGTTCAAGCTTTACAGAAGCTCAGCGCCCCTTACGGAAAGTTGGCGATTTACGGAAACCACGATCACGGCGGCTATGGGACGAAAGTCTATCAGACCCTTATGGCGTCTGCCGGCTTTCGTGTGCTGCGAAATGATCTTATCAAACTGGAATTAATCGACGGCAGCATGATTGAGATTGCGTCGCTCGACGATGTGATGCTCGGCAGACCGAATTATAAAGGAACCCTCTCCAAACTCACCACAGACGCCTTTTCAATTTTGCTCGTGCATGAACCTGACGCGGCCTTGACGGCAAAAGACTATCCCGTCAATCTGCAAATATCAGGGCACACCCATGGGGGCCAGGTGCAGCTTCCCCTGTTCGGTCCCCTTATTACGCCTCCTTACGGTGAAATCTATACGGAAGGGATGTACGAAATAGGCGAAATGAAAGTCTATGTCAACCGCGGCATCGGGACGACGAGGCTTCCGCTCCGGTTTTTATCAAAGCCGGAAATCACCGTTTTTGAACTGGCAGCCGAGATGATGTAACTGCTGTGCCTATTGGCTCAAAATGAGGTATATCTGCATACATTAAGACGAATAGAAAAAATTCCCGCTCCTGTAAGCTTAGTAAAAAACGAAACTTCCCCGGCCTTTTTCCGTCTATATAGTAGGATTAGCAACGGGAAAAGGCTCCTTTTTCGTTTTAGAAAAGGAGATGTCTTACAAATTGCTGATGTATCAAGTGAAACCGGGAGAAACGCTGGAGATGGTCGCCGGCGATTTCAGAATCCCGTTATCCGCCCTGCTCCAAGCCAATCCCGGCTTGAGCGGCGGGCAACCAATTATACCAGGACAGACCATTGTCATCCCGGGGCTCAGAGATCCAAATACAATTCCTTACAGGATTGTCGTTTCCCTGAGCGCCAGAACGCTGAAGTTGTTTCATCAGGGGAGACTGATGAAAACATATCCGATTGCTGTTGGAAAAATACTTTCGCAGACGCCGAGAGGCGAATTTGTCATTGTCAACCGCCAGCCAAATCCCGGCGGTCCGTTTGGCGCCTATTGGCTGAGTCTGTCAAAAAGGCACTACGGCATCCATGGCACGAATAACCCCGCTTCAATTGGCAAAGCTGTTTCAAAGGGATGCATACGGATGCACAACCGGGATGTTCTCGCACTTGCTTCCATTGTGCCTAACGGTACCCGGGTTTCCATCACACCGTAAACCGATTGCAATATTAAACAAATTTGAACTATGTTGAATCTTATATTAAGATAGAATGGGACCTTTAGGGTAAGGAGCGTATTTATGGATATTTTTAAAAATCGTAATTTCGTCCGTCTTTTTTTCGCAGCTCTCGCTTCTCAAATGGGAACGACAGTTGGAAATATGGCTTTCGCTTTCTTCTTGCTCGACAGGTTCAGCAGCCAGCCGGCATACACGACAATCGCCGAGCTGATGTATTCACTTCCGACGGTTTTCGTTTTCTTTCTCGTCGGTGTGGTTGCTGACCGTTTTGACCGCAAGAAGGTGGCTGAAAACTGTGATTGGATCAGAGCGGGTTTAACTGTCGTTTTCTTTTTTGTGTTGTATCTCCAATCCATTCCGCTTGTATTTTGCGTTCTGTTTATCAGAAGCGCGGTGACAAAGTTTTTCTACCCTGCCGAAGCAAGTTTGGTCCAGGCGATTTTGAGAAAGGACCAATATGCCCAGGCAGCCGGTCTGAATCAAATGCTTTTCAGCTTGTTCATGCTGTTCGGCGTCGGCCTCGGCGCATTTATGTATAAGACGATCGGCCTGCATGGAGCGATCGCCCTTGATTTTATCAGCTTTATTATTTCCGGGTTTTTGATCCGTTCCTGTAATATTCCGCTTGAAGCGCGGCAGCCGAACGGAGAAAAAGGCTGGAAACACATCACGGTTAAAAGTTCAATGCATGACTTTAAGGAAGGCATTGTGTATATTTTGAAGAATAAATTACTGGCCTCGCTTGTGTTCGGATATTTTATTTTTGGGCTTGTAAGCGGCGGTTTATCCGTTCTGCCGATGTTTAAAATGAAATACGAGCTGTCCCCTGACAGCTATGAGTGGCATACCTCTCTCTTTACGGTCGTTCTCGGTATCGGACTTTTGGTGGGGGTCGGCGGCGGCGTTCTTCTTTCCAAAAAAGTGAAGCCAGAATACTTGATGTCAGTTCCGATCTTTATAGCTGGCGTGTTTATCATCCTGCTCGGATTTACGGATCAATTGCCGATTTACTATGCGGCCGCTTTTATCGCTGGGACATGCATCGGGCCCATCAATACCGCCCTTGGCGGATGGATCCCTAAAATCGTTCATCCGCGGCTGATGGGAAGAGTCAGCGGCTGGACGGATCCGCTTATGATGCTGGCCCAATCCTCGGCGCTCGGATTGATCGCCCTCTTATTCCCGGGCATCATCGGCAATGTTGATTATATATATTACGGATTGGCGGGGGTTATTCTGCTGGCCGCATTATACTATTTTATCGCGTTGCCCAGATTCAGCACCCAGACGGCAGAGGTCGATGTTCAAGCCGCATTAAAAAGACAAAAAAATACAAAAGCGAAAATAAACTCCGCTTTATAAAGAGAAAACGCGCGATTCATTAACAAATTCGCGCGTTTTTTTATGGAATATTTGCATTTTCTCTTGTATTTCGTATAATTTAGACATAAGCCTTACATCCCTAGGAGGTGATGAGGAAAGAATGGATAGGAGAGGAAAAATGGACGACCATAATCATACTAAAGAATTAAAACCAACCATCGAAAACCTTTCAAAAGCGATTTACACGGTCAATCGTCATGCTAAAACCGCGACCGATCCCAAATACCTGTATCTCCTGAAAAAGAAAGCTTTACAAAAGCTCATCAATGAAGGAAAAGGTAAAAAGGTAGGACTTCACTTTTCGAAAAACCCAAAATTCAGCCAGCAACAGTCAGATGTGCTCATTTCTCTCGGAGACTACTTTTTTCACATGCCTCCAACCAAAGAAGACTTCGATAACCTTCCGCACTTAGGTACACTAAATCATTCTTATCGGAATCCAAAAGCTCATATGTCATTGAACATAGCGAAGCAGCTGCTTCAAAACTACACGGGATTGAAGGAGAAGCCGCTCGTCACGAACCGAAAGCGCTCTTCTGCAAAGCCTGTATTCAAGAAGCTTGGCGAAAGTTATTTTTAATCAAAAAAAGCCTCCCGAAGGAGGCTTTTATTTGCTTTGGAAAATATATTTATCAAGCTTTTCAATGAGTTCGTTCAGTTCGGGTTTGCTGATCTGCTCATCTGCCCCGACTTGTTCTCCCTTATGGCGCAGGTCGTCTGTAATAAGCGAAGAAAAAATCAATATCGGCATTCCGGCGCTTAACGGATTGTCTTTTAACAGCTTTGTCAAGCGGTGTCCGTCCATCTGCGGCATCTCAATATCTGTTATCATTAAATCGACTTTTTCCTGAAGCTCTGCGCCGTCCTCGATCAGCGTCATGACGTGGTCATAGGCATCCTTGCCGTTTTCAAACGACATGATGTTATTGTAGCCCGCTTCATTCAGCTTTTCGACTAAAAGGCGCAGCAGCAAAGGTGAATCCTCGACAATGATCAGCTTTTTATCCGTTCTTCTTTTGTCGAACTTCTCATCCCTCATCTGATAAGGATTAATACCTGATTCAGACTCGAGGTCATAAATGATTTTCTCATAATCAGGCAGGAAGATCATCGTTCCTTCAAGCTTGATAATTCCTGTCAAATGCCTTTCCATTCCTTGATTCAACGCTGTCGGCTTTTCGATTTCCCCCCATGACACCCGATGGATCTGCGAAACGGAGCCTGTATGAAAGACGATTTTTCGTTTGTTGAATTCGGTGACAATAAATTTTTCCTGCTTTTCTTCTTCTCCGTGTTCCACATTGAAAAAAGAGAATAGATCGATGACGGGAAGAATTTCGCCGCGCAGGGTGATCATTCCCTCCATATGCCTGTGGGAATGGGGCACTTTTGTGATCCCGACAGGCTGGATGATTTCTCTGACCTTCATGACATTTATACCGAACACATTGTGACCCACTTCAAATTTTACAATTTCTAGTTCATTCGTTCCGGAACTTAATAAAATTTCCTGGTTGTTTAAAGACACTGATATCCCTCTCTATCCTACTTTGTGTTGTACTTTTTATATCGGCGTCTTTATTTAAAAGTTCAAGCTTTTGCTTTTACATTTTGATGGATGACAAGACCGATCAGGGCCAATACAATCAAAGAACCGAAAGCCATCCTGCTCGCTATATTTCCGAGGTCCTTGAACATCAAGGTAATTGAACCGTAAAGAAACGGGCCGAAAATTGAAGAAATTTTTCCGGAAAACGCAAACAGTCCGAAAAACTCGCCCCGTTTTTTCTCCGGCGTCAGTTCAATAATCAGTGTTCTTGACGCAACCCATGTCCCGCCGAGCGCGATGCCAAACAGGCTGCCCGCAATCCAAAACAGCGCTGCCGATGTAGTAAATACAGCGATGAGCAACGAGATGATCAAAATGACGGCAACTGCACTGACCGCCCGTTTTGCCCCGATCCTCTTTGTTACATAGCCCAGAAGAAATGAACCGATGATGCTTGCTACGGTTGAAACAAGATAAAGCAGGATAAATTGTCCCGTCGAAAAACCGATGACGGCCTTGGAATATACCCCCATCATCGCCACAGTCGTGGCAAGCGCGTCATTGAGAAAAAAGTATGCGATCATAAACAGGAAGACCGGACGGTATAATTGAATGTCCTTAAAGGTTTGCACGATTTCCCTGTAGCCGCTGAAAAACGACTTTTTCTCTTTCGGTTCAGGCCTTCTGCGCTCTTTCGTAAAGATAAGATACGGAAGAGAAAAGATCAGAAACAATAGAGCGGACGGAATGAACGCCTTATGAAAATCGTGGTTGCCAACCATCAGGTAGACCGTCAGACCGGCCAGTGTGCCAATGTATCCAACTGCTGTTCCAAATCCGGAAATGAGCGGGATCTCTTCCTTTGTTCCTAAATCAGCCAAAATCGGATCATAGAACACCAGGCTGGAGTGATAAAAAAACTTCGCCGTCACAAACATTATGATAACGAGAATTAAAGATAACGGCAGACCGTAAACCTTCTGTTCAAAGGAAACACCCGCCAAAAGCCCCATGAAGACCGTACAGGCCACGCAAATCATTGTAAACAGCCCGATATATTTTTTCTTTCTCCCCGTCCTGTCAATCATCACTCCGAACAGCGGTGTAAAAATCACGAGCAAAAAGCTTGCGGCGGCGTTTGAGTATGATATAAACGTACTTGCCACCTGATTCATGCTTGCGTTCTCACCGACTGTCTCCTGCAAATAAAAAGGGAAAAAGATCGTGACAATATTTGATGAAAATATCGTATTCGCAAAATCGTACAGAGCCCAGGAGATAATCGGCAGCGTAAGAAACAGCTTTAACCCTTTTTTCGGCGTCTGTTTTCCAGCCCGTTCACGTTCCAGCTCAATCATGATATAGATGCCCCCTATTTTTTAATCCTGACGTCTAACAGCACGCATTTCGGCCGAAAGCGTGCTGTTATTGTATCCGCTATTTTTTTAAAACAATTGTTCCGGCCAGCAAATCGTGGAGCGCTTGTTTCCTCTCAGTGAAAAACGCTAAAATATAACCGATCATTAAAATCGGAGATAAGAAACTTTTTGCCAGAAAACGTCCGGCGGCTTGCCCAAAGGAGATTTTTCCCCCTTCTGTATCCGCCACCCGAATTCCCATGATCTTCTTACCGAGCGTTGCCTGCCATTTGGATGATTCCATCAGCGTGTAATAAAGAAAATAAACAAGAAACGTGAAGACCCCTATAATCGCAAATATTTTTAGAAAGGCGAATAAAGTAATGAGAATTTCCTGTTCTGTTACGATTTCTTGATTTTTCTCCACTATGCGCATGACGTCGGGATCTCCCATAAACATCACTGTTGTAAACACAACTGTGAGTATATATAACGGGACACCGAGAATGACTCCGTCAATAAGAGAAGCTAGAAAGCGGAAGCCGATTCCGGCGTATTCGCTCTCCACTGAAAGAGCGGCTTCTTTTTTACTTAATTCCAATTTACTTCCTCCTAACATCTGACTTCTATATACTACTAAGGTTTGCCGATTTTTATCAATACGTAAAACGTTTTTTTAAGCTTAAATTAATGTATAGCTCACATGATGATCATTGACTTTCAGCGATATCGTGTTACAATAATCAAGGATTTTTTACGAGAAAGGTGTTCATGATGGGAACAATTGTGATGATCAAGGATCACGAATTAACCGTTTTAGAAGATGCAAGCAAAGCGCTGTACACAAAAATGATCAAGGATGCTTCAGACCGCGAAGATGACATTTACATATCATGGAAAGAAGATCTTGATTCAGAATATGGATATTGATCTTCCATATCATAAGGCAATCGCTTGATTGCCTTTTTTCTATCGCGGTTTAGCCGCCGGCCTGCATACCATTTAAAGTTTTGCATATACTTGTTTTAGTTTTCATAAAATTGATTGATTAAAAGATGACAATTTAACTGATGATGGTAAAATAAGATCAACCATAACATTTTTTAAGGTGATGAAAAATGGAACATTTGCTAAATCCAAATGTAAAAGAAATTGAAATTTCGGGAATCCGCAAATTCTCAAATCTTGTATCCCAGTATGAAAACGTAATCTCTTTAACAATCGGCCAGCCTGACTTTTTCACACCCCACCATGTCAAGCAGGCCGCAAAAAAAGCGATAGACGAAAACCATACATCTTACACCCACAACGCGGGCTATCCGGAGCTGAGACAAGCTGTCCAATTGTATATGAAAAAGAAGACCGATTTAAACTATGAAGCCGAGACCGAAATCATCATCACAACGGGTGCCAGCCAGGGGATAGACGCTGCATTCCGCACCATTTTATCGCCGGGCGATGAAGTGATCCTCCCCGGACCGGTCTATCCCGGATATGAACCGATTATCAAGCTGTGCGGCGCAGTACCGGTGATCATTGATACAACGTCTTTCGGGTTTAAGCTGACGGCAAAGCTGATTGAGGAAGCGCTGACCCCTAAAACGAAATGTGTCGTTCTTCCTTATCCGTCAAACCCGACGGGTATGACGCTTTCTGAGGAAGAATTGAAGGAGATCGCTTCCCTTCTGAAAGGGCGGAATGTGTTTGTCCTTTCAGACGAAATATACAGCGAGCTTACCTTTGACAGACCTCATCATTCGATTGCATCGGTTTTAAGAGATCAGACGATCGTCATCGGCGGACTATCCAAATCCCACAGCATGACCGGCTGGAGAATCGGGTTTTTGTTCGCACCTAAAGAAATTGCCAAACATATTTTAAAAGTCCACCAGTACAATGTGTCATGCGCTTCTTCCATTTCTCAAAAAGCGGCTTTGGAAGCCGTCACAAACGGGTTTGATGATTCGCTGATCATGAGGGAGCAGTATAAAAAACGCCTTGACTATGTTTACGATAGGCTTGTGACGATGGGTCTCGATGTCGTCAAGCCGTCCGGAGCGTTTTATATTTTCCCTTCCATTAAATCGCTGGGAATGACTTCCTTCGATTTCTGCACTTCACTTCTTGAGGAAGAGGGGCTTGCGATTGTGCCGGGCAGCTCGTTTTCAGAATATGGGGAAGGCTATGTGAGGATCTCATACGCTTATTCTCCTGATACGCTGCGCGAGGGGCTTGACCGGCTGGAGTCCTTTGTATTCAATAAGCGGCAATCGATTCAGACTACATAAACAACGGCTTTTACGCCGTTGTTTTTTTATATTTATTTTGGAAAAGAAATGATGAAAGTCGTGCCTTTTTCGACTTTGCTTTTTACTTCTATCGTTCCGTTGTGATTTTCGATGATGTTAAAGGTGACCATAAGTCCGAGGCCTGTTCCTTTTTCTTTTGTCGTTAGAAACGGCTCTCCGATTCGCTTGAGGACATGTTCAGGTATCCCTTCGCCTTCATCTTGGACCGTAACGGTTACCGCGTCAGCGGTTTCCTTGACTTCCAAATGGACTGTACCGCCGTCCGGCATTGATTCGACAGCATTTTTAATCAGGTTGATAAACACTTGCTTTAATTGATTTTGATCACCCTTAATAAAGATTTTTTCACCTGACAGTTTTGTATTGATTAATATACCGTTCAAGTTGGCCTGCGTTTCCAAAAGAGCCGTCACTTCGCGGATGAGCCTGATCAGGTCAAGCTTTTCTTTGAGGGCGTTTTGCTGCGGCTTGGCCAGCATGAGAAGCTCGCTTAAGATCAATTCGATTCTGCTTAATTCGGAAAATATAATATCAAAATAATGCTCATTTTCTTCCATCGTCGGCTTCATCAGCTGTAAAAATCCTTTAATAGCAGTGAGCGGATTGCGGATTTCGTGGGCGATTCCGGCTGCCAGCTGACCGGCAATCGACAGTTTTTCAGACCGCAGCATCAGCTCTTCGGTCTGCTTTCGTTCAGAAATGTCCCTTAAGATGACCTGAACTGCCGTTTCGCCGAAAAATGTCGTCGGAATGCAGACCATTTCTGTATAAATGAGCCGTTTTTCAAACGTATACCACGTCTGTTTGATAATTTCTGATTCAGACTGGCGGTCTGTGATTCGTTTGAGCTTCGTTTTCACGCCTTCATGGTCGCATGGATGAAGCTGTTCATAAATATCCTTGCCGATTAAATCTTCATATGTTTTCGCTTCAAACAAGCGGATGCCGGATTCATTCATAAATACCCATTTTCCTTTATGAATCACGGCAATCGTATCAATAGAGTTTTGGATCAAAAGCTGATAGCGTTCTCTGCTTTTTTGCAAAATGGTTTGAAATTTCTTCCTTGACGAAATATCAATGAGCAGCAGAAGCTCCGCTTTTTGGTTTTGAAAAACGGTCGGAGACGCTTTTACTTCAAGGTGAACAAGGGTGCCGTCGAGCTTTTTCCATGTTTGCTCGATCATACCCACTTCAAGCCCTTTCTGCATTCTTTTAATGCGGTTTTTAACAATTTCATGATACTCTTTCTCAATAAAATCATAGGAATACTTTCCGATAATTTGCCGCTTGTGCTCCGCCCCGAGCAGGCTGACCATCGCGTCATTGACATAGACAATTTTTCCTTGAACGCTGATACACAAAGGACTGGGCAAGCCTTCTACCATTGCTTCAAATTCTTCTTTTTCCGGAGCTCCGGCAGGTTCCCCAAGCTCGGCATCCTCTTTTAAAGAGCTGTTCTTCTTAGAGGGACGGTCTTCAAACACTTTCATTTTGAGAACAATTTCCCGTTCTTTTTCTCCAACATGGGTCGTCACAAAATCAATCGATGCTTCGATCCAGATCATCGTATAATCTTTTTTCACAAATCTGAAGGTGCATGGCAGCAAATGATGTTCATTGTAAAAATAACTTTCTACCAGAAAAAGATCGTCTTCGTGTAAATAGTCCTTCAAATACGTACCGATCAGTTCATTCTGCTCGTAGCTTAACAGCTCTTTGCAGTTTGCAGATATGTATATAAAACGGCCGTTTGCTGAAAGGACTGCCTGCAAATTCATATGAGGTTTATATTGCTCAAAACGTTTTGTTTTTTGTTCCATCGTATCCCTCCTTTATACCCTATTCACCACCAGCATTCAATAAAACGATTTTGTTTAAAAGGATTCGCTAAAATACGAGAAATCTCCTTCAAAACTTCTAGCATTCGTCAAATTTTGATAATAAAAAAAGAACACGGATCACGTCCGTGTTCTTTTTTGTCTAATCCTTGCTGTATTTTTTTTGCAGATCGACATAAGCGTTGACGATTTTGGCGGCGATGTTTTTGTTCATCTTCGTTTTATCGTCAATAGACGGGACGACAACGCTGAAGGCAACCTGCGGATTTTCCGATGGGTAATAGCCTGCAAAGGTGATATTGTAAGTTGGTGTGCCCCACCAGCTTCGGTTTGTGCCGTAATATTTCGTTTCAGCAGTTCCGGTTTTGCCTGATACGTCAAGCGAACCGAATGCGCCGGCGGCAGTCCCAGTCTGGGTCACTCTTTTTAATCCTCTCTTGACGATTTCGATGTCGCTATTCGAGTTGTTTATTTTATTCAACACATTGGCGGATCGTTCCTCAACGACAGGTCCGAGCTTTTCGGTTTCAGGCTGGCGGATGCTTTTCACGACTCTTGGCTGAACCCTGTACCCGCCATTTGCAATCGCAGAAATATATTGCGCGAGCTGCAAAGGTGTGTACGTATCATATTGTCCGATAGCTTCATTGAGGATCAGCCCTCCGACTGCATCCGGGGTCGTCTGCATTCCTGCTGACTCCTGCGGTAGATCAATGCCTGTTTTCACGCCGAGCCCGAACTGGCTGTAGTAATTTCTCATTTTATTTAAGTCTTCCTGATCCGCTGGAAGGGCTCCATAAGGTTTATATTTGACACCTGCGATATACATCGCGACATGGAACATATACACGTTCGAACTTTTTTCAAGCGCTCTGACTTCATCGGTCCAGCCGATGCTGTTTCCGGTGTAGGATCCCGTTTCAACACCACCAGCAAAGTGTAACTTTGTATCTAAATAGTGTTGTCCGTGCGGCATGCCGCTTTGATAGCCGGCAAGCACTGTCGCGCCTTTGACCGCCGACCCCATTTCATACTGGGTCGTAAAAGTGCCGATCGCATAATCGGTTATTTTGCCGTCGACGATCCGCTTTCCGGCCATTGACAAGACATCTCCGTTGTTCGGGTCCATCATGACGACGAACGCTCTGTCAAGCATGTAGTTTGAGCCGCGGAACTTGTTCAGCTCTTCTTCAATGATCTTTTCGACTTTCTTTTGGAGCTCTATATCGAACGTCAGCTGCAGATCATAGCCGCGCCTTCCTTCATCGACCGTTTCCTGGCTGACGACCTCGCCCGAACGGTTTTCCGTATATTGCACCTTCGCTTTTTTAGGATTTAAATATTCTTCATACTGATACTCGAGATAGCTTTTTCCGACCCTGTCATTACGGGCGTAACCCCTCGTCAAGTAAAAATCCTGCCGTTCCTTGAGCAGACCCTGCTCAGGTGTTGTAACACCTCCGAAAATTGAGTGCAGCGTCGTTTCGTAAGGGTATTTCCTCGTCCAGTCCATGATGACGTCGACCCCCGGCAGCTCTTCGAGATGCTCGGAAACGCGCGATACTTCTTCATACGTTAAATCGCGGGCAGGAAGCTGTTTTGAAGTTTTTTCATCAAGCAGCTGGGCATCATCTTTTGCCGCTGTTTTCGGATCCATCGCTTTTACAATTTGCGGTTCATAGGCATATCCGCCGGAGAACCTTCTAAAAATCGCCGCTGTTTCAAGCTCCTGCTTATCCTTTTTAAGAGCCTTGATCTCCTCGGCGGGAACCCGGTCAACCTGAAGGGCGTATGTTTTGGCAGACTCCAGTTTTTTCTCATTACTGCTTAAAAGCGCCTCAGCCTTTTTCGGGTGTGCGGCAAGCCAGTAATCTTTCAGGTCTCTCTCTTTCAGAAATGATGTATCAATATCGATCAGTTTTGCGAGTTTTCTCGCCGTGCTGATTTTTTCTTTCGTTTTGGTGCTTGTCATCACCGTATACGTGATCGCCGGAACGCTTTGATTATCGACGACCACCCGGCCGTTTCTATCGTACATTTTGCCGCGCGGAGCCGGATATGACGCGATTTTGGCCTCGGTTTTTGAAGCCTGCCGTTCATATTCCTCTCCGTTGACGATTTGCACAAGTCCAAGCTTCACAATCAACGCAGCAAATAAAGTGAACACCGCAAAGAAATACAAATTAATTCTCCACATGCGTGAGCGCTTGCTTTTTTTTATTTCAGCCGGATCATGTCCAGTTTCAGTCACCCAAAACTCTCTCCTCTCACAATATTCAATTTTTACATAATTAACTAGTCACCTGATATATATTGTAACACTTTTGTAATGGTTGTTACAATCTAAAGTTTTGAAAATGCCTGTCAATCTCTATTTCTATAAAAATTTATCTAACATATTAAAAATTTGGTACGTTTATGACAAGACGTGCAAAACAGCTGCTTGGTGGCACCCTGTCAGCAAAGGATTTTCATTATTATATGTCAAAATTAACAAAAAACCCATGTCAAAGGGAATATATGGATCAAATATTTCAAAAACCCCATGTTATCATGCTAGTGTACCACATAAAACTACAACATTTAGGAGGACCATCATTTATGAAAAAAGCTTTTCTTTTATCAGCTGCTGCTGCAGCATCGATCTTCACGTTCAGCGGCCAGCATGCAGATGCCAAGGAACAGCAGCACGTTCAAGTGAAAACCATCCATTCAATAAATGTTTCTGATCTAGCCGGCAAGCTGAATATTCAAAATGTAGACCAGCTATCTAAAGCTGACCAGGAAAAAATTCAGTCTCTGCTCCGTTCATATATGAAGCAATCAAATCAGCCGAAACCATCCGCGTCTGCTCAACAATCTGCTAAACCAAAAAGCGCGCAAACTCAAAAACAAGAAGCCTCTAAGCCTGCAGCTTCTAAAGAACAGGCTTCAAAGACAAAGCAAGACACGACAACAGCTTCTTCAGTAAGCGCATATGAAAAAGAAGTCGTTGATCTGACAAATGCCGAAAGAAAGAAACAGGGCTTAAAACCACTGACATTGGATGAAAAACTAAGCAGTGTCGCCCGCAAGAAGTCTCAGGATATGAAAGATAAAAACTACTTTGACCACAACAGCCCGACTTATGGTTCGCCATTTGACATGATGAAGAAATTCGGCATCACTTACCGTACAGCCGGCGAGAACATCGCGAAAGGCCAAAGAACGCCTAAAGAAGTCGTACAAGCCTGGATGAACAGTGAAGGTCACAGAAAAAACATTATGAATCCTAACTTTACACATATCGGTGTCGGATATGTGAAAGACGGGAACATCTGGACTCAGCAGTTTATCGGAAAGTAAGCCTGAGCCAACAAAAAACCACTTGCATTCCAAATGGAAAGCAAGTGGTTTTTATTTTACTGATAGTCTGTCCAAAGCTTATAGATGCTCTGTGTGCCGCTGTTTTCTTCGCCTTTTTCCGCGAGCCGGTCATAAAGGGTTTTCGCGAGCTCCAGACCCGGCATTTTCTCTCCCATCAGCTCTGCTTCTTCAAGGGCAATTCCCATATCTTTAATAAAATGCTTAACGTAAAAGCCCGGTTCAAAATCGCCTTTCAGCATCCTTGGCGCAAGATTGGAAAGCGACCAGCTTCCTGCGGCTCCCGTGGTGATGCTCTTTAGGACGTGTTCCGGATCAAGACCTGAAGTTTTGGCGTAGGCCATCGCCTCCGCAACGCCGATCATTCCTGCGGCAATCGCGATTTGGTTGCACATTTTCGTATGCTGCCCGCTGCCTGCCGGCCCCTGATATTGGATGTTTTCACCCATGATTTGAAAAATCGGGAGGCACTCTTCATAAGCTTTGCGCTCTCCGCCGACCATAATGGCGAGCGTTCCGTTACGCGCGCCGATGTCTCCTCCTGATACAGGGGCGTCCAACGCATGAAGCGATCTCTCTTTGGCCGCCGCTTCGATTTTTTTGGCCAGCGATGGCTTCGAGGTTGTCATATCAATGAGGTATGAGCCTTTTTTGGCATTTTCAATAATGCCGCCGCTTCCAAAGTATACATCTTCAACATCCTGCGGATAGCCGACCATCGTAATGATCACATCTGCCGCTTCCGCCAGTTCTTTAACGGAGGATTTCCACTCTGCTCCTTGTTCCAGAAGGCTGTCCGCCTTCTGTTTCGTTCGCGTATAGACGACTACTGGATAGCCTTCTTGTAAAATATGGGACGCCATGCTGTTTCCCATGACTCCGAGGCCGATGAATCCGATTGTTTTTTTCATGCTGTTTCCTCCTTAAATTGCTTTTACCATGCCGCCGTCGATCAACAACGTTTGTCCAGTCATATATGTATTGCGCTCTGATAAAAGAAAGCTTGCATATTGGGCAAAGTCCTCCGGTTTTCCATAAGACCCCAGCGGGATTTGCTTTTCATAGTCTTCTTTGACCTCCTCTTGGGAAAGCCCTGTTTGTTCGGCTTTTTGCCGGTCAAGCTCTGCCACGCGGTCTGTCGCGATTCTTCCCGGCGCCAGCGTGTTAATCAAAATCCGGTGTTCCGCCAGTTCTTCCGCAAGCGATTTTGTGAGACCGACGATACCCATCCGGAACGTATTTGACAAGAGAAGACCCGGAATCGGCTGTTTGACTGATGATGAAGCGATATTGATGATCCGTCCGCCGCTTTTCTTCAGATAAGGCAGAGACTCCCTGATTAAACGAATATAGCTGAGCAGGTGCAGTTCAAACGATGATGTCCAATCTTCGTCTGTGAGATCTAAAAGACCGCCGCCTTTTGGTCCTCCGACATTGTTGACAAGCATATCGATCGATCCATGGGTTTCAGCTGTCTTATGAACAAGAGCTTTAATATCCTCCCCGTTGGCAAGGTCGCATACAACATATGACACCGAACCCCCGCCCAGCACATTCAGTTCTTGTGCGGCATCTTGCAGGGCGGCTTCATTTCTGCCGGACAGCATGATATTGGCGCCTTCTTCAGCAAGCGCGGCGGCGATCGCTTTTCCGAGCCCCTTGCTGCTTGCAGCCACAAGTGCCGTTTTTCCTTTCATCTTTACATCCACAGATATCAGCTCCCTTCTTTTTTATAGTGTACCATGTATAGTCAGAAAATTGGGATTTGGAGAGTAAAAAGAAAACCCCCTCTGACTGCATGAGGGGGCCGGATATTTATACGTTGAATTTGTTAATCGCGTCCAACAGTTCTTTGTTTGCGCTGCTTAGCGTTTCAGTTGATTTCGCAATCGTTTCCAAAGCCGTCAGCTGTTCGTTTGTAGAAGCATTGACTTCTTCCGCGGCCGCGGCCGACTGCTGGGAAATAGCTGAAATGCTTTGGATCGAATCGGTCATTTTCTGCTGTTCATCACTCATCACCGATATCTCTGCGTAAATGTGGTCAATCGATTTGACAAGCGCCTGCATTTCAGCGGTAATTTTGCTGAGCGCTTCTCCTGTCTCATGAATCATGGCATTTTGCTCTTCATTCATCTTGCTGGCTTCCGTCATGGCAGAAACGGCTTCTTTTGTTTCCAGCTGAATTTGCTTGACGGTTTCATTGATATGCTGTGAAGATGCAGCCGATTGTTCGGCGAGCTTTCTGACTTCTTCCGCTACGACGGCGAAGCCGCGTCCGCTCTCTCCCGCCCGTGCAGCCTCTATGCTCGCATTAAGGGCAAGCAGGTTGGTCTGGTCGGAGATTGCCGAAATCGCTGTGACGACTTCTTCAATATTTTTCGTTTTTTCTTCGAGCTTTTGAAGCATTTGCTCTACTTTTTTCGTTTCCGCATTGGCTTCATTCGACTTTGCCAAAAGCTGTCCAAGCGCATCAATTCCCTGATAGCTCGCATCCTCTGACGTTCTTGAAAGCTTCTGAATGCTGTCGGCATGGTTCTCGATTTCTTTAATTTTGACGGACAGCCGCTCAGACTTCTCATTTACGGTTTCAACTTCTGCCGCCTGTTCTGTCGCTCCTGAAGCCACTTCTTCAATCGCCTCGGCGATTTCGTTGCTCGTTGATACCGTTTCCTCAGAAACAACGCTCAACTGGTCGGTCGATTCCGATACTTTTCCGGAAGATGCCCTGACTTTAAGAATCATCTCCTTCATATGGTCGACCATTTTGTTAAAGTCCTTTGTCAGCGTTCCGATTTCGTCTTTTGATTTGACGGCAGTTTGTACGGTTAAATCTCCTTCAGCGACAGCTTTTGTCTTGGCAATGAGCTGCTTGACCGGACCGGTAATCGTTTTGGCCAGGAAGTAGCTTAACAGAATCGCGGCAGCCAGAGCAATGACTGAAATCATGATCACCATTTTGTTCATTTCATCAGCGACCCAAAGCAGTTTTTTGGTTTCAAATTGCGTACCGATTTTCCAGCCTGTACCGCCGGCGGTCTGATAAGCGATCACACTGTCTTTTCCTATCTTTATGCCGTCCTTTGCAGAGAGGATGCCTTTGTATGTCTGATCCTGAGACATATCCTCGCCCTGTTTTGACGGATGCGCCAGCATCGTGCCGTTTTGATCGATTAAGAATGCATATCCGTCATAGGGCATTTTTTGGTTTTCAATGATTTTGTTGATTGATTCTAATGAAAGGTCAAAGCCGACGACGCCTTTTACTTTTTGATCAACGACGATCGCTTTTGCCGCCGTAATGATCATCTCCCCGGAAACCGCGTCTTTGTATGGCTCAGTCCAGACGACGCTGTCCGGTTTTTTTTCGGCTTCGGCATACCATGGTCTCTCAGCCGGATGATAATCTTTTGCGAATGTTGTTTTCGGAAATGTAAACATTTCCTTTTTATCAGTGCCTATATAGGCTAAATTGACAAACTCATCTTTCTCTTTTACTTGTTTTAATTCATCGCTGACAAGCTGCGTGATATTGTTGTTCCTATCCTTGATAAACGTTTGGGCCATTTGCCCGTCGCTGATGCGCTTCAGGACTGTTTCATAGTTTTCCAGCTGAAGCTCGATGTTTCCTTTAAGCGAACCGAGCAGGCTTGAAGTAGAATCTTTCGCCTCTTCCTGAAGCATCGATTTGAGGATAAATGTTGTTGATAATTGGAGAATGACCACTGTCAGAATCAGCATGACAGCAACGAATCCCGCAATTTTAATGTGCAGTTTTTTAAACACGCGACCCCCTCCTTTTTCATACACTTTCATCCTTTTTATCGGCTTTCGCTCCTCATCATTTAAGACAGGACGAAAAAATATCTTTATAATGGAAGGAAATGAAAAAGGGGTGATGGATGATCCGTAAGCAGATCTATGTCGATGCAGGCGCTTCTTATCAAAAGGTGGAGATCCGCAATTATTCATATGAAGATATTCCGGCTTTGATTTCTTTGCAAAAAGAATGCTTTCCCCCGCCTTTTCCAGAAGAGCTTTTATGGAATGAAAAACAGCTGCGCTCCTATGTTGATGTGTTTCAGGAAGGTGCGCTTTGCGCGGTCGCCGCCGGGAGAATCATTGGTTCAATGACAGGTCTGATCGTCCATTTTGATCCGGACCATCCCCGCCATAAATGGGAAGAGGTGACTGATCACGGATACATCCGGAATCACGTGAGCAGAGGAAATTCCCTTTATGTCGTTGATATTTCCGTCTCTCCCAGCTACCGGAAGCTCGGAATCGGAAAATGGCTGATGCAAACCATGTATGAATTAACGGTGTTTAAAGGGCTTGAAAGGCTGTTGGGGGGCGGACGAATCCCCCACTACCATCAATCAGCTGAAAGCCTGTCGCCGGAACAGTATGTGCAGGCTGTTTTGGACGGCAAAAAACGGGATCCTGTCCTTTCATTTCTTCTGCATTGCGGACGGTCGCCTCTTTGCATCATTCCGGACTACCTTGATGATGAAGAATCGCTTGGCCATGCGGTCCTTATGGAGTGGAAAAATCCTTTTTATCATGATCGGCAATAAAAATCCCCCCCTGTTTCTATAAGAAACAGAGGTTCCTTATTTCAAAAACGGCACTGATGGTAGTGAAACAGAGCCCGTTTGGGAAGAATGGGCTCTGTTATGTAAAATATTCGATTTTGGATTCGGGGAAATACCTGTCGACATATGATTCCAATGCGCTCCGCAGCTCCTGTTCTTCATCTTTTTGATAAATGTATTTGCCGATCCCGTATCTTCCCCATTTGTAGCGGCGCTTTTCTTCGTCAAGTTCGAGCTTTGTTTTCGGATAGTTTTTTTCGATGACGCGCTTGGCCGGCTTTGTAAACCTATGCTGAATCATTTCAAATGTAATATCATTCCTGACATGCTGCGGCAGTGCATGGTCCAGTTTTTCGAGCAGCATCCTGTACCCTTCCTGCCAGCCTTCATGAATGTAAATAGGCGCGATGATGAAGCCGAGCGGATAGCCTGCTTCAGCGACTTTCACGGCTGCTTCAATCCGTTTGTCCAGGGGAGATGTGCCTGGTTCAAAGTTTTTAATGACATAATCGGCGTTGACGCTGAATCTGAACCTTGTTTTGCCGTTATGCTTCGCATCAAGCAAATGGTCGACGTGGTGGAATTTCGTGACAAAACGCAATTTGCCGAGATCGGTTTGTCCAAAATGCTCGATCGCGCGTTTTAATGTATGTGTTAAATGGTCGATCCCGACAATATCTGACGTACAGGACGCTTCAAATTTCGTCTCCTGTGGAGCCCGTTCCTTCATATATTGATCGGCTTGATCAAGAATTTCCTCAACATTGACATATGTCCTGATATAGGGCTTGCTCCCCATTGTCGTTTGCAGATAGCAGTAGTGACAGTGCCCCATGCAGCCGGTCGCAAAAGGGATCGCATATTCTGCGGAAGGTTTTGATGAGTCAAATTTCAACGTTTTTCTGACGCCGATGACCAGTGTCGATTTTGCATTCCGGTATTTTTGCAGGTGGCCTTCTCCGGGAATATTCCGCACCTGATTGTGTGAAGTCGTTTCTCTGATTTCAAGGCCCATGCGGGAAAATTTATCTCGCAGCTCTATTCCGAGGGGATATTCTAAAGCGCGGGGCTCTATATAAACAAGCTGGGGAACAAATGGTTTGACCATCGGAAACAGACACATCCTTTAACTTATTTCCCATACTTTTTGCAAAATGCCGTTTCCTTATGCGAAAAGAAGATTATTCAAATAAATCGCGATACAGCCGTTCGGCCTCTTCGTATGAAGAAAAAACGGCATCATCCTCGGCAAACGCGTGATATGTATCATAAATAAACAAAGCCAGCTCGCCTTCGTGGATCGGGTGTTCGACAACTTCGGCTTCCTTAATATGAGCGACGCTCGCCGCATGCGGGTTCCTGTAGATGACATATACGCGGTCCCCCGCCTTGATATTTTGCTTTGACATGAAAAAACTCCTTCCTGTTTGCATCAGCATATATTATCTCCCCGCAACCAGAAGTTGATGCAACACACAAAAAACCCAGACAGCGTAAATGCCGTCTGGGTTCAGATGTCAATTAAGACAATTTGAAGTTTTCTTTTACGAATTGGACAACTTCTTCTGTTGTGCTCATAGAGAGAATCTGTTCTTTAAAAGATTCGGTCTCTTTCTTAGAAAGCTTGCTGATTTGCGTTCTTGCCGGAAGGATTGATGTCGCACTCATTGAGAACTCGTCCAGTCCAAGGCCGAGAAGAATCGGAATCGCAATTTCATCTCCTGCCATTTCTCCGCACATGCCAACCCATTTTCCTTCTTTATGAGCCGCTTCAATAACAAGCGTAATTAGGCGCAGAATCGCTGGGTTGTATGGCTGATAAAGGTATGACACCTGTTCATTCATCCGGTCAGCAGCCATCGTGTATTGAATCAGGTCATTTGTTCCGATGCTGAAGAAATCGACTTCTTTGGCGAACTGATCGGCGATCACCGCAGTAGCCGGAATTTCCACCATCATACCGACTTCGATGTCATCGGACACTTGATGGCCTTCAGCTTGAAGCTTTTCTTTTTCTTCAAGAAGAACCGCTTTCGCTTGCCTAAATTCATTGACCGTCGCGATCATAGGGAACATAATCTTCAGGTTTCCATATGTACTTGCCCGAAGCAGTGCGCGCAGCTGCGTTCTGAAAATCTCCTGCTCATCCAAGCAAAGACGGATGGCCCTGTAACCTAAGAAAGGGTTCATTTCTTTTGGCAGCTCTAAATATGGAAGCTCTTTGTCTCCGCCGATATCAAGGGTACGAACGACAACTGACTTGCCTCCCATACGCTCAAGAACGGTTTTATAGGCATCAAATTGTTCTTCTTCAGTCGGAAGCTGGTCTCTGCCCATATAAAGAAACTCTGTACGGTAGAGTCCGACGGCTTCGCCTCCATTTTCAAGAACGCCTTTGACATCGTCAGGCGTACCGATGTTGGCGGCAAGCTCAACATGGTGACCGTCATTTGTTACAGTCGGTTCATTGACAAGCTTCGCCCATTCCGCTTTTTGCTCCAAAAACTTTTGGTGCTTTTGCTCATATTGGCTGATGACGTCCTGTGAAGGATCAATGATTACATCGCCGTTGATGCCGTCGACGATGACTGTCACGCCGTTTTGAATTTCTTTAGTCACCGCTTTTGTACCGACAACCGCAGGAATTTCCAAAGAGCGCGCCATAATGGCTGAATGGGATGTGCGTCCGCCGATGTCTGTTGTAAACCCTTTTACAAAACGGCGGTTCAATTGCGCTGTGTCAGACGGAGTCAAGTCTCCTGAAACGATGATGACTTCTTCAGAAATCAGGCTCGGATTCGGAATCTCTACGCCGAGAAGGTGTCCTGTGACACGCTTTGTGACATCACGGATGTCTGCGGCGCGTTCTTTCATATATTCGTTGTCCATTGATTCGAACATGGAAACGAACATGTCAGCCGTCTCTTTCAAAGCGAATTCCGCATTAACGGAATCGGATTTGATTTTGTCTTTTATAGGATTTAAAAGTTCAGGATCGCTTAATACTAAAAGATGTGCGGAGAAGATTTCTGCTTTATCTTCGCCAAGCTCTTTTAACGCATGATTTTTAATAGTTTCAAGCTCTTGTTTGGAATTCTCGATTGCTTGTTCAAAACGATTTACTTCCGCCTCAAGGTCAGAGATGTTTTTCTTTTCAACCGTTAGATCAGGTTCTTCCAGCCGATATGCTTTTGCAATCGCAATACCGGCTGAAGCGCCTATTCCTTTCAATTCAAGCATTACTCGCCTAGTCCTTCGCTTTTCATTGTATCTTCAAGAGCGGCAAGTGCATCATTTTCGTCAGCGCCTGAAGCAGAAATCGTAATTTCGGCACCTTTCGCAATACCAAGTGACATAACACCCATAATCGATTTTAGGTTTACAGTTTTGCCGTTATATTCCAAATTGATATCAGCATCATATTTGCTTGCTGTTTGTACAAGAACAGTCGCTGGACGCGCGTGGATACCAGAATCTGCAGTTACTTTAAAAGTTTTTTGTGCCATTTTTATCAATCTCCTTTTAATTTAAAGCTTTTAATACATTCACAATATTATATCATACAGCCGTACGTGTCATCTGACAAGTACGGCCATTTTATGAACTTATTTTTCAATGCGGACGATGTCTTCCTGTGTCAGGCTGACAGAGCCCTCCGCCTGCAAGTGTACACTTGCTCCTTCTTGCAGGTTTGTGAAGATGATCGGCGTCATGAGAGAAGGCACTTGATCCTTCACTTTCTCAATATCGACTTCAAGCAGCTTCTGTCCAGGCTCAACACGGTCCCCTTCGGAAACAAATGATGTGAAGCCTTCGCCTTTTAAGCCGACCGTATCGATTCCAAAGTGGATCAGAATTTCTCTGCCGCCGTCTGATTGCAGGCCGATCGCGTGTTTTGTCGGGAAGACATTCAACACTTTCCCTTTTACAGGAGAAACGACCGTGCCTTCTGATGGAAGGATGGCAAATCCGTCGCCCATCATTTTTCCTGAGAATACTTGGTCAGGCACGTCAGTAATCGGATGAATCTCTCCGGCAAGCGGTGAAACAAACACTTCTTCACCCGCTTCATTTTGAAGCGGTTCTACCATGACCTCTTCAACCTGCTGCTCGACTTCATCGCCGGCGACAGGAGCTTTTTCAGGTCTTGGCGTGCGTCCTGACATAATATCCTGCATTTGCGATTTTAAATTGTCTGATTTTGGTCCGAAGATGGCCTGAATGTTATTGCCCACTTCGAGAACCCCTGATGCGCCAAGCTGTTTCAAGCGTTCTTTGTCAACCTTTTTCTGATCATTGACCGTTACACGCAATCTTGTGATACACGCATCAAGGTGCTTGATGTTTTCTTTATCTCCCATTGCCGCAAGAATTTCATACGGCAGATCACCGGCTGATTCTCCGCCTTTTTCGGAAGATGATTCAGCTTCGGCATCCTCGCGTCCCGGCGTTTTCAAGTTAAACTTGCGGATCGCAAATCGGAATCCGAAGTAATAAATAACGGCAAGCACCAAGCCGACAGGGATGACAAGCCACCAAGCGGTACGGTTAGGCAGAATTCCGAACAGGAAGAAATCGATCAGCCCGCCGGAGAACGTCATACCGATTTTGATATTCAAGATGTCCATGATCATGAAAGACAGACCGGCAAACACACAGTGAATCGCAAAAAGAATCGGCGCGACGAACAAGAATGAAAATTCAAGCGGTTCAGTGATACCTGTTAAGAAAGATGTCAATGCGGCTGAACCCATGATGCCGGCAACAAGCTTTTTGTTCTTCGGTTTTGCCTCATGATAAATCGCAAGCGCTGCGGCAGGCAGACCGAACATCATAAACGGATATTTACCGGTCATAAACGTTCCGGCTGTCAATTGGACGCCGTCTTTAATTTGCGCCATGAAAATCCGCTGGTCACCGCGGACGATTTCTCCGGCTTTATTGGTATAGCTGAAAAACTCATACCAGAACGGAGAATAGAAAATGTGGTGCAGGCCGAAAGGAATCAGCGCACGCTCGATAATACCAAAGACAAACGCGGCAAGCGCTTCATTGGCTGCAAGCAGTCCGTTTGAGAAGCCGTTAAGAGCTCCCTGGATCGGCGGCCAGACGATCAGCATGATCAAGCCGAGGATCAAGGCGCAGACAGATGTGACAATCGGCACAAAACGCTTACCGGCAAAGAATCCCAAGTATTGCGGAAGCTCGATCTTGAAGAATTTGTTGTACATGGCGGCAGCCAGCACCCCGACGATAATACCGCCGAACACCCCGGTTGCCAGTGTCGGAATGCCGAGCATTGTCGTATATGCCGGATGGTTTTCCGCGAAAAATTTCGCTCTTTCAACTGCATCGCTCGGAATTGATCCGTTTTGTAAAAGAACGGCGCTCATCGTGACATTCATGACAAGATATCCGATAATAGCGGCAATCCCTGCGACACCGTCGCCATTTGCCAGACCGATGGCGACACCGACCGCAAACAGGAGCGGCAAGTTGGAGAAGACGATGTCTCCCGAATTTTCCATAACTTTCGCAACGAGCTGGATCGTGCCATTGGTTAAAAACGGCGCGACCTTCGTCATTTGCGGATTTTGCATGGCGTTACCCAGGGCAAGCAGGATTCCTGCAGCCGGCAAAATCGCAACAGGCAGCATAAGCGCCCGTCCAATTTTCTGGAGCACGCCGAATAGCGATTTAAACATGATGTTTACCCCCTCTAAGGATAGTTTGACCTTACAGCAAAAAAAACATGACAAACTCGTTCAAAAGACGACTTTTTTTCAATTTAACCGTTTACATTTCCTTTTTTAAACGTCAAAAAAGGCATGGTGAAAGCGGGTACATCAAGAAACGAAAGACAGCATCTTCATTTCTTCCCTTTTTTCACTCATGCCTGATCGAATCAGTAACACGTTATAAAGGCGTTATGAAATTTTATTAGTCAAACGGTACAAATGTAATGTTAAGTAAACGGCTTCTGCCTCATGAACAGGTTTCTTGAGCGATTGCTGCAAGATTTTGATCATCTTCCAAGCAGTATTGTAACATAGCGGATATTCCGTTTTCAACAGCAACATTAATTTTTCCGGCTCCTGAATCGGCTCCTCCCGTGTGATCCTGTCGATCGTAAAACGAAGATGACGGATCAGGCGCAGGTAGTTGACGCTTTCTCTGTTGACTTTCATCTGAAACGCGTCTTCAATCACCTGGACAAGCCGCGATATTAACTGTGAATGCTGGTTGACTTCCGAAAGCGGCCTGTTCGTCAAAGCGCTGTGGATATGAAGGGCGATGAATCCGATTTCACCTTCAGGCAGCTGAATGTCGGATTGCTGGTTGATCATCTCAACGGCTTCTTTGGCAACCTCGTATTCTTTCGGATAAAGGGATTCCGTCTCAAGCAAAAACGGATTTTTCATGTCAAACCCTTTTTCCAAACGCTTGACAGCAAATGCGATATGGTCCGTCAGCGCGACATGGATATGTTCATTCAGCGGCTGACCGATTTTTTGCGCGATATGGTAAATGACATCATTGGCGATATCAACCATTTTTTCATCGACATATGTGAGGAGCTTCTTATACTGTGATTGTTCTTTATCATTTTCCAGAATAAACATTTTTTCATAGTTCTCATGTTCGATAAGATCTCCGCGCTTTTTGCCAAATCCGATCCCTTTTCCAATCAAGACGGCTTCTTTGTAATCCTCGTGGAGGGCGATTAAAACGTTGTTATTGAGTACCTTTTCAACAGTGAAGGATCTGTTCACGATCCTCAGCTCCTTTTTGTCATTCAATCTCTCATATCGTACAAAACTCATGAAAGCGCGTCAATTTATTTTGCCGTTTTTGATGAAAAATGTCGAATTTTTATCACCGATTGGAAAACAATTTGTTTTTCACTTATACCGTCGATCTTTCAATCAGCCTGTAGGGGAGAATTTTCTTTTCAGCCTCCTCTCCCCTGATTCCTTTTTGAAGAAGGCGAAACGCATGCCTTCCCATTTCTTTCGTCTTGATTTCAATGGTAGAAATACCGAGCAATTCGCTGATCGGCTGATTGTCGCAGCTCAAGATGGCGAGGTTTTCCGGAATTTGGACCTGATGCTTGCGGGCCTCAAGATAAAGCCCTGCAGAAACCTGGTCATTTGCCACAAAAATCGCCGTCGGTTTATCATCCATCCGGCTCCATGCGGAAAATAATGTTTGTCCGTCTGCAATCGTCAGCGACCGCTCAAAAACCCACTCATCCCGGTAAGGTTCACCAATGGCGGCCAGTGCTTCCTTATATGCCTCCAAGCGGTAATGACTGTTCACGCCATGTTTCCTCGCCAAGCCGATGGCTATTTTTTTGTGCCCTTTTTCAATCAGAAAATCAAGCCCGCGGCGAAATGCCTCATGATGCGGAATGCTGACCGTTGAAAAAAGGCGCTCCCTTGAATCCTGGCAGAGAATGAATGGCCCCGTGTCCCGCCAATTCAAAAGCTCTTCGTCCGACATTGCCTTTGAACAAAAAATCAAGCCGTCCACCTGCCGATGCTTCAGCTGTTCCAATGCGAACGTTTCCTTTTCCAGCTGATAATTTGTCTGGTAAAGCGCAAAGTGGACCTCCGACTTGGCCGCTTCCTCCGCAATTCCTTCAATTAATTCACTAAAATAAGGAAGGCTGATCGTCGGCAAAACCACGCCGATCATGTTTGAAAAGCCTTTTGAGAGGTGGACCGCATGCACGTTTCTCGCATATTCAAGCCGCTCAATGGTATCAAGAACCTTTTTCCGCTTTTCTGCTTTTACATAAGGGTGGCCGTTGAGAACCCTTGAAACGGTCGTAATCGAAACGCCAGCCGCCTCAGCTATTTCCCTGATATTCGCCATTTGATTCCCTTCTTTCACTTCGTTCTTGCTATGGTATGCGTTTTGTCATATGTACTATTTTCGCACATTTTCGGACCGGATCGAATCAGCTAAATTTCCCTATAAGCACTCATGTTTGCATTTTTTAAAATCGTCGTTTTTCGCCCCTTTCTTTAATCATAACATAGAATCCGAGAACAGAACATTAGTTCTCATTTAATGAGTTTTTAGAAGGGGATGAACACCGTGAAAAATGACAACTTAAAAGATCAGGGCATGTTAAAATAGATGGGTTTCATGATGCCGGAACACACCGAATTTCTTCTCGAATTAAACGCAACCACAACAGAGTGAAAAGGCCGGTGCTTAAAAAGAAGATTTGGATAGAGTAATATGTGAAGCGATGGAGTTTAATTCCTCGGTCCAGTTAGCCGCCGCCTCTTTTAAACGGTCCAGAAAGTTATTTATGTAGAAGGAAAACTCAGATCAGCAAGATTTTTCACGTCGTGGATTCAAAAGGAGACGCCAATTTCATTAAATTTGAGGATGCTGTTGGCGTGGAAATGAAATAGGCGCTTCGTCAGTCAGAAGGGCTCTTTCATCTTTTTTCTGTTCATCTTATAGGTATTTTTAAACATCTTATATTCGTAACCAATTTGTTTTGATTACTTTTTATCTTTATAGATATACATTTCAATCATGATGTATGTGTATTTTTTATCACTGGCTACATATTGTGTAGATAACATGTCGACTTTTTTTATAGAATGCTGGGAAGACAGTGTATGCAAACAAAGCAGCCCATTTCCATTTAAGTCCTGGCAACGAAACTACAAGTCTAGCAGCAAATTCTTAAGCTGTATCCATAAACTTAGTATTGCCCCGGAAGTGGTCAACAATCTTTCATTAGCTAACCGGAGGAACGGCTTGAATATGTACACTTCCGTCCTCGTCCATAACGGAAACCTTTAAGAGTTCCGCAATTTGCTGTAGTTCAGTTTTCACAACCGTTGGGGTGAATGACACGCTTTCATTCTCGGCAGCATGTGATGGGTACGGGAAGAAAGCCGCCCCCACAATGCAGGCATACCAAATTTTTCTCGCATCCTTTCGTGTTATATTTGTTATATGTAATTACCTGAGAATATAGGTTAAATACACTATCAGAGTAATAACTTTCAATTCAGTTTGCAGAAAATTCGCAATTGGAGGTTAATAGAATTGGACGAAGATAAATTGAGAATTATAGAGAAAACAGCTTATATTCTATCTCTCGTATCCATCCTTGTTTGGGCAGCGACACCTGAATCCATTCAAGTATTATTTAAATTTGCATCCTATATCATGCTTAGTCTCGGATTCTTCATGTCTGGATATTTAGATAGGAAAGAGAAAAGTCCCATATTACTGGTTATAGCTTGGGTTGTAATTACAGTAAATATTTTTTAGACAACAGCAAAGCACCGACATTAGCCGGCGCTTTGCTTTGGACCTCAATCTCGAAGGGCTTTTTTGTTATGCAAACAGTTTTGTCCATGCTGCTTTTCCGGTGATACCGTCCACGAATAGACCTTTCGCCTTTTGAAAGAGTTTAACGGCTTTGGTGACTTAAGGGGCTTTCCACCCACCTAAAGCTAAAGCAAATCTGGCAAAAGAGATTGAGCGGTGCGGAAATGCTGTTCCTCCACCGTTTGCAGAGCATCTTGTCAGGGTTAATCTCTATGAGCAGAATTTCGTTTTTTGCGAGGGAAACGGATGGCAAGGCCGGTGTCTTATGAAAAGAGCGGGCATGACGACATGAAAACCACAATGAAAATTTATACACAAAAAGATGAGACAGGCCGCTTCCCAAAAAGTGCAAAAGACTTTCGGAAATATCATCAAAATCGGGATTTCGTGAAGAATTGTATTAAAATGTTATTTTTAATGATTCTTATTGACTAATAAAAAGGACAAACCCTTGATAAACCAAGGGTTTTCTTTGTTTAAAATAACTATTGCTATGGTATGCGTTTCATACTTTACAATGAAAACAGCACCGGTGCAGATCACGTTCTCATTTAGAAAGGAGAAGAAAAAATTGGGTATTTTCATTCTGATCCTCTTATGCAGCATCATCGTACTGTCTTCAAAAGCGGCGATGAAACCGCTTAAAGAAAAACATGAAGTCAAGCCGTTCCGCTCTTTTGATGACTTCTTTATTTCCAAGGATTGATTCCTTTCTTTTCGTAAAAGATGTCAGAATAAAGAGGAAGGAATGACCGCAGTTTTATCATAAACATAAAAGGACCCGCCATGAAGCGGGTTCCCTAATTTATGAAATCACAGTGAACTGTTTCGGATACCGGGTAAGCGCCTCTGCTCCGTCTGCGGTGACGAGCACATCATCTTCGATTCGGACGCCCCCGATTTCCGGCACATAGATGCCGGGCTCAATCGTGTATACCATTCCTTCTTTTAAAAGTGCATCATTATTATGGCTCATGGAAGGATACTCATGTGTCGAGATACCGAGCCCGTGGCCCAGGCGGTGCGGAAAATAATCTCCGTAGCCGGCTTTTTCAATCATCCCCCGCGCCTTTAAATCAAGATCGCCGATTCTGACGCCGGGCCTGCTCATTTCCAGTGCGGCCGTTTCAGCCTGAAGCACCGTTTCATATATTTCTTTCTGACGGTCGCTCGCGTTTTTATAAACAAGCGTCCTCGTAATGTCTGAGCAATACCCGTCAATGATCACGCCTAAATCAAACAGGACGAAATCTCCCGCTTTTAATGTCCGGCTGCCGGGATTTCCGTGCGGCTGACCGGATTTCTCTCCGAATAAGACCATCGTTGAAAACGACATTCCCTGGATTCCTTTTTTCTTCAATTCATATTCAATCTTCGCGACCACTTCGATTTCCGCGACGCCTTCTTTTAAAGCGGCCGCTCCCGCTTCCACCCCGTAATCAGCTAGCTTTGCCGCTTCCCGGAGAATGGCGATTTCCTGTTCATCCTTAACGACGCGGAGTTCGTTCAGCTTTTCTTCGGCAGAGACAAGCTCAGCCCCGTTTGTGACGGCTCTCAGCATGTCGGCGCGCGAAAGGGAGATCGCTTCTTTTTCGACTGCCACCTTCGCCAATGGCAGATTGCGTTTTTTCAGTGCGGCGGATATGAGGTCCCACGGGTTTTCATGATCCTCATAACCGATGATGTCATATGCCCAGCCCGCCTCTTTTGCCTGGCTTTTTTCCATCAGCGGACAAACAAAAAACGGCTCCTCGTTTTGAAACGCAAACACGCCCATCAGCCGTTCATGGGGCTCTGTATAAAAGTGCGTCAAATAAAATACATTTTCTTTTGAATGAATAAAAGCCGCCGAAATGTCTTTTTCCCTCAGCCAGGAAGAGATATGCTCCATTCTTTTCAAATCCGGTTCCCTCCTAAAAAGAAAATTCTGTTCAACTGATCTATGTAAACCTTCATTTATATTGTATCAGTTTTTTGCGGCGCTTGCCCGCCGGGGAGCCGGTTTCTTTTCATGGCCGCTGGTGATGATTGCCATGGTACAGGAACAAGAAAACGGCTGCCAATATGAATAGCAGCCGTTTTGGTATAGAATTTACGATTTTAGCAGCCTGAGGCCGTTTAAAATCACAAGCAGCGTGCTTCCTTCATGGCCGATGACGCCGAGCGGCAGATCAAGGATCTGGAGGAAGTTGCTGCAGATTAACAAGCAGATCACAGCAAGAGAAAACACGACGTTCTGTTTAATGATCCTGTTCATTTTTCGCGACAGCCGGATCATTTTCGTCAGTCCTGTTAAATCGTTTTTCATCAATACAATATCCGCTGTTTCAAGCGCTACGTCCGTTCCTTCCCCCATGGCGACCCCGACATCCGCCGCCGCAAGAGCAGGTGCGTCATTAATGCCGTCTCCGACCATGACAATCGTTCCGTTAGTTCTTTTAAGCTGTTCGGCTTCCTTTACTTTGCTATCAGGCAGACATTCGGAAACGACGATTTTCAGTCCGGCTTCTTCCGCGATCGCCGCTGCCGTTTCTGGCTGGTCTCCTGTCAGCATTGCCGTTTGAATGCCGAGGGAATTGAGCTCGCTGATCACCGCTTTGGCTTCGGGTCTGATTTGATCCTTCAGCGCAAAACAGCCCGCAAGCCGCCCGCCCTTTTTCACGTAAACAATCGTTTTTCCTT
The DNA here is from genome assembly GCF_001592005.1 of Bacillus sonorensis NBRC 101234 = KCTC 13918. GTDB lineage: Bacteria > Bacillota > Bacilli > Bacillales > Bacillaceae > Bacillus > Bacillus sonorensis. The sequence continues at coordinate 254,865 of NZ_BCVZ01000002.1, forward strand.
GCCCGGCGAGCTGTTGAACTGCATCCCCAAAGACGTGATCCGCCTCCTCTTCCCCGACAAATCCGGCTTTGCCAATGAACCATATTTCTCCTTCAAACTGCGCCTTCACCCCGAATCCCGATGTCTCTTCAATCGCTACGTTTCCAGGCGGGTGAATGCCTTTTGCTTCGGCAAACTCGACGATCGCTTTTGCAAGAGGGTGGTTTGACTGCTTCTCGATGGCAGCCGCAGCTTCCAAGTATTCATTTTCGTCCATGCCTTCCGCCAGAATCATGTTTTCCACGGCCGGTTTGCCGTTCGTAATTGTTCCCGTCTTATCCATGGCGACGATTTTGCTGTTGCCTAGCTTTTCAAGGAAGACGCTTCCTTTGACAAGAAGTCCGTTTCTTGCTCCATTTGATATCAGCGACAGAGCGGCAGGCATGATAGAAGCGACAAGCGCACAAGGCGAAGCGACGACCATAAACACCATCGCCCTGTAAAATGTCTCACTCCAGCTCCAGCCAAGCAGATAATGAGGCAGAAACAGAAGCAGTCCGACAGCGAGCAAAACACCTTTCACATACATGTTTTCAAATCGTTCAATAAACGCTTGGGACGGTGACACGCTGTTTTGCGCAGATTCGACCAGCTTGATGATTTTTTTAAAAAGAGAATCCTCGTTCGCTTTTTTCACACGTACTGTCAAAGAGCCGTTTAAATTGACGGTGCCGGCAAATACCGGATCACCGGCCGTTTTTTCGACCGGAATCGATTCACCTGTGAGCGCGGATTCATCGATGCTTGTCTGTCCTGATTCAATATCTCCGTCTGCGGCGACTCGTTCGCCGGGCTTGACCATGATCAGATCTCCGGCCTTCAGTTCGGCTGCGGCAACCTTTCGCTGTCCCGCGCCGTCCAACAACACGGCCTCTTCCGGCTCCAATTTCATTAAGGACGTCAAATCGCGTTTGCTTTTATTTAATGTATATGTCTCAAGGGCTCCGCTGAGAGAAAATATAAAAATCAAGATGGCGCCTTCTGCCCAATAGCCGATCAAGGCAGAGCCGACCGCTGCAAATATCATCAAAAGCTCGACATTCAGCGTTTTTTCAGAAAGGGTTTCGAGAATTCCCTCTTTTGCTTTGGCAAAGCCGCCGATGCAGAATGCGGACAGAAACAGTGCGATGGACAGTGTCTCATGGCCTGAGCACAGCCAGCCGGCGGCAATCAGGTTGCCTGATAAAAGGGCGGCAGCCAATTCCCCATGCTCCTTTACGTTTTGAAAGCGAAATAGCGTATGCTGATGCTTAGATTGTTTTCGAATCTCTAATTGCATTATTAGCGTCCTCCCTAATTGAGAATGTAATTCATCATCAATTCCCTTATAAAAAACAAATTGCCGCCATTTGAGGCAGCATAAAAGATAAGTATTTAGTTTATATTATGGGTTTCCCCGTTTTATGCTCAGACAAAAACGGGAATCTTCTTTTTTATTATAGCATGGCATCAACAGCTTTCAAGTAATAATTATTATAATTTCTTTTTGATATTAATTATCATTTGCATCCGCCCATAAAAAAAAGCTGAAAGGCGATTTCAGCTTTTTTTCTCTGCCCATGACCTCATTTGTTCAACGGTGATCGGTCCGACGACCGATTTCTCAAGCTCCCCTTTTTCATTGATAAAAAATGTTGAAGGAATCGTCATGACGTTATATTTTTTCATCATGTCGCCGGTGCGGTCAAAAACTATCGGGAATGAGAGATGATTCGCTTTGATAAAGCGTTTGACAGACTGTTCATTTTTCTCCACATTCAGCAAATTGACGGTAATCAGTTCAACATCGGCATGCTTTTCATCATAATAGGACTGAAAGCGGGGAAGCTCCTCCCGGCACGGCGGACACCAGGTCGTCCAAAAATGGATGATCGTCTTTTGGCCTTCCGCTGGAATAAGCACACGCTGCCCCTCTATTGTTTTCATCTGCATCACGGCCGGTGAAGCCTGTTTGGCAAGGGCCTGAGGCTGAAAAAACAGCATGCCCGCTGAGAACAGCAGAATGAGCGGACGGCAAAGGAAGCCTTTTCTTTTCATGTAATCTCCCCTTCTTTTTTTCTTTAGCATCCCCTCCGGATCCAAAAACTATGAAGAGAAAAGCGCGCCCCTCCTTCAGCGGCTCTGGATTCTCGGCGCCCCCGTCTTATTCGTTAATATCAAGTTCACGCCCAATTCCTTGCAGATCGTTGCATAATGAAGGGCTGTCAGCAGAATCATCCCCGTGTTCATCCCGAGAATGACCCCGGTCATCTGTAAATTCTCCATTGATCCGAGGAAATACATCATCAAAAACGATATCACGCTTGCCCAGACATTATGATAGAACGCATCTTTGACAAGCCCCATGCCAATGAGACAGGCCTGAAGCGGCATCACGAAAAAGTGGAATAAAAAATACGGCCATAATAGTTCCAGATAAAACGCGGCTTTTACAGAATCAAAAAACAAGTGGGTCAGCGGCTCTGCAAACTGATACATCACCAAAACAGACGGTATGCCGTAAAGAAGGGTAATCAGAATCGCCTGTTTGATCCGTTTAATGACTCTGTCATATTGTCCATAGGCATAGCTTTCGGAAATGCTGGGAATCATGACGATCATGAGTGAATGGGCGATAAAAGCCGGAAAAAAACCGATCGTCATCGCAACGCCGGAGAGCATGCCGAACTGATCGATGGCCGCCGTTTGCGAAACGCCTGCCGCAAGCAGCGTGCCCTTCACCAAAAAAGGCTCGACCGCATTAGCAATGGCATGAAACACACGCAGGCCTGTCGTCGGTATGGAAACGGTCAATAACCGCTTCAGCACGTCATTTCTCCGCAGATGAACATGCTGGCCTTTTGCGGCGGCGCGTCTGACTAAAATAAACTGGGAATATAAATAAACAAACACAACCACTTCGCTTGCGACAAGAACGAACAATGAAATCAAAACCGACGTATCCAGTTCAAAGGAATACCATTGGAAAAATAAAAACAAGCCGATCAGCTGAAAGATTTTTTTCAATGCATTCGCCATAGCGATTTTCCCCATTTGCTGGACGCCCATGAAGTACCCTCTTGCAATCGAGGTAAAGGCAACGGTGGGAATCATTCCGATCACAAGGCCCCTGATAAAGGGATGGTATGAATCAAATATCGGAATAAAAGGAAGGATGACGGCAGCGGCCGCCGTAGAAAAAGCCGTGCAAACCGCTGTCATTCGAAAGGCATGCTTCAGCATGCTTTCATGGAGTTTCGGATTGGATTCCGCAATGAATTTTGATATTGAAATGGGAAGCTCAAGGCTCGCGATCACGACGACCAAAAATATGGAAGGCAATACACTCATATAGAGCCCCATGCCATGCTCTCCAAGTTCCCGCGCGAGAATCATGTTAATGACGAACTCAAGGCATTCTGCAAAAAAAGCAGCTAGCGATAGAAGAACGATTCCTTTCACAAAACGGTTCATGAGGTCTCCCCTTGTCTCACTGGTTATATCCCATCATATGAGACAAGTTCAAAAATTATTTTCTTTTTCATGTTTTCACTTGGAAAAAGGCATAAAAAAAGCCAAGACGATAAGTCTTGACTGCCATGGTCAGATCGCAAATACATGATTGCCGATGCGTTTCACGATCTTCCTCGTTCTAATCCAGTCATCTGATGCAGTGTCCGGATTATAAAAATATAATGCATCTGTTTCTTTTTTATGTTGATCGACCGCTTTTTCTACTGCTTTCTTTGATTCACGGTCCGCCTTTTTATTTATGCTCCCGTTGAGAACAGGCTCAAAAGCGTTCTTTTGGTAAATCACGCTTTTTATACTGTCAGGAAATCCGCCGTGCTCCACGCGGTTCAGTACGACATCGGCCACTGCCACTTTTCCTTCAAACGATTCGCCTTTGGCTTCCGCGTGTACAAGCCTTGACAATAAATCTTTTTCCCCGCTCGTCAACTTTATTTCTTCATTCTCTTCTTCTTTCTGTTCTGCATCCGGCCGGGGCGCAAATTCGATGAGATTTTTTTCATCCGTCAATTGAGAAAAAACCGGATGCTGTTCTTGATCAATGCTGGCAATCAGCCGCTTCATTTCCTGTCTGTCTTTTTTCGAGAATAACTTGACAGCCTGTGCATGTTCGATTCTTGCCGCTGGGAGCATACAGATGAAAAAAGCAGCTATCGCAGCAAATTTCGATTTCATTCCATTCCTCCTAGTCAAACACTTCTTCGAAAAAAACATATGTCTTACAGTAACAAGACAACTGATTGATTTCACTGATAAATTTTTGGCAGGCTTTCCATCAAAGCGTCCCACTGGCACATAATTGTATAGACACCGCGGATTTTTAACAGAAAAAAACAAAATATCCAGCAATACTTGTGCTGGATGCTTCCCTATATTAAAAGGCTTTCTCACCGCTTGAGAAAGCCTTCAGCTTCTTGGCTCTTTCATATATTGAAAAATGATGTCTCCCCCGCGCTGGGCGATTCCCCGAAAATGCTTAAAATCTTCTTGTTTCGTCAAGATGGCTCTAAAAGAAAGAAAATCCTCTTTTTTCACACGAAGTTCATGAATGCTGCCTGATCTCAAATTCTCGATCAGCTCAATCGCATTTTCCTCTGTCAATTTTCCTCTCTCCTTCTCCCGAAAATGATCTTTAACTAATTAACTATACCACTAAGTATACAGCCGTACAACAATAGTGCCGCCTATTCCCTTATCGCTTTACTTCTCCATGAAAATATTGCAAAATACTTTCAATAGGTTAAATCACTTTAAAGGAGAGGAAGCCACTTGAAAATTGCAAAAGTCGGGAACGTCATCGAATTCAAAAACGGACTCACCGGAGTCGTCGAAAAAGTAAACGAAAACTCGGTTATCGTTGATGTCACCATCATGGATAACTACAGAGACTTGGAATTGGACTCCTTAACTGTCGTTAACCATAAAAACTATAAAATTATTAAAGACTCCTTTCATTAATCATTCTCCGCACGACACGCAACCTGAACACATTCCGCACGATCTTCAGAAAAAGAAAAAAACCGCCGTTCTGTGGTATGGCGGTTTTTTCCCCTGCTCCCTACATCGTGTTAGAAGGGAATATAATTCGCCTGATTCCTTTATAGGATGAATGATATGAAGCCTTAAAAATCCTTGAGGTTCGGCCATATACTTGGCCCAATGATATCAAAGACATGTTGACAACAGCTGTAGACAACGTTCAAATACTTTTTATTATTAAGGAAAAAACAACCGGGGAAGTCATAGGAACAACCAGCATCGGTGGCATCGATGTACAAAACCGAAATGTTGAAATTGGCTGGACTTGGCTTTCTCCTGCTTATTGGAGAACAGGGGTTAACACGGAATCTGAGTTCTTGCTGCTTCAATATTGTGTTAAAATCGATCCATGTCCAATTTTCTGTGCGGTACCAAAAAGCAGTCGAGCGAATAGGGGCAGTAAAAGAAGGACACGTTTCGTATACATAGAATAAAGAAAGACGGTTCTGTTCATGACAATGTGTTCTACAGCATCATTGACAGCGAAAAAACATCTGATGGAGTTGTTGGAGAAAAAATACTGTTCCCTTTCTATAAAGAAGGTTGATGAGAGCTGGGATATCGCGGGAAAACCGCAAAAGCCCGTCTCGGAAGCGGGCTTACTTGCATCTACAGACGGGCTTCTATTTATATTAATATTTACCCAGGTGCCAACCCTTTGTGAATATATATAAGATAAAGGCCCAGATCGTGACCAGTCCAATTATTGATTTATGTCAGCCGTTTTACTAATAGTATTTCATCTCGGATTGGAATCCCATTATCAGCTGTGAAAGGAATCCCGGGCTTTATTTTTCTTGCCTTTTCAACAGCATTCACAAATAACCCAGCTAACACATAACCCCTCTTTTGATAGAATCCGATCGCTCTAACATTATCATTGGTTGTAATTAACTTCACTTGTTCACACCGCTCTCGCTCTGAAGCCCGTTCCACTTCTTTTAAAAGGGCAGAGCCAATCCCGTTATTTTCAATGATACTATCCAATGAAATGATTTCACATTCGGTTCCGTTAATAATGAACGTGATTAAACCTGTGATCTCTCTGTTTTCATCCAAAACTGCATATCCTTCCAGTTCATCGCACTGAAATGTGCCGTTTGAATTCACCATGACCGGGCTTCCCCAATGCGTCGTAAAAAATTGTGAAACCGCCCGTTTTGGCAAATCCTTTGTTGAAACGATTTTCATGTCATCCCCTCCAGTATTTTTCCCATTGTTTGCATGATTCAAGGCAAATAAAATGAAGAGCGAAACAATCCCACAAAGAATAGTTTCTGGTCGATTCAATGTGTGAAATTGCAACACCCTTTTTATTCCCAAATAGATCATATAACCAAAAAAACAGCTTGTAAAAAGAGACAGACAAAAAACTCTCACCTGTCTGGGAACAGCCAGCCAATATGTTAGAAGCTTTTCAGAGATTTTTCCCATTTTACCCTTTCCTTGCCTAAAAATGCACTATTTTTTTATAACGATCGATAATTTATAGTTCGCATGCTTGTTTAAGTCTTCTAAAAATTGATCTAATCGTTCATGGGATGGAAATTTGCATTCAAGCAGATAGCAGCCATCTCCACTAATTTTATAATTGTTTATGATATAGTTGGCTTGTGTTTTGATAAATGAGAGATAAGGTTGATGATAGGTGCTGTTGATATAGATGTTAATAAAAGCATGTATAAAACACCCTAATTTAACTTGATTCACCTGAATGGTATACCCCTCAATCACTCCATGATCTTCCAGCTTGGCAACTCTTGAAGCGGCTGCCTGTCCTGTCAAATGAACTTTCTCTCCCAATTCTTTCATCGTCATACGACTATTTTTGGACAGTTCTTCTAATATCCGCTTGTCTGTGTGATCCAACATAAAATCAAATCCTTTCAATAGAAGCATTACCTTCCAGTGGTCTGTACTTTCCATTCTCTTCAATCAGGAGTGCGTTCGATGTTCTTTTACATAAATAAAATACGTTTTTTCAAAATTCAAGTCAAACCGCATAAAGACTTGATTTAATCCATGTATTTTTAAATTGATCCTCTATAAACTATACGTAAATCAAAGAAAAGGAGTTTTAAACATGAAAATCACACAAATTCGAAATGCAACACTACTTGTCGAATATGCAGGCAAAATGTTTTTAATAGATCCAATGTTGGCTGAGAAAGGCACTTACCCTCCTTTCCCAAATTCGTTAAGACAAGATCAAAATAATCCTTTAGTCAGCTTGCCAATGTCGATGGATCATATCATCAATGATTTAGATGCAGTTATTGTCACTCATTTGCATTTAGACCATTTTGATGATGCTGCCAAAGATGTATTGCCAAAAGATATCAAAATGTTTGTCCAAAATGAAGAAGATGCTGAAGAAGTAAGAAACGCCGGTTTTCAACATGTTGAGGTTTTAACAGAAGCTACGGTCTTTGAGGGTATTCAACTCATCAAAACAAAGGGTGAACACGGAAGAGGAGAAATTCTAAAACTTGCGGGTCTGGTATGCGGCGTTGTTTTCAAACACCAAAATGAAAAAACATTATATGTAGCTGGAGATACGGTATGGTATGAAGGTGTTCAAGAAGAGATCGATGCACATCAGCCGGACATCATTGTTGTCAATGGCGGGGATAATCAATTCTTTGAAGGCGGTTCACTTGTCATGGGAAAAGATGACATCTATGAAGTATATAAGGCTGCTCCCCGCGCAAAAATAATTGCGAGCCATATGGAAGCCGTCAACCATTGGACATTATCCAGAGAAGAATTGAAATCCTTTATTGGCGAAAAAGGAATCTCCTCTCAGGTTTTAGTGCCTGATGATGGTGAATCATACACATTTTAAATGCCCGGCGCAGAAGTCTAATAGCATCGGAAAAGAAAAACTTCGATGCTTTTCCAGGCTTCAAGCTGCCGATGAAAAGCATGGTTGCTGAAAGTGATCAAGCGGCCGTTTATTTTGTATTTGAAGGTGCGCATACAGGCACGTTCCCGCAACGGGACGACCCGTAAGAATGTCTCTTATGACATTTTTACGGATTGCTGACGGCAAGATTATTGAGAAAAGGTTCATGTTGATATGCATGACATTCACCTTCAGACTATTGCCTAATTTTCTAAAGAATCAAAAGGCCCTGCAAGGGTATTTTTTAATTGTCTGAAAAACAGACGTGCAATACGTTTAAGGTCACAGTTGATTCGATTTCCCGGTTTAAATCCGTATTTCCCCAGGTGCCCCCACCTCTTTAAAATTCATTCGGAATTGAAGAGACGCCGAAAAATGTCAATCAATTTTAGTACTTGTTTGACTTGTTTTTTGGTCCAATATACCATGGGGCAGTATAATATTTTAAGTCGAGGAAATGAAGAAAGGGAGATCGGGAATGGCACTTTTACATACAAGTTTTAAACGTTTGCTGAGATTGCGGGATATTGAATTTTACCAAGTGGAAGTGAGTGATGGTGAAAGGTGCTGTTATTTGTTAATTTACGATAAGGGATTATCCGATTTTGATAAAGGATTGCGGGATTTTGATGAAGGCAATCTGATTAACGCTTATCTCATTACTCATTTTGAATTACCTGATTCACCCTATCAAGACGTGTTACATTTTCTTAATGAACTATTAGGAATGAAACACAATTGCACATATTTCTTGGATACTTTATATGTTGAGAAAGAATTTGATTTTGATTTTCCTTTTGATATGCTTGCTATTCGTGATTATGTGAATGAAATATTGGCTTTGCTGAGGATTGATAAGGAGATGCCGGATTTTAAAGAGACCGCTTTTAATTATTTGTCGCAGGATTAGTCTTTAGATGCTAGAAATTAGCCGTATATCTCGACTGGCGCGTTTGCTATTGCGAGAACGCGCCAGTCGAGATGCCTTTCGTTCTTATCGAATCGGCTAATACTGCCTTGCGGAATTTCTGACGCTTCCGACAGCGGAACTTGCTTCCACCCTTTCGCCTCCATTACTTCCGATAATTTCGGTCTTACCGTTATCTTCATTCGTGTTCACCTCGTTTTGTTTATCTGATTATACGAGGTGTTTAATGATGGTACCTATTTGTGTATAATTGGAAGAATATTCTGGTATTTATTATTTCTACGGGGGGATAGTGATGGAAAAACACGAATATGAGTGGGTAAAATAAACGAGACAGATTTTACTAGATCAGTGTAAAGAATTGAAAGAAAATGATTTTACAAGAGAATTTGGATTTGGTTTTCAAAGCATAAGAGATTCTTTAGTTCATGTGGCGGGTTGTTATCACGCTTGGCTGGGTTCTTTTGTGCTTTCACAAACAGCTTCACCACTATTAACAAAGGAAACAATCAATGATATGCAGATAGAGGATATTCAACGTTATTTTCAACAGGCGAATATATATGTAGATACTGTATTTGAACAATTCACTGATAAATTTGACGATATTATCGAAAAAGAGCCTTCTTGGAAAGTAGGCGGTGGGGCTGTAAGAAAAACGCCGCACCAATTACTAATCCATTCTATTACGCATGAATTTCATCATAAGGGGCAAATTGTAGCAATGCTACGGTTGCTTGGTTATATTCCTAATAATACAGACATTTTGGGACTACCTGAAAAGGCATTTGCTATACATAAATAATAAGTTATTAACCTAACGGGGTGACGGCGTTTCGGTTACGTCTAAGCCGCTGTATAAGCGAAAGGAACTGCTGGCCGGCCTGAATACCGATCATCCTAACGTTAAGGTAGTCGATAGTGTACGCAGCCGTGCTGCGGATTGCTTGAATTAGTCCGCGAGAACAAGATCGAGGGGACGTTATGGGGGACGTTATGGAGCGCGTTGATTTGATTTATGCGGAGAACAGACGGTCAGATCGCTGGCTGAAGGTCGTGAATTACAAATAAAATATACCGACGTTTTCACAACCGGAATTTTCGTACTTGGACGGACAATATCCGGTATTATGGAGGTTATGCCCTACGATGCTTAGCGGAGGTTACATGTTGAGCGGATAATGCGATAAGGAAGCGGAGAAATTCGTCTATATTGAGCCGATTGGTTGCCGGGTGAAACACCGATCAAAACAAAGAACGGTTTGCTGCGGGTTCCTTTGTTTCATGAATGGCGTTGAATTGGACGGTCATAATCAGAGGTTGAGACGGATGGATTACGAAACAAAGGGCTATGATGATAAGGAGTATCCGGATGTTCGCCACGGACGCTACGATAACTGCGATTACACGTAAACATACGAACGATGAAGATACGGGATAGGCGACGAACAGACGAACGAAGACGTAAATGAGACAGATGACGGTGTGATCTCATTTTTGCACTTCGATTAACGAATTGAATCGCGCTTCATATTGACGATCTAACATCCGGTCCAGCACGCCTTATAATATCCGGTTAAATTTCAATAAAAAAAGACGCGTAACAAGTACGCGTCTCGGTCACAACCGCAAAGGTCAATCCACCAATGCAAAAATGTACGGGTCTCACGATCTGATATATTGCGTGATCTCACTTCGTTTCACCGAACAGAAGTATTACCGATTATCCACCGTCTCCGGATACAAATCATGATTCATCAAGCGGTATTCCGCCATTTTCTCGTATTTCGTCCCCGGGCGGCCGTAGTTGGTGTACGGGTCGATCGAGATGCCGCCTCTCGGGGTGAATTTTCCCCAGACTTCGATGTAGCGGCGGTCCATCAATTCGATCAAATCGTTCATGATGATCTTCATGCAGAAAGCCCAACTCTAATGAGAAGGGCTTTGAGTGCTTATTTTTTTCTTATGAAAACGGAATAACGATATATCTAAATTAAGATGCGAATCTTTCTGCGACTTTAAAAGAAGTGTTATCTGTTTGAACATATACGGAACTAACCGCGCTTACTGTACCTAATAGTAAAACAGCACAAATCAAAAATTTAGCTTTCATTTACATAACCACTCCTTTGAATTTGTTTTCTTGCATCGCATGCAATACGGTAAAAATCACAGGCATCACGAATCTTTTCTTCAGTTTCCAAAATTTCCGCCGCAATGATTCCGTAATCTTCCGCATCTGCATACAAACCGTTTTCCTTGAAGAACTTAAAAGAGTCTCTAACTAAATCCAGATCATGAATCAAGTAAAGCCCTTTTAGCATTTCAAGCTTTGCAAGGTCATATGAATTACAAATTTTTTCGGCATATTCTTTTCCTTCAAAATAAAGGTCGTGGGCTGTTACCAACTCAGCCTGCTTCGCTCTAACGTGTGCAAGGTTAAAAAAGGCTTTTGGTAAAAAACTATGATTAACCTCTCTATACACTTCAAGGGCTTTTTGGAGATGATCGGTAGCTTTTTCAAGTTCTTCAAGTTGATTATAACATATTCCAAGATTCAAATGCGATGAACCAATTAAATGAGGGGAGTCTAATCTTGTTGATTCACTCAATGCTTGATTTAAGCTAGGCAAGGCTTTTTCAGGAAGCATTTGATCTCGACGATTGCCGGCAAGAATGAATTGACATTGAACTCTACGTTCTCCATAAGTGTCATACTTTTTATAAATATTATAGGCGCGACTCGCATAATTCATTGAAAAAAATGTCTGTTTCATATGGTAATAAACTTCGGATACCTTGAAATAAAATTCAGCTTTCTCTAGATCGTCACACTCAAAAGAATCGAGTTGTTTTTCGGCATTCCTATAAAAGTTCAACGCAAGTATTAATTCTTTTTGTCTGAAATGATACATCCCCGCGAAGAATTGATAATAATATTCCAACATTCCTTCGGGTTGTTCTGATCTCGAATTTTTTTGAACTCCTCAAATCGACTAGCTAAATTACCGCCAGAATCAGAATACATATAATCAAATTGTAGGTTGTGTCGGAACAACAATAAATTATAATAGACAACCACGTCTTGGTTTTGTTCCATTCGCTCTAATTCTCTTTCAACTTCTTTCCTAGTATCCTCCGCCCGGCCTGGCCAATTGTTTTTTAAAGCCGTATACCAAAAATTCATTTTCGTCGCAACTAAATCATAAGGAATAACATCCACACCGTCTCTTCCTTTCTCTCAAGATTAAAAGTTTTTAGAAAAATTAAAATATTAAACTTCCTTTATCTGCATAGTAATTATTCTACAAAATAAGCCTATTATTTACAACCAAATATTGTTATCATTCCCACTATAAACTCTAATATGGAAACAAATTAAAAATTAAGTAGAATAAGTTTTTAGACCTTATCTATAAGATTCATTTTCATGGGTGGTCAGGATTTATTCACCAATTTTTTCCGAATAGTGGTAAAATCTATACTGATTGAACTTCAGTATTAGAGGAGAATGCCATGAAGACTCTGGATGTTCAAGCGCTGCATAATGCGATTGACCAAACGCTAGAACAATTAAAAAAACAGGCCGAAGAAATCGAAAAGGTGAAAGAAAGCGTAGATGCTCTTACGTCTCTTGACGATGCTTTAAAAGGGAAAGGCGGCGAAGCAATTCGTTCTTTTTATGAGGAATGCCACACTCCCTTTTTTGCGGTTCTATGAATCATTTATCGATGAATACGAATCGGCATTGAAAAAAATCAAAAATGCACTGAACTCCCTTGAACCGAATCACAATGGATATATTTCGCAAGACTTTCTAGAACACGATCTGGAACAAGGTTTGAACGCAGCTGATCGAACAACGAAACATTTAGTTTCCAAAGCCAACGCTTCAATTGCGAAAGTCAGCCATATTGTCGATTTGCCGGATTTGAATGACAACGATTTTCATGAACAGAATCGAAAAGCATTAACTGACATCAATCAGACGATTGAAAAGCTGCATACGTTTGACAGAGAACAAACCAATGCGCTTAAAATAGCCGAAAATGATCTTGAAACGATGCAAACATACATCGCGAGGCTTGAGAAAATGTATACAGGCCCGAAAATCGAGATCGCAAGTTATCAAAAGGGTTCAATTTTAAAGCCGGATGAGAATACAACCATCAACGGTCCGGTCAGCGGTCTCAAAGGAGCGTTAGAAAATGCCGAATCCTCAGCGATGAAGACGATGTTGGAAAAGCTGGGAGAACAGAAAGATACTAACGTTGAAACACTCGCAACCCCTCACCGAGTTAAAAAATTAATAGAAAAGTACAAAATTCACAATGAATCAGTATACAATATAGATAAATTAAAGTTTATAAAATATAAAATTAAAACACCTGATGTTCAAGTTAAAAGATTTGAAATGCCGTGGGGACCCGGAAAGATAAGCAAATTCGGAAGGGCAAGTGAAATCAGGAAAGCTCTAACCGAAAACCCTTTGAAAGCTGACGAGGTTTCGAAGATTGAGAAAGACGCGAGAACGGCTAGGGATGTTGGTATAGTCAAGAAAAATGAAATCATTAAAGATGGAAGCCATATAACTAAAAGTGGAAAATTGAAATCCAATGTCAAGTATCAAGCCGGGGAATACAATTACATATACAAAACCGATAAAGAAGCAAGAATTAAAGAGTTTCAAGCTGATGACTTAAAATTAACAAAACGAGACAAGAGATTGCCGCATAATCCCAAAACACCTGGTAAACAACTTGGCGATCATGCTGGCCATTTAGCTGCTGATAGATTCGGAGGCTCTCCTGAATTAGATAATCTCGTTTCTCAATCAAGTAATGTTAAATCAAAGCAAATACAAGAAGCTAGAAAATAAATGGGCCAAAGCCATTTCAGATAAGAAAAAAGTATCAGTTAATGTTAAAGTTAATTATGACGGGAACAATCCTAGACCAAAGAGTTTTGAGATAAAATACAGTATCGATGGAAATTTAAAGAAAGTAACTTTAAAGAATTAGGAGTGATTGTGTGGCTAAAACATTTGAAGACTATTTATCTGAATTACAAACAGATATGGTTGCTATTTGTCTTGAATATGTTGGTAATCAGGCAGATGCTATTTATATTTATTGCTCATATGAACCTGAAATGTATTCCTTTGACGTATTTTATAAAATAAATGGTAAGTTGGTTTATAAGCATAAGCTTAACGATGCAGTAGAAGAGAATGAAAAATACGATACATCAGAAAATCGTCAAGAAGCTGTTTTAGATATCGGGATAAAAAATTTAGAAGAAATCCATAAAAAATGTACTGAATTTGGCCATGAGATGCCTACAGAAATAAAATTAATTTACGATGTTAAACAAAACAGTTTGAAAGGTCAGTATAGATATGATTTAGTATATTCCAATGATGATGAACTATTGCCTGATGATATTTTTGACTTATGGTTTGAAGAAGTGAAAAAGTCTGATATAGAAAAATAAACTTTTAAGTACGGAATTCAAGAAAAGTTACGGTCTATCCTCAAAAACCTAGTGAATATTGTTTCCAGACGGTGACTGTTTATCAAGACCTAAATTATAAAAATCCTTAAAAATAAAGAAGAGCACATATTAGTCATGTATAATATGTGCTCTTCTTTTATTCAATTAAAGCGCCCGTTGACTGAATACTTGATTTGAAGATAATTCTATTATATTTAGAGGAGTACGACAACGATTCCTGTTTTTTTGGCCATTTTAAACCAGCTGGGCCATATGTTTTACGAATCGTTACCAACTCTCCAAATTGAGGCCTCACTCATTTCAACTGTCCATCAAGCCCTACCAGTGAATCGTTTGATCGCTTCCTCGGTCACCGGCGAGAAGAGGTTAACGAGGTTGCCGTCTGGATCACGGAACAGTATAGCACGGTTCCCCCACGGCATCGTGGTCGGTTCCTTTACCCACTCCTCGATAAACGGCTTTAATCGTTCGTATTCGGCATCGACATCGTGGACAAGGAACTCTATGATGACAGAGTGATTGTCGGCCGCCACTGCTGAACCTTCACCGAACAGTGGCACAGTCTGGGAGTGGCCGATCGCCAGGGTGCACGATGGCGCAACGAGTTCGGCAAAGACGGGCGCGGGACGCTCCGCTGATAAACCCATGACTTTCTCATAGAACTTGACTAGACGATCCACGTCGTCTGTAATGATGCGTACAGAAGCAAAATTCACAAGATACCATCCTTCCAATAATAAATGTATACAACAATACCATATACACTTTATTTTGTTATAAACTTTCCAGTAAAAACCAAATTCATTCAAAAACTGAATCATTTTACTGACTCCGATTATAAAACAACGCTACTGACAACATTATGTCAGTAGCGTTTTAACATTTTTTGGGCTTCCTCACGAATCCGATTTCGAAATGATTCAGGCTCTAATACAATCACATCGGCTCCCCAGCCAAGCACCCATCGCAGCAATTCGTCCAGTTGACGAACGCGTAAGACCACATGCAATCCATCTTGATGCTCTTCCATATCCTCTATGTAATGATTGTTTGATTCCTTCACCTTATCTGCGATGTCTTGGTTAAATCGGAGGCGAACTCGCAAATGCCGATCGTCCGGAGGGGTATACTCCCTTAAGTTAAAATGCGCTGGTCGTTCAAATCGTTCTTCCAGAGCAATAAATTCCGTCATTCGAGACAATCGGAAATGGCGAATGTCTTGGCGCAGTTCACAACGGGCCACGAGCATCCATGATCCTTGAACGAGAACTAATCCATAGGGGGAAACGGTACGAACACTATGGCGATTCCCATCGAAATCTGCAAGTTTTTTTACATAATGAAAGCTGATCTTTCGCTCGTCTAATATCGCTCGACGAATCTTTTCTAGATATTCTTTTTCTTTTGATGGCGTGACCTGTTTATCGGAAATGAGCAAACGTATAGCCTTGCGTACACGTGATGTTTCATTGCGAACGCTCTCCGGTAGAATGACCTCGATTTTGCCGCGGGCAGCTTGTGCTCTGACACGATAATCATCATCAAATCGTTGTTCAATAAAGTCCGTTCCCATCAACAAGCTTACGGCTTCTTGTACCGTGAAACTGATCGGCGGCAGGAAATAGCCTTCCATCAGAGAATATCCTGTCCCAGGAGCACCTATGATCGGAACGCCTGCTTCACTTAGCGCCTGAATGTCACGGTAGATGGTCCGAACACTCGTTTCAAATCTAGTTGCCAAATCTTCGGCACGTACAACTTCTTTACGTTGTAACTCCAGCACGATGGCTAACAAACGGTCTGTTTTGTTCATTGGTTTCCCACCTTGATGTTTAATAAAGAATAATAGTACCACGCCTTAATAGAGAAGATGATATAACGAACCTGGTGCTGGCATCTTTCAGAAATCTCTACAAAATAAGGGCAAGGCTTCTGTTTGTGTTATTCCGTTAACTGGCCCTTTAATTGAACAAGAAAGGGAAGGTGCCTCAGCTTATATCTTCTTGTAGACTTCTGCATACGCTACCTTTAATTGGTCTCGCAAATCCTTGTTCTCGTGCTCTAATCGCTTAACTTTACGCTTTAATGATTCGATAATCACTTCTTTATTATTTTCATTCATTTTATGCCTAACCTGCTTTACAGAAGGGCTTTTTATCTGCTGCTGACGTAGTGTTTCAATTCGCTCACGTAATGTCACATTATTATATAGCGTAGCTTTGCCACTCCGGCCTCACTGGCTACACTATTAAAATTAATTTCTTGATTGGCTCTAACGAGCCTTTTAATAGCCTCATCTACTTTACTCATGGTAATGGCTTTTCGACTTTCATGAATTTGCTTTAGATGCTTTTTGCGGTCATATGTGGCCATATTATGCCCCCTGCTTAGATTTTATTCTTTCTTTCGATTCGTCCGAATATTATATTGCCTTGTTTAATCGTATTATAAATATCCTGGAGTCTCTCTAAATTCTTCTGGTTTTTTTGTGCTATTTCTTCACGTCCGTATTGTTTCGCTACTTCAACCATTTTAGAAGTGGATTGTATGTAAATTTTATATTTACTTTAAATCCGTTATATCTCTGATAATCATTGATAAATTTCGAGATTGTCCCAAAGGTCCTTATATTCCATATATCCCTATCTACAAATTAGTTAGTGATTTCATCTATGTGGTTGAAGGAGGAAATTTCTATTAAGTTTTCTTGAATAACCTTAGAAATATGCTCTCGAAAAATACTTTTATAATCGCATGTAGTGTAATTTAAAATGTGCTGCTCTGTCATATATGCTTACTTAGACCTCCGTAGGTTGTATAATGAATGAACTTTTTGCCTTTTCCCAATTCTCACGAATTTCATCATCTGAAGGATGCAAATATAAATTGGCTGTTGTCTGAATATGTGCGTGACCTAAACGTTCTTGGACTTGTTTAAGATCATTGGTCTGTTTGTAAAATATGGTTGCGTGTGTATGACGAAGTAAATGGGGGTGAACGGAAGATCGAACGAAAACCGAACGAAGGAGTTGCATATTTAACGACGAACTAACGCACGGGAAACGTTATAGAGGCGAGTGCGAAGTTTTATTCTTTTCCCTTTCGTCTAATGTATCGAATGCGTTTCGTATATTCGATCTAACATCCGATCCGGCCCACCGTTGTAATAGTTGGCGAGATTTCAAAAAAAACGCGTACAGTACGCATCTTGACCACAACCTCATTCAATCTGCCCATTATTTCTCCGATCAAACCACTTTTAAATACCCTGTTTTTACAGGTCGCACTTTTTATGCAACCGGATCACACAACCGCTACAATATTTCATCAGTTCCAACTCCTCTTACCCTTGGATTAGACGTAGAGACACCAAGACATGTTTCATTTGGTTCACTGTGATTTACAAATAAAGCCCTGGCTTCTTGCTTTCTTCCAGCTTTGTACAAGTCAAGAACATAAAGAACCTTTGAATTGTTCTATGAGCATCAACCGACCAAAAATCAGATCTTAAAGATAAAAAGTATGGATCTAAAAATAAGGGTAAGTCTTCTTCAATATCTACAAAATCTGATCGACTTTAATCTTTTTCTAAGTTAAATATTTCACTTATTTTCAATTGTTCAAATCCCCAATTCAGTTTTATTGTAAGACTTATCTCCATTGCAAAAATAATATATAAATGGATTTTTCACAGTAAAGTTCTTTCTTTTTCCGTTATTCCTTGATTTATATTTGTTCTATTGAGTAAAAAGCAGCTAGAGAAGGTAGTGTTCTTCCGTGAATTAGCAAACCTTCCCTCTCAAAGACTACTAATTCAAATTCTTGGCTTTGTTTGTTTTGCCTAACTTCCCCGACAGCACAAAATATTACATCATTATTCTCTTCTGCGAACCGACCTATATAATGAAATAATCCTTCATATTGAGGCGTTACAGCAAAGAAAGCTTCTTCAAACTTAATATTTACAAACGTACCATTTTTATAAATTCTAACCATAGCCCTTTTCTTTCCTGTTTCAACGCTTTTAACTATTCCGGTTACTGTTCTTGTATGACCTAAATCTGTTTCTTTTAATGCATCAGCATTCCTTTTATATAGTCTTCCATTAATCCTATTTGAATCTTCTGACTTTTCAGCAGGATCTGTTACTATTCTAATTGCTGGCTGCTCTACTGTAGCAGTTACTTTTCGACGCCGTTTTCTATTTTGTCGTTTTTGTCTATCTGCTTCTCTTCTTCTTACTCTTTCTTCCTCACTTAAAATTTCCAATTCAAAAGCTTCTCTTACCGACCTTCTCATTTGATCTGTTGAAACACTTCCAGTTTGAACACCCGACTGTCTAACACCAACTCTTCCATCTTCTTTTTCAAAAAAATGAATACAAGATTCTGAATGTCGACTTTCTCTCCAAGTTCTAAAATGACTCTTATTCCCAGGTCTGTTTACATAAGATAATTTCGCCTTGCAATCAGTTGTAGTACAAAACAATTTTTCTCTATACTTTTTCAAATAGTCTTCCATATTAATATCATCTAGACTAATCAATGCTTTTTCTTTTCCGTTAATATAAACTGCTTCATGGATACTGACCACGTGTTCCCCGCACCCCTTTTCCTAAAAATTCTTAAATTTTATTTAAAAAATTAACTGTATTTGATATTTTTACACTTATATCTATAATTCTACATTATTAGTAATAAATTAGCAATATCACTCCCTTTACACCTATAAGTCTACAAATTTTGCATTTTGGACTTAAAGATTCTGATATAAAAAAGCACCTATTTCGGTGCTTTCAAAAAATCAATCTTTAATTTTGCCCTCCTATAATAGGGTCTGTAGAGGCAAGTCTTTCTTTAAAGTAGTCACTTAACAGCATGATCACACCCTTCTCGGGCACCTCTTACCGATTATCCACCGTCTCCGGATACAAATCATGATTCATCATCCGGTACTCGGCCATCTTCTCGTATTTGGTGCCCGGACGGCCGTAGTTGGTGTACGGGTCGATCGAGATGCCGCCTCTCGGGGTGAATTTGCCCCAGACTTCGATGTAGCGGGGGTCCATCAATTCGATCAAATCGTTCATGATGATGTTCATGCAGTCTTCGTGAAAATCGCCGTGGTTGCGGAAGCTGAAGAGATACAGTTTTAAAGACTTGCTTTCTACCATTTTTTTATCAGGGATATAGCTGATATAGATCGTTGCGAAATCGGGCTGCCCTGTTTTCGGACAGAGGGATGTAAATTCCGGGCAGTTGAATTTGACAAAATAGTCCCTGTTTTCGTGTTTATTCGGAAAAGCCTCCAGTACATCAGGTGAGTAGTCAAACAAATAGTTTGTCCCCTGGTTTCCGAGGAGGGTTACGCCTTCAAGTTCTGAATCTTTTCTTGTTGTCATTATTTTCTTCCTTTCTATCTTAAACTCCGCGTTTGTTTCCCCAGATGAGGGTGTGAAGCTGCGGCAGAATGCGGACGCGGTTTAATTCAGGGTCGTGCGTGACCGCTTTGACCAGTTCTTCATATTTTCGAAGCAGCTTTTCGACGAGCCGCCCCTGGTCTTCGGTATGCACGTCATCATTTCCGACCTGCAGATAAAACGGGATATCCGGATAACGGTGATGAATGCTCTTTGCAAATTGAAGATCTGAAGGGGTAAAAATGACGACCTTCAGGCTTGCCGCAGAAAGCCGTCCATGGTCCTTCAGCATGCCGACGATATGGTCCAGCTTCGTAAGATCCGTTTTCATATTTGAGCTTGGCGGCTTCGGCGAAATGGTTAAATCATCGATTTTTGTAAACCAGTCCTGATAAAACGTGCCCTGTGTTTCAAGCGCCGTGCGAATGCCGTTTTCTTGCAAAAGGGAAATCAGTCCGTCAAGCTGTTTTAAAAGAGCCGGATTTCCTCCTGAAATGGTGACATGTGAAAAAGCGTTTCCGCCGATTTCTCTGAGCGATTCGTATATTTCTTCCGCAGACATCCATTTGATGTCTTTTTTGGCCGATCCGTCCCATGTGAAGGCTGAATCGCACCAGCTGCACGAATAATCGCAGCCCGCGGTTCTGACAAACATCGTTTTCTGGCCGATGACCATTCCTTCACCCTGGATGGTCGGGCCGAAAATTTCGAGTACGGGAATCGGTTTAGCCATTTGGCTCACCTTGTTTTGGACGGTAGACGACATAGCTTGTCGGCGTTTCCCTGACAAACACTTGAACACAGTGCGGCCGGTTTTCCAAGCCTTTCAAATAGGCGTCGACTTTTTCATAAATCGTTTTCGCCACCACCTCAGTCGACGGGATCTGCTCGCGGCTTTCCCCGGAAAATTCGCTGTGGTCGTTTAACAGCGTGTGATCGTATTCACCGTGCACCAATTTTTTAATGGTGCTGAAATTCACGAGAAAACCGGACTCATTCAATTGATCTCCGGCGATCGTGATATTGATTGTATACGTATGGCCGTGAATCCTGCTGCATGCGCCCGCATCTTCCCTCGGAATAAAGTGGGCCGCTGATACCTGCATATCTTTATTGAGTTCAAAAGCGTACGGGTGGTTTGTTTGCGGGTAGACTTGTGTAAGCATATTAAGCTCTCTCCCTTTTCATTTTCATGTATTCGTTGTAGCCGTTCGCGCGCAGTTTGCAAGCCGGGCATTCTCCGCAGCCGTCGGCGATGATGCCGTTGTAGCACGTCAGTGTCTCATTTTTGACGAATTCGAGTGCATTGAGATCATCGGCCAGCTTCCATGTTTCCGCCTTGTTCAGCCACATAAGCGGCGTATGAATCACAAACGGGCGCTCCATCGCCAGGTTGACAGTGACATTGCACGATTTGACGAATTCATCCCTGCAATCCGGATAGCCGCTGAAGTCCGTCTCACAGACTCCCGTCACGATATGCCGCGCCCCGATTTGGTAGGCGAGAATAGAAGCAAAGGATAAAAATACAAGGTTTCGTCCGGGAACAAAAGTGGACGGAAGCTCGCCTTCTTTCGCCTCAATTTTGATGTCATCTCTTGTCAAAGCGTTTGGCGCCAGCTGATTCAAAAGCGCCATGTCCAGCAGGTGGTTTTTTACGCCAAGCTTTTCAGCGATATTTTGCGCCACTTCAATCTCCTGCTGATGCCGCTGATTATAATGAAAGGTGACCGTTTCCACCTCTTGGAATTGCTGCAAGGCCCATAAAAGGCATGTCGTACTGTCCTGACCGCCGCTGAATACGACGACCGCTTTTTCCTGTTTCATAATTCCTCCTTCTCCGCTTTCACCAACTAAAAAACACCTTTCTTTAAAGGAAAGGTGTTCTAGCAAAAAATCAATAAAAAAGGCCATACCCCAAGGATACAGCTTTCCTTAGTTTTTTATAGAGGGTTTTGCTAGAACCTCTCCCGCGGTTATCTCGAGCGGATTTTGTTCAATTTTCTTTCGCCATCTTACCACAAATCCGGGGTTTCGCCAAGCACTAACGATTCGGCAGTTTTTTTATGATCAGAAAGAAGATGAACACAAGGCTCAGCTGACCAAATAAAGGATAGATGGTGGAAATCAATTTTCCATAGCCGATCTGTCCGGTTAAGTAGACTGTGAGCAGGATGAGAATAAATATATAAAGACTTTTGATATGAATATATTCGTTTATCTGCTTTTCAAGCCCGTAGAGATTACCGATGACCGATGTAAAGACTTCCCCAAAAATGATAAACAGATAGATGACATGGACGGAATGCTGAACGATATAGACCACCTGCGCCATCGGAATTTCATATAAAAGGACATTCGGCAATGTGGAAAGAGACAAAAAGCTTGCGATTAATACAAGGGTCAGCATGCTTCCTCCGATAAACGCGCCTCTTTTAATCAACCGTTCTGACTTCAATTCAGAGGCGATCGGTACAAGAACGGCCTGTGCTAGCGACAAATTAAAAGCGCCGTATGAAACAGCCGACACAATCCAGTCCGGCCTTGCCGAAAAACCCGGCAATTCGTGGACGGAAGGGCCCCTGAAAATAAACGAATCAAAGAGCACAATCAACGAAAAAAACACTAATAATGGCACAACAATGACATTGACGCTGAATATCCCCTTGACGCCGCTCATCGTGACAAACAGACTCAAAGCAACCGTTACAAGCATTCCCGCCTGGCTGGAGAGCCCGAGCTGTTCTTTAAAAATCGCCCCGGCCCCTGACAGCATGACAGAAGTCACACCGAGCAGAACCATCAGCATAAAGCCATTGACGAATTTTCCGAGCGTTTGTCCAAACAGAAATTTGTTCAGCTCCTGATAAGATCTGGCATTGATCCTGACTGAGATCAGCATGATTTTCGCACCGAGACAGGTGAACATCAGCCCGCTGATGAAAATGCCGGCCAAACCCGCCCAGCCGAATCTTAAAAAAAATTCAACGATTTCTCTGCCCGTCGCAAATCCAGCCCCGACAACCGTGCCTACATAGACAAATGCAAGTTGAAAAGCTGATCCTCGTGTTTGACTCATATTTCTCCCCCGTAAAATGAAACGTGATTTCCGCAAATTCCCTTTCTCCATCATATGAGACATGCTCCTTAAAAAGAAGGACAACTTCAAATACCGGAACAAAAAGGAAAAAGCATAGATCTTGAAAGTCAAAGTTAGTCAATGTATACTAATAGTCAGAGATGGTCAAACAAACGGCCATTTTTTAACCGGCAATTGGTCAAAAAAGGTCAAATCATTTTTAAAGGGGGTTTTGGCAAATGCGTTGTCAACATTGTCAAAAAAACGAGGCGACGATTCGCCTAAACATGCAAATCAATTTTACAAAAAAACAAATGGACTTATGTGAAGATTGCTATAAAGAATTGACTCAGCCTTCTATGTATTCCGGAGGCAGCTTTTTTGGAGGGGGTTCCTTCTTTAGCCAGCCTTCTCAAGCACAGCCGCAAACGGCTGCCAAAAAAGGCTTGCTTGATGAGCTCGCAGTCAATTTGACGAATGCCGCGAAAACGGGATTGGTTGATCCGGTGATCGGCCGCGATGATGAAGTGGCGCGCGTGATCGAAATTTTAAACCGCAGAAATAAAAACAATCCGGTATTAATTGGGGAGCCGGGTGTTGGTAAAACTGCCATCGCCGAAGGCCTTGCATTGAAAATTTCCGAAGGTGATGTTCCAAACAAACTGAAAAACAAGGAGCTTTACTTGTTGGATGTGGCCTCCCTTGTCGCCAATACCGGCATCAGAGGGCAATTCGAAGAACGAATGAAACAGCTGATGAAAGAACTGAAAGAACGCAAAAACGCGATTCTCTTTATTGACGAAATTCATCTTCTTGTCGGCGCCGGTTCTGCGGAGGGCTCCATGGATGCAGGCAACATTTTAAAACCCGCCCTTGCCCGGGGAGAACTGCAAGTCATCGGTGCAACCACATTGAAAGAGTATCGTCAAATTGAAAAAGACGCCGCTTTGGAACGACGCTTCCAGCCGATCATGGTGCATGAGCCTACAATCGAAGAGGCAACAGCCATTTTGAACGGCCTGAAAGAAAAATATGAAACCTATCATGGGGTTTCCTATACAGATGAAGCTGTGAAAGCCTGTGTCGTCCTTTCAAGCCGCTACATCCAGGACCGCCATCTTCCCGACAAGGCGATCGACCTTCTCGATGAAGCCGGTTCAAAAGCGAACTTGAAGATCGATACCGTCAGCGGTGAAGCAGCTTCAAAACGGCTGAAAGAAATTGAAGCGGAAAAGGCAAAAGCGCTTCAGGAAGAAAATTATGAGCTTGCCGCAAAACTTCGTGATGAAGAAGAAGCATTGCACAATGCGCTCGAGAAAAAAACAGAGGAAAAACAAGCAACGGTCGGCGCTGAAGACATTCAGGCGATCATCGAACAAAAAACCGGCATTCCCGTCGGAAAGCTGCAGCATGATGATCAGAAAAAAATGAAAGAGCTTGAAGCAAATCTCGGAAGCCGCGTCATCGGACAGAAAGAAGCCGTCAAAAAGGTGGCGAAAGCCGTCAGAAGAAGCCGCGCCGGTCTGAAAGCAAAAGACAGGCCTGTCGGTTCATTCCTATTCGTCGGCCCGACAGGCGTCGGTAAAACTGAGCTTTCCAAGCGGCTTGCGGAAGAGCTGTTCGGCACGAAGGATTCGATTATCCGTCTTGACATGAGCGAGTACATGGAAAAACACGCCGTGTCAAAACTGATCGGTTCGCCTCCTGGATATGTCGGACACGATGAAGCGGGGCAATTGACGGAAAAAGTCCGGAGAAACCCGTACAGCATCGTTCTGCTTGATGAAATCGAAAAAGCCCATCCTGATGTTCAGCACATGTTCCTTCAGATCATGGAGGACGGTCGTCTGACCGACAGCCAGGGACGGACAGTCAGCTTTAAAGATACTGTCATCATTATGACAAGCAATGCCGGCGTTTCCGAAAAGCAGACAACCGTCGGCTTTAACAGAGAAGAACGGCTGATGGGCGAACAATCATTGATTGACTCTTTAAGCAGCTACTTTAAACCTGAATTCCTGAACAGGTTTGACAGCATTGTCGAGTTCCAGCCTCTTGAAAAAGAAGATCTGGTAAAAATCGTCGATCTGCTTCTGAAAGATCTTGAGGACACATTAAGCGACCAGCATCTGACATTGCAGGTCTCCGAAGAAGCGAAAGAAAAGATTGCAGAAATCGGATACCATCCTGCATTTGGCGCCCGTCCTTTAAGAAGGACGATTCAGGAAACGGTCGAAGATCAAATGACAGACCTGCTTCTTGAAGAAGAACACATCTCAGGTTTCCATGTTACAGTTGAAAACGGCGATATCGCGGTAAAACCGGTCGCATAGTTCCGTCTGCCGGCTTCCTATACGGAGGCCGGCATTTTTTCTCTGCCCCAATATCCAATTCATCCCATTTCATAACCCAAAAGTCCCTATTCATCTGGATTTTATAACAATTTCTGAAACACCCTAAAGTTCCTATCTTGTGGCACCGATAATAACGATAGAAAAGTTAGTTAAAGGAATTGGTGAAAAAAATGGACAAAACATCGTTAATTGGAATCATTCTAGCTATCATCGGAGTAGGTGTCGGCATGGTGATGAAAGGCGTCAGCCCTTCAGTTCTTGTCAATCCGGCTGCATGGCTGATCATTGTTGTCGGGACAATCGCAGCAGTTACCATCGCATTTCCAACACGCGAAATAAGAAAGGTTCCAAAACTGTTCGGCATCTTATTTAAAGAGAAAAAGATGATTGAAATCAACGAGCTGATCCCCATGTTTACTCAATGGGCGCAAATCGCCAGACGGGAAGGCCTTCTCGCTTTGGAAGCAAACCTTAACGAAATCGATGACGAATTTTTGAAAAACGGCATGAGCATGGCTGTGGACGGACAGAGCGCCGAATTCATCCGGGACGTTCTGACAGAAGAAGTCGAGGCGATGGAAGAAAGGCATCAGGTCGGAGCCGGCATCTTTACACAGGCGGGAACATACGCACCGACGCTCGGAGTTTTGGGAGCCGTTGTCGGACTGATCGCCGCACTGGCCGATATGAGCAACACCGAAGCGCTCGGACACGCGATCAGCGCCGCATTCGTCGCCACCCTTCTCGGGATCTTTACAGGCTATGTGCTGTGGCACCCTTTTGCAAATAAATTGAAGCGTAAATCGAAGCAGGAAGTGAAAGTCCGCGAAGTCATGATTGAAGGCATCCTTTCCATTTTGGAAGGCCAGGCTCCAAAGGTCATCGAGCAAAAGCTGATGATGTATGTTTCTCCTAGCGAACGTTCCAGCATCGCTACTCAAGAAGGAGAAAAAGGGGAAAGCGACAATGGCTAAAAAAAAGAAAAAGCATAAAGACCATGAAGAGCATGTAGATGAGTCCTGGCTCATTCCTTATGCCGACCTGCTTACACTCCTTCTGGCCCTTTTCATCGTCTTGTTTGCGATGAGCTCGATAGACGCCAAAAAGTTTGATATGCTGTCAAAATCATTCAATGCCGTGCTGACAGGCGGTACAGGCATGATGGATTATTCCAGCTTCGTCGAGCCGAAATCGCCTACACAAGAGGACGGAAAAAAACCCGCTGAACCAAAAGACGTCCAGCGTTCTAATTCAAAAGAAAAAGACCAGGAGGCGCTGAAAAAAATTCAGGAGCAGGTCAATCAGTTCATAAAAAATAAAAAGCTTGAGAAGCAGGTCAATACGAAGCTCACAGATGAAGGGCTGCTCCTTTCGATTGAAGACAATATCTTTTTCGATTCCGGAAAAGCGGTCATTCGCGAGCAGGACATCCCGCTCGCAAGAGAAATTTCCGATCTGCTCGTATTAAACCCGCCGCGTAATATCGTGATCAGCGGACATACCGATAATGTGCCGATCCGAAACTCGCAATTTAAATCAAACTGGCATTTAAGCGTAATGCGGGCCGTTAATTTCATGGGACTCCTGATCGAAAATCCAAAGCTTGACGCCAAAGTATTCAGCGCTAAAGGGTACGGGGAATACAAGCCTATCGCTTCAAACAAAACGGAGGAAGGAAGAAGAAAAAACAGACGTGTTGAAATTCTCATCCTGCCGATGGGCCAGGAAAATCTGAATGAAAAAGAATAAGGAAGCGGCGATTAGCCGCTTCCTTATTCTTTGTCCTTGTTCTTATAAAAGTTTTTTGCATTTAAGCCCACTCTTTTCAGCATGTCGATGCAGGCTTCTTTCTCCTCGCCGCTTAAAACGCTGATCATTTGATGAATCTCCTGCGCGTGGCCGGGGAAGATCTGCTCCAAGAGCTTGACTCCTTTGTCCGTAATTTGGGCATAGGTGACCCGGCGATCGGTTGTGCAGGCTCGTCTGATGATCAGTTCTTTCTGCTCAAGCTTGTCAACCACATATGTAATGCTTCCGCTCGCCAGAAGAATTTTGTCCCCTATTTGCTGAAGAGGCTGGTCTCCCTTGTGATAGAGAAGCTCTAAAACGGCGAATTCGGTTGGATTCAGACCATGATTATGAATATGTTTATTCATATGATCATTAATTGATCTGTATGCTCTTGATAGTACGATAAATAATTTTAATGACTGTTCCTGTTCTCTGTTACTCATATCTCTCATCTCCAAAGAAACAACTACAGGAAAACATTAATAAACTATGAGGAAAATGTCAACTGTTAACATTACATTCCCTCATTTGATAATAGGCCCTAAGAACCAAATCGATATTTCCGGACCTTCCACGGTATTGTGTCCTATTTTCAAGGTATTGGTTATCTTTTCTATAAATCAGCCCCTACTAGTGATATAATACCTCTATTCCTGTATTGATTGGGAGAGAGTGAAAAAATGAGCAATTTGAAAAATATATGGAAGAAAATGAGGCTTTATTTGATCCTTGTGATGGTCCCGGCTTTCATTATCAGCTTTTTTGTATACGAACAAGAACGGGAAAATATTACTGAGAAGCATCGGCAGACGGCGACGCTTATGCTGAATATCCACCGCAACCAGATCAATTATCTGATCGGCGAAACAGAGGCGCGGCTGAGCGCGATGGCGACGGCCCTTAATCATCCTGTCAATGATAAACATATCAAACACATCCTGACGGAAACCTATAAAAAGGAGCCGCGCTTTTCGGCTCTGTACCTGCTCAACAAAAACGGCGAAGTCATGGTCAGCACACTGCCGGCTAAAGAGAAACAGCCGCTTCCATACAAAAGCATTCTGCAAAAAGCGGAAAGCTCAAAGAAATCTGTCATCACAGATGACACCGACAACATGATGAATAATCGGGAGCTGAGCATATTAACCCCTGTCTTCAGTCCTGAAGGGCATGCGACAAACTTTTTGCTTGCTTCCATC
This sequence comes from Bacillus sonorensis NBRC 101234 = KCTC 13918, assembly GCF_001592005.1. GTDB lineage: Bacteria > Bacillota > Bacilli > Bacillales > Bacillaceae > Bacillus > Bacillus sonorensis. The sequence continues at coordinate 283,142 of NZ_BCVZ01000002.1, forward strand.
CGCATCGATTATTTGAAAAATATCATGAATGTGTTAAGCCCAGAGCTTTCTATCAAAATACTCAATCAGAAAGACCAAATCGTCTTTACGGCGGGACATACGCCCCCTGAAAAAGAAACGGAGGAGACGGTAGATGCTTTTTTGGACCAGATCGACTGGAAACTTGAAGTATATCCTGAGCCGGTTCAGCTTGATGAACTCGTTCACGGTCTCCTGCTTTCCTTCTTAAGCATTTTTATTTTGCTTAACATCTTGTTTGTATTGCTTCAATATGTACTGCTAAAACGGCGCACCAAGCAGGAGCGCGCCCAAAATGAAGCGCAGAAGCTTGAACTGATCGGCACGCTTGCGGCCAGCACCGCACATGAAATCAGAAATCCGCTGACAGGGATCAGCGGATTCATCCAGCTTCTTCAAAAAAAATATAAATCTGAAGAAGATCAAATGTACTTTTCTGTCATCGATCAGGAAATCAAGCGGATCAACCAGATTGTCAGCGAATTCCTTGTGCTTGGAAAACCGACGGCGGAACAATGGAAACTGAATTCAATGAGTGAAATGATCGATGAAATCATGCCGATTATTCATTCTGAAGCCAATTTATACAATGTCGAAGTATCATTTCAAGACCAGGCGGAAAATCCTGCATACGTATTTTGCAAAAAGGACCACATCAAGCAAGTCGTATTAAATGTCGCTAAAAATTCGCTGGAATCGATGAAAAACGGTGGAAAGCTGTTGATTAACATTGAACATGATGAAAAGGCGGCGGAAATTGTGGTGAAGGATAACGGAGAAGGAATTCCTAAAGAAATGATAGAAAAGATTTTTCAGCCTTTTGTCACCTCAAAAGAAAAAGGAACCGGACTCGGTCTTGTTGTGTGCAAACGTATCATCTCAATGTACGGAGGAACGATTCAGATTGACAGTGAACGGCATAAAGGAACAACCGTAACCATCACGCTGCCGATTTCAAATGAGCAGCAAGATTAAGCATCATACTTTCCGGTCCCTCAAAAGAGCTGTCCTTCCGTTCAACGGCAGCTCTTTTCTCATTATGCCGTACACTTTTCAATGACAAGCACATCTAAGAGATCATGCAATGGCTTGTCTGATGAATGATGTTCATCCATTGTCATTTTTTGATATTGATAGATTAATTGGTCCAGCTCCTGGCTGCGCTTTATCGTCTCATCCCCTGTATACCCATAAAGCTCAGCAGCTTCAACCATCATTTGCCGCTTTTCGTTGATGGAAAAAAGCAATTCTTCTTGTGAATATTCATGCATACGCTTCACCCCTTATCGCCAGCAAACTTCGAAAACCTTGCAGATTTGCGTACTTGAGCATTATTACAGATTATACTTATTTTGTAAACCTATTTTTTGAAAAAAAGTTTTGAAATCGAGTATAATAGATTTGTTGGATTAAAGTTGTATTACCCGCTGATCAAAAAAGATAAACGCTTATGATATACAGGAGGTCTTTTTTATGGTGTTAAAAAGGCTAAAGGCGCTTTTTGCAGCCAAAGAAGCTATAACAGGTATCCCGCTGTTTTTCAGAGCCTTTAGAGCCTGGCGAAAAGGCGATTACCCCCTTTTTCCGAAAAAAACGATTTTACTCGCTGCTGCGGCTCTCGTTTATATCCTTTCCCCTGTTGACCTGATTCCCGATGTTCTTATAGGGCCGGGATGGATTGATGACGCGGCCGTTCTCGCTTTTTTATTTAGACAAATCGTTAAAGAGCTGGCTGATTTTGAAGCATTGGAGGGATGGGACAATGGAAGATAGAATGATTCACGGCCTGAACCACCTGCTGTTTTCCGTCTCAGACCTCGAGGCTTCTATCGCATTCTATGAGAAGGTGTTTGGCGCCAAATGGCTTGTAAAAGCCGAAAAAACAGCATATTTTGATCTAAACGGCATCTGGCTTGCCTTGAACGAGGAAAAAAATATTCCGCGGACGGAGATTCATGACTCCTACACGCATATCGCCTTTTCGATCAAACAGGAGGATGTGCCTGAGTGGGAAAAGAAATTAACCGCCCTTGGGGTAAACGTGCTAAAAGGAAGAAAACGCCATAAAGGCGATAAAGATTCGATTTACTTTACCGACCCTGACGGCCATAAATTCGAGCTCCACACCGGCTCTGTGCTGGACAGGCTCGCTTACTATCAAAAAGAAAAGCCGCACCTGTCCTTTCACGAAGCCAATATTAAAGCATTGTATGAAAAAAACAAGTAAAAAAAGCGCCCCGGCAAGGCTATGCCGGAAGCGCTTTTTTTATGATTGCTTCAGCTCGTCTTTTTCATAAATCGGCACCCATCCCTCAGTGGTGACGAAAATTCTGACGGCGACGACTTTCCGGTCCTCCTGAAGCGTAAAATAGTGGCGTGTGTTTTCCGGTACGGAAATCAAATCGCCGGGATTTAAAAGAACATCGAAAAACGCGCCGTCCTTTCCTTCAATCGCAAAAATTCCATGGCCGCTGACGATGAACCTGACCTCATCATCTGTATGGTGATGTTCCTGTTTAAAGTTTTTCAGCAGCTCATCCAGATTCGGATGTTGATCCGAAAGCGAGATGACATCCTGTGCCTGATAGCCGCGGCGCTCTGAAATATCTGAAATTTCCGCTGCGAACACGTCTAAAATCTGCTGTTTTTCTTCGTCGGTCAAATCATATTTTTCTCTTAGCCCAGCAGGCAGCTTTTCGATATCCCATTTTTCATAAATGACTTCCTGCTGCTTCAAAAATTGTTCTACCTCTTCCTGGTTTTCGATTGTTGTGTTTTCTTCATCATGGATGCGGATCGTTGCCATGCTTTTCTCCCCCTTTAGTGCACTCTTTACGCATATTGCGTTTGAAATGATTTTAATTTTAAATGCCAGCTGAATAAAAATTCATAAGCCTCCAGCATGCGTTTCGCTTCAAATGCCGTGCGTCCCCAGACGGTAATGCCGTGGCTGCGGATCAGGACAGCGCCTGAATCTTTTGTCAGATGTGCGGCAAAATCTGCCGCCAAATCCGGGATATGGGCGGTGTTTTCAATAATCGGGACGGTGACCTCGGCATTTTCCTCCCAGTATCCGAGCGCTTTTATGATTTCCTGGCCTCTAAAGCTGACCTGCTTCTCTTGTCCATAAAGCTCAGATATCACGTTGTTGTCAATCGTATGGACGTGAAGACAGCAGCCGGCATTTGTTTTTTTGTAAACATACGTATGAAGAAGCGTTTCTGCCGACGGCTTCAGGGTATGACCGCTTTCCGCCGGCATGCCTTCTTCATCTACCAGGAGAAAATCCTCATCGGTTTCTTTTCGTTTATCTTTTCCGCTCGCCGTCACGAAAAAGCGAAGCGGATCATCTGACACTTTGATGGACAGATTGCCGCTCGTCGCCGGAAACCAGTCTCTCGCCGCAAGCTCTCTTTTCACTTCGGCCAGCTCCTGCCAGCGCTTTTTTCCTGCATCCATTCCTCCACCTCCTTGACGCCGAGAAGCGCCCGCTTCACATCGTAGAAATCTTCAAATGCGGCATGGCGCAATTGCAGGTCTTCACATTCCTTCAGCAAATAATCCCGCGCGATGCATAAATCAGCGCGCTTTGCCGCCTCCACATCTGTAACGGAATCCCCGATCATCACGATAAAATCATCTGGACCCTGAAGCTTGCGGATGATCGACGGCTTACAGCAGCCGCATTCATTTTGGCATTGATCGTCGCACGGATACGGCCATTTGACCGATATGCTGTCGCCAAAAAAATCAGCCTGGTTGCAGTAAATCCGCTCTTTCTCCACGATTCCTTCAAGCAGCGGATATACGAAAAAGTCCATGCCGCCGCTGACGACGTAAAAAGGAAGTCCGCACCCGGACAGAAATGAAACAAATTCTTGGAAGCCCGCGCGGATTTCCGCCTGTTTGAGGATATATGCCGTAATGTCTTCCCTCAAGCCGCTGGAAAGCAGCTTGAACATGCTGCCGACACCCTCCCTGATCGACAGGTCTTTTGAAAGGACCGCATCTTTTAAGGCATGCCATTCTTCCGGAGCAAATGTTTTCATGATGCTGATGATGTTGTCATTTTTCGTAATCGTCCCGTCAAAATCGCAAATGATCAGCGGCTTTCTCATACAGATGCCTCAACTTTTCCCCATTTCTCAAGGGCAAGCCTTAAATCGGGAGAGCGCTTTGCCTTCTCTTCGGCAGGTTCAGCCTCCAGTACCGCTTCAATCGCCGCTCTAAATGCCCTGCCTCCTCCTATTGCTCCGTTCGGATGGCCGTGGATGCCGCCTCCGGCGTTTATGATATGATCAATCCCAAAATCCTTCATCAGCAGCGGGACCATTCCGGGATGAATGCCGGCCGACGGCACGGCAAAGGTCGGCTGAAAGACATCTTCTTTCGTGCATTCTTCATGAATGGCGAGTGCTTCGCGTTTTGGAAGGGCGACGCTTCCGTACGGGGAAGGAAACAGGCTGAAATCGGCGCCCGCATAGCGGTTCAGCTTTCCAAGCAGCAGCCGGTGGGAAAAGCCGTAATACGGTGATGACGTAAATGCGCCGCTTACCGCCGGATGCGCCATAATCGGCAGCGGAATGTCATCATCCTCCGCGAGGCTTTGCAGCACATCAAGCCCGTAGGCAAACACATTAAACAGCAGGACATCGGCGCCAAGCTCAGCGGCTTTTTTCGCTTTTGTTTTCAGCTCCATCGTCCTTCCCGTCAGGTTGACGGCGTAAAGCGTTTTATGGCCGGTTTCTTCATAGGTCTCCTGAAGAACCTTTCTCCCTTCTGTAATCCGCTTTTCAAACGGTGCACTGCCTGTTTCAAATAAAATTTCATCATCCTTGATCAAGTCCACCCCGCCAAGCGCCTGCTGCCTTAGCTGCTCTTTTAACTCCTCCATGCTCCGGCCGATGACGCCCTTGAAAATGCTCATCAGAAGCGGTCTTTCAAATTCGCCGATTTTTTTGCGGATCCCGTAGACGCCGAATCTCGGCCCCGGCAATGATCGTTTAAAGGCCTCGGAAAATTCGAGGTCCGTCAGTTTGACTTTTCCGTCAAGGGACAGCTTTCCGAAAACGGTCGTAAGGACGGCCGGGATATCGTCCGTAAAATTGAGTTCCGGATAGGCGATGGTGACTTTTGCCTGATGCTCTCCTTGATCGCCTTCGATTTCCTCAATCCGGACGACCCGCCCCTTGTGCCTTTTTAGTTGCTCTTTTTTTAATTGCGGCAAATCCGTCCAGGACCCCACAGTAAGGCCTAATGCAATTTGTTCGGCCTTTTTTTCCGGATCGCTGCCGGGATCCGTCAGGACATATGTTGCCAAAAGTTCGCTCATTCTTTAGCTCCTTCCTTGTTTCGTGCATATAAAAAACCTCTTTTTGCGCTGCATTCGCTTAAAGAGGTTTCGTTTCTGCGTGTCGAATCCTTATCTCTCAGCGGCAGCTGCAAGAATTAGCACCGTGCTTTTATAAGTCGGTTGCCGGGCTTCATCGGGCTCGTCCCTCCACCTGCTCTTGATAAGAATATTGTTTTTTATAAATTATTTTGAATTATCCCACCGTTTTCCGCGGTTGTCAATGAGAGACTTCCGACTTTTTGAAAATATTCAGCTCGGCGATCCGGTCGGCAGCTTCCCGCAGACGTTCTTCGCTTGTCAATAGGCCGACTCTCACATATCCTTCGCCAAATGCTCCGAATCCTTTGCCGGGCGCCATGACGACATGCGCTTTTTCCAAGAGAAAATCGGAAAACCCTTCAGATGTAAAGCCTTCCGGAACAGGCATCCATGCAAAAAATGAGCCCTCTGGGGCCTGCGCTTCCCAACCGATGGCGCTGACGGCTTTCATCCAAACGTTGCGTCTTTTTTCATAGCGTTCATTTTGTTCCTTGACACAGCTTTGATCTGAAAGAAGCGCGACCGCCGCGGCGTCCTGGACTGCTTTAAAGAGGCTGACATACATATGATCCTGGTATAGGTTCAGCGCTTCAATCACCGAAGCATTTCCGGCGGCGAATCCGACTCTCCAGCCCGCCATATTATATGTTTTGGAGAGCGTATAGATTTCGATGCCGGCTTCTTTTGCTCCATCAGTTTCAAGAAAACTCACCGGCTTTTGCCCGTCATAGCCGATCGCCCCATAGGCAAAATCATGAACAACACAGATCCCGTGCGTTTTCGCGAGGCTGACCGTTTCCGCAAAAAACGCCGGCGTCGCCTGGGCTCCCGTCGGGTTGTTCGGATAGTTCAGATACATGAGCTTCGCTTTTTCCTTTATATGTACTGGAATCTGGCTGTAATCCGGCAAATAGCCGTTTTTCTCCAACAGCGGCATCGTTTCCATGTTCGCTTTTGCCAGTTCGACGCCTGACCAATAATCCGGATAGCCCGGGTCGGGAACAAGCACCGTATCGCCGGGATTCAAGAGGCATTGCGGCAGCTCTACAAGCCCCGCCTTCCCTCCGAACAATACGGCGATTTCTTTATCAGGGTCAAGCAAGACGCCGTATTCCCTTTTATAAAATTCAGCGGCCGCCTGTTTCAGCGAACGGCTCCCCCGAAAAGAGGAATATTTATGATTTTCGGGATTCCGGACCGCTTCTGTCATCGCGTCAACAATGTGTCCCGGTGTCGGCTGATCGGGATTTCCCTGACCGAGATTGATCACATCATGGCCGGCGGCTATCTTTTCGTTCACCTTTTTGACCAAAGAAGCAAAAAATTGCTCGGGAAGCTGTTTCAATAGATCAGAAAGCTCAAATTTCATTTTTTTCACCCGCTTTGAAAAATTCTTGAAATGATAGTCCATCATCATATATTGTTAAAGATAAAATGTAAAGCAAAAAATGAGGTGGCTCAAAGTGAAGTGGACGATTTCCTGCCTGCAATTCGATATATCATACGGAAACCCTTCAGAAAATTTCAAAAAAGCAAGCCGGCTGGTCGAAAGTGAAAGCCGGCACGCGGATATTTTGATTCTTCCCGAGCTTTGGACGACTGGCTATGATCTAAAAAACCTTGATGCAATCGGAGACGATGAAGGAGAGCAGACCAAAGAATGGCTCCGGCAAACGGCGAAAGCGAACAATGTCCACATTGTGGGCGGCTCAGTCGCCGTCAAGAGAAAAAGCGGCGTATACAATACGATGTACATCGCCGACAAAAACGGAAGACTTGTAAAAGAATACAGCAAAGCTCACCTTTTTCAGCTGATGGATGAGCATCTTTATTTAGCTCCGGGATCGGGCGGAGGCTGCTTTGAGCTTGAAGGCGTCAAAGCAGCGGGTTTTATCTGCTATGACATCCGTTTTCCTGAATGGATCAGGAAACACACGTCAAAAGGAGCCGGCATCGTATTTGTATCAGCTGAATGGCCGTATCCGCGCCTCGATCATTGGCGGACTCTATTAACGGCCAGAGCGATCGAAAATCAATGTTTTGTCGCCGCCTGCAATTGCTCGGGGCATAACCCGGAAAACGAATTTGCGGGCCACAGCATGATCATTGATCCGCTCGGACATATCCTCGCCGAAGCCGGGCATGGAGAAACGGTGATCAGAGCCGAAATTGACCTTGATGACATCAAAAAAGCCAGGGGCCATATTCCGGTATTCGAAGACATTCGCAAAGATTTATATTAAAAAGTGTTGACAAATAAACATCGTTGCTGGTAACATTTTCAGCAACTGACTGACTGAAATTTTAAAATTTTATATTGATTTCTCTTATCGAGAGTTGGGTGAAGGACTGGCCTTATGATCCCAACAGCAACCGACCGTAATACCATTGTGAAATGGGGCGCGAACATGTTTGCGCCGCTAGGGCACGGTGCTAATTCCATCAGATTGCATTCTGAGAGATAAGAGAGGCGGACACGACGAATTAGCCTCTTTCTCTCACAGAGAAAGAGGCTTTTTATTTTTTGCAAACGACTTTAGGGGGAATCAAATATGACTGTAACGAAAACCGCTGTATACGAAACATTGACAGAAAGCTCGGCGGCTGCACTCGCCGTGCGCCTGGGACTCTTTTCGAGCAAAAGCACGCTGACCTGCCGGGAAATCGGAGACGGAAACTTGAATCTTGTCTTCCATGTTTATGATAAAGAGCAACAGAAAGGATTGATCATTAAACAGGCTGTCCCTTATGCAAAAGTTGTCGGTGAAAGCTGGCCGCTGTCGCTGGACAGAGCAAGGATTGAAAGCAGCGCGCTGATCAGGCAGGCTGAACACGTCCCGCATCTCGTACCGCGGGTTTATTATTCAGACACGGAACTCGCCGTGACCGTCCTGGAGGATCTTTCACACTTGGAAATCGCCAGAAAAGGATTGATCGCGGGCAACGATTATCCGAATTTATCGCGGGATATCGGGGAATTCCTCGGGAATACATTGTTTTATTCTTCCGATTATGCCCTTGATCCGCATATCAAAGAGCGGCTGGTCAAACAGTTTGAGAACCCTGATTTATGCGACATCACGGAAAATCTCGTGTTCACAGATCCTTTCTTTGACCATGAGACAAATGACTTTGAAGAGGAGCTTCGTGATGAAGCTGAGACCATATGGGCTGATGATGAATTAAAACGCGAGGCTGCGAAATTGAAAAACCGGTTTTTGACGTCTGCGGAAACGCTTATTCACGGTGATTTACACACAGGCAGCATTTTTGCAGGAGAAAAGGAAACAAAGGTCATCGACCCTGAATTTGCGTTTTTCGGACCGATCGGTTTTGATATCGGACAGTTTATCGCCAACCTGCTTTTAAATGCGCTGGCCCGGGAAGACGCAGAACGCGCCCCGCTATACACCCATGTTGAAACTGTATGGGACACATTCAGCAGGACTTTCAGCGATGCGTGGAAAAAGGATGCCCGGAGCGCGTACCGAAACACGCACGGAAGCCTTGAAGAAACGCTGAAAAAAGCGTTCGAAGACGCCGTGGGCTTTGCCGGGTGTGAAATGATCCGCCGGACCATCGGGCTTTCACATGTGGCGGATCTTGATACAATCGTTCCATTTGCCCGGCGGATCAGCCAAAAGAAACTCGCCCTTGCCATCGGCTCAAGGCTGATTAAAAAACGCGCGGATTTCCGGTCGCCGCAGGACATCATTAATACGTTTAAAGAACTAGCTTGAGGAGTGAATGACATGTCAGAGCAATTTGCTGTCCCCCGTTCTGTAGAGTGGGAAGAAACATCCATTAAAATCTTAAATCAGCAAAAGCTGCCCGGGAAGACGGAATATCTCCATTTAACAACAAAGGAGGACATCTATGATGCGATCAAAACCTTAAAAGTCCGCGGGGCTCCGGCCATCGGCATCACTGCCGCGTTCGGTCTGGCTCTCTGCGCCCAAAGCATCGATACGGCGGATGTTTCCGAATTCCTGAGCAAAGTCAGACAAATCAAGGATGAATTGAATGGGGCAAGACCGACGGCTGTCAATTTATCATGGGCGCTTGAACGGCTTGTGAAAAGCGCGGAAGGGGCGAAATCGGTTAATGAAGCAAAGACCGATCTCGTTCATGAAGCGATTCAGATCCAGATTGAAGATGAAGAAACATGCCGGCAAATCGGACAAAATGCGCTGCAGCTGTTTAAATCAGGCGATAACATCATGACGATCTGCAATGCGGGTTCGATCGCGACAAGCAGATACGGAACGGCGCTTGCTCCTTTTTATCTGGCGAAAACGAAAGACCTTCATCTCCATATATACGCATGTGAAACACGCCCCGTTCTTCAGGGCGCGAGATTAACAGCGTGGGAGCTGATGCAGGGCGGAATCGACGTCACGCTCATCACCGACAGCATGGCCGCACACACGATGAAAGAAAAAAATATTTCAGCGGTCATCGTCGGAGCCGACCGGATCGCCAGAAACGGTGACACAGCGAACAAAATCGGAACCTATGGTTTAGCGATTTTAGCGAAAGCCTTTCAAATTCCATTCTTCATCGCCGCTCCCCTTTCAACCTTTGATCCATCGATTTCAACAGGTGACGCCATTCCGATTGAAGAACGCGATCCGGATGAAGTCAGACAAATCGCAGGTGCGCAAATTGCGCCGAAAGAGGTGCCTGTATTCAATCCGGCCTTTGATGTCACTCCCCATCATTTAATATCAGGGATTATCACAGAAAAGGGGATTATCACCGACAGGTTTGAAGCGGAAATCGCCGCGCTCTTTTCCGTGCCCCGCCCGGATGCTCCCGCTAAGGCCCTTTATTAAAAAAGGCTTTAGCGGTTTTTCATCGATTGGATAATGTCTTGTTTCTGTTCTTTTGTCAGGACATGCAGCTTGACGAATAATTCAGCGTAGCCTGCAATTTTTTGCGGGCGGTTTGTTTTCATCTATTCGTCCTCCTTTTCACCGAGGCCAACATTTTTAACTTAATAAAATTATATGTCGCAAGAGAAAAAAAGAAACAGCATGTTTTCATTATTTTCCTTTATAAGGAATTTTTTCGATTTCAAGCAGAATCGCTTTTTTATCGATTTCATTTCCGGCATAGCCGGTCAGTGTTTTATTTTTTCCGATGACACGGTGGCACGGAATGAAAATCGGAAGCGCGTTTTTCTTGTTCGCCTGGCCGATCGCGCGGACCGCTTTTGGCTGGCCGATTTCCCGGGCAATGTCGGAATAGCTGCGTGATTCCCCGTAAGGAATGGTTTGCAGCGCCTTCCACACTTTTTTCTGAAAATCCGTCCCTTCCTGATGCATGGGGAGCGTGAACGTTGTGCGCTCTCCTCTGAAATATTCTTCCAGCTGCTGTTTTGCCTTTTGCAGCAACGCCGTTTTCTTCTGCTTCAGCTCTTGATCCTTTTTGATCATGCCGTTCAATTCTTCTTTTTCAAAAAGCAAATGTGTGATATGTTCAGTTTGCTCCACAAGGTATGCCTGTCCAAAAGGCGTAGTCATTTCAATGTAAAAACCCATGATGCTATAAAGCCTCCTCCTCATGCTGCTGCCGGATCGGGAGAGTCAGGTGGAATGTCGTGCCTTTCCCCTCTTCACTCTCAACCTCTATTTTTCCGTTGTGTTCTTCAATAATTTTATAGCTGACCATCAGCCCAAGTCCAGTGCCCCGCTCCTTTGTCGTATAAAAAGGCTCCCCCAGCCGCTTTAATTTATCCTCTGTCATACCGATTCCTTCATCGGTGAGCGATACGATGATATGATCGTCATCTTTCGGTTTGATGGTCACATAGACATTGCCCCCGTCAGGCATGACTTCGATTGCATTTTTCAAAATATTGATGAAGACCTGCTTGAGCTGATTGGGTTCACAATAAATCAGCGGAATTTGCCCCTCGCAATCGAGATGCATCTGCACATTGTCAAGGTTTGCCTGTGCATGCAGAAGATCCATGGTGTCCTGCATGATTCTCACGACATCCTTTTTCTCATACATGATCGCCTGCGGCTTCGCAAGGATGAGAAACTCCGTAATAATCGATTCAATCCGTTTAAGCTCAGATGTGATCACATTAAAATAAAGTGAGTGATCCCCCTCTTGAATGCTGCCCTTTAACAGCTGGATAAACCCTTTTAATGCCGTCATCGGATTGCGGATTTCATGGGCGATCCCCGCCGCAAGCTCGCCGACGACATGGAGCGTATCAGATTTACGCAGCCGTTCTTCCAGCTCCTTCCGTTCCGTCACATCCCTGAACATCGCCAGATTCATGTTTTGGATAATATTTCTCTTAAATGAAAATTCCAAGATTCGTTTTTGATCGGTTAATAGAAATGGTATGTCATTGTCCATTTCCTCAAAGGAAATGGTTTTTGCCGGGGAGGCCGCGTTTTCTATCTGATAGCCGGAGATGACGTCAAGAAGATTGGCGGTTTTTAACCGTTCAAGGGGCAGGCTGAAAATCTTTCCGGCCAGCGGGTTCGCATCTATAATCTCGTATTGGTTGTTGAAGAGAACGATCCCGTCCATTGAGCCGTCGAACACTTTCCTGAATTTCAGCTCGCTTTCCCGCAGTTCTTTTTCCATCTGCTTCCTGTCGCTGACATTTCTCAAGATGGTTAAATCCTGGCTGTCGAACATAATGCGCTTTGATGTGAACTCAAGCTCTTTATATTGCCCGTTTGCCATGCGGAACAACAGTTCAGCTCTGATTTCCCCTTTTTCATTGTACTGCTCTTGAATGGAAAGGTACCGCTTATCGGATTTATCAATAAAATCCCACATTTTTTTATGCAGGAGCTCATCCATCGGCAGTTCAAAGATTTTGCAGGCGGATTGATTCGCTTTTACGATCCGGCCGTCATTGTTCATAATAATGATGGCATCCATCGCATTTTCAAATACTTCCCGAAACCGCTCCTCGCTTTTAAACAGCTGTTTTTCCATTGAGCGTTTTTCTGTGATATCCCTCATGATCGACATATAAAAGCCGTTTAAAATGTTAGATGTAATCGTCAGATCAAACAGCCTGTATGTTCCCGACCTCAGCCTCACAGGTAATTCACCTTTCGCTTTACCCCTTCTGAAAAGAGCGCTCCAAATACTGTCGAGCTTGCCGGCGTTTTCGGCGGAAACGAACTGCGCCAGCTTTAATTTTGACAGCTCGTCTTTTTCAATTTCGAAGCTTTGGCAAAACGACTGGTTGGCATCAATAAAGCGGCCCTGTTTATCAAAAATGACGATGCCCTCAACCGCCCTGTGAAACAAGTCTTTAAAAAGCTTTTCATTAATGCTGCGTTCCCGTTCCAATATTTTTTTGGATGAAATATCCCTCATCACGACAAAAAAGCAATCTTCCTTAATTCCTTTGTTCGCCGTAAATTCAATATATTTGACTGAGCCGTTATCCAGTCTGATCGCGGCTTCTTTTTTCGCATATCCCCGCTCTAAAAAGCGGTGCACGTTTTGATGTAATTCTTCAGGCGGAACAGCATGCAAAAAATCGAGCGCCGACCGGTTCAGCACATTCTTTTTTTTGCTTTGCAGGATGTTGCAGGCGGCATCGTTCGCCTGAACAATGTTCATCTGTTGATCCAAAATAAAAATAGCATCAAGCGTTCCGTTGAACATCAGTTCATACTGATACAAATCCGCCTTTAACTTTTCGTTTTCTTTCTTCAGTTTTTTCAGCTGGTTTTGCAGATGTAAAGATTCTTTCAAATCAAGAGTTTCCGCCATTTGTTACACTCCTTCTTCAAAACCTATCCTTCAATTATTCTACAAACCGTTCGATCTTCCTTCATTTGTTTCAAACATTTACAAGATTTCCACCGATTTTACAGGTTGATGACGATAAAAAAGTTTCTTACGATTCAGTTACATGGCCCTAACAATGAGGCTTACTTCATAGGAAAAGACAGCGTTTCTATTTTAAAATTTAATTGGCGGGCAACAATGATAAAGACGCATGCCAAACAGGCCTCCGGCTTTCAGCTGTTCTGCTGTTAACTTTTCAATAAAGGGTGATGTTATGTCGAATTCACGTGACAGCTATTTTGACAACGCCAAATTTCTTTTAATTTTTCTTGTCGTATTCGGCCACATCATTCGGTCATATATCAATGACAATGATGTGCTGCTTCATATTTATAAATTCATCTACACATTTCATATGCCGGCTTTTATCCTCATTTCAGGCTATTTTGCAAAAGGATTTAACAGGCCCGGATATATGAAAAAAATCGCGTTGAAACTGATTGTCCCCTATTTGATTTTCCAGGGAATCTATACGGTTTTTTATTCGTTTATAGATGACCAAAGCCTGTCCGCGGCCAATCCGTTTGAACCGCAGTGGTCGCTTTGGTTTCTGCTCAGCCTGTTTTTTTGGAATCTTCTTTTGTTTCCTTTTACAGCATTACCGGGAAAATGGGCGTTTGCCGCAAGCCTTGCGATCGCCGTTCTCGTCGGCTATGTCGACGCCGTCAGCGATACCCTCAGCTTATCAAGGACGTTTGTTTTCTTCCCGGTCTTTTTGGCAGGGTACTATCTGAAAAAAGATCATTTCAAAATGCTGAAGGGCTGGAAAGGAAAGCAGGCGGCATTAGCCGTTTTGGCGGCGACATTTGTTTTTTATTTCTTCGTCGATTTTGATTACTCATGGCTGTTTGGCTCCAAGCCCTACTCCGAATTTGGAGACGTTGGAATCAAAAGCGGCCTGAACCGCGTCGCGCTCCTTGTGCTGACGTTTGCTTCAACCTTCGGATTTATGGCGCTCGTTCCTGAAAAACGGTATTTCTTTACCCTTTGGGGGACGCGGACGTTTTATGTATATTTGCTGCATGGCTTTATTATCAAATCATTCAGAAAAACCGGTGCGGAAGAATGGCTCGCCGACTATCAGAGCCTGACCGTGCTGATCATCGCAACCGCCGTCTTGACCTTCTTCTTGTCCAGCAGCTTTGTCAAAACGGTGGCACAGCCGGTAATCGAATTGAAAATGACGAATTTAATGAAATGGTTAAAAAAACAGGGCAGGTATAACGCCTATTCAAAATAGGAGAGTGGGCGGGCCACTTACCTATTCTTCAGAGCATCTCTCTCAATATCAAAAGCGAATCCCCCTTATTTGTTTTTACAGTGAACAAATGAGGGGGATTCTTGTTGTGAAAAATGATGAAGAGGCAAAAAAAATATAACCCTCTCAGTCCGAATACATCCCCTTTTCCTCATATATATAAAAAGGACCCCCTTTACTGTTTCAGGGGACCCATCCTTCCAGTCAGTCATTCTGTTTATCCTGTTCGGCTTGTTTCTCTTTCTTCTTTTTGTTCTGCTCGATTACGTCTATAAATTTAAAGGCGTTGACATCGCCGAGTTCGCCCGAAAATTCCTCCTGAAGCACTTTTTTGTTCATCGGCTTTTTATGATGTTGCATGTCCTTGCTTTTTTGATTTTTCTCCACCGCTCCATCAGTCTCCCTGTTTTCCTTGCTTTGAATTGCGGTTTGCGCCCCTGTCTCCGTTTTCAGCATCAAATTGTGTCATATATTGATGATCATGCATGCTTTCAGTCGGTGTTTTATTGTTAAGGGCGGCTTCATTTTTGGCAACTTTTCTTTTCATGCTGACATTCCTTTCTTCCCGGGTTTTCATTCATATCCTTTCCTAAATACATCCTTCCACACATCCATTTTCCGGAAAGAAAAAAAGCACCGGATATCCGGTGCTTACTTAAATATTTGCTTCACTTTATTGACGACGTATGAGCTGCCTCCGCGGTTTGACACATCCTCAATCATCATTGTGATCAAAAGATCTTTGTTTTTATAATCATAGGCGGTGAACCAGCCGTTTTCTTTTCCTTTTTCGTCCTTTTTCTTTTTCAGCTCGGCGGTCCCCGTCTTGCCTGCGATTGTCAGTCCCTGAGCGACCGGCTTATAAGCTGAACCGCGCGGGTCTTCCACAACGCCTTTCAGGCCTTTTGTGATGGCCGCAGCTTCGTCTGGTGTGACGAGTTGTTTGTGCCAGATTTCCTTCTCATCGCCATCCTTTTTGATCAGGCGCGGCTTGATCAAATCCCCGTCATTTAAAAATGGCGTGTAGGCGGCTGCCAAATGAATCGGAGACATGAGCATCTGCCCCTGTCCGTATGCTGTATCGCCCAGCAGAATTTCTGAGTCGATTCCGTCGTTTGAGATGGAAGACGCCGTTGTCGGAAATTCATAATCAAGCTTTTCTTCAAAACCAAACGATTTCAGCCCTTCGATAAATTTGTCCTTACCCGTGTCAATGGCTGTCTGGGCAAAGTAGATGTTGTCAGAGGTGATCAATGCATTTTCCAAGTCGACTTCGCTTAATTGCTCGGAAACCCGTGCGACTTTATATCCGCCCCATGACGAATCTTTCTGCCATTCCTTTCCGATGATCTGTTTCTTTTCATCCGCCTTGATTGCACCGTTTTTCAGCCCGATTGAAGCCGTAATCGGCTTAATGGTTGAACCGGGTGCATACGTTTTGTTGAATTTAGCTGTGAACGGAGCCGCTCCATCCTTATTGAGCTTTTCCCATTCCCCCTTCTTCCAGCCAAACAAAAACCCGTTTGGATCGTAGGAAGGTGCGCTGACAAGCGCCAATGTCTCCCCTGTCTGCGGCTGCAACGCTACCGCGGCTCCGGAGTCATCTTTCAATTGGCTGTAGAGTTCTTCCTGTTTTTTGATATCGATTGTCGTGTGTATATCGGTTCCATCCTTGGCATCTTTTGAAGCGATCGTTGCACCTGATTCCGGAATCGAAATCGTCCAGCCGATTTCACCCCTCAGCTTCTTTTCATAAATGTGTTCAAGTCCGACGATGCCAAGCAGTGACGTTTGGCTGTAGTTATCTTTATTCTGCTTTAATTCTTCCTCGGTTATCGGCCTTATGTATCCGGTAAGATGAGCCGCTTTTTCACCGTAAGGATAAAATCTGGAAGTCGTGTCCTGTTTTAAAACCCCAGGGAGAGAGGTCGCTTTTTTGATAACGTCCTTCTCATTCGGCTTCGCTTTTTTAAGAGGGATAAAGGAATCATCTTGCACCCATTCGGCGGACAGCTGTTTTTCAATATCTTCTTTTTTCATGTCCAGTATGCCGGCCAGCTTTTTCAGCACTCCGTCTTTATCATCCCCGAGTTCTCCGCGGACGACGCCGATTTCGGGTACAGTCGCATTCGTTGCAAGCGCCTTGCCGTTCCTGTCATAAATGCTGCCCCGCACAGGTTCCTTCGCGGTAATCCGGATCGTTTCCCCTTTTTTCAGCTGTGAAAAAATAAAGGATGGATTCCAGTTAATGTTCCACGATGTTTTGCCATCTTTCTCCTCTTTCACAAGCTTTGCTTTTCCTTCAAAAGAAACGGGTCCGGCCAATGTCTTCATGCTGACTTTATAGGGAATCGTTTGCGTTTCTTTTTTGTCGTTATTTTTTTCGTCCTGATCAACGGCCGACACTTTAAGGTCAGAAACCCCGACCTGTTCATAAATGGATTTGTTTCGTTTCACGAATTCGTCTTTTGAAATCGATTTTTGCGCTTCCGTAGACAGCTGATCATACATTTCTTCAAAATTCTGCTTGTTCCATTTGTCTACATATTGATCCATGCTTTCTTTTGCCGTCGGTTCGTTCGAACAAGCCCCGACAAGCAATAGAAATCCGGCGGCCATAAACAAATGGACGATTCTCTTTTTCATCTCGTTTCCCCCTTTTTTTCAAGTCCGCCATTTAAGCATTATATCATACAAATAGTGACTTTATGTGGATAAAAAAAGACAGCCGCATGGGCCGCCTTTTTTATCCGATAATAATTCTTTCTTTTGGATAGTGGTAATTTGCTTCAACTTCTTTTCTTCCTATTAAATAAAGCAGTGTTACAATTCCGATCCGTCCGATGAACATCAGCGTCATAATGACGATTTTTCCTATTGTGCTGAGATCAGCCGTAATTCCCAGGGATAAACCGGTCGTACCGAAAGCCGAACATACTTCAAACATCAATTCCAGCAACGAGTGTTTTTCAGTCGCCGTTAAAATGAGTGTTGAACAAAGGACAAGCAGCACCGCTACCATCGTCACGACCAACGATTTCATCAAATCGGACTGATGCAGCTCTCTTTTAAAGAGTTTCACCGATTTATTTCCTCTTGCGAAATGGAATAAGGCCAGCAGGTTTAAAGCAAAAGTCGTCGTTCTGATCCCCCCGCCGACAGAACTCGGCGACGCGCCGATAAACATCAGCATGCACATAAACAATATCGTCGTATCTGTAAATTGGCTGATGTCCATTGTGGCGAGTCCCCCGCTTCGCGTCGCCGCGGACTGAAACAGAGAGTAAAATAAAATTTCATGCCATGTTTTCCCCAAAAAGGCAAAGCGGGCTTCCATGGCGAAAATGGCGATGGCACCTCCGACGACTAAAAGGAAAAAAGTGATTGTCGTCAGCTTTGTAAATAAACTGAAGGTGAATTTTCGCTCTTTGTTGAGCAGAAAGTCCTTCACTTCAATCAGGACCGGAAAACCGATCGCTCCGAAAATGAGCAGCATGATCACGATAAATTGCACAAAATAATCATGCCGGAACGGAATCATCGAATCACCGGTAATATCAAAACCGGCGTTCGTTGTCGCGCTGATGCTGGTAAAAAAGCCATGTATAAACGCTTCCCCCGGCGAATCAAAATACTTGAGGAAATAAGTGCCGAGGATCAGTCCGCCAAATAATTCGATCAAAAGGATCAGCACAAGCACATGCTTCATCAGCTTGACAATCCCTGATAAATTGGACTGGTTTTGGTCTGTCATAATCAGGCGACGCTCTTTCAAGCCGATTCGCTTACCGAAGATCAGCCACACAAAGGTTCCGAGCGTCATAATGCCGATCCCCCCAAACTGAAGCACGAACGCCAAAATCCAAATTCCGGCCGTGCTGAATGTATCGGCCGTATCGACCACCGTCAAACCGGTCACGCTCACGGCGCTCACAGCCGTAAACAGAGCGTCGATAAATGACCATTCCACATCCTTTTGATGTGCTATGGGGAGGCTTAATAATATCACGGAAACAGAAACCGCCAAAAAATAATATAGTGCGATCAGCTGTACAGGAGACAGGACACGCAAAAGCTTGTTCAGTAAAACTTTCATAATCGATCCTTCTTTTTCGTATTCAATAGTTGTAACATCATTTTCTTGTATAACGTGTTCCATTTTAAAGGAAACATTCTTTTGTGTACAGGTGAATTCATATTTTTGAATTTAAAAAAATAACCCCCCTTTTGAAAGGGGGTTATTTCGTTTTTTATTTGGCTTCCAGACGGCGGATTCTATCGTGTAAATCAGGATGGGTCGAAAACAGTGAAGAATGTTTTTTACCGCTGATTTTCAATGTCGCCACAGAAGCCTGTTCTTCTTTGATTCTTGATGTGTACTGCTGGAGGGAACGAAGCGCGTGAATCATCTTATCCTTGCCGGCAAGATCTGCTCCTCCTCTGTCAGCATGGTACTCGCGATGGCGCGAATAGGCGAAAACGACGAGGCTTCCGAGAATGGAAAATGCGATTTGGAACACAATAACCGCGATAAAGTGAACGATCGGAGCCAGCTCCTCACGAACGACTCGGGATACCGCCCACGCAGCAATCCTTGCAAAGAAAACGACGAATGTGTTGACAATACCTTGAAGCAGGGTCATCGTCACCATGTCGCCGTTCGCGATATGTGCGACTTCATGAGCGAGGACGCCTTCGACCGCATCATCATCCATTTCCTGAAGAAGCCCTGTTGACACAGCGACAAGCGAGCGGTTTTTAGAAGGTCCTGTCGCAAACGCGTTCACTTCACGGGAGTTGTAAATCCCGACTTCAGGCATTTTCGTCAATCCGGCAGCCCGCGCCAATTTATGAACGCGGTCAACCAATTGCTGCTCTTCGTAGCTGAGCGTCTGCTTTTCGGGGTTCAGCACCTGAACGCCCATCGCCATTTTCGCCATCCATCTTGACATCAAAAGCGACATAAAGGAACCGACAAAACCGACGACCGCGCTGAAGACGAGAAGGGCGCCTATATGAATGCCCCCACCGGCTGTAAAATACGTCCCGACGCCTGTCAGCGAACCGATGATCGATAAAACGATGCCGATGGTCGTGATGACCAAAATGTTCGATAAAAGAAAGAGAAGGATTCGTTTTCCCATAATTACCTCCATGTTATAATAAGATCAAATGAACTCGTATAATAAAATTATACGGCATTGAATTGAAAATGCAAGTGATAAGACGTAAGATAATGTTTATGTTTGCTATTTCATTTTTAATGACATATCGAGGTGGAATATGGAACCTTTTAAACTGACTCGCCTGGAAATGGCCAAACTGATGTATTCGCTCAAAGGACAACTGGATCTAAGTCCGCTTACTATTCTATTGCGGTCAGCCGACCTGACAATCGAAGAAGCGGAAGACCATTTGAAGATCCCCGAGTTCATCATCCGCTACGAACGCAAAAAACAAAAAACTGAACACGGGCTATCCACAAACGAAATTGTCGAGCTCGGTAATCTGTGTGAATTAACCTCTTTAAAATCAACCGCCATCCAAAACTGGATTAAACGTGATATTAAAGACTTGATGGGCCATCCGGAACTGGGCAAGAAGTATTCGATTGACCAGGCCGTCATCCTTCTTATTGTACGGGATTTAAAATCAGTTTATGACTTTGAAACGATCCGGCCCATTTTAAAAACGATTTTCAACACGATTACTGATCGATCTGACGACGTCGTCAGTCCGCTCCGCTTTTACGAAGGCTGTGCTCGTGTTCTTGATCATGTCCATCAGATAAAGGATTATACACGGAAAGAATCTGCATTGGAAACGATCGTCTTTCAGGAAACGGATCACCTGCGGGATTTTTATCATGATCTGCCTGATCCGGAATGGAAGAAAATTAGAGATATCACCGCGGTCACGGTACTGTCTGTCATCGCCTCCCATATTCAGGCGACGGCTCAGGCGATGATCGATAGCGTGCTGACAAAACACGACATGAAATGATTTTTTGACGCGCCTGGCTTGATACAGCCGGGCGCTTTTCATATGGACTTCAACAATTGCCAGCATAAAAAGCCCCTGTCCATTTCAAACTAAACAAGCCAGCACACTTAAAAAAGGAGTTGAAAACATGGCAAGAACAAACAAATTGGTTGTCCCTGGGGCAGAGCAAGTACTAGACCAATTCAAATACGAAATTGCTCAAGAATTCGGCGTACAGCTCGGATCAGATTCAGTCGCTCGCTCAAATGGATCTGTTGGCGGGGAAATGACAAAACGTCTTGTACAGCAGGCACAAGCTCAGCTCAATGGAAATACTGACAAATAAATACCTCTTGAATTATTCGCCGGGACTGCTCGGCGGATATTCTTGATTTAAATGTTCAGAGGGTCTCTTCTCCTTTTGAATCGGAGGTTTGGTTTGATGAGGGCTCTCTGAACCAGAACCTTTTTTAGCATTTCCTTCCTCCGGCTGCTGCTCGTTATTGTCATTATTATATTTTTCTTGAGGGTTTTGATTGTTTGGGGTATTTGTCTCCTCTTCTTTCTTTATATCCTGATCAGATTCATTCTGATCATGGCTTGAAGATTTTTGGTCGTCCGGCTGATCTTCGGTTTCGGAATCTTCATCATTTGCGTCATGTTCAGTCTGGTCTTCTTCTTTAACAGCTTTGTCTTTTTCATTTTTTTCAGCATCTTCTTGGTTTTGATCTTGTGTTGCATCCTGTCCATCTTCAGCGTTTGGATCTTGCGCTTCTTTTTCATGGGACCGGATATAGCGGCCTGTGGAAATCCCTTCCTTTTGAGCTTTTGCGCGTGTATCAAGGTCTGATTCTACGGACTCCATCTTATAATCCCGTTCTTGATATTTTTTTGCGACATCATCAATTTCGCTTTTAATCGTTGCTTTATATGTATCATCTTCATTATTTTCATATACTGTGGCAATCAATATTTCCTTGGATTTTTTGACATATCCTAATTTATCGCTATCTTCAACGATTTCACTGACAACTTCTTTGAAGTCTGAATTTTTCCAATTTTCTATCCTTCCCACTAAGTCTTTTCCATCCTTATTCAGCGGGACCAAGTCCACGACTTCACAGTTTTTGTTAAGCGTCAATTCAAAGCTGGGATTAATGTCAATCGTCATGTATGCATATGCTTTGTTGTTCAAAACATCAGGAATGATCATAAAAGCGAACAACATGATCGCCGCGATGGAGAAAACGCCGGCTTTTAACGGCCGAAGTGAAAGCAGATCAAAAAAACCAGCGCGCCTCCTTGCCATTCTGGTCTCCGCGGGGAATGTAATCTCCTGACCGATTTCATAGTCTTCCTCTGTTTTCTTTGCTTTTAAAAATTGTCCGTCAGGGGTTAGCAATGTGACGAATTTTTTATTTTTTTCTACAATAATCCCTCTTCTCATGAGTTGAGCACCCCTTTTAGATAATCTTTAAGGTAAACATAATCGCCGGTTATAATAATGACCATGGCGATGATATATTTTCGGTTTCTTTCAACTGTTTTTCTGCTTACAGCCACCAGCTTCTCCAGCTGTTTAACGGGCAGCTGCCTTTTTTGAAACAGCATCGCCAGCAAATCCTCATGCTCGACAAGCGTCAGTGCCACTTTAATGGCGTTTTGCCTGGCATCCGTATGTTTAGGGGAGTTCTCCAGCAAATCTGAAAACGACAAACCGAAGCTTTTCAGCCTGGCTTTAAAATGCAGAATTTCCTCCCGTCTTTGTTCCTGTTCGAGCTGGCGGTTAAATTCGTTTATTGAAAGTTCCGCTTCAATCACACTTTGAGATGATTCCTGCTCTTCTCCTTCTTGTAAATCCATGTTCACATTTTGGGCGTTTCTTGCTTCTTTTCTTATATAATCTATCACTTTTCGTTTAATAATCAGTTCTGCGAATGCAAGCAGGGAATTTCCCTTTTCAGAAGAATATTTTTCAATGGCTTCATTAAAAGCGATCAAGCCAATGCTGAATTCATCGTCTTTTTCATCTATATATCGTTTGCACACAGATGAAACCGTTTTAGCCACAAAAGGCTTATATTGCTCAATAAGCTCGTTTTGCAACTGCTGATTTCCTTTTTGTATGCTGATCACAGACTCTTCCAATGTCGGTTTCTTTTTTCCCGTCTTAAACAAAAGGCTAAGCACTGGTTTCACCTCAGTTCCTCCCTATACTACTCATTTATGATAGCTAATTTGATAGGGATTCGCAAAGGAGAAAAGGTGGAATTCATTTCTATTTTTTCAAATATGACAATCAATTGCTTTATCTTATAGATCAATTCGTTATTTACTTGTTGATTAGGGGGGTTTTCCGCTGTTTTTGTAACATCCTTGTTAATAAAATGAAATGTTATTTCGTTTAAAAGCGACAACATTTACGCGGAAAAGGCCGAACTTTGGGTTTTTTTGTCCGCAACAAAAAAGCCGCCGGAACATGCCGGCGGCCTCAAATATGCTACTCCTGAACAGCTTTTGTTTCTTGTTTTTTCGGATTTGTCAAGAACCATCCTCCGAGAGCGATCGCAAGAAGTACAGCCCAGAAGATGAATTTCCATGTTCCAGAATGGATAAAATGCTCGGATACGATATGGATTTGCGGATGTGCAAGCGTGTAAAGCGCCAGTTTGACACCGACCCAGCCGACGATCAGAAATGCAGCCGTTTCCAGGCTCGGACGCTTCTTCAGCACATTTACAAACGCACTTGCGGCAAAACGCATGATAACAAGTCCTATGATACCTCCCGCCAGGATGACGATAAACTGGCCGCCGTCAAGCCCTCCGATTTGCGGAAGGTTTGTTGCGGGCAGCGTAACAGCCAGCGCCACCGCGGCTAAAATAGAGTCTACGGCAAAGGCGATATCCGCCAGTTCGACCTTAATAACAGTCGGCCAAAAACCGCTTTTTTTCGTTTCCTTCACTTTTTCGCCTTTTTTCAGAACATGGGTTTTCAAAATATGATGGATGGAAATATAAAGCAGATAGAGAGCTCCGATCGCTTGGACCTGCCAAACATTCACAAGAAATGAGATGGCGAACAATGCGCCGAATCTCATCGCAAATGCGCCGGCCAGCCCGTAGAAGAGCGCTTTTTTCCTTTCTTTTTCAGGCAAGTGTTTAACCATGACCGCCATGACGAGTGCGTTGTCAGCAGCCAAAATCCCCTCCAGCCCGACTAAAATGAGAAGAACCCAACCATATTCAAGTAACAATGCTGCATCCATTTCAAAAATCCCTCCTAAGTGATTGTTTCTTTCTCTTATTCCCGCTAATGCGGCAGGGTATTTTCAGCAAACAAAAAAGACCTCTGCCAACATTAGGCAAAGGTCTTGCTAGACATGGTTATCATTGATTAAAACATGCCAACAAAGCCGATGGATGGACATCCATGAACTGACGACTTTGTTTCCGGTTCATTCATTCAGACCGGACGCTACTCCCCTTTGGGAAAAAAGAAAAAATATTGAATTATAAGATAATACTAACCTCAGATGAATGAGCTGTCAATCCCTATTTTTATTTAAAAAAGAAGAAACTCTTTGCGATTTTACTTTGTTCCTCCTGTTTTTCAAAAAAAGATACAGGACAAACAGAATGACAATAGCGATTCCGAGCGGAAGAAGGTACCCGTCAAGGAGGCTGCCGACGGTTTTCCAGTTTTCACCGAGGTAAAAGCCTAAATAGACGTAAACAAACGTAATCGGTGTAATTGCAATAAATGTATATATGCAAAAAGCCCATACATTCATTTTGGCCAGCCCGCAAGGAATCGAAATAAGCGTCCTGACCCCTGGAATAAACCGGCCGCTGAATGCGACAAAGCCGCCGTGCTTCTCAAAAAAGCGGTCTGACTTCTCAAGCGCTTCAGGTTTGATGAAAAAATATTTACCATACCGTTCTAAAAACGGTCGCCCGCCGTATCTGCCGAGCCAGTAAAGAGTCAGCGGCCCGACAACACCGCCAAGCGAACCTGCCAGAACGACGCCCCAAAGGGACATGTCCCCTTGATAGACCCAGTATCCCGCAAGCGGAAGGACGATTTCAGCCGGCACAAACTCGATGCAAAGCGCCAAAAAAATGCCGAAATACGAAAGACTTTTAAATGCTTCTGCCATTGATAAAATCATTTCTTCGATATCGATCACAACCTTTAACGATTGGTATTTTTAAGTTCAAAAGAACGCACAAAATGATTTTAACACATTCCGGGGGATTTGAAGAGAAAAAACATAACTCCACAGGACAGCAGGAGATCATGGTTCATTGGCGAATATCATGAAATGTAGTATAATTCACAAATCATACCGCTACAAACAAAACGGCAGTCGCCTTTATCAGCAAATATAGATTTACATGTTACACCATTAGTAAAAAGGCGGAGAGAAAAGTGACAGAAGTATTTGGTGAATATCATGCGGGGCTGATTGTTTTGTCTTATATAACTGCCGTTTTGGCAGCTTATACCGCCCTTGATTTATCAGAACGCGTCGTACATACAAAAGGATGGAAAAACAAAGGCTGGCTCCTGGCGGGATCCCTTACGATGGGACTTGGCATCTGGTCCATGCATTTTATCGGCATGATGTCATTTCAAACTGAAGCTGACATGACATACGATCCGCGGCTGGTCATTTTGTCGATTTTTGTCGCTTTTATTAGTTCACTTCTTTCATTTTACGTGGCGAATGGAAAGAACCTGCCGAAATTGAGGCTTTGGGCCGCTTCTTTTGCAATGGGAAGCGCCATTGCATCAATGCACTTTATCGGGATGGAGTCGATGGACCATATAAAGATCGTCTATAATCCCGCTCTTTATGCGGCATCTTTCGCAATTGCCATTACGGCCTCTTTTGCAGCCTTGAAACTTTCATTTGTATTCGCCAAAAAAACAGGTTCCTTCCGGATGCTTTTCATTAAAATCGGAAGCGCGCTCTTCATGGGCGGCGCTATTTCAGGGATGCACTATACGGGAATGGCGGCAGCCTCCCTACATATGACTGAAGGACACCGCACCGATTATACGGGGATAGATGCCGTCCAGCTGGGCATCGGGGTTGTCATGATCACCCTGTTCCTCCAGGCTCTTTTGATTTTCGGCGCAATTACCGACAAGCGCCTCCTGTTCCAGGCAGAAAAAGTCAAAGATAATGAGGAACGGTTTCAGTCCTTGATTAACCATAATATTGATCCCATCTACGTTTTCTCGCTTGAAGGACGCATGCTGTCCGCCAATTCGGCCGGATACATGTTCCTGAAAATGATGGGCGTTGAATATGGCCTGTTTTCAGGTCTTTTTCGGCGGGAAGACCATGAAAAGCTTCTCGGCTGGTTTCATCAGGTGAAACATGAGCTTCAGGCGCTTAACCGCGACACGCAAATCACGCTTTTTGATAACCGGTTCGACTTGAATTTGACGATGATCCCAGTGTGTGTCAAAGGCCGGCTGGACAGTATATATGTCATCTGCAAGGATATGACGAAGCAGCGGGAAGCCGAACGGAAAATCCACAGAATGGCCCATTACGATGCTTTAACTGATCTGCCGAACAGACGGTACGCGGTCAGCCATTTGAAACATGTGCTTCATCAACAACAGAAAGCGACAGCCGTTTTATTTTTGGATTTGAACCGCTTTAAAGCTTTTAATGACGATCTTGGCCACAATATCGGCGACCTGCTGCTGATAGAGGCGGCAAAACGATTGGCGGAATGCGTACCTGAACAAGGATTTATTGCCCGGCTGGGCGGTGATGAATTTATTATCATCATCCCGGCGGACCCGGACAGACAGAACATTGACAGGCTGTCAGAACGGTTGATCCAGCAGTTTGAGTCGGCCTTTTATATTAAAAAACACAGGCTGAACACATCTGTCAGCATCGGTATCGCAATTTCTCCGACTGACGGGACTGACGGCGAAGAGCTGATAAAAAAAGCGGATATAGCCATGTACGCCGCAAAAAAACAAAATCAAAGCAAATATCAATATTTCTCACCTTCCATTGGAATGCAGTACGATCCGTCCTTAAAAAAAGAGGCCGAACTTCAGAAGGCGCAGACCGGCAGGCGGTTTATCCTCCGCTATGCGCCGCAATTCAGCTCATCATCCAAAAAAATGACGGGCGTTGAAGCGCTGGTCTGCCTAAAAGCGTCAGATGGGATGATTCACGGATTTTCCGAGGCCGCCGCTCTGATCGCAGACTTGGAAGAATGGATGATAGATGAAGTCTGCCGGCAGGCTAAAAAATGGCATGATAACGGAATTCCGCTGACCATTTCCGTTAACTTGTCTTCCCGGCACTTCGATTCTGAGCCGTTCATGTCGGCCTTTGAAAACAGCATAAAAAAGCTCCGGCTTCCATCCGGACTTCTCGAAGCGGAAGTTGCAGAGGCCGTCCTTATGAAGGCTTCGCCATACACAAAAAGAAGGCTTACATCATTACAAAAGCTTGGCGTCCCTATCTGCCTTGATCATTTTGGAAGCGGCGGCGGCTCATTGCACACCCTTTTTGATCTCCCCATCAGCAAAATTAAAATCGATAAATCCATCATTAAAGGGGTTCATTCAGGCTCAAAGTCTGAACAGATGGCCGGGGCGATTATTTCCTTCGCCCGTCATCTTTCGCTTGATATCGCCGCAGAGGGAGTTGAAA
The DNA here is from genome assembly GCF_001592005.1 of Bacillus sonorensis NBRC 101234 = KCTC 13918. GTDB lineage: Bacteria > Bacillota > Bacilli > Bacillales > Bacillaceae > Bacillus > Bacillus sonorensis. The sequence continues at coordinate 310,328 of NZ_BCVZ01000002.1, forward strand.
CCGCGGAGCAGGCAGAGTTTTTAACAGCAAACGGCTGTGATGTTTTTCAGCGGAACGACAGCCGTCTCCTGTCCGCCGAGGAAGCGGAAAAGCTTATATATGACCAAAGCATGCATGCCGGCAGCATTCAGATGTAATTCTGACTGCTGCTTTTTTTGTCGATGCTCCTTACATCCATAAGTTACTATTCATGAAACAATCTGCACCGAGGAATCACTAAGGAAAAAAGGAGTTGGACAAATGCATACGATGTGGAAAGGCTCCATCAGCTTTGGTCTTGTCAACATTCCGATTAAACTGTTCGCAGCGACTGAAGATAAAGACATTAAATTGCGATCACTCCATAAAGAATGCCGCTCCCCCATCCAATATGAAAAAAAATGCACAAATTGCCATGAGGAGGTGGCTCCGGAGGATATCGTCAAAGGATACGAATATGTCAAAGGCAAATATGTCGTCCTAACAGATGAGGAGCTCAAGCAGCTGAAAGAAGAGCAGGAAGAGAAATCGGTTGAAATCGTTGACTTTGTCCAATTAAAGGAAATTGATCCGATCTATTTTAACCGTTCATATTTCGTCGGACCGGGAGACAATGGAACAAAGGCATACACCCTGCTGCGGGAAGCGCTGAGGCAGACGGAAAAAATCGGAATCGCCCACATCACCATCCGCTCAAAAAAGCAGCTTGCCATTCTTCGCGTATATGAAAATTGCATTTTAATGGAATCCATCCACTACCCTGATGAAGTGCGGAATGCCGCCCATGTCCCCGGTGTGCCTGAAGGAACGGAGGTCAATCAAAAAGAGCTGCAAACAGCCATTTCGCTTATCGATGAACTCACGACTTCTTTTGCGCCTGAACAATATGAAGATACTTACAGAATTGCTGTCATGGATAAAATAAAAGAAAAAATCGATCAAAATGAAGGTGTTGCGCCAAGTCCAACAGCCGGTCCGCGTGAAGATGTCATCGATCTCGTGAGCGCCCTTCAGGCAAGCATCGAGCGGACAAAAGCCCCGAAAAAACAAGAAGCCGAAAAAGCCATCAAACCGAAAGGAGCGGAGGATAAAAAACGGAAAACCTCGCGTAAAAAAGCCTCCGAAGCGAAGTAAAACATGGCCATCACAATGCAGCCCGTTCTCACGTCCGAGCCCCCCTTAGGCGAACATTGGCGGTACGAAGCCAAGTACGACGGCTATCGGGCCCTTCTGAGCGTCTCCAAGACCGGGGTCTCATTGATCAGCAGAAACAGCCAGCCTTTAGATAAGCTGTTTCCCGAGATTGTGATGGATGCCAAAACCAAGCTGACGACCCTCGAAGACCTTCTCCCCTTTACGGTCGACGGCGAAATCGTATCCTTGACAAACCGCTTTCGTTCAAGCTTTGAGTATGTACAAAAAAGAGGCATGATGAAAAGGAACGATCTCATCGGGAAAGCGGCCGAAACAAAACCGTGCCAATATCTCGCCTTTGATTTGCTGACATACAAAGGGGAAGCGGTGGCTTCATTACCTTATACAGAACGGAAACAGAAGCTTTTTGACTTGCTGAAACGACTCGGACTGCCCATGGCTCCCGAGCCCCGCTCAACTGAACGGATTCAGTATATCCCGGAGACTCAGGATTTTCATTCACTTTGGGACGCGGTCAAAAGGTTTGATGGCGAAGGAATTGTCGCGAAGAAAAAAGACAGCCGCTGGCTGGAAAATAAAAAAACGGCGGAATGGCTTAAGCTTAAAAACTATAAAAAAGCCGCCGTCTTTATGACGGGATACAATAAGGCAAACGGCTATATGACGATTTCCGTTTCCGACCGCGGACAAATCAGGGAAATGGGATCTGTTTCCCACGGGCTCGGAGAGCAGGAACGAAACGCCATTCTCGCCATCGTAAAAGAACATGGAAGAGAAACAAAGGCCGGAGAATATGCGATTGACCCTTCGATTTGTTTGACGGTGCATTATTTGACGATACATTTTGGCACACTGCGAGAAGTATCGTTTGTTTCATTTGAATTTGATATGTCATGGGAAGAATGCACATATACACGGCTTTTGCTTCACTCAAGACATGTTCATCCATCCTTGCAGCTGACAAGCCTTGACAAAGTGATTTTTCCGGAAAGTGAAAAATCGAAAGCCGACTATATCAGCTATCTTGCAGAGATCGGCGACTTTCTGCTCCCTTTTTTAGAAAACCGGGCCCTTACCGTCATCCGCTATCCCCACGGAGCCGGCGGGGAATCTTTTTTCCAAAAAAATAAGCCTGACTACGCCCCGGAGTTTGTGACATCCATCAAGGATGACGAACACGAGCACATCGTCTGCCACGATTACTCCGTTTTGTTCTGGCTTGCCAATCAGCTTGCACTGGAATTTCATATCCCTTTTCAAACGGCCGATACGGAAGATCCGACCGAAATCGTATTTGACCTTGATCCTCCATCACAATCGGAATTTCCGCTCGCCGTTCGCGCGGCGGAAGAGCTCCGCCGTTTATTCGACCAGCTCGGCCTCATTTCGTTTCCGAAGCTGTCGGGTAATAAAGGGATACAGATCTATATACCGATTTCAAAAAACGCATTTACTTATGAAGACACCCGCACCTTTACTAGCTTTGCCGCCACTTATTGCGTCTCGCTTTTTCCCGATCTGTTTACAACAGAACGGCTGATTAAAAACAGGAGCGGAAAGCTTTACATTGACTATGTCCAGCATGCGCCTGGAAAGACGATCATCTGCCCGTACTCCGCAAGAGGAAACGGGATCGGCACGGTTGCTGCTCCGCTTTTTTGGGAGGAGGTCGGTCAAAACCTGTCTCCCGCTGATTTTACAATGGAGGCTGTCATCAAACGGACAAAAGAATTGGGATGCCCTTTCGAAGGTTTTTTCAGACAGCCCCAGGATCAACAGATCAAAGCGATTCTCAATCACTTAAAAGACACGCAACGGGCGGGAAGCTGATGATTAACGGAACAAAAGATGCTGGCTGTGGATGCCGGCTTTTTTTAAAAGAGCCATCAGCTGTTCCTGCTCCTCTTTTGTCAGACCTGAAAAAGCCCGCGCGATTCTTAAAGAGTGAATCGGATAAATCTCATCAAGATAAGATTTGCCCTTTTCCGTCAAGCTCGCGTAAACAGACCGTTTATCCTTTGGATCCTGCTCTCGTTTGATGAAACCGTTTTTTTCTAATTTGTCGATCACATACGTCACGTTACCGCTTACAAGGAGCAGCCTTGAGCCGATTTGCTGCAGCTTTTGGGCTCCCCTTGTATACAAAAGCTCCAATACAGCAAATTCCGTAGGGTTAAAGCCATGTTCCTTACTGTCCCGTATACTATGTTCTGAAACGCTTTTAAAAGCCCTGGCGAAAACCTTGTACAGTGACATAGCACGGTGAACTTCTTCCTCATTAAACGAAAGTCTCATATCATCTACCTCTTATACAATTTTCTTAAAACGAATACAGAAAAATGTAAACCCTTACAAAGCAAGAAAAAAAAGGGCGATATTTTTCCTATATTCGATATGTATATATTTTCGTTATTCGAAAGAAAACTCCTTCTTATTTTTTGAACAGATTAAAAAGAAGCCCCTTTTTTTCAAAATATCTTATTTTGAGAAGGGGCTTTGTTTTTGCGGAAAAAATAAAAATATTCGTTTCTGAGCTCTGTGATCGTCATCCTCTGCAAATTGTCCCGATTATATACTCCGATTGACATCAGTTTTTCAGAATAATGCTTTCTTTCTTTTTCCAATGCGTTTTTCAACAGTTTGCTCATGGGGTCTCCTTTCATTTTCGTGGTATTGTATAAGGCAAGAATACCTCTTGTTTGTTAATGGTTTATGAAGATCATGTTAAAGTTGTCCGCCTCCTTTTTTCAAATCAAGAGGATTTTTGGTACAGGCCGTTCTGCACCGCCCTGAGAAGCGGAAATGCATCTTTTCCGGCGAGCTTCATTAATGTCTCGAACAGCTCATCCCTTTTGTTGTCCAATGCAACGATTTCTTTAGCGAGTAAGATGGCTTGATGTTCTTTCACGAATATATTCCCCCCTAATCAGCACTATAGCTAAAGCATACAGGGGTGATATTCCCGCTGCATCCTTTCTGTAAACTTTTCTTCCGTGGTTTTTTAAAAATTTCTTAATCTATGTTAGATTTTCTGACAAATGTCAGTTTTTTTATCGCATTTTCTTATATAATACAAAAAAAGTCATCTTAGGGGTGGGAAAATGACAGTCGAAGATCTTTCTTATAAGGATAAAAAAGTGATTTCCATTGGAATCGTCAGCGAGCTGACGGGTTTATCGGTAAGGCAAATCCGCTACTATGAAGAAAGGAAATTGATCTACCCGCAGCGTTCATCAAGGGGAACGAGAAAGTATTCTTTCACGGATGTGGAGCGGCTGATGGATATCGCGAACAAACGCGAGGACGGCGTTCAGACAGCGGAAATCCTCAAGGATATGCGCAAAAAAGAGCAAAGCCTAAAAAACGACCAGCAGCTCCGAAAAAAAATGCTCGAAGGGCAGCTTAACGCCCATTTTAAATACAGAAACCGGTAAAAAAACGAATCGTTCACCATCGAACGATTCGCCCCGCTGTCAGTCACGGCTTGTCCGCTATTTGTCCGATATAATCAATCATGACACCCTTGTCTGGATCATTGCGGATTCTAAACGCGATTTTTCCGGGCTCTCCGCTGCCCTCTATCTTATATGAAGCGTGAAACACATGGATGCTTGCTTCAGCGATTCGAAAATCATCCATCTTAAGCCCGGAAATCCCCCATTTCTTTTTTGCTTTAAGCACCTGCTCAGGCGAAGGAGTCGCCCCTTCCACGTAAAGCTGTTTCATTTTATGCAGATCATCTTCTATAATGGCCTCAAGCATATCTTCCGCGGCGGCAAGCCGACGGTCTTTCCCTTCATCATCACTGTCCTGACAGCCGGCAATGACGCCGAAAACCAGGCACAATATCACCGCAGCTATTCTTGGCATATCCCAAACCCCCTTCTCTCGCTAAAATATATAAAATGACGGGGGCGCCTGGCAAGCAAAAAACCCTCCATAAATGGAGGGCTCTGTTTATAATGCATGAATAAAAGCAGTTGCAATACCAAAATAAATTAAAAGAGATAAAATGTCATTCAGCGTTGTAATCAGCGGCCCTGAAGCGATCGCAGGGTCGACATTGCATTTGTGGAGAATAATCGGGACGATCGTTCCGGCCATCGTTCCGATAATAAGCGTGGCAAAAAGCGAAGTTCCCACCACAAATCCGAGCAGCAAATTTCCCTGCCAGACAATCGCGATTCCCGTAATGACGACGGCGCACACGACACCGATGATGATCCCGGCTCTCAATTCGCGAAAAATCAAGCGAAAAATCGTTTTTTTGTTGAGTTCTTCTTTAGAAAGACCTCTGATGACAACGGCCAATGACTGCGTCCCCGTATTTCCGGTCATCCCGGCAATCATCGGCATGAAAAAGGCCAATGCGACAACCCGCTGAAGCGTATCCTCAAAATAACTCATGATGCTGCCGGAAATCAAGCCGATAAACAAAAGCAGAATCAGCCAAGGGAGCCGGCGGTAAGCGGCCACATACGATTTCGTATCAAACGTGATCGCTTTACCCGATGCGGCGAATTTTTCATAGTCTTCATTCGCCTCCTGGATGACGATATCGATAATATCATCGACCGTCACGATCCCGACGAGCTCCTGGTTCTTTTCAACAACCGGAATCGCAAGGAAATCGTAGCGTTCAATGAGCCTTGCAACCTCTTCCTGATCTTGAAGGGCTTCAGCCGAGATCACCCTTGTAAACATTAAATCCTGAACCTTTTCATCAGGTTCGGCTAAAATCAGATCTCTGTATGATAAAACACCGACAAGCTGTTTGGCTTCATTGATGACATACAAATAGTTGATGGATTCGGCGATTTCCGCAAAGCTTTTCAGCTTGATCACGGCTTCTTTCACCGTATAATGCTGCGGAATCCACACATAGCGGTTTGTCATGATCCTTCCCGCTGTTTCCGGCGGGTAGTTCATCAGCACCCTGACCGCTTCTGATTCCTCCGCTTCCATGCTTGAAAGTAGCTGATCCTTTAAGGCGGGCTCCATTTCTTCAAGAAGGGCGGCGAGATCGTCATTGTCCATTTTGTTCATGACATGGGCCGCTTTTTCTTTCCCGACTTTATTCAGTACGGTAAGCTGTTCTTCTTTTTCAAGCTCGCCCATGAGATCGGTAATGTCTTCAACTGTTAAAAAAGACAAATACCGGCCGCGGTGCTTTTCAGGCATTTCTTTAAATAAGATAGCCATATCATAAGGCTGCAATTCTTCTAAAACGGTTTGAAACTCTTTTCGTTTCCCGTCTCTAAGCAAAATAATAATTCGTAAAATCAGTTCATCATATGTCATGTTTTGTACCATGGCAATCTGTACCTCCTTTTTTAGGAGACCCTTACATCACCATAGCAGAAGGTGCGGGGGATAAGGATCTCCTCGTGATGAATCAGTGTTTTGTGCTTAATAAATGTTTTCGTATGCTGATACCGCCTCGAATGGGGAGAATCCATACTCACACCTCCTGGTTTTCGTGTTTTGGAAATACGGCTCATTACTTTTTTCAAAAAATAAAAAAACACCTATTTCAAAAAATGAAGGTGTTAAAAGCCATACAGAATAAAACCCTAACGCCTTCAATCGTAGAGCTTTAGCACTGTATGGCATAGGCATCATGCCAGCTGCGTTAAAAATCACCTTATGTCGATGATTCTTGTTGACCCATTGGCGTCTTTGGACATTTTTGGGCAGCAGCGTATCTCCATACAGGAGCCTCACCTAACGAAGAGCTGTATTTACCGGACACAATGAGATTACAGAAAAAAAGGGTGACTGTCAATAACAAAAACGGTTTTATCCCTTTTCTAAATGCGTTTGTTCTCTTTTTCGCCAAAAATAAACCTGCTCTTTCGCCAAGTGCACCATCTAAGCCCCATTTATTCTTCATTTTCATCCGAAATATTTTCTTGTGATAGGAAATGGTAGTTTTCGTGAAGCAGCAGCGCATATTCTCCGTCAAACTTCGGATGGGGAACATATTCCGCCTGATTGACGGACAGCTCGTCCTTATCGCGGAATTCTTTTTCTTTCATATATACATCATCTCCTTTTTCACATAGAATGCCCCTTTTGCCGGCGCAATATGAAACGCGTCATGTCATCTAGTTATTCTCTCTCCTGTTAGATCGAGCACTTAGGTCTTATGGCTTACAATCTCAACATTATCCCTGATGATTCGACTTTCCTCCCCTATTATCTATATTTTTAGATTTTTCATAAAATTCATACAAATGAACCTTTTTTTAACAAAATAAATGTTTTACAATAGTATCACGCACCTTGTAACCCATCTAAAGCAGCACAAAACAGGGAGGGCTTTTATATGCAAATGCGATTAATTCCTTATGTGACGGACGAAAAGATTATGGACGTTAATGAACTGCCGGAAGGAATCGATGCGATTAAGGCGCCGGAGCTGTGGTCACAAGGTTTTAAAGGAAAAGATGTCACCGTCGCGATTCTTGATACAGGCTGTGATGTCAACCATCCCGATTTAGCGGACAGAATCATCGGAGGCAAAAACTTCACAGATGATGACAATGGAAAAGAAGATCAATTCAATGATTATAATGGACATGGCACCCATGTAGCGGGAACGATTGCCGCCAATGATCAAAACGGCGGGGTTTCCGGCGTTGCACCCGAGGCAAACCTTTTAATCGTCAAGGTTCTCGGCGGCGAAGACGGAAGCGGCCAATACGAATGGATCATCAACGGCATGAATTACGCAGTGGAACAAAAAGCCGATATCATTTCGATGTCGCTCGGCGGCCCTGCCGATGTTCCGGAATTAAAAGAAGCGGTAGAAAATGCCGTCAAAAGCGGTGTTCTCGTTGTCTGCGCCGCCGGAAACGAAGGCGACGGAAACGACCGTACAGAGGAATACTCATATCCCGCCGCCTATAATGAAGTGATCGCAGTCGGATCTGTATCACTGACGCGGGAATCGTCGGAATTTTCGAACGCCAATAAAGAAATTGATTTGGTTGCACCAGGCGAAGAAATCCTGTCAACATTGCCGGACAGGCAATACGGGAAGCTGAGCGGAACATCGATGGCCACTCCGCACGTGAGCGGCGCGCTCGCCCTGATCAAATCCTTCGAAGAAGACGCATTTAAACGGAAGTTGACTGAGCCTGAGCTATATGCCCAATTAATCCGCAGAACCCTTCCTCTTGATTACTCAAAAGCGCTGATCGGAAACGGCTTTTTATATTTAACCGCGCCTGAGGTATTAGCCGAAAAGGCCGGCGAAAAGAAACTTCTTTCCCTTTAAACAGCAGGGGCTGCCGACAATGCCGGCAGCCTTTTTTATTCCCCGAAAACTTTTATGGAATCTTTTTAATTATAAGAATACAAAAATTATTTTGACTAAAAGGTCATGACGGTATATAATCTACTAAACAATTTCATCGCCGGGAGCATGGTAATCTAGCGCAATGCTAGATTTTAAAAGGGAAGATTGGTGAAAATCCAACGCGGTCCCGCCACTGTAAATGAGGAGGTTATTTCAGATTAAACCCACTGTTTCGATACGGGAAGGGTGAAATAACCGTTGATTCACAAGCCAGGAGACCTGCCTGTTCTGACGCACCATTTACCTACGGTCGATAGGAGGTGTTCGAGTTGACGTAACAAAAGCTACGTTTATTTCTCGTTCGCAAATATGCTGTTTTCAGGCATTCACCTTCAGGCTACCCGGAAAGTGAGTGTCTTTTTTTATTGAAAATTAAAAGGAGGAGATCGAATGACAACTGTGAAAACAAGCAGCTTGGGATTTCCAAGAATCGGCTTGAACAGGGAATGGAAAAAATCGCTTGAGGCTTATTGGAAAGGAAAGACGGACCGAGAGACATTCCTGAACGAAATGGACGAACAATTTATTGCGGCGCTCAAAACACAGCTTGATCAGCAAATCGATATCATACCGGTTTCCGACTTTACATTTTATGACCATGTTCTTGACACGGCGGTGATGTTCAACTGGATCCCCGAAAGGTTCAAGCATGTAAACGATCCTTTAGATACTTATTTTGCAATGGCGAGAGGCACAAAGGAAGCGGTATCGTGCGAAATGACAAAATGGTTCAACACAAACTACCACTACATCGTTCCTGAATATGAAAAAGACGCACAATTCCGTCTCACCAAAAATCAGCCGCTCGAAGACTACCGACGGGCAAAAGAAGCATTGGGGATCGAAACAAAGCCCGTCATTCTCGGCCTTTACACCTTTGTGGCGCTGGCAAAGGGCTATGAAAAACAGGATATTCAAGATATTTATCAACGCATGATCCCTCTTTACATCCAGGTTCTGAAAGAGCTTGAACAAGAAGGCGTGAAGTGGGTGCAAATTGACGAACCAGCACTTGTCACGGCTTCTCCTGATGAAGTGGCTGCAGCAAAAGAAATCTATCAGACGATCAGAGCCGAAGTCGCCGGGCCGAATGTCCTTCTGCAAACTTATTTTGATTCAGTTGATGGATACAAGGAGCTGATCTCCTTTCCGGTCGAAGGAATCGGGCTTGATTTCGTCCATGACAAAGGAAAGAATCTCGAACAGCTGAAAGCCCATGGCTTCCCTCAAGATAAAGTGCTTGCCGCAGGAATTCTGGACGGACGAAACATCTGGAGAGCCAATCTTGAAGAACGCCTCGACTGGATAACGGAGCTGATCGGCGGTCTCGGGGCAACAGAAGTGTGGATCCAGCCTTCGAACAGCCTGCTTCATGTTCCTGTCGCCAAACACCCTGATGAACAGCTTGCCGATGATTTGCTGAACGGATTATCTTTCGCAAAGGAAAAGCTGTTGGAGCTCAATCTGCTGAAACAGGGCTTAGTTTCCGGAAAAGCGGCCGTCCGTGCTGAAATTAATGAAGCCGCTGGACATCTGCAGGCACTCAAGCAATTCGGAACCGCCGCGGACACGGCTTTCGCCGAAGAAAGAAACAGCCTGACCCGGGACGACTTTTCACGTCCGACGCCATTTGAAGAACGTCTCCGCATCCAAAATGAATCCCTCGGTCTGCCGGTTCTGCCGACTACGACGATCGGAAGCTTCCCGCAAACCGCTGAAGTGCGCAGCGCACGGCAAAAATGGCGGAAAAAAGAATGGTCAGATGAGCAATACGAGTCATTTATCAAAGCCGAGACAAAAAAATGGATCGATATTCAGGAAGAGATCGGTCTTGACGTACTTGTCCACGGAGAATTCGAACGGACGGACATGGTCGAATATTTCGGCGAAAAACTGGGCGGATTCGCTTTTACCAAATACGCCTGGGTACAGTCATACGGCTCCCGCTGTGTCAGGCCGCCGGTAATCTACGGGGATGTCGAATTTAAAGAGCCGATGACGGTAAAAGAAACAGTTTACGCCCAATCTCTGACCTCCAAACAAGTAAAAGGAATGCTGACCGGGCCTGTCACGATTTTAAACTGGTCGTTCGCCCGCAATGATCTTCCGAGAAAAGAAATCGCTTTTCAAATCGCACATGCCCTTAGAAAAGAGGTAGAGGCGCTTGAAAAAGCCGGTATTCAAATCATACAAGTTGACGAACCTGCTTTAAGGGAAGGCCTTCCGCTGAAGGAACGCGACTGGGATGAGTATCTCTCATGGGCCGCCGAAGCTTTCAGACTGTCCACTTCATCTGTGAAGGATACGACGCAAATCCATACACATATGTGCTACAGCAATTTTGAAGATATCGTCGACACGATTGAAGACCTTGACGCAGATGTGATTACGATCGAACACAGCAGAAGCCACGGCGGATTCCTCGATTACCTTGAGAAGCACCCTTATTTAAAAGGGCTCGGCCTTGGGGTTTACGACATTCACAGCCCGCGCGTCCCTCCTGCCGAAGAAATGCTTTCGATTATCCGGGATGCGCTTAAGGTCTGTCCTGCCGACCGTTTTTGGGTCAATCCCGACTGCGGCTTGAAAACCAGACAGCCTGAAGAAACGATCGCCGCTTTGAAAAATATGGTTGAAGCCGCAAAACAAGCAAGAGATCAGCTGGCCCAAACCGTTTAAGTTACGAAAAAATTCAAAAAGAACCATCCGAAACAGCGGGTGGTTCTTTCTGTTGGGCGCCGCTCATTATAGTTCTAAAGAATTATTCAACGAGCTCTAATTGATGATGCCTCATTATGACTTTTGATTCATTCGTACGATTTCTTTCCAGATTCTTTTCTTTTAACATATTCGTAGTAGATGATGGAAGGGAAGGAAAATATGTAGTGATTGACGATGGAAAAGCCCCAGAAAAAGGATTAAAACGAAAAAATTATGATGACGACATTCACTCTCTCAAGCTTTATGTCAAAGAATTGAATTCAGTCATAACAGAGCTGAGGCATGAAAGTTCATGCATTTTAAAAGCTCATCAAATGTATATCAACGGATGGCGGGGACAGGCACGGGAAATGTATGATGCCCTTTTGGACGATCTTGACCGCGTGGAATTCCGCGTGTATAACAGGCTGAGAACCATTAAACAGCGCGTTGCCGAGGAGATTGAAAGGCTTGAGCTGGAAGCCAGGGAGCTTTAAATGAGTATTCGTCTGAATGTAAATGATCTACACGCACTCGCCCGCCAATTTCGGTATTCACACGAGCAAATCAGCGATTTGATGCGTCTTTTGAATCGTCATTTGCAAGTGTTGCTTTCAAGTGTGACGACAGCAAAAACAAGCGATATTGATCAAGCTCAAACCGAAATGGAACATGAACTCAAAGGATACTTGCATACACTCGATGATCTGGAGCATTTGCTTTCACACACTGAAGTACAAATGATGAAAACAGATCAAATGCTGGCGGAGATGCTCTATCAATGCGGCGGATACTTAGCCGACTATCCGCCCATTATGAGCTTTTTGGCCTCAAAATGCCCGACCGTCGGATTCACGCTGACGGCATCGCTATTATCTGAACCGCTCGCATTGCTGAAACAATTGCGAGAAAACGGCCTGTCAGGCCTGTTCTTGAGAGGCCGCGTCCTCTATTTTCAGCTAGATGAGCAAGGCAGGAACCAGCTTTGGGCTGTACGCAGACTGTTAAGCAGCAGCATCACGGACAATATGTGCCTTCTCGCATACAACCAAACTGTAGGAGGCTCTCTTTCACGTACAGTCTTGGCTTTTGCAAGCATCAAAACGAAAGCAGCCGCTTCTGATGTGAAACGGTTCCCAATATCTCGCCGCCATGGCGGACATCTTCAGCGTGAAGACACAACAAAGCCGTAGCGCTTCATGAACCGCCTTTTGAAAAAAGAAGCCTTTTATCGGAATAAGGCTTCTTTTTCGGTGGTCAATATGTATTGGCCTACCATGTCACATCCGCTTGTTTTATTCGGTGATCACCGTCTCCTTCTTTTAAAATGGTCATGTCTCCTTTTTCAGAAATGGTGACAACTGCAAGCGCCGTATCATGGACATAGCTGGAATTCCATATTTCATTGATCGGCCGGTTCTTGACAATATTCAGGAGCATCAGGATAAAAACGGAATGCGTGACAAGCAGCACGCTCCCTTCCTGGTGGTTGTGAACAATGTGGCCAAGCGCCTGTCTGACTCGGACTTCAAATTCGGCAAAGCTCTCCCCTCCATCGGAAATATACTGCTCAGGCGCTTTGAAATAGGCTTCAAACCTGCCCCGATCGTGTTGTTGAATGTCGTCATATGTTTTTCCTTCCCATGAACCGAGGGAAATCTCGCGAAACAAATCGTCTTTGATAAAAGGAATGGAACGGTTTTGGAGCATCGCCCGTGCAGAGTCAACGGCGCGCCCGCTTGTACTGACATACGCCGCCTGAAATTGAATACCTTTCAGCTTTTTACCGAGCGCCTCCGCATTCGCCAAACCTAAAGGTGTTAAGTCTGAATTCTCCCAGCCTTGCATTCTCTTATCAATATTCCATTCGGTTTGTCCGTGTCTGGCAATATATAAGGTAAGCAAACAATCCTCTCCTATCCTTTCTTCTTATGTTTATTTTATGTGAGAAACAGTCTAAATTAAAACATTTGAATATTCTGAACCATTTTCTTTTTTTTACGTCTGTAAGCTATAATAAAACATGAGGACAACCAAGGAGGATACAGACATGAACCATGAAGCATTTTTGCAGCGGGCGATTGATCTTGCCGTCGAAAGCGTCAAAGACGGGACAGGCGGACCTTTCGGCTGCGTCATTGTCAAGGATGGCAAAATCATTGCCGAAGGAAAAAACAATGTCACAACAAGCAATGATCCGACAGCGCATGCCGAAGTAACGGCCATCAGGCTTGCCTGTGAAGCGCTCGGCGATTATCAGCTTAGTGACTGCATTCTTTATACAAGCTGTGAGCCTTGTCCGATGTGTTTAGGCGCGATTTACTGGGCGAGGCCGAAGGAAGTGTATTTCGCGGCAAAGCATTCTGATGCCGCATCAGCCGGTTTCGACGATTCATTTATTTATGAGGAATTCACACGAGATCAAAGCGAACGAAACATTCCGTTTTACAACATAGAGCTGCGGGACAAGCTTGAGCCATTCCTGACATGGGAGCATACGGACGATAAAACAGAATATTAAATAAAGGAGCTTTCCTTCATCGGAAAGCTCCTTTTCAATGGCTGCGGTTCATTTTTTATACCAATCAAGATGCTGATCTTCCGCCTCAAAATCCAGACTTTCTGCTTTTCCATCCTTCTGGATCTCGAGCCTTACGGTTTTCCCTTTCAGCTTTTGCGGACTCTCTGCTACGTCCCTTTCAAAGTCCGCTGTTTTTTGAAACGTTTGATTCCCGGATGCCACTTTGACTGTGACGTTCCGGCCGGTTTCATTGACAAGCGTTCCGATCACTTTTTGGCCGCCGTCGCTTTCCTGCTCATATACGCCGTTTTCATCAGCTTTCGCCTGAGGCGTCAGTTCAAGCTCTTCCGCTTCCTGGCTTTTTCCATCCACCTCTACCTTCACAAGCTTTCCCATGAGATCATCGTAGTCTTCTTTGTTCTTAAAATGTCTGCTTTTCGGAATAATCAGCTCCCGGTCCTTTACTTTGATCGTCAGCTGATCATCCTCGGCTTGAATATACTGGCCGATCAGATCAAAATCATCTTCTGAATTCCTGCCTTTATCATAAGAATATTTTTTCAAATCAAGTTTTTTATGAGCGTGCTGATCTGCCGGCTTTTGCTGCTCGCTTTCTTGTGCGCCGCCGCAGCCTGTGAACATGGTAAACACAAGCAGTACAGTCAGCATCAGTGTCATTTTCATATATTTCATATGCTGCCCCTTTCGAATGTTTTAAAAAGAAAGCAAACAACCTTATGTTTGCTTTCCCGTCTCAGAAGGTTATTTGACTTGCAGGTCGACATTGATATTTCCCCTCGTCGCTTTGGAATACGGGCAAAAATCATGTGCGGCCTTGACGAGCTCTTCCGCCTTTTCTTTTTCCAGCCCATTCGCTGAAACAACGAGCTGAACGCCAAGCTTAAACCCGCCGTCACTCTCATCTTTCATTAAACTGACCCGGCCTTCCACCTCAGAATCAATCTCAATGCCTTGTTCCTTTGCGACATGTTCCAAAGCTCCCCCAAAGCATGCCGCATACCCGGCGGCAAACAGCTGTTCAGGATTGGTTCCTGCCTCGCCATCTTTTTTTTGATTCGGCATCACAATGCTGTGATCCAAAACACCGTCGTCAGATTTCACATGTCCAGCTCTTCCGCCTTTAGCTGTTACGCTTGCTGTAAATAATGTCGTCATCTTATATTCCTCCTTGCGATTATTCCTTATTCTTTATATTTCACAAAACGGACTTTTTAAACATATAGACCGCGAATTGAACAATATTCTCTGTCTGTGAAAGAATAGGAAAAGGAGAAAAAATCGTATACAATAAAAAAAGAACAAATAAGAGTTGGTGAACAGATGGTAAATGATTTTGAACATATGAAGCTTGACAGACAGCTTTGTTTTCTGCTTTACGCCAGTTCGCGGGAGATGACAAAGCTGTACAAGCCTCTGCTCGATGAACTCGGCATTACGTATCCGCAATACTTGGCGCTTCTCTTATTATGGGAGCATGAAAGCTTGAGCGTGAAAAAAATGGGGGAGCTTCTTTATTTGGATTCCGGGACTTTGACCCCGATGCTGAAAAGAATGGAACAGCGCGGCTTGATCACGAGACAACGGTCCCCTGAGGATGAGCGTTCCGTTATCGTCAAGCTGACGGCGGAGGGTGCCTCTCTGAAAGAAAAAGCAAGATGCATCCCAACTGACATGCTGGCACAGACAAACCTGCCTGCTGATAAGCTGATGCATTTAAAGGAGGCGCTCCGTACTCTTCTTGATTCCTTGACAAAGGAAAACGGTAAAGCGTAAGTCAAATGCCTGTTATAAAGCCGAATAGGCGCCTTCAATGGAAGGCGCCCTTTTTTTATGACATGACCTCAAGTATGACATCGACATTTCCCGAAATTGCTTTTGAATACGGGCAGACACCGTGTGCTTGATGAACGAGTTTCTCGAGTTCCGCTTTTTCAATACCTGTTCCTTTCACTTGGAGTGTAATGCCAAGCTTAAATCCGCCGTCCGCTTCATCCTTGAGAAGGCTGACATGGGCCGTCACCTCAGTGTCAATATGCAGGCGCGCTTTTTTGGCGGTCAGCTGGAGCGCGCTGTCAAAGCAAGCTGCATATCCCGCGGCAAACAGCTGTTCAGGATTGGTGGCGTCTCCTTTCTCCTTTGCTTTCGGCGTTCCCGGCATGGCAAGCTCCAATGCCAGTGCGCCGTCAGGGGAGGCTACTTGTCCATCCCTGCCCCCTTTGGCAGTAGCTTTGGATGTAAATAATAATTTTTTCATGATTGATCTCCTTT
Organism: Bacillus sonorensis NBRC 101234 = KCTC 13918; assembly: GCF_001592005.1. Classification (GTDB taxonomy): domain Bacteria; phylum Bacillota; class Bacilli; order Bacillales; family Bacillaceae; genus Bacillus; species Bacillus sonorensis. Next base: position 326,335 of record NZ_BCVZ01000002.1, read on the forward strand.
ATTTTTAATTGTGCACAATTAGATTTTACAAAATATAAATTAGAGATGCAATAAAAAAACATTCCGCCTTCAGATTCAGGCGGAATGTCAGTTTGTCATATCCGAATTTGTCCGTTTCCTTTAATGATATATTTAGAGGACGTCAGTGCTTGAAGACCCATCGGACCTCTGGCATGGAGCTTCTGTGTGCTGATGCCGATTTCTGCGCCGTATCCAAACTCAAATCCGTCGGTAAACCGGGTTGAAGCATTATGATAGACCGCTGCTGCATCAACAGACGTTAGAAAATAGCGGGCATTTTGATCATCTTCGGTAATAATCGCTTCTGAATGCCGCGTTCCGTACCGGTGAATATGCCGAATCGCTTCATTCACATCACGGACGGTTTTGACGCTGACGATCGGCGCCAAAAACTCCGTCTCCCAATCGAGCGCTTCAGCGGGAACAGCGGAAGGAAGCAGCTCGCAAACCGCCTGGTCTCCCCTAATCTCCACACCTTCTTTTTCCAGCCTTTGCAGCAGCTCTTGGACTGAACGCTTCGCCCAGTTTTCATGGATCAGCACCGTTTCGATCGCATTGCAGACGGACGGCCTTTGTGTTTTGGCGTTGATTACAACTTGCTGCGCCATATCGCTCTGCGCTGATTCGTCAATAAAGATATGGCAGTTTCCCGCACCTGTCTCAAGCACAGGAACGGTTGATTCCCGTACAACCATGTCGATGAGATTTTTGCCGCCCCGTGGAATCAGGACATCCAGGCCATCATTTAACGTAAACAGCTGTTTGGCGGTTTCTTTGCTCGTATCTTCGATCAGCTGAACGGCGTCCTTTGGAAGCTTTGATGTTTCAAGAGCTTCCTGTATCACGCTGACAAGCGCTTTATTGCTGTTGATCGCAGATGAACTGCCGCGGAGTATACAAGCGTTTCCCGTTTTTAAACAAAGCGTGGCGGCGTCGACCGTCACATTCGGGCGCGCTTCATAGATCATACCGACAACGCCCAGCGGAACCCGGACCTTCTCAATAAGCAGTCCGTTTTCTTTTTGGATGGTTTCAAGGCTTTCCCCCACTGGATCATCAAGCTTAGTAAGGAGAATGACGGCATCCGCGATATCGCTCAGCCGTTTCGGATTTAAGGAAAGCCGGTCTAACAGCGCTGGCGAAAACCCTTTTTCCTTGCCGGCGGCAATGTCTTTTTCGTTTGCCTCTAAAATGACGTCCTGTTTGGCCCGAAGCGCTGCAGCAATTAACGTGAGCGCTTCGTTTTTATATTCTGTCGTCTGATGCACCAGCTCGTCTTTCGCTTTTTTTGCTCTTTTCGCTTTTTCAATCACTTCGCTCATGTTGATCAGCCCCCTATTCTTTTATGCTTATCCAATCATTTCGATGGATGACTTCTATTCCCTTTTCATGCGGAAATTCCCCGCTTCTCTTTCCTTTCACTTCGAGAAGCTCTTCCGCTGAATACAGCGTTTGCCCTTTGCCTGCCAATCCGTTCGGCCCGTAGACCTCGACGACCGCTCCTTTGGCAAAATCACCAGACACATCGGTCACACCCGCCGGGAGCAGACTGCTTCCATTTTCGGTCAGCGCCAGCTCAGCACCTTCATCAATGATAATTTTCCCCGATACGGGTGAATGAAAGGCGATCCACTGTTTGTGATTGTTCACCGATGACAAATCTGACTGACCGATGTAAGTGCCGTCCCCTCTGCCTTTTAAAATCCGACTTAATTTTTCTTCTCCTGCTCCTGTGCCGATAAATACATTGACACCGAGAGAAAGAGCGGTTTTTGCAGCCAAAAGCTTTGACTTCATGCCTCCCGTTCCGACTTTCGAGCCGATGGAGGAGGCATAGCTTAATAGATCATCAGTGATTTCAGGGATATAATCAAAACGCCGGGCCTCCGGGTTTTCCGCCGGATTTGAATCATAAAGGCCGTTGATATCCGTTAAGATGATCAATTTGTCGGCATGAATCAAGCCGCTGACAAGCGCAGAAAGCATATCATTGTCGCCGAATGTCAGCTCTTCTACAGACACTGAATCGTTTTCATTAATGATCGGAACAAGCCCTCTCTCGATCAGCTCCATGATGGTCGCATATGCATTGCGATACCGTTCTCTTTTGGCAAAATCATTTCTCGTCAATAAGATTTGTGCCGGCATCAGGCCGTGTTCTGCAAAGTGCTGAGTATATTGCCGCATTAAAAGGCTTTGTCCGACAGCGGCGGCGGCCTGCTTTCCTTTTAACGTAACAGGCCTTGCCGGATATCCCAGCTGAAAAAAGCCGGCGGCGACAGCACCTGAAGAAATAAAAATCACATCATGGCCTTCTTTTTTCAGAGCGGCGATCGCACGGACATGATCACTGACTTTTGCCTCGTCAATACCGCCCTTTGAATCCGTTAAAGAACTGCTTCCGATTTTAATGACTATCCGTTGTTTTTTCACGTTTCTTCCCTCCGAAATGATCAGGCGGAAGCCAATAAAAAAAGCCCTTTTCGCCAAAACAAAAAGGACGAAAAGGGCTTTCCGCGGTACCACCTTCATTGAATGCGCAGGACGCGCATTCCGCTTTCCCCTGTAACGCAGGGCAGCGCCTGGGTTTTCCCTCCAGGACTCCGAGGCAGGTTCGGCAGGTTTCATGTGGTGAAATGTTTCAGCATGTCATTTCACTCTCTTTCACAGAAAGAACTGCGTACTGGTCCTCTTCAACGCTCGCTGATTTTTTATCATTATGCCGAGGAAAACGGCTTCTGTCAAGATGTAATCCATCCGTTTTTTAGTTGAAAACGATCGTTTTGTTGCCGTGGACGATAATCCGGTCTTCCAAATGCCATTTGACCGCCCTTGCGAGGACACTCCGCTCAATCGTCCGGCCGATGTTTTTCAGGGCCTCAACATTATCCCTGTGATCGACGCGTTCAATATCCTGTTCAATAATCGGACCTTCATCCAATTCATTTGTGACATAATGGGAGGTCGCCCCGATTAATTTAACGCCCCGTTCATATGCGCGTTTATACGGGTTGGCGCCGACAAAAGCGGGCAGGAATGAATGATGGATATTGATGATTTTGTGCGGATGCGCTGAGACGAATTCAGGCGTCAGGATCTGCATGTAGCGGGCAAGGACGATGACGTCTGCGCGATACTCTTCAAGCCATTTGAGCTGCTGCGCTTCGACTTCTTTGCGAATGTCTTTGTTGGCTTTCAAATATAGAAACGGGATGTTGAGCGATTCAACGATTTCCCTTCCATCCTCATGGTTGCTGATGACCGCGGCAATCTCAGCCATCAAATTGCCGCTCTGCCATTCCCATAAGAGCTCATGCAAACAGTGAAGCTCTTTTGAAACAAATATGACGACCCGCTTTAATTCGCTGGCAAGGGTGATGCTCCAAGTCATTTGGAAAGACTCCGCCACAGAAGTGAACGTTTCTTTCATCTTGGCGATTTTTTCACGGATTCCCGGGGCTTCAAATTCGATTCTCAGAAAGAAGCGGCCGCCTTCGGGATCTGTCGTATATTGGCTGGATTCAATAATATTCGCGCCGTTTTCAAATAAAAACGCAGAAACCGCCGCGACGATACCCGGCTGATCCGGACAGCTGACAAGCAGGCGCGCTTTTTCATTATTGATCTCTTGATAATGATTTAATTGCTGTTTCATATATGATTCCATTGTTTGAAAACCCTCTTTTTCTTAAACTATCTTTTCATTATACTGGAGTTTTTTGAAAAATCAATTTATGAAAACCCTATTTTAATGAAACGGATTTTTTCTTCAGCTGATCAGCTTCAACCCGACAGCCGACGCCAAAATAAGCGCAATAAAAAACATTCGCTTGGCATCCTTCGGTTCATCGTAAAACAGGATGCCGACGAGCGCTCCGCCTGCAGCCCCGATGCCGGTCCAAATCGCGTATGCCGTTCCCATCGGCAAAGTGTTCATCGCCAGAGAAAGCAGGATAAACGAAGCGGCAAAACCGATGATCAAAAGAAAAATCCATTTCAGGCGCTTGTCTTTGTGAAATTGGTTCATCATCGTCACGCCGAGCATTTCCAGCAAGCCGGCGGCGATTAAATAGATCCATTCCATTATGATGCTTCCTCCTTCTCCTCATGTGTGACAAGTTTCAAACCGATTACACCGCACAGCAAAACGCCTATCAGCAAGAGCTTGATGAGGTTGGCTGGTTCGTTGAACAGAATGATCTCGCACAGCACCGTGCCCGCTGTGCCCAGTCCTGTAAACACGGCGTATACGGTGCCGACCGGCAGGTTCTTCCCGGCCTTGACCAATAGGTAAAAACTGGCGGCGACGGCGAATGCGGTGCCGATCCATTCGATAGCTGTTCCCGCGTGTTTCAGCCCGGCCACCCAAAGAATTTCAAACAAGGCTGCCAAGACAACGTTTCCCCATCTCATATCGTTCCCTCCATTCAATATTTCTGCAAAAAGAAAAAACCCGGGTTATCGGTGAATACGATACTCCCGGGCTTTTATCCCTCCGTGTGCATATGAAGCTTCATATGTGTTTTCTCTCGGACCAGGCCACATACAGATGCGCGGAACCCTAGAAAACTTTAACGCTGTATTCTTCAGTTATGAAATAGACTATCAGGCTTTTCCGGCAAAATCAACCTTTGCGCTTCTGGAATTCTTTGATCAACGCCTGAATATGCGCCTGATGATAGCGGTTATGGTCTGACATATGCCAAATGCCCCAGCGGATAGTGGCAAAGCCGCCTTCATACGGGACCGTCTTCAGCAAATCTTCTTCTGTCAGCTGTTCTGCAGTTTTCTTCAATACTTCCAAGACTTCATCATATTGCTGTAATAAAACCGACAACGGCACACCCTTCACTTCAGGCAAGTGTCCGTTTTCATCTGTCATCGGGCCGAACGCCTCTTCCACTTCACTCGGGAGCTCCTCTTGTCTGATTCTGTACACCCAGCGAATATCGACATTGATCAAATGATAAATCAGCTGGGCGATGCTGTTTTTATTGCCGTGTTCCCCCTTATCATCCAGCAGCTCCTGGCTGCTGCCGGAAACGATCGACTTCAGCCGGCCGATATTTTCGTTGACGGCAGAAAAAAGAACCCCGACGGCCGGCGCCATCTTCTCATCCGTGGATAAATCTCTAATAAGAGCCATCCCCTCACTCCTCTATTTCCACTTTTCCATGCGGACGGGCTTGTTCGATTCGAACCGACCGGGCCACCTGGCAAAATCGTAGCACCCGCAGCTTTGGATTGCAATGCAAAAAAGCGGACATTCATCATGTCCGCTCCTTTGGATTATTGCAATTTCCCCGCGCCGGCCTGTTCTTCGACAATTTTAGGCACATCTTTGGCGGCGTCGATTTTTTCGTACAGCTCAGGCGTCCAGCCCGTCGATTTTTTGATTGACGCATTGTACGCTTTGTTATACGTGCTGACAACATCGATTTTTTGGTCATTCAGCAATGTATCTTCTTCATGTAATGCGTCGCCTTTGAAGGCTTTCATCATCTTCTCGGGCTTTGTTCCTTCAGGCAGACTAAAGTAGTTGTCCTCAGCGTAAATTTTTGAAGAATATCCTACACCCCATGAATAATCATAGTTGTTTTCCGTGTTTTTAAAATAGTTGTTGTACAGGTGCACTTTGCCGTAACGCACGCGCGGTGCCCGCTCTTTAATATTTTCGTACATGTTATGGTGGAATGTCACTCTCAAATGGCCGTTGTCGGCGGAATATTTGTCGCTTGATCCGACAATGGTATTTTTATCGTGGCCTGAGAAAACATTATAGGACACAGTGACAAAATCGGATTGTTTTTTGATGTCAAGCAGTCCGTCATGATGCTGAAATACGCGTCCGAAATAGGTGTCATCAAAGTTGTCAGGCTTGCTTCCGTCGTTGAAAGAGCAATGGTCAACCCAAACATGTTCAGAAGACTCTAACAACAGGTTGTCAAATTCAGAGTTCCAGTTTCCTTCGCTTCCGTCTGTCGGGTCCCAGGCCGGGAAGTAGTCATAAGCATTTTCAAATTCGATATTGCGGATGATGACATTTTTCGCTTGTTTGATATAAAAACCTCCGCCGAGGATTTTCGCGTCGTCCCCCAGACCGATGATCGTCGTATTTGATCCGACATTGAGGATCACCCGCTCTTTTTGATTTTTTTCAGAGCGCGCTCTTGCGTCTTCCAGTTTTCCGGACGGCTCCTTTTTCCCCCATTTATCGGGACTGTAAGCTGCCAAATACTTCTCCAGGCTGTATTCGGGATCTTTATAATCATCAAAGCCCAAAGGCTTGTTCTCATCATCAACATTAAGATCAATCGTTCCCTTAATATAAATGATTTTCGGCGTATCATTTAAACCGTTTGCGCTGTTTTTGCCTCCCAATGCTTCAACAAGCTGCTGCCGGTTTTGCACCGTATAGACATGGTCGGAAGAAGCGTCAGCCCCTCCGGTTGTTCCTTCGCCATAGGCGCCCCAGCCATCCTTTGATCCGAGCACTTCACGCCCATGGTCTTCCGCTTGCACCGGCAGGGAAGAACCCGCCATCATAGCAAGCGCCAAAAGTAAACCAATACCTTTCTTCACTACAAACACACCTTCTATCTAATTTTTTCACAAAAACTAATATATTCTATTAAAATATAAAAAACAACAGATAATTCCTCCTATGTTTTCGTTTCTCAGTTTATTCTTTTTATGACAATTTCCCCGGTTCATGCGATATAATTCTTCTTAGAAACGTTGATATAAAGCGGTTAAAATGGAAAGTGACTGAATCGCAAAAAAGTTTTTTCAGAATAATTAAAATAAAAAAATCGCCTATTCGGCGAAAGTTTTATTTGTCATCCCCTGGTTTATATAAATACGGATCATGTGTTTGCGGTTGCTGTTGGACATCTTTATCGATCATGATGGCATGATTTTCATGCAATGTACCGAGCGTAATCGAAGACAGCTCTGCCTTCTCTATCCCTTTTTCCTCCAATTTTTCGTACAGCCACTCTTTCGTTTTCTGCAAATATTTTAAATTGTGCTCAATAATCTCCCCATCGAGAATCAGCGGAATCGGCACAAAATTCCGTGCCGTCTGAAGGTTCAAATCTTTCGGCTGCACAGGCCTTGCCTCTGATTTTGGAATCACGCTGACTTGGCCGGATTCTTCAATCAGCGCCAAATCGACATCGTGAGGATCGGCATATCCTTTTTCACGAAGCTTTCCGAGCAGTTCATTGATTGTAAGCCGCTCTTTTTTCAGGCCCTTTTCATCAATATGTCCGTTTCGGATCAGCACCGTTGGACTGACAACAAGAAAGCGCCTCCAAACATTATGCAAAGACAATTTTTCAATACACAAATAAAAGATGAGAAAACTGAGGGCATAGTAAATCGCCATTCCAATGCTGGAAGTGAGAATCGGCTCGCTGATAATCGTTCCGATCGCAAATGTCAATAAGAGGTCGAAATTCGTCATTTGAGAAACGGCTTTTTTCCCGGCAATCCGAAAAAGAATGTAAGCGATAGTGAATACCAGAGCCGGCTTGAAGAAAAAAATCCATAGCTGTTCGAACGTCATATTCCATATCTTCTTTCCTGTTTTTGATCATCTCTCTTATTTTTAGCAATCATTTGCTGACGTATTCCGCCAAAGAAAAAAACCCCGGCTCTTCTTGAAAAGAACCGGGGTCTTGGCAGTTCAATCCGGACAGCTTACCATGGCTTGTCAACCGCAAGGGCTGCGGCAAGCGCTTTGCTGTGCTTCCGGTGGTTTTTGCGTTCTTCCGCCCGCTGTTGCGCTGTCTGATGAAGCATGATTTCTTCATCGGTCTGCGGCTCAACCTTTGGAACAGCCTGAGGATTTCCATCTTGATCCAGAGCCACGAACGTTAAAAAAGAGGTGGCCGCAAGCTTGCGTTCCCCTGTGAGGAGATGCTCTTTAATCACTTTGACAAATACCTCCATAGACGTTCTTCCGACCCATGTCACATAAGACTCCAGACAAACGGAATCTTCCTGTCTGATCGGCTCGAGAAAATCGACAGAATCCATTGATGCGGTAACCGTCTCACATCTGGAATGTCGTGCAGCGGAAATCGAGGCAATGTCGTCAATATAGCTCATCAGCTTTCCTCCGAACAGCGTGTTGTGATTGTTTGTATCAAGCGGAAATACCCTGCTTGTTTTGACAACTTTCGATTCCCGGCAATATCTTTTCTCTGGTCCCTTCATATCCATTTCTCCTTTGATGTCTAGATGTGTTTGTAAAGTGGAATTTTTCTTTATTAAACACTATTAGAATTCATTTGTCTAAACTTTTTTATCCGGCTGATTTGTGAGATTTTCTTGCCAAAACGTTTATTTCCAGCGCCGGGAAGGGAATAATGAAAAGTATTATATTGAGAGACGGGGGAGAGAACATGGATTCAGCAGTGCCGAAAAAACATCATCAAACAGAATGCACAAGTGAATATGACGTGCTAAAAAAAGTGGTCCTATGCCGGCCGGAGTATATGGCGATTCAGGATGTCATCAATGAAACACAAAAGTACTTCCATAAAGAAAATATAGACAGAACCATTGCCGTCCGCCAACATGAGACTTTGATCAATGAATTGGAAAAACGCGGCGTAGAAGTGTTTCTGCTGCCGGCTTCGAGCCAATTTCCTGAACAGGTGTTTACAAGAGATATCGGGTTTACCATCGGGGAAACCGTTTTTACCTCCCGGCTTTCAGCCGATATCCGCCAGGGTGAAGAAAATGTTCTGCAGGAATGGCTTTCCAAAGAAAACATCGCTTATCGTTCGTTTAACGGAGGGTATAAAATAGAGGGCGGCGACATTCTCATCGATCAGCATACCGTTTACGCAGGGGTCAGCGAACGGACATCATTTTCGGCCGTTCAAGCGCTGAAACGCCTGCTTCCATCCCATGAAGTGATTCCTGTTCCATTTGAGGAAACCTATCTCCACCTTGACTGCGTCTTCAACATCCTTTCTCCGCAAGAAGCGCTCGTTTACCCAAAAGCGCTGGGAGAAAAAGAATACGAGGTGCTTAAAAAGCGCTATGATATGATCGAAGTGCCTGAAAATGAACAGTTCACACTGGGAACGAATGTCCTTTCCATCGGAAATCAGACCGTGATAAGCCTCCCGGATAATAAAGAGGTCAACAGACAGCTCAGATCGCGCGGCTACACGGTCATTGAAATCGATTTATCGGAAATTATCAAATCGGGCGGTTCTTTCAGATGCTGCACGATGCCGCTTGAGAGGAGCTGTACGTAAGGAAGGAGCCTAAAGCGGCTCCTGTTTGTTTTAGAAAAAAGCTTATCTTGTTTGAAGCGTCACTTCCATTTCATCGTCCTCCTTTTTGACCTCCCCGTCATACAAATGGCAGGCGACATAGTGCCCTTCCTCGGCTTCTTTCAAAACAGGCTTTTTGGCGGTGCAAATCGACATCGCTGCGGGGCATCTCGTTCTGAACACGCAGCCTGAGGGCGGGTTGATCGGGCTTGGAAGCTCGCCTTTTAAAATGATTCGTTTTCGTTTATCTTCGATGTCGGGATCTGGAATCGGAATAGCCGACAAAAGGGCTTGTGTATAAGGATGAAGCGGCTCTTGATACAATCGGGAGCTGGCCGTAATTTCAACCATGTGCCCGAGATACATGACGCCGATGCGGTCGCTGATATGCTTGACCATGGAGAGATCGTGCGCAATAAACAGAAAGGTCAATCCTTTTTCTTTTTGCAGTTTTTTCAGGAGATTGACGACCTGCGCCTGCACGGAAACATCAAGTGCTGAGATCGGTTCGTCTGCGACAATGAACTCCGGCTCCAGGGCGAGCGCCCTTGCGATGCCGATTCTCTGCCTTTGGCCGCCGCTGAATTCATGAGGATAGCGATTGGCAAAGGCTCGATTAAGGCCGACTGATTCCAGCAGCTCGTCCACTTTTTCAAGGCGCCCCTTCCGCCCTCCGTAGAGGCCGTGGATTTCCATCGGCTCCAGCAAGATGTCCCTGACCGTCAACCGCGGGTTTAATGAAGCATACGGGTCTTGAAAAATCATTTGAATTTTCCGGTTGTATCGAAACGATTCGGCTTCAGTTAATTTGTGAATGTGTTTCCCGCGGTATTGAACCCCGCCCTCTGTCGGCTCATAAAGGCGCAGCAGCACCCGGCCCGTCGTCGATTTGCCGCAGCCGGATTCACCGACAAGCCCGAACGTCTCTCCTTCTTTTATATGAAAAGAAATGCCGTCAACCGCTTTGACTGTTTTTCCTTTTCCGGCGTCAAAATGCATTTTCAATCCGCTGACTTTCAGCAATGTTTCTTGTTTCATGCCGATCCCTCCGTTTTCATTAAAAATAGCGGCGAATTGCGCAGAGCTCTTTTTCGTAAACCGTATCTTCGAGAGATATGATTTCGATGGTCTTTCCCGTTTTCGGAGAGTGAAGCATCTTCCCGTTTCCGTAGTAAATACCGACATGATGCACCCGGCCTTTGCCTTCTCCATACGCAAAAAACAACAGGTCCCCAGGCTCCGCCCCGCTAAACGGAACCGCTTTTCCGCCCGTTGCCTGGTCGCCGGCATCCCGGGGCGCGGAATATCCGTTCGCTATCAGCATATGGCGGGCAAAACCTGAACAGTCATAGCCAAATCCGCTCATTCCTCCCCACAGATACGGCAGATTTAAAAAAGCTTCGCCTGTCTGTACGATGTCTTTTCCGGATCCTTTTGGATTTCCTTTGACTTTTGCGTCTTCTTTTTTCAGCCATCTCGGTCCCAATGGCGTTTCGACTTGGAACCAGGCGCTGTCTTCATCCAGGATGGCAAGTTTTGTGAGAAAACTCAATTCGAGCTCTCTCGTTTTTTCCTCTGTATATAAATATGCGGTCGGTTTTTGAATGACGGCGTATACTTCCGACTGTGGCCGGCTTTTTTTTGCCAGATTAGCTTTCGGCATCCAGCCCGGGTAGCCGCGGTCATCTTTCGCTGACGGCTGTCCGGGGATGACGACCGATGCCCAGCCGTCCCTTTCTTCTAGCACAAGAACTTCTTCACCGAAGAGCACCTGTGTCTGAATGAGATTGGCCGTGCACAATTCAAGGCGGGGCCCGTATGGCAATGAATCAAGCCAGGCTCTGATACGAACGGGCTTTGACAGCATCATTTGATCGACCTTCCTCGGCGCCTCAGGGTGTGTCCAGACATTCGCTACTGAAACGGCCGCCGTATATACATCCATCCATCACTCCCCCTTTATCCCTTTTATATTGGAGATGCCGAGACCGGGAACATCAGGAAAGAACATTCTTCTTCCTTCATAGCTGATGCCGCCTTTGACGATATCCTCCTTCAGCATCAGCGGTGCATCAAAATCGAACCTTGTCACATTTTTTTGGCTTGCTGCAAAGTGTGCCGCCGCTGTAACGCCGAGCCTAGTTTCGATCATGCTTCCGGCCATGCACTCCACCCCGCAGGCTTCCGCCAAAGCATTGATCTTTAAAGCGTTACGGATGCCGCCCGCTTTCATCAGCTTAATATTGATCAAATCAGCGCTTCTCGTTTTAAGCACCTGAAAAGCCTGCTCCGGAGAAAACACGCTTTCGTCGGCCATGATCAATGTATCCACTGCATCTGTTACTTGTTTTAATCCTTCAAGATCATCTTTATGGACGGGCTGTTCAACAAGCTCGATATCAAGACCTTCATCCTCCAGTTTCCGAATCGCCCTGACTGCCTGTTTGGGCGTCCATCCTTGATTTGCATCAAGCCGGATTTTCGCTCCCGTCCCCGTACGTCCGCGGATTTCACGGATGCGGGCAAGATCTGATTCGATGTCGTCCTTTCCGACCTTTACTTTTAATGTACGAAAACCCTCATTCATATAGCGGGCGGCGTCTTCCCCCATTTCTTCAGGCTGATTGACGCTGACGGTAAAGTCCGTCTCAATCTCCCGCCTGTACCCTCCTAAAAATTGATATAAAGGCAGCCCGCACATTTGTGATAAACAATCGTAAACAGCCATATCAACAGCGGCCTTTGCGCTTGTATTTCCGCACATCAATTTGTCGATTGTACAAAATACGGCTTCCGCCCTTAATAAACTTTGGCCGATCAAGGCAGGTGCAAACACCTCCCTGATCGCGCTTTCGATGCTGTCAAGAGTTTCTCCAGTGATAACGGCGGTCGGGGGCGCTTCTCCCCAGCCTGATGCGTCCTCTGCCAACATGTTAACCATGACGGCTTCAGCGGTATGCACTGTTCTGAGCGCGGTTTTGAACGGTTTCTTTAATGGAACGGCGATTCGGTATGTATGAATAGCGGTTATCTTCATGCCGGCCCTCCTCTTTTTTCGTTTTAAGAAACCCCGGGTTCGATCATCAGTTGTTTTTTTTCAGTATCAAGCATGCCTTCAGCCCCGATTGGTATAGCGATATTCGGGGAAGAATGGCCGATTTGAAAGCCTGACAGCGCCGGCTTGCCTTCCGGGACGATATAATCTTCTATGATCTCCTTTAACGTCAGTGATTCACTGCGCTTTTTCGGAATGCAATCATGAAAATCGCAGAGCAGAATACCTGCGGCATCAGACAATTTCCCCGCCATTTTCAAATGATTGAGCATCCGGTCGATTTTGTAAGGCTCTTCATCGATATCCTCTATAAAGAGAAGCTTTCCCCTTGTATCGATTTCAAACGGCGTGCCGAGGGTTGTCACAAGAAGGGCGAGATTTCCGCCGATCAGCTCCCCTTTTGCTTTTCCTTTTACAACAGCCTCTAAAGGCGAGACGTCTTCGGTCAGAGTGAGCGACATTTTTTGAAACAGCTGCTGAAAGGACTGTTTTGTCAATGGATGGACGTCTTCTTTGCCGATATCAGAGCTGAGCATCGGTCCATGGAATGTGATCAGATTGGTCCGCTTCTGGATGGCCATATGTAAAAACGTAATGTCTGAATATCCCCAAAATATTTTCGGATGGCTTTTGATGACGTCAAAATCAATCTTCTCCGCAATCCGTCCCGTCCCATACCCTCCGCACGCGCAGATCACCGCTTTGACGGACGGATCCTGGAACATATCATGAAAATCCCGCAGGCGCTCTTCATCCGTTCCCGCCAAATAGCCGTGTTTTTTGCCGGAGGCACGGCCGATTTTGACACGGAGCCCAAGCTTTTTTAAATATTGGACGGCGGCATCAAGTTTTTCCGCGACAGGCGGACTCGCCGGTGCGATCACCCCGACCGTATCGCCGGTTTTCAGTTTTTGAGGCGCGATTTTCAATGCAAAGTCCCCCTTGTGAAAAAACCGCCCGGAATCGTGCTGAAGAGGCGCACATACATGTCCCGGGCGGACTTTTTTATCATTCTATGTTTTTTCGGCCCATTTCAGTTCGATATAGCCGACAGGATGGCGGATGATGCCCTTGACATTTTCCTTTTCCAAATGGACTTGGTTATAGAAATAGACCGGAATGATCGGCATACCTTCAAATAACACCTTTTCCGCCTGATGCATCAGCTCATTGCGTTTTCCTTCATCAGCTTCATGTTTCGCCGCTTTGATCAGCTGATCATACTCTTTGCTGCTCCACCCGGTCCGGTTCATCGAATTATCGGTTTGAAAGCTTTCTAAGAAATTGATCGGGTCAGCATAATCGGCCAGGAAAGAGCTTTGCGAAAACTGAAACTTGAGCGCTTTTTGCTCCTCGAGGAACGTGTTCCATTCCATATTGGCCAGCTTCACATTGACGTTCAATACACTTTTCAGCTGTTGCTGAACCGCCTCGGCCATTTTTTTATGTTCAGGCTTTGTGCTGTATGTCAGCGTAATTTCCGGCAGCTTCTTATAATGTTCTTCCTTCATTCCTTTTTCAAGAAGCTTTTTCGCTTCATCGGCATTAAATGTGACTACATCTCCGCCTTCCTCGCGAAAGTCCTTGCCGCCTGATCCTTTCAAGCCCGGCGAGACAAAGGCGCGCGCAGGCTTTTCACCGTTTTTCGTGACGTAGTCGACAAGTTCCTGCTGGTCAACCGCCATCGCGAACGCTTTTCTGATGTTTTCATTTTGGAAGGGCTCCATCTTGACATTGAACCTGTAAAAGTAAAGGCCGGCCTGATCAAACACCTTCACTTCGTCAGACCCCATCAGCTTTTCGCTCATCTCTGCCGGTACATAGGCCGTGTCAAGCTCACCCGACTGGAACATTTGATAATCGGTATTTCTGTCATTGACCATCGCCCATGTGACTTTATCCAGCTTTACGGTTTTTTTATCCCAGTACGTGTCGCTTTTTTCCATCGCCAGGCTTTCATCATGCTTCCACTCCGTCAGCTTAAACGGTCCGTTCCCGACAAACGTATCTGCTTCCTCATGCCATTTCGGATTTCCCTCGGCTACCTTCTGATTGACAGGGAAAAAGGCAGGATTTGAGACAATGCTTAAAAACGATTTTTGCGGGCTTGTCAGCGTGACTTTAAGGGTTTTGTCATTCAAGGCTTCTACCTTTACGTCATCCTTCGAGCCTTTTCCGCTGTTAAATTCTTCGCCGCCTTCAATAACATATCCTAAAAACGCGGCGGAAGAACCTGTTTTCGGATCAAGCAGGCGCTTCCATGCATATTCGAAGTCGCCCGCTGTCAGCGGATCTCCGTTAGACCATTTCGCCTGCCCGCGGATTGTAAAAGTATATGTCTTTCCATCATCGGAAATGCTCCATTTTTCGGCTGATGCGGCCTCAGGCTCATGATCGGCCCCAAGCCTCGTCAGCCCCTCCATCAAGTTGTTCAGCGCCTGCCATGACACATTATTAAAGCCGGTCGGCGGATCAAATGATGTCGGTTCATTTTCATTGTTCAGCTTCAGAACCTGTTCCTGATTCGACTCTTTCCCTTTCCCGTCCGCATTCGCATTCTGACCCGCCTGTTCATTTGCCGTACAGCCGAACAGCATGACGGAAACCACCATGACGATCAAACCGCTCCACCATGTTTTCATCAAATCCCCCCGTTTCATAGATTAAGAACTAAATACAACCCGTTTTGCCCGTTCATCCTGAAGCCAGCAGCAGACATCGTGCCCTGCCGCCACTTCCGTTTTCGCCGGATAGAGCTTTTCGCAGACCTCCATCGCATTTGGGCAGCGGGCGGTAAACGGACAGCCCGCCGGCGGAGAAAATAAATCAGGCGGCGTTCCGTCGATCGGAACGAGATCCGCTTCTTCAAGGTCAAGCCTCGGCACGGATTTCAACAATCCCTTTGTGTACGGATGCTGCGGATGATAAAAGATGTCTTTCCGCGTTCCCGTCTCTGCGATTTTCCCCGCATACATGACCGCGATTCTGTCGGCGGTCTGCGCGACAACCCCTAAATCATGTGTAATTAAAATGATGGACACGCCGGTTTTTTGCTGAATATCTTTAAACAGCTCAAGGATTTGTGCCTGTATCGTGACATCAAGCGCGGTTGTCGGCTCATCGGCAATCAGGATTTCCGGCTCACAGATCAGCGCCATCGCGATCACGATCCTCTGCCTCATGCCTCCGCTGAATTGATGCGGATACTGTTTCAAACGCTCTCCCGGATTCGGAATCCCGACGAGCTCAAGCATCGAGACCACGGCCTCTTTCGCCGCAGCCTTCGAAACCGCGCGGTGCTCCAAAACCGCTTCTGTCAGCTGATCGCCGATGGTTAAGGTCGGATTCAGCGCCGTCATGGGATCCTGGAAGATCATCGAGATCTCGGCTCCGCGGATCGTCCTCATTTCTTTTTCAGACAGATGGCGCAAGTCCTTTCCTTTGAAACGTATGGCTCCATCTGTGATCAAGGCAGAAAATTTCGGAAGCAGTTGCATGATGCTTTGTGATGTCACACTTTTACCGCATCCTGATTCACCGACAATCGCGAACGTTTCCCCTTCATACAAATCAAAGCTGACGCCGCGGACGGCTTTAACCGTCCCTCCGTATGTCGCAAATGACACATGCAGATTCTCGACTTCCAATATTTTTTTCCGCAAATGTCATGACCTCCTCAGCTTCGGATCTAGTGCATCCTGAAGTCCGTCTCCAAGAACATTGAAGGCGAACATCGTCAGGGAGATAAAGAAAGCCGGGAAAAACAGCCGCCACCAATGACCTGACAAAATCACCGGAAGACCGTCGTTCGCCATGACGCCCCAGCTGGCGAACGGAGCCTGAATCCCGAGCCCGAGAAAGCTTAAAAACGCTTCGGCGAATATCGCGGACGGCACTGTCAGTGTCATCTGAACGATGATCGCCCCCATCATGTTCGGAAGCAGGTTTTTTCTGATGATGCGCATTGTTTTCGCCCCAAACGTTTTGGAGGCGAGGACGTGCTCATCATGCTTGACCTTCAGCACCTGTCCCCTGACAATCCGGGCCATGCCGACCCATCCGGTGACAGTCAGCGCGATGAGAATCGTCCCGAGTCCGGGTCCCATCAACACCATTAAAAGAATGACGACCAGCAAGTATGGAAGTCCGTGGAGCACTTCAATGATCCGCATCATGACATGGTCGGTTTTTCCGCCTTTATAGCCGGCAATCCCGCCGTAAATGACGCCGATCGCAAAGTCGATCAAAGCCGCCATAACACCGACAAATAGCGAAATTCTCGCCCCGTACCATGTTCTTGTAAAAACGTCGCGGCCAAGCTCATCTGTTCCGAACCAATGCTGCGGGGACGGGGGAAGATTTTGCTGTGCGAGCGATTGCTGTGTGACGCTGTGCGGAGACAAAACCGGCCCGAAAGCCGCCATGATGAAGAGGAAGATCAGAATGCCCAAACCGGCCATCGCCAGCTTGTTCTTCCTTAAAATGCGCCAGGCGTTCTGCCAATAGGAGAGGCTTGGTCTGAGTACAGATTCACGTTCGCCCTTTTCCTGTTTCTTCGGGGCAAACCATTCGTTCGGGATATGCCCGCCCGGCGGCGCTTCATGTTCCGTGCGAACTGGGAGGCTCATATGACTCACCCTTTCTTATGCAGTTTAATGCGGGGATCAAGGATTCCGTAGGCCAAATCGACTAAAAACAGCATAACAATGAGGATGATGCTGTAAAAAACGGTGGTTCCCATAATCACGGGATAATCGCGGGAATTGATGCTTTCAACGAAATATTTTCCCATTCCCGGAATGGCGAAGATTTTTTCAATGACGAAGCTGCCCGTTAAAATGGCGGCTGCCAGCGTCCCGAGTACCGTGATCACGGGCATGAGTGCGTTTTTCAGGGCATGCTTCATGACGATTTTAACAGGGGAAAGCCCTTTCGCCCTCGCCGTCCGGATATAGTCCTGAGTCAGCACTTCAATCATGCTCGAACGCGTCAGCCTGGCGATAATCGCCATCGGCCCCATGGCCAAAGCAACTGTCGGGAGCACCATATGCATCGGGCTCGTCCATGTCGAAGGGGGAAAGATGTTCCAATTGACGGCGAACTGCTGAATCAGCATCGTCGCCATGATAAAGTTCGGAACGGAAATGCCGAGGACGGCGACCGTCATCGCCGCGTAGTCGATGATCCCGTTTTGCCGAAGCGCTGCAAAGATGCCGAGCGCAATCCCTGACAAAATCGCAATTATGAGAGACGTCATTCCCAGTTCAAATGAAACGGGAAAGCCTCTAGACAGCATATCGTTGACACTTTGTGAAGGCTGCTTGATCGACGGACCGAAATCAAAAGCGACGATCGACTTTAAATAAAACAAATATTGAACAAAGAGAGGCTCGTCCAAATGGTAGTAAGCCTCCAAATTCCGCTGGACTGCTTCATTTGTGTTCCGCTCTTCATTAAAAGGAGAGCCCGGTATTACTTTCATCATCACAAAGGTCAAGGTCGTAATCACCAAAATGGTCGCTACCATCGACAGCAGCCGCTTCATGATGTAACCTGCCATTGTTCATCACACCTTCCTAGGAAAATGTCGTTCTCATCGCAAGCTCTGTCATCACAAGCATCGCCTGGTAGGCTTCCAAAATGTCCTTTGCTTCATAACGGACTACCGTCGTTCCCGGCTTGATTTCCGTGCCCGGCATCAGGTTCGCCCATTCCGCCTGGCCGTAGTTGGCAAATTCGATGCTGAGCACCGGTCTGTCGGGAGGCGTGAGCGGCTTGACTTTATCCTTGTTTCGCAGCGCGAAAGCCGTCTGTTCTTTTAACAGGCGCCCCGCTTTTTCCGGTGTGAGACACTTGACCGCCGAACGGGAAATCGTTTCTTTGACGGCCGCGGTCGCCACGTTCGGAATCAGCTCCTCCGCTTCTGCCGCCGCCTGGCTGTCACCGGCAACCATCAGCACCGGGACGCCGAAATAGCCCGCCACATAAGCATTAAAGCCGAGCTCGCCGACCGGCTGATCATTTATGTAAAAATGTCTGACGCCGAAAATCATGCTGTGCGACATCACGCCTTTCATCGAGGCCCTCGCATGGTATCCCAAAAACATCGCTCCCGCGCATGTGTCATCAAGCCCCTGAACCATTGAAAACGGTTTGACATCCCCTGAGATCAGCTGCGCTTCAGGATGAAGCCGCTCAATCAAAAGGTTGTTCATCTTAGAATGGCTGTCATTGACAAGCACTTCAGAACAGCCGTTTTTGAACGCCTCTTCAATGACATAATTGGCCTCATCCGTCATGATCATCCGGCCCCGCTCATAATTCAGCTTGCTTGAATCAACGAACGTATCATCCGGAAGTCCCGAAATCCCCTCCATATCAACGGACATATACAGCTTCATCGAAAACCCCCCTGTCAAAAATCCCTCAATTTTTTTGTTATTTTATGAATATTCTAACAAATTATATTAGAATTTTAATAGGATTGCAATAACTGTTGGGAAATTTAGAAAATAAAGATAATGGTGGAATGTACAGGAATTTGCCGAATAAAAACAGGAGGCCGTTCCTAAGGCAGCCTCCTGTTTTTATTTATTGGTCGCCGCGGCTGACCGTTTCTTTTATTTCTTCGTATTTCTTCAACGTTCTGGAAAACACTTCATCAAACATCTGCGGCGCCTGTTGTCGTATGGCGTCGGCTCCTTCGGCGGTGATGCCCCCTTTTGTCGCCACTCTTTGCAATGTTTCCTCAAAAGTCATTTGTTTTTCCAACAAAAGTTTCCCGGTTCCTACCAAAGAATGAATCAGGAAGTCAAACGCTTCTTCTTTTGCCAGACTGCTGTTTCTTACTGCGGCCTGAGCGAATTCTTCAAAAATCGAAGCAATCAATCCCGGTGATGAGCTGGTTAAATTGCTCGCGGCATCGATATCTGCTTCCCGGATGTTTTTTACTCTGCCAAATGATGCGAGATATTCTTCGAGCCGCTTTTTGTTTTTTTCCGCCACGCGTTCTCCGTGAACCACAAGCGATGTACCTGTGTCTGTTTCAGATGTCAGAGTCGGTATGTATCTTGATACTTGACTGCCTGTCCACTTGTGAAGCTGCTCGATCGTGACCGCGGCCGCGATAGACACGATGTGCGCATCTTTTTGGAGATGCGGACTGATCTGTGCGACTGCTTCTTTTACAGCTATAGGCGGTACACAGATGAAGAGAAGTTCGCATTGATTTGCGAGTTCCTCAGGAGATTGGCGGGAAACATTCGGATAGCGTTTTATAAAGCTTTCAGCTCTGCCTCCGGGTGTCCTCGTACTGATTGCCACCATATCTTCATTGATCTTTTTTTGTTCAAGCAGCTTTGATGCGATCATGTCTGCCATGCTTCCAAATCCGATAAAACCGATTTTTTTCAATGCTTTTAACACCTCGGGGTATTGGTCTTTTATCCGCCGCTGGGCGGTCTGTTATCTATTCTATCCGTTTCTTTTACAATTTCCCACAATGTTTTCACGTTTATCCCACACTCTTTGTTTATGATGTAGTCATCAAAGGTTATGATAACAATAGGAGCGTGGAGAATATGGAATACAATCGGGAAAATCCTCATGAACCCAAACATGAAATCATCATTCCTGAACAGCAGACGGAGCAAACCGTTAACCGTGCGGAGCATCAAAAACGCAAAATGTCCTGGCTGACGCCGATCATCAGCGGCATCATCGGAGGAAGCCTCGTCCTCGGTGTGACGACGTTTCAGCACAGCGGAGACGAAAAGACCAATTCGTCAGTGCAAACCCAAACAAATCAAACAACAAATACGACTTCGCCGCAAAGTACGAAAACGGAAAAGCTGTCAAACTCAAGCACATCAGATGTATCGGACATGGTTGAAAATGTGTCGCCTGCCATCGTCGGCATCTCAAACTATCAAAAACAGTCACAGACCGGCATGTTCGGCTTTGAAAGCAGCAATAACAGCTCCAGCGAAGAGGAAACAGGAACAGGATCAGGCGTTATTTATAAAAAAGCGAACGGAAAAGCGTATATCATCACAAACAATCATGTTGTCGAAGGCGCGAGCAAGCTGACCGTTTCCTTATCTAACGGAAAAGAAGTGGAAGGCAAGCTGCTTGGCAGCGACTCCCTGACAGACCTTGCCGTTGTTGAAATCTCCGCTGATCATGTGGAAAAGGTCGCAACTTTCGGCGACTCTTCCAGCCTAAAAGCGGGCGAATCAGTGGTGGCGATCGGCAACCCGCTCGGCAAAGACCTTTCCCGCACTGTAACACAGGGAATCGTCAGCGGTGTCAACCGGACCGTTTCCGTCGATACATCAGCCGGGGAAACCAAGATGAACGTCATTCAGACGGATGCCGCGATCAATCCAGGAAACAGCGGAGGAGCCCTGTTAAATACAAAAGGCGAAGTCATCGGGATTAACAGTATGAAAATCAGTGAAACCGGTGTTGAAGGGATCGGGTTTGCGATTCCGAGCAATGACGTCAAGCCGATTGCAGAGGAACTGCAATCAAAAGGAAAAATCGAACGTCCGTATATCGGTGTGAGCATGATGGATCTGAACCAGGTTCCTGAAAACTATCAAACAGGAACGCTCGGATTGAGCGGCAGCCAATTAAACAAAGGCGTCTACATCGGCCAGGTCGCCGCAGGATCTCCGGCTGAAAAAGCAGGCCTCAAAGAAAATGATGTCATCGTCAGCCTGAACGGCAAAGAAACCGATTCAGGAAGCACCCTCCGCAATATCCTTTACAAGAATACAAAGATCGGAGACACGGTGAAAGTGACGATTATCAGAAACGGCAAAACCATGACAAAACAAGTGAAGCTTGATCAAAAAGAAGAAACTTCTTCTTAATCAATATAAATCCTCCCTGGCTGCCGGCATTGCCGGCAGTTTTTTTATTTTCGAAAAAACCAAGGCTCCCCATCAGGGGGCCTTGGTTACATTGTTGTCTGAATCGGTGTAAGCCGGGCTTCAATTTCTTTCCGTCTATTTTCAAGATATGGCGGCAGCGCAAGGCTTTGCCCCAGGTGGTCGATGTCTTCGTCAACGGCAAAACCGGGACCGTCTGTCGAAAGCTCAAAAAGGATGCCGTTCGGTTCTCTGAAGTACAGCGCTTTAAAATAATAGCGTTCTACGGTGCCGGAGTTTGTGAAGCCATGCGCGCTGATTGTTTCATGCCATTTTTGCAGCTCTTCCTCATCTTTGACGCGGAATGCAACATGGTGGACGCTGCCTCTACCGGGCCGCTCTCTCCGCAAATCTTCGGTTTTTTTCACATGGATTTCCGTTGCTGCCCCGCCTTCTCCTGATTCAAAAATAAGCAGTTTTTGGTTTGTTTCCGTCCAGTCTTCGGCAATCTGCTTAAAGCCGAGAATGTCTGTCAGAACGGCGGCTGTCGGTTCTGTATCGGCGACGGACAGCTCGACGGGACCGAGCCCCCTGATGGCAAATTCCCCGGGAATGACGCTGTTTTTCACAGGTACTCCGATATCTTTGCCGTTTTCATCCGCAGTGAGAATGATGTTTTGTCCTTCAGGATCTAAAAAGCGGAGAATGCTGCGCCCCGCCCGCTTGGTGATGGAGTCTTTGGCAACGCCGAGCTCATCAAGACGCTTTTCCCAAAAGCGAAGCGCCTCTTCCCCCGGTACGCGAAGCGAGACGGATGAAATGCAGTTCGTGCCTTCCACACGGCGCGCCAGCATCGGAATTTCGAAAAATGTCAAATCCGATCCGGGCGTCGCAACCTCATCTCCGTAAAACAAATGATACATCGTCGGCTCATCCTGATTGACTGATTTTTTGATCAGCTTCATTCCCAGTCCTTTTACATAAAAATCGTAGTTTTTTTGCGCATGTGCCGTTAAAGCAGACACGTGGTGAATACCGTTTACTTTCATAACAATTCATCTCCTATTAGGTTGCGATGTTAATATCTCGAATTCGAGATATATGTTCTATAACCAAGGTATGTGATTTCAAGTCAAAAGTCAACTGATGACGCTCGGCACACAAGATGGTGAAGGAAAACACGAAAAATCTTAACAATAAGAGTTATATATCTAAATAAAGTTCGACTATAAATCTTCTAAAACGCGTTTTACCACCTCAAAATACATCAAAAATAAAAAAACGACGAAAATCAGAAAATTTATTTTATTTTTGTTTTTGAAAAATGGTATTACAATATAAAAATAGTTTTTCAGAAAAAGAAATCAAACAATGGGAGGCGTAACAAATGAATGCAGAAGAAAACGGACTAAAAAAAGAGATAGGCTTATTATTTGCGCTTTCTCTGGTGATTGGAACGATCATCGGCTCGGGCGTGTTTATGAAGCCCGGCAGTGTTCTTTCTTATTCCGGCAATGCGCAGATCGCACTTTTCGCCTGGCTTCTGGGAGGCTTTCTAACGCTTGCAGGCGGACTGACGATCGCCGAACTCGGTACACAGATTCCGAAAACGGGCGGCCTTTATACGTATCTTGAAGAGATTTACGGAGAGTTCTGGGGCTTTTTGTGCGGCTGGGTTCAAATCATTATCTACGGACCCGCGATCATCGGCGCGCTCGGATTGTATTTCGGCTCACTCGTGGCCAATTTGTTTTCATGGGACAAGTCATTTGCCGCGCTTATCGGCATTATATCCGTCGCCTTTTTGTGCATCGTCAACATTATCGGCACCAAGTACGGCGGGGCGGTTCAAACGATCACAACGGTCGGAAAGCTGATCCCCATTGTATGCATTGTGATCTTCGGCCTTTGGAAAGGCGACGAGCATATATTTAGTGAGGTCAGCAGCGGTATCGCAGACCAGAACTTCGGAGCCGCCGTTTTGGCGACATTGTTCGCTTATGACGGCTGGATACTGCTTGCCGCGCTCGGCGGAGAAATGAAACAGCCGGAAAAACTTCTTCCAAAAGCGATGACCGGAGGCATTCTGATCGTTACGGCCTGCTATTTGTTTATCAATCTGGCACTGCTTCATATCCTGCCTGCCGACCAGATCGTAAAGCTCGGCGAAAATGCGACAAGCACCGCGGCATCGATGCTTTTCGGACCGATCGGCGGCAAATTGATCTCCATCGGAATCATTGTCAGTATTTTCGGCTGCTTAAACGGGAAAGTCCTGTCCTTTCCGCGCGTCATTTTCGCGATGGCTGAAAAAAAACAGCTGCCGTTTTCTCGCTGGATCTCCCACGTTCATCCGACGTTTCATACCCCGTGGATCGCCGTCATCGTGCAAATCATCTTTGCGGTTGTGCTAATGATTATCAGCAATCCGGAAAAGCTGTCAGAGGTTTCAATTTTTATGATCTATATCTTTTATGTGATGGCATTTTTCGCGGTATTTATTTTACGCAGACGAAACAGCGGGCTGAAAAGATCGTACAGTGTACCGCTTTATCCTTACCTGCCGATCGCGGCAATCGCCGGCTCCTTGTTTGTCCTCGGCAGCACGCTCTTAACAGACTTCTACAGCTGCCTATGGTCGATCTTGATCGGCCTTGCCGGATTGCCGGTTTATGTTTGGATGAAAAAAGCATAGCTTCAACCGCTAAAGGAAGCCGCCGGAACGACCCGGCGGCTTTTTTACCCTTTCACAGACCCGATCAAGATCCCTTTGGCAAAATGCTTTTGCAAAAACGGATACACCGCTAAAATCGGGAGGGTCGCAATGACGATGACGGCCAATTTAATCGACTGCTCCGGCGGGACGGTGTTTTCCATCATGTCATTGGTGGTCCCTGTCAAATCCGACAGAATCGTAACTTGGCGCAGCACCATTTGCAGCGGCCATTTTGCACTGTCATTGATGTAAAGAAGCGCATGGAAAAAATCGTTCCAAATGCCGACCGCATAAAAGAGCGCAAAGGTTGCGACAACCGGTTTCGAAAGCGGAAGCGCGATCCGGAAAAACACGCCGATCTCCGAACAGCCGTCTATTTTCGCGGATTCTTCCAGCTCTCTCGGCAGCTGCTGAAAAAAATTTTTAATAATGATTAAATTGAACGGATTAATGGCCATCGGTAATATCAACGCCCAGTAAGAGTCCAGGAGACCAAGCGATTTGACGACGATATACGTCGGTATCATCCCGCCGCTGAAGAGCATCGCGAAAATCACAAGATTTAACAGCAGGTTCCTTCCCTTCAGATGCCGTTTTGCAAGCGGGTATGCCATCGTAAACGTAAACATGAGCTGGACGATCGTTCCGACCACCGTAATGAGCACGGATACACCCATGCTTCTGATAAACGTCGGTGTCGAAAAAATATAACGGTATGCATCAAGTGAAAATGTTTCCGGAAAGATGAAAAAGCTTCTTTCCGAAAGTTCTGCTTCTGTCGCAAACGAACCGGCGATAATGTACAGAAAAGGCAGAACCGTCACAAGTCCGCAGCAGCCGAGAAAGACGATATTAAACCAATCAAACACCCGCCCGGCTTTCGTGTTATGAATCGCTTCTGAACCGGCCATTTTTTCTTCACCCCCATCCTAAAACAGACCGTCCTGGTCGAATTTTTTCGCGATATAATTGGCGCCGAAAATCAACGCAATGCCGACGACTGATTTAAAGAGGCCGACTGCCGTACTGTAGCTGTAAGCTCCCTGCGTGATTCCGACGATATAGACATATGTGTCAAAAATCTCCGCCACACTCCTGTTCAAAGAGTTGGTCATCAGAAAAATCTGTTCGAAGCCGATGTTCAAAAAATTGCCGATTCTTAAAATGAGCAGGACGATGATCGTGCTTCTGATCGCCGGGAGCGTAATATGCCACAATCTTCTGAAACGCCCCGCTCCATCCATCACGGCCGCTTCATACTGCTCCTGGTCAACTGAAGCAAGCGCCGCCAAAAACAGAATCGTTCCCCAGCCCGTCTCTTTCCAAATACTCTGCAACACGATCATCGGCCTGAACCATTCGGTGTCTGAGAGAAAGGAAATCTCTCTTCCCGTTATCTGTTCAAGGATTTTATTAATGACGCCGGTGTCAACCGTGAAAAAGACAAACGTGATGCTGACGACGATCGTCCATGAGACAAAATGCGGGACATAAATGAATGTCTGAATGCATCTTTTGTAAATGGCGTGCCTCAGCTCATTCAGCATCAGGGCGACAATGAGCGGCGCCGGGAAGGCAAATATCAAATCGAGAGCGGCGAGCATCAGTGTATTGCGGAGCAGCCGAAAAAAATCGGGGTTCATAAAAAAGTCTTGAAAATACTCAAATCCGACCCATTCGCTTTGCCAAAAGCCGAGATAAGGCGAATAATCCTTAAAGGCGATCAATACGCCCCACATCGGCCAATATTTAAAAATAAGAAAATATAAAACACCGGGAACGAGCAGAAGATAAAGCCATTTATCCCGTTTAAAGGCTGCCAGCCCGTTCGTTTTCCGTTTTGTTGCAACAGCGGCCGTCTCCGTTTTCGTTGTGATTTCCATATACCGCATCCTCCTTTCGATCTGCTGCCGGAGACGGTCCTATTTCGACTGTAGATACAATTCGTTCAGTTCTTTCATCAACTCTTCCCCGCCGCTTTTATACCAGAGCTCCACAGCATCCTGAAAGCCTTTTTCATCTATGTCTCCAATAATAAACTGCGTTTTGGCATCAAGGATGATGTTGTCGAGCTGAGCGCCTTTTTGGGTGTATAGATCGGAAACAAGCGATTCAGCCGGATTGAATACGGCGATTTTTTCTCCTTCCTTCACCACCTGCTGACGATGCTTGAAAAGCCTGGTCTTTTGTTCTGCAATATAATATCTCTGCTCAGGGATCCCCATACTGAACTGCGCAAGCCCTTCGTGCTCATAAAGCAGTTTTTTGTTGTTTTTTTCAAGCGATGTAAACGTTCCGTTTTCAAGCTTGTAATTGCGTCCCTCGACCCCATTGTTGGCGATGATCTGGGCTTGTTCGTCATTCATTTTGTCGAGGAAGGCGAGAACATCCTTCAATTCTTTTTCCGTCTTGACGCTCGCTTTCGGGATTGCGATCATGCCCGCATATCCGGATGTCGGAAAGGTATAGGTTCCTTTTGGGCCTTTTACCGTGCCGACGACATCGATGACATTTTTGTTTTTAGGATCGGCTTCTTCAAGGGCGCTTTGGATTTGCGAAGCCCGTGAGCCTGTATCAACGATCACGCCCGCCTTTCCTTTCACGATTGGATCATTCCATTTCGCCGAATCCATCACGGCGAAATCTTGATTGATCAGCCGTTCATCATACAGCTTTTTAAAGAAACGGAGCGCCTCCATATATTCGTCTGTCGTAAAATCGGGTACAAGCTCGCCGTTCTCATTCACGCCATAGCGGTTCGGCGCGCCAAACCACGTCTGCATAATATCCCATGGGCTTCCGTTGCCAAGGCCCATCCATTTCGGTACAACCATGCCGTACGTATCGTCTTTACCGTTTTTGTCAGGATCTTTTTCCTTAAACGCTTTCAGCACTTCATAAAAATCTTCGATCGTTTTCGGCATATCGAGCCCGACGTTTGTAAGCCAGTCTGTTCTGATGATGATGGAGGCGCGGATCAGATCCCTTGCCCTGTATATGCCGTAGACCTCCCCGTTGACTGAACTGTTTTTCATCACCTTTTCATCGGCCCGGCTGAGGTTTTTATAATCCTTCACATATTTGGAGAGCTCCCAAAACGCCCCGGCTTTGACAGATTTGATGAACCCGGGCGACTTGTCCGTGACGACGATGGCATGGGGCATA
Organism: Bacillus sonorensis NBRC 101234 = KCTC 13918; assembly: GCF_001592005.1. Taxonomy (GTDB): domain Bacteria; phylum Bacillota; class Bacilli; order Bacillales; family Bacillaceae; genus Bacillus; species Bacillus sonorensis. The sequence continues at coordinate 353,461 of NZ_BCVZ01000002.1, forward strand.
TCTCCGGACGCCATGACGATGTTAAATTTGTCATTGTAAGAAGAGTTCGGAACCCATGTTACCTTGATATCCTTTTTCGTATACGCTTCAAGCGCCTTTAAAGAAGGGCTGTTTTCCCCCGGGCTTTCGGGCGACAGAAGCGGAGCCATGATGCGGATCGTGTTCTTTTGGTTGTCCTTTGCATGTTGATGAGACGTTTCATTCGCGCTGCATCCCATAAATATGAAACAGACGACAGGCACGGCCAGCCACTTTTTAATCCTTTTTTTCGGCATAATGCGATTCCCCCTTTTGATCGTTTGACTGCTTCACCACAATGTAAAGCGCTTTCATTTTTTCCGGCAAGCTTCATTTTTTGCCCGGCATAGCAAACTTTATTTGCCGGTATGACCTTTTCTTGCATCTCCTGTTTCAGGGGGCATATCTCCTATAATCTCCAGCAGAGCGATCGTGTTTAAGCACCATTGCGACATGGTGTTTGTCGTGACCCAGGGAATTTCCGCGAGCCGCTTCCAGGAGTCCGTCTGCTTCACGGTAATCGGCAATGGGGTATGGCTCAGCGTTTCATCAAGCAAAAGGCGCCATGCTTTTTCGGCAAGCTGTCTGTCTTGGCGGCGGCGGGCTCCATATGCAGCCATCGCAGCGGAAAACATCGGCCAGTGAAACAGCCTATCATGAAGTATTCCGCCGCTTCTGCTCCGCTTTTCTTCGTCACTCAGCAAATAAAAATCACCAAATTCCGCAAGCATGTCGCTCCATTCCTCGTCTTCCAAAAGACCGGCGAGCTCCATCCATACTTGCGGGGCGCCAAAAGCGATGACCATGTGATAGCCGCCTTTATTCCCGTCTCCCATATGAAGCAGTCTTGCATCTTCGGGATCGTATTCAAAAGTCGGCCCTGACAGCAAACGCAGCTGCAGCGCTTTGAGTTGGTCAATCCCTTTGAGAATTTTCGCCAAATAAGCTTGATTACCCGTTCTTTCCCATTCCGTCAGCCAATTGGAGCAGAGTGCCGCCCAATCGGGTCCGACCCTTGCATGGGTGTAGCATTTGCTTTTTGGATAATACGCCCTCATTGGATCCAACGTTTTCAACGCTTGATCAGCATCCTTCACTTCCGATAAAATGTCGCCTGTCCGTTCATCCGCTGTCAAATAGTAGTAAGCTTTATGAAGTCCGGCCATACTGATTCTCACTTCTTTGCAGCCGCAGCCCCAATGAATGACATTGTGCCTTGAGCCAAGCCCTTTATATTCGCCGAAATGATAGCAGTCCACCTCGCTTGTGTGGCGGGTCATCGCTTCAGCCATTCTGAAAATGTCTTCTCTTCCCGATCTGAAAAACATCTGCCAAAGCCATAAATTCGGAACCAGTTCTGTATTCTGCCAGGCATAGCCGCCTAAATCATAACGCCACACATGGCGGACCGGGTCGTACGTATGCATGACATCCCCAAAATGCCAATAGCCGTACCAGCCGCGTTGGTCAACTTCATGCTTGTAAAACGAAAAGGACTGAGCAAGCTGTTCTTCGAGCATCGCTTTAAATGGATGGCTTTTATCTTCTAAACTCCATATTCCAAGAGCGCGCGTTTTATAATAGTATTCAGGTTCACACACCAAAAGCGGAGGATTTTGCCATTCATCTGCCAGGATGTTCAGCTCTTCACTGCTTGGCGGTTTTGCAAAACAGGCGAGATTGACTTCGCTCGTATTGGCGATTCCGACGGGTGTCGAACGCATTTCCGCAAACCCTTCATAGGCGCTTTCAACATGGGTTGTCTTTGAATAATGCCGGAGATCCATTCCCTCAGCCTCAGGAGGCCAAAACCAAACGGTCAATTTCGCGTTTTCTGTATGAAGGCCTGAAACCTCAAGCGATGACGGATATTTCTCAAAAAAATGTCTGAGTCCCAAAGCAATTCCCCCGTTTTCACCCCCGGCATACATCAGCCCTTTCGCCCTTTTGCCATGGATGGCGCGCACCCAGGCGCAATCCGGGTCAGTTCGTTTTTTTAAACTGTAGTGAAGCGGCGAATCCTGGACAAGCTTATAGTCATTCCATACCGCATTTCCTGTTGCATCACGGACTACTTCTGAAGTTTCGGCATTTTCGCTCACCAGCTCGCCCGCGATCTGTTTTTCGTATAGCCCGTTTGCTTCGTTAAACCTTCTGGTGACCAGAAGCTGGGCAGCCTCTCCGTAAATCCCGCTGTCTGCTGCATAGCGAATATGCCGATTCCAGGGGGCTCCGCTCAACTTTGCCGAACATTCCAATCCGAGTCCTTTGACCCTTTCATTTTTCCCCTCACTATCAATAAATATCGTGTGCATGATCCGAATGGATGCAGAGCCGGCATAAAAAGAAAATCTGACCGTAAACGGGAGCCACGCAGTTCCAGAGCGGGTGTCGCGATGGACCCCTTCGGCCTTGATAACCGCCTTCACCGGCCCGCTTTGTTCGATTGCCGCGCTGGTGATCATGCTTTCAAATCGTTCAATTTGATAGATCGTCTCTGATGCTGTGCCGCTCTTTTTTTCTTTGAAGGCGATGAGCCGTCCGGTTTTTAGCAATCGTTCGCCTGAAAGTGAGATTGAGCTGATCAAGGATGGACCTGTTTTTTCAAGTTTGCAGACCATCGCTCCTGTATTGACGGTGATGCTGCTTTCCCTTTCGCTGAGTTGAAGAATGCGTTCAGGCGTTTCCTGTCCTCTTTTTTGCAGCAAGACACGTCCGCCGCTTCCCTCCTTGAAAACGGCGGCATGCCCCGTCCACTTCACAGAGCCGTCCGGCCAGTACGCCAACGGCCAGCTTTGCAAAAACGGAGCGGGTTGATCAGGTACGGTGATTGAGATCGGATCATCTTTTTGAAGCGCGCCTATTTCCCACGGGACTCCCCAAGTCACACCACCGGAGGCGTTCGGCGTTGCATTCAGCCATTTTAATTCAGCCTTTGCCATTTGAAATGCTCCTCCCTTTCTCATGGATTAGCCAGTATTTTCCCTTCAGGCCGTCTTGCCGTCAATGCTCCTTTTTTGCCTGAGGCGCTTAAACAGATTTCTCCTTTTTTGCCGGCCTGCCTTTGTTTTGCTGTAACCTCGATTGTGCAAATAAAAAGCCGCAGACAAAGGTCTGCGGCTTTTTATTGTCTTGCTGCGGGAAATAGTAAGGTCCGGTATTGATAAGGTCCGAGCTTCAGGCGGCCCCTTGCTTCCCTATTATTTGTGATCACATCGGCTGCATTGTCTGGCAATACCACTTCTCCCCCTTTTCCGTCCATATTGACGATCACCCAAAGAGTACCGTCCGGACCCATGCGCGGGGCGACGATTGTGCCCGGCGTCACATTCATGTTAAGTGTCACACCGGCCTCTTCGGCGTAGTGGCTGATCATCTTCTTCAGCATCATGTCCCCGGCTTCTCCTGCCGGCATCGAACCGAGCATGACGATTTTTCCTTTGCCCCGTTTATGCTCTGTCATAAAAGCCTTCCCTGAGGCCGGTCCTTGTTCAATGATGCCGACCGCCTCTGCCGGATCTGCTTCAAAAACAGCACTCCACAGACTGAGCGGAGCCTTGATCCCAAAAGCGCTCCCCACTGTGCGCCGCTCATGCAGCGGAAACGTAAACAGCGTTTTGACCCTGGCGTATGTTTCTAAAGGTCCAAGCCCGCAGTCGGTATGGATGGTATGATGTTCCGTCCGCCCGCCTGTCAAAGGTCCGGTGATCCAAATTCCGCCGTTTTCCGTGAATGCTGATGCCTTTTTGATGAATTCCGGCGGTAAATAATGAATAAACGGGGTAAACAGCAGCTTATAGCCGGCAAGCGTGCTGCCTTCCAAAATCACGTCTCTATGGATGCCCAATGATAAAAACCGGTCATAAAAATCGGTGATGAGCGACCTGTAGTGGAGCTGGCGGTGAGGCTCAGTCTTTAAAAAAGCCTTCGCCCGGTCTGAATAGACAACAGCCGTTTCAGCCTGAACAGGAACAGTCGAGAGCACGGCATCCTCAATCTCTTTTCTGGCGCGCTCGACTTCAAGCACATTCCGATAGCCCACATCCTGCTCGCCCCAAGCGCTGAGAATTGAACCGTGCGGCTGTTCAGAGCCGGCTCTGTGCTGCCGCCACAGCCAATAGCAAAAGGCCTCACTCCCCAAGGCATAAGAAGATACCGCTTCAGCTCTCAAATAGCCGTCTTCATGAGGCAGCGCATAGCTTTCAAGTGAAGCGCTGTAGGAAGGACTTGTTTCCATAATCCAAAAAGCCCGTCCTTTTTTCATGTTTCTCCATAAATCACAATTGAACAAAAAAGCGGCTCTGTTTTCTTGGGAAGCGTACGTATCAAAGGAGGCAAAATCAAGGCCGCTGAACAGGTCCTCATTATTTACGCCAAACATGACACTGCTGTTATGGGTGATCGGAGCGTCTGAATGCTTTCTGATCACCGCCGCTTGTTCGTGGGCAAATTCAGTGATTTTTTCCATGGAAAACAGCTGATACATCGTTTTTAAAGATGAATGATGCAAAAATGGAGTCGGACCGGGTTGAGGGATTTGTTCAAAGGTCTGATACGTCACGCTCCAGACGCCGGTCCCCCATGCCTCATTCAGCCGGTCAATCGATTGATACCGTTCCTTCAGCCATTTGTGCCACAATGTTTTGCATGTTTCGCACATGCATTCGCTGACATGGCATTTCAATTCATTGTCAAGCTGCCAGCCGGCAAGCCCCGGCAGCCCGCCGATTTCTTTGGCAATATGCTCAGTGATCAGCCGCGCCCGCTCTCTGAAATACGGATGGTTCGTACAGACATGCTGCCTTGATCCATGTCCCATCGTTTCACCTTTTTCATTGACATGCATTCTTTCGGGATGGCCGTGGGTCAGCCAGATCGGCGGAGTGGCAGTCGGCGTGCACATGACGGTTTCAATTTCATTGGCGGCCAGTTTGCGAATGACATGCGCAAAAAAACTGATATCAAAACACCCTTCTTCCGGCTCCATTTTTGACCAGGCAAATTCGCCGATTCTGACAACATTGATCCCCGTTTCTTTCATCATATGGATATCTTCTTCGAGGACGGCTTCATTCCATAACTCAGGATAAAAACAGGCACCGTGGTACAGCTTTTGCTGTTTCATGCTCACACCGTCTCTTTGACAAACGGCAGCCCGAGCTCCTGCATACCTGATGAGACAAGCTTTGCGATTTCCCAGGCGCCCTTTTTCGTAAAGTGGGTATAATCGTTTACATTTTCTGAAATCATGAAATATTTAAAAATGTCACTGTATCCTTTTTCCGCAAAGTGCTGAAGACTTTTATTCATGAGGTCGATTAAGAGGACATGTTCTTCTTCTGCAAGCTGTTTCATGGCAATGCAATAATCAGGAAAATCGTTTAAAAACACGCCGTTCTCGTAGTGAAGCCTGGCAACAGGGGTAATGAGGAGCGGTGTGGCTTCCTTTTGGCGCGCTCCTTCAATATACATCCTTAAATATTGTTTGTATGTGGTGTACGGATCAGTATAGCGTTCGGGTTTGTCTTTTGATGAATCATTATGGCCCATCTGGACAAACAGCCAGTCGCCTTTTTTGATGACCTCCAGGATAGCCGCCAGCCTTCCTTCTTCCACAAAGGTTTTTGAACTCCTTCCTCCGATTGCCCGATTGACGACCTGAACATCCTCCGACAAATAAGATTGAAGAAATTCCCCCCATCCGCCTTGAGGCGAGTTCGCTTGATAGTTCTGGACCGTTGAATCCCCGGCCAAATAAATCGTTGTCACATTCTATCACTCCTTTTTGATCAAATCTCTTACGAAACAACCTTTCAATTCTATTGAAAAAAGCGGAAGATTTGACGGACGCGGCTGTCCATCTTTTGTCCTCGCGTCCGCCATTTTCCTGATGCGTCACACTAAGGCGAGAAAACGCTTACTATTCATTTTATGGGAACGGATTTTAGATCACAATCATACTTTTTTGTTTTTCTGGATTGGCGCCGTACTCCTGAAAATGAACCCTTTCCTCCACTCCGTCAGGATAATTCGGGCTTTCTCCAGGCTTTAAAAACATAAACACTTGTTTCGTCGCTTCAACCCCGATGGCATTGTAATACGCGATGCTTTTCCGATTCAGATCAATCACAGGAACATTCATGTTTCGCCCGAGTTCTTTCATCGCATTCGGGTACTCTCCGATGCTGTTGTAAAACACGCCGTTCTCATCGAATGTCCGCTTGCTCTGGGTTGTGACAAGCACTGGCCGTCCGCCTTTTTCCCCGGGTCCGGTCGATATATGTTTTCAAATAATCCTGAAATGTCGTGTTTGGATCGGTATGTCTGGAACGAAGCTGTCCCTTCATTTTTGATTCTCTTTTTAATCAGGGTGTATAAATATTCGGTTTCTGTTGGGCAGACATGCCTTCACCCAAATAAAAACCGGTATGCGGCGGCTGGTTGTAGCCGACGTTTTGCCAGGCGATTCCAAGGCGGTAGACAGCATCATGCATCAGCGTGTACATGCGATGATTTGTCACATTAGTCGTCGTGTAAATTCTGAGCGCACTGCTGTCATCTGTGCGCCATATCACTTCTTCGCGCCAGTCTCCGATCAAGTCGGCCGAGAGAGCAGGCGTCGCCTTAGTCCCATTGTTTGCAGAAGCTCCGGCAGCCGTCAGCAGATTGATCGTTTTGGAATTTTTGTAATCCCATTTATCAATCCTGTTGCTGTCGAGAAGTTCCCGCTGAAGATCACCGTCCCACCAGACGCCAAAATTCGTTGAAGAAGGAAGGGTGCTCGAAATCTTTACCCCTTTTGCCGTATACAGTCCGCCGTTCGCCCACACCTCAGCTCCAGGATGGCGCGGATCAATGTCGGCCGCCATCCCGCGTCCGACATCCTTGCCGGCATGGACGCCCCAAAGGAGTTTTCCTGTCGCTGCATCACGGAGTGACAATCCGTAAGGGGAACCGCTGTTTTCGTGGACTTGAAACACCTCCATTCCGGCCCTTGCCGGATCAAGGTCGCTGGCGTGCATCGCATCTCCGTGCCCCCATCCAGTCGAATACAAGCCTTTTCCATCATGGTCAACCGCCATGGCGCCGTACAAAATCTCGTCTTTTCCATCGCCGTCGGCGTCTGCGACACTCAAATTATGATTGCCTTGTCCGGCATACCCATGATTTCCGGAGGAATTTGAATCAAATGTCCACAGTTTTGTCAGCTTCCCGCCCCTCCAGTTGTAAGCGACTAATACCGTCCTCGTATAATAGCCGCGCGCCATGACAAGGCTCGGTCTCTCTCCGTCAAGATACGCGACACAGGCGAGAAAACGGTCAACCCTGTTCCCGTAGCTGTCTCCCCAATCCGCTACGTTTCCGCGGGCCGGTTCATAGTCTACGGTTGCCAGCTCTTGTCCTGAATCGCCTTTAAAGATCGTCAAATATTCCGGCCCCGACAATATCCGGCCTTGAGCGTTGCGGTAATCGGCATCAGCGCTCCCGATCACCTTCCCTCTTCCGTCTTTCGTTCCGTCAGCCGTCTTCATCGCGATTTCCGCTTTTCCGTCACCGTCAAAATCATAGACGAGGAACTGCGTATAATGGGCGCCGGCGCGGATGTTTTTGCCCAAGCCGATTCTCCACATCCGGGTGCCGTCCAGCTTGTAAGCATCAATGAATACTTCTCCGGTATACCCGTCTTGTGAATTGTCTTTCGAATTTGAAGGGTCCCATTTAAGAATGATCTCGTATTCACCGTCGCCGTCAAGATCGCCGACGCTCGCATCATTCGCGCTGTAGCTGTATGAGACGCCATCAGGCGTTCGCCCGCCGGACGGCTTTTGCAGCCGAACCGATTTGTAGTTCTCCCCCCAGACTGCGGCCTTTTCAGAGGACGGCTGCTCCTCGCCGTTTACCACGGCCCTCACTTCATACGATGAATTTACATTCCCATTTGAATCAAGAAAGTTCGTACTGGATGTTATCGGAGCGTTGTTGAGTTTTTGTCCGTTTCGATACACATTGAACGAAACGGAGGACGGCTCCGTTCCGAGCAGCCGCCAGCTGATAAAAACGCCGTTATCCGTTTTGACAGCGACAAGCCCCCGCTTCAGTGATTCCATTTGTCTCGCCTGCAGCGTCCGGCCCGCATCCGCTTCCGCTTTTTCCGATAAAGCTGGAACCAGCATGAGTGTCAGAAGAGATGCAGCCGTCAGCAGTTTCCTCCATCTGTTTCTGCCTTTGTTCATAACAGTCTCCCTTCGCTATTTTGTAAGCGCTTACTTAAACGGATTCTATTATGACTTCCATTTTTATTCAATTGTACTTTCTTGCAATCGGCAGATAACGGAAAATAACGCTTTTAATATTCAGCATCTGTATATCCGTACTTTTTTGCCTGTTTATCTTTTTTTGCAGAGGCAGCATTCCCCAATCCGAGAAAGCAGCGGTGAGCGAGAAACATCCAGACAAGGGCGAATAAACTGATGCCGTAAAACGGAATCAAGCCCGGAACAGTCATGAGGACATAGACGACCGCCGCACCTGATGCGGCCATGGCGATCGTGGTCAGAGGGCGAAGCATGCCAATCAGCACAGCTTGAGAAAAGTACCGGACAAACGGCATTTCAAAATGAACATAGAGCGGAAAAATATACATGAGCACCATGATATACAACACGCCCGCAAGCCATGTTGAATAACTGACCATGATCGAAAACAAATCCGCCCTGCCTTGAAAAAATTGATGGTTGACGAACAGCATCCATCCAATGGCTGCAAGGATAAGCCCGAGTCCGTTTGTTTTGATGAATTCTTTTTTATACGTTTGATAAAAGGTTTGAAACACCGGCACATCCGCATGCCCCCTCAGCCATTTGCGAACAACGGCAAACATGGCGGCCGTGCTCGGGGCCCAGCCCAACACAATGCCGCCGCACAATGTAAATAGAAGCCACAGCCCGTTCAGCCAGGCGATTCTGGCGGCCGCTTCGCAGCAGCCGTAAATCATCGCCATCGCGCCTTTTTCCCGCATGGATCAATCCACCTTTCCATCTAGTCCCGCAGCAAGCGGCGCACCTCAAAATTGGCATAGTCCGCCACGAGCGGCGCCATTTGCCTGAAGCCGATTTTCCCTCCGCCATAGACCGGGCCGTATCGCCTGCCGTCATCCGTCCATTCGAGAATCGGCAGACCGTTGATCGAAAAGGATACATATGCTCTGTCTTTGACCAGCTTCATTCGATAAGGAGGCAAAGCATCATCAGCGGGCGGAAGAGGATCGGCTCCTTCCTTTACAAGATGAAATCCCCGGCTTTTACGGAGATTGCACGTTCTAAACGCCCTCTCATCATGATGTTTATGTCTGAAATAGGATAGATGCAGGGCATTGATGTCGCCTGAATGATATTCCGGATATTTTCCCCTTCTCTTCGCAAGGCGCGGAGCAAATAAATCTTCCCCGTGGAGGCCGGCAGCAGCGAAAAATATCATGCACAGCCCCGGTTCTCTTACAGGATAGAAATCCCATTTGATGATGATCTCATCCGGAAATGTCTCAGGACACCAATAAACAAAATGCGCATCATCTCCATAATGCTCTGGGTCGAGCTCGTTTTCCAACTGCATTCTGCCCTCCGGAAAACGAACCTTTCCTTTTCCCTCCATCACCCAGCCGCGGAGATCTTCACTTGATGACAGGCGGTTTTGATAGATGATGTCTCCTTCTTTGGCATCAAGGCTGGACATGGGACTCCCTCCCTTCCGGCTGAAGATATGCCCGCAAATCAAGCCCGAGCTCCCTGATCGCTTCAGCGACAAGCCCTGCCGTTTGGCGGGCTCCTTCTTCGGAAAAATGGGTGTTGTCTATTATGCCGTCCGGATAATGCGGATGCTCGCCAGGCTGAAAATGGACAAACAGCCGTTTCGATCCTTCGATACCGAGAGATTCATAGAGCGCTTTTGTTTTTGACCACAAATCGATCATCGCGACTTGAAGGTATTCGGCGAGCTCCATCATGGCTTTCGGAAAGTCGCCGAGAGTGTTCACAATGCCGCCGTTTTCATCAAAATGCCGGCGCTGCACCGGTGTGACGAGGACGGGATAGGCCTGGTTGTTCCTGGCGGTGTGGATATAGCGGGACAATTGTTCCTGATAGGATGTAAAGGGATCTGTTCCGTATGATTTTTGATCATTGTGGCCGAACTGGATGAACAAATAATCCCCCGGCAAAAGGCGGCCGGCGATGGCATCAAGCACTCCCTCATCAATAAAGCTGTTTGAACTCGCCCCGCCTTTGGCCAGATTGACAATGTTGACCTCCTTTGTGAAAAATGCCGGCAAAAGCTGCCCCCAGCCAGCCATCGGAGCTTCATGCGGAGGGCAGTCGGCAACTGTCGAATCCCCTGCCAAATACATGGACGCCTTCGGCTTTTCATTTATTTTCTCCATTGTATCCTCCCTTTCACGATGATTCCTGGTGAATCTGTCTGTACCGGCTCGGGGGAATCCCGACCTGCTTTTTGAAAATCCGGTTGAAATAGCTGTGCCTGTAGCCGACTTCTTCAGAAACATCATGGATTTTTTTATTTGTTTCAAGCAGCAGCTCTTTTGCTTTTTCAATACGGAGCCGTGTCACATAATCAATAAAATTAATCCCTGTCACATGTTTGAACGCCTTGCTTAACGTGTAAGAATTCGTCCCCGCCTCATCGGCGCAGCTCTCAAGCGAGATGTCCTTCATGTAGTTTTCATGAATCATGACCAGCACCTGTTCGACAAGCCGTTTTTGCTGTCTGTTGTTTCTTCCTTCAAGCTCTTTAAGGTATGGGCCGACAATCCGCTCCATCAGCCAGGAGACGGCACGCGTCGGCTCTCTGAGATCCGACAGTTCCCGAATCAAATGGCTTTGGTTGAATAATTCATAGGGATGGAGACCTGAATGTAAAATTTCTTCCTGAATTTTTGCAAACAATTGAAGCATTCCGGGCTGAATGCGGACTTCCGTTTTTCCTTTTTCAGCAAGCTCCTGAATAAAACGCGCAATCAACTGTCCGGCTTCCTCCTTTTTCTCAAGACGAATGGCCTGAATCACCTGTTTTTCAAGGGCAAACGGATAATAGGACTCGCCGGGAATCCGTTCTTCCCGCTCGTTTAAATCGATCATCTGGCTCGAATTTTCAAACTGTCTGTATCGTTTTCCCGTCTTTACCTCTTCATATATAACAGGAATGTCTTTTACCATGGTCACCGGCTTTGAGATCGTCGCCGTGACATGCAGTCCTGAAAATGCGTGAACCGTCTGCGTCAGTTCGCTGACGAAATCAGCGACGGCCTTCTGCACATCCGTCTTCCGGCTTTGCATCAAAAGCAGTGCAAGCGATAGAGAGCGCGCATCTGTGATATAGACGTGTGTAAACGTGTTTGCGGCCAGCTCTCTTGTCATGTTGCCAAGCATAAATTCGGCCAAGCTTTCATCGTTATCTGAAAAGGAACCGTTTCCGCCATACAGCCCTGTCAGCTGAATATCGACGATGATGAACACCCTGTCTGCTGCATTCCAGCCGCAGTTCTTTAAACGCGTTTCCAGGTTTTTTTCTGATTCACCGGCAACATGCCCTTGCAGCAGGCGTTGGAAAAATCCGCTTGCCGCTTCTGAACTCTGGTTGACCACCTGCTTTCTCAGCCTTCCGCTTTCATGTGACATATCATTCCATCGTTTTTCAAGCCAACGAAATTCATCCCGGTGAACAGGGATGCCCGATTTTTTCTCTTCGCCCGAACAGAGCTGTATCAGCCTCGCAACCGGCGAGTAGATTTTGTTTGAGGCATACCATGTCAAGAAGACCGCCACCACAATACCGGCAATGCTGACTGAGGCGACGAGTTTTGATAAAAACAACACCGGAGCCGTAATCGAGGACATTGGCGATGCGGAAACATAAGTCCATTTCTGGTTGAGCCTTGCCATCTGTCCATAAGACACGGAGTATGCGCCGCCCTTCCACCTAATCAAAAATGATCCTTGTTTTTTCCGCTGCTGTTCAACCTTCTCTTTTAAAACGCTTTCAAAATGGCTTTCACCGCTTTTCTTTTCCGTTGAAACGGACTGCTGCTTTCGATTGAAAAGCAGCGCCGTTCCTTTTGAATAAGGGGAAAGGCTTTTGAGCAAATGTTTCATTTCCCTTCTGTCAAGCGTTAAAATAAGGGCGCCGAACGGTTTTGAGACGCCTCCCGGTATTTTGTGGACAAGGGTTATATCAGATGAACGTTCTTGCCAATAGACGTTTTCGTCGCCGGCCAATAGCGAATCATAGGCCTTTAATGCTTTTTTGTCGATAAATCCGCTGTATTCCGGGTTTAAAAGCAGCGGCTCCTGGTCTTGAATGAATAGCTCCACCCTCTTAATAAGCGGATTTTGATCCTGAAGCAAAAACAGCGACTTTGACAGCCTGTATGTCGTTTGGAAGTCTCTCTCGAAATCGGCATCGGCCAGTCCGTTCATCAGCCGGGTATCGTATGCCAGTTGGGAAAGCATGATTTCAAGGCCTTCCAGCTTGTCATCAATTTGGCTGATCTGCCGGGAAACCTGGCTTTCATGCAGATGCTGGAGCTCTTTTTCAATTTTCGCCGCTGAGAAAAAATAGATGCCCGCCCCCGTCAATAAACCGGGAATACACGTAATCAGCAATAACAGCACAAAGCTTTTTTTAAAATAGGTCCCCTTTCGCCGTGAAACATGTCTTTGATGCAGCTTTTTCATCCCTTTCACCCCACTGCAAATAAAAAGAATGTTTCTTGATCAATTGTTATTGAAAGACGCGTGATGTCGAGCGGACGACATCGGCCAGGAAGGTCAGCGCGAGGCCCTGGCCCCATCCTTGAATGCGTTTGTACGGGACATCCTTATAGCCCTGGACATCCCGCATGACCGCCGTTCCCGCGGACACACGCTCGACCCGGCCGTCATCGCGGACGGCTTCTGTGACCGCACTCAAGGTTTTCTGAATGTATTTGTGGTATAAAGAACCCTTTGCAAGCAGACCGGCGGCAATTCCGGCCGAACCTGAGACCTCAAGATAGGAGTCGGGATCAGTAAGCACTGTATGCCATAATCCTGAAGAATGCTGCAGCCTGACGAGCGCGCTCAAAAGATCTCTCAATGAACCGTCAATGATCATATAAGACGGATGTTGCACATCAATCAAAGGCAGCGCCTTGGCCATCGTCAGCGCGGCCCAGCCGTTTCCCCTCGCCCAAAAGATCCCTGACATATGGTTTTTCGCCTGATGATCCCATGCATGGTAATACAAATTGGTATCCATATCCTGCAAAAACTCCTCATGTCCGTGAAACTGCCGCAGACCGTCTTCAAAATAGTCTTCATTGCCCGCAAGTTTTCCGATCCTGAGCAAAAACAGCCCGGCCATCATCATCGTATCCACCCATGCCTGCTCAGGAAAAACGTCCTTTTCGGAATTGACAGTATGCTGGAGGATTCCGTCGCCAAACCGCGGCGCTTCATGAAGGACATAATCCGCCATCTGCCTCGCCGTATCCAGATAGCGCTCATCGCCTGTTGCCTGATACAGCGATAATAGCGTGTGTCCGATTGATACACCGTTGATCGAAAGCTTTGGCAGGCCGTCTTCAAGCCTTTCATCCACCCATTCTTTCAATAAGCGGAGGTATTCTTCATTTTTTGTAGCTTCATACGCTTCCGCCACACCGTAAAAAGCAACGCCTCCCGGCCAGTCCCAATCAAAATCCATGTCAAACGTCCGCTTTACGATTCTATCGATCACCTCATACAGCTTTTCTTCATCAAAAACAAGCTTCGGCATGTATATATCTCCCCTTTTTTATTTTAATCCGCTCATACTGATGCCTTGAACGATCGATTTTTGAAATACAAAAAAGACGAGTACGACGGGCAGCAGCGACACGACCGACATCGCAAACATCGCCCCCCAGTTTGACGCCGTTTCCGTGTCTAAAAACAGCTTCAGCGCAAGGGAAACGGGGTACAGCTCAGGTTTATTTAAATATAGAAGCGGATTGATCAGCTCTTCCCATTTCCAATAAAACGAAAAGATCGCAGAAGTCGCAAGCGCAGGGGCGATCAGCGGAAGGATCACCCTGAAAAAGATGCCGAAACGGCTGCAGCCGTCTATTCTTGCCGCTTCATCCAGTTCAACAGGAATCGTTCTGATAAACTGGATCATCAAAAAGATGAAAAACGCGTGTCCGAAAAACTGCGGAACGACGATCGGCTTGAAGGAATTCAGCCAATCAAGCTTCGCGAAAATGATGTACTGCGGAATCATCAGCACTTCGTGAGGAAGCATCATCGTCACCATCATGCAGGCGAACCAAAACGCTTTTCCTTTAAACGGAATCCGGGCGAACCCGTATGCGATCAAGGCGGAAGACAAAACGGCGCCAACCGTCGACAGTCCGACGATGATCAGCGAATTTTTAATGAATGTGATAAACGGCTGCCCTGCAATCCCTTTCCACCCTTCTGCATAATTGCCCACAACAAAGGGATCGGGAATCAGTGAATGAGATGTTGCAAAAATGCTCGCACTTTCTTTAAATGAGCTGGCAAAAAGCCAAATGATCGGGTATAGAAGAAAAAGGGCAAGGCACGAGGTCAGGATGTGGAAGACCGCCCGGCCCGTCTTGCTTTTTCCTTTTTCCGCCGGAAAAGCGGCAGCTTCCTTTTGAATATCCTGCATCGGGTCCATATGTCATCCCTCCTTTGATTCGTAATGCACCCATAAGGATGATGTTTTAAATAAAATGAAGGTCACAAGCCCGATCAGAATGAGCATCACCCACGCCATTGCAGAAGCATAGCCCATTTGGAAAAAGTTGAAGGCGCGCTGGAACAGATAAAGGGAATAAAGCAGCGTCCCGTCGAGCGGGCCGCCTTCGCCCTTGGAAATAATATAGGCCGGTGTAAAGGTCATGAACGCGGAAATGGTCTGCATGACCAGATTGAAAAAAATGATCGGGCTGAGCAGCGGCAGGGTAATCAGAAAAAACCGCTGCACTCTGTTTGCGCCATCAACGCTAGCCGCCTCCTGGTACATCGGCGGAATATTCTTCAGTCCGGCCAAAAAAATCAGCATTGATGAACCGAATTGCCAAACCGACAAAAGGATCAAGGTCCATAACGCACTCGTCGGATCCTGGTACCACAGAATTTTCTTGTCAATGCCGATAAAAAACAACAGCGCATTAATAACACCGTCATTTCCAAACACATTGCGCCACATAATCGCGACGGCCACGCTTCCGCCGATAATGGACGGAAGGTAGAAGAGCGTCCGGTAAATCCCGACTCCTTTTTCCGCCCTGTTCAATATCACCGCGATGAAAAGCGCGAAAGCAAGCCTCAGCGGCACCCCGGCGAGAACGTAGGTAAACGTCACCTTCAAGGAACCCCAGTATTTCTCATCTTCCGTCAGCATCGTTTTATAGTTGTCCAAGCCGATCCACTTAGGTGCCGTAAACAGGTCGTAATTGGTGAACGACAGAAACAGCGATGCCCCCATCGGAATGACGGTAAAACAGAGAAACCCGATAATAAACGGAGAAATAAAGGCATAGCCCGCCAGGTTGTCTTTTCGCTGTTTGTTCTTCAAATCCGCATCCTCCTGACTGATTGTAGCCGAGATGATCCCATGTTCGGCTTACTTTCCTTGATTTTGTTTGAGTATGGCGTCCGCCTCTTTTCTGAATCTCTCTGCACCTTGTTCAGGTGTTATTTTTTTGTATAAAATCTGGTCAGACGTATCCTTCAACAGTTTGATCACTTCTGCGCTCCCCACAGGCTCCGGCGGATCGGCCTCTCCGGCATATTGAGATGCCCGTTCAACATATTCAAAAATCTTTTTTTCCGCTTCATTTAATTCAGACTTGACCGCTTCAGCCGCTTTTGACGAAACCGGGACGCCCCGTTCTCCTTTCATCAGAGAGTTGGCCTTTTCACTGTTGACGAAAAAGTCGATGAATTTCGCCGCTTCTTTTTTATGCTCTGAGCTTTTCGGAACCGAAAACAGCATGCTCGGCCTTAAAAAGAGCGCTTTTTCTTTCAAGTGCTCAGGCGGCAGATGCAGGGACAGAGGCGCATCCGTCAGTTGGGCAAACGCCGAATATTGGTTGGAGTAGTTCCATGTCACAGCCGTCCGGCCTTTCACGATAAAGTCATCCTCCATCCCCTTCACCTGCGCGCTTTCATCAGGCGTTGGAGAAGCTTTGGCTTCGACAAGCTTCACCTGCCGCTTGAAGTAATCGGCAAACAGCTTGTCATCCGTATAGGCGAGACCCGTTCCGTCTTCCTTGTAAAAGCGTTCCCCCTTCGTTCTGAGATAAAAAGGGAAAAAGACGTCAGGCGGATGCATTCCGTTTGATCCGTATTGGCCCGTCTTTTCCTGCACTTTGAGCGCGGCGTTTTCAAAATCGGTCCATGTCCAATTGTCATCCTTGATCTTGATGCCTGCTTTTTTGAAAAGCTCGTCATTGGAAATCACCGACAGAACATTGACGCCCAGCGTAAAACCGTACAGTTTGCCGTCGATCTTCCCGCCTTCGATCACTTTGTCATCGATCGAATCGGTATTGATCGTTCCGTCTTTCAAATAAGGCGCCAAATCTTCAAGCTGGCCCTTCCCCCCGTACTGAGACAAATATGCGGTGTCCATCTGGATCACATCTGGCAGCTGACCCGCGGCAGACATCGGGGCAAGCTTTTTCCAGTAGTCATCCCAATTCGCAAATTCGGCCTCAATGTTGACATGCGGATGTTCCTTTTCATACATCTCGATGATCTTCGTCGTATAGTCGTGCCGCGGCTGTCCGCCCCACCAGGCGACCCTGAGCGTGATCGATTTTTTGCCGCCTTCGCCGGCCGTTTCTTCACTGTTTGAACTGCATCCGTATAGGCCAAGCATCAGCACGGCGCATAAAAAGAATGGTACGAATTTCCTCATCAACATCCCCCTCTTTTTGTAAGTGCTTACATTTCATTTTAATTTCATGGCACCTCTTCCAGAAACTCAAAAAACAGAGAATAATGTTAAAAAAACAGAGATGTCGGCGATTTTTTGCACATAAAAAACCGCCGGATTCTCTGCCGGCAGCTTATCGTCTCGATTTTTCATTCTTTTTCCGATATTCAGACGGCGTATAGCCGGTGTATTTTTTAAAGACAAGGCTGAAGTATTTCGGATTGTCGCCGAATCCTAATTTCTCGGCCAGTTCTCCGATTGGGATGCCGCCCGTATGCTTCATGATAGCCATCGCTTTTTCAATCCGCACTCTTGCGACATAGCTTGAAAACTTCTCGCCTGTTTCCTGCTTAAAAAGCTTGCCGAGATAATCGGGATTCATATACAGCATGTTGCGGGCCGCCCATTTTAATGAGAGCTTCGGATTGGCCGCTTCTTTTTGAACCAGGTCAAGCATTTTGTTAATCAAAACCGATGTTTGTCCGCCCGGCTTGACAAGCTGTTTGTCGAGCCCGCCGGACGCGTGGTCATATAATGCAGCCGCTTCCCTGATGTCTCCGTTCCGGCTGACGGCAGCTTGCAGCTGAACCTGCAGCTGTTTGCCCGCCTGATGTTTTATGTGTTCGATTTTATCCCTGAGCCGATCCGGGTGTTCTTCACCATCTGCGGCAATAACAAGCACACCCTTGATCAGGACTGCTGCGATGGCCGAGGATGCCAGGATGCCGCCCGCAAGCTTTTCAAGTGTGGACAAATGTCCGCCGCCTTCGCCCTGAACAGAAAACAAGACAATCCTGATGTCCTTTCCATCGGGAAAAAAGCGCAAATATGCATCGGCATCGCTTTTGTCACCCTTGATCAGCTCTCGTAACGCGTGTTTTTGGATGTGCGGACGGACGAGATCCAATTCCGTTTTCACCCGTTCTGCCGATTCTTCTTTCTTCAATTCGTCGATCACGCTTTCAAGCGAAGCTGTGATGTGATTTTCATTGCACGGCTTGAGCAGATAATGTCTGACTCCGTATGTCATCGCCTTTTTCGCGTATTCAAACTGGCCGAAACCGGTCAGTAAAATAAACCGGATCGACGGGTGGTCTCGGGAAACCTTCTCGATCAATTCAAGTCCGCCCATTCCCGGCATTTTAATATCGCTGATGACAATATGCGGACGTTCGCGCAAGATCAGCTGGTAGGCTTCAATTCCGTTCTGCACCGCGCCGACCAAAGACGCACCGAATGACTTCCACTGGATCATGCTTGAGATGCCCTCAAGAATGATCCGTTCATCGTCTGCAAGCAGAACTTTATACATCACGACACCCCGCTTTGAAATGGTATTTTAATGGTGATCTCTGTCCCCTTGTTTTTTTGGCTTGAGATATGCAATCCATAGCCCCCGCCAAACATCAGCTTCATCCGTTCATCGATATTTTGCAGCCCGATGCCTTTGCCCCTTGTTTGGACAAGGCCTTTTTTTGCTTTGTCCAAAAAATCTTCGTCCATGCCGGGGCCGTTGTCTTTTACTGTCAAATAGGCAAATCCCCCGCTTTTCCATGCCTTTATGCTGATTCGGCAAGGGTCAAGGACAGGCTCAAGACAATATGTAATCGCATTTTCAGCCAAAGGCTGAAGAATCATTTTCGGGACGGGGCACATTTTGACAATAGGATCGATTTCCACTTCATACACCAGCCTTTCCGCAAAGCGGAACTGCTGAATCGTGAAGTAGTGAAGGACAATGTCAGCCTCTTCCTCGATTGTTAAGACATCTGATTTCATATTGACGGCATTTCGCAGCAAAAAGCCGAGAGATTCTGTCATTTTGGAAATTTGCGGCTGCCTGTTCATCTTGGCCAGCCAGTTGATCGACTCCAATGTGTTGTATAAAAAGTGGGGATTGATTTGCGCCTGAAGAGCCTTAAACTCCGTCTCTTTAATCATGAGCTGCTTCTCATAATTTTCCGCTATCAATTGGTTGATCCGTTCAACCATTGTAATGAAAGCGCGGTTCAATACGCTGACTTCGTCCTGGCGCTCAGGAGGCGCCTTAGGGAGCGGCTCTGTTTTAAAATCTCCGTTTTGCACGTTTTTCATGGCGGCGACCAGCTTTTCAATCGGGCTTGTCATGCCTCTTGCCATTTTTCTTCCAAAAAGGACAGCTGTGAAAAAGAAGAGTATAAAAAGGGAGATGAATATGGACTTCATCGCAGTTATTTTCGAAAACATCGCGTCAAAGGGAATCAGGCTCCAATATGTCCAATTCTCATATGATGATTTGACATATGAAACAAAAAACCGCCGGCCGTTTTTGTTCACGATGTCATATCCGTTTTGATCAGCGGAGGATAATCGGAGAGCGTCCATTTTTTTCAAAGGGCTTTCTGAAAAAAATAGTTTCGTTCCATCCGACATGGCAATCTTGCCTGCGCCTTCCCCCCAGTCCTGCGGGAGATCGCCGACAATGCTTTTTAAATCGGCCACGATCAGGACGATTCCTAAATGATCAAAATTCAAATGATGATATGAGCGGATTTGCCTGGCTGATAAAAGCTCGCCGTTTACACCGGGCATTGTCACCCACGCATTCCCCCCTTTCCGTTCCGCCGCTTTTTCAATCAGCCTGTCGATCTGCCTTTTAAGCGCCTCTGTTAAGCTTGCCCCTGCTGAATATTCCGTTTGATAAGCGTCAAATAAATGAATGGATTTAATGTATCGTTTTGATCCGGTGTATTCGGAAAGCTTGTCCCAAATGTCTCTCTTGATTTTGTACCGGTCGTATTTATTTTGGTCTTGCCCCGCTTTTAGGAGGTTGGTTTGGATGTTTTGATCTGTTGTGATTTGATAAGAAACATCTTCAATTTTTTTTAGTTCATCTTCAATGCTTTTTGATGACATCATCAGCACCTGTGACGATTTTCTGTAGATTTGCTGGTCATACACCCGAAAAGTGTATTGGACGCCGCTCAAAATCAAAATCAGCGAAACCGCCATAATGAATGAAATCAGAATAAACAATTGATCTTTAATTTTTAAATGCTGCAACCGGTTCACGGACAAACACCTTCATTTCAAGCGCATGAAGGAAGCCTGTTTTTTCTCATGGCGGCTGTCAACTGCACGGAAAGCGCGAATCGCCAGTTTGTTCAGAACAAGACTCAGGGCGCTCCCGCTGAAAAACAAAAGAAATGCGACGTGGAATAAAGCGAGCAGGACGAAACCAAAAGCGCTGATCATCATCAACAAAGAAGTGAGCGGGCGGGAAAAGCCGATGATAAAGCTGTATTTCAGCACCTCGATCTGTTTCACATCATAGTGGGCATCGATCGGAAAAACGTATAAGAGGATGATGGCATATATCATAAAAAGGCTGATGAATAAGCTTAATACGGCGGGCTGGTCGCGAAAATAGACGGCGGCGATTGAAAAATCGACATACAGCAAAAGGGCGATGAGCGATAACACCAGTCCGAGAATAACTGATCTTCCCCACTGTTTTTTAAATTCGCTAAAAAACGTCTGAAAAACAGGGATATCCGTCTTTCCCATCGCCCATTGCCTTGTGACGGCAAACATGGCGCAAGTCGCCGGAGCCAATCCGAATATGACCAATCCAGCAGCAGAAAAACCGATCCACAGCAAATTCAGAAGCGCAAGCCTCATCACCCAGTCGCAAAACCGGTAAAATCCGTTCGACAATACGTGAATCATGACACCACTCCCTTACCTCATCTCAAACCCAACGGAAACGCTTACATTTTGCAGAACAAAGTCTGATTTTGTATATTTCGATTCCCGTCAAATAATTCCTGCTTTCTTGAGGCTGAAAAATGGGAGCCAAACGGCTCCCAACAGGGGTTTTACGAAGAGCAGAAGACTTTCAGCTGTTTTGGCCGTACATATAAATCGTCCCCTACTGTAATTTGAAGCTTGAGAAAATACTCTTTTGTCAATTCAATTTCGATGATGTCCCCGGTGTCCGTTCGTTTCAGCTCAAGCTGAACCGTCGAGCCGATCGCCCGGATGTGTTCCGCCTGGCAATGAATTCCGCTTTCATCGTTCGGTGTTTTTTCAACGATAAAATGATGAGGTCTTGCAAACCCGACTCCGCTGGCAGCTGTCTTGATCGTCTTCACATCCCCGGGCACTTCAAACTTGAAATTCCCATCATAAATATAACCGCTGTCAAGCCGGCCTTTAAATTGATTGACTGTCCCAAGAAAATCGTACACGAACGGATTTTCAGGCATTTCATAAACAGCTTCAGGTGTGCCGACCTGCTCGATCCTTCCGTCGTTCATAATCACGACGCGGTCTGAAATGTCAAGCGCTTCCTCCTGGTCATGGGTGACAAAGACGCTTGTAATATGAAATTCGTCATGCACTTTTCGAAGCCAGCGCCTCAATTCTTTCCTTACTTTTGCATCCAATGCGCCGAACGGTTCATCCAACAGCAGCACTTGGGGATTGACAGCAAGGGCGCGGGCGAGTGCAACCCTTTGCCTCTGTCCGCCGGAAAGCTGTGAAGGATATCTTTCGCCAAACTCTTTGAGTCTGACAATGTTCAGCAGTTCATCAACTTTTTGCTTGATTTCCTTTTTTGAAAGTCTTTCTTTGCGGGGGCGGACTTTCAAACCGTAGGCCACATTTTCAAAAACGGTCATATTGCGAAAAAGGGCGTAATGCTGAAAAACAAATCCGACATTGCGGTTTTTCACATGTACATTTGTTTGATCAGCCCCCTCAAACAAAATGCTTCCCTGATCAGCCTGTTCGAGCCCGGCAATGATCCTGAGCAAGGTTGTTTTCCCGGACCCCGACGGCCCCAGCAGGGAAATCAGCTCTCCTTTTTTGATTTCAAGATTGATATCTTTCAACACATGAAATTCACCATACGACTTGGAAACATGTTTGATTGAGATTCCCATATTACTAAGCTCCTTTTCCTGCCGTTTTTGTCTTTTTCTCGAGAATATTTTTCAGCACCAATGTAATTAATGCCAAAATAGACATTAATGAAGCGACGGCAAATGCGGCTGAAAATTGGTATTCGTTATATAAAATTTCGATGTGGAGCGGCATGGTATTCGTCTCGCCTCTAATATGGCCGGATACAACAGATACGGCGCCGAATTCGCCGATCGCCCTCGCTCCGCATAAGATCACGCCGTACAGCAGGGCCCATTTGATGTTCGGCAGTGTAATGTACCAAAATGTTTTCCAGCCCCCTGCTCCGAGGGTCAGCGATGCCTCTTCTTCAGACGATCCCTGGCTCTGCATAAAAGGAATCAGCTCGCGCGCGACAAACGGGAGCGTCACAAACAATGTTGCCAGCACAATTCCCGGCAGAGAGTAGACAATCTTTACGCCATGGTCCAACAGCCATGGACCGAACACTCCTGTCGTTCCAAAGAGAAGAACGAATACAAGTCCGGCAATCACGGGCGATACCGCGAAAGGCAAATCGAGCAATGTGACAAGAACGTTTTTCCCTTTAAAGTCATATTTCGTCACCAGCCAGGCGGCCGCTATGCCGAAGACGGCCGAGAGCGGCACGGTTATCGCCAGCACAATGAGCGTCAGCCTGATGGCCGACAGAGCGCCCGGGTCTGTAATGGACGCCAGATAAACATCCGCTCCCTTTTCAAAAGCCTTAATAAAAATGGCGGCAAGAGGCAGCAGCAAAAAGATCGATAGAAATAGATAGACGATGGCGACCAGCACCGCCTTCGTGGTTTTCGTGCCAAATGATTGATGTGTTTGAATTTGCGTCTGGACGTTCAATTTTGTCAGCTCCTTACCCACCGATTTGATATGCGCCACTGAAAGAGATTGATCACCAGCAGCAGTAAGAATGAAATGACAAGCATGACGCAAGCCACAGCCGTTGCCCCGCTGTAATCATACTGTTCAAGCTTCGTCATGATTATCAGCGGCGTAATTTCCGTTTTGTACGGTATATTGCCGGCGATAAAGACGACTGAGCCGTATTCGCCGAGGGAGCGGGCAAATGCCAGCGAAAACCCTGTAATCAGAGAAGGAAGCAGCTGGGGAAAAATCACTTTCCTGAAGGTTTGGCGAGGAACCGCCCCGAGAATGGCTGATGCTTCCTCTACTTCTTTCTCAATATTTTCAATCACCGGCTGCACAGTTCTCACGATAAAAGGAAGACCGATAAACACTAAGGCGATGATGATTCCGAGCGGTGTAAACGCAACTTTGACATGCAAAAATTGCCCGATCCACCCATTTGGCGAGTAAAGTGACGTAAGCGCGATACCTGCGACTGCGGTCGGCAGTGCAAACGGAAGATCGACAAGCCCGTCTAGCAGTTTTTTTCCGGGAAACGTATAACGGGTCATGACCCAAGCGATTAAAAGGCCGAACACGGCGTTGACAATGGCGGCCGCCAGAGCCGTCAACACCGTCAGCCTGATGGAAGCCGCCACTCTTGGTTCGGCAACCGCCTGCCAAAAATCGTGAAATCCCATCGAGGCCGTTTTCATAAACACCATTGTTAAAGGAATGAGGACAATCATGCCGAGATATGCCATCGTGATTCCGAAACTGATGCCGAATCCGGGAAATATGTTTTTTCTTTTTGTATACCGCGCACCTGCTGTTTTGATTTTTTACACCTCCAGCTCTTTTTATTTTCTGTACAATTGATCAAATATTCCGCCGTCGTTGAAATGCTTTTCTTGAGCCTTTTTCCAGCCGCCGAAGGCATCATTTACATTGGCCATCTCAACGCGCGGAAACTGTTTTTGAAATTTTTGAAGCACTTTTTGATCCCTCGGCCGGTAGTAATGCTTGGCGGCAATCTCTTGGCCTTTTTCGGAATATAAATATTCGAGGTATGCTTTTGCAGCCTTTTCCGTCCCTTTCCGCTCGGCGACTTTATCAACAACCGCGACAGGCGGTTCAGCCAAAATGCTGATCGATGGGTAGACGATCTCAAATTTATCTTTCCCAAGCTCATTCAACGTGAGATATGCTTCATTCTCCCAGGCAATCAGCACATCGCCCAGCCCTCGTTCGACAAATGTCGTCGTCGCTCCGCGGGCCCCGGAATCCAGCACTTCCACATGGCCGTATAAATCTTTCATATAGGACTCTATTTGTTTCTGGTTTCCTTTATAGGCCTTATCAGCATATGCCCAGGCAGCCAGGTAGTTCCACCTTGCGCCCCCCGATGTTTTTGGATTCGGAGTGATGACTGACACACCATCCTTGACCAAATCGTCCCAGTCCTTAATCTGTTTGGGATTGCCTTTTTTCACAAGAAAAACAATCGTTGATGTATAAGGGGTTGAGTTGTCAGGCAGCTCTTCTTGCCAATTTTTAGACAAAAGGCCTTGCGCTGCGATGCTGTCGATATCATAAGCCAGCGCCAGAGTCGCCACGTCCGCTTCAAGTCCGTCGATGATGGATCTCCCCTGTTTGCCCGATCCTCCATGTGACTGCTTAATCGTCACGTTTTGGCCGCTCTTTTGTTTCCAATACGTTTGAAAGGCCTGATTATATTCCTGATAAAGCTCCCTTGTCGGATCATAGGAAACATTCAAAAGCTCGATGGAATCTGAATCGGAAGACTGGGTGTTTCCGCTTGAGCAGCCCGCTCCAACCAGTGTAAAAACGAGTAATAGCATCGAAATATTTCTGAACCATTTCATCAAATAGCCCTCCTTTAAATGTTATTTTTATATGTTGATATAGGCGGTTTCGCTACTCTTCTTTTCTCTAAAATGGCGAAAAACGCGCCCGGCAAGCCCTTAATCGGTACAAAAAAACCCTTGACATATGTGTGGTAGACATGTCAAGGGCCTTCGGTTTTCCGATCAGCAGGCTTTTTTCAGCTCAAATTTATCTCAATAATATTCAAAGTATTCCTACAAGTCAACTATGTTTTAAAATATATTTTTCCGCATGCAAAAGGCTTGACTGGGGTTTCGCCCAATCAAGCCTTCTCAGCCTTCTATTTTTTTGCTTTTGCCGATTTTTTAATATTTACGCCGACCGCCGTCCCGTTTCTGCTGGAATCGGCGACACCCATAAATGATTTGTTTTCCCGGTCAATGAAAATGCTCTGCACATTGCCGATATCGACCGGACTCGTTCCAAACTTATGGCCAAATTCATTGAGCCTCAGTCTCACATCTTCAGGCATTCCGGATTCATAACGGTAGGAAGAAATGCTGTTCGTGTAGATCCTGGGCTCCTCAATCGCGTCCTGAAGGCTCATGCCGTATTCAAAATAATTGAGGATCGTCTGGAAAACGGACGCGATGATCGTCGTTCCTCCAGGCGAGCCGACTGTCAGCACAGGTTTGTCATCTTTAAAGACAATGGTCGGCGTCATGCTGGACAGCGGCCTTTTATTCGGCTGCACTTCATTGGCTCCGCCCGGCACCGCATCAAAATCGGTCAGTTCATTGTTTAAAAACAATCCGTATTCAGGAACCATAATTCCGGTTCCGAAAAGCTGTTCAATCGTGGTCGTATATGAAACGACATTGCCCCATTGATCTGTGACAGTAAAGTGCGTCGTTTCTCCGATCTTTTTATCATCAGGCTGCTGCACGATTTTATAGTTCTGCTCGCCTGTTTCATATTTCCACGGATCGCCCTCTTTCACGTCGCGGTTTACCGAATCGAGGCTGATCAGCTTTTGCCGCTCCTTAATATAATCGTCATCCAGCAGACCCTGCAGCGGAACATTGACAAACTCGGGATCTCCGGCATATGCCGCTCTATCCGCATAGGCCAGGTGCATCGTTTCCGCCAAGAGATGATATTTCTCAAATGACTTCGGATCATACTGGGAAACGTGAAAATCATCGATCAGCTTCAGCAGTTGCAGCATGAAAACCCCGCCTGAACTCGGAGGAGGCATGCTCGCAATATCATAGCCATGATATTCTCCCCAGATCGGCTTATCGGTTGTCACCTCATAGCGGGCCAGATCGTCCGCTGTCATGGACCCTCCGAAATCCTGCACGACATCCGCGACCGCCTTGCCGATCTTTCCTTTATAAAAAGCCTTTGACCCTTCTTCTCTAATCAATTTAAACGTTTTCGCCAAATCTTTTTGAACGAGAATATCCCCCTCTTTCAGCGGTTTTCCGTCCGGAACAAAAATATCTTTCGCAGCCGTTTTGCTCAGCTTGTCCTGATGTTCCTCAATCGCATCAGCCAGCACCGAATCGATTGGAAACCCTTCCTCGGCAAGCTTGATCGAAGGAGTAATCAGGTCCTTCATTTTTTTTGTGCCCCATTTTTCATGCGCCGCTTCAAGTCCCTTCAGCGTCCCCGGGACACCGACTGCATTTCCGTGTGTTGATCGCTTTGAAAAAGGAATCGCTTTGCCGTCCTCATCTAAAAACATATCCGGAGTTGCGCCTTGAGGTGCACGCTCACGGCTGTTGATGATCGAAGTCTCCTTCGTTTTTCCGTCGTAGACCATCATAAATCCGCCGCCCCCAAGTCCCGACATCATCGGCTCTGTGACATTCAGGGCAAATTGAATCGCAATCGACGCATCAATCGCATTTCCGCCTTTTCTCAACACTTCCGCACCAATTTCAGATGCCAACGGATGGGCTGTAGCCACCATTCCGTCTTTTCCGACGGCAACCTTATCCCCATTGTCAGCCGGGCCCTCTGCTTTCGAAACTGGACTGAAAAAGCAACCAACCGCTAAACAAACAACAAAAACCATGATAGCAAAACGTCTCATCTGCTCACTCCCTTTCCAGTTTATTACTACTATAACAAGAAAATGGACAGAAGATAAAGAAAAATCCCAATATTCGATAATTTTAAACCAAAACTCCCGTTTTTTTAAAAAACAAACCGGCAATGATCCTTCAGGCATAATTGAAGGAAGGAAAAACAGACTATTCATAAGTAAATTTCGTTTTTCTTTTCGGCCATACTGTTTACAAAAACATCACAACGTCTGAAAATTAATTGTTTTTTTCGACTGTACCTGTTTTTTTTCGACAAAAAGTAATATAATATTTTGATGTGTGCATTGTCTCATTTAAACAATGGAGGGTTACAAATGTTGAAAAGAAAAAAAGACAAGTTTTCTGTACTTTTGACGGAAATTGCAAAGAATTTAGACGAAACAGCCGAGTATTTTGTTAACTATAAAGTGACGAATCAAACGACCCTTAAAGAATTTGCAGATACCTTAAAAGAGTATGAGACAAAAGGAGATAACTATGTACATACGATGATTAAGGAACTGAACAAGGCTTTTATCACACCGATTGAGCGCGAAGACATCCTTCAGCTGACAAACAGCCTTGACGATGTGCTCGACGGAATCGAACACTTTTCAGCCATGATGGAAATTTTCTCGATTACGTCATCAGACGAACACATTGACAAATTCAGCGGCTATATCAGAGAATGTGCGAAAGAAATTTTGATTACAATCGAATTGATGGCTGACAACCGCCTGAAGGAAATTCAGCCTCATGCCATCAAAATTAAAGAATACGAACATAACTGCGACAATCTTCACCGCAAATCATTAAAAAACCTATTTGGTACGGAAACAGATCCAATTAAAGTCATTCAATACCGGGAAATTTATGAAACGCTTGAAGAAATCGCGGACTCATGCCAAAGTGTAGCAAACAATTTAGAAACCATCATAATGAAAAATGCGTAACGAGGGATTATAATGGATCTTTTATTTGTGTTAACCATACTGATTGTCATCTTTGCTTTGGCATTTGACTTTATCAACGGGTTCCATGATACTGCAAATGCGATCGCCACCTCGGTATCGACAAAAGCTTTAAAACCTAGGCACGCCATTATCATGGCTGCCCTAATGAACTTTGTCGGCGCCATGACGTTCACGGGGGTGGCGAAAACGATCACGAGCGATATCGCCGATCCTTTTAAACTGCAGAACGGATCAGTGGTCATTCTGGCTGCTCTGATCGCCGGAATCACGTGGAATCTCGTCACATGGTACTTCGGCATTCCAAGCAGCTCTTCCCACGCGATTATTGGGGCGATTGCCGGAGCTGTTATCGCATCAGACGGATTCGGCGCGATTAAATACAGCGGATTTATTAAAATTATCGAAGCACTTATTTTATCACCGATTCTCGCCTTTGTTGTAGGATATATCGTCTACACCATCGTCAAACTTATTTTTAAAAACAGCAACCTTGCCAAAACAAACAAGCAGTTCCGCCGGGTGCAAATCGCGACAGCGGCGCTGCAATCCTACACACACGGAACGAACGACGCCCAAAAATCGATGGGGATCATTACGATGGCATTGATTGCCGGCGGCATGCACAACACGCACGATGTCCCTTTTTGGGTGCAATTCGCATGCGCCTTGGCCATGGGTCTTGGAACATCTGTCGGCGGCTGGAAAATCATTAAAACCGTCGGCGGCAAAATCATGAAGCTCCGCCCTGTCAACGGTGTTTCCGCCGACTTAACGGGCGCTGCGATCATCTTTGGGGCCACAATCATTCACTTGCCTGTCAGCACGACTCATGTTATTTCTTCATCGATTCTCGGAGTCGGCTCCGCCCACAGGGTGAAAGGCGTCAACTGGGGTACGGCCAAGCGAATGGTCATCACATGGGTGATTACCCTTCCGATTGCAGGAACTCTCGGCGCATTTGCCTACTTTATTCTGGATTTGTTCTTTTAATACATCAGCTCCCGTCCAAAAACATCTGGGCGGGAGTTTTCATGTTTAAGAGATTTTCGGCATATCTATAGAAGCAGTACTGCACTCATTTCTCGGGAAGAGGGAACAAGTCATGCTGCTTTTTTATCAATTCTCAGTTTGGGTTATCGTTCTGGCTTTGGCTCTGTACGTTTTTGCCGTGTGGCGCTTTGAAAAAAAGATGAAAGAAAAAACGATTGCCATCCGGAAAACCTGGTATCTCCTTTATGTAATCGGCGCCGTGATTTACTGGACGTACAATCCGCAGTCCCTTTTTACAGACCCGCTTCATTATCTGATCGTCGCCGTTTTTTTCACGCTGACCGATGCATTTATTTTCTTAAACGCCTACTTTAAAAAACTGGGCAGCAATGAACTGGCGACAGACACAAGAGAGCTGCTCGAAGAAAACAACGACCTGCTTCACACCTATCAAAACAGGCTGAAAACGTTCCAATACCTATTGAAAAACGAACCGATTCACATCTATTATGGAGATATAGAAGCTTATGCAGAAGGCATTGAAAAACTCATTAAACGGTTTGCCGAAAAAATGAATATATCTGCCTCACTCTGTGAATATAATTCAGAGCAGAGCAAAGATCATTTGCTTGAACACATGGAAAACCGTTTCGCTGTTCAGGAAAAGCTGGAGCGAAAAGATGTATATTACGAAGAAAACGGAAAAATGGTCCTGATTCCATTTTCTATCCATGAATACGACTATGTCATGAAACTGACTTCCGAGGACCTTGTCACTGAATTTGATTATCTTCTGTTTACTTCTTTAACGAGCATCTATGATCTCCTGCTACCATACGAAGAGGAAGGTGACGAATGATGGAGCCGGTTTTTCAGCACGACGAAGACCGTTCAATCAAGCGCGGCGCGTGGAAAGTATTTAAAAAACAATCGAGAACAAATATCGCCAAATATGAACTCAGCCCTCATACCGAACGGATTTTCAGACAAAATGCACGGCTGATTGATGAGTATAAACGAAAAAATGCCTGACTCAGGACGGGAAATTGCTCCCGTCCTTATTCCGTTTTCCCCGTTCATACATACAATAAACCAAATGAATCCAATCAGGTGATGCTGTGAAAAAAATGAAGAAGCATGTGAAACACGTCGATTTTGCAAAATTTGGCCTCTCAGACTATACGACTCTCCTCAGGAAAAGAAGCGAGAAGGTGATAAAGGCGTTAAACAGACGAAAAAAGAAGAGCTGACCCGCAAAAAACCCCAGCTTGGCATGACGGCAATCCAAGCTGGGAATTCCCTTTTGATGTCAGCGCTTTCAAAATGATTTGCTATGATAAAAAATGTTCTTCTGATGAGAGCGATTGCGGCAACCGATCAGCCTTTATCGGTTTTACAAAGAATGCGACGCAAAGCGAACCTGCCACCGCAAGCCCCCCGGCAAGCAAAAACGCGCTCGTAAAGGCGCCGCTGTACTCTACAATGAATCCCGTGACAGTCGGTCCGATAATCCCTGACGTATTTGCGAGAAAATGCATGAACCCGCCCACACCCCCGACACGGTCAGGATGGACGATATCCTGAATAATCGCCCAATACGTGATGCCTGTCAAATATAAAAAGAAAACGGACAATGCCACTAATGCGACCGCTCCGTATGCCGTCGTCACCACTCCGGCCACCCCGATGCATACCGCCGCCGCCAAAAGACAAACGACAAGAACAGCTTTTCTCGAAAACATCTGCTTCCCCGTCACCTTGAAGATATAATCTGAAATAAATCCGCCTAATGCAAGACCGATAAACCCGACAACCCAAGGAATGATCGTCGCTATGCTCATATCGTGGATGCTCAGCCCGCGGGCGGTCGTTAAATAGCTCGGAAACCATGTTAAGAAGAAGAACAGAATGTAATTATATGAGAAAAAAGCAAATGCGGTAAAAAGGATCGTCGGCTGTTTTAAATAAAAGGACAACGGAATGCCGGCCCCTTTTTCCCGAGGCTCTTCTTTCCCCTCGACAGCGCTTTGAACCCCTGTCGGCCTGTCTTTTATAAGCGTCATCCAAAACCAGGTCCAAATCAGTCCAATCAGCATAATGAGAACAAAGGAAGCTTTCCAGCCCCAATGGATCGCAATCAGCCCGACGATCGGCCCCGACACAGCCCCTCCGAGCGGAGTTCCGCACATGGCCATTCCGAGCGCCCTCGCCCTTTCCTTTTTCGGAAACCAATTGTTGACCGCCTTGCTTGTGGCTGCTGAAAGAGGACCTTCTCCCATTCCAAAGATGACGCGGATGATAAACAATGAAGCAAAGTTGTATGTTAGCGCAATGGCTCCGCTGAATACCGACCATACAACCATTGCCGCCGATAACGTATGTTTTGCTCCATATTTGTCAGAAGCCCAGCCGCCAATGAAATTAAACACCGCATATCCGATGAAAAAGCTGCTGAACAGCATCCCCATTTGCGCGGGGCTGATGTGCAGGTCTTCCTGAATAAACGGGGCGGCGACAGACAGCGCCGAACGATCCAAGTAATTAATCACCCCTGCCAAAAAAAGCATCACAAGCACAAAGCCACGGCCGTTTGAAAACATGGGCAACCCCTCTTTCTGCATTTTTGCTCATTCCGACAAACCGATTACAACCTTCACCGGATTTCCTTCTCGAGCAAGCGCTGATTCAATGCCGGAAGCAACCCTGCTGAACGGAAGGTATCCGGTAATAAAACGCTCCGCGTCGGCCAAGCCGTCCGCAATGGTTTGAATCACCATTTCAAAATCGCTCCGCAAAGCATTTCGGCTCGACAATATGGTCAGCTCTCTCTTGTGAAACTCGGGGTCCGGAAACGAAAGGTGATCCTTGACAAGCCCGGCAAATACAAGACGTCCCCCGTGCGCGGTGTACTTGTAAGCCTCGTTCATGGAAGCGGAATGGCCTGTCGCATCGAAAACCGCTTGAGGAAAATCGCCGCCTGTGATCCGCTTGATCTCAGCCCATGCACGGTCCCCCGCAATGACGGCTTCATCAGCCTCCGCCCACATCCGGCTGAATGCCAGACGTTCTTGGCGGATATCCATCGCGATCACTTTTGCCCCTTTCAATTTGGAAAATTTCATCACGCTGAGCCCGATGGGCCCCGCTCCAATGACAAGCACAGTTTCTCCTTTTTGGACATCCGCCCTTCTGACGGCATGGGCACCAATACT
This sequence comes from Bacillus sonorensis NBRC 101234 = KCTC 13918, assembly GCF_001592005.1. GTDB lineage: Bacteria > Bacillota > Bacilli > Bacillales > Bacillaceae > Bacillus > Bacillus sonorensis. Next base: position 385,384 of record NZ_BCVZ01000002.1, read on the forward strand.
TAAACACTCGACGACCGCCGCTTCGCTGTATGTCAGATTCTCCGTTTTGATCAAGCAGTCCGCAGGAATCTTCACATACTCCTGCATCCCTCCGTCAATATGAACCCCGAGCACTTTAAGATTCATGCAGCAATTGGGCCTGCCGCTTCGGCAGGCGGCACAGCTCCCGCATTCCAAATAAGGAATGACTGTGACCGGGTCGCCCGGCTTCAGATTCTTGGATCCGTGAATGTCGGCAATTTCGCCTGCCAGCTCATGACCAAGCACCCTTGGATATGAAAAATACGGCTGTCTGCCGCAATAGGCGTGAAAATCAGTCCCGCAGATGCCTATGCGTTTGATTTTGACCAGTGCTTCACCATCAGTCGGTTCAGGCTCTTTCACTTCGATCATGCTGAAATGATAAGGTTTTTCACACACGATTTGTTTCATCCGGTTCGCCCTCCTATCACTAGACTCCCGTATAAGCCATAAACCCTCCATCAACCGGTACTGTAATGCCCGTGACAAAGCCTGACATCCCTTCATCCGCCAGCCATAGCAAAGTTCCCAATAAATCTTCAGGCTGTCCAAACCGTTTCATTGGAGTGCGTGAGATAATCTTTTCCGCTCTCTGCGTCAATCCGCCGTTATCGTCAAGTAGAAGCCGCTCGTTTTGTTTGGTCAGGAAAAAGCCCGGAGCAATGGCATTGACGCGGATTCCCGTTTCAGCCAAATAGACGGCAAGCCACTTTGTAAAATTTTCAATGCCGGCCTTTGCGGCGCTGTATGCGGGTACTTTCGTCATCGGGACCTGGGCGCTCATCGAGGAGATATTGATGACTGAAGCCCCCTTTCTGTTCAACATCGTTTTCGTAAATCGTTGCGTTGGAATAAAGGAACCGAGAAAATTTAAATTGAAAACAAATTGAAAATCTTCGACTTGCAAATCAAAAAACGTGGTGACATGTTCGTGTAAGAGGTGATCCGGATGCAGGGTTTCATTCGATGTCGTTGCATTTGGCTGGTTGCCGCCGGCTCCGTTGATCAGCAGATCGCAGCCGCCGAAACGTTGTGTTACGAGATGCTCCGCCCGTTCAACGCTTTTTTCATTTAGCACGTCACACTCGACTGCGATCGCCTCGCCGCCGGCATTCTGTATTTCGCCGGCTACAAGCTCCCCGTTTTCAACATTCCGGTTCAGGATCGCAACCTTCATGCCTTGGCGCCCGAGTTCCCGCGCCATTTCGCCGCAAAGCACGCCGCTGCCGCCGGTGATGACAGCCGTTTTTCCCTTTAAATATTGATGGATTTCAAGCATTGTGAAGCCCCCCGTTTTTCTCTTTCCAGCGAATCCCAAATGCCCCATAAATACATGATTCCTAGCGCCCTGTCATACAGCCCGTATCCCGGCCTGCAATTTTCATTCCAAATGTGGCGCCCGTGGTCAGGACGCACATAGCCTGAAAAGCCTATGTCATGATAGGCTTTGACAATCCCGCAAATATCAACAGAACCATCCGTCGTCCTATGGGACGTTTCGATAAAATCTTGATTGTCATAAACTTTCACATTGCGGATATGTGCGAACGGAATCCGATCAGGATACGTTTTGATAATCCGGATAATATCGTTTTCCAGATTGGCGCCTAAGGAGCCGCTGCAAAGGGTGACGCCGTTGGAAGGATCGTCAACAAGCCGAAGCAGACGCCCGATGCTTTCCCCGGAGGTGATAATGCGTGGAAGCCCGAAAACCGGCCATGGCGGATCATCCGGATGAATCGCCATTTTGATCCCGCAGCGCGCAGCGGTTGGAATGATCTGCTCCAAAAAGTATTGAAGATGGTTCCACAAATCCTCTTCTGTCACGTGTTGATACGCTTCAAAAAGCTTTGTCAAATGTTCCAGCCGCTCAGGCTCCCAGCCCGGCATCGTAAATTCCACGTTGTTTGCGATTTTATCAACAAGTTCAAAAGGATCGATTTGGTCGACTTTTGCGTGTTCATAAAACAAGGCGGTCGAACCGTCTTCCGCTTTTCTGTACAAATCGGTACGGAGCCAGTCAAATACCGGCATAAAATTGTAGCAGATCACTTTCACGCCCGCCTTGGCCAGGTTTTCGATTGTTCGTTTGTACCTTTCGATATAACGATCCTTCGTCGGCAGTCCAAGCTTAATATCCTCATGAATGTTAACGCTTTCAACAACATCGGTGTGAAAGCCGTGCTCTCCGCAAACCCGCTTGATCTCCATGATATCTTCCAGCGGCCATTCCTCACCTGCGGGGAGATGATGAAGCGCCCAAACGATCCCTTCAACACCTGGTATTTGCCTGATTTGCTCAAGGGTGACGGTATCATTTCCTTTTCCATACCATCTGAACACCATTTTCATCGCTTGCCCCTCCAGTTCAATAAGATAATATGATTTTTGTCACCTGATCGGGATGGTTCTTCGCTTTTTTCAGCGCCTCTTCGATTTTCGTAAACGGCATGATTTCAGTGATGAAAGATTCGGCCAGCTGCGGATTCCTATGCAAAAATCGAATGACATCCGGAAATTGATTGACGCTGTGCTTTGTTCCGTGTATTTCAATATCTTTCTTTGTCAGAAGGAGGCCAGGGACCGTCACATGTTCTCCTGTTAAGCCGACAATGACAATTCTCCCGCCCGCAGCAGCTAAATATATGGATTGTTCGATGGTCGCGGGAATTCCTGCCGCTTCGATGACAATGCCGGCGCCTTCCCCATTCGTCAGCTTGGAAACAGTGTGTTCCGCATTTTCTTCATGTGGATGAATAACCGTATCAGCGCCGAATGATTTCGCCAGCTCCAGACGTTCGCGTACTGGATCAACGGCGATCACAACCGCTTGAAACCGTTTTTTAATCTGTCCCAAAATCGTTAATCCTATCGGACCCATCCCCAATATGACAACCGTTTCACCGCTATGAATGTTTGCGCGCGTGATCGCTTGGGCACCAATCGCAAACGGCTCGCATAAAGCGCCCGTCGCAAAATCCATCTGTTCCGGAATGGGATGAACATGCGTTTCCGGGACGGTGATATAATCCGCAAATCCCCCTCTGCGCACTGACCCGATCATATCAATGTTCACACAGGCATTCGTTCTCCCTTTTCGGCAGGGATAGCAGCTTCCGCACGGAATGGCAGGTTCAATCACGACCCGTTCCCCAGGCGATCTGCCCTTCACCTGAGCCCCGGTTTTTTCAATGATGCCGGACAGCTCATGTCCAAAGATTTGCGGATATTGTGCATAAGGGTTTGAGCCGTCGTAAAAATGCACATCGCTTCCGCAAATACCGGCGGCCTTGACTTTCACAAGAACTTCATGGCCGCCGGGCTCGGGACGGGGCAGGTCTTGAAAAACAATCGAAAAGGGCTTTGTCATTACCGCTGCTTTCATGCAGCCCCTCCTTTTAAAGCGCTTTCTTTTTAAAATAACCGGGAAATTCTTCGATCAGCATCTCCTTATCCACAATGACCAGCTTTAAATGCTCTTCAGCAATCCGGCGGGCTTCTGACGGCTGTTGTGCTTTGATCGCTTTGATGAGGGCCGCGTGCTGCTCATAAATCGTGTCCCAGTTAAAATCTGCAGCAAGTCTTAAAAAGCGGATTCTCCTAAACGGTACGTTCATTTGCTCGATCGCTGACCAAATATTCGCTTTGCGGCATCCTTCAAAAATCATTTTGTGAAACGCTTCATCCAAATCAAACAGACTCTCATAATTTTTCTGATCGATCGACATCTCCTGCATCTTCACATTTTGCTCAAGCTCGATCATCGTTTGCCCCGGGAAATCTCGGCACGCTAATTCGGCAACCGCCTTTTCAAGGTTTTCCCTCATAAATCTCGCTTCCTCCACCAAATCAAGGTCGATCAGCGATACCCGCGTTCCTTTTTGAGGATAAATTTCAAGCAGCCCTTCTTTTGACAGCTGAAGAAAAGCTTCCCTGACCGGCGTTCTGCTCACCTCATATTTTTCGGAAATTTCTTTTTCAGAAATGTGGCTTCCCGGTATGAGCCGAAATTTCATAATCTCTTCCTTAAGCAAATAATAAACCTGATCCCTTGTAGACCGTACGCTTGAGTGAGTGATGTTCATGATCCCACCTCCCTTCTTTCTTATACTACCATACTTGTATGGTAGTACGGTAGCTGTTTTTTGAAAGTTCAAAAATAAAAAGGCGAACTTCATATGTTAAAATTTTGATGTTGGCAAACTATTGTTGTGGGAGTGACCAGCACACAATGCTTATTTTTTTCGGTAAGTTTGTCTTACTCTATTTTTTCTGTTCAGTTGGATTTTCTATATTTAAGGTTATGTATTATAACATTGGAAAAAATCTTGTTAAAAAGACAGCTGAAGGCACAAAAATGAATTGGGCAATGAATGTTCTCGTTAAAAACGGTACGAAAATGGATGGGGACGATTACTTTATGACGGCTGTTTTGGCAGGTTTATTTGCGATTTATTTATGAAAAGTTCCTGGACAATTCGATACCCGCAGGCTCTCATGACAGAGAGCCTGTTTATTTTAATAACAATTCAATTTTCGCCTTTGTCCTCGGTCCATAAATACCGTCGGCAGCCAATCCGTTCATCATCTGAAACCGTTTCACCGCATCCGCCGTTTTCGGTCCGTAATATCCGTCAATGCCGTTGTTTTTTGCTCCCTTATCCGGGTAAAAATAAAGAGCCGCGAGCGCCTCTTGAATTTCCCGGACGGCCGTCCCTTTCATCAGCGGGCTTTTGACTTTATAGATGCCGGAGGGCAGTGTATAAGATGTCTTGCTGGTTGAAGATGACTTTTTCTTTGAGGCGACGGCAGCCAGCGCTTTTTCGGTGGCGGGGCCGTAAATGCCGTCGGCCGTGATCCCGGCTTGTTTTTGAAGAGACATCACCGCCTGTGCGGTTTCATTTCCGAAAGAGCCGTCGGCACCGGACTTCGGCAAAGGGAAGCCTGCGGCAATCAGCCGTTTTTGCAGAGCCTTTACGCTTGAGCCTGACGAGCCTTTTTTCAGAATCGTCCCTGTCGATTTGCACGATTGACTCGTTGCCGCCGTTGTGTTCGCTGCCGTTTGGTTCCCCAGGAGGGTGCCGACTTTTTTTCTGAATGCCGCAAGCTGGCTTGAATCGCTTACCCATGGCGCCGGACAGTTTTTGTTCGTCACATCATAGTGGCGGACGATGTTGTCAGTCAAAAGCCCGTAGCGCTTGCACAAATCCGCGACTAGTTCGGCAGTGTTCTGAACGGTTTCGCTGTGAATTTTACCGTCTTTTTCGACGCACATTTCGACGCCGATTGCCGCCGTGTTGGCATTCGGCTTTAGGAAGCTTACATAGCAGCGGTTCCCGTCATGCGCATGGCAGGCGACTTCATCCTCCGGAATGATCTGCTGCACTTCGCTCCGATCGACAAAATAATGAGCCGAAGCGTGGCGTTCATCGGCAATGCAAGTACTGTTGAAGTAATTCCTTTCATTTAATGCGGACGCCCCGGGTGTTGCCGTCCAGTGCATGACGATGCCTTTCACTCCCGACAATTTCAGTCCGGGCCGGGTGTACTGATTGACTTTCACAAAGTTTTTCACAACCTTAACCAATTGAACCACTCCTGAAAAAAGGCTGCCCTGCCGGCAGCCTCATTTCGTCAGTCCTTTTTGTTGCAAAATCTCTTTTTGCAGCTTTCCTTTGTCAGTGACATAATTGTTTTTATACCAGGCGACAAGAGACGTAACGATTGTAAACACCGTGGAACCAGCTACATATAAGGCATCTGCCAATGTGTTGACCTGATCCTCGCTGATCGGCAAGGCTGTTTTACCGAACATGATCAACGTCTGGTTTACCAATGCAATAAAAAGAAGCGCCGTGCGAACCACTGTGCCTTTGTCAAAGCTTTTCATACGCGTTTTCCTCCTTATTTCTGCAAAAGGTTATAAAAAACGGCGATGGCCCCGCTGATGATGCCGGTGCTGACCGCCGTGACGATCGCGCCCGTAATGCTGCGCTTAATCCATGTTGTATTTTCTTCAATTTTGTTGAGCTTTTCATTAATCGACATAATCTGCTGATCGTGTCGGTCAGATGACCTCTCCAGTGTACTGACGCGCTGCTCGAGCGTTTTTTGATCAGCTTTCAGCTCTGTGATCCTTTTTTGAAACACGTCTAATTCCGGCGTTTGCGGCATATTGCATTCCTCCTGTCCACCTCCTCAGGAACGAGGGCAAAATAAAGACCCGTCTACATAGACGAGTCTAATTGTTTCCTAGTGTAAGCTGGATGATTGGTAAACAATCCATCAACTTTTGAGTGAAGCATTTTCTTTGTTAAGCCATTCTCACTCTCCGCATCAAAAAACACATGAATCTGCATGTTTTCCTTATGAATCATTTTGACAATGGCTTCATTGACCAATTTGGCATTCGGTCCGACTGCGGAGGCGTACGTTTTCATTTTTCTTAACGAATCAGGTGTTAAACGGCTGACTTCGTCATCGCGCAGGAGACGGGTCAACGGAATGTCCTTGTTGATTGAACGTATTTTCCGCAAGCTTTTTTCGCTGAACGATTCTACAACGACTTTGTTTTCCGCAATTAAATCATTCTTTTCAAGAATATCAGCCAGCTGTTTTTCCATGACCAATTGCCCGTTTTCGTCTTCTCTCGTTTCAATGTAATAGTTTGTTGACTTCCCGAATGTTTTGATGATCTCTTCGATGGTCAATATTTTCTGCCCCTTGCCGGCATCAAGCTTTTTAAGCTCTGATAACTTTAAATCGTGAACTTTCCCCTTTCCGTTTGTCGTTCTGGCGACATCCTTATCATGTATTGCAACGAGTTTTCCGTCTTTCGTTTGCCGCAGATCGATCTCGATGTCATCCGCTTTATCTTTGACTGCACGTTGATAGGATAATAGCGTATGCTCCGGTTCTAACGAAGAAGCTCCCCTGTGGGCAATCATTAAAGGATGGTACCTGTCCTCGGGGGCTGATTTTGTAGAATTCTCAGCCGCTTATTAAAATGAATAGAGCGATAATGAGTAGGTAAATAAAGTTTTTCATAAGATCAAAAATATCATACTTTACTATCAATATCAAAAATTTCCTCTTTGAAAATATTCTTAAATAAATCCTTAAAGCACCAGTTTTATAGAATGAGCGCCGATCTTTTGATTTCTTCAGTACCAACGGTTTGTCACAGGGCAAAAAAAAACCGGGATACTTTTTCTCCTTTTTTTTTCGCTTATTTAATTAGATTCCAATAAAACAACACCCTCAGCTTAAGCCGAGGGTGCTGGGCATTTAAACTTATCGTTTAACAATAAAAGCAGGTGTTTTCACTTGGAAATTCCCTCCATTAACGGTATCGTGAAAATACCCTTTAATACGAACACTATTTTTTCCTTTCTTCAATTTAAGCTGTGAAATTTTAAACACTTTTGTCGGTGTCTGTAATTTAAAAGTTCCTGTTAGCAACTTACGAGATTCCCAATAATCTTTATTCCAAACTTCAGCCGAAAGCGTATATTTAAAATTCGCAATACTGCCGCCTCCATATTTTGCAACAACGTCTATAGAAGTTGCTTTCGGTGAATAGGAATCAGCATCTGTACAAATCTTTAAAACATAAGTATCATAGTAATCTGAACAAGGCATAAAACATTTCTCCTTTTTTGGTTTTTGTGCATTCTAATGAAACCTGCAATAGCTGATCTAAAGTAAGAAAACCGCCTCTAATAAAACGTATTTTTCAGCTTCTCCGAAACTGCAAAAGCACCAAATGCAAATTGCTCGTTTCTTCAAGAGCGTCGGAAAGACCTGCAATTTTGACATACACATAAGGAACAACCGCCTCTGCAAACAGTTTCAATACGTATATTGCTTTTGCCATTTTTGACTTTTCAAGAAACTCGCAGTGGGGATCGGCATTGAAACTTTTACAAAACAGCGTAGGGCGCTCATTCAACTCTTCGTTAAGAATGGAGCTTGTCCAGCCGTCATCTCTTTCGCGCTGTTCTCTGTCATTTTCTAATGCGTCCTTCGGCGGTCGAGAGTTTTCCAGGCGCTGATCTTTTTGTTGGAAACGCCGAGCTCATCTGGTGAAACGATTTGTAATATTTCCTTCGTATTGTCGATAGAGCCGGAATGCCTCATCTCTTTGCATGGCCCTCGTTCTTGGCATCGTACGTCGTCCCCTCCTCTTTTCAATTCGTATCTTTACAGTCAACATCTGTTTTCATCGAAGCTGATGACGCGGTTTTCTCTCTTCACTTATAGGTGGCAAACGTATGACAAAAGAATGATCATTTTTATGCCAGGCGATTGGCGGGTTTTTCTATTTGCTTTGCCATTTTCGCTTGCGCACGCTTCACATTTGTCTGTACAGTCGATTTTTTGATGCCGAGCATCGCGGCAATCCGTTCGTAGGAAAAACGCTCAACCTTGTGCAAAATGAATATTTCTTTTTCCCGGGCCGTCAGGACGGATAGGGCCGCTTCGATCCGCGCTTTGTCAGCCGCCGATACCTCATGCGCCGGCTCAAAGCGGATTCCCTCAGAAAACGTGTCCATGATTCGCGGATCTTTGATCAGCATCCGTTTATAGGAATCCCGTCTGTCTATAGCCCGCCTGATTCCCGGTTCTCTCCCTTGTTCAAGCCAATCGACGACATATTCCAAATCGGCGATCATGCTTCTGATCAGTTTTTTATCTTTGAGCTGCTCCGGCGTCAGCCACTCTTCATCCTGAAGAGGCCGATATAATGTTCTTGTCGCTTTTAATGTCCTTTTGTATTCAAAAAGTAAATCTTCCATTTTTGTGATCCTCCGTTTTTCAACATAAAAAAGGACACCAATCAGCTGCACATGCTGTGCATTATGATCAGTGTCCGCAGGCTTTCCGTCTTGGACGTATGATGTTTTAAACTAAAACCTATAGCCGATTTCAAACTCGACTCTTGCAAGGTCTCCCTTTCTTGTTTCAATGACGGTTTTTCCGTGCTCAGGCGCATCAGTCTGCCATGCCGCACCGTTTACTCCATCAAGCACGATCACTGTCACCTTTCCTTCTTTGATCTGGCTCCCGACAGTTGTACCATGAATCGCTTTTAATGGTGTTGGCTGTTTCAATTGCTCTCCTCCTCTTCATGTTCAAATGCTTCCGCTTTGGTGATCACCTTTTGTAAAACGCCCTTCAATTTGCTTTCAACGGAGCCGGGTTCGATCGGCTCCCTTCCGTTTAGATAAGCGAGAGAAAGCTTTGCTGCAATCAGCAGCTCGGGGGCGGCAGCGATTAAATAAGCGTTTTTTTCCTGTGAAAAAGCTGTATAATCGCCGACCTTTGCTATTAATCTTCCATTTGAATATGGAAAACGTTTTTTCTCGACATCACTGTACGCGGAATAAATATATACATCCGTATTCGTTTTGACGACGCGCCACGGTAACGGGCTGTACGCCAAAGCTTCTTTCCCCATTATTTCTTCCTCACTTTCCGTCTTCTTCATGCCACCTTTTGATTTGTGCGTCTCTTTTTGCCGAAATCAGCATAATGAGAACGATCGCTTTCAGACATTTAAGCACTTTGCTTCACCCTTGTTTTCATTTTTAATACAGCTTTGATTGTCTCCGTTAGATCTCCGCTTTGCTTTCGGGCAGGAGCTGAAAAACGCCCCCCAGCCGATGTCCTGATAAACGGAATTGTGTCCTTTGCACAAACGGCACATCAGACCATTCCCTCCAGTCTATGATTGATGTCAAAAGAGTTCCCTTTCATGTGACAAGGTAATCCTGGCACATTTCAAACAGTCTCGTACCAAGCGCTTCATCTATGCCGACGATTTGTTCAACATCAAGTTCGCTTAAAAGCAGGATCGGCTTATGGTTCAAGTACCGGTAATTAATAACAGAGTAGGTTTGCTCAACCCGCGACTCGGTCGCCCTCGGCTTTCCGCTCCCAGCTGAAGCTTTACATACCGCTCATATTGTCCTTTGTTTTCAAATTGCAAGACAGGCATTCCATTTTTCGCAAATGCGATAAAGGCACCGGCTTCACAGAGCCTCCAGATCGAACCGAGCCCCGCTGTATGGAATCAAGATCGTCTGCATCCTATTTCCTTCTTTCTGCCATGCATACCCCTTGAAAACAGGTCCTTTCTCATGCGTTTTCTTTGCAAAGCTTCCCGTGGATAGCCGTATGTCCGTATTTGGGTAATGAACGGATGTTCAATGTTCATGTCCGGCACTTTCTTTACATCGATACGAAATTTATCAAAACCTGCCTGAAAAAGATCAGGAAACAGCTCGCGGTCTGCTACGAAATATAGCGTTTCAAACTTCATTATCGTTTCCCTGCCAAAGTTTCGTGTACCCCTTTCGATTTTTCGAACATAACTTCAGAAATATTCAGCCTTTCGCCACCTGCCTTTGCGTCAGTCCCCGCTTGGATCGTTCTTCAATTAAACGTTTCCGCAAATGCTTCACTCCCTCATCCATGATACAATACGTATCGTTTATTTTTGATTATATACGATACAATTCTTATCATCAACATTTTTTTGATACTTTTTTTATCAAATGTTTATTTTGATACATTTTGTATCTATAATAAATAACATAATGCCGAATTGAGGAAGAGAGGTCATTCTATGCTTGGCGGCAGACTGAAAAATCTTAGAGGAAAACGGACGCAGGAAGAGGTAGCGAAGCAGATCGGCGTTTCAAGGGCGCGCTATTCCCATTATGAAAATGGAAGAAGCGAGCCGGATTATGAAACATTGAAAAAATTGGCTGATTACTATAAAGTGACGATAGACTATTTATTAACGGGGACAGAGAATGGCCGTTCTCTTGAAGAAAGGTTTGAAGATCCCGATCTTCAAATCGCATATCGGGACATGCAGGAGTTTTCGCCTGAAAGCAGGCAGCAGGCGATTGAATTTATTCAATATTTAAAGGAAAAAGAGAAAAAGCGGAAACCCGGGGATAGACAGGATAAATAAGGAATTTCTATTCAACATAACAGATGATAGTCTATGTGAGTGTATAGGGCCCTTTAAGGGCTTTTCTTTCCCAGAAAAATAGAACATTTGTTCGAAGGGGTGTCTTCGTATTGGAATTTTATTTATCTCACCTAGAAGAATACGTAAAAAATATGTACCTTAAGTTTGGTTTTACTGAACCGTATCAAATTGACATGCAGCGGATCGCCTCTTCCCTTAATATTTGGGTGCATTATGAAGATGTGAACAGCATGATGATCAAGCATGACGGCATGTACAGCATCATTCTCAACAGCAGGCTTTCCAAAGAAAAGCAGTGGGAAGATTTTGCCCATGAACTGTGCCATGTATTAAAACATGCGGGAAACCAATTAAATATGAATAAGATGTTCCGCGAACTGCAGGAGTTTCAAGCCAATCAATTCATGTATCATTTCTGCGTTCCGACCTTTATGCTTCTGAAATTGGATTTTCCCGAACTTCGCTGCCATGCGGTCAAAATGATCGCCGATCTTTTCAATGTGACAGAAGAGTTTGCCGCCAAACGAATGGAACTATTTGAAAAGCGGCAAATCGGAATCCAGTTCCACAAAGCATGGAAGACAAGCCTTCTTGAGGATGCAGAACCTTCTGCAGAGCGGACCATTGACCGGTTTGATAAGGCAGATGAATTCACGCGCTTTAAAAGAAAAAACCGACATCAGTACCCTTTCACAAAAAAAGCAAAAAAGTGGATTGCTGCCGAAAAGCAAGCGGAATACCTTCTGGAAAAATAGCCGAAAACAGCCGGCTGCGCTCATCCGTAAGCGTCAGCCGCTCCTTCTTTGACTGCTTTTATATATCGATCGAAGACTTCATTTTTAGAAGCGTCCCTCCCCTTTCTGCTGAAACGGTCAAACATCGCCTTTCGCTGGGCGGTGCTGATTTCAAATTGCACGCTTAGTCCTGTTCTGCATCGATTGTTGATGCTTTTCGGGGATGTACCCGAAAGACGTGCGCTTTTTTCCAATAATTCGGCTGAAAAGCCGTGCCTCCTCAGCGAATCGACGAATACCTCTGCGCGTTTTCGATCTGTTCCCCCAACTAATGTTCGACAATGCGAAAGCTCATAATAGCCGTGAAAAGCCAAAACATATTCATGTCCCGCAGCCATCTCTATGGCACGCGGGTCGTCAAAATGGTCGCTTGTCACATGAAGCACATGATTCCCGCGCAATTTAATCCCTTCAAGCAAATAAACGGAATAACCACCGGCAAAAGCTTTGACAATCTCGCTGATTCCAGGTTCAATCCCCCCTCCATGAGGAGACATGACGAGCAGGCTGTTCCCTGCAGCTTGTGCAAAAACCCTGTAATCAGTTCCTTCGATTTCATTTTGTGACAATTCTTTGAAACTAGCGTATTGATCAGCAGCTGCCCTGTTCATTCTTCGTTTTTCCCTCTCCTGATTGTCCTGTTTTTCATGTAGTTTACCGGGACTCAAGACGATTGTAAATTATAATATTATTGGTTTTTAAAATGTCGAGACAAAATCGCCTAAACCCTTTGCCATTGGGGACGAAAAAGAAAATTTAGATGATACCATAAACCATAAAGTTGGTTGGTCTGTGGATAAGAATAACGTGAAGTTTAGTATCGATCAAGTCAGTATCGTAAAGCAGGATCTTGAATCAGGTGATAAAGTATGATAGGTGTCCATTTCATTATCGATAATAAAAGCAAGAAAGACATTTCAACTGACCGATGTTCACAAAAGAGAGCAAATTAAAGCCAGTGTTCATAGTGAGAACTTCGATGGGGATATCATGTCTGGAGCGAAAACAGACGGCTTTGTTCTTTTCCCAATCAAAAAGTTAAGTAAGCCTGAAGACATCAATTCTGTAAGAGTTAAGTGGGATTTCTGGCCTGACAAAAACACTTCTGAGGGATTAAATGAACTTGATGCCCAATTCAGTTTCTAATCCTGAAACAAGAACAAACGTTCCTATATAATCATCTCAAGGAGATGACACCATGAATGAGTTGGACTGTTTCTTTTATGAAGCTGGACATGGCGACTTTGTTCATTCGTTTTTTTCGACTATTTCATATCATTTAGAAAAAGATGGTTGGGGAACAAAACATCCTTTGCTCATGAATGATTTATACCATAATAAGCTAAAATGGAGCGATGTTCCGGAAGCACGAGAGAATTTAAAAGAGATTGAAGCAGAGCTTTCTAAACTCGCACCTGAAATGGTTATATGGGATATTGAAGACTTATCAAAAAATCCTCCTTGGGGAAACAATATAAGTCCTAAAGTAACCAATTTATCAAATTACTTTGCAACAAGTGACGGCAAAACTTTTTTTGAAGTATTATACAAAGCAATGGATGCTTCAGAGGAAGATAAATGCGATATGACAATTCAAAATGTATAAATGAGCCCTCTGTGAAGAGGCCTTCGTCTTCGGCTCATACACACTACGAGCGAACATTCGTTCATAATTTTATTTGAGGTGAAAACATGTAAGATGAACGAAAGGACGAAAATTGTTGACGAAACCCAGAGAAGCGCCTCTATAACTGAATAAAGTGAATACTCAATTTAAAAATCAATCATTTCCCATTAAAATTAAAGACCTGATCTTGCATATATAAATATATTTGTTATGCTAAATTTATTATTTATTTTTCTTAAAGGAGTTGAGTAGTATGTTTTACGCCCCTTTATTTGAAAATGATGTTCCAACAGCACTCTCCCGCTCTTAACGGAGAGAAGGTGCTATTTGGAATTCTCTCCGTTAAGGCTTAAACAAGCCTAAAAAATGGAGGGAACAAAAATGAAAAATACGCTTATTGGTTCTTTATTTTTAATATTAGCTTCATGTATCTGGGGAGGTATGTACGTTGTCGTTAAAGTAGTAGTGGCAGTGATACCACCATTAGAACTTGTATGGATGCGATATCTATTGGCACTTGTTGCATTAGTCATAATTGGCCTGGTGACTAAACAAAGCTGGAGAATTAAAGGGCAGCACTTCGGCATATTAATTGCTATTGCAATTATTGGGTATGTCATTTCCATTGTCACCCAAGAAACAGGTACAATGCTTTCTACGGCCCAAATGGGGGCAATTATAACTTCTACAACACCAGCTTTTATGGTTGTGTTTGCTAGTTTAATCCTTAAAGAACGTTTAAGCATTAAAAAGATGATTTCAGTTATTCTAGCAACTACAGGTGTGATTACCATTGTTGGAATTGACGATATTGATATGAGTAGCACTCTTGGTGGAATATCACTTATTATTGCAGCATTAACATGGGCGTTAATGTCCGTGCTTATTAAACGTCTACCTGGTGGTTATTCGCAAATTGTTGTCACAACCTATGCTACTTTAATCGCTGTTGTTGTTTTAACTCCTTTTGTCATACCAAAGTTGCCACAAATAAAATTTAATGAACTAATTAATCCAACCATATGGGGAGGATTAATTTATCTGGGTGTAATTTCGACAGCTATTGCATTTCTATTATGGAACCGTGGATTACAAATGCTAAATGCCTCCAGCGGAGGAGTTTTCTTTTTCTTCCAACCTGTTGTTGGAACATTATTAGGATGGTTAATACTAGGTGAAGTGATTAGTATAACCTTTTGGATAGGTTCTGTTTTAATTCTCTTTGGTGTCTTAACTGTCATTAAAGATAGCCAAAAAGAACAAAGCCATTCAATATCTCAATAGATAATGGAAAACAAATGTGAAATTTAGGAGGCATACTATGGCAACTTTCGACGATTTTCAAAAGCTAGATATGCGTGTTGGAGAAATTATCAGAGCAGAGGCGTTCCCTAAAGCAAAAAAACCAGCTTATAAACTGTGGGTTGATTTTGGAGAAGAAATAGGTGTTAAACAAAGTAGTGCTCAAATAACAGATTGTTATGATTTGGATGATTTAATTGGCAAACAAGTATTAGGAGTAGTTAACTTTCCCCCTATGAGAGTTGCTGATTTCAGTTCAGAAGTTTTAGTAATGGGTGTATATTCAAAGCAAGGCGTTGTTCTTATAGAGCCACAACAAAAAGTGGAAAATGGTGACCGGTTAGGATAACTCAAACATTTAGAACACAGATAATATAATTTATCTGTGTTCTTTTTTTATGATATAGAACAAAATTTTATTGTTTCAGATAAAAATAAAGAAAATTTATAGCTTTAACAACTTTTCAAGGACTGCTCTCGTTTTCGGTCCATAGATTCCGTCTGGCGTTCATCATCTGGAACCGTTTGACCGCGTTCGCCTTTTTCTTCCCAAAATAGCCGTCAATCCCGTTATTTTCGGCGCCTTTGTCCGGATAAAAATAAAGTGCAGCTAAAGCCTCCTGAATCTGCCGGACGGCTGTTCCTTTCATGAGCGGACTTTTGACTTTATAGATGCCGGACGGCAGGGTGTAGGATGATTTATTGCCGCTTGAGGATGGCTTTTTCTTTTTCGCTTCAATGGCCGTGAGCGCCTTTTCGGTAGCCGGTCCGTATATGCCGTCCGCCATAATCCCGGCTTTCTTTTGAAGGGATTTGACGGCCTGCACGGCTTCATCACCATAAGAGCCATCGGCCCCGTACTTCGGCAGCGAGAAGCCCGTGGCAATCAAACGTTTTTGAGCGCCTTTACACTTGAGCCGGACAATCCTTTTTTAAGGATAGTCGATCCTGTGGATTTGACCGGTTGGGCCGTGGGTGCCGTCGTTTTTGATACAGTTTTATTCCCGAGCAGGCTGTCAACTTTCTTCCGGAAGGCAGCAAGCTGGCTGGAATCGCTCACCCACGGCGATGGACAGTTTTTGCTTGTCACATCATAATGCCGGACGATTCTGTCTGTAGAAAGGCCGTAACGTCTGCAAGACCAGCGACCAATTCAGCAGCATTTTGAACAGTTACGCTGTGAATCTTGCCGTTACTTTCCACACACATTTCAACGCCAATTGCATTGTGTTGAGATTTGTTTTTAGAAAACTGGCATGGAGGCATTTAGCCAAGCTTTAAAAGCAGCTGGGGGAAGTTTTGGGAGAGTTTTTTAAAATATCCCCTTTCCCCCTAGTATTCATAAGGTTTGATTATATTTACTACGATTGTAAATTACAATTGAATATTTTTTTGTTATGATCAGAAGTATACTCCCAGATTAGGAATGAATGCCAAATGATGAAACATATACTTGGACATATGCTTGTCGTTACTTTTATCTTTTTGCTGATCATCTTTGCCCTTGCCATCATCATCGGCGGCTATTTTTTTGATGTCACCGGCTTTTTCGCGATTTTCGGTGTTACATATGATTCGCCGGGTTCTCTTTTGTTGTTTATTCTTTTAAGTTTCGGGCTTGGTTTCATATTTGAAATTCCTGAAAAGTTTCTCAACCTGCTGATCGGGCATAAATTTATAACATTTGTGGTCGAATGCTTTTTTACATGGCTTGCGATCCATATTGCCGATGAAGTGATAAAAGGCATCAGCATCCCTCTTGATGTTGAATTCCTTGCCTGTATGTTTTTATTCGTAATCCAGCAGGCTTTTGAAGATCTTGAAGAAAAGAAAAACGTAGAGGCAGAATAAAAAGTGCATGATAAAATAGGCCATTCCAATCATTTCAAAAAAGGGCCTTCTAAGAGGGGGCTTTTTTTCGTTACAATTATATAGACCGATCAGTATATTAAGAAGGTGATAGGATGAAAGACCAAACAAGCAGCCGGGATAAAATATTGCGCACAGCTTCACGGTTATTCCGCAAGCAAGGCTATCATGCGACCGGATTAAATCAAATTACGGCCGAAAGCGGCGCCCCGAGGGGATCGATTTATTATTATTTCCCGAAAGGCAAAGAAGAGCTTGCCGCCGAAGCGATCAAAATGACCGGTGAAACGGTCAAAACGTATATCAAGTCAGCCATCAGCCAATCAACCGATCCGGCGGAAGCGTTTCAAACCTATATTCGAATGATGGCTGAAGGATTTGAGGAATACATGATGGAGGATTACGAAGACATCCCGATCACATCATTCGCTTCGGAAACATGGTCTTTCAGCGAAACGCTCAGAACAGAATGTGACCGCGTGTACGAAGGATGGCGGCTTATCTATGAGGAAAAACTGATACAGTCCGGCTATGAGAAAGAAACAGCCAAAACGCTGAGCACAGCGATACAGGCGATGATAGAGGGCGCATATGTGCTGTCGATCACGAAAAAGAACGGGCGGCCGTTACACGCCGCTGCTGAACAAATTCCTTTTTTGTTACAACAATAATCAAGGGTGGGAAATCGAATGGAACACACTAAAAAAAGCACTTTCATGATTATCGCAATTTTAATTGTAGGCAATTTCCTTGCTCTGATTAATGAAACGGTCATGAATGTGGCATTGCCGAAGATTATCGAAGACTTTGGCGTCTCCGCGAATACGGCCCAATGGCTGTCAACCGGATACATGCTGATGATCGGGATCGCGGTGCCGGTTACCGCGTTTTTAATGCAGCGCTTTACGACAAGGCAGCTGTTTCTTTCCGCGATGAGCTTATTTACATTGGGAACCTTTTTGGCAAGCGTGGCGCCTGCCTTTCCTCTCGTTCTGGCAGGACGAATTATTCAAGGGTCGGGGACGGGACTTATTTTGCCGCTGGTCATGAACGTGATCCTGACCTTGGTTCCTCCCCATAAGCGCGGAACGATGACCGGGATGCTGACCCTTGTCATTTTATTCGCACCGGCGATCGGCCCTGTCATCTCCGGCTATATTGTCGAACATTATTCATGGCGGATCGTCTTTTTCATGATGCTGCCCGTCTCGCTCTTCATGATCTTTTATGCAGCATTCCGATTAAAAAATGTAACCGAATTGACCCGTCCGAAAATTGATATCACATCGATTTTGTTATCTACAATTGGTTTCGGAGGAATCGTGTTTGGCTTCAGCAACGCCGGAGAGGAAGCCGGATGGAGCAGTCCGAAGGTCATCATTGGACTTGCGGCCGGGATGATCGGATTGATTTTATTTGTGAGCCGTCAGCTCAAACTAAAAGAACCGATGCTGGATATGCGGCCTTTCCGGTCAAAAGTGTTCTCGACAGCGGTCATCCTTGTTTGGCTCGTAATGATGCTGCAATTTTCGATGATGCTGATCTTGCCGCTTTACTTCCAAATGGCGCTTGAGCTGTCACCGTTATACACCGGCCTGTTGATGCTGCCTGGCGGCCTGGTTCTCGCCCTGACCTCTCTCGTAGCGGGGCGCCTTTTTGATAAGCTCGGTTTTAGGCCGCTGCTTCTCACCGGTTTAATCATTGTCACCGTTGTGCTTTGGCTGTTTACACATATTTCGAGCGAAACCTCGATGGCAGCCGCAATGATGCTTTATGCGGGCTTTACACTCGGCGTCGGCTTCACGATGGCACCGGTGATGACACTTGGATTAAATCAAGTGCCAAAGCCTTTATACCCTCACGGCTCGGCGATTATGAATACGGTCAACCAAGTATCGGGCGCGATCGGCCCCGCTTTATACACGACAATCTTGACAACCGTTTCAAACCGGTTCATTCATCAATCGGCTTTAACAAGCGAAAAGGACCTGCAAATGCAGGGAATGACCGCAGGCGTTCATACGGTCTATTATGTCGCAATCGGCTTTGCCATTGTTGCGCTGGCGCTTTCTTTCCTGATCAAGGACAAACATGAAGACACGCAGAATGCATAAAAAAAAGCAGCCCGGCTTTTATTAGCCGGACTGCTTTTTTAATCGAATAAATACGCGGGCAATTCCAAAGCTCCGCACGCTGTCATATTCTGAGGTGATGTTCATGACCTGCCAGCGCTGTCCCGGCAGATCTGCTTTTGCAGCCATTCCGCCGTCAGCCTCTATAAGATCACCTGCCTTGACCGCCTCATCACATCTGACATACACTTGTCCGGCGAGACCGACCACATTCCATTCTTCGCGTTCTTTTCTAGATTTATAGTCTTGTCCAGGAAGGTAGTCGGGATTTTCTTTAGGAAACAAGAGCATTTGACCGTCAAGGCCTTTTTGCCATTCATAAACATATCCGCCAAACTCATTTTTGACGCAGCGGCCGGACCAATGAAAGCTTGCTTCCCCGAGGATTGCGCCGAGCAGATTGTCGCCCTTTTCAGCCGGTCTGATCTTACCGCCTTCGGAGGGCGACAAGCGTCCCCGCCGGAATCTTTTCACCCGTCAGACTTTCAAAATACTCGCAGTAGTCTTGAAAAGGGTTAATCGTGCCGTTTCTCGCAAGCAATTCAATCTTCCGGTTCACTGAGGAAGGTGTGCTGCCGGCAGCCCATCCCATCGCTATCGAATCTGAGTTGGGGTTTATCGTATTGTATGAAGAAAGGGCTGACGATTGTGCCGTTCCATCCGCCCTTCCGCGCACCGATCCTGCAACAAAATTATTATTGCCTGTCGCATGGGACTCCCTCGAACCGATGATACCGCTGCCTTTATATATCTTTACAGTTTTCAATAGGCGGCAAATGTATGACACAATCAAAAAGACGCGGAATCGGAATTCCGCGTCTCTCTATATCAATCTAATATTTTCACTTTAACGGTTTTTACGCCCCAGTTGAGCGCGTCTTCTTTATTTGAAATAAATACATCGATTTTATGTCCGTTTATGGCGCTTCCGGTATCTTCAGCGGTCGCTTCGCCATAGCCTTCAACATACACTTTGGAACCAAGCGGAATCACGTTTGGGTCAACTGCGATGACTTTAGCATCCGGATTGGCATTCAAATCGACTCCTGTTTTTGTAATGCCTGAAATGCCGCCGTCATTTGCCGAATATGCAGTAGCTTTAACGGTGATTTCTTTTGCAGCCGCTTCAGGCTGACTGCTTGGAGCTGCTTGCCGTTTTACAGGTGCCGCAGGCTGTTCGCTTTGGACGGCTGCTTGTTTTACAGGTGCTTTCACACCCGCCCCATCTCCGGTTATCGCCATGGTTTTTCCGGCAAAAATCAAGTCCGATTTGAGGTTGTTCCATCCTTTAAGATCGTTCACAGAAACACCGTACTTTTGAGCGATTTTTGATAATGTATCTCCAGGTTTGATGGTGTACTGCTTCTGATCAGAGTTTTCTTCTTGAGAAGAAATGTTCAGCTTTTGACCAGGAAAAATGATGTCTGATGAAAGCTGATTCCATTTTTTCAAGTCCTTTAGGTTCAACCCGTTGTCTTGGGATATCCCCCAGAGCGTGTCCCCTTTCTCAACCGTAATTTCTTTTGCTGAGGCGCTTGCTCCGAATGCAGTCGCTGACATAGCTGCGGCTGCAGCCAAGGACATTATTGTCTTCTTCATAAGTTAAATCCTCCCTTGTTAGCTCTTTAGAAACTAACAGGAAAGATCGTAACATAGGAAAATGTCATCCCCATGACAGATTGGTATGAATTTGGTTACAGTTTTTTTACTGAAATAATTTGATTTTATTTAAAATTTCGTATTTTCTCCCGTAGGGACTATCCTCCTGTTTCTGATTCGCCAATGGTAACACGGCTGTTCTTTAATCGCTATGGCTGGCATCCTCCGTTCTATCTGGGCCGTTTCGCCTGATCCACAACCATTCTCTCAAATCCGGATATTCCTGAATAAAGAAGGAGGGATTGGGGTATTGTGTAGTAAGGAAAAAAAAGACCGTCCGCTTCACCAACTCTTTTGCGGGTTAAAAAGGCCGCCGGATTGAGCTGTCGCATCCTGCTTCCCATTTACACTTTTCATAGCGGCGGTCTCACCGTAAGGGAGGGTTGCTGTTCAATTTATCAATGATAACTGATGATGACGGTTTCATAAGCAGCCGGAAAAATTTTCTTCGAAAATATCTTGTAATCTTTCCGTAATTATTGTAACATTTGTAACATAAGAGATATATTTTTTCTTAAGGAGAGAAGAACAGTGAAAAAGTTTATCGTTTTTATGTTAGCTGCTTTATTGGTTTTACCTATCCATACGACAACTGCTGCTAAAAATCATACATCAGGGGAATTAACGAAAAAACAGGTGTTAACGATGACATTGCAGGCCCGTGAACATTTTTGGAATACAATGAGCGGCCATAACCCGAAAGCCAAAAAATCAACATGCCAAACTAACATATTCGAATATCAAAATCTTTCATATGTTTATATGTGCAGTGAATTTAGTACAAAAGCGAAGCTGACCGACTACCTGACTCCCGTGTTTACAAAAGATGCAATCAAAAAAGGCTTTAAGAAATACAATATCATCAGCTATAAAGGAAAAATGGCCGTTCCAGTCGGTGATGGGGACAACCTGTTGGATTGGGAGCATTCAACATTCAAACTCATCTCCAAAAAAGGCAATGCCCGCACATATAAATTTACCGTGCCTGCCAAGGACGGATCGCCTTCAGCAAAAAGAAACATCACATTCACCAAGGAAAACGGCAAATGGAAAATCAATCAGCTGGATGCCGCCATCTAAACAAAAAAGCTAATGTCTCACATGCAGACATTAGCTTTTTTCATTGTTATACCGTCAGTTCGACCAGGTTGCCGTCTGGATCTTGGATGACACTCTCATAATAGCCGTCTCCTGTCACACGGGGCTCTCCAACAACAGGCACCCCTTCCTCCTTTAACCGGCGGGTCATCTCATCTACCTTTTCACGGGAGCCCAGGGAGAACGCCATATGTGCATAGCCTTCCATTTCCTCTTTTCCCGGCGTCAAATCCGGCCGTCTCATCAGCTCAAGCCGGGTTCCTGACTGAAACTGTATAAAATAGGATTCAAATTGTTTTTTCGGATTGATGTATTTTTCGTTTGCTGTTCCCTTAAAAAATCTTGTGTAGAAATCTTTCATTTCCTCTAAATGTTTCGTCCAGATTGCGATGTGTTCGATTTTCATTTTTTCCATCCCTCCCAGTTGATATTACCATATATCACTCCCGGGAAATGTATATACATAAAAATTTCATATTTTATGTCGGGAAAATTTGAATGTATTCATAAAGATGCCGCAGCATATCAGCAGTGCGCCGATAATGATATTCGTGGTGATCTGTTCGTGCAATTGCAGCCATCCAAAGAAAAGAGCCAATACCGGAACGAACATTAATGCCATGGACGCTTTTGACGCTTCGATTTGATTAAGCACCCAAAACCATACGACAAATGTAAAACCGGTCGAAAGCAAACCATTAAACACCAATGACCATACCGCCTGATATGTCCACTCGGCTGAATGGACGGGTTCCAATATAAAGGAAAAAACCAATAGCATGACGGCTCCCATCATAAGATGCCAGGCATTCATATGAATGATATCGATATGCTTGAATTGAAGCTTGCTAAACACATTCGCGATTCCCCAGCTAAGCGCTGCCGCAAGGACGCACAGTTCTCCAAATACAGCGCTTTGATCGACATTCAGCATTTCTTTTCCAAATATAAATAACAGTCCGAAGAAGCCGCATATCAGCCCGATCGTTTTATACACATTCATTTTTTCGTTTAAAGTAAAATGGCTGATCACCGTAACAAATATAGGCATTGTATACACCAAAACAGAGGTTTTCCCTGAATCGACAAATTGCATGCCATACGTTAAGATCCCCATATAGCCCAGACCCATCAGCAGGCTCATGATGATATAGCTTTTGACATGTTCTTTTCCGATGGAAAGTTTTTTTCTTTGAATGAAGAGAATGAGAAATAAAGGAACCGCCCCGATGAACAGGCGCAAAGCCGAAAACAAAAGCGGGGGGATATCGTGGATTCCTACTTTCATCGCAACCCAGGTATAACCCCAAATAAGTGTGACAGATATGATTCCCAGCATGACTTTTACCATTATCCAGCCGCCTTTCTTGTTGAAATATCGTGCTGGTTTCTATCATATGTTACATTTATATATAACTGAAATACTTTTTTATTATCGGAGGTATAACCAAATGGTTATGAACATGAACCATCTTCACATATTTGTAAAAGTGGCAGAGACATTGAATATTACAGAAGCGGCAAAAGAATTGTTCATCTCTCAGCCGGCGGTAAGCAAAGCGATTAAAAACCTGGAAAGCTCGCTGCAGCTCAAATTATTGATCAGAGATAAACATCATGGTTTGATGCTGACTGACGTCGGAAAGGAAATTTTGCTGCTGGCGAGGCAAATGAAGGGGATTGAAAGCAAAATATATCAAGTAGCCAACCGGGAAAACAAGCTGTTAAGCGGGAAGGTGAAAATCGGTTCATTTCCTGCCGTCTCAACAAATATCATGCCGCAGGCGATTGCGGCATTCAGATCAAACTACCCGCTGATCCGCATAGAATTGGTTGAGGGGACCTCTGAGCAAATCAAAGGATGGGTCGAGGATCGGACGGTTGATATCGGGATCGCGGCATCTCCATTTGAACCGTTTGACCATCAACTATTGTGCAACGACTATATGGTGGCCGTCATTCCGCCGCAATATGACGAATTAAAACAGGCAAAGCATATCGACCTCAACACATATCAAGATGACCTTATTTTTTGCAAAGGCGGTCATGAAATCGCGATGTCAAACACGTTCCAGCAGCACCGTATTGAATTAAAGGAAAACTTGACTGTCCAAAATGCCGAAACCTTGATTAATATGGTTAAAAACAACTTGGGCATAGGCATTATTTCAAACTTTACACTTTCATCTGTACCGCATCAATTGATCAAAAAGGACATCTTTCCCCGGATCACCCGCGATATTGGCGTCATCGCGCACTCATTCGATGACGTAACGCCGGCGGCGCATGAGTTTATTAAGGTGTTGAAAACAGACGTAATCTAAATCGGTAGCCTTGATACACAAAAAAACCGCCTTGGTCAAAAAGCCAAGGCGGTTTTCATTCCATGTGCTCAATCATGAAAGTTCGTGCCGTCTGTCGTTTCTTTAATCACTCCGGCGCGGATGACGAAATCCCCGAAGTGTTCGCCTTCCTTGCGTTCTTTCGCATAACGCGGAAGAATTGTACGAAGTTCTTTTAAAATTTCTTCCTCACCGATGTTTTCCCGATACATTTTGCTCAAACGGCTGCCGTCGAATGCGGCGCCAAGATACATGTTGTACTTGCCCGGCGCTTTGCCGATAAAGCCGATTTCGCCGAGCGCATGACGGGCGCAGCCATTCGGGCATCCTGTCATGCGGATGGTAATCTCTTCGTTCCGAAGCCCGTTTTCTTCTATGATCTCATCAATTTTATCAATCAATGCCGGCAAATACCGTTCCGCTTCAGCCATTGCCAGTCCGCATGTCGGCAGAGCGACGCACGCCATCGAGCTGCGGCGGAGCGCCGTATAATGCCTTCCGTCCGTCAAGCCGTACTGCTCAATCAGCTCGCTGATTTTTTTCTTTTTTTGGCTTGATACATTGGCGATGATCAGGTTCTGGTTTGCGGTCAGCCGGAATTCGCCGGTATGGACCTTGGCGATTTCGCGCAATCCGGTCATCAGCTTGTAATCAGCATAGTCTGTCACTCGTCCGCCTTCGACAAACAGCGTAAAATGCCAATTTCCCTTCACACCTTTTACCCAGCCGTAGCGGTCGCCGTTATGGTCGAAATGATACGGCTTTGCTTCGGCTAAACTCCAGCCGAGGCGGTTTTCAAGTTCGGTTTTGACCGTTTCCAATCCGAGGCGGTCAACCGTGTACTTGAACCGGGCATTTTTGCGGACAGAACGGTTTCCGTAATCACGCTGAATCGTAATCGTTTTTTCTGCCACATCATAGATTTGCTCCGGTTTACAGAAGCCGATGACCTTGGCAAGCTGAGGATATGTCGCCTTGTCGCCGTGGGTCATCCCCATTCCGCCGCCGATTGCCACATTAAAACCGATGAGCTTGTCATCTTCCACGATGGCAATAAAACCGAGATCCTGTGAAAACACGTCAATGTCATTTGACGGCGGAACGGCAATCCCGATTTTGAATTTCCGCGGCAGATAAAGCGGTCCGTACATTGGTTCGACTTCATCGGTTTCCGGGGTGCCGGCGACTTTTTCTTCATCAAGCCAAATTTCATGATACGCGCGCGTACGCGGCAGCAAATCATCACTCAATTTTTTCGACCATTCATAGACTTCGGCATGAATGTCCGACTGGTATGGATTTGAAGCGCACATCACATTGCGGTTGACATCGCCGCACGCCGCAATCGTATCCAACAGCGCGGAATTGATTTTCTGAATGGTTTTTTTCATATTCCATTTTAAAATACCGTGCATTTGAAAGGTTTCCCTTGTCGTCAGCTTCAATGTCCCGTTTCCATACCGGCTGGCAAGCTCATCCATGACAAGCCATTGCTCAGGCTTCGCCACCCCGCCCGGCATCCGGACGCGAAGCATGAACTGATATGCAGGCTCAAGCTTTTGCTTTTGGCGCTCATTGCGAAGATCGCGGTCATCCTGCAAATAGCTGCCGTGATGTTTCATCAGGCGGTTATCGTCATCGGAAATTCCGGCGCTGATCTGATCGAGCATCGATTCCTTCAGCGTGCCGCGCAAATAATTGCTTTCTCTTTTAATGCGTTCAACATCGCTTGGCGGGCCTTCCGGCGCTTTTAATATTTGATTCCCCATCTTGGAAAAACCCCTTTCAGTCAAAATCAGTATACATCACGCTGATAGCGTTTTTGCTGCTTCATCTCTGCCAAGTAGGCTTCCGCTTCCTCGCGGCTCATGCCGCCTTCTTTTTCGATAATGTCCAGCAAGGTGTTGTGAACATCTTTCGCCATATGGTTCTTATCGCCGCAAATATAGAATGCCGCTCCCTCTTGAAGCCACTCAAACAGTTCTTTGCTATGCTCAAGCATCCGGTGCTGGACATATACTTTTTCCTCCGAATCGCGGGAAAATGCGATATCCATCTTCGTCAGCACACCGTCTTTCAGCCACTTTTGCCACTCTGTCTGATAGAGAAAATCCGTGACAAAATGCTGGTCGCCGAAGAACATCCACGATTTCCCCTTCGCCCCGGTTTCTTCGCGCTCCTGCATAAACGAACGGAACGGCGCAACGCCTGTGCCTGGTCCGACCATGATGATCGGTGTGTCCGGATTTTCCGGCAACTTGAAATTTTTGTTCGGCTGAATGAAAACCGGCAATGTGTCGCCAGGCTGAAGCCGTTCGGCACATAGAATCGAGCAGACTCCTTTCCGGTCTCTGCCGTGCGTATTGTAGCGAACCGCCCCAATCGTCAAATGGACTTCATCCGGATTCGCCGCGATGCTGCTGGCGATCGAATAAAGGCGCGGAGGCATTTTCCGGAGAATCGAAACAAACTCTTGCGCCGACGCACTGAACGGTCCGAAGTCCCCGGCGAAATCCAGCAAATCGCGTCCGTGAATATACTCTTTTAAGCGGTCTTCATTGCCAGGCGCCGTAAGCTCCCGCAGCTTTTCATTCTCGGTAAGTGCCGCTGCCTGCCGAAGAAACTTCTTCGTTAACACCGTAATTTCAAAATAAGATGTCAGCGCTTCTTTCAGCGGGAGCCGTTCCCCTTGTTTATCAACGGTGACGACTTCATCCGGATCCCACTTCATTTCCTGTAACAGCATATCGACAAGTTCCGGGTCATTTTCCGGATAAATGCCGAGCGCATCTCCCGGCTCGTATGTGAGACCGGACCCCTCGAGCGATAATTCGAGATGGCGCGTTTCCTTATTTGAACCGCGTCCATTTAAATTCAAATTTTCCAGCACTTCTGCTTGAAACGGTTTTTTTCTCGAATAGACCGCATCAGCCGTTTGAGGAGCTGCCGCCTGATTCGGAGCGGCGCTTTTACCTTGTCCCCCGGCTTCGCTCAAACCGCCCAGAACGCCTTCCAGCCAAGCGGACGCAGAATCATCAAAGTCAACGTCGCAGTCAACACGGGGATGGAGCCTTTTTCCGCCGAGCTCTTCCAGCCGCTGATCGAAATCTTTTCCCGTTTTGCAGAAAAACTCATATGAACTGTCTCCAAGAGCCAATACGGAAAAACGGAGATCATCTAGCTTAGGAGCCCGTCTGCCATGAAGAAACTCATGGAATGACTGGGCATTATCCGGCGGATCGCCTTCTCCGTGCGTGCTGACGACGACCAGCAGGTTTCGTATTTTTTTCAACTGGTTTGCCTTAAAGTCGCTCATGGATGAAACGGTTACTTGAAAGCCTCGCTCTTCAAGCTTTTTGCCCGCATTCTCCGCAAGCCCCTGAGCATTTCCAGTCTGTGATCCGTAAAGAATGGTCACTTCTTTTGAAACAGGCTGCACCGGTTCAGCGGCCGGAATTTCCGCTGCCGGCGTTTCCAGCGCCGCTGCTGCTTCAAATGACTGGGAAGCGGCCAAAAAACCGCTCAGCCAAGCTTTCTGCGATTCTGTCAAAGTCGGCAGAAGACGGTTGAGAAGCTCTGCCTGCTCCTGATTAAACGGACTGTTCATTACCTGAAGTTGCAACGATATCCACCTCACTAAGGAATAAAAAATGATGACTGTTGGTAACAGCAGAACACGGCCCCTATTATCAACTATTCCGATAAACGAAATCGGTTTTAATGACGCAGGGAACGCAAAAACATGGCTTCGTTTTAGGAACATTTTCTTTTACAAGAAAGGGTGTATGCGTTCACCTCAGCCTGATTTTTCTGAAAACTGTATAAGAACTTGGCTGATCAAGCACCTGATAAACATTTCCTAAAAAAGATTCTACTTTAAAGTTTACTGGAATACTCAACATTAGTAAAATATATATTAATTATCACAGCTATTAATATCTTTAATAATAAGGTGGGATTGTTTTGTATTATGATGCACTAAAGACATTCGTCACCCTCGCCGAGGTGAAAAACTTTACAAAAACCGCCGAAATCCTTCTCATGTCCCAGCCAAGCGTAAGCATGCACATTAAAAACCTTGAGAAAGAATTCCAAACCAAGCTGTTCGAGCGTTCGCCGAAATTTCTAAAAATCACCCCTACGGGCGAGATTTTATATGACCGCGCCAAACAAATGATTGCCATTTACGAACAGACAAAGCAGGACATTCTCGATCATCACCATTCCATTAAAGGCGAGCTGAAAATCGGGGCAAGCTTTACGATTGGAGAATATATTCTTCCCTCTTTGCTGTTTGATCTTCAAGCAGACTACCCCGAACTTGAACTCCAAGCCGTTATCGGGAATACAGAAGAAATCGTGCAATCCGTCCGCCGCTATAAGGTAGATATCGGTTTAATCGAAGGACAGACAAATGAAAAAGATCTTTCTGTCCACGCTTTTATGCAAGACGAACTATTCATCGCTGCTTCAAGCGATCATCCGCTTGCTAGCCAAAGCGAAGTGACGATGGCCGACCTTCAGAATCAAACATGGGTGACGCGGGAAGTCGGATCAGGAACGCGTGAATATCTTAATCACGTGATCCGTTCAAATGGGTTGAAAGTGAAATCATTTCTGACGATAAGCAGCAACCAGGGAATCAAAGAAACGCTGATGACGGGTGTCGGGCTTTCCCTCTTGTCGCGGAGCGTCATTGAAAGAGACGTACAGCACGGAAACCTGACTGTGATCAAGCTGAAACATCAAACATTTAATCGAATGCTTTCATATATTTATTCACCCATTATGCAGGATAAGAAAAACGTGAAGATTTTTATCAATGCCCTGAACAAAAGAACAAACTTGGAAGCGGGAGACGAATATGATACCGGCGCTTCAAATCCTCCCTCTTCACACAATTGTTTGTATTGATTTGTCGATCATGTGAATCATCGCTTCCAAACATTGACTCCCGTCCGCACAACCCATATCCTGGAATTATCAAATGGAAAAGGGATGATGATATGAAGTTGTTAACGAAAGGTTTAGTTGCTTCATGTTTGCTTGCCGGAGCTTTTGCAGTTTCAGGAAATCCCTTGCATGTTCAGGCCCAAGAGACGGCGAAAACGGCGAATCACTCTATTCAGAGCATCATTTCCCCGCAGGCTGCCGTCATCAACAGGCCGATGAAAGTTGGACAGGAAGACCAATATGTCGGAATTAAGAACATTTCATACAGCGGAAGCGCGATTACGGTCAGAATTGTCTCAGACCGCGTCTATGTAAAAGCCGTCAGCCCTGGAAAAGCGATATTTTCCTATACAAATACACTGGGCCAGACGATCATTAATAATATCACGGTTACAAGGTAGCCTTCAGCAATAAAACCCCCGATATCCTGATATATCGGGGGTTTAGTAGTTCTTTAACCTGACCTGCATTGGAGGGGAGCAGATCATATTGGTTCGCTTTTTCAGGACTTTTAGAGAATATCGGCTATGCGTCTTCGGGTGGCAATACTGCATTTGCAGCCCGAAGACGCATAGCCGATCCTAGAACAGCTGAATGTTGGCAAAACCAAAACACCAATCAATTGAAAATCGGTGTTTTTTCTGATGCTATTTATCTTCCAGCTGTTTGATGATTCTTGCGGGATTCCCGCCTACTATTGCGCCAGCCGGCACATCTTTTGTCACAACCGCCCCGGAAGCGATCACCGCATTGTCGCCGATATGCACTCCGGGATTGATCACGGCCCGTCCGCCGATCCATACATTATGGCCGATCGTCACCGGAATTCCCGACTCCGCTCCGCTGATCCTTTCAGACGGATTCAATGGGTGTGTTGCCGTATAGATATGTACGCCAGGCCCGATCAAACAGTTGTCGCCCACCCGGATTTCACAGACATCGAGAAACACGCAGTCAAAATTCGCATAAAAATTCTCTCCGACATGAATGTTATAGCCGTAATCACAGCGAAAGGTCGGCTCTACGTATACCTCGTCTCCTGTTGAACCAAACAGTTCCTTCAGCAGGCCGATTCTTTTATGATCGTCTTTTTCCGAAGTTTGATTAAATTCACTTGTTAGCCTGCGCGCGTTTGATCTTTCTTGTCGCAAAACCGGATCAGCCGCATTATACAGTTCCCCGTTTAACATCTTCTCTTTTTCAGACTTCATTCGCCTCATCTCCCCTGTAAAACCCTTTTGTTTCGACAATCATTTTACCATATTATGATTTGGATTAAGCTGAATTCCCGGACCACATTGATAAACAGGCGGCTCCCGCCGAAGCGAACAATTCAGTTACCTTAAAGGCTTTCCAAAAACGATATGCCAATGAAGATGTTTTGAATCCTGATAATCGCCTAGATTTGTTATCACCCTGCAAGCGCCGTGTTCTTCCGTTACCATTGCAGCAACCTTTTGAACAACATCCAGTAATTCAAGCAGCAGCTCATGATCCTCTTCTTTTAAAGTAATAAGGGAAGAGATGTGCTTTTTTGGGATCGCTACAATGTGAACCGGATAAAAAGGTCTTGTATGGTAATAGGCTAATACATTTTCAGTCTCTATCACTTTATGTACCTCGGTTTTCCCGCTGAGCACTTCATCACAATAAAAATCTTCAGTCATCTTGCATCCTCCTTAATCTAAATATATAGACACGCAGATACGGCATTAATGATGATGATGGCTGTGGCTGGTTTTGCGGTGAGTATGGATGCCGCCGCTGCCTGCGCTTTTTTCCTTTTTTAACTCTGATGTTTTCACCCACCATTGTGTGCCTTGATAAGCGCCATCTAACATTTTCACCAAAGCCATGTCATCTTTTTTGATCAATTTTATGATTTTGACTCTTTGATGCCGCGGTATTGACTTTATGGCAACTCCATCTTCGTCGAATATATTGAACCTCCCGTGATTCTTGGCTTCCTTCCAATTTTCAACGGTATCAGCCCCGTAAATGGCTGAGCCCAATTTCAGCTCATCCCCTTCTTTATATTTCCCTTCGAGCAATCCCGCGACCACCCCTCCTAATATACAAAATATCACAAATCCAAAAAGGAATCGTTTGAAGCACTTTTTCATTTTCTTTTCCTCGATTTTTCAGCTTATTGTCCTGTTTCTGATTAAGTACTGCATCAATTGCATGTAGGTTATTTCGGGGCTTTTTTCTCACGGATCACTCATCCGAAAAGGAGCCGCTGCTTTTTATGATTTTATGAAGCAGCGCAATCGTTTCTTCCGCTTCTTCTTTCGATATCAAATCTTTATCCAAAGAACAACCGTTTTGAAAAACATTTGCCATCATGTCAATGCAGTCGTCATGGAGCTTCGCCAATTCACGGCGCTCAGCTTTGGTGATTGATTGATCAAGCCGTTTGGTCATTAATTCTTTTAATCTTTTAATATGCGTTTGAAAAATGAGCGCTCTTACTGTTGTCGGGCTGTTATTCATATAATTTGCCCCCTTCCAAGTGATCGATTCAAATATTGATGTAAACGGCCAATATCTGCTTCACAGATAAAGAGCAGCAGGTCTTTAGATATATTCTGCTGATGATATTATCCCACAATTTACCTTCAACGTGAAATACTTTCTACATGATATTATTTTTTGGGGCTGAAGAAGGAGAAAACAGGAATAAAAAAAAGCGGTCTTTTATAAGCCCGCTTATTTCCCTTACTGTATCAAAAGTCTTAAACCATTCTTGAGGAATTTCTGAACAAGAGATCGGGTAAACTATGGCCAGATGTGGAGGCGATGATATTGTTCAAAAGGCTGACGGTTTTGCTGATCATATTCTTACTTCACGCAGGAACAATCCAGGCGCAAACGTTCACCTATCCATGCAGCATTGTTCTTCATCCGGTCAGGGATATCCCCAATGCCCGGGGTGCTGCTTTGATTACGAAAGTGAAAAAACCGTATACAGATCTGCCGATGAGTCCTGTTCGGGAACGGCAAAGTGTAGGCATCTATGCCGACTGGATGCCCCTTCCTTCTTCATTTGGAGAGTATGACCGCTATGAAGGATTCGCGCAGATCCCCGGTGAAATCAGTTGGCGATTTAAGATGTATCCTGTTAAGGAAGATGCCCCAAGCTGGTTTGGCGGAACTCCTTGGGCAGGCAAATTTGATGAGATATCATTAGAGCTTCCCGCGAATACGCAAGTGCAAGTGCGCCTTTCTGATTCGAAAACCCAAAGGTTGGGCCCCGCTGTTTTACAAAATACTTTATCCGGATGCCGAAGCTGAAGCGGGGAAGTTCCCGATGATAAGCCTGGATCATCCCGTTGTCGCGGCTATTCTCCAATACACTGCGTCAAGATGCGATTAAATTTTTCCCGCTCTTCCCAGAAAGGGCCGTGGCCGCTGTAATGAAAGGGGATCAGCTGCGAATTCCTGATGCTTTGATGCAGTTCTTCAGCTTGTGCAAATGGAATCACTTTGTCGTGAATCCCGTGAATGATAAAAGCAGGTGCTGATAGTTTCGGCAGATCAGTATAAAGCTTTTCATCCCTTAACATCTTGATAACCGCTTTGGTTGACCACCCTGCCGCCTGCAGCCCCAATTGAAAAAACCAGTCTGAGAATGATTCTGTTATATACCGAAAGAAAAAAGTGTCTGTTACGTCACGCATCATTTTAGGGCGGTCACGCAACGCTTGCTGAAGCAATTGATCAGCAGTCTCTTTCGTGAAGCCCACAGGAGCTGCAGCGTCTACAAGGACAAGTTTAGATACTCCATAACCATTATACCGGGACATATACCGGATCGCGATGGCTCCCCCTGTTGAATGGCCGACGAGTGTGACATTGTTTAATTGAAGCGCGCCCACTACATGGCGAATATCAGCCGCCAATCGATTGTAATTGTAGCCGCTCATCGGCTTATCCGAATGCCCGAATCCTCTCCAATCAATTCCTATACAGCGGAATCCTTTTTCCGGCAGAACATTAAACTGATACTCAAACTGTTTATGGCTTAACGGCCAGCCATGTAAAAAAACGATGGTCTTGCTGCTTTCGGGATTGATATCCTCCACATATAGCTTTACGCCTGGTTCTACATAAACAAAGTATCCCACGTCACATCCTCCATCACACGTCTTACCATTAAGATACTCGCTTTGATGAACAGAAATGAATGTGTATTTGTTTTATGCAGAATCCTTAATTGCGGCGGATAAAAAATATCGTCATCTGATCAATTTTATATTGACAAAAAAAATTATTTATGCTATAATTTAACTATATGATTTTTTTGTGTATAATGAGATTCTCCTGGCCGGGGGAATCTTTTTTTATGCAGGAGGATCATGCGATGAAACAAAATGAGTCCAGTTTAACTTCCTTAATATCAGCTTTTGGGCGGGCATATCACAGCGCATACGACACACCCAAAATTTTCGATGATTTTATTGCAAAAGATCTCATTACCGAAAAAGAGTTTGCGGATATCAGTCAAAATATGATTCAAGGAATACAGTTTTTCAACAAAGATATTGCTCAAAGATTTCAAGATGAGCCGGAAAACATGTTGAAATGGATCACTCAAGTCCAGCTTTCTCCAACACCCTTGGCACGTGCTGCGTATTGCGAAAAAGTATTGCTTCATGAAGTGATGTTGGGATTAAAACAGTATGTCATACTAGGCGCCGGTTTAGATACGTTTTGTTTCCGGCATCCAGAATTGAAAAACCGCTTAGACATATTTGAAGTCGATTATCCAGCTACACAGCAATTTAAAAAGAAAAGACTGGATGAGGCCGATTTACAAATTCCGGGTCATCTTCATTTTGTTTCGATGGACTTCACCAAAACGTTTTCCTATCAACATTTGCTAGATGAAGGGTTTGAATACAAAAAAACATTCTTTAGCCTTTTAGGTGTTTCATATTATTTAACAAAAGAAGAAATCTCAAACTTGATCAATCATTTGTTTGCCGAAGTTCCATCAGGCAGTTCTATCGTTTTTGATTATGCAGATGAAACATTATTTGAAGAAAAAGGAATATCCAATCGGGTTGAAAACATGGTGAAAATGGCAGCAGCAAGCGGGGAGCCAATGAAATCTTGTTTCGCTTATGATGAAATCGAGAACATGTTGGAAACAGCCGGCTTGCTCATTTATGATCATGTATCGCCAGCCGAAATAAATGACCGTTTCTTCAAGAATCGAACGGATGATTTATCGGCATTCGAAACGATTCATTATATCCATGCCGTAAAAAAATAAGTTCTCTTTGCATTGCCGCTCAATCGTTAGGATGATTGAGCGGTTTTTTATGAATTGTCTATTAAGAAAAACAGGCTAATGAATGGCCTGAGAAAATGCATCCACTTTCTTAAGATTCAAACATATCTGTGACTGCGCCTTTTGACGCTGGTGATACTAAGCGTGCATACTTTCCAAGCGCCCCTGAAGATGCTTTTAGCTTAGGCTGAATCCAATGATCTTGCCGTCGGTTCAGCTCTTCTTCTGTAATTTGGAATGAAATCTCCTGGGTTTGACTATCAATGGTGACGATATCGCCTGTTTGAAGATATGCAATCGGACCGCCTACTTGGGCTTCAGGCGCGACATGGCCGACGACAAAACCGCGGGAACCGCCCGAAAATCCCCCAAAATTGCTGTTTTTGAACAGCAAAAAACACTCCCGGCAACTGAGAGTGTTATGGTAAAATATTCTTTGTACAAAGTTTCGGCTCACTCAAGGGAAGTTGGCTCATCCCCTTAGAAAGGGGGTGATGCGTATGACAACATATGAAGTCATCTCTTTAATGATTGCTTTTGGCATGTTAATTGCCGTGTTGTCTAACAAAGAAAAATAGACTTCCCTTGAGCCCGCCAAAGTTCAAAGGGAAAGTCTATTTCAAATGACATATGAGCCAAGCCCTTGTCGGGCCGCTTTGTACGAATGACTCGACTGTTGACCGCAGTCGGGTCCTTTTTAGTATATGCAGATTCTAAGCAGAACATAAGCATAATGGTGTCACAAGATGCTTTGGTTTACTTTTTTATAATTATATAGTATCACAGTTGAATCAAAAGTAAACATAAAACAATTTACATTTTATGTTGACTCCATTGCCCGCTTCAAGCATGCCATTCAATTTCGCGGAAACGGCACTTCCTCTTCCAACACCGCCGAGCCTGCAGCAAGGGCTGACTCAACATTCAGGTCAACAATGTCTCCTTGTCTTTGCCAGAGTAAGTCCGTTATATCTTTATTTCTGTACCTTTAGCGCCTGCGGTAAACCTGATCATTTCCCGCATTCTTCCAGGAGCGCTTGAACTGAACTCGACGGGTTTACATTCTAGACTTTCTGTTGAAACATAGTTTGGTTAGCTTTGGGTATGTTGGTTGATCAAATCAATTGTGTGGAAGAGCAAGCTCTTATCTCCCCAGTTCCCATGTCCGGGTACAACCGTTTTGACATGTGGATATTTTTCGATTACTTTTTTAACGGAGTCATCCCATTGTTCTACATTTGCGTCAGAAAGATTTCCGAGATCTTTTGCATCTAATGATTTGATCATACATCCGCCGAATAATATGTTATATTTCGGAAGCCAAACCGTAATGTTGTCTTGTGAATGGCCTTCACCAGGATAAAAGGCTTCAATCACTGTGCCGCCGGCTTTCATCACTGGGTTTGCATCAAGTGTCGGATTTGGCGAAGGATATCCATATTCCTTAGCCAGCTTTGCTGTCAAATGTGTACTGCGCACATCGATTCCTTCATTCAGCAGCGCCCGAATGCCTGAAATGCTATCATCATGCGCATGAGTAATCAGTGCCAGAACAACTTTTTTGTTCAAATGTTTTTTGATCATCTTTAACAGTTCTTCAGTTTTTTGGTCGTCCCCCCATGCTGTATCAATCAGGACGGCTCCTTTTGAAGTGGATACGATTAACCCATTGTGGTCATAGGTTGTGCCGTTCCAATCATTATACGATGTATGCGCCCATACTTTGTCATTCAATTTCGTTAATACAATTGACTTTTCCGGGTTGCTAATCTGAGCTGGAGATGAAGTTTTAGAGTGGGCGATCGCTTGATAGCCGAACGATGCCACAGCAACAGATAATATGAGTAATAAATGAACCACAGCTTTTCCAATCCACCCATTGCTAATGTTCAAATGAATCTCACCTTTCTCCATTGGATTTCAACAAAAAAGTTCGTTGACATCAAACATATTAGACATTACAGAATGAAATCCTTGTCTATACGCTCATCAATCACTGATTCACGCTCTGTAAAAATGAGCTGTCGTCAAACTCCAAAAACTCGTCCTGCATGCAGACAATTATTTTCGGATAACGTACCTACTCATCGCGTTTTTGGATTGCGCTTTTCTAAGAGTCCGTCATTTTCTTCGACTGCCCTATCGTAGATTCCGTATGCCTTTCCGATTTTTTATCACCGCAGTTTTTCGCAGCATGCGCTCCTTCTTCACGCGTTTACCCGTTCTATTTGGGGACAAACTCTGCGTCTCCACTTCGGTGAAATTGTAAGGGCCGCTACCCTGCGCATGTAACCGTGCAAGCAAAAACGGCTAGAAACGTTGATATAACATCTCTAACCGTTGTGTACGATTCCGACTGGGATCGAA
This sequence comes from Bacillus sonorensis NBRC 101234 = KCTC 13918, assembly GCF_001592005.1. Lineage (GTDB taxonomy): Bacteria > Bacillota > Bacilli > Bacillales > Bacillaceae > Bacillus > Bacillus sonorensis. Next base: position 421,849 of record NZ_BCVZ01000002.1, read on the forward strand.
TTGCTGCCTTCTGTACAAGTGTTTCGACTCTGATATCCCCTTTTATTTCAAGGAATCTGATCATTGTCCGCGGTATGCTTATGAGCTTGGTGAATGAATGGCAGCCGGTTTCTTTTTGGCTCTATCCGAAAGCTTCACTCCTTTAAACCGATCATTTTCTGTGCGAAATCGGGATCTTCCAGCAGCGGTCGTCCGATCGCGACGGCATCCGCCAGTCCGTCCCTGATGATCCGGTCTGCAAAACTGCGCGTATAGATTTTTCCGACGGCGATGACAGGTATTTGAAGATGCTGCTTAATGGCGGCTGCGTCGGGCAACTGGTAACCTGGATGGATATCGGCCGGCTGGATGGGCAGCAGGCCGCCGGAAGATACGTCAACTCCGTCAAGCAGGCCGTCCGCTTCGAGTGATTTGAGTATCATCGCGTGTTCCTGTGGATTTAGGCCGCCATCGATGTAATCGGTCGAAGAGATCCGCACGATAACCGGGTAATTGCGGCCGGTTTCAGAACGAATGGCGGCAAGCGTGTCTTTCAAAAATTTCATCCTGCCGAGGCGCGTCCCTCCATATGCGTCATTTCGGAGATTGGAGATCGGCGACAGGAACTGATGAATCAAAAATCCGTGAGCGGCATGCACCTCAATTCCGTCAAAACCCGCCATAATGCTGCGTCTGGCGGCCATCCGGTAATCCTCAATAAGCGCCTCAATCTCGGAAATCGACAATTCCGCAGGCTTTCCGTATGATTCGTCATAGGGGATTGCACTTGGCGCAATCAGCCGATCCGTCACTTCCGGCGCCGACTTTCTTCCTCCATGAGATAATTGAACGAATATCGGTGTATCCCGGGTATGAACGGCATCGGTTACTCTCTTCAGCATCTCGGTGTGTCGATCCGAATAAATGCCGATATCGTTAGGCCACAGTCTGCCATTATCGGATACAGCCGTCGATTCGACGATCATCAAGCCGATACCTTTTGCTCTTCTTGAATAATGCTGAACGTGATGTTCTGTCGCATAACCTTCCGGCGAGCCTTTGTACTGCTGCATGGGCGCCATGATGAATCGGTTGCGAAGTTCGATGCCGCCAATGGTGAGAGGGGTATCCAGGTTAAGTGATGTTGTGGTAATCAATTGAAATCCACTCCTTCAATTTATCTTTGAATGACATTTTATAAGGTTATATCTACAATGTACATATATAAATCATGCTATAATGGAGAAGAATTCTTCATATTAAAGATAAAAAAACCGTTATGGAATATAAAATAAAGGAGAAAACTCTATGGACAGCATCGACAGTAAAATACTATCACTGCTTCATGAGAACGCGCGAATGCCGATTGCCGAAATCGGCCGGAAGATCGCGATGACACAACCGGCCGTAACCGAACGGATGCGCAAGCTCGAAGAGAAGGGAATCATCGCCGGCTACAAGACGATTCTTTCGCCTAAGAAACTCGGTAAAGACGTCACGGCATTCGTGCTATTCAAGACAACCAATTGTCTGGACTTTCAGGAATTTTGCTCGCAATCCCCGGATGTCATCGAATTGTACCGGATCAGCGGGGAGTATAATTTTATGATGAAAATCATCACCGCATCGATGGAATCGCTAACCGCTTTTCTTGATTCATGCAGCCCGTACGGTTTTTCTTCAACGCTTATCGTGCTTTCAGAGGCGATCGAACATAAGCTCCTGATCCCCGATAATGGCGAATAACATTGTGTGACTTTCTGTTAAAACCAGGCCCTGAGGCTGACAAGGATGAAAAACTTGATGGCGTTTTTGCGCTAGCTTTTGAGCTGTTTTGAAAGTTGTTTCGGAAAAGGAGTTAACTAATGCGAATGTTGAGTGGAATTTTTAGTTATTTGTGTACCGCCGCCTTTTCTGTTGTATCCGCAACAATCGTTTACACAGTGATGTTTCTAGAGAATAATGGTTTTGCATCTTTTATGGCGATAAGTTTTTTCATGTTTGCAGCTTATTTTATTTTTGCTGCACCGGTTCAAATCTTTTTAAATCGCAGCCCCCAAAAATTTAGCAGCCGATATTTGGTTGCTTACTTCATCATCTCTTTTGCCGTTTGTGCGACCGCGGCCTTATTGCTGGGTAATGGCCTCATTGTGTTTGTATGGTATAAACTGTACCTTTTCAGCTTTCTTTCGGCTCTCATTTATTGGTTTTGGGATTCCGTCTTTTTTCAGAAGAAATAGAATAGATGAGCTCCTTTAAAAATGATGACGGGGAATGTCCCAGCAGGCGATTTCGTTATCTGCAGCAAGGATTTGGCCACTTTTTTTGATTAGCGGCGGCTGATATTAAACATGTTAAACAGTGGCAGAATATCGTTGCCTGCAAAAGACAAGGAAGGTGCGGGGGATGTGTTTGCAATCCTGGGATGAAGCGGTTTCTAATTTGGTTATTCAGAAAAGAAAAAATGGCTGAAGAAGTTGACGAGTTGATGACTGGTATATGGCTCAGAAAGGAGTCTTATCATGAAAATTGAAATTAAAAAGAAAGAAATACAAAGAAAGTACAGAGAAAAGATGAAAAAACAGAAACAAGCGAAAGAGGATGAGAAAAACTACTTTAAGGAAGTTTTCGTTGTTGTAACAATAATAGTGTTATTCATTTATTTTTTTTATACTCTTCAAGGATTTTAATACGCCGTGGATGCATTTTCTAAAAAAAGCAGTTACTTCTTTCCTTTATCACAAGGCTAAGATAACACTGACAGAAGCCAAATGAATTTTCGCGAGCCGTCAATGAACATGATCGCTTAGCTGCCCATACCCGGGAGATGGGAAATGGGAAGCTTTTTTAAGATGAAAAATAAATATGAATCGTACAGAAGATCACGATCTTTGCTTATACAATTGCTGCAAACTTCGCATGGCATGCTTTGGCTAAATCTTGAGGTGCTAACTTTAGCTGCATGCCGATTTTTCCTGCACTGACAATGATAAAATCAAGGGTTTCTGCGGTTGCATCAATATAGGCCGGGAACGATTTTTTCATGCCAATCGGTGAGCAGCCACCGCGAACATAGCCAGTTACCCCCAGAAGCTCCTTCATTGGGATCATATCTATTTTCTTCTCACCTGCTGCCTTTGCCGCCTTTTTTAAATCTAATTCCTCTGCCACGGGTACAACAAAGACGTAATATTGATTGGCTCCCGCTGTTGCAACTAATGTTTTATAAACATACTCGACGGGATAACCAATTTTCTCCGAGACAGAGATGCCATCTACCGTTTGCCCATCTTCTGTTTTGTAGCCTAATAACTCATAGGAGATGTTTTGCTGTTCTATCAAACGAACCGCATTTGTTTTTGCCATTTTTTTCGCCATGCTCTTCCCCCACGATCAAAAAAACTTTTTTGTCTCTTTAATTACGGTCAAGAAGTAACCATATATAATCATATACTAACATTAGAGACAGCCATATTCTACTAATCTGTATCTTTTGAAAAAGAAAGTCATACGTATCGCGGATTGCAGGCATGCTAACGAAAGCAAGGAGGCTTTTCAGCGATGAATCTGTTCTGATTATAATACGTTCGCATAGAATCGCCGCCTTTTTTCTGTATGCTATTTAAAAGCCTTCTATTAACTTATATTCTTTTCTTATTCCTTCTAAAAGCTGACAACCTAATATTTCGCGGGATCATAAGATGGCTGGCCTTCATGTTACTTGAACTTGCCGAATTTCCAGACTTTAAAATCAAAACAATGGATTCGACATTTTTTCTGGTTTCAGATCCATTTGAAATGATCCAAATTATAAGATAGAAGAACACTCCTTCCCCAAAACCCCCCACAAAAGCTAATGTGGCTTCCCCATCTGGTTTTTTCATCTTCTGGGTTTGTGAAAAAAAGATTAGAACTCGTAAGCCAAAGCAACGCCGTGAGTATAAGCATCTTATCTTTACCTTTTTAATTTTTTTTGGATGAAAGAAAGCGTATCTAACGCTAGCTTTTTGCGGCAAAGAACAATACCGGCATGGCCGCAATTGTAGAGATATCTTTCGGGTTTTCCCCAACTTTCCCACAAAGAATCAGCATCTTTTATATCAATATATTGATCATATTTAGCAGAAATCAGCAGAATGTGATCCTTGTTAACTTTTGGCACGGCTTGACTAGGATCTGTGATTTCCCAATATCTTATTAAATCTTCATAAGTCACTCCATGTTGTTCTAATTCTTCTCTTATGAATTTACCTGGAATTGTATTCCATATCGAATAAGAAAGGCGATTGGCATAAAATATTGATGCCACTACATCAATTTGAGATTCAAGGGTAGCAATTAAATTGGCAATCCATCCTCCTAGACTTACCCCAACTAAGATAACAGGACCTGTTTTATTTGCTTTTATCCAGTGGATTAATGCTCGCAAATCTACTATAGCCTGTCTTGTCGATTCAACTGTACGATCAATATTCGCACTGATCATCAATTCACCGCTATACCGTGAATGTTCCGGCTCTCTTTCAAAATGATAGGGGAGAGAAAAGTAGTACATGTTCCAACCTAAATCTTTCATTATGCGATGATGAAAGATTTTTTTATTCGATCGTATGAATCCATTCGCCAGCCGTGGACAAAGATAACATTGGGTTTATCTATATCCGTTTTGTTAAAAAAAACCTCCCCTTTTAAAGTATCGTTGACGAGATCCCCTGATGGAATTAAGGATTCATAGCTGAATGTTCCAACCATATATTTTTTTCTTGATTCATCCAGAATAATTGAGACATCAGCAATTTTTGATTTGTAGAATTCATCTCTAGCAATTGTATCCAACGAAAAAGCAGAAAAATGTTTATCCTTACTTCTTTTTCTGTGTAAATCATATAAGGCCAACCGATCTATGAATGTTGAAAAAAACACTTTATGTCCTCCTGTTTATAGGGGTGTTTATTTTTATTGTAATTAGTCTATTTCATATAATAAATCTCTTATGTTCAGCTTTAGAATCAAAAACCTTTATTCATCCCTCATTATCAATTATTATTTTACTATTTCACGGTAACCGATTGGTGGATAAATCATGCCCTACCACGAAAATGAATCAAATCATCCAGGTTAACAACTCCTCCCCGTTTGAATTCAAAAAAGAAAGACAGCCAATGCTGACTGTCTTTTGTGCATCTTTTAACCCTTACTTTATAAAACTCACTTTCTCAATCACAAACTTCTGACGGCGTTCTATTTCTGTAAATTTCTTCTTTGTCCAAATTCCCCTATTAAACTTTCATATCTTTAAGTTACAATGCTGTCTGACCAGTTTGGTGTATTACAATCCCTTCTTAATTCGTTAAAGGCTAATCGTCAAATAGCTGGAGTATAGATGGAATTAGAGATGTTCCCCAATTGTTAGACCATAAAGGTACCGATGTCACAAAGAATCACTATCTCAACAAATATGCAATTCAGGATAAAAAGCTTCAAAATCAAACTCCCTCAGTTGAGGGGTTTTGCTTTTGCGTGAAATCATCAAGTCAGATCTTGAAAAACAAATCGGCACGTTGCGCCGAAAGCACAAGTATCGATACGGATATCGCAAAATCACTGCCATACTAAAACAGGGAATGCGCATTTACCATAAAACTGTTCAACGTATTATGCAGAAGAATCATTGGCAGTGCCGTGTTTAGGTAAAGAAACGGCAGGAATACGGGGCAGCCGTATGCCGTGGCTCAGAATATTTTGGAACGGGACTTTATTCCGAACGTCCTCTCAAAAAACTCGCAACGGATATCACGTACTTGCCTTATGGACAGAAACAATTGTATCTGTCCAGTATATTGGACTTGTACAATGGAGAAGTCATTGCTTCCAGCATTGGAGAAAAGCAAGATACTGCCTCTGTCTTACATACACTTGACCAGCTCCCAGTATTGCCTGAGAACTGTGTTCTACATAGTGACCAAGGCTCCGTGTATACTTCTTATGAGTATCAGAAAGCCGTAAAAGCAAGAGGCATTACCATGAGCCTGTCCAATAATGCCTCCATCGAATCGTTTCATTCCTCGCTAAAGTCTGAAACGTTCTATATTATAACAATATTCGTTTTCAAACGAAACTAAACAACCAATCACCGATAAACTATCGGCAATTGGCTGTATAAAAGGTGTTTTAATCCCTGTCTCAAAATGGGGTCAGTCCCAAAAGGCGGGTTTTCTTTAATCGATATTGTAGGTTGAAATTAAGTTTCAGTTCTTTCCGCGACTTTGATCGTATCATTGTTGGCTAACAAGTGAAGCACCTACCGTAGTTACGACACCTAATAAAAGAACTGCACAGATGACTAATTTTGCTTTTGTCTTTTTGCCTCAATTGCCAGTCGATAAAAGTCAGTAGCACCCCAAGCATCTTTTTTGTTCACTAAGATGTCCGCAATCGACTCACCATAGTGTTCCATGTCAGGATACATATCTTTCGACTCGAAGATCTTGAACGCTTCCCTTACTAATCCTAAGTCCTCGGATAAGAACAGCCCTTTCACCATCTTTAACTTAGCAAGTATCACGTCATTTTTGTACTTTTCTGCAATTTCCCGTGATCGTCTATAAAATGTCTCAGCCCCCGTAAGGTCTTTTTGTTTTCCCTTAATATAGGCAATGAGGAACAACGTTCTTGCCATAAAATCATGGTTTTCTGGTTTGGTTATTTCAAGTGCTTTAAAAAGATGGGAAACAGATGCGTCCAGTTCTTCCATATTATTATAACATAAACCAATATTAAACAGCGAGGAACGTAATAAATGTCCACGATTCTTTTCTTTTCCGTGAAGTCTTTTAGCCTCATTATAAGCCTCATGCGCCTGTTTCAAGGCTTTGCCGTATTGATAACAATCTGCCAAGTTTCCGAATATTATGAATTGACATCGTACTTTTTTGACACCGTATGTAGCACTTCCGTCAACTTCCGGCTGATTTTTAAATATGTCATATGCATGCATCGCATAATTCATTGAAAAATGTGTCTGTTTCATATGATAAAAAATTTCTGAAAGTTTAAAATAAAATTCAGCCTTTTCGAGTTCTATATTATCTTTATCTATAGTATCAAGGCACTTTTCTGCTTTTCGGTAATATGTTAATGAGTGTGTAAGCTCTTTTTGTCGGAAATGGTATTCTCCAGTAAAGAAATAGTAATAATATTCTAACATTCCGTTCAATTCTCTGTTTCCGACGTAGCCCCTGATGTCACCGTAGGTTTCCTTAATGTCTTTGACTGCGTTGGGGTAAATGTATGCTAGCATAAGTTTATGTCTAAACTCTAATAGAGAGTAATAGATAAGGACATCTTGGTTCTCTTCCATTTGATTTATCTCTTGTTGTATTTCTCTTCTAACTTTCTCCGCATTACCGATGTCGTTATTCTTAATCCTGCTATACCAAAAATTCATTTTAGTGGCTACTAAATCATAAGGAATTACACTTTCACTTGGCAACTTTCAAACCCCTTTCCTATATTCTTTCGTTTTCCATATATTAAGAATTATAGCACAAGAAGGGAATGACACAGAAATTATTTAGGAATTTTCAAAAGAAAGTGAATATATCGACAAATTAATCATCTAGTTACAGCTCTTTCAATTTATTCTTCATATGCAACTTCAACGCAGCTTTCCAATACCTCGCAGCCCCCTCCTTTATTCCTCCTTCTTCAGTTCTTATATAATAAGGATACTCCTCAAACATATCATCACATACGACAACTTCTTGAATCTTTGTGTTTTCCTTTCTTAAATAATTATTAAGTTGTTTTCTTATCGAAAAAAGCTTGTTTAATTTATCCTCATAATATTCGATCAGTTCTTTACTTTTATCTGATTCGGCTTTCTTCATCCTTATCTCTATTGCATGAATACAAAGATCAATAATGAATTTTTCGTGAATAGCATTTGTTCATTCATTAGAAATAACAGGATTCATATCTCACCACAACCGAATATACGTTTCCTTTTATGATACGTCAATTTAACAGTCTCTAAACAAAAAAGCCCTTACTCAGAAGGACTTTCATTCATTGTGTTCACTTTATTTTTTCTGAGAACATATCGACCGTCGATAGTCTTTTCAACTACCGGATGAATTTCATCAATCCTTGCATAAAAATTAGTCTGTCAATTGCTTAAGCTTTCTTGCCCAAAGTACCGCTGTAGCACCTTGACTAAGAGATAAAGGCAACCATTTTTGTTGCAATTTTCTCAAAATATTCTGTCATTCTAATACTTGTTTCTATTAACTATAAACGCTTTGATTAAATCCAATTTGTTTGATGCTCTTCACAGAATTTTCGAGAAATTTGGAGCTGATCAATCTCATCCACAACTCTCAAGAAAAAGCTCCCTTACAGAGAGCCTTAGTCATTCACTTAAATTACACTGTTTATTGCCTCTTCAATCATTTTGTTGAAACTTGTGAATTCTTCAACCACATCTCCGCTCGGTTTATCTAATTCAACAAAAACATTATAGTCAATATCAAAACAGTACCAAGAGATATCAGAATCCCCCAAAAATAAATATCTATTGTTCCATTCGTTTTCGTGCCATATTTCATTTGCGCCGATAATTCCATTATTGACGTCATTAGGGTTTGCATTATAAATAATCAAGCCATTGAACTCTAATCCATCCGCTTTTCTTAAAAAATCTCCATATTCCTTTATCCAAAGGTTTTTTTTAATGTTTTTAGAAATCCATTCTTTAACCAGTTCAATATTTTTTTCATTTGCAGGTGTCATTATCGATTTTTGATACTGATTTTCAATCTCTTCGATACGCTGCAATAAATGGGATAACATGTAATCACCTGCTCACTCTTTTAAATTCTTCTTCTTTTTTTACAAGGCGCTTTTAATAAAATCTTCTTCTGCTGTTCTGTACTCATGAGTCCCATTTCCCAATGGTATTTCCGTTTCACATAATTAATCTCTTTCAGGAAATTTTATTTTTATACGGTGGTTCATTTCTATAAAAATGTTCAACAACGGTTACATCTTTTTTTATGCTTACGCTTGCCGCATTGAGTTGAATTTCAAAATCTTCATATTCTCCATTTAAAACTTTATTCAGATAATCAATATACTCATCTGCTTGGTCTATTGTCATAATATTTTCAATGAAATCAGAAAAAATATTAATTTCTTTTGGCAAGATTATTCTTAAATCACCGAATGGGTCTTTTTCAAATTGATAAAAATGCTTCATAAGTTATTTTTCTCCTTTTAAGAAGGCTATTTACTATATGAAGGATATGAAGCAGCTATTGATCTGTCTTTATTCAAATACATCATTATTATAGCTGATGAAGTGGCCCCCTTATACTTATCTGTACCAATCTTCTTCATTTTCTCAAATGCTTTATCAATGACCTGTAAATTAGGTGATCCCAATTATCTTTTATTGTTCAACTACCAGGTGGAATTTCATCAATCCCTGCATAAAAGTTGTCATGTTGATTATTGGCATTCTCAATTTCTTTTTGAAGCTTATAGCCTCTTATTTTACCTATGTTGCTGTAAAATCTTTATGCTGCTTCACGATGCTTTTGTGCGAAGTTTATGCTTTCTAAGGGTGGAAACTAAATCTTTTACTTACCAGCTCAATTAATGATGTTTTTATTCGTTATGGATGAATCATCTTGACTGTCTAATTCATACAACTTTGCGTAAATCTCATTCGAAGTTTACGCATGACATTAATCTCAGCATCTTTAAGCTGCTCAACTCTTATCGGAGTGCTTCTTTTTCATTTAACACGTCCCCATCTCCTAAAAACCATTATTTACTTATAGTTTATAGGGCTTTTTTATGTTTAACAATTATTTGAACGAAAATCCCTTCTTACAATTTCCAAAAATAAAAACCTCACCCTTAATAAGGATGAGGCTACTTTGATTACTCTTCATCTTCCCAATCTTCGTCTTCTTCCCAGTTTTCTTTAGATTCCTCAAGCTCTTCCATAAAAAAATAAAGGAAATTATCAGCTACTGTTCGACCATAATCCTCTTGATTCTCCCAAAGTATAACTGGACATTCTCCACCTTCCATCTTATTTGTATCAAGACAATAAGAGAATTCATCTATGTATTCAATCACTACGATACCATCAATTAAACCATAGTGATTTCTGTAGTTTTCAGTAACTGTTACTACTCTGGGTGAAACTTTTCCATGATCTAAAATATCCACACCATAAATTCCACCAGCCCCATAGTTTTTTAAAAACCATTTATAACTTTCGGGTAGTTTTACGTTTAGGCTTTCTTGAATTTCATTAATTTTTTCGATGCTAATTCTACCTGTAAAGTCATCATCTTCAACATTTTCTTTTATGAATTGTTCAACTTGCGAATAGTTCACTAAAATCACCTCTAAATCTTGATTCTCTAATTGTTTAGCTCTCCATTTCCTTTTAATTCATGTAATACCTTGCTATATTTAGTGTGCCAGCTATTTGGAATTTCTGGCATTGCGCCAGGTTCTTCTATCATAGTGCTCTGGGTGAGCTCTTTTGACTAAGCAGGCTCAATTTTTCATATTTTCCAGCTGCTCCTTCTATGAAGATGACGACCATCATCCTCATCGGATTTTTCTTGATTTAAACAAAAAAGCACTTAATCAAAGGTTAAGTGCTTGAGCTTGAATATATTAAATTATTCTTCCTCGTACCAATCTTCTTTAGCTTGATTTAAATATTCCCATAAAAACTCAAGGAAGTTAGAAGCCTTTTGGTGATCATATCCGCTTTGATAAACCCATGTAACTACAGGACACTCTCCATCATCCATTTTTTGTGTATCTAAGCAATAAGCAAATGCATCCACATCAACGACTACGACAATGTGATTTGGTAAATTATAAAGTTCCCTATAGTCTTTGGTGAACTCTACGACTTCAGGGGATACGAGTCCATGCCCCAATATTTCGACGCCAAAAGAGCCGCCTGAGCCATAGTTTCTTAAAAACCATTTATAACTTTCAGGAAGAGAGGTTTGTAAGTCTTCTTCAATTTTTTTAATTTTTTCCTCATTAATTCCTCCTGTAAAATCATGGGGATTAGCATGCTTGTTAATAAAGTCTATAATTAATTCTTTGGTAATCATTGAGATCCACCTTTCAAGCTCTTTTCATATTCTTCCGCTCTCCACATCCAGTATTTTCTTCTGAAACTATCGTATTGTTGTTGCAGTTCAGGATTATTTCTAAAGCTATCCCCCTTCTCCACTAACTGGTGCAGTACTTTATGGTATTTTTTATGAGTGGTATGAAGTATCTCCAACATTGTCCCAGGCTCTTTTTGTATTAAATGATGTAAATTAATTGGTTTGCCATCTTCCCCAATGGGCGCTTTTCCGCTTTTCATTAATTCCAAATTAGTTATATTTTTATTTGGATGCTTCATGTTGAAGTCAATGTTTTTAAGTTGATAAATCCTCCTGTCAACATCTTTTAAATTTCCTCTTGGTTTTACTTTACCTTTGACTTCAACTGCATTATACCTTTCTTTATTTAACCATGGTACCGAAATATTCCCACCTGCAAACGGTTTTCTGCTTAGATCAGAGATTTTCTTTGCTTGTTGTATTAACTTGCTCTTAATATTCTGACCATCAAAAACATTATAAGGAAGCCTTCCTCCCCCAGCAAGCTGAACTTGCGGAGCGAAAGGATTGTGAATTTGTACTTCCTTTAGCTTTGATGCTGCGTTTTGGATTGACTTTTTAGAAGCCTTGATGCCGTTTCCAACAGCCTTCTTGGAAACTTCCGCTGCTTTGGCTCCAGCCTGACCGGCCTTCCCTGCCTTTGCAACCTTTCCTACTTTATCTGCACCTTTGGTACCGACAATAGATGTGCCAACCATTCCAGTAGCATAGGTGAACCATCTCGCTCTGCTTTCGGCATCACCATTGATGACATCCCGCTCAAAGGACTCTTCAATCCCCTTTTTCATGACATTGAATGTGTCAACAGGATGTGTAATGGTATAACCAATGCCCTCTAAGGTTTCTATTGGATGGGTTACTGTATCCCATATGCCGGTAGCTGTATCAACTGCCACATCTTTGAGACCTACGCCGATACCTTTAAGAATATCATCGCCGGTTTTATTAAATTTAGCTAGATTGTAAATCACTTTTTGTTCAGTTGTTAGATTGTCATATCCAATCTCATCAGCAATTTTAATATATTCACCATTGTCAATTGTCCTATCAAGTTTCTTTTTTAACTTGTATATTTTAACATCATGTTCACTAACTTCGCTAACTTCTTTTTCGAGCTTTGATCTCTTATCTAGTTTAGCCAACATGACTCCCATCGCTGTCTCTTGATCCCCGCGCAAAGCATCCATCTCATCCGGTTTTAAAATCAAGCCTTTTTGATAGCCGGTGATTTCAATTTTAGACCCCGTATACATTTTTTCAAGCCTTGTTATGTAGTTTTGCATCGTCTCAAGATCTGATTCAGCGGTATTGAGAGCGTTGGTCTGCTCCCTGTCAAAAGCATGGAGCTTCTCGAGAGTGTTGCTGATTTCCTTTTTCGCTTTCTGATTGTGTTCATGAAAATCGTTGTCATTCAAATCCGGCAAATCGACAATATGGCTGACTTTCGCGATCGTGGCGTTGGCTTTGGAGACCAGATTTTTTGTTGTTCGATCGGCCGCGTTCAAGCTGTTTTCTAAGTCATGATCGAGAAAGGCTTGCGATATATATCCGTTGTGATTCGGTTCAAGAGAATTCAGCGCATTTTTGATTTTTTTTAAAGCTGATTCGTATTCATCAATGAAAGTTTCGTAGAACTTGAGAAACGGTGTATGGCATTCTTCGTAGAAGGCACGAATCGCGTCTCCGCCTTTTCCTTTTAAAGCATCGTCAAGAGATGTGATGGCTTCAACACTTTTTTTGACTTTAGCCATTTCATCCGACTGTTTTTTTAATTGTTTTAGCGTGTGATCAATTGCATCGTGCAGCGCCTGAACGTCAAGAGTTTTCATGGCATTCCCCTCTAATACTAAAGTTACAATCAGTATAAAGTTTACCACTTTATAGAAGGGGATTGGTGAATAAATCCTGTTCATCCATGAAAATGAATCTTATTAATTAGGTCAAAAAAACTATTCTATTTAGGTACAAAAAAGGACAGCCAATACTGACTGTCTTCCGCATTATCCATAATTTTCCGCAGTTCTGTAACTCCATTCCAAAAACGCTTCTCCTTGACACATAATGTAACGATCTAAAAATATCTCAAAGTTAAGATTTAGTGACTTGTAGTCTAGACCATCCTCAAATAAATAGAGATAGTTAGGATCACCCTGTTTAAGTCTATCCTTGTCAATTATAAGGTGACATTCTTCCAAGAGATGACCTATTGGAATCCCGTTAATACCCTCAAACAATTCCACATATTCTAATTCTTCTTCAATTTCTTCAAGGCTAAATAAATGCAACCCTCCACCTATATTCTCACCATCTGAAATAATGTCGAAAATCCGAGCACCATTATGTTGTTCTAAAAATTTCTTGTAATCTTTGGGGAAGGATATGCTGTGTATCAATTCAAAACTTTGAATTTCATCCCGTGCTCCGTAATTAGAAAAGGTAACTTGAAACTCGGTAATATACCCTTCTGAGCCAAATAGTTTAATTGTTCCATTGTGATCTAAAAGACTTTTCAAGCTATTCACAGTTTTGTCTACAAAAGTAGTCAAAGGCAACACCTCACATATCGATGAATATAGGATAGTAGGAAATGCTTGCAGATGGCCGATCTGCCAACTCTCTTCTCTAAACGAAACCGGGACATCTCTAGAAACCTATCAGAATGAACAAGAAATGCTAATACAAGAGCAGATCAAATTGCTTAAACAGCAAATCAAATCTGGATATATTCCTCAAACTGGGCTTGTAACCTCCTCTTGTCGGATCATCGTCTGGTACTTTTTCTTCTGATGGGTCTTATTCAAGTATTCTTCTCCAAATACGTGTTAATCCTGACCTAATCACCGCAATTAAAGGAATTAAACTTCAACACTGAAGCTTTCGTTAACATGCTGGGATATGGGCTTGATGCAGCTCATGTCTGGCCCAGCTAAGATTCTCGTGGTAAATAATGCGAATGATCCTTACCAAAACATTATGGATGGCTCAAAATATACCGCTCAGTTACTTCATGGAAATCTTGAGAAGACTCATTAGCTGCTTATAAAGTGAGCCTGGTAAGTAGGGGGTTCTTCCCTTAGTCGTTCATCTGCCAATATGCTTGCTCCCTGTCGTCCTTGACTTAACATTAGCTCAAAAGAGATTTAACGTCGGAACTTTGGACATTCTCGATAGTTTACCTTCGATTTTAATTTCCCTTCTCCTCCGCACAATTTATTAATCGTTATAAAAATTGAGTTGCCAAGGAATTTTGGTTTAACCGGATATTTAACGCGGCGTGATCACAGCCCAAAAATTTCAAGACTCAAGGCTTTTCCTAGTGAAAAATAGTTTTTTTAAAAAGGGTAGGATGATGGAGAGCTGCGATACTTCCCATGTAAAATGAATGTTTCTACTGAATGCACACTAATTCACAATAACCTTCATCATTCAATATATATTGGCAGGCGCCAGGAGGCAATACGGGGCACGGACGACCACTGGCATACATGAGATATGGGTTGATGGGAAAAGAATATGGGCTTATAGGATAAGAATATGGATTTACAGGATATTGACGGTGAAACAAGCCAATCACTTCCTTCTTATTTATTATTAAGATTGTATTTGACTGCTTATGTTCTTGCAGATTGTCTTTACACAATTGTGTCAATGCCTAAAAAGGATTGCTTAATCTCTATACTTTATTTCTTAATGAAATACACCCATTGTTAAAAAATCGGATCGTATTGCCTGCTATCAAAACTTGATCACATGATGTGATGAGTTTCGTCGATGAAAAATTCTTAATGATCCCCTATAAAGAATCAACAATCGAATCAATTCCATACATGATTAACAGCAAATGCGTTTGGATGATGAAATAAGTATTCGATTTCTTTATCGCTGCTACGATTTAGATGTTATTTAAAGTGAAAAGTAAAAAGCCATTCTCGAATATCTCGAGAATGGCTTCATACTAATGTTTTTGGTATGATTCCGACTGGCCCCCTCTACCTTGCCAAGGTAGCCGATAGTGATCCGATAAGTCAAACGTTGGTATATTAGCGTTAAGTCAACGCTTGTTTTATAAACGTTCTTATTCTATTAATACCAATTATAGACTGTAGCGCGCCGGTACCCTCAAGTATTTTTAAGGAATTGTTTTAACGTAAAAAAGCGCCCCATCCGATTAAGGACAGGGCGGTATGTTATTCTTTATTTAGCGCGGGATGCTCGTAATAATGATCGGCGACGATTGCAAAGTTATCGCGATCGAAATTATCCCAATTGATTTTATTGTTTGTTTTTCGTTCAATTTGAATCGATAGCACTTTTTTCGATTCCGAATTACCTTTCGTATCAATTAATGGGAATTTCCACGTAAGAATAACTCGACCTACTTTTTTATCTTCGAAAATTTTCGGGAAAACCTTTTCGGCTTCTATAAGCATCCCTTTTTTAATCATGTTTGTGGTGAGGTTATCCTTGCCGTTTAAAGTTGCGTTGACTGCCCTAACGGTTTTTGTATCCGATTCCAGAAGATCCGATACTTCCAAGTCACTTATCTTCGGTTCATTACCAGATTTTTTACCGACAGTGTTTTCAATTATTTTTTGTATCTCCTCTTTACTCTTTTCTTTGTCTGTCACTTCGGGCTCTTCTTTTTCGCTTTTTGTCTCTTCTTTTATATTTTTTATTCCATTATCTTTTATTACTACTTGATTGTTTTGAGGTTTTTCCTCTTTGTTAGGTGCCTTCGCAGGCTTTGTTTTTTCTTTATGTTCCTTGACCTGTGCTGTAACTTGTTCCGACTGCGGACTTTGAGTAAAATACCCTAACGCGGCTAAAACAACAACTACGGAACTAACGACAATGCGTGTTAAAACCGTCCATTTTTTATTAACCCACATTAGAATTAAACCGACTGGAAAAAGTACAATTATCATAAGTATGGTAAACCAGTTTGTTTTGTAAAATGGTGTTTCTTTCAATTCTCCCCCTCCTATAGGTAAAATTATACTAAATTGTAAGTATGCCCCGCAATCTAAGTTATATATCCTGGCACCCACGGTCTTACAGGCAGGTACCAGCCAAAAAGTTCCGCTTACTTAATTGAATTTTTCGAGCTGTTTTTTAGAAAAGAACAAAAAAAATAAACCCTTGCTATGCAAGGGTTTTGGGTATGATTCCGACTGGGCTCGAACCAGCGACCTCTACCCTGTCAAGGTAGCGCTCTCCCAGCTGAGCTACGGAATCATGATATGTAACACTGGGTATTTGTCTTACTGACAAGTTCTATTATATGCAGATTATATTGTTTCGTCAACTACTTTTTTTCATTTTTTTATGTTTGCGAATGTTTGCTATTGATCAATCCTCTGTTCCCTATTACACTGTTTTATTATCAGTTAATTCAAAATATTCAATGCGAAGAGGGGGTCTTACATGAATTCGTCTTTGATTTCACCTGATGATATGTGGGTGCTCTGGGGGTTTATTGCGGTGTGGGCGGCTGTGAGCATCTTTTTGGAGCAGCGATACCGCTGGGCTTCGGCTGTATCCGGGGCGGTGATCGCGCTTGGTGGGGCGATGCTCTTTACGAATGTCGGCGTTCTTCCGACCGAGTCGCCCGTTTATGACGCGGTGTGGACGTATGTCGTTCCGCTTGCGATTCCTTTGCTGCTTTTTCAAATCAATGTACGGAAAATCTTCAAAGAAAGCGGACGGCTTCTGCTCGTTTTCTGCATCAGCTCCGTCGGCACGGTCATCGGCAGTATACTTGCGTTTTTCTTGTTCAGGCATCAGATTCCATACCTTGATAAAATCGGCGGAATGATCAGCGCTTCTTATATCGGCGGCGGTGTTAATTTTGCGGCGATGGCGGCAAAGTTTCAAACTCCGGGCGAATATGTCTCTTCAACCGTTGTTGCCGATAATTTTATGATGGCACTGCTCTTTTTTATTTTGATGGGTATACCGTCGCTAAAATGGTTTCAAAAACGGTTTCCCTCTGCCTGTATTTCCGATTCCGGAAAAAATCGGGCCGAATCATACTGGAAGAGAAAAGACATGTCGCTCAGAGACATTGCCATGAATCTGGGAACGGCATTCGCGATTGTTGCCGTTTCAGTTAAAGCGGCTTCTTTTTTTAAAGGGCTTTTCCCATCTGACGGCGGGTCGGTTTTCATTCAGTTTTTATCCGGAATTCTCGGCGATCAGTTTCTGCTTCTGACAACGCTGACGCTTTCCGCGACGTTTGCTTTTCCCCGCTACTTTCAAAAGCTTCGCGGTGCACAGGAAATCGGCACTTATCTGATTTATTTATTTTTTGTCGTGATCGGCATTCCTGCGGACTTGCGAATCATCCTGACGAATGCGCCTCTCCTTTTAGCGTTTGTTTTTGTCGTTGCGATGACCAACCTGTTGGTTTCATTGGCGGCCGGCAAGGCGCTCCGCTTTCGGCTCGAAGAGATTCTCCTGGCCTGCAACGCCGCAGTCGGCGGTCCGACCACTGCAGCGGCGATGGCGATCGGGAAAGGCTGGCGCGAGCTTGTCGCCCCGATCATGCTGGTCGGGACGTTCGGCTACCTCATTGGCAACTATGTCGGAACCTTCATGGGGACCTGGTTTGCCAGTCTGCTTTAAAACGAATAAAGGCCGGGGTGTTCAGCAAATTCCCGGCCTTTTCGCTTGCCCGCTCATGACCGGGCAAGCGTCCCTGCTGCAGCTTGCAAGGCTTGCGCAAAATCTTCCTGCAAATCATCCGCGTTTTCCACACCGACGCTGAGCCTCAGCAGGCCATCGGTAATTCCCCGCTTTTCCCGCTCTTCTTTCGGCATTGCGGCATGTGACATTTTCGCCGGATAGGAAAGGATCGACTCAACCGCCCCCAAGCTGACGGCAAAAACCGGAAGAGTAACATTCTCCACGACTTTTTTAACGGCTTCAGCATTCTCCAGCTCAAAAGAGAGAACCGCGCCGGCGCCGTTTGACTGGTGCTTATGCACAGAGGCGCCCGGATGTGAAGATAGCCCCGGATAATACACCTGCTTGACAGCCGGGTGGTCTGCAAAAAATTCGGCGAGCTGCTGAGCTGTTCGGCTTGCTTTTTCGAGGCGCACCTGGAGCGTTTTTAATCCTCTTAGGACGAGCCAGCAGTCCTGCACGCCAAGAACCGCTCCGAAAGAGTTTTGCAGCTTATAGAGAGCTTCACCGAGCTTTTCATCTTTGACGGCGGCAAGACCTGATAAGACATCGCTGTGCCCGCTTAAAAATTTCGTCGCGCTGTGCAGGACGATATCAACACCAAGCTCAAGCGGCCGCTGAAGCGCCGGGGTCATAAACGTGTTGTCAAGGAAAGTCAGACAGCCGTGCGCTTTGGCAAGCTTGACGACGCCCCTGATATCCGTGATCCCGAGCGTCGGGTTCGAAGGGGTTTCAAGATAAATCACCTTTGTGTTTTCCTTGATGTTTAGTGCAATTTCATTTAAATCGGTCATATCGACAAAAGTATGCTCAATACCAAAGCGGCTCAATACATCGGTAATCATCCGGTACGTGCCGCCGTAGACATCTTTTGTGACCAGAACGTGATCTCCTTTTGATAAAAGCAAAAAAGCGGTGGAGATGGCGGCCATGCCTGAAGAAAAAGCAAACCCGCGCGCCCCGCCTTCAAGCTCGGCGATCGCGTCTTCAAGCGCTTTTCTCGTCGGAGTCCCGGAACGGCTGTAATCATATTCGCCGAACTGGTCAAACGAGCTTTGATGAAAGGTCGATGCGTGCTGGATCGGCACGCTGACGGCTCCTGTTGCTCCGTCTGTTTTTGATTGGTTGTGTACGAGTTTAGTTTCGAACGTCCAGCTCCCCTTGCTCATGCGTTGACCGCCTCCTCTTTTACTTTCTGCAATGCCTGCTTGAGGTCATGCTTCAAATCGGCTACATGCTCAATTCCGACCGAAAAGCGCAGCAGCCTGTTGCAGACGCCGTTCGCGATCCGGATGTCCTCGGGAATATCCATGTGGGTCTGTGTCGCCGGATATGTGATAAAGCTCTCAACCCCGCCCAGGCTTTCAGCAAAGCAGATCGTTTGCAAGCTTTTCAGAAACGGGTTGACCCATTCTTCTTTTTGAACGCGAAATGACAGCATCCCGCCTTTTCCTGGATAAAGAACGTCTGCAACCTCCTCCTGTTCCTCCAAAAACGCGGCGAGCTCCCGGGCGTTTTCCTGATGCTGCCTCATTCTGAGGGCAAGCGTCTTCATGCCTCTCATGAGCAGCCATGAATCAAACGGGGATAAAACAGCGCCGATGGCGTTTTGATGCTGAAACATTTCCTCTGACAGCTCTTCGCCTTTTGCCACGACGAGTCCAGCCAAAAGATCGTTGTGGCCGCCTAAATACTTTGTCGCACTGTGAATGACAAGATCAGCCCCAAGCTCAAGCGGCCTTTGCAAAACCGGGGTGTAAAACGTATTGTCCACAATCAGCAGCAGGCCGTGCTCCTTGGCGATTTCCGCGACTTTTTTAATATCGGTTTCCTGCATGAGCGGGTTTGTCGGGGTTTCTACAAAAAGCGCCTTCGTGTTTTCCGTGATTTTTGATTTGATACAGTCCTCGTCTGAGAAATCATCGTACAAAAAGCGCAGTCCGTATTTTTTCCATTCGTTTTCGAACAGGCGGTATGTCCCCCCGTATAAATCCGAGGAGACGATCAGCTCATCTCCGCTTTGAAACAGCGCCATAATCGTCTGAATGGCGGCCATGCCGGAACTGAACGCAAAGCCGCGCGTTCCGCCTTCGAGTTTTGCGATTGCGTCCTCCACAAGCTGTCTTGTCGGATTTTTTGTGCGGATGTAATCAAATCCGGTGGATTCTCCGATTCCTTTATGGCGGTATGCGGAGGAGAAATAAACCGGCGGATTGACGGTTCCCGTTATTTCATCGCTGCGGTTTCCGATTTGCGCCAGTGTTGTTTGTACATGTTCAGTCATATGACACCATCCTTTTAAAAGTAAAAACCCCTTCTTCATAAGAAGAAGGGGTTGGATAAACGCTTCCTCTTATCTTCCAAGCATGTCGCTTGCTGGATTTAGCACCTTGGTGCACTGACATTGTCAGGTGCAGCCGGTTGCTGAGGTTTCAAAGGGCCAGTCCCTCCACCTCTCGTGATAAGAATGTCTTTAATTTTCTGATTGTTCTTTACTTTACCCCAATTCAGGAGAATTTTCAAGAGCCTTTTTTGAATCTTTATCTCCTTGATATGATATGATGAAATCCCGGATCAGAAAAAGCTTGCCACATTGTAGCGGCAGACTAATGTAGTCCGGACGCAACCCGGGTCAGCCGAAAATTGCAGTTACGAAGAGAATTTTCGCACTATTCGTGTTACAATGTTGGAAACGTTAACAACCTACTTTCTGGAGGAATTCAGCTTGACTATGAAAACAGGAGTCATTCAGGAAAAAAAGCTTTACTCAAAAGAGCTCGGCGAAGAAATGGAGCTGTTGGTCTATTTGCCTTCCAGCTATTCCCCGCTCTACAAATACCATGTCATCATCGCCCAGGATGGTCATGACTATTTCCGTTTGGGCCGCATCAGCCGGCAGATCGAAGAACTGTTACACAACGGTGAAATTGAACGGTGCATCGTCATCGGCGTCCCTTACAAAAGCGTTCAGGAAAGAAGGCACACATACCATCCGGAAGGGCCGAAATTCGAAGCGTATAAGCGCTTTTTGGCACATGAACTGGTTCCTTTCGCAGACCGGGAATATCCAACATATCAAGTCGGATCTGGCAGGACGCTGATCGGAGATTCACTCGGGGGAACCGTGTCCCTCATGACTGCGCTCGATTACCCGAATATGTTCGGTAATGTCATTATGCAGTCCCCGTACGTCGACAGCCATGTGCTTGAAAAAGTCGAAACCTCCGCTTCGCTGCAGCTCATTTCGGTGTACCACCAAATCGGCGTAAAAGAAACCGAAGTCAAAACGACCGACAATCAAATTTTGGACTTTACCGCTCCAAATGAAAAACTGAAGGAGCTGCTTCAAAACGAGAACATGAACTATCACTTTGAAACATTTGACGGAGACCATAAGTGGACGTACTGGCAGCCTTTAATCACGCCCGCCTTAAAAAAAATGCTTTAGCTCTCCGTATCTAAGCTGATCTTTGATATACTAAAACCATATAAATTGTCTAAGGAGGGAACAAAATGAAATACGGTATTGTGCTATTCCCATCAAAAAAACTTCAGGACATTGCAAATTCCTACCGGAAACGCTATGATCCGAATTACGCTTTAATCCCGCCCCACCTCACATTAAGAACACCGTTTGAATCTTCTGAAGAAGATATCGGCAAAGTCGTTGCACACCTGAGAGAACTTTCTAAAGAGCTGAAGCCGATCAGGCTGAAAATTACAAAGTTCAGTTCTTTTGCCCCGGTCAATAATGTGATTTATATGAAAGCGGAACCGACAGCGGAATTAACGGAGCTGCATGAAAAAATGTACAGCGGCGTTTTGGAAGACAAGCCGGAGTATGCGTTTGTTCCCCATGTGACGATTGCCCAAAACCTTTCTGATGATGAGCATTCCGATGTCCTTGGAACGCTTAAAATGAGAGACGCGACACATGAAGAAATCATCGACCGCTTTCACCTGCTTTATCAATTGGACAACGGCTCTTGGACCGTTTATGAAACATTTATTTTAGGAGTGTGAAGACAACAAGTGAAATCCGTCATCGTCAAGAATGATCAGCAGCTTAAAGACGCTTTTTTTGTCAGAACAGAAGTATTTATCAAAGAACAGCATGTTTCACCGGAAGAAGAAATGGATCATCTCGAACAGGAATCTTCACACCTTGTCATCTATGACGGAAAAGAACCGGTCGGAGCCGGCCGCGTTCGCCTTGTTGACGGGTACGGAAAGCTGGAGCGAATCTGTGTTTTAAAAAGCCACCGTTCCTCAGGTATCGGCAATCTGATTATGGAGGCGCTGGAAACGGAAGCGAAAAAACAGGGCGCTTCCCGATTCATGCTGAACGCCCAGACACAAGCCGTTCCTTTTTACGAAAAACACGGCTACAAAGTCGCCTCCGAAGAATTTTTAGACGCGGATATTCCTCACGTCAAAATGATCAAAGAATAACTTCCCGCAAGGCGCGTAAAAGCGGGCTTCAGGTGCCGCACGCCGCCAATATCTCCTCCTGCGGGCCAATGAACCGTTCCACATCCGGAACGGTTTTTCTTTTCCCCCGCCCCTCAATATTTCATAGTTTGTTCATCTTTTGTTTATCGTTTATTCAACATTATTCGCTAAGGTTATGTGTAAGCTTTCAGGAAGGGTGCACAGCCCGTTTCTCCTGTTGGGAGGTAAAAATCGAATGCCGTTATGATGAAAACCAAATTCGCCACCTTATGCCGCTTCAGCACTGTCGGAGCCGGAAACACATTGATTGATTTCGGGGTATTTTTCCTGCTTACGGCGGTCAATGTCCCCTACCTTCTCGCACAGGTTTGTTCATATACCGCCGGCATGGCAAACAGCTATATCTGGAATCGCACGTGGACATTCCGGGTGAAAAAAAAGGTCCGCGGACAAGAGATTTTCCGTTTTCTCCTGATAAACCTTGCAGCTTCAGGGATCACCTTTCTTATCCTCTACGGTCTTCAAAAAGGGGGCTTGTCTCTCTTTTCCAGCAAAATCATAGCGACCCTCGGAGGAATGGTGATGAATTTTATCGGTAACCGCCTATGGGTGTTTCAAGAACCTGAAACAAATTCTTAAGAATTGAAATGAACAGGAGTGAATAATCATGACAATAAGAAAAGCCGTTATTCCCGCAGCCGGGTTGGGAACGAGATTTCTGCCTGCGACAAAAGCGCAGCCGAAAGAAATGCTGCCGATCGTTGATAAACCTGCCATTCAATATATTGTGGAGGAAGCCGTTCAATCAGGCATAGAAGATATTCTCATCATTACAGGAAGAAACAAGCGCTCGATTGAAGATCATTTCGACCGGTCTGCTGAGCTCGAACAGAATCTATTAAATAAAAACAAACATGATCTATTAAAAGAGATTCAGAACATTGCCGACTTAGCAAACATCCATTACATCCGCCAAAAAGAGCCGCTCGGACTCGGACACGCGGTTTTGTCGGCGCGGCATTTCATCGGTGATGAGCCGTTTGCCGTCCTGCTCGGCGACGACATCATGATCTCGGAAAAACCGGCCTTGCAGCAGCTCATCGACGTATATAAAGAATATAAAACATCTGTCATCGGCGTTCAGTGTGTCGAACCGGCCGATGTCTCCAAATACGGGATCATTCAGACAGCCACGCAGAAAAATAAAGTATATGACATCGAAGACTTGGTCGAAAAACCGGCTGTTCGAGAAGCGCCTTCGAATATCGCCGTCATGGGACGCTATATTTTAGAGCCATCCATTTTCCCTGTTCTTGAGCGTACCCAAAAAGGCGCGGGGAATGAAATACAACTGACAGACGCGTTAAGAGACATATGCCGGGAACAAAACATTTATGCCCGGCAGTTGGAAGGCAGCCGTTTTGATATCGGCGACAAGCTTGGCTGCTTTAAAGCAAGCATCGAAATGGGGCTCATGCGGGATGAGATGCGGCCGAAACTGCTGGCCTACATGGAGAATGTCCTCAAAAGAGAAACGCAGAAAGGAGCTTTACAATGAAGTCAGTGCTCGTAACCGGAGGAGCCGGATACATCGGAAGCCATACCGTTCTGGCATTAAAAAAACAAAACATAAACGCCGTTGTGCTTGACAACCTGTCCACAGGACACCGTGAAGCCGTTCACACCCCTCACTTTTACGAGGGTGATATCAGCGATCACGGATTGGTGACATCGATCATAAGAAAGCACGAAATTGATGCCGTCATCCATTTTGCGGCAAAAAGCCTTGTATCGGAATCAATTGAAAAACCGGAACTCTACTTCAGAGAAAATACAATAAAATCCTGTTCTTTCTTTGAACATATCATCAGTGAAGGCGTCAAACACATCGTGTTTTCATCAACAGCGGCCGTTTACGGCATCGCAGGGGACAAGCCGATCCGGGAAACCGCTCCGCTCCAGCCTGTCAACCCTTACGGCGAATCAAAACTGATGATTGAAAAATACCTGCATTGGGTCGGGAAAACGCATCATGTCAAATGGGCCGCTCTCCGCTATTTTAATGCGGCAGGCGCGGACATGGACGGGATCATCGGCGAAGACCACGATCCTGAAAGCCATCTCATCCCTCTCATCCTGCAGACGGCGCTTGGCCGCAGAGAAAAAATCTCAATCTTTGGCGATGATTATCCGACACCCGACGGGACCTGCATCAGAGACTATATTCATGTCCTCGATCTGGCGGCGGCCCATTTGTCAGCTCTTGATGCTTTGTATGAAGACAGACTGAAACAAAATGTTTATAATGTAGGGACAGGGGCCGGACATTCCGTGAAAGACGTGATGGAAACAGCTGAAAACGTCACGGAAAGAAACATCCCAAAACAAACGGACAAGCGCAGAGCGGGCGATCCCCAGGTGCTTGTGGCAGACAGCCGGGCGCTTCAGACAGATACCGGATGGAAGCCGAAATACAGCGATTTACAAACCATGATTCAAAGCGCTTGGGAGTGGCACAAAACACATCCGAACGGGTTTTGATATTCGCTTGTTTCCCGTCCAAACGGAGAAAAGTCACGCCGTATGATCCAAATGTTCGGCTGATGAATGAAAAAGGCAGGGTGAAAAAACAAAAATGGGAAGCATAGTGAATGACATTTTAATGTGGCTGACCGATCTCGGTTATCTTGGGATAGCGATCGGTTTAATGATTGAAATCATCCCGAGCGAAATTGTGCTGGCATACGGAGGGTATATGGTGTCAAACGGCTCCATCACTTTTATCGGTGCCATCATCGCGGGAGTCATCGGAGGAACGATTGCCCAATTGTTTCTCTACTGGATCGGCTATTACGGCGGTCGGCCGTTTCTATACAAATACGGAAAATACTTACTGATTCAAAAACATCATATTGAAACAGCGGAAAAATGGTTTGAAAAATACGGGGGCGGCGTCGTATTTTCAGCCCGTTTCATTCCGGTCGTCCGGCATGCCATCTCCATTCCCGCCGGAATTGCCAAGATGCCGCTCTTGAAATTCACCGGTCTGACGGTGCTCGCCATCATCCCGTGGTCGATTTTGTTTGTTTACCTCGGAATACAGCTCGGAAGCCGGTGGGATCATGTTGAAAATGTGGCTAAAACGTATACAACTCCGATAATGCTTGGAGCAGCGGTTTTAATCATCTTATATTTCGGACTCAAAACATTGCGCAAAAAATAATGAAAACCCCGGCAGACCGCCGGGGTTTTCGCTTATCCGGGAGGCCGCCGCCGGACAGCTGTCAAATATGACAGCGTGCCGCCGCAGAACAGGCACCACGGAATTCGCTCTATGCCATTAAACCGATTCATTCACATAACGGCCTATGTTTCTCTTTTCTGAGATTCTCTGCTTCATTCCTTTTTTCCGTTTTTGTTCCTGCACTCTTCTTTCTGCAGATGTCTGGTTTTCCACTCGTTTTTCTACTTCTCGGTAAGACCTTTTGCTTTGCACGAAGGCCGTTTTTTGGATATATGCATAATTTGATTTCTGGCTGATGGTGCGATTGGCGTATTGTACATACTGATCATGGTAAACCGGCGGCAAATATCCCATCGTATCTCCTCCCATGCTCGCATTCCCAAAAATCTACTGTTTTAAATGGTTGTCATTTGATATGATAGACGTTGTCCCATAAGAAGACGACTACCAATTACTGGAGGACTTCTTTTTGAAATGCGCACGTTTAAATAACAGAGACATCCATCTACATACATATTCGCGAGAACATTTTCAATTCCTCTTTGACGAGGCAAGAAAAGACCATATTACATGCAAAACATGCGGCATGCCGCTTCGGTTGGCATTGACAATCCATGAAGAACCGCATTTTGTTCACAGGGAAACAGGTGATTTTTCTGAATGTGAAGCGGCATGCCTCAACGATCAGCCAAAAGAAGAAACGGCTTATACGGAAAGCGGCGTGTTCCGCCTGCCGAAAGGAAAACCGATCACAGAGCAATCGCAGACACCGGCAAGCGTTTGGGAGCCTCCGAGAGAGGCGGCTGTTCATAAACATTTTTTTCCCAAAGCCGAAACATCGGCTGAGCAAATGTTTCCGAATGTTTCTTTACATGAAAAACAGCTTGAGGCCGTTTCCGCTCCGGAAGGCCCTCTTCTCGTACTGGCCGGCGCCGGAAGCGGGAAAACGCGGGTATTAACGGCGAGGACGGCTTATATGCTGTCACATCTTGAGATACCGCCTGCTGCCATCCTGCTTGTCACCTTCACCACAAAAGCGGTCAAGGAAATGAAAGAGCGGATGGCCTCGCAGTACGGCTTGGCGGAACGTACGGTCAGCCGCCTTGTAACCGGAACATTTCACAGCCTGTTTTATAAAATTCTCTATCATCATGATCCTGCGAAATGGAATGGAGACCGCCTGCTGAAATGGGAGTGGCAAAAAGAGCAGTACATCAAAATGGCATTGGCCGACGAAGGGCTTGATGAAAAAGATTTTCCGATCGACCAGGCGATCCAGCAGATCGGCTATTGGAAAAACGCCTATCTTCCCGGGGAGCGCATTCCGCTTGAGGACGAATGGGAGAAGCGGGTGCACCGGCTGTTCTGCCATTATGAAGAGCAAAAAAAATCACGCGGCCAATTCGATTTTGATGATATGGCTTCCGCATGCTATGAGCTGTTTCAAGAACGTCCGGATGTTTTGCAGAGATACCAATCGCGGTTTCATGCGATTTTGATCGATGAATTCCAGGATATCAATCCCGTCCAATATGCGATTATCAGGCTTCTGGCCAGCCCTGAAAACAACATCACCTGTGTCGGTGATGATGATCAGTCGATTTATGCGTTCAGAGGCAGCAGCCCTTCTTTTATTCTTGATTTTGAAAAGGACTTTCCGGATGCAAAAACGATTCATCTGGCGACGAATTACAGGTCAAGCCACCCCATTGTCGCAAGCGCGGAGGCGGTCGTCAAAAGAAACAAAAACCGCTGGGCCAAGACACTGGAAGCCGTGCGGGACGATGTCAAAAAACCGCTTTTATTTTATCCGTATGATGAAGAGGAAGAAGCGATCATGATCGTCTCCGATATCCGCGAGAAAATTCAAATGGGCGCCAAACCGCAGGATTTCGCCGTCCTTTATCGGACAAACAGCGGCGGCCGCGCCATTTATGAACGCCTTCACGAGTCGGCGATTCCCTATACGGCCGACCAGGGCGTCCAGTCCTTCTACAGCAGGCGGATCGTCCGGCAAATGCTCGCCTATCTTTATTTAAGCCAAAATGAAGATGATACAGAAGCCGTCAAACAGCTATTGCCGGCCCTCTTTTTAAAGCAGTCCGCTTTAAATACGCTAAAGGCGCTCTCAATCACAGAGGATTGTACGATGGTGCAGGCGCTCGTAAAATTGACCGATATCAAACCGTTCCAGCTTGAAAAAATCAAAAAAATCGTTCCCTTTTTCAGCAGCCTGAAAACGATGAAGCCTGTCGAAGCGATGACGTTTGCTGAAGAAAAAATGGGCTTTTCCGACTATCTGAAAAAACGCGGCAATGAAGGAAACAAGCTGGAAAAAGGCTCAGATGATCTGCGCGATTTGAAAACGGCAGCGAAGAGATTCAAAACGATCCCTGAATTTCTGGCGCATGTTGATCATATGAGAGCAGCCGAGAAACAAAAACCCGACGGAAAGGGAGTCCAGCTGTTAACGATCCACCGCGCCAAAGGGCTTGAATTTAAAACGGTCTATATCCTGGGAGCGGTCGACGGTTCCATCCCCCATGACTTCGCATTGGAATCGGCAAGAAAGGGTGATGAAACCGCCTTGGAAGAAGAAAGAAGGCTCCTTTATGTCGCCATGACCCGGGCGGAAGACAACCTGTATATCAGCGTCCCATCGGTCAGAAGAAGCAGAACGGCCTACCGTTCAAGATTTTTGCAGCCGATTTTAAGAAAACAGCCGCAGGCGGCTGAACTTCAATCGCGTTAAAAAACACCGTGCCCTCCCTTACCGGAAGGCGCGGTGTTCATTTTTTGCTGTTCATCATTTTAGCGATCGTATTGAAATCCATTTTTTCTTTTCCGCTAACAATCGATTCGACAATCCGGTCTTCCATTTCTTTTGGAACCCGTTTATTCGCCAATTTGGCAACGCGTTTAATAACGCTGCGGACCGTTTTTTCATCCTTGAAGTTGGCGTTTTGCAAAGAGTTCGCCAGCTGCATCACGTCCGACATGCTGACGCCTGTTTTCTTTTCAATGTTTTTGAAAAATTGATTGTCCATATCCCTGCCTCCTTTTTTGGGAGTGATACGCTATCATATGTCTTTTGGAAACGCCGCGTGCCTTTCCCAGCCGATTCTTTTATAAGAAGAGAGCACAGAACTGCCGCGCCCTATGCTCCCTTCTTTTTAAAAGACTAGTATCTAAAAGAAGCGCCGACAATGATGAGAAGAATAAATAAAACAACGATCAATACAAATGTTGAGCCATAGCTATTGCCGCCATAGCCGCCATTGCCATAGCCAATAGGAACTCCTCCGCCATAAAAGCCCATCTAAAGCACCTCCTTTTCTCCCTATACCATATGAAAATTGATAGAGTTCGCTTGGATAGATGCATAGGGCTTGTGTGGATTATTTAAATACGCCCGGCAGTCCCGCATCCTCTCCCAGCCATGCTTCAGATGTTTCAGCGAACTGTTCGACTTGATGTCCAAACCGTTCTGCCGACTGGTCCAATTGATCCAATTCCCTCTGCTGCTCCTTCATAATTCGTTCATGGTCCGCCTGAGATTGATCATGCCTGCGGTAAACCGAGTCTATCAGCTGTTCAAATAGATTCACGCGGATCTCCCTCCTCATGATTATGTATGCATGAAGAGGGAGAATGGAAACAAAAAAACCGGATCTTTTTCCGGCTTTTTTTGAAAAAAATTATTGGGCTCTTCTTTTTTTGCCGCATCCGCATCCTTTTTTCTTCACTTTTTTTGAGAAAGTGGATTGATTGTTGCTGGAAGTATTCGCCAACCGGCCGTGATGCCGCCTTTTCACTTGTCTCATTGCTATTCCTTCCTTTCTCATTCGTATATCCCATTATATGACTCATCTTTTCATAAGTTGCTGTGACAAACCCCCATTCAACTGAGCCATTTTGACACGATCGTTTCCATCACCCCTGCCAGGCCGGCAATGGCAAGCAGCAGGATCAGCCATTCGGCAACATCTGGAATCAGCGCGTAGAACACAAGCAAAAAAGCAGTACACCAGACCCCTGTGCACCAATAACAGCTTAACAGTTCACCGATCCAGGCTCTCAGGCCTTTTCCTTTAATGACAATATATGTTTCAACCTGTCCTGCTTCATTTTTTTCTTCAACCTCTTCGTGAAACAGGCTTCGCAATGGAGCCGTGATCGTGTCAAACACGACAAGACGCGTCAGCCGAAACACCGCAAGCGAAAATAATATCAATAAAAACCAGCTTTGTATCACATGGCTCCCCCTCATGAATATCGTCTGATCTCTAAATATATGCCGCATCCGTGCTGAACATGATTTGAAAAACGCGTGCTGCCGCTAAATTTGGGTGCGGAATTGTATGTTTTTCTCATTCCGCTATGGAACCAATTTGCATTTAATAAAGTGTGGATAAGAAAGGAGTGAAAGTTATGTCGTTTCAAGAAAATGCCGAAGCACTCTATACGGAAACATTCGACGACATCTCCAGGGAATATGAACAGCTTATTGAAATCATAGATTCTGAACATGTTACGGTAAACACGACAAACATAACAGCCGCTCTCTCTCTACAGGCAATTGTCATCACACTGATTATTCTGGCGGTGCAGCTGACGATCGAAGATCCGGATACAGCCGATCTCATCTCGGAACAAATTCTGGCCGTACACAGATTGCAAACCAAGAAAAAGACGATCATTCAAGTAATAGGCAGCCGACATGTCGAAATTACACTTTCTTCGTTGGAAATCGCAGTTTCTGTTCAAATCTTGACTGACGTTCTGACCGCTCTTTTAACAGAACTTGACATACTTTAAATCCTTCTTTCTTTCTAATATTCTTTAGAAATTGAGGTGAGAATCAATTGTCAGATAAAGAAAAACTCAAAGCAGATGTCAATCCATTAATGAGTACGCTCGTGACAAATATCCTTAGAAAACACGGGGTCTCAAAGGACAATGTACGGACGCTGTCTGAGGAAGAAAAGAACAATATTTTAAAAATGCTCGATGATTTGAAAGCACAGTCTGAAGCCGTCATCAAGCAGCAGAAGAAAAAACAAGAAAAGAACAAGTCGGATAACACGTTGCAATCCGAAGACAGATCAAAACGAAGAAGAAACCGTTCAAATAAATTAAGAGAAAAACTCAAACAAAGAAGACAGCAGGAAAATCATGCAGCAAACGAAGAAAAAAATGGGGATTTGGATTAGGGTATTTGCCATATACAAGTTCAAAGCTTCAAACATTTAATAATAGTAAATGGAAGGAGGAATACAAATGGAAACAAGACCATATTCTTGGGTTGCGCTTGATCCTGAATGCGAGCATCCGGGAACCGAGTATTATCCGAGATTCCCTAAGAAACAGCTGTGTGACGACTATAATTGCAAATGCGGCAAAGACGATGCATTCATCAATCAGGAATTGGATCAGCTCAACCTTAACAAGCAGCTTTCAGATGAAACGATCATTATTAAAGATTCTTGCGATATCAGAGTTTCTACAGAGGATACCCAAGTCGTCGCATCTGTACTGACATCTATTCAGACAGCAATCGTTACAGTTGTTCTCGCCATTATTGATGACTTTGAATTGGCGGAGCTTGTATCGCAAGATTTGCTGCAAGTATCAGCCAACAAACAAACGAACCGCCAAAAGCTGGTAATCGACAATTCACGCGATGTCACAGTAACAACAGAAGATACAGACGTTGCTGCATTGATCACCACAGCGGTCCAAACACTTACAGTTATCATCGCAACGCTTATTGTCGGCATTCTTTAATACAAAAAGCAGAGCCAACCCGCTCTGCTTTTCTTCATTTTTATAGACGATTACCCACACCAACAAGGGCACGGGTACATATGTTGTTAAAGACTAAAGTCAAATATCCTATATAAAGGAGCTGAAATCCATGAGCTGCGGAAAAAACCATGGCCGGCATGAAAATTGTGTATGTGAAGCAGTTGAGCAGATTATTGAAGAGCAGGAAGCAGTCGAGGAAACAGCGGCATGCTCGACAAGCTGCTTCGGCAACTTGCTGAATCCGACTGTTTCCGGAAAAGACACGATTCCGTTCCTTTTGTATGACAAAAAGGGCGGCCTGTTTTCAACCTTTGGAAATGTCGGAGGATTTTCAGATGATATGCAGTGCTTCGAATCTATTTTCTTTCGGGCAGAAAGTTTAAAAGATTGCTGCGCAACTCTTTCAATCCTGAGGCCTGTGGACATAAACGGCGATACGCTCAGCGTTTGCCACCCTTGTGACCCTGACTTTTTCGGGCTTGAAAAAACGGACTTTTGCATCGAAGTCGACTTGACTTGTTTCTGTGCTATTCAATGTCTGTCACCTGATCTCGTAGATCGCGCAGCAGACAAAAAACACAATCACGGTTAAACCATTCAGATTGCATCCTTAGCCGTATAACCCGGAAAACGGCTTGGTGCATGCCTTACTCACGAAAGCTGCCGGCTCTCGGCAGCTCCTTTTACCAATAGAAAAGCCCGGCCGTCTTGAAAACGAAGCGAAAATCCATGATTTAGGAGGGATCATAACATGACGATATTTTCAGGCGATAACTGCGTATGCGATGCAGTTGAAAAGATCCATGAGCTGCAAAACGCCATTGAAGAAGATGGCTGCCCGACAAGCTGTTTCAGCAACCTGCTGTCTCCAACGCGAAATCTCGGCGATACCATTCCGTTTATTATATACACATCTAAATCAAAGCCGTTTGTCGCTTTCGGAAACGTAGGAGAACTTGAAGCAGGCCCTTGCTTCAGCACCGTTTTTTTCAGAGTTGAAAACATCAAAGACTGCTGCGCGACGCTGAGGCTGTTGATCGCCTTTGACGAAAACCGCCGCATTCTTGATTTCACAGATGAAAAAGATAAAATTTGCGATGTGTTTCGTTTAGAAAAAACAAGCTTCTGTATCGAAGTGGATCTGGAATGCTTCTGTGCAATCGAATGTTTAAACCCGCAATTGATCAACCGCACAAATTAAAGTCCCTGCAACGGGACTTTTTTTGTGCTAGAAACCGAGCGGGTGGAGCGAAGTAATGCTTGCGATCGCCAGCTCAGCAGGATCGCCTTTGCTTGATGTCCGCACGAAGACAGAATCGCCTTTTTTTTCGATGAGCGTCCCCCTGTAGGTCTTTCCATTTGCTTCAATAAGACAAAGCGTTTTCGGCATATTCCCCGGCAGGCTTGTTAAAAAATCGATTTTTTCGGTTATCGTCATTTTACTGAGCGGTTTCTTAATCGGCTTTATTCCTTTTGCAGGTCTGTCCGCCTCCCTGTTTTGAACTGCTTCAGCCGCCTCTTTCTCCTTTGAAACCGGTTCTTCTGCATGTTCTTCGCTTCGTTTTTCCTTATCTTTAAGTGCTTTTTCTTTTGCCGTTTTTTTTCTTTTGATGAGAATGTCCTGCATGTTTGCCTCTGCCGCATCATAATCAGGCTGTACAATATACATGAGCGGCTTTTGCTCCGCATCGTTTTTCTTATTAGACATCTTTTATCCCTCCGATCCGTTCATGGTATATCTATATGACGGAAAAGGAAAAATCAGAAGAAAAGAAAAAGCAATCCTTGAAACGGATCGCTTTTTCATACGTTTTTATCGGGCGATAATATGGTAGCCGGAATCAACATGCAGGTTTTCGCCTGTCATTCCGCGGGAAAGATCGCTGAATAAGAATAAGGCTGTGTCGCCGACTTCCTCAGGTGTTGTTGTACGGCGAAGCGGAGCGCGCTCCTCGATTTCTTTCAGGATCGTATTAAAATCGCTGATTCCTTTTGCGGACAGCGTGCGGATCGGTCCGGCAGAAATACTGTTGACACGGATTCCTTCTTTTCCGAGATCGTTTGCCAAATATTTCACGCTGGCATCAAGGGAGGCTTTTGCGACGCCCATGACGTTGTAGTTTGCAACGACGCGCTCTCCTCCGAGATATGTAAGCGTGACAATGCTTCCGCCTTCAGTCATAATGCCGCGCGCAGCTTTGGCAACCGCCGTCAGCGAGTAAGAGCTGATATTATGGGCGAGAAGGAAGCCTTCGCGATTCGTGTTCAAATATTCTCCTGCGAGCTCTTCTTTGTTCGCAAAGGCGATGCAATGGGCAATCCCATGGATCACTTGGACTTCGTCTTTGATTTTGGCAAAGCACTTTTCAATTTCCTGATCGTTTGTAACATCGCATGGCAGAACAATCGAATCATTGCGCTCCAAAGAATCAGCCAATTCCTTAACCGATTTTTCAAGCCTCTCACCGGCATATGTAAAAATCAGCCTTGCACCGGCATTGTGAAGGGAACGGGCAATTCCCCAAGCGATGCTTCGTTTATTCGCAACACCCATGACGACAATATTGCGGCCTTCTAGTGATACGTTCATATGTATAAATCCTCCTAATGATTAACATTTTATTAGTACCTGATCATAATATATAGTATCACAAACTGTGTCAGGCTGACAATTTCATAATCGCCATGAGAGACTTTTTATCAAAAAAAGCGGGCGTTCCGCTGCAAAACCCGCCCGCCGTTGCAAAGGAAGGATCAGCTAGAGCCGACTCCCTCCCTGCAGCGATTTTTGATATGCAAAATGATTGGTCGGCCCGTGTCCGGATCCGATATCAAGGCTGTGGGCCACCGCTTCGTGCACAAACGATTCTGCGGTTTCAAAAGCTTCATGAATGCCGCTTCCTTTGGCGATTTCCGCTGCCAGGGCAGCTGAAAACGTACAGCCTGTTCCATGCGTATTTTTTGTCTCAATAAAAGGATTTGTTATTTCAATGAAGGCCTCTCCGTCAAAAAGCAGGTCGGTCACTTTTTTCTGCTGCGGCTGATGCCCTCCTTTTATAATCGGATAGCGGACGCCCATTTTATACAAATCGCGGGCCGCCTCTTTTCGGTCTTCCATCGTTTTGATGCTTCTGCCTGTCAGCACCTCAGCCTCAGGGATATTCGGCGTCGCCGCAAAAGCCCTTGGCAGCAGCCGCTGTTTCAGCGTTTCAACGGCTTCATTATTTAACAGCGATGCCCCGCCTTTGGCAATCATGACGGGATCGACAATCACATTCCTCAAATCGTGTTTTTCAAGCTGTTTTACAATGGCTTCAATCATCTCCGCGTTCCAAAGCATTCCCGTTTTAATGGCGTCAGGCCGCAAATCTTCGGCGACGGCTTCAATCTGTTGGCCAAGCGCTTCCGGAGACAGCGAAAAAACGCCGTGCACACCTTGTGTATTTTGCGCGGTTACCGCCGTCAAAGCCGACATGCCGTACACACCAAGCTCCTGAAATGTTTTGAGGTCAGCTTGTATCCCCGCGCCTCCCCCCGAATCAGATCCGGCGATTGTCAACGCTTTACATATGCTCATGTTGTCTGCACTCCTTTTAGGCCTTTAGCCAATCCATCTGTGATATATCGTTTTTGCCCGGTTGATGTCATTTGTCCCATGAATAAAAGCCCTGCCATCCCGGAAAATGACGAATTTGAAGTCTTCAGCCCTGCCTGACACAAGATATGGATTTCCCGTTACTTCCAAGCCCGCTTTTCTTAGGCGGACGGCCAGCTCCTCCAGTCCGGGCGGCTGTTTTGCGGCAGGTCTGATCTGAACCGTTTGCCGCCCGCAAAGCACAGCCGCTTTTGTTTCATTTTCCGGTGAAAGAAACGGAAATTCACGGGTACCGCACGTCGGACATGCTTGATCTTTAAGAGCGTCCGCTCGAACCTCGGACCTTTCATTTGTCCATATATCAAATGAGCGGAGCATTCCGGATGGTTCATGCCCTGTCAAGAGCTTAAGCGCATCTGTCACTTGATAAGCGGCGACCTGCTGGACGATCGGGCTGATGACGCCGGATGTATCGCACGTCATCGTGTTCGCCGGCAGGTGTCCCAAAAGACAATGCAGGCACGGCGTCTTGCCCGGGATGACTGTATACGCAATCCCGTAGCTTGCCACACACGCTCCATATAAAAACGGGATGCCCGATTTGACGGCCGCATCGTTTACCACGAGCCGGGTCTCAAAGTTATCTGTGGCATCAATGATCAATGATGCGCCTTCTGCAAGGCTGAGCGCTTTTTCCGCCGTGACATCGGTGACGATGCCGTTAACCCGGACAGAGCCGTTGATCAGGCGAAGCCTGTTTTCAGCTGCGGCCGCCTTCGGCATTTGGTCTTTGACATCCTGTTCCGTATAGAGCTGCTGGCGCTGAAGATTGCTCCATTCGACATAATCCCTGTCAACGATTGTAAGCGAACCGACTCCGGCTCTTACAAGCATTTCAGCGCTCGCCGACCCAAGGGCTCCCGCTCCGATGATCAGCACATGGGCGCCCTGCAATTTTTTTTGGCCGTCAGGACCGATCGGCCGGAACAGCTCCTGCCTTGAATACCTACCGTTCAAGTCGTCAGCATCCCTTCTTCAGGGCTTGAAGCGATGCCATAGTCTTTTTCAGGAATTCTTCCCGCAAGGTATCCAAGTCTCCCGGACTCGACGGCAAGCTTCATGGCAAGCGCCATTTTCACGGGGTCTTTTGCACCTGCCACCGCCGTGTTCAAAAGAACGCCGTCGGCCCCAAGCTCCATTGCGTATGCCGCGTCTTTAGGAGAGCCGATACCGGCGTCGACGATCACCGGAACTTCAGCCTGCTCGATGATAAATGAAAGATTGAGAGAATTGATAATCCCCTGTCCGGAGCCGATCGGAGATGCTCCCGGCATAATCGCATGCACGCCAAGCTCTTGAAGTTTTTTTGCCAGCACGACGTCATCCGATGTATACGGAAGCACGATAAAGCCTTCTTCAAGCAGCGCCTCTGATGCTTTTAATGTTTCTACGGGATCGGGCAGAAGCGAACGGTCGCAGCCGATCACTTCCACTTTAATCATGTCGCAAAGCCCGGATGCTTTTGCCAGCTTTGCAATGCGCACCGCTTCCTCAGCCGTTTTTGCGCCGGCCGTATTCGGCAGCAGTGTATAGCGGCTTAAATCAAGCTGTTCGAGAAAATTGGGCTGTGATTCTTCAAAAATATTCATCCGTCTGACGGCAAACGTGAGAATCTCCGACTCTGATACGCGCACCGCCTCTTTTTGAATCTCAAATGACGGGTACTTTCCTGTTCCAAGCAATAACCTTGATGAAAACTGTTGATCAGCGATTTTTAACATGTTTATCCCCCTCCGACAAAATGAACGATTTCGATGACATCGTTTTCTTCCAGTTTGATTTCTTGATATGTTTCTTTCCCTATAATTTGTCTGTTTCTCTCTACGACGACAACCCGATTTTCCAGCTGATAAGAAGCGAGCAGGTCATAAATCGTTCCCCCGTCATTCTTCCAGTCTATTTTCCGTCCATTCAGCTGAATAATCACTTATGCACAGCCTCCTTCCGCTCCACTTTGAACGCTTCTTCCCAGGCCGGATTGACCGGCCGGCCCACAATCATATCCGTGATCATCTCACCGGTTGCTGGCGCCAGGAGGATGCCGTTTCTGAAATGGCCCGCCGCAAACAAAACGCTGCCATTTTCAGGGTGCCGGCCAATATACGGATTGCCGTCCTCTGTTTCAGGCCTTAACCCGGCCCAGCATTGATCGATTTTCATGCCGCCGATCTCGGGCAGCATCATTTTCGCCTTTTTGACCACCGCTTCGATTCCGTTCAGGTCAGGCTTGTCATTCCAGTCTCCGTGTTTCATTGTGGCGCCGATGACAAGCTTTCCGCTGCGGCGCGGAACAATGTAGCAATGATCATGGTAAAGCGTTCTTGTTAAAGGAATGGTGTCATTCCAAACAGACAGACACTCGCCTTTTACCGGATAAAAGCTTTTGTTTAAACCGAGCTGCTTAAAAAAGACGCCGCTCCACACACCGCTTGCGATTGCCGCGTGCTCCGCCTCAACGGCGCCTGAAGCCGTCATTATGCGCACTCCGCCCCCTGATGCCGCTTCGACTGATAAAACAGGGGCATGCTCAAAGATATCCGCGCCAAACAGCTTTGCCCCTTTGGCGAAAGCCCTGCAAACAGAAAGAGGCTCAACATGAACATCATCCCGGATAAAATTCGCGCCGATGATTCCTTTGGCGGCATGCGGCTCTTTTTCAAATACTTCTTCGGCCGTCAGCCATTCAGCCGAATCGAGCTCAGCCATTGCCGCAAGACGCACCCGGTCGCTTTCAGTAAAGGCGAGTTTTAATATTCCCCCGTCATGCCGGTTGATGTCGATGCCGCTTATTTTTTTCAATTCAGGGGCCAGCCGCTTATACGCCGACTGGCTGGCTCTCGCAAACTCGAAAAATGTGCCCGGTTTATCGCATTCGGCATGGGCGCCGAGCATTCCGGCAGCCGCCCGGGTCGCTTTCTTCCCGATTTCTCCGCTTTCAAACACCGCTGTTTGTTTTCCCGCTTTCGCAAGATGATAGGCAATCGACGCACCGATGATTCCTCCGCCGATGATGATCGTTTCATAGCGCTTTTTCATATAGATCTCCCTTCACAAGACATGCAAGTCGTTCAGCCGCTTCAGCGGGCCGGTCTTTTGAAAAAATCCCGGACATCACGGCGATGCCGTCAGGGTTGGCCTGCTTTACCTCTGGAAGGCGATGTTCGGTTATTCCCCCGATGGCAATGACGGGGATGGCGACAGCTTTTTTGATCTCCTTCAGGCTGCCGGTTCCCCTCTCTGACAGCCCCTTTTTGCTGTCTGTTTGAAAAATATGGCCGAACAGTACGTAATCCGCTCCTTCTTTCTCAGCCTGCACCGCCTCTTCAACAGAGTGTACGGACTTTCCGATTTTCAAATGCGGGAAACGATTTCTTACACATTTAACCGAAAAACCGTGGGAAGGCAGCTGGACGCGGTGTATATTGTGAAACAAGGCGACATCCACCCTGTCATTGATGATGAGCTTCCGTTTATCGACTCCGCCTGCCAGCAGGCGTTCAATTAATTCAGACAATTCATGGACCGTTTTTGACCTCTCTCTGATATGGATGAAGTCGGCTATGTCCTTTATCGATATGATGCTGGCTGCAAGCTCCTCCAAAGTGTGCCGGTTATCGGTGATCGCGTGAAGTCTCAAGCTGTTCCACCCCGCCTTTTGACCAGCCCTCTTTTTTATGCGCCATATTCCAAAATTGGTATTCATAATAGCTTGAAATGACGAAGTTTTCCTTCATTTTCGCACGGATGCCGGCAGTGCTTTTTTCAGCCAGTTCGTCAAAACGATTGACCTGTTCGATCACCAGTTCTTTGAACCAGTCTCCTCCGTATGTCGCAATCCACTCCTTGTAAATGTCATTCTCAGGGCTGCACGTTTTCAGCGTTTCCCCGACATCATAGTAAAGCCAGTAACAAGGAAGCAAAGCGGCGAGTATTTCCGCAAAATTCCCGCTCATCACAGAACGATACATGTGGGATGTATACGCATATGCAGTGGGCGACGGCTTGAACGCATTCTTTTCCTCTTCCGTAATTCCCAATAATTCGGTGAATTTTCTGTGCAGGGAAAGCTCTGCTTCATAAGTTCCGTTTGCATGCTCCGCCATCCGGCTCGTTGTATACAGATCATCCGCATACGCCGCGGCGAAGGATTGAACCTTGGCAAAATGGGTCAAATAATAGGAATCCTGGAGAACATAGTATTTAAAGCGGTCGACCGGCAAAGAGCCGTCTCCAATTCCTTGGATAAACGGATGGACAAAGCTGCCCTCCCACCATTCTGCAGCGCTTTTCCGGCATTCTTCTGAAAACTTCATTTCGAGGCTCCTCCTTCAATTCAGAAAATGAAAAAACCACTTTCCCCGCAGGAAAAGTGGTTTGGAATTTGCATATAACAACCATATCAAATACCTTGCCACTTCCCTACGCAGGTTTGAACCTGTTCAGGTTATGAGGGTCTAAAAGTCACACTTTTATCTCAGCCCTTATCAAGGACTCCCCTAGTGGAAAACATTTCTTTTTCATTCAGTTATACTTTTATCTTAACACGAAATAGAAAATGGTCAAGCATCAGTCTTCAAGCGTTTTTTTCAATTCCGCGATATATTCGCGCGAACCCGTGGCGATCAGCCTGTCACCCATTTGCAGCCTTGTATCGCCGTGGGGAACCAGGCTGTCAACATCCCGGAAAATCCGGACGAAAATGACATCCCCCGTAAACGGGAACTCCCTTAGCAGCACTCCGTCAAACCTCTCATTGTTCATATTGATCTGGTACAATGATGCATCCTGATTCGCCAAAAGCTTCATGACACCCGGAGCCTCAATTAGTGCGCGAAGCATTGTTTTCGTTGATAACAGGATGGAGAATGTATCAATTCCGTTTTCTTTCAATTCGGACTCGGCTGCAGGCGAACCAGCGCTCGCAATGATTCTTTCGACGTTTTGCTCTTTGGCAAACAGCGCGATTCCGGTATTCCGCTCTTCATTGCCCGTCGCTACAACAAGAATGTCCGTCTCAAAAACGCCGTATGATTCAAGTGTTCCGAACTCATAGTCAGGCAAAACCTCCACATCAAAAACGGACTCTGACAGTTTTTCCTCTTTCTTTTCCTGATGCACATGCAGAATTCTGACATGGTATTCTTCAGGAGAAAGCTCAAGTGTAACCGGCAGCGTCATTTGGTTGGCGCCGATAAAGGTGATCGTTTTTTGCTCTTTGTCCTTTTGCGCTTTCGGCATTAACTTTTTGAAGCCGATCGGGGTAATGATGCTGGTGATCACGGCCACAAGAATAAGCGCGCCCGACATTTGCGCGTCTATGACACCGATCCGTTCGCCGATCGTAGTCGCGGCAATAACGAGAGACAATGTTGACGTCAGCAAAAATCCTGAAGCCAGCACGGTTTTTGTATCATACCACTTCTTCAAAAACAGCCCGGGAACGACCTTGCTGATCAAAAGCGCCACAAATAACAGCGGGATCATGATTAATATTTTCGGGTTTTCAAATAACGACCAAATGTCAAGCTTGACTCCCGTCATCACGAAAAAGATCGGAATCAAAAAGCCGTAGCCGAATGAATCAAGCTGCTGGACCAGTTCTTTATTCGGAGAAAGCAGTGACACGAGAACACCGGCCAGAAATGCGCCGAGGATATTTTCCGCGCCCAGCGATTCCGAAAGCGCCACAAGCACGATGATCAAGGTAAAAATCGCCCTTGTGCCGATTTGAATCGTTCCTTTTGACATGACTTCAATAAACGAGCGGTTTTTAAACACTCTCCCGAAAAGATAAAGAACGACACCTGCGGCAAACAATATGATCAACAGCCACATATTGCTGCTTTCGTCTCCATATATCGAGGCAAAGACCGCCAACAGAATCATTGTTACAAGATCGGCAATCACCGCTACAAGAAGAATAATCTGGCCGATGTTCGTCTTCATCAGACGATCTTCCTTCAAGGTCGGAACGACGACCCCGAGCGAAATCGTTGAAATGATCAGCGTCATTAAAAAGGCATTGTCAATAAAGCCCGCCAGTACAAAGCTGTAAGAAAGCCCGAGCGACAAAATAAAAATCCCGGCAAAGATAATAGCAGCCGTTTTAAAGGTATTTGGCGCCGCTTTTCCGTTTTGGAGAACCTGCTTTTTCTTTCCCCTTTCAAATACAGAAAAATCGATTTCCAAACCGCTTAAAAACATCAAGAATATAAATCCGAGCATCGAGAGCGTCTCAAGCCACGTATCATGTTGTGCCACAAGGTTCAAACCGCTTTTTCCGATAACAAGACCCATGATGATCTCCGCCACAACGACAGGCATGCTCAGTTTTAATCGATGCAGCAGGATGGGGGTCAAAAATGCGACAATGAGTACGACGACTAAAGATGATACAGATGTATGCTCCATAATTGTTACCTCCTAAAAACCGGTTTACGGGTAGTATAGTGTTCCCCTTTTCTGATAAAAAGGTCTTATTTTGAAAGAAAAGAGCGGCTGGCTTTTCTTTTCTCACAAGTGTAAAAATCGATTTTAACAATGCTGGCCGAGAAAT
Organism: Bacillus sonorensis NBRC 101234 = KCTC 13918; assembly: GCF_001592005.1. GTDB lineage: Bacteria > Bacillota > Bacilli > Bacillales > Bacillaceae > Bacillus > Bacillus sonorensis. The sequence goes on from NZ_BCVZ01000002.1 coordinate 463,440, forward strand.
AAAAGTGATATGCCTGATTTTCTCCGCCGGAAATTTTTGAAGGTGAAAAAAGCGCATAAACGAGGTATGATGTCCAATAAACAAAGCAAATGAGGGTTATCATATACACAACTGCCAATGTGAGGTGAAAGACGTGAAATACGATGTGATCGGAGATATTCACGGATGTTATGATGAAATGACAGCATTGCTGGAAAAGCTCGGCTATTCTCTCAAAACGGGTGTGCCCGTCCATCCCGAGAACAGAACGCCTGTCTTTCTCGGAGACCTGACGGACAGGGGGCCGAAATCCATTGCCGTCATTGAATTTGTGGCATCCGCTGTAGAAAAAGGAGCGGCCCGCTATGTCCCCGGCAACCATTGCAACAAGCTCTACCGCTTCTTCAAAGGAAATCCGGTTAAACTCATGCACGGGCTGGAAACGACAGCTGCCGAATACAGACAGCTTTCCCCACAAAAACAAGAGCATATCAGAGCGCTTTTCATGCGTCTCTATGAACAGGCGCCGCTTTATGACATCCTGCATCAGGGCGAGCTTGTCGTTGCCCATGCCGGGATTAAAGCGGAATACATCGGAAAGAAGCCATCAGGAAAGATCAAACAATTTGTTCTATACGGCGATATCACCGGAGAGACGCTGCCTGACGGCCGTCCGGTCAGACGGGACTGGGCCGTACATTACCGGGGCGAACCATGGGTCGTCTACGGCCATACACCGGTCAAAGCTCCGCGGATGGTTCACCATACGATTAATATTGATACGGGATGCGTATTCGGCAACAGGCTGACCGCCTTCAGATTTCCCGAACTGCAAACTGAGTCCGTCCCCTCCTCAATGCCTTATGATGAAACAAGATTTCGCGCTAATCCATAAAAAAAGAGAGCTGTTTTAGCTCTCCAATAATTGCTGGATATCCTGCGGAAGCGGCGCAGAAAACGTCAGCTTCTCCCTTGTCAGCGGATGAATAAACGTCAGCCTCTCACTGTGAAGCGCCTGTCTTTTGATGGCATCCCGCGTGCCCCCGTAAAGCGTATCACCGCACAGCGGGTGTCCGATATGGCTCATGTGGACGCGGATCTGATGGGTTCTTCCGGTTTCAAGGCTTAGCGAAACATCTGTCAGCTGTCCGATGCGGCTGTTCACCTTGAAATGAGTTACCGCCTTTTGGCCTTCCGGAATAACCGCCCGTTCAATAATGCTTGTTGCTTTTCTGCCGATCGGGGCGTCGATCGTTCCGGATTCCTCCCTGATCAAACCGTGAACGACGGCGCGGTATTGCCGTTTGACTTCCCCCTTTTTTTGCAGGCCGGACAAAAGGGAATGAGCAAAACGATGCTTGGCGACAAGCATCACCCCTGATGTATCGCGATCAAGCCTGCTGACAAGATGAACGGTCGCCTGGCAGCCCGTCTGCCGGTAATAGTGAATGAGCCCGTTCGCAAGGCTTCCTGACGGATGCTCCCGCGAAGGGATTGATGAAAGAAAAGGCTTTTTATTCAGCACAAGAACATGGCCGTCTTCAAACAGGATGTCAAGCGGGATCGCTTCCGGCTGCAAAGATTCGCTGACCTTTTCAGGCGGAAACAGAATCACAAGCTCGTCTCCTTCCTGAAGAACATATCTGACCGTGACATGCTCCCCGTTGACGAGAAGATCTCCGCCTCCGAATTTGATATCTGCAAGCATCCTCTTTGAAATACCCATTCGCTGTACATACTCTTTCAGGAGCATGCCATGTTCCTGCGCTGTAATCGTTAGTCTCAATGTAAAATCATTCACGGTAAACCTTCCTACTCTCCCTTGCCGATAAAGGAATCCTGCACCCTTTTCCAAAACGGAAACGGGCGGAACCGCGCAAATCTGACATTCTCGTTCGCCACGCGGCACTGAATCGATTTGACGTCTTTATGCAGCAATGTTAAGTGATCAACCGCAACCTGAAAATGAACATCATTGAGGGGTTTGATCACACATGTGTGGTGCTCAGGCAGAATGAGCGGCGAACCGACCGTCCGAAACACCCGGTTGTTGATCGATGCCATTTCAGCGAGCTGGATCGCCCTGATTGACGGGTGTATGATCGCACCGCCAAGCGCTTTGTTATATGCCGTGCTTCCCGAAGGAGTTGACAGGCAGAGCCCGTCTCCGCGAAATGTTTCAAAAAGCTCCCCTTTTATTTCGACATCGGTGACAAGCGTCCCCTCAATGCTTTTGATCGTACACTCGTTAAGGGCCAGGTACCGGGCTTCTTTTGCACCGTCATTGTAGCGGACGATCACTTCCAGAACCGGATATTCCACGATTTGAAACGGCGTTTTGGCAATGGCGATCACCAGCTTTTCAATCTCGTCCGGAACCCAGTCTGCATAAAAGCCGAGGTGGCCGGTATGAACCCCGACAAATGCCGTTTTATCGAGACGGCTGCTGTACTTGTGAAAAGCGTACAAAAGCGTTCCGTCCCCTCCGACGGAAATGACGATATCAGGCTCTTCCTCATCACACTCAAGGCCGAAGTCGAGCAGATACGTTTGAATTCTGCTTTTCAATGTATCGGAAACCGGATTTCCTTTTGACGATACCGCAAATTTCATCATGATTTCTCCTTTCCCCTAGCCGTCATCCTCGTCCTTTTTCTTCCGTGAGAAAACCGCCTGTGCTTCATGAATTTCACCCCTGATCTCAGACATCTCTTCATCAAGTCTTGAAGCTGCTTCTGAAGCCCTTTGCAGTCTTAATTTCACTTTTTCGGGGATGTTGCCGCTGTATTTATAATTTAAAGAATGCTCAATCGTCGCCCAAAAATTCATTGCCAGCGTTCGGATTTGAATTTCAACCAAAATTTGCTTTTCTCCGTTTATCGTCTGCAGAGGATATAAAATCACAAGATGATACGAACGATAGCCGCTTTCTTTATGCTCCGCGATATAATCGCGTGTATCCACGACAGTGAAATCCTTTCTCGCCAAAAGCATCTGCTTGACGATTTGGATATCCTCAAAAAATTGACACATAATCCGGAGCCCAGCAATGTCCTGCATCGTTTCGATGTTATGCAGCGGAATGTTTTTCCGTTTCGCCTTTTCCAATATACTCGGCACGGGCTTCACCCTCCCGGTCACAAACTCAATGGGCGAATGCTCCTCCTCGTATTCATAAAGTGCCCTTATCCCTTTCAGCTTTACTTTCAGTTCTTCAACAGCCTGCCTGTACGGCGCTAAAAAACGCTCCCATTGTTTTTCATCCATAAACCTTCCCCCAATTTCATCGCCTTTTTTCTAGAGGAATACCCGCTTCACTCTTTCCTCCATTTCTTCGCCATAGTTTGCATTATCTTTAATATTTTCTATCAGGTATCGAAGCTCATCATGAAGCCCGATAAGCTCCAGTTGCCGGTCTCCGATATTCAAAAACACAGGAATATGCTGATCAAGGGCCGACTTCATATCGGACCATATCCTTTCATCTAACATCACATATTGGAAAGAATCGCCTTGTTCAAGTATGTATACAAATGCAAAATGATCAGAGTCTGCAAGCATCCGTCCGGCCGGTTTCCGCTGTTCCCCATCCTTTAGATCGCTTGTCAAAACAAGCCGGTCATTCTGCAGATCCGCTTCTGTAATCTCAATTCTGTTCTGCATAATGTTCTCCTTTACAATAAAAGTACAGATTCATTTTATCACATCAAGTTCAATATTGATAAACGTTCATATCCAAGAGATAATAAGGAAAATGTGATTTCAGCAGCTGAGAGGAGCCAAAAAATGAGCCAGGAGCTTGAAATAGAATTTAAAAATATGCTGACAAAAGAAGAATTTGAACAAATTTCAACATACTATCAATTCACCTCAGAGCAGTTTGTCACACAGCAAAATCATTATTTTGATACAAAAGAATTTTCGTTGAAAGAAAAAGGCGCGGCACTCAGAATCCGCCAAAAACAAGATGTTCATGTGTTGACACTGAAAGAACCGGCGCCCGTCGGCTTGACGGAAACCCACCAAAAGCTGCCCTCCCCGCCGAATCTCGAACAATTCTGCATTCCAACAGGACCCGTGTACGACCGTTTGAAAGATCTCGGCATCGAACCTGGGAACCTCGCATATTTCGGTACGCTTGTAACAGACCGCGCAGAAAAAAAACGGCCGGAGGGCTTAATTGTTTTAGATCGCAGCCGATACTTAAAGGTAGAGGACTACGAAATAGAATTTGAAGTCGCTGACTATGAACAGGGTAAACTTGATTTCGCCAAACTGTTGAAATCATTCGGCATCCCAAAACGCGATACAAAAAACAAAATCGTCCGTTTTTACGAGCAAAAACTGAAAAATATATAAGGTGGGAACATAATGAACATCAACAATTTGACCGCCCTTTTGGAGCTGCAGGCATTACGGTCGTTTTATCAAACGCCTGGCAGCGGTTCAGAGGATACGGGCTTTGATTTCAGTTCGATTTTAAACCAGTATGTAATGAATTCCGGCGGCGGCTTGCAGTCAGGAACAGGAAATCTTCCGCACGTTCAGACCGGGGCCATTTCCTCCGTACAGACGCAGCCGGCCCAAGCTTTGGCGGCTGACAAGCCTAGTGCGGCCGACGTTTCTCCAGCCGCTGGAACAAGCGCGGTTTCTTTTGGCGGACAAAATAAAAATATTGATGAGATCATCAAAAAAGCCGCTCAAAAGTACGGCGTTGATGAAAAACTGATTCATTCGGTAGTCAAACAAGAGTCTGGCTATCAGCAGAAGGCGGTCAGCCCTGCCGGCGCGATCGGCCTGATGCAGCTGATGCCTTCAACCGCGAAAGCGCTGGGGGTCACAAACGCCTTTGACCCCGTTCAAAATATTGAAGCCGGAACAAAATATTTAAAACAAATGCTTGACCGCTACAGCGGAAATGTTCACCTTGCATTGGCGGCATACAACGCCGGTCCCGGAAATGTTCAAAAGTACGGAGGCATTCCTCCATTCAAAGAAACGCAAAACTATGTAAAAAAGATTACAGCAAATTACTACGCATAAGCCAGAAAGGTTTTCTTTCTGGTTTTTTTATTTCTCCTATAAAAACCTCCAAATTTATCCTCCTGATATAAAAAATACACATTTAACAAGCGGATATGATATGATATTTGAAACAAAAACAGCGCCTCCCCGGCGAATGCTGAAGTCGGTTTGTTTGTAGAATCCGCACCGGGTTGCTAAAATAAATATATACAATCGTGAAATAATAAATGATCCACAATATAAATATTTTTTGCAATAGGAACCGTCATTTTTTCCTATTAGCCATTTTAAAAGGAGTAGTCAACATGGGACAATCGTTTAACGCACCTTATGAAGCGATTGGAGAAGAACTTCTATCGCAACTTGTTGATACTTTTTATGAACGAGTGGGACGGCATCCGCTGCTCTCCCCCATATTTCCGGATGATTTAACGGAAACAGCGAGAAAACAAAAGCAATTTTTAACACAATATTTAGGCGGTCCGCCCCTTTATACAGAGGAGCACGGGCACCCGATGCTGAGAGCCCGGCATCTTCCATTCCCGATTACACCGGAACGGGCGGATGCCTGGTTATCATGCATGAATGAGGCAATGGATCATGTCGGTTTACAGGGCGATATCAGGGATTTTCTTTTTGAAAGGTTGACTTTAACAGCCAGGCATATGGTAAACACGCCTAAAATGGAGGATGGTTCGCATTGACACTGAATCAGCGTGACCAATTTTTCTCCCATTGCCATGGACATCCGCAAAAGCCGATGGAAATCTATATGTTTGTTGACCCTTTATCCCCGGAATGCTGGGCTTTGGAGCCTGCTATCAAAAAATTGAAAATCCGCTATGGACGTTTTTTCACATTGCGAATGATCGCCGCCTGCAGCATTACGGCGCTAAATGTTCAGAAACGCAAAAAGCGCCGCCTCGCAGAAGCCTGGGAAAAGATTGCGAGCAAATCGGGCATGTCATGCGACGGAAGCCTGTGGTTTGACAATCCCCTTTCCGCTCCATATTTGGCTTCATTGGCGCTGAAAGCGGCGGAGCTTCAGGGCCGAAAAGCCGGATTGCAGTTTTTGCGAAGCATGCAGGAGCGTTTGTTTCTCAACAAACAGGATATTACCGATGAACAGGTGCTGTTCAATATTGCCGAAAGTACGCAGCTCGATTCGAATGAATTCAAAAAAGACCTTCATTCGCAAAGCGCGGTAAAAGCGCTGCAATGCGATATGAAAATCGCCGCCGAAATGGAAGTCACATCCGTTCCGACGCTCACCTTTTTCAACAGCCACCGCGAAGGAGAAGGCTTAAAAGTAACCGGACTTTATTCATATGACATATACGAAGAAGTACTTTTTGAAATGCTTGGAGATGAGCCGAAGCCATCGCAAACTCCGCCACTCGAATTATTTGTCGAATACTTTCAATTTGTTGCAGACAAAGAAATCGCCGTGGTTTATGATTGGACGCTTGAACAAGTAGAGCGTGAAATGAAGAAACTCGCTTTTTCCGGAAAGGTCAAAAGAGTTGAAGCCAAGCACGGCATGTTTTGGCGTTATGCCAATGAAGACGCCGATGCCGGACCGCTCTGTCAATAATCAACACAACACGGGGTTTCCCGTGTTTTTTTATGGATGACACAGGAACATTTGTTCTATTTGAAAGTATTAAGAAACCGCGCCGGGATAAGCGCGGTTTCTAGTATGTCTTAACGACAACAAAGGGGATGGGAGAAATTTTTCACGGTCAAACAAAGGGGTAAATGTTTGTTTGTGATCAATTTCACATCTTTATAATATCAAATCATGTCGAGTTTTGACAACTGATTTTATTACTTTTCACATATTTGTCACAAAACATAAAAGGTAGATGCCCATCATATGATGAAAGTAGGACAGAAAAACCCGGCCGTCTGTCTGTAAAAAAAGGCGGTGGAACGCGGGTTCATACGACTTTATAAGCTATTTTCCGCACCTCAAAAATTTTATCAGTCCATAGGAGGGTTTTTATGCTTCATATTGTGTTCGGGGTAGCATTGACTGTCGTTTTTTTCTTTTTGAATATTTTAGGCTGGATGCATATGCTCCCTCTTTATATTACGTCCCCCCTGTTGTTTGTATCGATCCTTTTTACGATCAGCCGCTTCAATCACCGCAAGACATTTAAAGGGTTTTAGGCCCGCCTCCTTTTAAAGAAAAAGGCCGCCGGTTGTGCCGGCAGCCTCAAAGGCGTTCCCGATAAGGGAGCTTTTTTATTTTTTTAGCAGGAGCTCTTCCATTTCATTCAGCTGCTCTTCAAACTTTTTGCATGCAGCTTCGATCGGATCTGAAGTCGTCATGTCGACTCCCGCTTTTTTGAGCACTTCAATCGGGTAATCAGAGCTTCCGGCTTTCAGGAAGTCGATGTAGCGGTCAACCGCCGGCTTCCCTTCCTTTAAAATCTGCTGGCTCAAGGCCTGGGCGGCGCTGTAGCCTGTCGCATATTGATATACATAATAATTGTAGTAGAAATGAGGGATTCTCGCCCATTCAAGACCGATTTCTTTGTCAATTTCAATATTTTCTCCGAAGTACTTTTTGTTTAAATCATAATAGATGCTCGTTAAAAGTTCAGGTGTAAGCGGCTCGCCTTCTTGGGCTTTGACATGAATCGCATGTTCAAATTCGGCAAACATCGTTTGTCTGAAAACCGTCCCTTTAAACCCTTCAAGCATATGGTTTAAAATATAAAGGCGTTGTTTTTCATCATCGACCGTGTTCAGCAGATAGTCCCCCAGAAGGGCCTCATTTGTCGTTGAAGCCACTTCAGCGACAAAGATGCTGTAGTTCCCGTACGGATACGGCTGATGCTTTCTCGTATAATAACTGTGGACGGAATGGCCGAATTCATGGACAAGCGTGAACAGGTTGTTAACGTTGTCCTGCCAGTTCATCAAAATATACGGATTTGTTCCGTATGCGCCTGAAGAATAAGCCCCGCTCCGTTTTCCTTTGTTCTCATATACATCAACCCAGCGGTTGTTTAACCCCTCTTTGAGGATGGATGTATATTCTTCACCCAAAGGAGCGAGCCCTTTGATCATGTAATCTTTCGCCTGCCCGTACGTCACTTTCATGCCGGAATCTTTTACAAGCGGCGTGTAGAGGTCATACATGTGCACTTCATCAAGTTCGAGCACTTTTTTTCTGAGCTCAACATAGCGGTGAAGAAGCGGCAGGTGTTTATTGATCGTGCTGACGAGATTATCATAGACCTCTTCGGGAATGCTGTTGCGCGACAGGGCCGCTTCCCTGGCCGATTGATAATGTTTAACCTTTGCATAAAAATTATCTTTTTTGATGGCGCCGCTGAGCGTTGATGCAAGCGTGTTTTTAAAGCGGCCGTACGTATCATACACAGCTTTGAATGCGTCGCGGCGGACGTCGCGGTTCTCGCTTTCCAAAAAGGTGATGTAGTTTCCGTGTGTGATCTGGCGTTTTTCCCCGTTCTCATCGGTGATTTCCGGAAATTCCATATCGGCGTTGTTGAGCATGCCGAATGTTGTGGACGGAGATGACAGAACATCTGACGCCTCTGCGAGCAGCCCTTCTTCCTGTTCGCTCAACACGTGGGGCCGCTCTTTGTTGATTTCTTCAAGCGCATGCGAGTAGAGCTTTAGTTCCTCTTTTTCTAAAAGGAACTGCTGAAGCTTGTCTTCCTGTATCGATAAAATCTCCGGCACCATATAAGCTGTCGCGCTGGCAGCCTGTGTATAAAGGTTGGAGGCTTTATCATTCAGACCCTGATAAAATGAATTGCCTGTATCCTGATCATAGCGCATATGAGCGTAAGTATACAGCTTCCCGAGCCTTTCCATGACCTTGTCCTGATATGTCAATGCTTCATATAAATCGTCGGCGGAATGGCCGAGCCTTCCCTTAAATTCGGAGAGCTTAGGCAGCAGCTCTTTAACCGCTTGAAATTCCTCATTCCAGGCTTCATCAGATGGAAAGATATCCTCGAGTCTCCACGTGTCCTCTTGCTTCACCTCATCTCTTGCAGGCAGTTTTTTCGTTTGGTTTTCTTCAGCCACTGTAAATCCCCTCGCTTTCTTTACTCCAAGTCCATTGATGTTCAATAAACTTGTATTGGTTTTATCTTCTGTTTTTTCACCGCCTTTTGTCAAATCATTTGCGAAAAAAATCATACTTGATGCAGCAATCAGAAAACAAAATACACATCTTTTGATCGGAAACAGACAGAGACACCACCTTCCTTTCTATAGCTTGATCGAAAGGCCTGATGATCATTCGGAAAAATAGCGGGCGTCCCTTTTTAACAGCTCCTCAAGCCGAAGCCCGGGGGAAACCTGACGCGCGGGAATATACATGTCGTTCTCCTTTGTCAAAAAACCTTTGTCATGCAACAGGCGAATATATTCAGTGACGGCGCTTACCGCCTTCTCCCGCTTGTTCCACCTCAGCTTCAGCTCTTCGTGTCTGACAAGCTGATTCAAATAAAGGACTGCAGACTTCAGGCGGAAGGAAGAATGCTTCATCAAAAACAGATAAAGATAGCCTTGCCACACATAAACCGGCTGAACAAAAATAGAGCCTGACGCGACGGGGAGGAATACTTCTGATGGAAAAAACGGCAGGGGAATCTGGAAGTTTTCATAAAACAGCGCCGCTATTTGTCTGGCATCCTTTGATAAAAAGCGCGGGGGCTTCATTCTGAAGCTGCGGACATTTCTTTTCCAGCCCTCAAGCTGATAAGGAGATGGTTTTTGAATAGAAGATAAAGCTTGTAAGTCTGTTTGCTGAAGCGGAAGCACACGGCATGATGCGGATGTCTTGTTTGTCAAAAACGGGATTAAATGCTCAAGGATGAGGAAGGCTTTTTGTTCGGGGCAAAAAAACACGAGCCTTGGAGGCATCCCGCTTTCTTCGCAGAACTGCCAATGGAAGGCTGAAAGCTGAAAAAAGCTGTTTGATAAACGTTTGAACCGATTACCGCCGATCATCCAAAACGGCTGAATACCTTGTTTCAGAAAACCGGACGTTCTTTTTTGATATTCTGTCATACTGAGAGCAGCGCACTGAAATTCGATCGCTGTTTTCCTTTTTCCGTCGTCCACAAGCACATCCGGCCTCTGACTGATCTGCCGCAAATACGGTTCCAGTACCGCCTTTATCCTCTGCTGCTTGAGCCATTCGTATAAAAGGCGTTTTCCTTTCAAATGATAAAGGCTTTCCGGTTCATGGGAAACGGTGCATGCCGAATCAGGCTTATGTGCAAAATGATGAAGCTTTATGTCACCTACTTTGAGATCAACTTCATGATGGCAGACCGGGCAGTAAAACCTTTGTTTCTTTCTCAGTTGTCTGAGTTCATCCGCTTTGTAGCCATCAGCCAAACAAATCAGGCGTCCCCCGTCAAGCTCTGCGCTGAACACATTGATTCTCTCCTTTCTGTCCTGTAACTATTCAACACATCTGCGCAATGCTCCTTTTCTTCAAAACCTTTTGAAACGGAATAATGGCGGGGTGATTTTCAGGAAAAACGGCTGATTCGAAGGCGAAAATATCTCCAATAAAACGCAAAAAAACCGATTTTAAAGTAAAATCGGTTTTTTATGCAAAGTGTTCGTTTATCGTATGAAGGGCATGATCAGCCGCAATCAGTTTTCCATATTCCTTCAGCATATGAATCGTCATCTTCGATTCTGAAGCATATTCAAGCAAAATGCTCAGCTGATTCTCAATCTCTTCATCAGGCATTTCAATGAAATCCACAAATAAATAATAGCGGTTTTCATGTGAATATAACGTCGTTTGACAGCCGCTGATGGTCATTTTTGATAATGAGATGACATCCTCAAAATCATCAAATTTCAGGACGAACTGAAGTTTTTGCTCTTCGGATTGTTCTTCCTTTTGAAAATCGTCCAGCAATGCGTCAAGGGTTTCCTCAGCTGTGTCTTGCTTTTTATCTTCAGGAATCGGCAGTTCAAGCTTTTGTCCATCTTTGGAAAGCTGAGCTTTCGTCACAATGATTTCCAATCCCTTGTCAAGGGCCTGCACTTGAATCCAAAGGGGGCCTTCTACGGCAAATTCTTCTTCTTCGTGCACTTCGTCCATCATTTCCCAAAATAGCTCTTCACTGCGTTCTCGATTGTACCAAATTTCTTCTCTGTCAAACCCGCGGTCCTCTATATCACCATAGGAAATATAAAACTTAACCGTATGTTCATTTATTCTTTCGATTTCCATTTGCCAACCTTCCCTTCTTTGTAAGATGTTGAAGGGATAACTAAGCTCCCAATTAATTGTACTTTACTACACTTTACCCTTTACGTCCACTTCTTAACCCTGTGGCGTGATCAATCTTTCATTTCTATTTTATGATAAAAAAGACATAAAAGAAATAAAAATGCATCAAACGACGGCCTAACATAATTTTTCATCCGCTTCATATATTAGTTGTACAAGCAGCAAACGACAAACACAGTGAATGAGCCCACAATGCAAAAGCGAGGTGCCAGTTGATGGAACACGAATTACTGATGCCGCTCCTTGTCATCATCGGGATCGACCTGATTCTCGGCGGCGATAATGCGGTTGTCATCGCCATGGCAAGCAGGAATCTGCCTCCCGTCCAAAGACAAAAAGCGATCATCATCGGCACATGTATTGCCATTTTCATGAGGATTATACTGACAACGGCAGCGGTATATCTGCTTGCGGTTCCTTATCTGCAATTTATCGGAGGGATCTTCCTTCTGTATTTGGGATACCAGCTCCTGATTGAAAAAAAGGACGCACAGCATGTCAAAGGCGGGACATCTTTATGGAAAGCGATTCGGATTATCGTAATCGCCGATCTATTTATGTCCCTTGACAATGTCATTGCAGTTGCCGGTGCATCCCACGGCCGCTTAATGCTCGTCGTAGTCGGTCTGATGGTTTCGGTGCCTGTAATTATCTGGGGGAGCAAACTCATCCAGGGCGCCCTTTCCAAATTCCCGCTGCTCATTTACGCCGGAAGCGGGCTGCTGGCATTTACAGGCGGTGAAATGATCGTCAGGGAGCAGGAACTGTCATCCTTTATGGCAAGACACAGCACCCTTGAAATGCTTTTTCCGGTCCTTGCGGTTATTTTTGTCATATTGGCCAGCATTTATTATGAACAGATGATTGAAAAACATTAAAAAAGAAGGCTGAATCGTTCAGCCTTCTTTTTTTAATTTGCCAAGCGCTGCGCTTCTCTCAATTGGAATGTACGGACTTTACGCGGAAGGAAACGACGGATTTCATCTTCATTGTATCCGACCTGCAAGCGTTTTTCGTCGATGATGATCGGACGGCGCAAAAGGCCCGGATGCTCATTGATCAGCTGGTACAGCTCCTGAAGAGGCATTGTTTCCAGGTTGACGTTCAGCTTTTGGAACACTTTAGAACGTGTTGAAATGATCTCGTCTGTTCCATCCTCAGTCATCCGAAGGATTTCTTTTATTTCATCAATTGATAAAGGCTCTGAAAAAATATTTCTTTCTTTAAACGGAATGTCGTGCTCTTCTAACCATGCGCGCGCTTTTCTGCAAGACGTACAGCTTGGTGATGTATATAATGTAACCATAATTCTTCACTCCTTGAAAAGTAGAATGAAATCAGCTTATTATTAAATTGAAATAAATCTAAAAAAGTAATCTTTATAGAATATTATACTATAAAAAAGTAAGTGTGAACAGTACACAAAAGAAATTTTTTGACAATCCTGCGATTTTTCTTTTTTAAAAACAGATTTCATTCTCATTTAGTTTAACTCATCGAAAATGTTTTTTTGTTTTTCTTCGTCGATGATTGTTAAGACTTCATCCACATCTTCAAACGATTCTCCATACCATTTTTCATCTTTGTATGTATGGATTTTTTCGTACGTTTTTTTCATCGCTTCAAATACTTCTTCTTCTGTATTCGATTTTGGGGACCAGTAAAGTATCTCCATTTTATTGACTTTGCCGGTGGCAAGCGACCGGCGGCGGTAGCCGATTGACTCAGCATGTTTAAAGTTTTCCTTTTGATAAAATGCAAGACGCTTCGCTGTATCTGCATCATCTTCATCAACAGGCTCAACCTCAAGGAGTATCGGTTTGTTTTTCTTTTTGAGGTTCTCTATCAGTTTTGAACCGAGCCCCTGGCCTCTTGCATCTTTTGAAACGAATAAATAGTCGATGAATATAAAGGAATCAAACTCGGCATACATCAAGACGTGATGCCTGCCTTCCTCTTTATGGTAGATATCGCTTCGTTCCCTTAATAATGCTTCCATATGCTTTTTCGACTTCATTTCTTCAACAGGAAAATACTCGCTAAGCTTCTCATACCAGTTCATTTATTTGCTCCTTATGGATGTTCTTTTGATTCACACTTTAGATATACCCGCTTTCTCATGAAATTAAACCAATATCTCTTGCAAAGAATAGGAGCAAGGGCAACAACTTGTTGCTTATATACTAAGACGGATGTTTCACCTGAAAGTTTCAATTTTTTTTGAAAAAGCATATAAAAAAAGACAGCCGTTTCGGCTGCCTTCTGTGCTTTTATTTTGACTGATATGCTGCAAATTCTTCCTCGGAACACATGACAAAATGACCCGGCTTCACTTCGCGAAGCTCCATCTGTTCGCCGTCTTTCAATTTATGGACGGACGGATCGTACGTTTTTCGAACCCGTGTCCGTTCATAATCCGGATCCGGAAGAGGAATCGCTGAAAGAAGCGACTGTGTATAAGGATGAAGCGGATTTTCGTATAATTCGTCTGCCGGCGCCAATTCGACAAGCTTGCCGAAATACATGACGCCGATCCGGTCGCTGATGTATTTCACCATTGACAAATCGTGGGCGATGAATAAGTATGTCAGCCCTTTATCTTTCTGCAAATCTTTCATTAAATTGACGACCTGAGCCTGGATGGATACGTCAAGCGCTGAAATCGGCTCATCGGCAATGATAAACTCCGGTTCTACCGCCAGCGCCCTTGCGATTCCGATCCGCTGGCGCTGACCTCCGGAAAATTCATGCGGATAGCGGTTGGCGTGTTCTTTATTCAATCCGACCAGCTTTAAAAGTTCGTGGACCCGTTCCAGACGCTCCTTTTTCGTTTTGGCCAACCCGTGGATGTCGATCCCTTCAGCGATAATGTCCGCAACCGTCATCCGCGGATTTAATGAAGCATATGGATCCTGGAAGATCATCTGCATCTTCCGGTTGAATTCGAGAAGCTCTTTGGCGGATTTTTTGCCGTGCACATTCTTTCCTTTAAAGAACACTTCACCAGAGGTTGCTTGGTACAACCGGATGATGGAGCGCCCTGTCGTCGATTTTCCGCAGCCCGATTCCCCGACGAGACCAAGTGTTTCCCCTTTATAAATGTCAAATGAGATTCCGTCAACAGCTTTCACAGTTCCTTTTGGCGTTGTGAAATGCTGTTTTAAGTTCTTGATTTCGAGCAGTTTTTCTGCCATATCATTCACCTTCTTTCACTTGAACCGGTTTTTCGTAGTGATCTTTAAACTCCCTCATTTTGCTTTTGACAGCCGCGGGCGGTTCAACCTTTGGCGCATCAGGATGCAAGAGCCAGGATTTTACATAATGCGTATCAGAAATTTTGAACATTGGCGGCTCCTGTTCAAAATCGATCTTCATGGCATAAGGGCTTCTTAATGCAAACGCGTCGCCTTTCGGCGGATTGGTCAGATCAGGCGGTGATCCCGGTATCGCCATCAGTTCCTCTTCTCCGTTATGATCAAGGCTAGGCATTGAAGCTAACAGCCCCCATGTGTACGGATGCTTCGGATTGTAGAAAATTTCATCAACCGTTCCAATCTCCACGATCTGTCCGGCATACATGACGGCTACTCTGTCCGCCACGTTCGCAACAACGCCGAGATCGTGCGTGATGAAAATGATCGATGTTTCAATCTTTTTCTGCAGCTCCTTCATCAGCTCCAAAATTTGCGCCTGGATCGTAACGTCAAGGGCTGTCGTCGGTTCGTCGGCGATCAGAAGCTTCGGATTGGCGGCAAGCGCCATCGCGATGACAACCCGCTGTCTCATTCCCCCGCTGAATTCGTGCGGATATTGGTTCACGCGCCGTTCAGGCATTGGTATCCCCACCAGGCTGAGAAGTTCAACTGCCCGCTTATGCGCGTCTTCTTTTGAAATGGTTTCATGCTTAAACAACACTTCTGTGATTTGGCGCCCTACTTTCATCGTCGGGTTTAGGGAAGTCATCGGATCTTGAAAGATCATGCCGATCTCCTTGCCGCGAATCGATTGCATTTCTTTTTCCGATTTAGGCACGAGATCTTGTCCGTTAAATAAAATTTGTCCGCTTTTAAAATAGCCCGGCGGCATTGGAATCAGCTTCATGATCGCTTGTGAAGTGACGCTTTTGCCCGATCCGGATTCTCCGACAATCGCCAGCGTTTCTCCTTTGTCAACGTGAAAATTAACGCCGCGGATGGCCTGGACTTCTCCGGCATATGTTTTAAACGAAATGGCTAAATCTTTCACTTCAAGTAAGTGTTTCATCATTCTCACTCCTTTATTTACGCAGCTTCGGATCTAAAGCATCGCGCAATCCGTCGCCGATAACGTTAAATGCAAACATGGTCAGGCAGATAAATGTAGCCGGGAAGAACAAGCGCCAAGGATAATATTCCAAGCCCTGCACACCATCGGTTGCCATCGTTCCCCAGCTTGCCAAAGGTTGCGGAACGCCGAGACCAAGATAGCTTAAAAATGCTTCATAGAAAATCGCCGTAGGGACAGTTAATGTCATCGTCACCAAAATCGGGCTCATGATGTTTGGAAGCAGGTGCTTTCTGATGATCCGCGAGTTTTTCGCGCCCAATGTTCTTGAAGCAAGCACGAATTCCTGGTTTTTAAGCTGAAGCACTTGTCCGCGCACGATTCTCGCCATATTGATCCATCCGGTAATGACCATCGCGACGATCATGGTGATCAGCCCTTTTCCCATTACGACGAGAAGAAGGATTGTCATCAACAGGGAAGGAATCGCCCATAAAATATCCGCGATCCTCATCATGATCTCATCTGTGCGTCCGCCTCTAATGCCGGAAATCGCGCCCCAGATGACACCGATCAAAACGTCGATCAACGCCGCTGCAAGGCCGATTGTCAGCGAGATGCGTGCGCCGACCCATGTACGGACGAACACGTCCCTTCCAAGGTCATCAGTACCAAACCAGTGCTCAGCGCTTGGCGGTTTATTCGTGTTGGTTAAATCTGTCGTCTGATATTCATGGCTCGAGAATACCGGCGCGAAGATGGCCATCAGAGCTATGAGGATAAGAACGACAAGACCGCACATCGCCAGCTTGTTTTCTTTAAATCTTAAGAATACGTCTGTCCAAAAAGAAAGGTTTTTCTTTGAGATTTTTTCCGCTTCGCTCTGGTCAACAGCTGCAGGCTCAAACATGTCTTTAGGTATTTGCTGCATCCTTTTACTCCCCTTTCTTAGCGCCAAACAGTTTAATGCGCGGATCAATTAAGCCGTATAAAATATCAACAATGAGGACGCAAAGCAGTAAAATCGCGCCGAAAAACACGGTGACGCCCATTATCACTGTATAATCGCGGTTCGTTATGCTTGTGACAAAGTGCATGCCGAGTCCGGGTATGCCGAAGATTTTTTCAACGACGAACGTCCCTGTTAAAATAGAGGCCGCCATCGGTCCCATATATGTAACAACCGGCATGATCGCGTTTCTGATCGCATGTTTGACGGTAACCGCAAACGTGCTCAAGCCTTTCGCCTTCGCCGTACGGATGTAGTCGCTGCTCAGCACCTCCAGCATGCTTGAGCGAGTCAGACGGGCGATAAACGCCATCGGCATCGATGACACGGCGATTGCCGGCAATACGGTATGTCCCCATGATTCCCACTGTGCGACAGGGAACCAGCCAAGCTTCATCGCCAATACATACTGCAGAAGCGCGGCCATGATGAAGTTCGGCACAGAGATGCCAATAACAGCGATGATCATCGCTGTATAATCCTGCCACTTATTTCGCTTCAACGCCGCGATCACGCCGAATAATACGCCGAAAGCCAATGCGAGGCAAATCGCTTCCATTCCCAGTGTAAAAGAAATCGGAAAACCGGAGTTGATTAATTCGTTCACGGTTTGTCCTTTATATTTAAATGATGGACCGAAATCCCACTTCGCCACGGACACCAGGTAGTCGAGATATTGTTTAAATAGGGGCTGGTCTAAACCATAGTAAGAATTGAGGCTGGCTTCTATTGCAGGAGGAAGCTTCTTCTCGCCTGAAAAAGGTCCGCCAGGTATCGACCTCATCAGGAAGAAGGTGGCTGTGACAATCACCCATAGAGAAATCAGCATATAAACAAGACGACGACCTAAAAATTTAATCATTTTACACACCTCCGAATATTCAGTCTATTAACCTTTTATCATAAATAAAAGTATATGGGGGAAAGTCCCAAAAGCCCCCATATACTTTGTGATGCAGTTTTATTCAAAATGCGCGGTTTTGAAATAGATCTCTCCGGTACCTGTCAAAACAAAGTCTTTTAAACTCTTATCATGCATGTAAGGCATGGTGTAGAAGTAGATCGGAGCGATCGGCAGCTCATCCATGATGATGGCTTCGGCTTCTTTCATCAGCTCGATGCGTTTTTCCTCGTTTGTTTCAGTTGAAGCTTTTGAAAGAAGTTTTTTGTATTCCGCGTTCTCCCAGTTCGTATCGTTGTTTCCGCCTTCTTTGTCGCGGTATGTTTCAAGGAAGTTCATACCGTCGTTAAAATCGGCGACCCAGCCCAAACGGGCGATTTGATAGTTTCCGGTATGGAGCTTATCAATGTATACGTTCCATTCTTCATTGCTTAATTCAGCTTTAACGCCTAAATCCTTGCTCCACATTTCCTGTACAGCCTGAGCGATTTTTTGATGCGCTTCATCCGTGTTGTAGGAAAGCGTGATTTTCGGCAGATCAGACGCTTTTTTCAGACCGAGCTCTTTCAAGCCTTTGTTCAGAAATTCCTTCGCCTTTGCAACATCATGATCTTTGAAATATGGTTTGTTTGATTCAAATCCGGTGACCGCCGGAGGCACGAATCCAGTCGCAGGAATCTGCTCCGCCTGTGTGATGTTCTTGACGATCGCCTCGCGGTTGATCGCGTATGTCAAGGCTTTGCGGATGTTGACATTGTTTAACGGAGCCGCTGCTGTATTGAATTTGTAAAGGTAAACAGATGCGAACGGATCAATGTTCAGGCCTTCTTTTTTGAGGCTTGGAATCGCGTCTGTCGGAATCTCGTCAAGAGGCTGTCCGACGAAATCAAGCTCACCTTTTTTATACATGTTCAGCCCAGTATTAGCATCGTTGACCATCGCCATGTTAATCTTTTTCAGTTTTACAGAATCTTTATCCCAGTACTGGTCGTTTTTCTCCAGTACGATATTCCCGCTGTGCTTCCAGGATGTTAATTTGAAAGGTCCGTTGGATACATAATTTTCATCTGCTTTTGTATACCATTTCGGATGTTTCTCAGCGACTTTTTTATTGACCGGCAAGTAAGTATAAAATGCTGTAAGTTCAGTGAAGTACGGTGTCGGTTTTTCAAGCTCGACCTTCAATGTCTTGTCATTGACCGCTTTAACGCCGACATCGTCAATCTTTCCTTTGCCGGTGTTCGCTGCTTCACCGCCTTTTAAGTAGTAAAGCTGGTATGCGTATTGTGATTCGTTTTTAGGGTCAAGCGCCCATTTCCAGGCATATTCAAAATCCTCTGCTGTTACAGGATCACCATTTGACCATTTCGCACCATCGCGAATTGTAAACGTGTATGTCTTCTGGTCTTTGCTGATTTCGATTTTTTCCGCTGCCGCTTCGACCGGCTTTCCGTCTTTTCCGATTGTAGTCAATCCTTCGAAAGTCTGACGAAGCACGTTTCCAGAAACTGAATCGTTTGCAAGGCCTGGATTTAATGAAAACGGCTCAGTTTTAATATTGACGTTCAGGGTGTCTTTTCCTTTGCTGTCTTTTTTGCCGCCGTCGCCAGAACTTGCGCCGAAACCGCAGGCACTTAATACGAGAGTGAACATAAGAACTAAACTGATGAGTGACCAACGCTTCTTCAAATGAGAAACCCCCCTGTTTCATATTTTTTTAGTTCCTTACTCCTTAACATTCAGATTTATCATAAAAAAGTAATAGGACCACTTGCCATACTTTTTCCTCTGTTTCGTCTTTTCTGAATATTTATTATGTAAAGAACCTGTAACACCGAGGTGAACAAATTCATTATAATTAATAGAATAATTTATTGCAATATTAATTTTCAATTATTTTTTTATTCAAACTATTTAGGTTTGTCAGCAAATCTGCCAAAGATATGAATACACTTCTCTGTTTTAAAGCATGAACTCGTTAAAATGATCGGTCATTTTTTACAGCGGGAAACGTTTTTTACGTATAACATTACCCATTCTTTATACAGAACTTTCCACGGTGCGGGAAACTTTGTTCATCCCATTGTCAGATTCTTTTTTTCAACACGGGTGACTTTTATTTCAAATTTATATATAATAAAATTATGAATAAAATGCGATGAAAAAGAAGAGTACACATTTCTTCCCATTTGAAGAGAGTCCGCGGCGCTGGGAGCGGATAATGGCGAATGTGGAATGGGCTTTGGAGCAGCTGACCGAACGATTTGCAAGTAGGCTCAGCCGGAGAAGACTTCGTTAACAACGTCTAAAGTGATTTCATTTTGACCATAATGAAATAATCAGGGTGGTACCGCGGTTCATTCGTCCCTTTTGTGTTAAGGGAAGAATGGGCCTTTTTATTTTGAAATGAAAAGAGGGATTTTCATGAAAACGATTTTTTCCGGAATTCAGCCGAGCGGTTCTGTAACGCTTGGCAACTACATCGGAGCGATGAAGCAATTTGTTGATTTGCAGGATGATTACAACTGCTATTTTTGCATCGTTGACCAGCATGCAATCACAGTGCCTCAGGACCGCCTCGAGCTGAGAAAGAACATCCGCAATCTGGCTGCGCTTTACCTGGCTGTCGGACTTGATCCGAAAAAAGCGACGCTGTTTATCCAATCCGAGGTGCCTGCGCACGCACAGGCGGGCTGGATGATGCAGTGCGTCGCCTACATCGGCGAGCTTGAGCGCATGACGCAGTTTAAGGACAAAGCCAAGGGGAAAGAAGCCGTCGTCTCAGGCTTGTTGACATATCCTCCTTTAATGGCGGCCGACATCCTGCTTTACAGCACAGACGTCGTTCCTGTCGGAGAGGACCAAAAACAGCATCTGGAACTGACCCGGAATCTGGCGGAGCGCTTCAACAAGAAATACAATGACATTTTTACGGTGCCAGAAGTGAAAATTCCGAAAGTCGGCGCCCGCATTATGTCGCTTGCCGATCCGCTCAAAAAAATGAGCAAGTCGGACCCGAACCAAAAAGCGTTCATTACTCTTCTTGACGATCCAAAACAGCTGGAGAAAAAAATCAAAAGCGCCGTCACCGATTCTGAGGGAGTCGTCAAATATGATAAAGAAAATAAACCCGGCGTGTCCAACCTTCTGACGATCTATTCCATCCTTGGACAGGTCACAATTGAAGAGCTTGAAGCCAAATATGAAGGCAAAGGCTACGGCGAATTTAAAAGCGACCTGGCTGAAACGGTGATCAATGCGCTGAAACCGATTCAGGACCGGTACTATGAATTGATCGAATCCGAGGAATTGGACCAAATTCTGGACGAAGGCGCTGAACGCGCGAACAAAACGGCCGGAAAGATGCTGAAAAAAATGGAGAATGCGATGGGCCTCGGCCGCAAAAGACGCTAAACAAAAAACACCTTCTCAATTGTCCTTTGACAATCAGAAGGTGTTTTTCATAAAGAACAGACGCATAAACCTGATACACTGATTCAGCCGCTTGGCACACTCGATCTTCCTATAAGTAAATGCTTTAGAAAACATGGCTTTCGTCTGAAAAATGACCGGCTTCCTTTTTTGATTTTAAAGGAAGCCATTGAAAAAGACCGCCGCTTCTACCGACAGCCTTCTTGAATTTAGTTGACTTTTGACTCATTTTCAATTTCCCAAAGCTTTTCAAAAAACGGCTGCCCTTTAATTAAATTTTCACAGAAATCCCGGTGTTTCTCCGACCAGCCGTCGATTGTTTCATTGAAAAGCATGTCCCAGATTTCTTCAAATGTCATCCGTTTAATCTGTTCATACATGTAAGGATTCCATTCCGTATACCAGTAGGCGATCTCGGCGCGGTTTTTGAGCCCTTTCAGCTGATCAAGCGCCATGAATAACAGCTGTTTCAGCTGGCGTTCTTTTCTTGTTAGTCCTCTGACATGCTCCGGTGATAATGATAGAATGTGGTATTCCTTTGAAGATTGCAGCTTTTCCGGCGAAAATTCATATTCCTGCGGCTCGACGTCCTTCACCATTTCATATACAAGCTGCTCCTGCCTCGGAATGAGACGGCTTTTTCTGACCGGTATCGAATAGCCGGCCGTATCGACCGCAAGGATTCCGATGCCATCCGTCACAACGAAGCAATGGTCAAGCTGTGTACGCTCATGGTTTTTGCGAATATACGCTTTTTGATGGACCTCATTTAATAATTCCGGCGGAAGCTCTGATAGGTCATTTTCTATGTAGTTGAACAAAACCGGCGAAACCCTCAGCAAAGGGACCTGGTCAAGCAGTTCCACGCTGTCTTCCTTCCGCCATTCATGAAAGTGGCAGACGTTGTAGCCATTTTCTTCTCCCTCAAACCAGTTCACCCACACATCATGAAGAAATAACATTTCTAACCCCTCACTTTATAAAAACTGTTGTCCACAGTATAGGCAAGGGGGAAGGAATTTATTCCATCCGGCAAAGATTATGGCAAAGCTGCATGAAAAAAAGCCAAGGGCGGCCGCGCCCCGGCTTTCTTATTTAATATTCTTCGGATCAAGCGCATCGCGCAGTCCGTCTCCGACAAAGTTAAAGCATAAAACGGTGATTAAAATCATCAGTCCAGGGAACAGCGGATACCACCACGCCTGAATCATAATCGTGAAGTTTTGCGCATCCTGGAGCATGTTTCCCCAGCTGGCCATCGGCGGCTGAACGCCGAAGCCGAGATAGCTGAGCGCCGACTCCGATAGAATGACCGTTCCGACGGACAGCGTGGCCGCAACGATAATCGGCCCCATCGCGTTCGGCAGGATGTGGGAGAAAATGATCTTATGGCTTCTTGTCCCGATCGTTTTCGCGGCGAGGACAAACTCTCTCGACCTCAGCGATAAAAATTCTCCACGGACGAGCCGCGCCGTCGTCGTCCATCTTGTCAGGGCGAAAATTAAAATCAGCTTGTCTACACCAGGCTGAAAAATGGTCACAAGCGTAATTAACAGGAATATGTCGGGTATTGATAATACAATATCGACCAGCCGCATCATGATCGCGTCGATGATCCCGCCGAAATAGCCGGCGATCGCACCGATCACGGTGCCGATTGTGATTGAACCGAGTACAGAAGCAAAGCCGACAAGCAAGGATACCTGAGCACCATACAGCAGGCGGCTGAAAATATCGCGGCCAAACTTGTCCGTTCCCATCAAATGCTCAGCGCTCGGGGGCTTGAGCTTGTCCAGCAGATTCTGCTGTTCCGGCGGATACGGAGCAATCACCGGCGCAAATATAGCCGACAGGATAATGATGGATAACAGGATTCCGCCGAGCACGGCCAGCTTATTTTTGAAAAACTTCTCAAAAAAGATTTTTGTCATTGTTTCCGGCTTTGGTGCGACGTTTTCCTGCAGTCTGATCTCCGGTGAAGGCGTCGATGGGTTTGGCTGTGTCATGACGAGTCCTCCTCTTCTTAATACTCAATCCGCGGATCGACGACCGCATAGAGAATATCCGCAATTAAATTTCCAATGACAACAAGGGCGGCAGAAATGACGGTCATGGCCATGATGACCGGATAATCTCTTTGAAAAGCGGAATCGACAAACAGCTTTCCGAGGCCGGGCCAGCTGAAAATTTGTTCCGTAACGACGGCTCCGCCGATAAAGGAAGGAATCATCAGTCCAAAAATCGTGATCACCGGCAGCAGCCCGTTTCGAAGCCCATGCTTGTACACAACCCGGTTTTCTTTAAACCCTTTCGCTCTGGCCGTCCGCATGTAATCCTGCCTGAGCACGTCGAGCATGCTTGACCTTGTATAGCGGGTGAGCCCCGCCATGTCAGCGGCTGCGAGTACGAACGCGGGCAGAATCAAGTGATGGACGCGATCCCATAAACTGAAATCTGAATTGATCGTCATGACGCCTCCTGTCGGGAACCAGCCTAAATTGACCGCGAGAAACATAATCAGGATCAACCCAAGCCAAAAATTCGGGACGGCAAGTCCGATAAACGATGTAAACGTAATCCCGTAATCCAGCTTCGAATACGGGCGCCTCGCCGAAAGCACCCCGAACGGAATTGAGATGAGAAGAGCGAGAATGGTCGAAACAAGCATTAATAATAGCGTATTCGGAAGCCTTGCCATGATCAATTCGGAAACAGGCATTCCTTTTCTGATGATCGAAGTGCCGAAATCCCCCTGAATCATGTTGCCGAGCCATTTTAAATATTGAATGTGCTCCGGTTCATTCAATCCGTATTTTTCGATGAACTTTTCCCGGTCGGCGGCGCTGATGGTCGGATCCATCATTAAGGCCATCGGATCTCCCGGGGCGGCTTTCATAATCGCGAATGACAAAATGGTAATCCCAAGCAAAATCGGAATCGACATGAGCGTCCTGCGAATGATATATGTAATCATCTTTTATCCCCTTTTTTATCAAAATTCTTAAGAATGAAGGGGAAGGAAGCGTGCCGAAAAACTTCCCTCCCCTTAAGGGAATTTCCTTTATTTTTGATCCAGCCACCAGTTTTCGGCTTTATAGAAATCTTCCTTCGGATGGAAAACAAAGCCTTTCATGTTGGCCGGCATCGCTCTGTGGTAATTCGTATAGTACAGGAACGTGTACGGCTGATCTTCCGCCAATATTTTGTAGATCTTTTCATACGCCTTTTTATAATCCTCACGGTCTTTCAGCGTTTTGGACTCGTCAAGCAGCTTATCTAGCTCTTTATTTTGATACCACACATAGTTCAGCCCTTTTTCCGCTTCTTTCGAATGGAAGATCGTGCTTTGATCAGGGAATGTGGCAAGGCTCCAGCCTAGGATGATCGCATCGAAATCCCAATTCGGCGGATTCATCTGTTCGATCAAAGCGCTCCACTCGACGATTTGCGGCTTCGCCTCGATGCCGATTTCTTTTAGCTGCTGCTGAACGACAACTGCGAGGTCTTCTCTCGTCTTATTGCCCTGGTTTGTTTTGATGACGAAGGAGAATTTTTTGCCGTCTTTGTCTAAAATGCCGTCGCCGTCCGTATCAGACCAGCCGGCTTCTTTCAGCATTTTTTTCGCTTTTTCAGGGTCGTGGTTAAACGTTTTAATCCCTGCTTCATTGTCCGGATAATTCCATGACAGCGGGCTTTCAGGAATGTTGGCGATTTTCCCGTCTCCGTCAAGAACCTGATCGACCATCGCCTGGCGGTCGAGCGCATACGTCAGCGCCTGGCGGACCTTCTTGTCTTTAAAGAGCTCGTTCTTTTCATTCCAGCCGATGTAACTGTAATTCAACCCTAAATCTGTATCGATTTTTACATTGTTAAATTTTTCGGCGGTTTTATAATCAGGTCCCGGCGTGATGACAAAATAATCGATATCACCGGCTTGAAGCTGTGTCAGCGCCGCATTTGAATCAGGGATGACTTTATATGTGATCGAGTCCAGATGCGCTCGTCCGGCGAAATAATCGTCAAACGCTTCAACTTTGACGTATTGACCCTGCTTCCATTCTTTGAATTTAAACGGGCCGGTTCCGATCGGATTCTTACGGTTGAATTCATGCTCGCCAAGCTCGCTGATCGGAACATCCTTCAAAATGTGCTTCGGCAGGATGCCATAGCTTGTCAGCGTTACATTATAAAAATAAGGATCTGGCTGCTTCAGTTTAAACTCAACTTCATATTTGCCTTTTTTCGTGACGGATTTAAGCATTTTAAAGCTTGAGCCGCGCTCGCCGACATAGTCTTTGCTCAACGGAATGCTGTACGTAAACACGACGTCATCGGCGGTCATTTCCTTGCCGTCGTGGAATTTGACGCCTTTTTTGAGCTTGATGTCAAACGTCAGGCCGTCCTCCGACTCCTTTACATCCTCGGCAAGCTGTTTTTCGACCTCCAGCTTTTCATTGGTATCCAAAAGGGTATTATAGAGGAGCCTTTCAATATCAGAGCTTGCCGTATCTGTTGAATACAGCGCGTTAAACAGCGTCGGCTCACCCGTTGATCCGGCGACAAGGTCTCCGCCCTGCTGCGGCTTGCCGTCAGATTTGCCTTCTTTCTGCTCCCCTCCGACTTCGCCGCTGTTGCAGGCCGAAAGAAACACCGATAAGATCAGCAGCAGACTTAAAAACGAAAATCCAGTTTTTCTACGCATCTTCATTTTGCGAATTCCCCCTTTTTGAGCTATTGTTTTCCCGGCCGAATTGACCCCCGATTTTGAAAAAAGACATTCCCCCTCTCAAGGATTAAATATGTGACGGCCGTTCCCTTTATTCGTAAAGGTGGCATGCCACGAAGTGGTTTGATTTCACTTCCCTGAAAGCGGGCTCCCTTTCTCGGCATTCCGCTTTTGCGGCCGGACATCTCGTATGGAAGACGCAGCCCCGCGGCGGATTGGCAGGGCTCGGCAGCTCCCCTTTCAGAACGATCCGCTCCCGCTTTGCGCGTCCCTTCTTTCTTGTGACCGGAACGGCGGACAGCAGTGCCTGTGTATACGGATGAAGCGGATTGTCATACAGCTCATGCTTATCTGTCAGCTCCATCATTTTGCCGAGGTACATCACGCCCACCCTGTCGCTGATATGGCGGACGACGCTTAAATCGTGGGAGATAAACAGATAGGTCAGGTTAAATTCGTCTTGAAGCTCTTCCATCAGGTTGATGACTTGGGCCTGGATCGACACGTCCAAAGCCGAAACCGGTTCATCGGCGATGATGAGCTCAGGGTTTAAGGCAAGCGCCCGCGCGATCCCGATGCGCTGGCGCTGTCCGCCGGAAAATTCGTGCGGATAGCGGTTTGCAAACGATGGATGCAGGCCGACTTTTTCCAAAAGTTCTTCCACTTTTTCATTGCGCTCTTTGAAATTGTACATGTGGTGGGTGTTAAAGGGCTCTTTGATGATGGATCGCAAGGTTTTTCTCGGATTCAGAGAGGCAAACGGGTCCTGAAAAACCATTTGGATATTTTTGCGGACGCTTTTTCTTAAGCTTTCTTCCGACAGGGCGGAAATGTCCCGGCCTTTGTAAAGGATTTGTCCGGCTGTCGGTTTGTAGAGTCTGATCATCGTCCGCCCGGCAGTCGATTTTCCGCACCCCGATTCCCCGACGATTCCGAGCGTTTCGCCGCGTTTTAACGAAAAGCTGATGCCGTCAACCGCTTTGACATCCCCGATCTTTTTCTGAAAGATCCCTGATCGGATCGGAAAATACTTTTTGACGTCTTTCAGCTCTAAAAGGGTTTCATCATGTTTTATCGTCTGTGCCTGCTGTACTTGTTCCGCTGATGCAGTCATCCCCTCATTCCCCCTCCTCATATAAGAAGCATCTGACGGTCCGTCCGTCGGCCCGGGTTTTCAGGTCCGGCTGAGAGCCCCAGCATTTATCAGTGGCGCTTGGACATCTCGGAGCAAAGCGGCAGCCTGTCGGAAGGTTGTCAGGCGTAGGCACATTTCCCTTGATGGCCGTCAGCTTTTCAATCGAACCGTCTATTACCGGAATGGAATTTAACAACCCTTGCGTATAGGGATGCAGGGGATTGTCAAACAATTCATCGACCGTGGCGTTTTCAACAACTTGTCCGCAATACATAACGATGACGCGGTCAGCGATTTCCGAGACGACGCCGAGATCGTGTGTAATCAGAAGAATCGATGTACCGAATTTGGCGCATAAATCTTTCATCAGCTCCAGCACCTGGGCTTGGATTGTGACATCGAGCGCCGTTGTCGGTTCATCGGCGATGAGCAGCTTCGGATTGCAGCTAAGGGCTATCGCGATCATCACCCGCTGCCTCATGCCGCCGGACAAGCGGTGCGGGTAATCTTTCATCAGCTGTTCGGCTCTAGAAAAACCGACAAGCTTCAGTAATTCAACCGCCTTTTTTTCCGCTTCTTTTTTAGATAGTTTTTTATGATAAATTAACACCTCTGTGATTTGTTCACCGATCGTTAATACCGGATTAAGGGATGTCATCGGCTCCTGAAAAATCATCGAGATTTCATTTCCGCGGATCTTGCATAATTCCGGTTCTTTGTATGTAACGAGATCACGGCCTTCCAGTTTGATGGACCCTTCCATGATCTTCCCGCCGGAGCTCCCGACAAGCCCCATAATCGATAAAGAGGTGATGCTCTTTCCAGATCCTGATTCTCCGACCAATGCCACGGTTTCTCCTTTTTTTATCGAAAAATCCACTCCGTCAACCGCAGGTATCGGCTGTTTTTTTCTAAAAAAATAGGTTTTCAGGTCGCTGACTTCCAGCAATGCGCTCATCCGGATTCCCCTTCCATAGACCAGAAGTTAAATAGATTGGATATGAATCTAATTGCACAACATAATACTGAATTATCTTAAAATTTTATAGTTGTATATTATTACATAATCATTACAAAAGCAAGGAATTTTTAGATGTTTTGTCATAATATTAATTAAATACCAATATTTTAATATATTAAAGCGTTGGATCTATAAAGTCCTCGGATGGAAGCGACAACACATCGGCAACCTTTAATTTCTTGACGGACAAATATTTTTTTACAATATTAAAACCGACAGCATACCCGAGCATATCAGGATAATAACCTTTTCCGAATAAAATATTGGAGAATAACCGGCCATCTTGCCGACGCAGCTCGAAATGGGGCTGAACCAGTCGATTTTGGAAATGCTCGAGCTGTTTTTCTGAATAAAACGATGTCCAGCCGGCGGTTTCCGATTCGCCCAATCTTTCATGGACGGCGGTTTCCGCCATTCCCTCGAGAATGATTGTATCAAGAAGCGTCATATTTTTTTCCTCTTTCGGCATATTTTCTAACCGGCAAACATGGTTGTACTCATGGGTCATGATGGCTGAGATCGAGGAGGGAGAAATATGCGCTGAAAGAAATAAAAATAATTTGTCATGAAAGGCAAGGCCTGATTTAGAGCCGAATACGACCCGTATTTTTCTGTTTCTTTCATCGACAGGAAGGATGATGATCGGAACATCCGGGCCCTTCCACCGTTTTCTGAGCAGCCGTTCCTCTTTTTTCACATGCTCAAATACACCTTTTTCCTTGAGCTCCTTCATCACCTTCTGTCCGTCTGACCAATAGCGGAGCATTCCATGGGCCTGAAGATGGCTGATCAATGTCATGCTTTGATCAGCTTTCGCCTCTTTAAAATAAGGCAGAAGATAGAAGGACAACTCCCGAATTGATGAAGCTTTTTCATACCATTCATATGTTTGTTCGACACTCATCCAGGTCACTCCTCTCACCTGTATGTTATGCAGGCTGAAAAAAACGGCTACCATCTTGGATGGCAGCCGTTTTCATACGGTTATTGAAATTTTTTAAAGATTAGTGTCGCGTTATGTCCGCCAAAGCCAAGCGAGTTGCTGAGCACGACATTTACGTCCTGGCGGCGCGCTTTATCTGGAACATAGTCCAGATCACAGTCTTCATCAGGTGTTTGAATATTAATTGTCGGAGGTATAATTCCTTCTTTGATGGCGAGCACAGAGAAAATCGCTTCGATTCCCCCGGCAGCTCCGAGCAGATGCCCTGTCATCGATTTCGTTGAGCTGATGGCAAGCTTATACGCGTGCTCTCCGAATACTTCTTTGATCGCGATCGTTTCATACTTGTCATTGTATGGCGTACTTGTTCCGTGCGCATTGATGTAGTCGATTTCACCAGGTGACAGGCCGGCGTCTTTGATCGCTTCTTTCATCGCTCTGGCGCCGCCTTCTCCGTTTGGCGCAGGAGCCGTGATGTGGTATGCATCTCCTGTCGAGCCGTAGCCGACAATTTCAGCGTAGATGTAAGCTCCCCGGTTTAATGCGTGCTCAAGCTCCTCAAGAACGATGATTCCTGCTCCTTCCCCCATGACGAAACCATCCCTGTTTTTGTCAAATGGACGGCTTGCCGTTTTCGGGTCCGGATTTGTAGAGAGCGCTTTATTGGCTGAGAAGCCCGCAAAGGACATTCTGGTGAGCGGCGCTTCCGTTCCTCCCGTGATCATCACATCCGCGTCGCCGCGCTGGATGACCTTAAAAGCGTCTCCGATTGAGTTCGTACCTGTCGCACAAGCGGTAACCGTACATGAATTGACTCCTTTTGCACCGAGCGCGATTGAAATTTGCCCAGTCGCCATGTCAGGAATCATCATCGGAACGAAAAACGGGCTGACCCGTCTCGGTCCTTTCGTCAAAAATGTTTCAAATTGCTGTTCAAGCGTTTCCAGGCCGCCGATGCCTGAACCGACCCATACGCCGACTCTGTCGGCATTGTTGTCATTGATGTCAAGCTTGGCATCTTCAACAGCCATTTTCGCAGAGACGACCGCATATTGGGTGAAGCGGTCCATTTTCCTTGCTTCTTTTTTATCCATATAGTCTTCTATCTTAAAATCTTTCAGCTCTGCGGCTACTTTTGCGGGGTACTCATCCGCATTAACCCTTGTAATCGGGCCAACTCCTGAAACTCCGTTCACCGCGTTGCTCCAGCTTGTTTTGACGTCATTACCAAGAGGTGATAAAGCTCCTAATCCGGTAATGACTACTCTTTTACTATTCATAAGTTGCACCTCACCTTTCTTCTAGCGGCCCCAGCGCATGGCAATGGCTCCCCATGTCAAGCCTCCGCCGAAACCGACCATCACAATGACGTCACCGTCTTTTATTTTACCAGCTTCAAGCTCTTCCACAAGAGAAATCGGAATCGAGGCAGCTGATGTGTTTCCGTATTTATGAACTGTTTTGGACATTTTTTCAACCGGAAGCTCCAAACGTTCCCGCGCCGCCTCCATAATCCGAATGTTTGCCTGATGCGGCACTAAAAAGTCGACATCCTCTTTCGTTAATCCGGCTTTTTCGATAACCTTCACACTGGATTCTCCCATTTGGCGCACGGCAAATTTGAACACTTCTCTGCCATTCATGATTGTATGATCTTTTTCGTCCAAGTACAAGTGCTTCCCGCCTCTGCCGTCAGCGCCGAGCTCAAAGGACAGAATGCCTCTGTCATCGCTGACAGGTCCGACAACCGCGGCTCCTGCCCCGTCTCCAAATAAAACGGCTGTATTGCGGTCATCCCAGTCGGTAATACTGGAGAGTTTTTCCACACCGATGACAAGTACGTGTTTATATGTTTCCGCTTCGATAAATTGTTTGGCGGTCACAAGGCCGTACATGAATCCGGCGCAGGCGGCGCTGATATCCATCGCACACGCGTTAAATGCACCGAGCTTTTCTTGAATCATGCAGGAAACCGTCGGGAATGCCTGATCAGGAGTAACGGTCGCAACGAGGATCATATCAAGATCTTCCGCCTTGATGTTTGCATCTTCCAGCGCTCTCTTAGCGGCGGCAACAGCCATATCAGATGTCATCTCTTCTTCGGCTGCGATTCTTCTTTCTTCTATTCCAGTTCTTGTACGAATCCATTCGTCAGATGTTTCAACCATTTTTTCCAAGTCGAAATTAGTCAGCACTTTTTCAGGGATATACCGGCCAATTCCAATAATTCCAGCTTTCATAGGAAAGACTCCTTTATTCATGATTTTTTCCAACTAATGTTATGAGTAATTATTAGTATCTGGTACTAATCCTACCCTATTTTTTTTCAGTTGGCAATATATACGTCTAATCTAGCAGACCGATACCTTCATATAGTAAAGGTATAAAGATGAAGGGAGGCTCATAAGGATGGCGGCTGACGATTTTTTCACGAAAATGATGTTTGGCGCAAATCCGTCCAACAACCGTGAAAATCAGTCTACACATGAAGAACGGCCTGACATAGAAAATGAAGAGGAAACGGAAGAACTCAATGAACCCGATTATATGCACATTCTGGATCAGGTCGGACAAATAATGGATTCCATCGATGAATTGAAGCCTGTCTTTAAGGAAATCGGCTCGATGGTAAGCTCCTTAAAAAATAAGATTTCCATGTAAAAAGCCACTTCAGATATAAGTGGCTTTTCCTGCAGCACCCAGATTAAGAATCTGATCCAGCATCCGTTTTGCCAAGTTCGTACGCTTCCGCCATCACTTTGGTAAACAGCGTCATAAACGGCTGAAGCATCTCCGGCGAGAGCTCAATTCCCGCCTTCTCCATTTCTTCCTTTGCTTCCGGCACGTATTTCATGGCGATTTGTAAAAATTCCATTGATTTTTCATGCTGCATCTGGATCACCTCTCATTTGGCAGTTTTCCTGTTTTTTTGTATTGTTCGATAAGCCCTTTTATTTTTTCCTGGAATGACTGATCGACAATCGGGCTGAATTCGCCCATCTCTATCACACCATCCTGAATGTCAAAAATCCGCCGGCCGCCCTTAAGCGTCCCTTTATTGAATTCGTCTGCGATGAGCTCATAAGCTTCATCAACATGCTGAATGGTGCTTGTGAGCACGATGTTCTCGCCCAGCTCCGACTGGTCGCTGACATAGCCGATCGCATAAAGACCGTCTTTTTTGATTTGTTCTATGACAGGGACATTATACCCGTCCCCGGCGGGATACACAACATCCGCGCCCGCTTTTTTCATCTTTTCATACTTGGCGACGGCCTTTTCGGAGTCGTCCCACTGCCCGACATATTCTGTTTTGACCTTAATGTCCGGATTGATGTATTTCGCACCTTCGATGAATCCTTTCACTTCAGGCTGCCACGAATGTGTGGCCAGTATGCCGAGTTTCCCCGACTTTGATTGATGTGCAGCGGTCATGCCGCCAAAAAACCCCATCGCCCTTCCGTCAAAGGTGATGCTTGTCACATTTTTATGCTCGGCTTTGCTGTTCACCAGCACAAAATGAATATCGGGATAGTTTCCGCTTATGCTGTTAAACACTTTTTCATATTCGCTTCCATGTCCGAAAATTAAGTTGACGCCTTTTTTCTGAAAGTCTTCTACAGCCATTTTGACTGCGGCTTCATTATCGATTCCTTCTTTATAATAGACATCGACATTGTAGACAGACTGTATTCTTAATAATCCTTTATATCCTTTGGTTCCCCATACTTGATCGCTTATTGTATCAGGGACAAGCAACCCGACTTTTTCAATTTTCCCATTCAGCGGCGTTTGTCCGCAGCCGCTCATGACAAGGAGAATCAAAAAAATCACGCCAAGCCTGTACACCATGCCATGTTCAACTCCCTTTCAAAAAACCAACAAATGAAATCTATCTTTATTGTATCCTTTCACGTACAACTAAGGAAGATCTTTCTTATTTTTTGTCGAAAAATGTAGTCATTTGTCTTTTCCATTCCTCAATTTTAGCAGCGGCTTCTTCGTCTGCGGTTTGCCGTTCAAACCGCAGCAGTGAAGGGCTTTTTTGAATGGCATAAAAGGCGAGCTGTGCAGCGACATCGTCTACAAAAAAGGCGGACTCCCTGTTTTCTTTGTCCTCATTTCTTATATCCCAGGGCCCGTACATATCCGGAAGCACGATCATTTCGACGCCCTTTTGTTCCGCCGCTTCCTTTACATCCTCCAGCAGGTGTTCGTACACCAGTAGAAAAGCAGGCTTGTTTTCAGGTAAAACGTCAAGCGCTTCTTCAGGCATGCAGCCAGTATATTGAATGAAAATCTTGTCATAATCGCCTTCCAGTTCTTGTTCAATCAGGCGAAAATGCTGGTTTCTCACCAGCCACATCAGCCGTTCTTCAAAATAAAGCCGCTTGATGTCATCACTAGCTTTTGCCAATTTAACGTCAACGCTGACGCCTTCCTCCATCAGATGTTCGCAAAATGAAAGGCCGAAGAATTCGTCTGCTCCATACACCAGTGCCGATTTCATCCTAAAGACCACCTTTCGAATCAGTTTTTCTGCTGTTTTAAACAGCGAAAAACAGCCCTATTGAAACATGGGCTGCTATTATTCTATTCTCTATAAAACTTTTTCATGCGTTTTGAAAAAGCTCGCTATCGCTGAATAAATGCGGCTGGGATGATCAGACAAATGCAGCGTCAGCTCCACGCGGTGCCCGCCTTGCATCTGGCGCTCCTCAAATGTTTTGGCGTGGAGCATGTAGGGATATGGGGAGCCGTTCAGCTTTTGCCAGATGTGGACAGGCACGAGATTATGATACGGGGAGATCGATTGGAACGGGTAATGGGCGGCCTCCCGCTCAGTTATACCGTAGCTTTCCGCAATTTCTTTAATAAACCGCTTGTAGAAAAATTTATTTTCCTTCTCACGATCATGATGAGCCTGAAGATCAAGGCAAGGATTGAGCATCGCGGCAGAACGGATTTGATCCGGAATCGAGCGAAGAAGTTCACCAGCGATCAGCGCGCCTGTTCCTTCTGCAAGCAGATGAATTTTTTCGTTTAAAATTTCCTGTCTGAACACATAGTGGATCAGCTGTTTCGCATATGAAACCGCTTTTTCAGAGCCCCAGTGCCTGCCGAATAAATTGCTGTTCACAAGGGTGTAGCCCTTGTTTCTTAAACTTTGGAGAAGCTGGTTTCTGCCGTAGTGCTGGAGCCAGAAGCTTGAGTCCTTCCCAACGAAATGGTTCCTGTCGCCGAAAATAAATATCGCGAAACCGTTTGGTCTGTATGGAAGATGAATGACGTTCCATTCTGAATCGACTTTGAAAAAACGTTCCGTTATTTTCATCACTTGCCTGCCTCCTTCCTGCCGTAATCTGCACATTATCTTATGTGGAGCATGCTAGAAACGAATAAGGAAAAGTCCCAGTCTTCATGATGAAAATCAATTTTACAAAACCAAACGTCTGATATTTCTGAAAACGAAAAGCTTTGGTTCTGCCGTGTTCACTAAAATGTCCTTTCTAGTTTACTGTATGTGTGATATGATAAGCTTTAGAATCGAATGAGAAGGACGAGGTGGAAACGTGAGATTTATCGTAACTTTCATTTGGACGTTCATTTTGACACAAATGGCTTGCTATATTATCGGAGCCATGGGCGGTGCAGAATACGACTTTACGCTCAGTTCGATCATGGGGATCATCATCACCGTTATCGTCATTGTTCTTGGAGAAATTATGCCCGTTCAAAAGGATGCAAATCAACATTAAAACCCCTGCCGTCCAAAGGCGGGGTTTTTAAGTTTGTTTTGTGTCATCCCAGCCGTCCCGCATGAGGACGGTTGTTTTTTTAAGGCTTTCTTTTATATGTCCACAGACGGTTATGATTGGATGTCTCTGGAAAATATTCGCCGGCCGTCAGCTTGATTTGCTGCGGATTTTTGACCATGCTCCCTGTCTCGCCAATTTCCACATAGATGCCGTTGTTCGGCGCTTTTTGCCCCGGGCGGAATTGATGCTGCTGTCCCATTTTTCTTCACTCCTTTTAGAAAATAGTCTGCCCCGTTTTTCTCCTTCCATCCGTATCCCAAGGCAGCTTTTCCAAAAAACGGGCGTATCCCCCCAAAAAAACTGCTGATCCCTAGAGATCAGCAGTTTTTCAATTAAGACAGCAGCGCCTTAAGCAAAGCTTTTTGTACATGGAGACGGTTTTCAGCCTGCTGGAACACGGCTGAATTCGGTCCATCGATAATATCTGCGGTCACTTCTTCGCCGCGGTGCGCCGGAAGGCAATGCAGGAAGATATAGTCCGGTTTGGCATGCGATACGAGCGTGCTGTTCACTTGGTATGGCGCAAAGTTGTTCAGGCGCTCCTCTGTTTCCGCTTCCTGGCCCATGCTTGTAAATACGTCGGAGTAGATGACATCTGCATCCTTGACGGCGGACACCGGATCATTTGTGATGCTGACTTGTGCACCCGTTTCTTCGGCATAGCCCTTTGCCAGCTTGACAACGTCCTGATCAGGTTCATATCCTTCAGGAGAAGCGACGGTGATGTCGCAGCCGACCTTCGCGCAGCCGATTAGCAGCGAATGTGCGACATTGTTTCCGTCTCCGATATAGGCAGCTTTCAGTCCGTTGAAGCCGCCTTTTATCTCTTGAATCGTCAAAAGATCGGCAAGCGCCTGGCAAGGATGGAACATGTCTGTCAAACCGTTGATGACCGGAATAGCCGCGTGTTTGGCAAGCTCTTCGACTTTTTCGTGTTCAAAGGTGCGGATCATGATCGCGTCAACATACCCCGACAGCACCTTTGCCGTGTCGGCGATGGTTTCCCCTCTGCCGAGCTGCATGTCTTTGCTGCTTAAAAACAGGGCATTTCCGCCGAGCTGCGCCATTCCAGCTTCAAATGAAACCCTTGTTCTCGTCGATGATTTTTCAAAAATCATCGCCAATGTTTTACCTTTGAAGATGTTTTGAATTTTGTCGTTTTTCATGGCGGCGGCTTCCTGAAGGAGATACAAAATCTCCTCTTTTGAGACATCTTTTAAGCTTAAAAAATCCTTGCCGGACAAATTGATCTTGAGCGTTTCACCGATTTTTACAGTAGACATGTTTCCACTTCCTTTTTATATAAATCCTTTAGCGAGACAGCCTGTGTCGCCCCGCATCCGCTTCTTAAAAAGGCGCGCACCGTCTCTTCTTCCGTCATGATGCCCACGCCGTGGGTTATTGCTTCCTTCCGCTCCCGTTTGGCTTCGTTCGAATCTGTCAAATTGATATGAAGCGCTTTGTCCGTCCGTTTGATCCAATCTTTGAAACCGGATGTCTGAACGATGAATCCCGCCTGCTCAGCAAGGGATTTCAGCTCTTCATCCCCCTTGAAATAGATCGATCCTTTTTCATTCCACACATCGGCGAAAATTTTCTTCATCGCGCTTTCCGGATTGTACCCGACATACATTCCTTCTCCCGTTGATTTCATCTCAGGTCCCAGCTTCAGATCGACGTCATGGATGGCATGAGATGAAAAGACCGGAAATTTCACGGCCACCCCATGACGGTTTTTCTTGACGGGATTGAGCTCTTGCAAGCTTGATCCGGCGAGAAGCTTTGCCGCAAGGGGAATCATCGGCACTCCCATCACTTTGCTGACGACGGGAACTGTTCGGCTCGCTCTCGGATTGACTTCAAGAATGAGCAGCTGATCCGGTTTATCGGGATCAGCGATAAATTGAATATTCATGATCCCTTTAAAGCCGAGGCTGCGGACGATTTTTCCGGCCGCGCCTTCGGCTGCGCGCTTCATGCCGGACGTAACGGAAGGGCCGGGCAATACCGCATAGCTGTCACCGGAATGGACGCCGGCTTTTTCAATGTGTTCGATATAAGTCGGGATATAAAAATCCTGTCCGTCGCTGACAAGGTCAATCTCAAATTCCTTCCCTGAAATGTATTGATCAATCAGGATCGGATACGGCATCACGGCTGTGCCGTCGAGCAGCTCTGCCAGTTCCCCCTCAGAATGCACGATCATCATTCCCATTCCGCCGATGACATAGGACGGTCTGATCAGCACCGGATAACCGATGCCGTTTGCTTTTTGCAGCGCCTCTGATTTTGATGATGCCGTTTCCCCTTTGGCATGAGGGATGCCGAGTTCGTCGAGGAGCTGATAAAAT
Source organism: Bacillus sonorensis NBRC 101234 = KCTC 13918 (assembly GCF_001592005.1). Lineage (GTDB taxonomy): Bacteria > Bacillota > Bacilli > Bacillales > Bacillaceae > Bacillus > Bacillus sonorensis. The sequence goes on from NZ_BCVZ01000002.1 coordinate 500,351, forward strand.
TGATCCCGATCCTCGAGGACGTCAAGTGTTTCCGATGAGGTTCCCAACAGGACGATACCCGCTTTTTCGATCGCATCTGCCACATTGATGGCAGATTGGCCGCCGAACTGGACGATCGCAAAATCGATATTTTCAGCTTCTGCGACATTTAGAATATGCTCGGGCGTGATCGGTTCAAAATACAGGCGGTCCGCCATTTCGTAATCCGTGCTGACGGTCTCCGGATTGTTGTTAAGCATTATTGTTTCAAAGCCGAGGCTTTTCAGCGTCATCACGCCGTAAACGGCGCTGTAGTCAAATTCGACCCCCTGTCCGATCCTGATCGGTCCGGAGCCGATGATAAGCGCCCGTTTTTTTGTTTTTCGCGAGATATCCCCGTCGCTTTCTCCGTAGTATGTCGAATAAAAGTAATTCGTTTTCGCATCAAATTCAGCGGCGCACGTATCGACGATTTTAAATGAAGCGGTAATTCCCTGTTGTTTGCGGAGGGATCTCACCTCTTCTTCCGTTTTTCCGGTCAAAGAAGCGATTGTGCAGTCAGTAAATCCCTTTTCTTTCGCCTTTTTCAACAGATCGCAAGGGAGCTCATCCCCGTCCTTCATCAGCTCGTTCTCAAGATCAATGATATTTGAGAAAACATGGAGGAAATAGGGGTCTATTTTTGTTTTCTCATGGATCTCTTCAATTGAAATTCCCCTGCTCAACAGTTCCATGACTGCGAAAAAACGGCGGTCATCAGGAGTTTTCAAAATTCCCTGCAAAGCAGCGGAGGAAAAGCCGGAAAGCTCGGGCAAATGGGCCCCTTGTGTTTTCAGTTCCAGGGATGCAACAGCTTTTTGCAAAGCCGCTTCAATGTTGCGGTCAATCGCCATGACCTCCCCTGTCGCTTTCATTTTTGTGCCAAGCTTGCGGTCGGCATTTTTAAATTTGTCAAACGGCCAGCGCGGGAATTTAACAACGACATAGTCAAGAGCCGGTTCAAAGCTGGCATATGTCGAATCTGTCAGCGGGTTTTTCAGCTCATCAAGCGTGTAGCCGACTGCCAATTTGGCCGCCATTTTTGCAATCGGGTAGCCAGTCGCTTTTGAAGCGAGGGCGGATGAACGGCTGACCCTCGGATTGACTTCGATGACATAATAGTTTTTGCTCTCAGGGTCTAACGCGAATTGAATGTTGCAGCCTCCGATGACATCGAGCGCCGAAATAATCTTTAAGCTTGCAGAGCGGAGCATTTGATAATCGGCATCTGTTAATGTCTGTGACGGCGCGACAACGATCGAATCCCCTGTATGAATGCCGACGGGATCGATGTTTTCCATATTGCAGACGGTGATGCATGTATTGTTTTTGTCGCGCATCACTTCATACTCGATTTCTTTATAGCCGGCAATGCTTTTTTCGACAAGGCATTGATGAATCGGACTCGCGAGAAGGGCGCTTTCGATCAAAGGCATGAATTCCTCCTTCGTCTTTGCGATCCCCCCGCCTTTGCCGCCCAATGTGTAAGCCGGACGGACGATAATGGGAAAACCGATGGAGAGCGCAAAACGAAGCGCATCTTCTTTATTGTCGACGATCTCAGAATCAGGCACCGGTTCATTCAGTTCTTTCATGAGGGCGCGGAATTTTTCTCTGTCTTCTCCTTTTTCAATCGTTTCCACAGACGTTCCGAGCAGCTTTACATGGTATTTTTTTAAAATGCCCGCTTTTTCCAGCTCTACAGCTAAGTTTAATGCTGTTTGCCCGCCCAGATTCGCAAGCAGTCCGTCAGGTTTTTCCCGTTTGATAATCTGGGTGAGGCTTTCGACCGTCAGCGGTTCAAAGTAGATTTCATCGGCAAATGATTCATCCGTCATGATCGTCGCCGGGTTGTTGTTGACGAGAATGACGCGGAATCCTTCGCTTTTTAGCGCCATGCAGCCTTGTGTTCCCGAATAGTCAAATTCCGCGGCCTGCCCGATGATGATCGGTCCTGATCCGATAACAAGTATGCTTTTTATGCTGTGATCTTTAGGCATGGGCGATTTCTCTCCTTGCTTCGTTCAATTTCTGCATATATTCGTTGAAAATCCATTCGCTTTCAGCCGGGCCCGGATGGGCTTCCGGATGAAACTGAACAGACATCACGGGCAATGTGTTGTGGACCAGCCCTTCTACAGAACCATCGTTTACATGATGGAACCTGACCGAACATTCCTTTCTGTTAATGGTCGCTTCATCAACAACATAGCTGTGATTCTGGCTCGTCATGAAAACGCGGCCGGTTTCCCTGTCCATCACCGGATGATTGGCCCCCCTGTGGCCGAATGGAAGCTTGTAAGTATCGCTTCCAAAAGCGAGAGCGATCAGCTGGTGTCCAAGGCAGATGCCGAGGGTCGGATAGGATGCGATGATGTTCCGGAGTGTATCCATGTACGGCATAATGGCTTTTGGATCACCGGGGCCGTTCGATAGGACGACCCCATCCGGGTTCAGTTTTAAGACGCTGTCCATCTCCTGGTAACGAACGACCGTCACTTTGCAGCCGCGTTCTGCAAGTGATGAGGCGATCGATTTTTTATAGCCGAAATCGATCAGCGCGATATGTGTCGGGCCGTCTCCGAACGTGCCGGTTCCACTTTGTCCGGCGGCCTGTGCGGCAACATTTTCCCGGCTCCTTGAAGCGGGCAGGCTGTCTTTTTGGACGGTCAGAACGGCATTCAGCGTCCCTTTTGCCCTGATATGTTTGACGACCGCTCTTGTATCAACATGAGAGAGCAGCGGAACGTTCCATTTTTTCAAGTAATCCCGCAGGCTTTTCGTCGCCTGATGGTGGGAAAAGTGCCCGCACGCCTCATAGACGACCACGCCTCTCACCTGCGGCTTCCTGCTTTCAAAGTCGCTCGCATTGATGCCGTAGTTGCCGATCAATGGATACGTAAAAACGATGATCTGCCCTTTATATGAAGGATCTGTCAGCACCTCTTGATAACCGGTCATCCCTGTGAAAAAAACGACTTCCCCTGTACAGCCTTCCCGGCCGTCTAATTCTCCGCTGAAGGAGGTTCCATCTTCTAGAACTAAATATCCTTCCATCTTCTGCCCACCTCTGATGAATAAATAATATTTTTCATGAATTTTTATACTTAGATAACGAAAAAAAATTATTGTTTTACGGTCGAATGCCGTGAAAAGACATTGTTCAGCTTCTCAACCGCTTCGGTGATTTCATGTTTCTCCACGGTCAACGGCGGAAGAAGTCTGATGACATTCGGACCTGCCGGAAGGACGAGCAATCCTTCTGTTTGAAGCTCTTCAATCAATGGCTGAACGGGTTTTTTGCATTCAATGCCGGCGATCAGGCCTTTCCCTCTGATCTCTTTCACAAGCGGGAATTGAAGCATGCTTTGCAGTTCCTCCCGCAAACATTCGCCCTTTTCGCTGACCTCATCGAGAAAACGTTTCTCAAAAATGATATCCAATGTGGCGTTTGCCGCTGCCATTGCCAGCATGTTTCCGCCGAATGTCGTGCCGTGTGACCCTGGGGAAAATGCAGCTGAAAGGTCTTGTTTCCCAATGACAGCTCCGACCGGAAAACCGCTGCCGAGTCCTTTTGCGACGGTGATGATATCCGGCGACAGCCCTTCATGCTGGTAACCGAAAGCTTTTCCTGTACGGCCGATCCCCGTCTGAACCTCGTCAATGATAAGAAGAGCCTGTTTCTTCCGGCAGAAAGCCTGCACTTCTTGTAAAAATTCGCCGCTTGCCGGAATGACGCCGCCTTCCCCTTGGATCGTCTCAAGCATGACCGCTGCGATGTCCTCTTCATCACTCAGCTCGTTGAATGCATCTGGTTCATTATATGGGAGATAGTGAAAGCCGGTCAGCATCGGGCCGAATCCGTGTTTAATCTTTTCCTGCCCGGTGGCGGCCATTCCGGCGTAAGTTCTGCCGTGAAAAGACTGCTGAAACGTGATGATTTTCGTTTTTTGCGTATGTTTGCGTGCCAATTTAATTGCCGCTTCATTCGCTTCCGCTCCGCTGTTGCAGAAAAACACAAGATCGCCTGCACTGTTGTTCGCCAATTTCTGAGCGACTGTTTCCTGCAGCCCGTTTTGAAATAAATTCGAAACATGCCAGACGTCGTCAAGCTGTTTTTTTATCGCGGCTGCCACCGGATCCGGGCAATGTCCCAGGTTGCAGACAGCGATTCCCTGAACGAAATCGAGATAGGTTTTGCCGTTTTCATCTACGGCAATCGTGCCTTTCGCTTGTTTGATATGGATATTCCAGCGGCTGTATGCCTGAAATAAATAACTCACGATACGGCCTCCTTCTGTTTCCTGATTTTTGTGCCGATGAACGTATGCTTTGCAAGAAAAGACCCTGTTCCGCTGACAATCATTACCTCATCCACCTGATCGGTCAGCGCCGCCACAGCGGAGTTTACCTTCGGAATCATTCCTCCGTGAATCACTCCGTCGGAAATGTACCGTTTGATTTCTTCCGGTGTGATCGAAGAGATCATGTTTTCATCTTTCATAATCCCTTTGACATCTGTGACAAACATTAATTTATCGGCATTCAGGGCACCGGCGACGGCCGACGCCGCCAAATCGGCGTTTACATTGAGCGTCTCACAGTTTTCCGTCATCGACAATGGCGCGATGACTGGAATGAATCCTTGTTCCATCAGCGTTTCAACCATCCGGCCATTCACCTTTTTAATCCGGCCGACCTGACCGTATTGATTTTCATTTAGATAATCGGCGACAAGAAGGCCTCCGTCTTTACCAGAAACACCGACGGCTGAAAGCCCGTGCTTTACAAGCTCTGCAACAAAAAACTTATTGATGGAACCGGACAGCACCATTTCTGCCACTTCCAAAACCGGTTTTGTCGTTTTCCTCTGTCCGTTGACAAACTCCGTCTCTATTTTTAATTTCTTCAGCATATTCGTGATATCGGGTCCTCCGCCATGAACGACGGCGATTTTCCAGCCTTCTTCGGCCAGCTCTTTCATATTCTCAAAAAATTCATCGGAAAGTTCTCGAATTACGCTTCCACCGCATTTAAAAACGATTGTTTTTCCCATTGGTTTCCCCTTTTTACGTACGATAGCTCGCATTGATTTTGACATATTCATAAGTTAAGTCGCAGCCCCAGGCCGTACCTGTTCCTTCTCCTTCAGACATCTGCACGATGATTTGAACTTCGCTTTTCTTTAAATATTCTTTTGCAAGCTCTTCGGAAAACGGCTGAGGCTCATTGTTCCTAAAAAGGCACTGGCCGCCAAGATGAATTTCCAGCTGTTCAGGCGCAACAGATGCCGCGCTGTCTCCGATTGCAACGATGATTCGGCCCCAATTGGCATCTGTTCCATATATCGCTGTTTTAACAAGATTGGAGCCGACAATTTTTTTGGCGATAACCTGGGCTTCGAGATTGCTTTTGGCGCCTGTCACCCGGGCTTCGATCAATTTTGTCGCTCCTTCCCCGTCTCTTGCGATCTGTTTGGCGAGATCCTTGCAAACAAGCTCCAAGCCTTTTTTAAACACAGGCCATTTTTCATGGGCCTCATGAAGACATTCGTTTTCCGCACAGCCGTTCGCCATGACAAGTACCATGTCGTTCGTGGACGTATCCCCGTCGACTGTAATCTGGTTGAACGACACATCCGTGATTTCTCTTAAAGCTCTATTAAGCGCGCCTTCCTCAACAGATGCATCAGTTGTGACAAAGCCGAGCATTGTCGCCATATTGGGATGGATCATGCCGGACCCTTTCGCCGCGCCGCCGATCGTCACTTTTTTGTCTCCGATCATTAATTCGAAGCATGTTTTCTTTGCGACCGTATCCGTCGTCAAAATCGCCTCCTCAAACGCGCCTTCACACGGTTTTGTTTGACCAAGGAGGCTGATCCCTTCCCGGATCTTCTTCATATTAAGATATTCGCCGATGACACCCGTTGAAGAAACCGCTACAAGCTCCGGCTCAATGCCAAGGATGTCGGCGGTTTTTTGGCGCATTTCATAGGCATCCAAAAGCCCCTGCTCCCCTGTGCATGCATTGGCATTTGCGCTGTTGACCACCACCGCTTGAAGATGTGCGCCTTTTTTGAGACTGTCCTGCGTGACCTTGATCGGAGCAGCTTGAAAATGGCTTTGCGTATAAACGGCGGCGCTCACTGCCGGCACCGAGCTGATGATTATCCCCATGTCCTTTTTGGAATAGCGGAGTCCGCAGTGAATGCCTTTTGCCTGATAGCCCTTCGGCGAATCAATGCTTCCGTCTGTTTTTTTGATGCTGTCTTCACTCACCTGAATCATGGTTCATTCTCTCCCGTCTTATGGATAAATTGGCGTAAAATCAAGTCCCGCCGTCTCGCTCCAGCCGTTCATCAAGTTAAAGTTTTGAACGGCCTGCCCTGCGGCTCCCTTCATTAAATTATCGATCACCGCTACGATCGTCACCCTGTTCGTCCGTTCGTCAACGGCAACGCCGATATCGCAAAAATTACTGCCGTACACTTCCTTCGTTGCCGGGAATTCGCCCGATTTGCGAACTCTCACAAAATAGGAATCTTTGTAAAAATCAGAAAAAAAACGCTGCAGGCGGTCAACTGTCATACTTTCCTTCAGCTCTGTATAAATGGTCGCCATAATTCCCCTTGTCATGGGAGCCAAATGCGTACTGAACGTAATCGGTTGACACGCCGGGTTCCAGCTTCCGAGAACCTGCTCGATTTCGGGTGTATGCTGATGTTCATTTACCTTATATATTTTAAAATTGTCATTAACCTCGGAAAAATGAGTTCCCACCGAAACCTTTCTGCCGGCTCCGGACACTCCTGTCTTTGCATCGACAATAATAAATGATTCGTTTGCAAGCCCGTTTTTGATGAGCGGGGCTAAACCGAGAAGCACAGCGGTCGGAAAACATCCCGGATTGGCGATGTACGTTGCCGTTTTGATTTCTTCCCGATTCAGTTCGGACAGTCCGTAAACCGCTTTTTCAAGCACATGCCGGGGAGCGGAATCCCTTTTATACCAATTTTCATAAACATCCGGATTTTTGATCCTGAGGTCGCCTGACAGATCAATGACCGGCACATCATATGAATCAAGCTGAGGTGTCAGCCTGCTGGATACTCCCGGTGGAGCTGCCATAAATAAAAAATCAATTTCACCTGCAATCCGCTCGATCTCGATCGGTTTGAGGATCTGGTCTGTCAATTTGAAAAGGTGCGGATATGACTGATGATACGGAACCCCTTCATCACTCGATGAATATAGTATGCATTCATCCACATAAGGATGAGACCTGAGAATCCTCACAATCTCGGCTCCCCCATAGCCTGTAGCGCCGATAATACCTATTTTCAAAACAAATTCACCTTCTTGGTCTTTGTGAAATTAGTTAACATTATAGCATGAATAAAAATTAATTCAATTGTATATTTAATATTTTTTCTTTAAGTTTTCATCATTTCCCCCTGCTGGTTTGATGTGCGGATCCATTTCAATCGCACATGTTTTTCCCGAAAAAGAAAAAAGGAACGCCTCTAAAAAGCGTCCCTTCGCTGTGTAATATTCAGTATGGCAAGTTAAGCTGCCATGATACGCCGAACTTGTCGGCGACCCAGCCAAATGTTCTGCTGAATCCGTATTCGCCGAGCGGCATTAAAATGCTTCCGCCGTCAGCCAGCCCTTGATAAAGCCGGTCTATTTCCTCTTCCGTATCGCAGGTTATAAAGATTGAAAACGATGGTGTAAACGTAAAATCGTGTTTGACATTGCTGTCCATGCACATAAATTCCTGTCCTTTTAATGAAAAGGCGGCTTGTTTTACGCTTCCCTCTTCCCCCGGTTCATTTGCTCCGTAGCGGACAAGGCCCCTGATTTCTGAATCCTCTATCAATGATATGTAATGATTCATGGCTTCTTCGGCATGTCCCTGGAACATCAAAAATGGTTTCACTTTTGTCATCTATGGCAGTCTCCTTTTAAAAAAAGAGCCTGTTCAACGGGTGACAGGCTCTTTTTTCTTATTGTATACCAAGCGCGATCTTCGCGTATCTTGACATTTTATCCCGCGTCCAAGGCGGATTCCAGACGATATTGACGTCAACCTCTTTGACTTCCGGTAAATCGGCCAGCGCGGTTTTGACTTGATCCACGATAATCGGGGCGAGCGGGCAGCCCATGGAAGTCAGGGTCATCGTGATGTCCGTTTTTCCGTTTTCATCCATCTCCACATCATACACAAGGCCAAGATTCACAATATCGATGCCCAGTTCAGGGTCAACGACCTGTTCAAGAGCGCCCATGATGTTTTCTTTCAATGCTTCATCCACACTTCTTCACTCCTTTTTTCATCAGTATAACGCACTTTTGATATTTTCTAAAACGAAAGTGCTTTTTTTAAAGATGGGTATCAAACCATTCAACCGTTTTCAAAAGGCCTTTTCTCGACACTTTATGGCCGGCGCGTTCATCCGCGATAAACCGGAGCAGATCCGGCCTGTTTTCATATTGAGGGAGGACGGATTCATAAAAGCTGCGGGCCGGCGCGAACGGAACAACGCTGTCCTGCTTGCCATGCCAAAAAAGAAGCGGCCTTGTTTGCAGCTTTTCCGGCTGCAGGGAGAGATCGAACCGCTTTAATTCCTCACGCTGCCGTGCGATTTGTTCTTCAGTTACGGGGATTTCAACCTGCTTTTCTTTGAAGAAGGCAAGCTGTTCATCAAAAAGTCCTATATAGGAAGGACAGCCCATCAGGCTGACGGCGGCGGTGATCCAATCGTATTGAGTCAGAGCGCCAAGCGTCACGATTCCGCCCATCGATGTTCCCGCAACACCGATGCGGCCATTTTCTATCAAGTCGGCCTCATGAAAATGTTTTTTCAGCACGTCAAGCTCTTTAATTTCATTGGTGACAATGCTCCAAAACCTGGCAGCCAGCTTCTCCTGGGAAAGGTGCCCATCCCTTTCCCCATGATATGCCGCTTCAGGCAAAACCGCCCGCATTCCCTTCTCCGCAAGCAGATAAGCAAAGTGCAGATTGTGTTCTTTTGCGCTTGTAAAACCGTGTATAAAGAAAACAAGAGGAAGAGCTTTCTCCTTTTTTTCCTCTTTTACAATATGTAAAAAAGGGATTCCCGAAATGTTCTGTTTATCAACAATGATCACGACTGTTTCTTCCTCCTTTAGGATATCCATCACCACCAGTTTAACATGTAGACAATAAAGAAGGTAAAAAGATACACTATAGGTAAGACAGAAACTTTTAAATTTACGGTTAAAAGGAGCATTTATGGAAACGAAACCATATTTAATTGCATTGGACTTAGACGGTACATTATTAAAAGATGACAAAACCATTTCCGAAAGCTCAAGCGAAGTCATCCGGAAGCTGAAGGAAGATGGGCATTATGTGTGCATTTCCACGGGCAGGCCGTTCAGGGCAAGCGCGGTGTACTATGACCAGCTTCAGCTCGATACGCCGATCGTGAATTTCAACGGAGCGTTCGTCCATCATCCGAAAGATGAGAGCTGGGGAAGATTCCATACGTCGCTTGATCTTGACGCAGTCAAACAGATTATCGAAGTCAGCGAATCGTACAACGTCCATAATATCCTGGCTGAAATCATGGACGATGTGTATTTTCATTACCATGACGAGAAATTGATCGATGTGTTTACAATGGGCAATCCGAATATCACGGTCGGTGATTTAAGAAAAAACCTCGGCGAAGATGTCACTAGCGTCTTGATCCACGCCAAGGAAGAGGATGTACCCGCGATCCGCTCCTATTTGTCGGATGTTCATGCGGAAATGGTCGACCATAGAAGATGGGCCGCACCGTGGCATGTCATCGAATTGATCAAAAGCGGCATTAACAAAGCGGTCGGACTGCAGAAGATCACCGATTACTACGGCATTCCGCGGGAGCGGGTCATCGCTTTCGGGGATGAAGACAATGATCTGGAAATGCTTGAGTTTGCGGGATGCGGCGTGGCGATGGGCAACGGGATCACAGGTGTGAAAAACGTCGCCGACCAGGTTGCAAAATCGAATGAAGAAGACGGCATTGCAGTCTTTTTAAAGGATTATTTCTCGTTATAACTTTATAATTTGCCATTCATAAACAGGTTTTTCAAACGGCAATACTATGGAAGACGGTTTGAGAGACCGTCCAACTCGTTTTTAGGGGGCAGTCAGGATGGGTAAACGAAGCAAATCGAAAAGGTTTATTCAGCAAGGCAAAGACTCGCTCAAACAGCATGCTGCGAGGTTCCCTTACAGATCCACACTGGAAGAAGCGGAGCAGCGATCCGGCCCGACGGAATGCGGAGGGCTGTAAAGTGAGGAACGAATTATTTCAAATGGCAAAAGCGGCTGTACGCGAAGCTGAAACAATGGCAAACAGCGCAGAATCCGGCGAACGGGAAAAAGCGATTGAAAGGGCGCAAAACGCACTTTCCTCGGCATACGCCAATTCCACTGACGCAGAGCGGAGCCAGCTTCACGATCTTCAGGATCAGCTTGATCGATTGTCCTAAAAAACGCAAACAGGAGTCTGTGTCATCGGCACAGCTCCTTTTTTGATGACCCGATCTTCAAACTTCCACGCCATTATTTTCCCCATCCGGCATAAAAACGTTTGACATCGGAAACAAAAGAGGTTACATTATTAAAGGCGAACATTATGTATTATTTATAAATTAATATTCGTTTTTAGGGGTGAATACTATGGATAACGTATTTGATTATGAAGATATTCAATTAATTCCTGCAAAATGCATCGTCAGCAGCCGGTCTGAATGCGATACATCGGTTCAGCTTGGCGGACGGAGATTTAAACTGCCTGTAGTGCCTGCCAACATGCAGACGATTATAGATGAAAAACTGGCGATTTGGCTTGCTGAAAACGGTTACTTTTATGTAATGCACCGTTTCGAGCCTGAAAAACGGTTTGAGTTTATACAAGATATGAAATCCCGCGGGTTATTTTCTTCCATAAGCGTCGGGGTCAAGGATGAGGAATATGAGTTTATAAAGCGGCTAGCAGAGGAACATGCGGCGCCTGAATACATCACGATTGACATCGCCCACGGACATTCAAACGCTGTTATCACGATGATTCAGCATATCAAAGCACATTTGCCTGAGAGCTTTGTCATCGCCGGAAACGTAGGAACGCCGGAGGCGGTAAGAGAGCTGGAAAACGCCGGAGCAGATGCTACGAAAGTCGGCATCGGACCGGGGAAAGTATGCATCACCAAAATCAAAACGGGATTTGGAACAGGCGGATGGCAATTGGCCGCGCTGCGCTGGTGCGCCAAAGCGGCAAGCAAGCCGATTTTCGCCGACGGCGGCATCCGCACTCATGGAGACATTGCCAAATCGATCAGATTCGGCGCCACAATGGTGATGATCGGTTCATTATTCGCCGGGCACGAAGAGTCGCCCGGGGCAACAATTGAAAAAGACGGAAAGCTTTACAAAGAGTACTTTGGTTCAGCCTCAGAGTATCAAAAAGGGGAAAGAAAGAATGTCGAAGGCAAGAAAATGCATGTCGAGCATAAAGGCTCGATCAAGGATACGCTGACAGAAATGGAGCAGGATCTTCAATCCTCTATTTCTTATGCGGGAGGAAACAAACTCGATGCGATCCGTAATGTCGACTATGTGATCGTCAAGAACTCCATTTTCAACGGAGACAAGTATTAACAAATATTCAGAGGCATCCGTCGCCGGATGCCTCTGTTGTTTTATACATTCGATGAGGCGCTTCTTATTTCACTTCAAACGTTTTGCCCGCCCTCAGCACACCAAGCTGTTCCGTTCTTCCCAAAAATGTGACATTCACATCATATGCACCCGGCTCAGGCACTTCCTTCCAGACATCTGTAAAATCGTATGTCTCTTTTGGCTGTAAGGTCATCTTTTGAAAAGCCTGTGTAAACATTTTTCCTTTTGAATAGCGGTATCTTTCATTTCCTTCCTTGTCGCTTACGATCAGCTCAAACTTCTGTCCGCTGCTGAATTCAAACTCAACCGCTTCATCCGAATGGTTCACAACTGACATGTTAAATTCGATTTCATCCTGTTTTTGCACCGGCTCAACCGTCAACACAACACTTCCGTTATTCATTTCCCCTGATACCTCCTTAACAGGTCCGCTCTCCCGGTTTTGTCCGCATCCTCCAATAAACAGCAAAAGCACGATCACTAAAGCAAGCCTCATTGATTCACCCTTTCTAGTCTTTACGGAAAAACCCTAAAACCGCGGTTGTTTGCACAACATTTGTGAAAGCCTTTGGATCCACTTCTTTAATAATTTTTTCTAAATCGTATAACTCATACCTTGTGATGACGATAATCATCATCTCTTTTTGTTCATTCGTAAAAGCGCCTTTGGCCGGAACGGTCGTAATGCCGCGGACCATTTTGCCGTAAATGGCTTCCTTTATCTCCTCCGCTTTCTTTGTGACAATCATGACGGTGAGTTTGGCGTGGCGGGTGTGAATCGCATCAATCACCCTCGTGGTCACATAAAGTGTAACGAGCGTATATAATGCTTTCTCCCAACCATTCAATAATCCTGCTGTCAAAATGATGGCTCCGTTTAAAATAAAGAAATAGGTCCCGACCGGTTTATCCTTCCATTTCGCAAGGATCATCGCGATAATGTCAAGACCTCCTGTGGAGGCTCCGTATTTCAGCGTCAGGCCGATCCCGACCGCAGAAATCACCCCGCCGAAAACAGCGTTCAGCAAAATATCGTTTGACAGGCTCAGTTCAGGGAGCATTCCGAGAAAAACGGTCGTCAGCGCAACGCTTAACACGCTGTAAACCGTAAATGAACGCCCGACCTTCAGCCACCCCAAAATGCCGACTGGGATATTTAAGATAAAGAGCAGCGTTCCCGTTGAAAAGTAAATGGGGCTGTACTGGTCAAGCGCGCTTGATAAAAGCTGCGCAACACCAGTAAAACCGCTTGCGTAGACATCGGCAGGGATTAAAAATAAATTTAAGCCGATGGCATTTAATAAGGCGCCTATGATGACAATGAACAGTTTTTTTGCTTCCGCTATTACCATATTGAGTTCCTCCGCTTATTCTATATATTTGGTTTACCCTAAAAACCATATTTTGAAAACGCCATAGCAAAATTATATGATATAGTTGATCAAAAGACGAAGCGAATTTTCCGCCGGATTATATGCAAGTGGCGGCGAGCGCCGTTCTTCTGATCTTGAACATTTTGATGAAAGAAGGGGTTTACATGACCGTTCATTTGATAGCCGACAGTGCGGCCGATCTGCCTAGATCTTTTTATGATGAGAATCGCATCTCCTTTATTCCTTTGCGGGTGCTTCTTGACGAAAAGGAGTATGACGACCTGCTGACGATTCAGCCCGCAGAAGTCTATGAAGCGATGCGCCGAGGGAAAGCGCCCAAAACCTCCCAGCCGTCTTTGCAGCTTTTGACAGACATGTTCAGCCGGCTTGCAAAAGAAGGAAATCCCGCTTTATATATCGCCTTTTCTTCTCAGCTTTCCGGCACATATCAGACAGCCGTGATGGCGGCAAACGAGGTTAAGGAGGAGTTTCCTCACTTTGACCTGCGGGTCGTTGATTCAAAATGCGCTTCATTAGGCTACGGCCTTGCCGTCAAGCACGCGCTGGAACTTGCTGCTAACGGCAATACAATACAAGAAATCGAAATGTCTGTAAAGGAGTTTTGCGACCATCTCGAACATATTTTCACAGTCGACGATTTGACTTATTTGGCAAGAGGCGGCAGAATCAGCAAAGCATCCGCTTTTGTCGGAGGACTTTTGAATATCAAACCGCTTTTGCATGTCGAAGATGGAAAGCTTGTCCCCCTCGAGAAAATCAGGGGCAGAAAAAAGCTCCTGAAACGGATGATTGAACTGATGAAAGAAAGAGGCCGGGATTTAAGCAGCCAGACGATCGGCATCAGCCACGGTGATGATGAAGAATCGGCAAGCGAAATCAAGCGCCTCATCGAAGCCGAATTTCATCCGAAAGACATCGTTGTCAACATGATCGGCTCTGTCATCGGCGCACATGCCGGTCCGGGCACATTGGCAGTCTTTTTCTCCGGAAAAGAAAAAAGATGATCTTTTCGGCTTGAACCGGCCGCAGAAGCCGTTTGATTCTCATGCAGGCTGATGGCTCCCTGTCTTTGACAAGGAGCCGTCGATTTTTAATGCCTTACGGAAGAATTTGCCCGTCAGAAACGTCATCATCCATAACATTCGTATCTGTTATTCCCGTGTCCGCAAACGTAATTCCTGTATTCGATCCGCCTGACCCTTCAACCGTTTTTGACGTCATGATCGGATTGATCCTGTACGCCCCGCCAAAATTGACGACCCCGCCGTCTGACACTTGATGAATATAGATCGAGCAGCAATGTTTCATACCATTTCTCCTTTTCATATAATATGTATTTTATGCCGTTTTTTTTAGAAGGTATAAACTTCCCGGCAAAAACGATATAAAAAGCAGAGCACATAGTTTCAGGCCCTGTGAGCAATCTATACGTGAAGCATGTTTGGGAGGTGCTATACGTGACGAAAGACGATGATAAAAAACCGGTGGACAACAACGCCGTCAACCATCAAAAAAACCTGCTCGCTGAAAAGAACAGGCAGGCTGGAAAGCATCAGGACTCCAAAAAACCCCATCATTTATAAAAAAACAGGCGGCGTTTCTTTTAAACGCCGCCTCCCTCACTATTTTTTTTCGTATGTCCAGCCGTCTTCCTGATAGATCTTTCCCTGCTTCATCAGGTGGCCGAGCGCTCTTTTAAACGCCGCCTTGCTCATGTTAAACCGCGCTTTAAGGTCCTCCGGGTCGCTTTTATCCCAATATGGCATCGCCCCGTTTCTCGATCTCAAATACGTCAGGATCTCCTCGGCGTCAACCGGCATGGCGTCCTGCTTTCTCGGCAGGAGCGACAAATTGACAGAGCCGTCCTCCTTTACCTTGATGACTCTGGCCGTCAGCTTTTCTCCAAGGCGCGGCTCCCTTTTTCTTTCAGAGGAGTGGATGAAGCCCCTGATCCCGCTGTCGGAAATCATAAAAGAGCCTGAAGCGATCAGACGGTAGACCGTTCCGGACAGCTCTTTATTCATCAAGTCGGGTGAAGCATCCGTAAACAGCTCGGTCATTTTATCTTCAGGAGCCGGCTTGGCAAACATTCTTCCATGGCTCGTGATTTTCAGCATGCAATAAAGCCTGTCCCCTTTTTTCGGCCAGACAGATTCGTAGGGCGGAAGATGTTCAGTTGCAACCAATGCATCCTTCGTGAGTCCGACATCGACGAAAACGCCCATGTCATCGACCGCATCGACGACTTCCACCCAGCCGTAATGATCAGCGCTGATCAGCGGCTTTCTCATCGTAGCCGCCAGGCGTCCTTCATGATCGATAGATATGAAGACATCGACCTCTTCTTTTTCTTCAATATCCTCGGTTATCTCACTGTTGTGAAGAAGGATGACTGTTTCTCCATCCGTCAAAAAGTATCCGTAGTCTGCTTTATGATCTATTTTCAATGTTAATTGCTGCCCTGGTTTCATACTTCTTCTTCCTTTCTTATCCGCCTGTTTCAGTATTCCTCCAATGTTTAAATTATTGCCAGATCACGGCCAGGCAAAACCGCTCATATTGGAAGTTTCACCTTATTCTACTATAATTGATTCATAAGTAAAATGGATGGAGGTTTTTTCACATGGCTAAAGAAAGCTCATTTGACATCGTGTCAAAGGTAGAACTGCCCGAAGTTCAAAACGCAATCCAAACCGCTTTGAAAGAAATCGGCACACGCTATGATTTCAAAGGTTCGAAAAGCAGCATCACACTCGAAGGGGACGAGCTTGTGCTCGTATCAGACGACGAATTTAAAATGAACCAGCTGAAGGATGTCCTCGTCAGCAAGCTGATCAAACGGAATGTCCCGACGAAAAACATCGAGTATTCCAAGCTGGAAAACGCTTCAGGCGGAACGATCAGACAGCGTGGAAAACTGGTTCAGGGCATCGACAAAGAAAACGCGAAGAAAATCAACACCTTGATCAAAAAATCGGGGCTTAAAGTTAAATCCCAAGTGCAAGATGATCAAATCAGGGTAACCGGAAAAAATAAAGACGATCTCCAGCAAATCATCTCCATGGTGAGGGACGCCGATCTTCCGATTGATGTTCAATTTATAAATTTTCGATAAATTCTTAATTTACTGTTGATTAATCCCCCGATTTTCGGTAAATTGAGTAAAAGCGATCAGATTTCTTTAAAACTGAATACCGTTCTTATCAAGAGAGGCAGAGGGACTGGCCCGATGAAGCCTCAGCAACCGGTGAATGAATGTTCATGACCAAGGTGCTAAATCCAGCAAGCGGACTGCTTGGAAGATAAGAAGAAGGATATGCGTCACTCAAAAGTCTTCTTCTTCAGAAGACTTTTTTATTTATCACTGAATGTCAAGGGGGAGAACAATGAGTTTTTTGGAGGATATAAAACGGAAAACGTTAATAGCCGACGGTGCGATGGGGACGCTGCTTTATTCCTACGGAATCGACCGCTGCTTCGAAGAGCTGAACATCTCAAAGCCGGATGAAGTGAAACGCATTCATGAAGCGTATGTACAGGCAGGTGCGGACATCATCCAAACCAACACGTACGGCGCAAATTATATCAAGCTGTCCAGATACGGCCTTGAAGACGAAACAAAGCAAATCAATGAAAAAGCCGTCCGGCTTGCCCGTTCAGCGGCCGGATCAGCCTATGTTCTTGGAACGCTCGGCGGAATCCGGACGTTTAATAAAAACGCGTATTCGCTCGATGACATCAAAAGAAGCTTCCGCGAACAGCTTTATCTTCTGTTGAATGAACAGCCGGACGGTCTTCTTCTGGAAACCTATTATGATCTGGAAGAAGCGCGGGAAGTATTGAAGATTGCCAGAAAAGAAACAGAACTCCCGATCATCGTGAATGTATCCATGCATGAAGAAGGCGTTCTTCAAGACGGAACCCCTCTCAGCGAGGGACTGAAGCTGCTGGCGGGCCTCGGGGCGGACGTTGTCGGCATCAACTGCCGCCTCGGCCCTTATCACATGATCACAGCGCTCGAAGAGGTTCCTCTGTTGGAGGACGCCTACCTTTCCGTCTATCCGAACAGCAGCCTTCCGTCCCTTGTCGAAGGACGGCTTGTCTATGAAACGGATGATGAATATTTCAGAAACAGCGCGATCGAATTTCGCAATCAGGGCGCGCGTATCATCGGCGGGTGCTGCGGAACGACCCCGAACCACATCAGGGCGATGGCCGAAGCGGTCAAAGACCTTCCGCCGGTCACCGAAAAACAGGTCAAAATCCGGAAGAAAGCGGCAGCGGCCGTACAAAACGCGAGGACGGAGCCCGCTTTAAACGAGCTGGCAAAAGAAAAGCGCTCCATTATCGTCGAGCTGGATCCGCCTAAACAATTAAACTTTGAAAAATTCATACGGGCCGCAAAGGAGCTGCAGTCAGCCGGCATTGACGCCCTCACATTGGCGGACAATTCGCTTGCCACACCGAGAATCAGCAATGTGGCCTGCGGCGCCCTATTAAAGCAGCGGCTTGATATGAGATCGCTCATCCATATTACGTGCAGGGACCGTAACCTGATCGGCCTGCAGTCCCACTTGATGGGCCTTGATACACTCGGGCTTTCGGATGTTTTGGCGATTACCGGGGACCCGTCGAAAATCGGCGATTTCCCCGGAGCGACATCGGTCTACGACTTGACGTCATTCGACTTGATCAGCCTCATCAAACAATTTAATGAAGGCTTGTCCTATTCGGGAAAGCCGCTCGGCAAAAAAACGAATTTCTCTGTGGCGGCCGCCTTTAATCCGAACGTCAGACACATCGACAAAGCGGTCAAACGGATCGAGAAAAAAATCGCCTGCGGCGCAGACTATTTTATTTCCCAGCCCGTCTATTCCGAAGAACAGCTCATCAAAATCCGTGAGGAAACAAAGCACCTCAAAACGCCGATCTACATCGGGATCATGCCGCTCACAAGCAGCCGGAATGCGGAATTTATCCACAACGAAATTCCCGGGATTAAGCTGTCTGATGCGATTCGCGAAAAAATGGCGCTCGCAGGTGATGATAAACAAAAGCAGGCTGAGGAAGGGCTCGCCATCGCCCGTTCGCTGCTAGATGCCGCATGCGATTTGTTCAACGGCATTTATTTGATCACACCGTTTTTGCGTTCTGATTTGACCGCCGAGCTTACAGCATATATCCATCAGAAAGAAAAGGAGACGACTAATGTCTATCATCAATGACCAGCTGAAGAAAAAAATTCTCGTTCTCGATGGTGCGATGGGAACGATGATCCAAAACGCCAACTTATCGCCCGCTGATTTTGGCGGCGAGATCTATGAGGGATGCAATGAATACTTGAGCATAACGGCTCCGCACGTCATTCAGGGAATTCATGAGGCCTACCTGGCCGCAAAAGCCGACATCATCGAGACGAATACATTCGGGGCCACAAGGCTCGTACTTGACGAGTATAACCTCGGGCATCTCGCCTTTGAATTGAACATGGCATCGGTCAAGCTCGCAAAAGCGGCCGCTGAAAAATTTTCAACACCTGAGTGGCCAAGATTTGTCGCAGGTGCAATGGGGCCGACGACGAAAACCCTTTCCGTTACCGGGGGAACGACGTTTGATGAGCTGACCGCAAATTATGAAGAGCAAGCGAGAGCATTGATCATCGGGGGAGCCGACCTTCTCCTCCTTGAAACAAGCCAGGACATGCTGAACGTAAAAGCAGGCTTCATCGGCATCAAGCAAGCGTTTGAAAAGACGGGCAAACCCCTCCCCCTTATGATATCAGGAACAATAGAGCCGATGGGCACAACGCTCGCCGGACAGGATATCGAATCATTTTACATCTCCCTTGAGCATATGCGGCCGATCAGCGTCGGTCTAAATTGCGCGACAGGGCCCGAATTTATGACAGACCATATCCGCAGCTTGTCCGCTCTTGCCCGGACGGCGGTCAGCTGTTATCCGAACGCAGGGCTTCCAGATGAAGAAGGGCAATATCATGAATCACCGCAGTCGCTGGCGAAAAAAATCAGGGCCTTTGCAGAGGAAGGCTGGCTGAACGTTGTCGGCGGCTGCTGCGGAACGACGCCGGCCCATATTGAAGCTCTGGCTGATGAAGTGGCTTCGCTCCCTCCGCGTCCCGTTCCGGACGGACCAAAACCGCATACCGTCTCAGGAATTGACGGCTTGATTTATGAAGAAGCGATGCGCCCCCTTTTCGTCGGAGAACGGACGAATGTCATCGGTTCGCGAAAATTCAAGCGTCTCATCGCCGATCAGAAATTTGAAGAAGCCGCAGAAATCGCCAGAGCCCAAGTGAAAAGCGGCGCTCATGTCATCGACATCTGCCTCGCTGATCCCGACCGCGATGAAGCGGAAGATATGGAAGGGTTTTTAAAAGAAGCGATGAAAAAAGTGAAGGCCCCTTTTGTCATCGATTCGACGGACAAAACAGTAATCGAAAAGGCGCTTAAATATTCGCAAGGTAAAGCGATCATCAACTCGATCAACCTGGAAGACGGCGAAGAACGTTTTGCCGACATCCTCCCGCTCGTCAAGCGGTTCGGCGGTGCGCTGGTCGTCGGGACGATCGATGAAAAAGGGATGGCCGTTACGGCGGAAAAGAAACTCGCCGTCGCCGTACGTTCATATGAGCTGCTTACTAAAAAATACGGTATTCCGGCGTCAGATATTATTTTCGATCCGCTCGTCTTCCCGGTCGGTACGGGTGATGAACAATATATCGGTTCAGCCAAGGAAACGATTGAAGGAATCCGCCTCATTAAAGAAAAGCTGCCGCAATGTTTAACGGTTCTTGGAGTAAGCAATGTGTCATTCGGCCTCCCTCCCGTCGGCAGGGAAATGTTAAATGCTGTTTTTTTATATCATGCCACACAAGCCGGGCTCGATTATGCCATCGTCAATACGGAAAAGCTTGAACGGTTCGCTTCCATTCCGAAGGAGGAAGTCGAAATGGCCGAAAAGCTGCTGTTTCATACAGATGACAAAACACTCGCGGCATTCACGGCATTTTATAGGGGAAAGAAAAAAGCGGACAAGCAGCCGAAGACATCGCTTTCTCTTGATGAACGTCTCGCCGGTTATGTAATCGAAGGCACGAAGGAAGGGCTGATCCCCGATCTTGAGGAAGCTTTAAAAAAATACGACACGCCTCTGGATGTGATCAACGGTCCGCTGATGGAGGGCATGGCTGAGGTCGGACGGCTGTTCAACAACAATGAACTGATCGTCGCCGAAGTGCTGCAGTCGGCTGAAGTCATGAAAGCCGCCGTCTCCTTTCTCGAACAATATATGGAGAAAAAGGATGACAGCGGCAAAGGCAAAATTATTTTAGCGACGGTTAAAGGTGATGTCCATGATATCGGCAAAAACCTGGTCGACATTATTTTAAGCAACAACGGCTATAAAGTCGTCGATCTCGGGATCAAAGTGACGCCGCAGGAGCTTATCGAAGCGATCCGCAAAGAGAATCCGGATATTATCGGTTTGTCGGGTCTGCTCGTCAAATCTGCACAGCAGATGGTCGTCACCGCACAGGATCTTGATAAAGCCGATATTTCCGTACCGATTATGGTCGGCGGCGCCGCTCTTTCAAGAAAATTTACAAACATGAAAATATCGCCGGAATATAAAGGGCCGGTTTTATACGCAAAGGACGCCATGGAGGGCTTGTCGCTCGCCAATCAGCTGAGAGCCGATCCGTCGCAGTTTCTCGAGAAAAAAGAACAGGCTGCACCCGCCGCCGTCGCAGAAAAAAAACCGTCGTCAGCCGTTATTGAAATGCTTGAAAAACGGGCCCGCATCCCGAAGGCGCCGGTCTATCAGCCGGAAGACTTGAAACGGCACTATTTGAAAAACATAGATCTTTCGTATATCGTGCCGTATGTAAATGAGCAAATGCTGCTCGGCCATCATCTCGGTTTAAAAGGTAAAGTGAAAAAGCTGTTGGCTGAAAAGCATCCGAAAGCGCTCGAATTGAAAGAATTAATCGATCAATTGCTCAATGAAGGAAAGGAGCACGGCTGGTTCGATCCTGCGGTCGTCTATCAATTTTTCCCGGCGTATAGCGAAGGCGACGCGCTGCATATCCTTGATCCAGATCATCATGGCACAATACTCGAAACGTTTGTTTTTCCAAGGCAGGAAAAGCTCCCGTTCCGCTGTATTTCCGATTACATCCGCCCGAAAGGCGAAATTGACTATGTATCGTTTTTTGCGGTTACCGCGGGCAGACATGTGAGAGACATCGCGAACCGTTTTAAAGCGGAAGGCGACTACTTAAAAAGCCATGCGGTGCAGGCGCTCGCCCTTGAACTGGCCGAAGGGCTCGCCGAAAGGACGCATCAAATCATCCGCGACCGCTGGGGCTTTCCTGATGCGCCGGACTTCACAATGGAGCAGCGTTTTCAGGCGAAGTACCAGGGACAGCGCTATTCCTTCGGATATCCGGCCTGTCCGAACCTCGAGGATCAGGAAAAACTGTTCAGGCTCATTCAGCCTGAAGGAATCGGTGTTCACCTGACAGAAGGGTTTATGATGGAGCCTGAAGCCTCCGTATCTGCGATCGTCGTCTCACACCCTGAGGCCAGATATTTTAATGTGCATTGACCGCAAAGAGCCTCATATGATCGTATAAGAAATCACGGCCCATTTCGGAAAATTTTCAGACGGGGCACGAATGAGCACCGCTTCTTTTTATCGAGCGGTCCCGCCCTGATCTCGAGGGCATCCTGCAATATCAGCTGAGGGGAGCTTGAAAGCTTCCGCAGGCAAAAACGATAATCCGCCGTGCGGAGGAGCGTCTCCGTCAAAAAGGCGCCGATGTTTTATGGTGTAATTGGTAAATTACTATTATATTAGGCTGGAAAGGATTTACGAGATTCCCCCCATCCATTGCTGTACAACTATAAAAAACGTCCCGCCAAAGGCGGGACATGAGAAGCCGGAAAAGCGTCAAAGCTTTGCGGCTTCTTTTTTAAATTGGGCAAGCGCATTTGCCACCTTTCCGAATTCGGACGCATGCGGACGGTCATCTCCGTCCTTGTAGCCATAGTCAACCATCCGGTTCCGGTTGAGGCACAGCTTGGTCAGCTCAGGTTTAAACAAATCAAACAGCTCGAAACGCTCCTGCAGCTCAGGGAATTGCCGTTGATAGTCCAAAATCGCGTCAGCGAGCGCTTTCCAGAGATGCTTTTCAGAAAGCAGATCATAGTTTTCCAAAATGTTTGCGACATACCGCAAGTGGCAAATGAATAGTCCGGTAAAGATGAATTGCACGAGTCCTTCCGGCGGCTCGCTTCTGAGAACCGCTTTTAAATCCTCCGTCAAATCGTTCAGCTCTGGAAGGGGCTGGTCGCTGATATTGACATCATCAACAAAATCTTTAATCGCCAGCCTGTGTGGTCTATGGTCTTTTAAAACAAGAATCGTATTTTGGCCGTGCGGGGAAAATACGGTTCCATACCGGTACATAAAGTGGAGCAATGGCGGCAGCACAGTTTTAAAGAGCAGCCTGATCCATTCTTCAGCCGGCAGCCCCGATTTTTCAATCAGACGTTTGATAAAAGGGACGCCATTTTGATCGACATATGTTAATGAAGCAAGCGTCACCGGATGCTCACCGTCTTCCAGATACGTATAAATGCTTTCTCTAAAGATGACGCCGAGCATTTCCAAATATTGATATGGCGCTTTTTCAAGAGATTGATAGTATGGATGGTTCACATTGATGCTGGCGTTTTCCCCCGGCAGAATCACCCGGCACGTCTCTTTTAAAAATACGTCGTTTTCGGCGATCCCTTTAATATGCTCCGTGATGTTCGGCGCAATCACCGTCCGTTCTGAAGGCAGGCCCCGGTAGACAAGCGTGTTTAATATGCTCATCGGCAATTTGATATGATGCTTGTGTTTATTTGTGATGTTCGTAAAGGTTCTGATCGACTGCTGCGGCAAATATTGATCCTTTCCCTCTCCCAGGGGAATGATGGTTCCTGAGGCGATCTCTTCGGGAAATTGCTGAATGATCGTGTTGGTCCACTGCCATTCATGGACAGGCATCAAATAGTAATCTTTCTGATTCGCCCCCTGTTTCTCCAGCATTCTGGCAAACTGCTTCAATGTCAGCTCATCAAGCTCTTGATTGATCAATGCTTCATATTCCAGCCCTTCAACCGAGTGGAATGTTGCCGCTTCTTTATGAACGGCGATCCACAAGAGCCGCTCGGCTCTCTGTTGTTCAGGGGCAAACCGGAGATAGTCATCATAGCCAAAGCCGATCCTCCCCTTGTTGTAGACGATCCACGGATGGCCCGTCATTTCTCCTTCGATCATCGCATAATCAGCTTCTGTCAGCTCATCTGCCGTGAGTGCATCTTTTGCCAGCAAGTGGACGTCGGCAAGCAAGGTGTGATTAAACTCTTTGATTAAATGACCCGCTGTTTCCGGGCTCATCGGAATATGCGGCTGAATGTCGAGAAGAAACTCAATCGCGCTCACATGTTTCGTCCATTGCCCGTCTTTTAGCACTTCGATTGTCTCCGGCACCGTATCAAAGCTGTCAAACAGGCGCGGCTTCGCCGAAAATCGGTATGCTTTATGCTCCGACGTCTCCAGCTCATAATGGGAAATGCCGTTTTCCTTCCCAATCAATACCGGCTGGATGATATCCTCATACATATATTCGGAAAGCATTTTCGCCAGCAGCCGCTGATTGGCTTTTCTCCATCTGTCTTCATGAAGCACCCGGTTCAATTCGTCTTTAAACAACATGAAAAATGCCTCCTTTTTAGCCGTTTGGCACGGCTGCTTTTTCTTTCACCGCTCCGAATGTCTGAAATACGGTTTTATGGCTGACGGTGTATACTTCCCTTCCGGCAAGCTGATTGATAATGACCGAGTTGCGGTAAGCGCCGAGTCCCAAATCAGGCGCTCCCACTCCGTGTGTATGCAGCTCCCCGTTTTGCACAAAGATGTGGTGGTCCGTTTTCACCGCCGTCTTCAGCCGATAATCGCGCGTGATGACGAAGCGCCCGCTTTCATCCTTTTCAATCAGGCTGTCAACAGGCGCGAGGAATTCCGGCAGCCTTTCTTTATAGCCCGTCGCCAGTATGACTACATCGGCCAGCCGCTGGAACCGTTCTTCATTCACACGATGGGAGCAATGAAGAACGCATGATCCGCGGTCCAGCTCGATATGCTCGACTTCTGTCATGGATTGCAGGTCAAAGGCCGCGTCACGGCCGCCGGCTGTCCGCTCATACAGCAAATGGTATATGTCCGCGATCGTCTTCGCGCTGATTCCTTTATAAAGAAGATCCTGCTGTCTTAGCAGCTCATCTTTTTTCCATTGCGGAAGCTGGTAGAAAAAATCGATATAATCCGGGGAGAAATATTCAAGACCCAGGTTTGAATATTCCATCGGGAAAAAGCCTTTAGAACGGGTCAGCCAGCTGACATGCCGAGCCTCGCCTCCGCCCACAAGATCATAAAACACCTCTGCTGCGCTTTGCCCCGAGCCGATTACGGCAACTCTTTTCCCCTTGAACCCGTCTTGTTTCTTCATTAAATATTCGGAGGAGTGGAATACTTCGCCGCCAAGCGCCTTCCTTAAGGATGCTGGAACGTGCGGTCCGGTGCCGATGCCGAGCGCGATATGCCTGCTGAAATAGATGGATTCACTTCCGTCTTGTTGATCGGCGACCCGGACTTCATATAAAGCGCCTTCTTCTGTTTCAACAAGGGATATGCTTTCAACGTTCATGCCGAAACGGCAGGAATCGAGTTGTTCGGCGACCCATTGGCAGTAATGGTTATATTCCTTTCTCGGAATATGAAAATCTTCCAGAAAATAAAACGAATACAAACGGTGATGCTGCTGAAGATAATTCAAAAAACTGTATTTGCTCGTTACATCCGCCATCGTTACCAAATCGGCCAAAAACGGCACTTGCAGGGTTGTCCCTTCAATCAGCAATCCGGGATGCCAGTTAAAGCTGCTCTTTCGTTCAAAAAACAGCGCATTGATCTCAGGTACGGGATCAGACAGTGCGGCAAGGCCGAGATTAAAAGGCCCGATCCCGACGCCGATGACATCATATATATCATTTTGTTTGCTCTGTGAGTTCATGTCTTTTCTCCTTTTCTAAGAAACGTTTTCGTTCACAAAACATCAATAAGCCGGTTTTATCAGGAAGATTGACGGGTTTGACGGGACGGAAGCCGCACTTTTCAAAGACGTGAATCATTTTTTGATTGCGGATATCCGGTTCTGCGATCACTTTTTCTGTCTCCGGCGTCTCAAATTGCAGCCTCACCATCGCTTGCAATAGCGGCAGGGCCAACCCTTTCCCCAAAAACGATTTTTCCCCGATCAACAGATGCACACCCTGATCGTACGGAGCATTGTCATAATGGTGCTCAATGATGTCTCCTTTGACCCAGTACGATTCCCAATAGCTCATCGGGACGCCGTCGATACAGCCGATGTACAGCGTCTGATGAGGGTCTGTGATCGCTTGATGGAAATGCTTCTCAAATTGTGAAAACGGCATATTTAAATGCCAGAACGGAATAACGTGCTCTTCCTGCATCCAGCGGTACACCAGGGATACGTCTCTCTCATAGTCGGCCTTTCGAAACGTGATTCGTCTATTCATGGACGGCGGCCGCCTCCCTCAGAAGCGGATTTTCCACAGATGTATAGCGGGATTGTGTTTCAAGCGAGCCTGTCAGTTCATCCATGTCATAAAACCGCGTTAAAAGATTAGCCTTGCACGGAAGCGCCGGAAAGCGAAGCAGGCTGTCTGTCAATTCGGTGATGCCGTACTGTTTCTCCGCTTCCAGGAGCCGCTCCCTGATCATGCCGAGCAGCGCTTCTTCACTGATCAGCCCTGCGCAGCCGAAGCCGTTCACAAGTCCGAATAAATGGTTAAAGAAGAAATAGTAGCGCAGCCTTTCAACCGCCACCCCGTCGGAGCAGACCGTTTCGCTTTTTGCGCTCAATCCCCCGACAAGCCCTGAAAGGGTATGCACCTTTGACTCACTGTAGTAATAGCCTTGGTTATCCCTGTAGTAAAACGTCTCCGGATAGCCGTTTTTCAGTTGGACGACGGCGTTTTGCTGATGGGCTTCAACGGCCAGTCCATAGGTTTCAAACAGCCATAAGACAGGCTCAAGCGAGATAGCCAAATACCGGTCAAACCAATCCGCGCTTACCTCTTCTGTCGTCCGCCCTTCTTGCAGCGCCAGGTGTTTAATGATTACTGCAAGCCTTGATTCTTTTCCATACGCGTGGTCTTGGCATAAGCCCGCGACAAGGGACGCGGAACGATGGTCTTCATAAAACGGATTCTCCCTGATCACGACTTCAAATCCAGACTCTCCGCTTTCTCCTTTGATTGTCATGTAGGCCGGATCTTTGATCACACGGAAGCCGGGAAATTGCGCCTTCAGATGTTCGCCAAGCTCCGTATCCAGAAGCCGGGCAATCTCAACACCGCGGTCAAGCTCTTTTTGCTTGTTGACGCGGAGCGAATTCGTAATCTTGATCGGCACAGAGAATTTGTACATAAATCTCGACTGTTTGCTGTATACAGTGCGGACGGAGGATGTCGCCGTAAATGTCCGGCCTTTCGCCCCCAAATATGTAAGCAGCCCTTCTTCGATCAGCTTCTTGACGAACGGCTCATCCAACAGGGCTTTCGCCTGAAGCGGATGTGCGGGAAGAAGCACAAAATCGGGATTCCCCGCCTCATTTTCAAGCCAATCCCTGTCAACGAAAGGATCGTTTCTCAGTTCCTCTTCAATCAAGCGGGGCGCTGTCATGCCGATTGATGAATCATGAAGCACAAGCGAGGCATGGGCTTTAAAATAGTGAAGCTGAAATTCCCCCTTCAATTCCGGAGAAAAGATTTTTTCTTCCTCATGCTTCATTCCCTGTCTGCTTTTTGGAGTCGGATGCATGAGATGGCCCAAAAGAAGCGACTGCTCGGCTTCGATAAAGGTAAAATCGGCTGTGTTCAGCTCTTTCTGGTCATCCGCCCGTTCTTCCACATAGCGGCGGATATTGCGGCAGCTTAAAATCACCCTGAGCATGAATTCATCCTCTGCTCCCCGGTTGTTTTGCTGAAGAAGCAATTCTTTTGAAGCGAGGGAGACGAGTGTAACGTAGTCGAGCGGAAGCTGTTTTCCATCCTGTTTTATTTTGTAATACAGCGGAAAGGAGAAAAGATGCCTCCCCGTTTTCGACCAGTATTTCACCGGAACGATCAGCTCGATTTGCTGGCGTTCAAGCGGTACAATCAGCGTTCTTCCGGTTCCTGTCCGGGTCTCCTCCGTGTTGATTCCGGTTTCCCGCAAATAGCAATTTAAAAAACTTTGCATCGTTGCTTGCTCTGCTATTTCTTTATAAGAACTCATCTGATTACCCTCCTGCTATTCAAATAAAAGCTTGCAAGCTTTTGAATCTCGCAAAGAACCTCTTCAATGTCGGAAAGGGCCGTTCTCGGGTTGAGAAGCGTAAATTTCAAATACGTTTTTCCGCCTGCGGACGTTTTTGCAATGACGGCCCGTCCTGTTTGAAACAGCTCCCGATGAATGTATCTGTTCAACTCGTCATTTTCCCTGTCATCGTCTCCGGCAAGCCGGCGAAAGACGATGGCATTCAGCTCCGGACAAGGATTCAGCAATTCGAATTGGGCGTCTGCCGCGATCTTTCGCGCCGCCGCTTCGGCCAGAGCAAACGTGCCGTCGATCAGCTCGGCAAATGCGTCTTCTCCAAGCACGCGCATTGAGATAAACAGCTTTAAAGCGTCAAAGCGCCTTGTGGTTTGGAGAGATTTATTGACAAGATGAATGATGCCGTCCGCTTCATCTTCTTCAGGATTCAAATAATCGGCATGATGGTCAATAAAACGGAAATTCCGCCCGTCTTTTATGAGAAACGCCCCGCAGCTGACCGGCTGGTAAAACTGTTTGTGAAAGTCAACGCTGATGGAATCGGCCCGTTCGATCCCGGCCAATCGATCACGTCGTGTTTTACTCATGATCAAAGCACCGCCGTATGCCGCGTCCACATGGAGCCACATAGCGCCGGCATCTGCGGCATCAGCCAATTCCTGCAACGGGTCAATGCTTCCAAAATCGGTCGTTCCGCATGTTGCCACAAGCGCAAACGGATAAAGCCCGGATTCGTCCAGCATCTCTGTTTTCTTCTTTAAATCGCGCAGACACATGCGCTTGTTCCCATCCGTTTCGACGAGCACGACGGCGCGCTCTCCCAAACCAAGCTGTGAGGCTGATTTTTTGACGGTAAAGTGGGCATCTTTTGAACAAAGAATCCTGAGGCGGCCCGCTTCAGGAGGCAGCCCGTCTTTTTGCACATCCCAGTTCCATTTCTTTTCGCAAAAAGCGTCGCGCGCAAGCAGAAGCCCCATATGATTTGATTGCGTCCCGCCGCTCGTAAATGTTCCGTCCGCTTCCTTGCCGTAGCGGAATTTCCGGCAGAGCCACTGCACCATTTCCTCTTCAATTAAAGATGCCGCTCCGCTTTGATCAAAGGAATCCATCGACAGGTTCAGCACACTGATCAGCATTTCGGCCACAAGAGCCGGGATCAGAGGCGGACAGTGAAGATGGGCGATGCATGTCGGGTGCTCGACATGGATGCGGTGCGGCAAGAATCCGTTTTTCAGCTCGTCGAGAACATGCTCAAGCGGCTCGCCCGTTTTCTGAAATGAACATAATTCTTTGATATTATGATGTAAATCACGCGGCATGTTTCCGCTGTACGGCTTCGTCTTCCCCTTCCATTCGTCTTCCAAAGCGGCAGCAGCGGCTTGCACCGCTTCCCGATAGGCTTCGATTCCCTGTTCGCCGCCATTCATGAACAGGGAATCAACATGTTTCAGCTTACTTGACAGCTTCATAGACAGCCTCTTTGAAAATCGCTGCAATATCGTCGATTTGCTCTTCCGTCACGATTAAAGGCGGCAAAAAGCGGATGACGCTTCCATGGCGGCCGCCGGTTTCGACGATCAAGCCTTTTTCGAAGCATTTTCTTTGTATGTGAGCCGCAAGCTCCGGATCAGCAGGGAAGCTGCCGTTTTTGCTTTGTTTTTGGAAAGGAGAAACGATTTCAGCACCGATCATTAAGCCGCGGCCTCTGACATCGCCGATCTCCGGAACATCGCGCTGCACGTCCTTTAAATGCTGCATGAGCTTGGCCCCGGCTTTTTCTACATGTAATAAAACGTCATGTTCTTTCACATATTTTAATGTTGCCGTTCCGGCCGCCATTGCCATCTGATTTCCCCTGAATGTGCCGATGTGCGCTCCCGGGCCCCATTGGTCAAGATCCCGGTCATAGATCACGACAGACAGCGGCAGACTTCCGCCGATCGCTTTTGACAGTACAATGACATCCGGTATAATGCCGGCATGTTCAAAGGCAAACATTTTTCCCGTTCTGCCGATTCCGGTCTGCACTTCATCGACAATCAGCGGAATGCCCCGTTCTTTCGTGATTCTCCTCATTTCTTTGATCCATTCCACAGGCGCCGGCACAGATCCCCCTTCACCTTGGACGGCTTCGAAGATCATTCCTGCCGGCTGTAAAATTCCGCTTTCAGGATCATCGAGCATATGTTCAATATACGCGCTCGACAAGCGGTGGGTCTCCTCTCCTCCCGCGCCGAACGGACAGCGGTATTCATAAGGGTAAGGAAGAAAATGGACATCAGGCATCAATCCGTGGACATGTTCTTTCGGAGACAAATTGCCGCTCAGCGCCATCGTTCCGTGGGTTGCTCCGTGATATCCGCCGTGAAACGAGAGAATGCTCCTCTTACCGGTCGCCGTTTTGACAAGCTTGATAGCGGCTTCGATCGCATCTCCTCCCGTTGGACCGCAAAACTGAATTTTCGCCCGCTTGGCAAACGATTCGGGAAGGCTGGCAAACACCTCGCTGATAAATTCCTCTTTTATTTCAGATGTAATATCAAGCGTATGCAGCGGACGCTTTTCATCAATCATTTTCTGTATGGCCTCAATGACAACTGGATGATTATGACCGAGCGCCAGCGTACCCGCACCTGCCAGACAGTCATAATATTGCTTTCCATCCGCATCCTTCACGAAAATGCCTTCCGCCGTTTGCATGGCAAGCGGAAATCTTCTCGGATATGAACGCGCATTCGATTCTCTTTTATTTTGCTGCTCCAAAAACAGTTGATTTTTAGAACTCGTTTGTACAGACATAGAAAGCACTCCTCCAATTGATAAAGATTATCATTTTCATTGACAAAAAAAGTGTATATTTTGTGTCAGAGATATGTCAATAATATTCGGAAAAAAGGGACGTTTATCATATTGAGGCGCCTCTGCCCTCTTCTGCACATCACACATATCCCTAATATGAATCCAAAGTCGCAAGATAAAGGAATTTATTGGTTTTCTATCATGATTTATCAGGTTTAAAAAAGAAAAAAATATGGGGCAAACAGGAGGTTGGGGCCGGCTTGTATGCCGGCCTGTGGAGCTGGTGTCACATCAGTTCCCGCGCTAATTCGGCAATCGTCCGGATGCCTTTTTCAAGGTCGGACAATGAGGCATAGGAGTAGGAGAGCCTGATGCTTTGCCTTGCTTCTTGATCATAAAGCGTCCCCGGGTTGATCAGGATGTTTTTCTTCAATGCTTTTTCAAATAGCGTATGGATCTGCAGCGGTTTATGAAACGTGACCCAAATGTAAAATCCGCCGCTCGGTTTTTCCCAGCTGGCGATCCCTTCGCAGTGGGCCTCTAGGCAGCGCAGTGCCGTGTCGCGCCTTATTTTCAGTTTATTTCTGATCCGGGCGAGGTTCTTTTCATAAAGGCCGCTTTCCATCCACTTCGCGGCCGCCCATTGGGAAAGGGAGCTTGATCCGTAATCGGTTTGCATTTTAATGTCCGCCAGCCTTTCGATAACAGGTTCGGGGCCTGCCACCCAGCCGATGCGGAGACCGGGGCTGACGGTTTTCGACAATGTGCCGACATAAAGAACGTTACCGTCTTGATCGAATGCTTTCAGCGGCGGAGAAGGCGGACCATCGATCCATAAATCGCCGTATGCGTCATCCTCGATGATCGGAAGACATTGCTGTTTGCTGATGCGAATCAGCTCTTTTTTTCTTTCTTCCGTCATCTGTCTGCCTGTCGGGTTATGAAATGTCGGAATCGTATACAAAAGGTCTGCGCCGCATTGTTTTTTGCAGGCCGGAATGACGGCCGGGTCTAATCCCTTTTCATCCGCCGGAATCCCGCATAGCTTCATCTCCATCGATTGGAAAACGTGAAGCGAGTAAAGGTATGACGGCCTTTCCGTGAGCACGGCGGACTTTCGTTTCAGAAGACCGATCGATATGAGCTGGAGCGCCTGCAGGGCGCCGGAAACAATTAAAATGGAATCAGGCGAGACACTCACACCTTTTTGTTCGAGGCGATCCTTGATGACTTCCCTTGTATAGCGGTTTCCTTTTGGCTCTTCATAACCGAGGGTAAGTTTCTCAGCTTCAGCATGGCGAAGAATTGTTTTCATGTCCCGATAAGGCAGAAGTTCAGGAGACAGCTCTCCTGTTCCAAGTCTGATGATTTCTTTTTTGACCTCCTGCCGGTTGATTTCCTGGATTGTCAATGAATTCGGGCGGTGAATCCCTGACCGGACATAGCTGGTCCAATCGAGCGCCGGACCTGAAGCAAGCCCGCTCCATGTATATTTCGTCACTTTTGTGCCGCCTCCCCGTTTTCCCTCCAGCAGCCCTTCAGCGGTTAATTCATCTATCGCGGCGGTCACCGTGCTCCTGTTGACACAAAATATCGAGGCGAGTTTGCGCTGGGAAGGGATTTTTGTTCCGACAGGCCATTCTCCTTTGAGGATCTTTTCTTTGATGATCTGTTCAATTTGCTGATATAACGGGATGTCTGAGTTTCGGTCCAACTGGTTGTTCACTTTTTTTCGTTCAGCTCCTTTTTTCAAAACGTCATTTGGCTGGCTCCCCCATCCAGCCAAATGGCCGGAGACAATATATTCGTCTTACTCTACAATAAAACGGACGTGTTTTGAAAGGGGTTTTTATAGCAATGAACGCAAGTTTTCATGGAATGATTCTCGCTTTAGGACTGATTCTTCCTTTAGGAGCGCAAAACGTCTTCATCTTTCAGCAAGCCGCTGTTGCACATCGCTTATGGCGGGTGCTGCCGCTTGTGGTTTCCGCTTCCTTATGTGACACGCTTCTCATCATACTGGCTGTGACAGGAGTTTCTGCAGCCGTCCCCGGGATGCCTGCCGTAAAGATGATCTTGGTAGCAGCAGGCACCTGTTTTCTTTTTTATATGGGCTGGGTCACATGGAACAGCAAGCCTGCCAGTGGAAACAGCAATTCTGACGGTCTGACGGCAAAAAGGCAAATCGTTTTTGCAGTTGCCGTATCCTTATTCAACCCGCACGCAATACTTGATACTGTCGGTGTCATCGGCACCAATTCTTTAACATATGACGGCCAGGAAAGATGGCTGTTTACCGGATCGTGCATCTTTGTGTCATGGGTATGGTTTACAGCGCTGGCCGTTTTGGGGCGTATCCTCAGGCGTCTTGATTCCCGCGGGGCATGGCAGACCCTTTTCAATAAAGGATCCGCTCTTGTGATGTGGGTCCTTGCCGCATATCTTGGTATTTCATTATTTGCTTAAAGACAGCCGGCATGCCCTTTCGTATGCCGGTCTTTGAATAATTGAAGATCAGGCAGAGCACAATAGCATCTATCTGGAAAGCGTCTTCCCATCCGCCCTGGCTGGCAACGGTATTGGATGCGGACGGTTTCCCGGACTTGTGCGGCGTATGCGCTTTTGCTCATCAAACCAGCGACATACTTGTACTCGCCCAGGAAATCGACACACTCCTATTCTAAACCGGCATCTGCCCTGTTTGATTCTGAAGTTTTACAGGCCTGCCGCTTGCAAAAGATTCGGTTGCCGCGATCGCGATTTCCAAATTAATGGCTGCATCTTCTTCGGTTACGATCGGCTTCTTTTGATCACGGACGCATTCGGCAAAGTGCTCGAGCTCCAAACAATATGCTTCATGAAACCTCGTCTGAAAATCCGGCACGATGTCAAAGCTGCCGCCTTTTCCGGTCAGCATTGTAAGCGATTGGTTTCGGAGCGTCCCGATAAAAATACTGCCTTCGGTTCCGATGATTTCGGCGCGAATATCATAGCCGTAAGGAGAGTTTCGGCTTGCCTCCGTATCCCCGGCGGCGCCTGAATCAAATTCCATATAGGTGAGGGCCTGATCGACGTCCCCGCATTCGTCCATAAAGCCAT
Source organism: Bacillus sonorensis NBRC 101234 = KCTC 13918 (assembly GCF_001592005.1). GTDB lineage: Bacteria > Bacillota > Bacilli > Bacillales > Bacillaceae > Bacillus > Bacillus sonorensis. The sequence continues at coordinate 533,851 of NZ_BCVZ01000002.1, forward strand.
GCTTTAAAATCCGCCCGTGCCCGGATACGGAAGTGATTTCCGCTCCCATTAAATAGCGGGCAATATCATAATCATGGATTGAACAATCGATAAAAATGCCGCCGCTGTTTTTAATAAATTCAGCTGGCGGGGAACCAAAGTCGCGCGTAAACCCTTTAAAATAGATCGGTTTGCCGATCTCGCCGGCATCGATTCTTTTTTTGGCATCCGCATATGCCGGATCAAACCGCCTCATAAATCCGACTTGGCAAATGACGCCGGTCTCCTTGATCTTCTTAACGATTTCTTTTGATTCATCAAGATGTAATGTCAGCGGCTTTTCGACAAAAATCTGTTTGCCGCAATCAGCCGCCTGTTTTATCATGTCCGCATGAGTGGTTGTCGGCGTGACAATGATAACTGCGTCTATATCCGGATCCTGGAGAAATTCATATGGGTCCGCAGACCATTTTTCGACGCCCAGCTCGGCGGCTGCCTGCTCAGCTCTGCCTTTCAGCGGATCGGCTACAGCCGCAAGCTGCGCGCCTTGCACAGCCGTTTTTAAGTTCTTCGCATGGTAATAGCCGAGCCTTCCCAATCCCAATACTGCACATCTCACGTTTTCTGACATGTTCAACTCCCCTTTGTGTCTGATTCATTTGACGGCATTTTTCTACAGGCTATCCCGCAGAAAAATGCCGTCTGTTTTGTAAGCGCTTCACTCCAACGGCGGAGACAGCCTTCTTTCGCCTGTGCAGCTATCCTAATAAAACGCTGCCGCCACATGCGAGAAAGCGCTTGCTCAACATCGGTTTTATTCTATCGCCGTTCATATACTTCTGCAACACTTTTTTCACTCCTCTCATTATATTTTTGCAAATGAGACAGAAAAAACAAACACCAATTCAGAGCAAGCGCTTGCACAAAATGCAGCCAAAAGGAGCCGCTTTGACAGTTAAAGCGGCTGCCTCTTTTCCGATATCTTTTCGTCGATTCGGAGCGGTGCGGTTGACTGTCTGATCACAAGTTCCGGGGTGAGAATCATTTTGCTTTTTGATTTTTTCTTGCCGTGAATGTCTTCGGCAAGCAGTTCAACAACGCGGCGCCCCATTTCTTCTATCGGCTGTGACACGGTTGTAAGCGGCGGGTCGATCATTTCCGCCAAAATCGTATTATCGAAGCCGATGACTGATAAATCCCCAGGCACTTTCAGCCCCCATTCCCTTGCCGTCTGGATCACGGCGCAGGCCAGCACATCATTGACGGCAAAAACGGCCGTCGGAACCTTCTGAGCGAACATGGCTGCGGCGGCTTCTTTACCGTTTTGAAGAGAAAAACCCGTTCCAGCCATCAGCGACTCATCGATTTCAATTCCCGCTTCATCCATTGCTTTTTTAAAGCCTTTCAGACGGTCTTTTTCACCTGTTGTCGATCCGTCGCCGATCAAGCAGGCGATCTTTTGATGGCCGAGCGAGATTAAATGTTTTGCAGCCAAATACCCGCCCATGACATCATCAATGACCACGACGTCCATCGGAAAAAGAGCGCGATCCTGCGAAATCATCACAAGCGGAATACCTTTTTCCACAATATCCTCAAGCGCGGCAAAGCTTTCTTTGTTTTCTATGCCTGTCGCAAAAATGATGCCGTCGACATTTTTTTGCCTCAGCACTGAAAAATACTTTGTTTCTTTTTCCGGATTCCTGTCCGTCGAACACATGATAATGCTGAACCCAAGCTCATCCGCCCGTTCTTCAACGCTTTTGGCCAGTTCTCCGAAAAAAGGGTTTGCGATATCGGGCGTCAAGAGGCCGATGATATTCGTACGCTTCCCGGTCAGCGCAGAAGCGTGGACATTCGGCTGATAATCAAGCTCTTTCATGACCTCCAGCACTTTTTGTCTTGTCGATTTGCTGATTCTCCCGGTATGATTGATCACCCGCGAAACTGTGGAAATAGAAACGCCGGCTGCTTCCGCTACATCATAAATGGTTTTTTTCATTTTGTCTTCCTCACCCGTATCCGCAATAAGATTTTCTAATATTCCATTATAGAGTGCGGCAGCCGTGTCCGCAAATCTGCTCCCACTCCTCTCTTAACATTCCGTACCTGATGGAATCATAATATGTTCCATTGTAATATCTGACTTTGCGAATACGCCCCTCCATCGTAAATCCCGCTTTTTCCGCGCACTTCATCATCCGCTGATTTCCAGACCAAGTGGTCATCCCGATTCTCGGAATATCCATGTTTTCAAACAAATAGCCGACCCACAGCTTCACGGCTTCAGTGCCGTAGCCGCCGTTCCAATAGAAAGGATCATAGATGACGATTCCACATTCAAGCCAGCGGGTCGGCCTGCATTCCCAATAGTAGGACACCGTCCCCTTCAAGACTCCGCCGATCTCTATCGCCGCATAGCGGGGAGGCTTATCTTTCAAAGCCGGCAAAAACGAATCGATGAAATATTGATACGGTTCAGGCTGCAGCGGAAAATAAGGCGCATCCCATTTTTTCCATTCAGGTTTTTTCACCCCATAGATCATGTTCCACAATCCAGGCAGGTCATCCATGGTGATCTGACGCAGTTTGACTTTTTCGCCATGTATAGGCGCCACGTGTTTCCCTCCTTTTTCATTCTATATTTCTCTTCATCATCTTTCGGTACTCGATGGGCGAAATTCCTTCCATTTGCTTGAAAAGCTTTGAAAAATACGTCGGATCATCAATGCCGACTTGTTCCGCGATTGATGACATTTTGTCATTTGTCACGGAAAGCAGCCGCTTCGCTTCAAGGATGCGCGCCTTATTGGCATACTGCCCCGGCGTCAGGCCGACCGCTTTTTGCATGCAGCGGGTAATGTAGTCCTGGTTGTAATGCAGAGCTTGCGCCAGTCGATCCATGCTCAGCTTTTCTTTATAATGGCGGTCAATATAGCGCTGCGCTTCTGACGCCACCCGTTCATTCGCGGAAGGAATGCGGAACGCCTCTTTCTGCAGGTGAATCAGCAGCTCTTCAAACAAAAGCTGCTTCCTCAAAGGCAAATCCGTATTCTCGGCTGTATCATCTATCAAACTTCTAAACTGCTTTTCAATAAACGTCTTTTGATCGACTTTTCCCTTCCTCGGAAGCCTCAGGCTGTATAAAGGGGGCGTCTCAAACGTTCCCTTCTCGAGCTTGAGCCCGGTCCAATTCTCACCTCCCTGATCCGCCAATTCGTATGATTTCTCTTGAAAGTGAAGCCAGAAATAATGGGTATCCTCATGACAGCCCTGATGGCCGTAATGCTTCAGCCCCGGTATGAGGATAATATATTCTCCTTCCCTGATGCGATAGGGCTTGCCGCCTTCCGTCAAAAACAGCTCCCCTTTTATAACATATAAAAGGTCAAAAACGGAATATTCACGTTTTATATGTTTTTCTCCTGTTTTGAACACGCCTTCCCCACAGGTGATTAAAACAGGCAGCGGCGGGATCTTGAAGATGATATGGTCCAATGTTCTCCCCCCTTTGATTTAGTCGGATTTCTCCAAGAAGTATCGGTTTCGTCTCTTTTTATTATAAAAAAATGGCGTTACACTATTAATCGGATTTTGAAAAGAAAGGGGTCACCGCCATGAAGAAAACAAACGTTCAAAACCTCTCTTTATTCGCTTTGACCTGGCCGATTTTTATTGAGGTTTCATTATATATGCTGATGGGCAACGCTGATACCCTGATGCTCAGCCAATATTCCGACGACAGCGTGGCAGCCGTCGGCGTCAGCAACCAAATGCTGAATCTGATCATCGTCATGTTTGGATTCATCGCAACAGGCACTACGGTCGTTATTTCACAATTTTTAGGATCACGGCAAAAAGCGGCAGCGATGGATGTCGGGCATGTTTCCATCAGCGCCAATTTTATCATCAGCCTGCTGATCAGCGCAGTCATTTTTGTTTTTGCAGAACCGCTTTTATTGATGATGGGCCTGTCAGCCGAACTGCTTGGTGAAGCAAAAATCTTTTTGCAAATCGTCGGCGGGCTGTCCTTCATTCAGGCTCTCATCATGACATTCAGCGCCATTTTGAAAAGCTACGGCCATACGAAGGATACGATGGCTGTCACGATCGGCATGAATATTTTAAATATCGCAGGCAACTATCTTGTTATTTTCGGGCCGTTCGGATTTCCGGTATTAGGCGTTACAGGGGTGGCGCTGTCTACTTCAACGGCGCGCATCATCGGCCTGTTTGCGATCGCTCTGCTCGTCAAAAAGCGCATTGGAATGCCGATCTTCTCAAAACGGCTTTTTTTCATTCAAAAAGGACATTTACAGAAGCTGCTCAAAATCGGCATCCCTTCGGCCGGCGAACAGCTTTCTTATAATGCGTCACAGATGATCATCACCTATTTTATCACGCTGATGGGCGCACAGGCGCTGACGACAAAAGTATATGCGCAAAATCTGATGATGTTTATCATGCTTTTTGGCACGGCGATCAGTCAGGGAACCCAAATTTTAATCGGACGCCATATCGGCGCCAAACAATTTGATGAAGCTTACAGCAGATGCCTGAAAAGTCTCTGGTGGGCGTTGGCGATTACGACCTTCACCTCCGTTCTCTTCGCCCTGTTTTCAAAACCGCTGATCGGCATCTTCAGTCAAAACCCAGATATTATCGCGACAGCCAGCATGTTAATCGTCATGACGATCATCCTTGAGCCCGGCCGTTCATTCAATGTGGTCATCATCAACTCTCTCAGGGCCGTCGGGGACGCAAAATATCCCGTCTATATGGCGATCATCTCTATGTGGGGGATCGGCCTGCCAATCGCTTATATTTTTGGCATTCAGCTCGAACTCGGGCTTGCGGGAATTTGGTTTTCGTTTATTGCCGATGAATGGGTTAGAGGGATTTTGATGTACAGAAGATGGAGATCAAAGATATGGCTGCAAAAAGGGTTTGCGGCTTAACCGGCTTTCAATCGAATGCCGGTTTTTCGTTATGAAAGCGCATATCTGCTGAAACATAAGAATGAGAGTTCCCAGATGATGGGCGGTGATGAAGGCATCGGCTCCGGTCCTTGACTACGCTGAACACGGCTCCTCGGCTTCCGAACATCAAGAAAGCTGCATGGCCGGCAGAACCTCCGATTTTGAAACGGGCCTTGTATCACAGTTACACCACTTAAAACCGAACAAATCCAATAAAAAAGCACCCGGCGGCCGCCGGGTGTTTTATTCATCAATATCGATCCTGTATGTCTCAAACCAGGTATGGATTTGGGCAAGATGCGCGATGAGCTGCGGGCCCTTCATCAATTGGCCGTACCATGGCACCTTGAAAGACGCGCCCTCCGTCTCGATCAGCTGATTCAGCTTTTTGTTGTCTAAAAAGGTGTGGAGAGCCGAATCTTTGTTCTTGAGCAGTGATGCCAGCCAGCGTTTAACCGCTTTTGTGTAAGCCGGGTGGTGTGTTTTTGGATACGGGCTTTTCTTGCGATATAAAATATCATCAGGCAAAATTCCTTCCATCGCTTTGCGGAAGACCCCTTTTTCCCGGTTTCCGTGCATTTTGAATTCCCACGGAATGTTCCAAACATATTCAACAAGCCTGTGATCGGCGAACGGCACCCGGACTTCCAGGCTCGCGCCCATGCTCATTCTGTCTTTCCGGTCAAGCAGAGTCGTCATAAACCAAAGCATATTTAAGTAAAAGAGTTCTCTTCTTCGCTTTTCCTCGCCCGTTTCCCCGTCTGCATGAGGCGTTTCCTTCACTGTTTCCTCATATCTGGCCGTCACATACTCCTTGAGTCCGATCTTTTTCTGCCAGTCGCTCCGCAAAAGCCCGATCCGTTCTTCCATCGATCTCATCCATGGGAAACCTTTCACATCTTCAGCCGAATGGAACCAAGGGTATCCGCCGAAAATTTCATCTGCACATTCCCCAGACAGACTCACGACAAAATCCTTTTTGATTTCTCTGCAAAACCAAAGCAATGATGAATCAACATCAGCCATCCCGGGCAAATCCCTGACAACCACTGCTTCCTCTAAATAGCCGGCCAGGTCCTCCTGGGAGATGACACAGTTATGATGAACGGTTCCGAAAGCATCAGACATTTTTCGAATCCACGGTCCATCGGCATTCGGCTGAAATAAACTTGATGTAAAATATTGCTCATTGTCCTCATAATCGACCGAAAACGTATGGAGCGGCGCCTCTCCTTCTTTTTCAAAATGCTTCGCTGCTGTTGCTGTAATGGCGCTTGAATCTACTCCTCCCGATAAAAACGTACACACAGGCACGTCTGAGACAAGCTGTCTTGTCACCGCATCTTCGAAAAGCGACCGTACATTCAGTACAGTGTCGGCAAAGCTGTCTGTATGCTTTTCGCTTTTGACGTTCCAATAGCGCCAGGTCGTCAAACCGTCTTTTGAAAACAGCATGGCGTGCCCGGGACGGATTTCTTTCATTCCTTTGAAGACCCCGCTTCCCGGCGTTCTTGACGGGCCGAGTCCAAAAATTTCGGCAAGGCCTTGACTGTCAACCTTCGCTTTTACCTCAGGATGAGCAAGAATCGCCTTGATTTCAGAACCGAACAGAAATGACGTGCCCTGCTCAAAATAAAACAGCGGTTTGACTCCGAGACGGTCCCGCGCCGCAAACAGAAGATCCCTTTTTTCGTCCCACACCGCAAAGGCGAAAATTCCATTCAGTCTGTGCACGCACTCTTCTTTCCATTCCATGTAGGAATGAAGCAAAACCTCTGTATCGGAATGGCTGTTAAATTGGTGTCCCAGCGCTTGAAGCTCTTTTCGCAAATCCTCTGTATTGTAAAGCTCTCCGTTATAGCAAATCGTGTAGGGATTCCCTTGATGTGTGCGGGTCATCGGCTGTTTGCCGCCTTCCAGATCCACAACGGCCAAACGCTTATGTCCGAATAAAACGTGATGCTTTCCCCAAATGTTTGTATCATCAGGCCCTCTTTTTGACAGCGTTTCAGTCATTTTCTCCATGATAGGCTGCTCTCGGACAAGCGGTTTTTTAAAATCCACCCACCCCGTAATTCCACACATTGTCGATCAGCTCCAATTCTAATGTTCTTTCTCTTTTTAGGCTTCACTTCCTTTGTCACTTTACTTATTTTATGCATCTTACAATAATAGTTGAATTGTCCATCAGAGACTTGTATGAGACAAGCCTGTTTTGGAAAAAAAGAAGAAGGAAAGGAGACAGACATGGACACTGGACGAGAGATGCGGATTTATGAAGAAAGTCGCAAATGGATTTACGGCACCGTTATCATGGAGGATGGCATCTGCCTGATCGAAAATGAGGAGGGGGATTTATTTTTGTTTGAAAGTCTGAAAAGCCCCGCCGTCTTTGTCAAACTTGACGGCGACTGGGTGAAAGCAGAGCTTTTCGATCAATTCGCCGTTACAGAAAAACACGGAAACATTGCATTAACGGGCGGGGAGGCGCTCCGCTACCTGAAAACCGTCAAACAGGCTTTTTTGGATTTTTTGAATGATTTGGACGATGGGCAGTTTTACGCTTTTTTGGATCAGCTGAACAGCCTCGGATTTTCTGTGTTTGACTGTGTCTACGCATATAACGGATTGAGCTTTTTGACAGATGCGGAGTGTGCAAAAGGCGTATCGTTTTACCAATTTTCAACCGATGTGAAGCAATGCGCACTTCAGCATCATTACGAACGGAACGGGGAGAGAAAAGACAGGTTTGAATGGACGGCATCTGACGGGACGCGAATCGTGACGATTTCCGCATACAAGCCTCCTACATAAAAAAACACCAGTTCCAACAAACAGAACTGGTGCCTGTGATCAAAAGATCTTAAAGCCTAAAGGAAGACGAAGTCCGAGCGCGATCGTCAACAACAGGACGACAATGAAGCCGATCCAAATCCCGGTCATGCCTTTATCTTTTTTCTTGCGGATCAACAGCATCTCCATCAAACCGACTGTCACGAGGCCGAGTATGGCCTTTGCTATGTATTCCCCATTCCATGCCGTGAACATAAACAAGAGCTGTGCTCCGGTTATGATGATTAAGATATAGAATAAGCGGAGAATCATGTGCGTGATTTTTGCACCTTTGCTGTTTCCTGCAGAATAAAGTCCGTAAGCAACGATCACTAAAATGAGCGCGATGACCCATGTCGTGATATGCATATGCGTCATATCAAATTTCCCCCTATCGGATCAGGTATCGCTCTTATATTATCATGAACCCGTCCATTAAACAAAAAATGTGAACGCTGTCATAAGGATGCGGGAGGCGCTGCATTCACCATCAGCGCCTCTTTCTCAGCTATCTTTTTTTATGGTTTTTCATGCTTTTCGAAATCTGCTTCCAGCGGTTTTTTTCTTGTTTCATCGCCCGTTTATCTTTTTTTCTCGCAAGGTATTCGAGCTCTTTTTTCAGCTTCACGTAGCTCTGTAAGCGATGGCGGTCCAAGCTCCCTTCCAGAATGGCTGTTTGAACGGCGCAGCCGGGTTCTTGATCATGGCGGCAATCCGAAAATTTGCAGCTTTTCGCCAGCTGTTCAATATCGGCAAAGCTTTCGCGGAAGCCTTCTTCAGATTCCCAAAGCTCAAGCGCCCTCATGCCCGGCGTGTCGATTACATTTCCTCCATCGGGAAGCATAAACAGCTCCCTGTGCGTGGTCGTATGCCGCCCTTTGTCATCGCCTTCACGGACCGCTTGAACGGCCTGGCGGTCCTCTTTCAAAAAGAAATTAATGATGGTCGATTTTCCGACCCCTGAAGAGCCTAACAGCGCCACCGTCTCTCCTTCTCTGATATACCGCCTCAGCTCATTCATACCCATGCCCTCATGTGTACTGATGACATGGATGGGCACACCAAGCGCGACAGATTCAGCCTGTCTGACCCTTTCCTCAATCCGGCCCTCGATGTCCGCTTTGCTCAGCACGATGACCGGATTGGCGCCGCTTTCCCAAGCCAGCAATAAATAGCGTTCCATTCTTCTCATATTGAAATCCTGGTTGAGTGCACTGACGAGAAACACCGTGTTTACGTTAGCCGCCGTGATTTGTTCCACCGTTGGATCACCCGCTGCCTTCCGCGAGAATTGGCTGAAGCGTGGAACAATATCCACGATCGTTCCTTTTTGTTCGCCTTCCCGCGGACGCATATACACCCAATCCCCCACAGCAGGGTAATCTCCGCTGCTTTCCGCTTCAAATCTCAGCCTGCCGGACATTTCGGCAAGCCATTCTCCATGCCCGGTAAACACCCGGTACATCCGCTTATGCACAAGAGCGACTCTCCCAAGCACAAGTCCGTTTTCTTTCATATCCTTTAAAGCATCGCTAATATATTTCACACCTAATCTTGTTAGATTCAATTTCGTTTCCTCCCATTGTCTGATGATGTATCAAAAGAAAAAAGAGCCTAAGACAAGGCTCTTTTTTTGCGCTCTATCAAGCAAAGCAAAAAATCCATGAGCCGCACCGGCAGCCCATGGAATAGAATATCACCAGATCAACAAAAGAGAATCGGTTAATGAATTGACATGGGCTGCGCTATGAAAAGTGGACTGGCAAACATCACAATCGCTTTTCTCATCGCACATCCCTCATTTCCGTAAATTTGATATCTCCAGTATACAAAATCATCCATCAGATGACAACACTTTATTTGAAAGCGTCCCGATCGGCTCGATCGTAATATCAACCTGATCCCCTTCATGAAGAAACCGCGGCGGATGAAATCCATTGCCGACCCCGGACGGCGTCCCCGTCGCAATGATATCCCCGGCTTCAAGCGTCATTCCTTTGGACAGCGTCTCAATGATTTCAGCAATCGGAAATATCATATCTTTCGTGCAGCCGGACTGGCGGAGCGCCCCATTGACGCGCGTTTCCACTTTCAGCTGTTGAGGATCCTCAATCATTGACTTATGTACGAGATACGGCCCCATCGGACAGGTGGCATCAAGGCTTTTTCCAATAAAAAACTGCTTATGGCGCTTTTGCAGATCACGCGCTGTCACATCGTTGACGATCGTGTAGCCGAACACATAGTCGAGCGCTTCTTCTTTCGGAATGCGTCTGCCCGTTTTGCCGATGACCACCGCCAGCTCTCCTTCATAATCAAGCGCATCTGTCACGCCTTTGTGTGCATCAATGTCTTCCATGTGTCCGATCACTGATGTCGGCGCTTTTGTAAAGACCATGATATGCTCGGGAATATCCGCTTCGCTTCCCATTTCAATCGCATGGTCCCGATAATTTTTCCCGATGCAAAAGACGTTTTTCCGCGGCTTGGGAATGGGCGCAAGCAGTTTGACATCTGAGAGCGGATAAATATAAGAACCGCTTTCTTCAGTATGCTTCTTCTTTGACCATTCAACAAGCTGCTCAACATGGCGGACAAACTTGTCCCCCTCACTTACACATTCAATGAGTGTTTCAGGTATGGTCTCAAGCTCAAACAGCTTTTTTTCGGCTTTCTGCAAATCCATGATTTTATCGCCCATCACAAGTCCCACAAATATTCGGCTGTGCAGCCCTGCTGTCGCAAACTTCATTCATATTCCCCCGCACGTTATGATTTCATCTTCACTTCTTTTCTAAATATTCTCTAAAAAATGAAAAAATCCTTTCTGCCCTCTAAAAACCCATTCAAAAGTCCCGGCCTCTCATTCCTAAAAAAGAATAGCGGCTCACATTGCAGTAAGCCGCTTTGATTACACTTTGCGATATTTGACTTCCGTTACATTCCCCTCATACCATTCGGTGTATTTTTCATAGCCGCTTTTCGAACTCTTATGATGTTTTTTCTTATCGTAGTGGTGATATTCCCACCGTTTGTGGCGACATTTCGGCTTTTTATCCGGTTTTTTGCTTTTATCATGCTTTTTGCAGTCATCCGGCTTTTTGCTTTTGTCATGATGCGGCTTTTTGCTTTTATCATGTTTTTTACAGTCATCCGGTTTTTTGCTTTTGTCATGATGCGGCTTTT